>JBBRQN010000007.1:0-138250 GCA_038226305.1 Caulobacterales bacterium
CTCCCGCCTGCGGGAGAGGTGTGGGGTCGGACTCTCCGGACTCCAGATCTCAGCTCCGCCGCCTCCCTCGGAAATTAGCCAGCACTAAACCTTTACCCTGAAGCTTTCCGGCGCTACGCCTCGTAACAGCCTCAACGGAGGGGCGGTGGGCATGGCGAGCTGGCGACGGGAAGAGGGTGCGCCCAGCCTGCCGGAGGTGTTCCGCTCGATCCGCGTGCCGATCGGTGGGCCGACGTGGCGGCGTCTGCTGGCGTTCGTCGGGCCGGGCTACCTCGTGGCCGTCGGCTACATGGACCCCGGCAACTGGGCCACCGACATCGCGGGCGGCTCACGCTTCGGCTACGACCTTCTCAGCGTCGTCCTGATCTCCAACCTGATGGCGGTGCTGCTGCAGGCCCTGGCCGCCCGGCTCGGGATCGCCACGGGGCGCGACCTCGCCCAGGCCTGCCGTGACCACTTCAGCCGCCCGGTGGGCATCGCGCTCTGGGGGCTGTGCGAGATCGCCATCGTCGCCTGCGACCTGGCCGAGGTGATCGGCTCGGCCATCGCGCTGCAGCTCCTGTTCCATCTGCCGCTTCTGGCGGGGGTGATCCTCACGGGGGCGGATGTGCTGATCATCCTGTTCCTGCAGAAGAAGGGCTTCCGCTATCTGGAGGCCTTCGTGGTGGCGCTCTTGGCGGTGATCGCCGGGGCCTTCGCCATCGAGATCGCCCTGTCGCGCCCCGACGTGGTCGCGGTGCTGGGAGGCTTCGTGCCCAAGGCCTCCACCGTCACCGATCCGGCGAGGCTCTACGTGGCCATCGGGATCCTGGGGGCCACGGTCATGCCCCACAACCTCTACCTTCACTCCTCGATCGTGCAGACCCGCAGCTTCGAGCGCACCGACGCGGGCAAGCGCGAGGCGATGACCTTCGCCACCATCGACTCCACCGTCGCCCTGACGCTGGCGCTCTTCGTCAACGCCGCCATCCTGATCATGGCGGCGGCGGTGTTCCACACCGCGGGCCGCAACGAGGTGGCCGAGATCGGCGACGCGCACCGGCTGCTGGCGCCGCTCCTCGGAACGTCGGCGGCCAGCATCCTCTTCGCCGTGGCGCTTCTGGCGTCGGGGCAGAACTCCACGGTCACCGCGACCTTGGCAGGGCAGGTGGTGATGGAGGGCTTCCTGCACATCCGGCTGCGGCCCTGGGTGAGGCGGCTCGTCACCCGTGGCATGGCCATCGTACCCGCCGTGATCGGCGTGGCCCTGTGGGGCGAGCGGGGGCTGGGCCAGCTCCTCGTCCTGAGCCAGGTAGTGCTGAGCCTGCAGCTCCCCTTCGCGGTGATTCCGCTGGTGCTGTTCACAGGGGACCGCGCCAAGATGGGCGCCTTCGCCAGCGCCCGGTGGGTGCAGGCGCTCGCCTGGGCAGTGGCGGCGCTGATCACGGGGCTGAACCTGAAGCTCCTGCTCGACGTGTTCGGCCACCTCTGAGCCGGCCGTCGTCACGACGGCGTCACCGACTCGCGTCATGCGCACGGTCTAGCTTTGCGCTTGCTGCATCGGGGTGCGGACATGGACGCTTCAGGGCCGGTCAACCGCTACCGCTCGGTGTTCATATCCGACATCCATCTGGGCTCACGGGGTTGCCAGGCCGAGCTCCTTCTCGACTTCCTGCGGCACATGGAGTGCGAGCACCTCTACCTCGTGGGCGACATCGTCGATGGCTGGCGGCTGAAGTCGGGCTGGTACTGGCCCCAGTCCCACAACGACGTGGTGCAAAAGCTCCTGCGCCAGGCCCGCAAGGGGGTGAGCGTCACCTACATCCCCGGCAACCACGACGAGTTCGCCCGCGACTACTTCGGCGCCCACTTCGGCGGGGTTGAGGTGGTGCGCGACGCCGTGCATGTGATGGCCGACGGCAAGCGCTACCTCGTGGTGCATGGCGACGAGTTCGACGGGGTAGTCAGCCACGCCCGCTGGCTCGCGATCCTGGGCGATTACAGCTACCGGGCCTTGCTGCGGGCCAACACGGGCTGGAACCGCATGCGTCGCCGCCTCGGCCTCGGCTACTGGAGCTTCGCCGCCTTCCTCAAGGGGAAGGTGAAGACCGCCACCACCTTCATCGACAATTTCGAGCAGGCCCTGTCGGAAGAGGCCCGCCGCCGCGGCTGCGACGGGGTGATCTGCGGCCACATCCACAAAGCCGAGATGCGCTCCATCGGCGGCATCGCCTACGTCAACGACGGGGACTGGGTGGAGAGCTGCACCGCCGTGGTGGAACACGCCGACGGCCGCCTGGAGCTGATCGACTGGGCCGCCACGCGCCAGTGGTCGATGCTGGACCGCGCCGCAGCCGCCGCGGCCCCGAGCGTCTCGCCGGGCGGCGTCAAGGGACTGCCCGCTCCGGCCTTCGCGCGCCTTCTGGCCTCCTTCCAAATCCCGTCATCGCCGCTTTCGCGGGGTTGAGCGGGAAAGTAAGGGTCACGGAATTCCGCGGGATCGCTCCCGAGCCTTGCGAAGCTCCCTTCATGATCGTGTTCATCACCGGCGCCACCGCCGGCTTCGGCGCCGCCATCGCCCGCCTGTTCGCCGCCGACGGGGCCAGGATCGTCGCCACCGGACGCCGCACAGACCGGCTTCTGGCGCTGCAGTCCGAGCTCGGCGGGCCGGACCGCGTGCACGTGGCCACCTTCGACGTGCGGGACCGCGCCGCCGCAGAGGCCGCCATCGCCGCCCTGCCCCCCGAATTTGCCGAAGTGGATGTGCTGGTGAACAACGCCGGCCTGGCGCTGGGCCTCGCCCCGGCCCAGGCGGCCGACCTCGATGCGTGGGAGACGATGGTCGACACCAACGTGAAGGGGCCGCTCTACGTCACCCGCGCGCTCCTGCCCGGCATGGTCGCGAGGGGCCGCGGGCACGTCATCAACATGGGGTCTGTGGCGGCGCGCTATCCGTATCCGGGCGGCAACGTCTATGGCGCGTCAAAGGCCTTCCTGCGGCAGTTCTCGCTCAACCTGCGGGCCGACCTCGCGGGCACCAAGGTGCGCGTGACCGACATCGAGCCCGGCCTCGTGGGCGGCACGGAGTTCTCTGCCGTGCGGTTCGAGGGCGACACGGCCAAGGTGGACGCGCTCTACGCCGGGGCCGATGCCCTGACCCCCGACGATGTGGCGCAGGCGGTCCACTGGGTGGCGAGCCTGCCGGCCCGGGTGAACGTGAACACCCTGGAGCTGATGCCTGTCAGCCAGGCGTTCGGGCCGCTCACCGTCCACCGGGAGGGCTGAATGCCCTGTCCACGCAACAAGGGCGCCGCAATTTTGTGACACGAAGGCCACAACCGTATCCGGTTCCTGCCGCGAAGGAGTCATCGCGGTTGCGGCAGGGGCATGGCGCCCCTTATCCCTGAACCTAGCGGCACAAGCGCGCCGGAGGGCGCTCGAGTCATATTCGAGCGACGGGCGCTGAGCTCTTGGAGGGTTTTATGAAGTCGACGTCCCTGCGGAAGAAGCTTCTTCTCGCGACCTCGCTGCTCGGCAGCGCCGGTGCTATCGCGCTGCCCGTGGGCCTGCTCTCGGCGTTCGCGCCGACCGCGGCCATGGCGCAGGACTACACCTCGGGCACCCTGGTGGGCCGGGTCACCAATTCCTCGGGCGCTCCCGTGACCGGTGCCACCGTCACCGTGCGCTCCGCCTCGACGGGCATCACGCAGAACTCGGTCACCGACTCGACCGGTTCGTTCCGCGCTCCCCTGATCCCCACCGGCTCCTACGACGTGTCGATCCGCAAGGCGGGCTTCACCGACATCGCGCAGTCGGGCATCGCCGTCCGCGCTGGCAGCGAGTCCAACTACGGCTTCACGCTCACCACCCCTGACGACCTTGAGGCCGTCGTGGTTGTGGCCAAGAAGGCCAACTCGCAGCTGGACTTCTCGCAGACCACCACGGGCCTCTCGGTCGACGTGGTCGAGCTGACCAAGCAGGTTCCCGTGGGCCGTTCGGCTCAGGCGCTCGCGCTGCTGGCTCCCGGCGCCATCCAGGGCGCCGCCGGCAACTACGCCGGCCAGACCGCCATCGGCGGCGGCTCGGTGTCGGAAAACGCCTTCTACATCAACGGCCTGAACATCACGAACTTCAACACCTACCTCGGCGGTGCCACCGTGCCGTTCGACTTCTACAAGACGTTCGAAGTGAAGACCGGCGGCTACCCGGCTGAATACGGCCGGGCCACCGGCGGCGTGATCAACGCCACCACCAAGTCGGGTACCAACGACCTCTACTTCGCCGTTCACGGCAACTACGAGCCTCGCGAACTGCGCGCTCCGGCCCGTGACACCTACCTGAGCAAGGGTGTCCGCACCGATCGCGAAGCCAAGGACGTTTCGATCGAGGTGGGCCTGCCCCTGTGGCGCGACCACCTCTTCTTCTACGGCTTGGTCGACTTCCGTAAGGTCGAGACCTCTTTCGCCACGAAGACGACGAGCGCCACCATCGCAGCCGAAGGTGTGAACGGTAAGCAGAAGTACACCACGACCGAGACCAACCAGCCCTTCTACGGCGCCAAGCTCGACGGCTACATCACCAGCCGCCAGCACCTGGAAGCGACCTACTTCCGCACCAACGACGTGCAGAAGAACCGGACGTACAACTACAATCAGTTCGCTAACACGGTCGGCTCCTTCGCCTCGGGCACCAACCTGCCCATCGGCGGTGAAAACTACGTGTTCAAGTACACAGGCACGTTCACCGACTGGCTGACCATCTCCGGTGCCTACGGCCGTGCGAAGGAAAACCTCGCCAGCCTGCCGCTCGATACCGTCAATCCGGTTGTGACCGACACCCGAACGGGTTCTTCGGCGCTCATCAGCCAGCAGGCGTCTTCCGCTCTTCAGTCGCCCTACCGGACCAAGCGCACCTTCTACCGTGCTGACGCCGACCTGTACTTCAACTTCCTTGGCAAGCACCACGTCCGCGCTGGTTACGACCACGAAGACGATGAGCTGACGCACTTCAGCGTCTACACGGGCGGCGTTTCCTACGACTACAAGACCTTCACCGCCGCCACGGCCACCGGCTTCGGCCTCCCGGCCACTTTTGCCGGCACGCAGTACATCGAGGCCCGCACGTTCATCAACGGCGGCGTGTTCGACGGAGTGAACGAGGCCTACTACATCCAGGACAACTGGAACCTCGGCCACGGCCTGACCCTCGACGTGGGCGTCCGTAGCGACAGCTTCCAGCAGGGCGGCGTGAACGCGGGCGGCAAGCCAGGCGCGATCTTCCTCAATCTGAAGGACAACCTCGCTCCCCGCGTCGGCCTGACCTTCGACCCCTTCGGCAACGGCCGTGACAAGTTCTTCGCCAACTACGGCAAGTACTATCTGCCGGTGGCCAGCAACACGGCCTACCGTCAGGCCGCGGGCACGTTCGACTTCACCTCGCGCTACTACAACACGGCGGGCTACACCCCGAACGCGACGACGGGCCTGCCGAACGGCGGCCTCGGCACCCAGCTCGTTGGCTACACCGGCGCTCGTGCCTGCGTGGCTGGCGGGGCTTCGGCGGCCGGCGTGATCGGCTGTACCTACCAGAACGACGGATCGTTCTACTCGGCCGACCAGCAGACCAGCAAAGAGCTGAGCGCGACCGAGGAAGACGAGTTCATCATCGGCTACAGCCACAAGTTCAACAACCTGTGGTCGGCCAGCGCCACCGTCACCTACCGCAACCTGGTCAAGGGTGCCGACGACGTGGCGATCGACTACGCCGTGCGCGCCTACTGCGCCAAGAACAACCTGTCGCTCGCCGCCGGTGGCGCTTGCGACAACTACGACGGCACGCTGAACGACTACGCCATCATCAACCCAGGTTCGCCCGCCACCGTGAAGCTGCAGGTTCCGCTCTCTTCCAAGAGCACCGCCCTGCCGACCCTCACGTTCTCGGCGGCCGACCTCGGCTATCCCAAGATCGAGCGCGAATACGCCGCCCTCGACCTGGCGATCGATCGTGCCTTCGACGGCAAGTGGGCCTTCCACGGCACCTACACCCTGTCGCAACTGCGTGGTAACTACGAAGGCTCGTCCTACAGCGACTACGCCAGCGGCCAGACGGACTCGGGCATCACGCTCCAGTACGACACGCCGACCCTGGTGCAGGGTGCCTACGGCCTGCTGCCGAACCACCACGCCCACGTGTTCAAGGCGTACGGTTCGTACCAGCTCCTGCCGAACCTGCTGATCGGCGCGAACAGCACGATCATCTCGCCCCGCGCGGTGGGTTGTATCGGGTTCAACCCCAACGACATCGTGCTGCAGAACAACTACGGCCCGTCGTTCGCTCACTACTGCGGCGGCAAGCTCGTCCCCGAAGGCACGGCGTTCTCCACGCCCTGGGCTTACAACGTGGACGTGTCGCTGCGTTACTCGGTGCCGAAGATGTTCCGCTACCAGGGCGGCCTCGTCCTGCGCATGGATGTCTTCAACATCCTGAACCAGCAGACGGTCGTGAACGTCCAGAACCAGGCGGAAAACGGCGGCATCCTCTACACGGCGCCCGCCACGGGCACCACGGAGACCCGCTCACCGGTGTTCGGCAAGGCGATCGGCTACCAGACCCCCCGCGTCGTGCGCTTCGGCTTCGACTGGGCGTTCTAAACCTCACCACCTTGGTGAAGGACTTCCAGGGGGGCGGATCCGAAAGGGTCCGCCCCCTTTCTCTTGCGCGGTGCAGCGGTCGATGCGGGCCCCTCCACCCGGATGGCGACTCCCGCCCCGGTCGGCTACCCTCCCCCCAAGAAGAAGCGCGAGGGAAAACGCCGTGATGACGACGATCGACGGGGCCCTGCGCCCCCGGGTCCGCAGCCTCGTTCGCATGGCCGCCCCGATCCTGGCTGGCGCCCTCCTGCTCGCCGCCTGCGGCCAGGCCAAGGCCCCGGTGGTGGAGCCCCTCAAATTCTCGATCCTCTCCACCGAGAACGCCTCCGCCCAGCGGGTGAAGTGGGGGCCGTTCCTGGACGACATCTCCAAGGCCATCGGGCGGCCGATCCAGCCGTTCTTCGCCAGCTCCTACGCCCCCCTGATCGAGGCCATGCGCTTTGGGCAGACCGATGTGGGCTGGTTCTCCAACCAGCCGGGGCTTGAGGCGGTGCGCCGGGCCGACGGCGAGGTTTTCGCCCACACCACCCATCCGAACGGCCACGACGGCTATCAGTCGATCCTGATCGTGAAGAAGGGCTCGGGCCTCACCCTCGACGGCATCCTGAAGTGTGACCAAACCCTCACCTTCGGCATGGGCGACGCCAAGTCGACCTCCGGCACGCTGGCGCCCAAGACCTACCTGTTCGAGCCCCGTGGGCAGCGCCCCGAGACCTGCTTCAAGACCGTGCGCTCCGCGAGCCACGAGGCCAACCTGTTGGCCGTGGCGAACGGCCTCGTGGATGCCGCCGCCAACAACACCAACGACATCGAGCGGCAGGAGCGCCTGCACAATCCGGCGCTGGACAAGCTCCAGATCGTCTGGCGCTCGCCCCCCCTGCCGGAGGATCCGATGATCTGGCGCAAGGGCCTGGACGAGAAGACCAAAGTCGCGCTCAAGGCCGCGATCCTCGGCTACGGCTCGGCCCCCGGCGCGCAGGGCGAGCACGAGCGCAAGGTCCTGACCGACCTCAACTTCGGCCCCTTCAAACCGGCCACCAACGACCACCTCCTGCGCGTGCGCGAGATGGAGGCGACGCTGGGCGAGGCCGAGGCCAAGCGTGCGGGCGACGCCAAGGCCACTTCCACCTTCGGCGCAGAGCTGAAGGCGGTGCACGACCGCCTCGCGCAGGTGGGCGGCTAGCTCAGGCGGCCGCCCACCCCCGCAGTCCAGCGGGTACCGGTCAGCCCACGAAGTGGGTCGCAGTGCCAGCCACCACGTACCAGGCCACGAAGCCTCCCCCGATGAGCGAGGCGGCGACGTAGCCGCCGGTGCGCCTCCAGGCATGGACCGCGAGCACAGCCAGGCCGCCCAGCACCGGCACGAACTGGATCGCCACGATGGTGTTCAGCGCCAGGAACGGCACCGGCAAGGCGCCCGTGGCGAACAGCCAGAGGTACTGGCCGCCCGTCAGGGCCAAGAACCCGGCCGCCAGCGCCCCCTTTCCCCAGCTGTAGCCGCTCAGCCTGTCCTGCTCCGGCAGGCTCAGGGCGGCGAGCGCCCGGAAGGCCAGACCCACGAACAGGGTGAAGGGGATCAGGGCCGTCAGCACGGCCATGCCCTGCTCAGGCGTGCCCAGAGGCTTCAGCGCCACCACCCAGAACCGGGCATCCACGTTCACGAGCCCCGCCAGCGTCACCACCCCGTAGGTGCCCGCCAGCACGCCCACCGCCAGCGCCAGCGACAGCCCCCACCGCGCCGGCGCAGGCTTGGCCCCCGCAGCGCGGCCGCCGATCAGGGCCCCCACGCCAAGGCCGATCGCCACGTTCGCCAGCGCCCACACGGTCATCCAGTTGGTGATCGCCTGCGGAAACAGCGCCGAGGGCTTCAGGGGCGAGACGCTGATCGGCAGCAGGAAGAACGTCACCGGTGCGATCAGCGTCAGGGTCAGCCAGCGCGCCCACCAGCGGCCGTCGCGCCTCGTGGCCTGCGCCACCGGCACCGCCCGCAGCCCCGCAAAGCCGCGAAGGCTGAGGAGAAGGTCGAACAGCCCGAGCATCAAGGCGCCGATGCCCGCCAGGAACAGCCCGGTGCCGGCTTCCTTCCACCACCACATCTGATCGCTGACGGGTCGCGGCGTGCCGCCCTTCAGCGTGCGCGCGAACCAGTCGGCCGCCTCGCCCACGGCCACCTTCGAGATGTGGTCGCCCGGGTGCGTGGCTAGGGGCTGATGCAGCATGCGGCCCGTTCCGGCGGCGATGTCGCCGTAGAGGCGCTCGCGCGCGACGGTGGCGTCCGTGCCGAACAGCGCCTTCAGCTTGGCGGTCTCGCCCACCGTCGCGGCGGTCGGGGCACCCCACATGAGCGGCGCGAACTCGTCGAAGCGGCTGTAGACCAGCGCCAGATTGCGGGGCCAGGTGGGCGTGCCGGGGGCGGCGAAGGGCTTGCCGGTGGACGACCCCTCCAGCACCATCGCCTTGTAGGCGTCGGGCATGGCGGCCGCGGCGGCGAGGATCGTCCAGCCGCCCATGCTGTGGCCCTCAAGGCCGATCTCGTCCTTGTTCACGAAGGGCAGCGAGCGGAGGAACGTCAGCCCCTCCGGCCCGCCGAAGCCCTTGGCGGTCGCGGCCCCGCCGCTGTAGCCGTGGCCCCGCTGGTCCAGCGCCACCACCACATAGCCACGCCTCGCGAACTCGATGGCGAAGGCGCTCTGCGTCTCGCGGGTGTTGATATAGCCGTGCACGGCCAGGATGCCCGGCGCGGGCGTATCCGGCGTGGCGGTCCGGGGCTTGTAGACCAGGGCGGAGAAGGTCGTGCCGTCCGCGCCCGTGAAGCGCACGTCGCGCACGCTGAAGCCCATGTGGTGCTGGACGAAGAAGGCCATGCCCACGCCGATCACGATCAGGGCGGCGGCCAGCGACAGATAGCGTGCGGCGCTGCGGCGCAGGGCGCCCACGCTGGTCAGGTCTTGGCCCATGTCGTTCCCCTTCACGTCGCCCTTGCCCAGGTCAGACCTGGAGGAGCGCTTCTGTGTGCGAGGAAGAGGCTACTCGATCCCGGCGGTCTTCAACCAGCCCTCAAGATCGGCGGCCGAGCGGTCGGGGATCTGCTCCATAGGCACGTGGCCCACGCCGGGATACCGGATCAACACCGCGCCGGGAATCGCCTCGGCGAAGCGCTGGCCGTTGGCGGCCGGAATGATCCGGTCGACGTCGCCCACCATCACCAGCGTCGGGATGCGGATCGTCGCGAGCCGCTCAGGCGTGGCGGGAGCTCCCTGCTCGATGCCGAGGAGGATGCGGCGGTGGCCGGGGCCGCGGCTGAGGTCGGTGTAGCGACGCACCAGCGCCGGGGTCACCAGCGCCTCGTCGATGAAGGCGGCCTTCAGCCCCTGCCGGGCGATGGGCGTCACGTCCGACTCGGCGATCAGCACCCGGCCGAGAGGGTTCTTGAGAATGTCGAAGACGAGCGCGCCGCCGCCGCCGCTGCGGCCGCCCTCCCATCCCGCCGCATCCACCAGCACGAGGCCGCGCAGGCGATCTGGGTGTGCCAGGGCGTAGCGCCAGGCGACGCCCCCGCCCATCGAATTTCCCGCCAGCACGAAGGGCGGCAGCTTCAGCGCCGTGGCCACCTGATCGACCACGGCCACGAAGGCGTCGTTGGAGGCGCGGTAGCCGGCGGACGTGCGGGTCAGGCCGTGGCCGGGCAGGTCCAGCGCGATCACCGGGCGGCGGGGATCGAGGCGGGCGATCCAGTCGTCCCAGTCCCGGTCGGAGGCCGCGAAGCCGTGCACCAGCACCAGCGGGGTGCCTGTGGCGGGACCGGAGCGGCGCACATGCACACGCTCGCCGGTGGGCAGGTCGAGATAGGTGGAGGTGGCGGTGGCATAGCGGCCCTCCAGCACGGGATAGGGGATGTCAGGCCGGTGGATCGCCAGCCACGCCAGGGCGATCAGTGCCAGGATCGGAGCCATCGCATCGCCCTCTTCGGCCGTACGGCCCTTCAAGGGGCGGACGGTGCGGGCGGGTGCGCTGCGGCGTCAAGCGCGGGCTCCATTGCGCGGGGCCTGTGCAGGCGCTTAACCTCAGGTCGAAACTCCCCTGCAGGAAGGCGCTTTCCCCATGTGCGACGAAGAGATCCATCAGGGGCTGACCCAGGACCTGCGCGTATCGCGCCGCGGCTTCGGGTTCGCGGGCGTCGCCCTCGCCGGGCTGGCGGCCACGGGCGCCCGGGCGCAATCCAAGGCCGAGGCTGCCGTGATCGAGACCGACGTGGAGGTCAAGACGGCAGACGGGGTGGCAGACTCCGTGCTGTTCAATCCCCCCGGCAAGGGCAAGTGGCCCGCCGTTTTGATCTGGACCGACATCATGGGCCTGCGCCCGGTGTTCCGCGACATGGGCCGAAGGCTCGCGGCGCAGGGCTATGTGGTGCTGGTGCCCAACCCGTTCTATCGCGGCAAGCGCGCGCCTGTGGTGGATGCCACCTTCGATTTCTCCAAGCCCGAGGATCGCGCCAAGGTCATGCCCCTGGCGATGGCGCTGAGCGCCGACACAGCCGCGCGTGACGCCACCGCCTTCATCGCCTTCCTCGACGCCCAGCCGCAGACCAACACCAAGGCGCGCGCCGGGGTGCAGGGCTATTGCATGGGCGGCCCGCTGACCTTCCGCAGCGCCGCGACCGTTCCCGCCCGCTTCGGGGCGGCGGCCACGTTCCACGGGGGCGGCCTCGTCACCGCCAAGCCCGACAGCCCGCACCTCCTCATCCCCACGATGAAGGCGCAGGTCATCTGCTGCGTGGCCGACAACGACGACAAGCGCGAGCCCGCCGCCAAGGACACCCTGAAGTCGAGCTTCGCGGCCGCCAAGATTCCCGCCAAGGTCGAGGTCTACGAGGGGGCGGCGCACGGTTGGTGCGTGAAGGGCTCGGCCGTCTACAACGAGGCTCAGGCCGAGCGGGCGTGGTCCGAGCTGACCGCGCTCTACAAGCGCTCCCTGGTCTGAACGATGGCCCGGCACCCCTGCGTCGGTGACGACGCGGGGCGGCCACGGTTACGCCTGAATCCCCGCCAAACGTCCAAAGCTTGGCTGACTGAACCGATGAGACGACGATGCGTGACTTCAAGCTGACGACCGGCGCGGCGATGGCCGCCATCCTCCTGGCCGGGCCGGCCCTCGCGGCCAAGCCCCGGACCGTCGCCAAGGGGCCGACGGCGGACTACGCCACCAACGTGATCACCGTGGTTTCCAACACCCGCCAGGCGATCCCGCCCACGGCCAACTGCACCGTATGGGCCAATGCCGAGGGGCTGGGCGTGGGCCCGGCCGAGCTCGGCGGGTTTCACGGGGTGGGGTTCAACATCAACCTGAAGCCGCTGCCCTCCGAGACCAACCCGCGGCCGTCCACCTTCGCCGAGGGCATGGCCGACATGAAGACCCGCTTCCCCACCACCCCCGCCTGGCTGACCGAGGCGATCGCCAAGAACCAGTCGAAGATCGAAGCGGCCTGCGCCGACGAGCAGATCACGCCCTTCGTGATCCAGAAACTGACCAAGGCCGACAAGAAGTAGAACGCCGGCGCCATCTCCCCTGTGCGCAGCGCGGGGGAGGACCGGCAGAGGCGGGGAGGGCGCTTGGGCCCTAAGCGTCGCCCGAGGCGTTGAGGCGTTCGCGCAGTTCCTTGCCGCTCTTGAAGAAGGGCACGGCCTTGGCATCCACCGAAACCGCCTCGCCGGTGCGCGGGTTGCGGCCGGCGCGGGCAGGGCGGGCGCGCACCGAGAACGCGCCGAACCCCCGCAGCTCCACGCGGCCGCCCGTCTCGAGCGCCTCGACCATGCGGTCGAAGATGACAGCCACCATCCGCTCCATGTCGGAGCGGTGCAGGTGCGGGTTCTCGGCCGATAGCCGGGCGATGAGCTGCGACTTGATCATGAGGGTGCGACCTTGGCTCCCG
Source organism: Caulobacterales bacterium (assembly GCA_038226305.1). Taxonomy (GTDB): domain Bacteria; phylum Pseudomonadota; class Alphaproteobacteria; order Caulobacterales; family Caulobacteraceae; genus JASLDZ01. The sequence continues at coordinate 12,559 of JBBRQN010000007.1, forward strand.
ATCGGCCCGCGATCAAGCGGATACGAAAAGCCCCGCGCGAGGGACGCTCGCGCGGGGCTGATCGATCATAAGTTAGGCGCCGGGCGAGAGGCCCGGCACCCGGTCAGCGGAAGCCGATCAGCTCTTGGCCTTCTCGCGAAGGGCCGCGCCCAGGATGTCGCCCAGCGAGGCGCCCGAGTCGGAGGAGCCGAACTTGTCCACGGCTTCCTTGTCCTCGGCCATCTGCAGGGCCTTGATGGACAGGGTCACCCGGCGGGCGGCCTTGTCGATCATGGTGATCTGCGCGTCGATGCGGTCGCCCACGCCGTAGCGCTCCGGGTTCTGCTCGGAACGGTCGCGGCTCAGGTCGGTCTTGCGGATGAAGGCCGACATGGGGGCCTCGTCCTCGCCGAACTTCACTTCCAGCCCGCCCGAGGTGACCTCGGTGACCGTCACGGTGACGGTCTGGCCCTTGCGGTAGGTCTCGTCGCCCATCGGGTCGCCGGCCAGCTGCTTGATGCCGAGCGAGATGCGCTCTTTCTCGGAGTCCACGTCGAGCACCTTGGCCTTGACCATCTCGCCCTTGTGGTAGCGCTGGATGGCTTCCTCGCCCGACACGGCCCAGTCGATGTCCGACAGGTGCACCATGCCGTCGATGTCGCCGTCCAGGCCGATGAACAGGCCGAACTCCGTGGCGTTCTTGACCTCGCCCTCGACCGTTGTGCCCACCGGGTGACGCTTGAGGAAGTCGTCCCAGGGGTTTTCCTGGGCCTGCTTGAGACCGAGCGAGACGCGGCGCTTGGAGGCGTCCACGTCCAGCACCACCACGTCCACTTCCTGCGAGGTGGAGACGATCTTGCCGGGGTGGACTTTCTTCTTGGTCCACGACATTTCCGACACGTGCACCAGGCCCTCGACGCCGGCTTCCAGCTCCACGAAGGCGCCGTAGTCGGTGATGTTGGTGATGCGGCCGGTGAACTTGGCGCCCACGGGATACTTGGACTCCACGTCGTCCCACGGATCGGCCTGAAGCTGCTTCATGCCGAGCGAGATGCGCTGGGTGTCCGGGTTGATCTTGACGATCTGCACCTTGACCGTGTCGCCCACCGCCAGAACCTGGCTCGGGTGGTTGACGCGCTTCCAGCTCATGTCGGTGACGTGGAGCAGGCCGTCGATGCCGCCCAGGTCCACGAACGCGCCGTAGTCGGTGATGTTCTTGACCACGCCCTCGCGCACTTCGCCCTCGGCCAGCTGGGCCACGAGTTCGGTGCGCTGCTCGGCGCGGGCTTCTTCGAGGATGGCGCGACGCGAGACGACGATGTTGCCGCGCGGGCGGTCCATCTTGAGGATGGCGAAGGGCTGTTCCTTGCCCATAAGCGGGCCCACATCGCGCACGGGGCGGATGTCGACCTGCGATCCGGGCAGGAACGCCGAGGCGCCGCCGAGGTCGACGGTGAAGCCGCCCTTCACGCGGCCCACGATCGTGCCGTTCACCGGCACGTTCTGGCCGAACACGCCTTCGAGGCGCGTCCACGCCTCTTCGCGCTTGGCCTTCTCGCGGCTGATGACCGCCTCGCCCATCGCGTTCTCGACGCGCTCCAGATAGACCTCGACCGTGTCGCCCTTCTTCGGGTTCGGGTTCGGGTCTTCGGCGAATTCCTTGATCGAGATGCGGCCTTCGGTCTTCAGACCGACGTCGACGATGACGAAGTCCTTCTCGATCCCCGTGACGAGGCCGTGGACCACCGATCCTTCGGCCAGATCGCGCCCGCCCAGCGCCTCTTCGAGGAGGGCGGCGAAGTCGTCGCGCGATGGGTTCATCGCCATGCTCATGTCGTCAGCCAAGCTTTAGTCTCCGGTGGATCACGCCCCGTTCGGCCGCCACGCGGGCGTGCCTTGGGAGGGCGCGGGTTGAGGGTTGAGGCCGGGTAGCGGGAATGCGGCGGATCGCGCGGGCAGGCGCCCGGCCATTCGCTGAAACTCGAAGGATTTGTCCCGTCGGAGAGCCGTGCGACACAGGCGTTTGGATTGGCCCTCTGGCTACGGCTTGGAAGCCAACCAGCGGGCACGCGCCTCGTCCACGATGCGACGGGCCGCATCGGCGGCTTGGTCTATACTCAGATCGGTGGTGTCGAGCAAGACGGCGTCAGGCGCGCGCAGCATGGGCGCGGTCTCGCGGCCGGAGTCGCGGGCGTCGCGCCGGCGCAGGTCGTCGATCATCTCGTCCAGCGTGCGGGGGTCGCCCCGGGCGGAGGTCTGCAGCCAGCGGCGCTTGGCCCGGGTCTCCAGCGCCGCGTCGACCCACAGCTTGGCCGGGGCCTCGGGCGCGATGACGGTGCCGATGTCGCGCCCGTCCAGCACGGCCCCGCCGGATTGCAGGGCGAACCGCCGCTGGAAGTCGTAGAGGGCCGAGCGCACGCCGGGATGCACCGCCACCCGGCTCGCCGCCTCGCCCGCCGCCCCGCTGGTGAGCGCGGGCTCCTTCAACGCTTCCGGGTCCAGCCTTTCGGCAACGCGGGCCGCAGTCTGCGGGTCGGAGGGATCGCCCCCCGCCTGCGTCACTCCATGCCCCACGGCGCGATAGAGCAGGCCCGTATCCAGATGCGGCAGCCCATGCTCTCGCGCCAAAAGAGCGGCGAGGGTGCCCTTGCCCGAAGCGGCGGCCCCATCCACGGCGATCACGAAATCCATGCCGCGGTGGATAGCGGGGTTGGGCGGGGATGCGAAGGGTGGAGACCCTCCCGGTCTCCCCCGCGCAGCGGGGGAGGTGGCGCGGGCGCGGCCCGCGACGGAGGGGGCGAACCGCCGCGAGACGTTGGCCGGCGTTGCGTCCGGGGCTCGCCCCTTCCGCAACCGACACAGATGCTGATAGAACGCCCCAGACCCGCTAGGGTGGGTCGATCCCCTTTCAGGAGCCCCCAATGACGCTCGCCCGTTTCGCCCCGTTCGCCCTCGCCGCCGCCCTCGCCGTTCCGGCGGGTGCCGTGTTCGCCCAGGCCCCGTCTGCCGATCCGAAGGCCGTGCAGGCCGGCACCTACAAGCTCGACCCCAGCCACGCCCGGGTGCAGTTCTCGGTGTCGCACATGGGCACCTCGATGTGGTGGGGCGACTTCACGGGCGCGACCGGCACGCTCTCCATCGACCCCAAGGCCCCCGCCGCCGCCAAGCTCAGCGTGTCGATCAAGACCGACACCGTGACCACCACCAACGCCAAGCTCGACGGGGAGCTGAAGGAGTGGTTCGAGGCCGACAAGTTCCCCACCATCACCTTCGTGACCACCTCGGTGAAGCCCACCGCCCCCGGCAAGGCGCTGGTGACGGGCGACCTCACCTTCCACGGCGTCACCAAGCCGGTGACCCTGGACACGAGCTTCATGGGCTCGGGCGTGAACCCGATGAACAAGGCGACCATGATCGGCTTCAACGCCAAGGGTCACATCAAGCGCAGCGACTTCGGCGTGACCAAGTACGTGGGCATGCTGGGCGACGACACCGAGCTGACGATCTCGGCCCCCTTCGCCAAGCAGTGATCGCCTGACGACCCGACCCGGCCCCCGATCCGGCCGCCCCCGGTGATCCGCTTCGAGGCGGTCTCGAAATCCTTCGATCATGGCGCCTCGCTCGCCGTGAAAGAGGTGTCGTTCGAGGTCGCCAAGGGTGGCTTCACCGCGGTGGTGGGCGGTTCGGGCTCAGGCAAGACGACGCTGCTCAAGATGGTCAACCGGCTGGTGGAGCCCACCGCCGGTTCGATCACCCTCGACGGCCAGCCGGTGGGCGAAGGCCCCGCGCCGAGCTTGCGCCGCCGCATCGGCTACGTGTTCCAGGGTGTGGGCCTCTTCCCGCACCTCACCGTGGCCGAGAACATCGCCATCACCCCTGAGCTTCTCGGGTGGGAGCGGGAGCGCCGCCGGGCGCGGGCCGCCGAACTTCTCGACCTCGTGCGCCTGCCCGCGAGCTTCGGTGCCCGCACGCCCGACGCGCTTTCCGGTGGCCAGCGTCAGCGGGTGGGACTGGCCCGGGCTCTCGCCGCCGAGCCCAAGGTCATGCTGCTGGACGAGCCCTTCGGGGCGCTGGACCCGGTCACCCGGGAGGGCCTGGGCGACGAATATCGCGCCCTGCACGAGCGGCTGGGCCTCACCACCCTGATGATCACCCACGACGTGCAGGAGGCCGTGCTCCTGGCCGACCGCATCGCCGTGATGCACGAGGGCTGCCTCCTCGCCGAGGGCGAACCGGGCGCACTCTCCGCCGACGAGGCCGATCCCGTGGGGGCGCTGATGTCGTCGCCCCGGAGGCAGGCGGGCAAGGTTGCAGCTCGGTTGGGAGCGCCGCCCGCGTGAGCCCGGTCTTCACCCAGGCCTGCGGACAGCTTCCGGGCGCGCTGGGCGGGCACGTGCTGGTGAGCGCCTGCGCGCTGCTGCTGGCCGCCGCGACCAGCCTGCCGCTGGCGGCGCTGAGCGTGCGCTCGCCCCGTCTGCGCTGGATCTCCCTGGCCGGGGCGAGCCTGATCCAGACCATCCCCTCGCTGGCCCTGCTGGCGTTGTTCTACCCGCTGCTGCTGCTCGTTTCGTCGGCTGCGAAGGCTGTGAGCGGCCACGGCTTCCCGGCGCTGGGGTTCCTGCCTGCGCTTCTGGCGCTCACGCTCTACGCCATCCTGCCCATGCTGCGGAACGCGGTGGCGGGGCTCGCAGGGGTCGATCCCGCCGTGCTCGAAGCCGCCGACGGCGTGGGCATGACCCCGTCCCAGAAGTTCTGGCGCGTGCAGGCGCATCTCGCCGCTCCCGTGGTGATGGCCGGCGTGCGCAACGCCGCCACCTGGACCATCGGCGCCGCGACCCTGGCCACCGCCGTCGGCCAGACGAGCCTGGGCGACTACATCTTCTCCGGCCTGCAGACGGAAAGCTGGTCGCTGGTGCTGTTCGGCTGCGCCGCCTCCGCCGCCCTGGCGCTGAGCGTGGACGGCCTGCTGGCGCTGGTGGAGTCGGGGCTGAAGCGGCGGGATCGCCCCCGCATCGCCGTCGGGCTGGGCCTTCTGGCGGCCCTCCTGATCGGCGCCCTCGCCCCTGCGGTGGCGGGAAGCTTCCGGCCCAAAGCCTATGTGATCGGGGCCAAGAACTTCTCCGAGCAGTACATCCTGGCCGACCTCATCACCTCGGGCCTCGAGCGGGAGGGCGCGCGGGTGAGCCAGAAGAGCGACCTCGGTAGCGCCATCGCCTTCCGGGCGCTCGCCGCCAACGATCTGGACGCCTACGTCGACTACTCCGGCACCCTGTGGTCGAACGTGCTGAAGCGCACCGACACCCCGCCTCGGGCTGAACTCCTGCGCCAGCTCACCGTCGAGCTGAAGCGCCGCTACGGCGTGACCGTGCTGGGCTCGCTCGGCTTCGAGAATGCCTACGCCCTGGCCATCCGCAAGGCGGATGCGCAGCGCCTGCACGTGGCGAGTCTGACCGACCTCGCCCCCCACGCGCCGGAGCTGTCGCTCGGCTCCGACCTGGAGTTCCTGTCACGGCCCGAGTGGCGGGCGCTGTCGTCCGCCTACGGGCTGAAGTTCCGGTCGGAGCGGCGCTTCCAGCCGACGTTCATGTATCGCGCGATCGCCGGCCACGAGGTGGACGCCATCAGCGCCTTCTCGTCGGACGGACGCCTCGCCGCCCTCGACCTCGTGACGCTGGCCGATCCTAAGGGCGCCGCCCCGAGCTATGACGCGGTGATCCTGATCTCGCCGCACCGCGCCGCCGACGCGCGTTTGCGGCGGGCGCTGGAGCCGATGGTGGGACGGATCGACGTGGAGGCCATGCGCCGCGCCAACCTCGCCGTGGACCGCGATGCCAACAAGCTCAGCGCCGCAGACGCCGCCACAGCCCTCGCCAAAGCCCTGGGTCTGTGAGGGCGCGGCCAAGGTTGACGGGTTCTTCATCGCGGTGTGACATTTCTGGTGTCATGCGAGGTGGGGCAGTTCGGACAATCGTGACATGAAACGGCCGCCGCCGCTGGCTGGCCGGTTGACGATCCTGTTCGGTGCCCTGCTCGGCGTCGTCACGCTCAGCCTGCTTCTGACCCTGTGGGCGTTCGCGCGTCCCTATGCTCCGGGCTTTCGGCGGGCGGCGGCCTTCATCGGCCTGTCGGCCATGGCTATCGGCGGGGCGATCCTGGCGGCCCGGCTGGCGCAGGAAGTGGCCAAGCGCGAGCGCGCCCTTCTCGACAAGGTCCTGACCGACGAAGAGACCGGCCTCCTCAGCCGCTCCGGGCTGGAGCGGTGCCTGCCGGAACTGGCCGGCGCGCGCCCCGTGTTCGTCGCGGCGTTCGGGGTGGAGCGCTATGCCCAGATGCGCGGTGTGCTGGGGCATGAGCAGTGCGCGCAGATGCTGCGCCGCCTCGGCACGGCGCTGTCCGCCCATCACCCCGACTGGATCACCGGGCGCCTCGCGCCGGACATCCTTGGCGCGGCCTTCGCGGCCGACGACCTGCCGCAGGCCCAGGCGCTGACGGCGCAGGCGGTTGTGCGGTTGCAGGCCTCGCAGGTGGCGGATCTGGCGGGGGCGGTCGACGTGCGCCTTGTCACCGGCCTGTCCACCGGGGCCAGCCAAGCCCCGCCGACCCTCGTTCGGGAGGCCGACGTGGCGCTGGATGATGCGCGCGGCCAGCACCGGCTGCACGGAGTGTTCGACCCCGCCTCGCACGCCCACTCTGCCGATACCCTGTCGCTGATGGCCGCCCTGCGCGACGCGATCGCGGCGGGCGACCTGGCCCTGCACCATCAGCCGAAGTTCTGCCTGCGCAGCCGCACCGTGACCGGCGTCGAGAGCCTGGTGCGCTGGACGCACCCCACGCGCGGCCCCGTCTCGCCGGACCGCTTCATCGCCCTGGCGGAAGAGACCGGCGACATCCGCGCGCTCACCGAATGGGTGCTGGCCCGGGCCGTTCACGATCAGGCGGTGATGGCCGCCGCCGGTCGCCCGCTCACCGTTTCGGTGAATCTGTCCGGGCGGCTCGTGGGCGATGATGCCTTCACCGAGGTGATCCTGGGGCTGACCGCCGGCGCCGTTGGCCGCCTGTGCCTGGAGGTGACCGAAACCGCCGTCATCGCCCGGCCGGACGGGGCCCTCGCCCAGTTCCGTCGCTTCCGCGAGCACGGGCTGGAGGTGGCGATCGACGACTATGGTTCGGGCCTGTCGTCCCTCGCCTATCTCAAGACCATCGAGGCGGACGAGCTGAAGATCGACCGCGAGTTCATCACCGCGCTCGCCACCTCGCCCAGGGATGCGATCCTCGTGCGCTCCACCGTCGATCTGGCCCACGCGCTGGGGATGACGGCCACGGCGGAGGGGGTGGAGGATGCGGCCACCGAACGGCTCCTCGCCATCGTGGGCTGCGACCATGTCCAGGGCTGGCACGTGGGCCGACCCATGCCGGTGGACGAACTGATCGCCACCATCGACGCCCTGGAAGCCGCGCACGAGGCCGCCTGACAGGCAGGGCTTGACGTCCCGAGCGGAACGCCTATCTGCACCCACAACAGTTGCAGTTAAGCGCGGGAGTCCTCCATGATCGAGCGTCGCACCTTCTCCAGCCTCGGCGGGGCCGATCACGGCTGGCTCAAGGCTAAGCACCACTTCAGCTTCGCGGGCTACCACGACCCGTCGCGCATGGGCTGGGGCCCCATCCGCGTGTGGAACGACGATGAGATCGGCGCCAAGTCGGGCTTCCCGGCCCACCCCCACTCCGACATGGAGATCATCACCTACGTGCGTTCGGGCGCGATCACGCACCAGGACTCGATGGGCAACACCGGCCGCACCGGCCCCGGCGACGTGCAGGTGATGAGCGCCGGCACCGGCGTTCGCCACGCCGAATACAACCTGGAACACGAGACCACGACCCTGTTCCAGATCTGGATCGAGCCCACCCGTCGCGGCGGCGCGCCCTCGTGGGGGGCCAAGCCCTTCCCGAAGGACGACCGCGCCGGCAGCTTCCAGACCCTGGCCAGCGGCGACGAGTCCGACGCCGACGTGCTGCACATCCGTACCGACGCCAAGGTGCTGGGCGCGACCCTGAAGGCCGGCGAGCGCACCACCTACGCTCTCGGCCAAGGCCGACATGCCTACCTCGTGCCCGCCACCGGCGCGATCCGCGTCAACGGCGTGGAGTTGAACGCCCGCGACGGGGCGGCGGTGAAGGACGAGGCCGAACTCGTGGTCGAAGCCCTCGCCGACACCGAGATCGTCATGGTCGACGCGGCGGGCTGAGGCTCGGAGCTAGCGCAGGGCGGCGGCGATGTTGCCGCCGTCCACCGTCAGCACGGCGGCGGTGGTCCGTTCCGCGAGGGCGAGGCTGACGAAGGCCTGCGCCACGTCGGTCGCCCGCACCTCCTCGCCCAACAGATTCCCGCCCATGTAGTCGGCTTCGGTCAGACCCCGCGCGGTGGAGCGGGCCTGCACCATGGCGTCTGTGAGGAGGCCCGAGCGGATGCGGTCGGCGTTCACCGCGTTGGCGCGCACGCCGTCGCCTCCGTGGTCCACCGCATACTGCCGCATCAGGGCGAGGAGCGCCGCCTTGGGCAGGCCGTAGGGGCCGAAGTCCGGCCCCGGGTTGATCGCCTGCTTGGACACGTTGAACAACAGAACGCCCTCCGTCGCCTGCGCCTTGAAGATCGCAACGGCGGCCTGGGCGCAGCGCTGGTGGCCCCAGAAGTTCAGCTCGAAACTGGTGCGCAGCACCGCCTCGTCCACCTCGCCGATGCGCCCCTGCCATGCGGCCCCGGCGTTGGACACCAGAATGTCGAGCCCACCCCAGGTCTCCACGATCCGGGCGAAGGCTGCAGCCACGGATGCCGCATCGGTCACGTCGCAGGGGAAGGCCGCGCCGGAGGAGGGCAGGTCGAGCACCGCCACCTCGGCCCCATCGGCGGCGAAGGCGGCGGCCGTGGCCGCCCCGATGCCGGACGCCCCGCCCGTGACCGCCACAACCTTGCCCGCCAGCCGCCTGGGCGAGGACTTGCCGAGCTTGGCCTGCTCCAGCGACCAGTATTCCACGTCGAACAGATGCGCTTCCGAAAGGGGCTCGAACGCGCCCACGGCCTCGGCGTCGGCGATGACGGCGAGGTTGGTCAGGGCGATGTCGGCGGCGACGGCGGCATCCTTCTTCGAGGCCCCCACCCCGAACAGGCCCACCCCTTCCACGAGGATCACCCGCGGGGCGGCATCCAGCATCTTCAGCCCGCCGCCCACGCGCCGGTCGTTGGCGTCGAAATAGGTGCGGTAGTCGGCGGCATAGGCCTCGAACCGCTGCTCCGCGCCCGAGGCGAGATCGGCCTGCGCAAGAACCAGCGGGCGACCCTTGGTGCGGATCACGTGGTCGGGGGTCACTGTGCCGATCAGCACCCGGCGGGCGCGCTCAGGGTCGGCAGCCCAGTCGAGCGTGAGATCTCCGCCCCGGAAGTCCAGAACCATCGCTTTCCCCGCCGCCTTGGACACGAGCCCGCGCAGCAGCGGCGCGACCGTGGCTACGCGGGCTTCGCTCGCCGCCTTGGGAGCCGAGGCGCGTCGGGTTGCCTTGGCGATCCGCTCCTCCGCGCATGTGACGTAGCGGACGTGGCGCTCATAGCTCTCCCGAGCCGTGTCGCCCCAGGTGAAGAAGCCGTGCTGCAGCAGCACCATGCCCTCGGCATCGGGGTTCGCCTCGATCACCGCGGCGGCGGCGCGGGCCAGGCCGAAGCCGGGCATCACGTAGGGGACGAGCGCGATCTTGGGGCCGAACACCTCGGCGCACAGGTCGGCCCCCGCGCTCGGCTGGTCGGTCAGCGCCAGAACGGCGTTGGCGTGGCTGTGGTCCACGAAGGTGAAGGGCGCCCAGGCGTGCAGCAGCGTCTCTACCGACGGCGTGGGCGAGCTTTGCGTGAGGAGAGCCCCGCGCTGCGCGTCCACCATCTGCTCGTCGCTCATGTGCTCGACTGGGCGCAGCTTCAGCAGAGGGTCGAGCCGCATGGCGGGCAGGCCCTGGGGTTCGATGTCGCCCAGATCCCAGCCGGAGCCCTTCACGCAGATGCAGCGCACGGGGGCGCCATCTAGATCCGGCAGGGTCAGCTTGACCGAGGTGTTGCCGCCCCCGTGCTGCACGAGCGTCGGGTCGCAGCCCAGCAGGCGCGAGGTGTAGACCCGCAGGGCCAGGGGCTCCGGCACACCTTTGGCTGCATAGCGGGCGATGAAGCCTGCGGCCTCGGCGTCGTTCCAGCGGCTATGCATGGGCGGGTGCCCGCTCATACAGGGCGGCGAGGCCGGCCGTGGTGGCGGGGCAGATGCCGCGCTCGGTGATCAGCGAGGTGATCAGCCGCGAGGGCGTCACGTCGAACGCCCAGTTGGCCACGGGCGAGCCTTCGGGGGTGATCTGGATCGTCACGCTGTCGCCTGTCGCAGACCGGCCGGTCATGTGGCTGACCTCTTCGCCGCCGCGCTCCTCGATGGGGATGCGATCGCCGTCGGGCAGGGTCCAGTCGATGGTGGAGAAGGGCATGGCCACGTGGAAGGGCACGCCGGTGTCGTGGGCGGCCAGCGCCTTCAGATAGGTGCCGATCTTGTTGCAGGCGTCGCCGTTGGCGGCGACCCGGTCGGCGCCGGTGATGACGAGGTCCACCCGCCCGGCGCGCATCAGGTGCCCGCCCGCGTTGTCCACGATGACGGTGTGATCGACGCCCTGCTGCAGCAGCTCCCAGGCGGTGAGCGAGGCGCCCTGGTTTCGCGGGCGGGTCTCGTCGACCCACACATGCATCGGCACGCCCCTGGCCTGCGCCGCGTAGATGGGGGCCAGGGCCGTGCCCCAGTCGATGGCCGCGAGCCAGCCCGCGTTGCAGTGGGTCAGGATGTTCACCGGCCGGTCGGGGGCTTTCGCGTGGGCTGCGGCGATGAGGTCCGCCCCGTGGCGGCCGATGGCGGCGCAGGCGGCCACGTCTTCTTCAGCGATCTCTGCGGCCAGCGCCCAGGCCAACGCGGCGCGATCCGGCGGGGCGAGGGCGCGCACCGCGCCGGCCACCCGCTCCACCGCCCAGCGCAGGTTCACCGCCGTCGGGCGCGTCGCCACGAGCCGCCTGCTCGCCCTGTCGAGTCCGGCATCGGAGGCATCGTCCCGCAGCCCCAACGCCAGCCCATAGGCGGCCGAGACGCCGATCAGGGGAGCGCCGCGCACCACCATCGTCGAGATGCCGTCGGCCGCATCGTCGAGCGAGTGCCAGCGCACCACCTCGAAGGCGTGCGGAAGGCGCGTCTGATCGATCACCTCGACCCCGCCGCCATCTGCCGCGGGCCACAGGGTTCGCCGAAGCTGACCGTTCACTTGCATCCCGGTCTCCTAGCGGGATACCCGCGGCGCGGCTCAGGCATTGCGCGCCAGATCGATGAGATAGCGGCCGTATTCGGTCTTGCCCATCGCCTGGCCGCGCTGGTCGAGCTCCTCGGCAGACAGCCATCCGTTGTGGAAAGCGATCTCCTCAGGGCAGCCGATCATCACGTTCTGGCGGTGCTCGATGGCCTTCACGAAGTCGGTCGCTTCGGCAAGGCTGTCGTGGGTGCCGGTGTCTAGCCAGGCATAGCCGCGGCCCAGCCGCTCCACCGAAAGCTTGCCGGCTTCGAGGTAGAGGCGGTTCAAGTCGGTGATCTCCAGCTCCCCCCGGGCCGAGGGTTTCAGGTCGCGGGCCAGGCTCACCACGTCGCTGTCGTAGACGTAGAGTCCCGTGACCGCCCAGTGCGACCGGGGGGCCGCGGGCTTTTCCTCCAGGGAGATCGCCCGGCCGGTGTCGTCGAACTCCACCACGCCGTACCGCTGTGGGTCGCGGACGCGATAGGCGAACACCCGGGCGCCCTCCGTATGGTCCTTCGCGGGGGCGAGGCGCTGCGACAGGCCCTCGCCGAAGAACAGGTTGTCGCCCAGCACCAGGGTGCTGGCGTCGTCGCCGACGAAGTCCGCCCCGATGCGAAACGCCTCGGCCAGGCCGTTCGGAGCGGGCTGCTCGGCATAGCGGATCGCCACGCCGAAGGTCTCGCCGTCGCCCAGCAGCCGCCGGAACATGGGCAGGTCGTAGGGGGTCGAGATGACGAGGATGTCGCGGATGCCGCTCAGCATCAGCGTGCTCAGCGGGTAGTAGATCATCGGCTTGTTGTAGATCGGCAGCAGCTGTTTCGACACGGCCAGGGTCACCGGATGCAGCCGGGTTCCCGAGCCTCCGGCCAGGATGATCCCCTTCATGCCGTCTCCTTCATCGCGCGTTGGACCAGTTCGGGGGCGGCGGCCTGCAGGCTGTCGCGCCACAGGGGGAAGGGCTCGCCCAGGAGCGCTTCCAGACGGCGGCTGTCGAGGCGGCTGTCGCCCGGGCGCCGCGCCGGGGTGGGGTATTCGGCGGTGGTGATGGCGCGAACCCGCGCCGTGGGCCCTCCGGCCGCGGCGGAGGCTTCGAAGATCGCTTCGGCGAATTCGGCCCAGGTGGCCTCGCCGCCGTTCGCCAAGTGCAGCACGCCTTCGTAGGCGGAGTCGCGGTCGATGAGGCGATCGGCGATGCTCACGAGGGCTCGGCCGGCGACGGCGGCGCTGGTGGGGCGGCCCCGCTGGTCGGCGACCACGCCCACCTCGCCCCGGTTTCGGGCCAGCCTCAGCATGGTGGTCGGGAAGTTCGAGCCGAAGACCGACCACAGCCAGCCCATCCGAACGATGCTGGCCCGGCCGCGGGCGCTGAGCACCGCATCCTCCCCCGCCGCCTTCGTGGCTCCGTACACCCCCAGCGGCGCTCGCGCGTGATCCTCGCCGTAGGGTCCGCCGCGCCCGTCGAACACATAGTCGGTGGAGACGTGCACGAAGGGCAGGTCGCGGCTCGCGCACAACTCGGCCAGAACGCCGGGCGCATGGGCGTTGAGTCGCATGGCCGCCTCGGGCTCCGCCTCGGCCCGGTCCACGGCGGTGTAGGCGGCGGCATTGATCACGGCGATGGGGTGCAGCCTGTCGATGTGCGGCGCGGGATCGGCTCCTGCGCCGAGGTCGCAGGCTTCGCGACCGATGCAGGTGACGGTGCGGCCTGTGCGCTCTCCCAGACGGGCGAGTTCCTGAGCCAGCTGGCCCGAGCGGCCGAACACGAGAAGGGCACTCTGGCTCATCCCGCGGGGCATAGCCGAATTCCCACCGGGCCGGGAATCGGGAAAGTCCGGCGCCCTCAAGCTCGCAGTCCCAGCGTCAGGCGACCGGAACGCCCAGTCTCTGCTGCTGATAGCGGCTGCGCAGGGGTTCCCACCAGTCGGCCCGATCCAGATACCAGCGGACCGTGGCGGCCAACCCCGTCTCGAAGGTGTGGCGGGCGCGCCAGCCCAGCTCGGTCTCTAGCCGGGTGGCGTCGATCGCATAGCGCTGGTCGTGGCCGGGGCGGTCGGCCACGAAGGTGATGAGCTCACGTCGCGAGCCGCCGCCCGCCAGCGGTCGCAGGGTGTCGAGTGTGTCGCAGATCGTCTGCACCACGGTGAGGTTGGTGCGCTCGTTGCGGCCGCCCACGTTGTAGGTCTGGCCGATCTGCCCGGTCTTGAGGATTGTCTCCAGGGCCTCGGCGTGGTCGTCGACGAACAGCCAGTCGCGCACGTTCGAGCCGTCGCCGTAGACGGGCAGGGGCTTGCCCTCCAGGGCGTTGAGGATCGTCAGCGGGATCAGCTTCTCAGGGAAGTGATACGGCCCGTAGTTGTTCGAGCAGTTGGAGATCAGAACCGGCAGCCCGTAGGTGTGGCCCCATGCCGAGACCAGGTGGTCCGACGCCGCCTTGGAAGCTGCATAGGGCGACCGGGGATCGTAGGCGGTGGACTCGGTGAACAGCCCCTGCGGCCCCAGCGATCCGAACACCTCGTCGGTCGAGACGTGGTGGAAGCGGAAGGCGGCCCGGCCCGCCGCGTCCAGGCCCTGCCAGTAGTCGAGGGCGGCGTGCAGCAGGGTGAAGGTGCCAACCACGTTGGTGGCGATGAAGGCTCCCGGGCCATCGATGGAGCGATCCACGTGGCTCTCGGCGGCCAGGTGCAGGATGGCGTCGGGTCGCTCCTCCTCCAGAAGGCCCCGCACGCGCGCCGCGTCTCCGATGTCGCCCTGCTCGAAGCGCAGGTTGGGCGAGCCTTCGACCTCCGCCAACGACGTGCGCGTGCCCGCGTAGGTCAGGAGGTCGAGCACGATCACGCGATCACCCCCGCGGATCAGACGGCGGACGACTGCGGAGCCGATGAACCCGGCCCCGCCGGTGACTAGAACCCTCATGCCGCGAGCCATAGCGCGAATCCCTGCGCCAGATGAAGCGGACGCACGGGGCCGGCTCAGCCGTTGAAGCCGCGCACCGCCTCGATGATGCGATCCTGCGTCGGTGCGTCGAGGTAGGGATGCATCGGCAGGGCCAGCACCCTTGCCGCCGCGGCTTCAGACACCGGCAGGCCGCCCGGTGCAAGGTAGTGGGCGTAGGGCACCTGCACGTGCATGGGGGCGGGATAGTAGGCGGCGGTGGGCACGCCCTGGGTCTTCAGGTGGGCCATGAGGTCGTCCCGGTGCTCATGCTCGACCACGTACTGCGCCCAGACCGACAGCCCGCCCTCGATGACAGTGGGCACCTTCACCGCCCCGGCCAGACCTTCTGCGTAACGGTCGGCGACCGTCTGGCGAAGCGCGATCTCCTCGGAGAAGATCTTGAGCTTTTCCAGAAGGATGGCCGCCTGCAGGGTGTCCAGCCGGCTGTTCATGCCCACCCGCATGTTCAGATATTTCGGGTCGTAGTCGAGCTCGCGGCCCTGCAGGTCGGAGGCGACGGCCTTGCCGTGCACCCGCAGGGAATCCATGCGCTCCCACAGCGCCGCGTCGTTGCAGAGCACGGCCCCGCCGTCGCCATAGCAACCCAGGGGCTTGGCGGGGAAGAAGCTGGTGGTGGCCACATCCGCCCAGTGCAGCGGGTGCCGGTCGTGCAGGGTGCAGCCGAAGCCCTGGGCGGAGTCGGCGATGAGCTTCATCCCGTGCGCCCGGGTGATCTCGGCCAGCTGCGGGTAGTCGGCGGGCTGGCCGAACAGGTCGACGGCGATCACGGCCCGGGGCGTCAGGCGACCCTCCGCCTTCACGGCGGCGATGGCGGTGGCCAGCTTAACCGGGTCCATGCAGTAGGTGTCCGGCAGGATGTCGACGAACACGGGCTCGGCACCCATCCAGGGGATCACCTCGGCGGTGGCCGCGAAGGTGAAGCTGGGGCAGAACACAGCGTCGCCGGGGCCCACGTCCCAGGCCATCAGCGGCAGGGCGATGGCGTCCGTGCCGTTGCCGCAGGACAGCGCCAAGTCGGCCTCGCCGAAGCGGGCGAGCTCGGTCTCGAAGGCCTTCACTTCGGGGCCCATCACATAGCCGCCGTGCTCCAGAACCCTGGCCATCGCGGCGTCGATCTGCGGGCGGATGCGCCGCTGCTGGGCGGCGAGGTCGATGAAGGCGATGGTCATGGGCAGTCCAGAGGCGCCGGCAGGTCGCGGCACGGCGGCGGGTTGCGAGGGCTCATAGCGGGGCCGCCCGCGAGCGACGACTCACAGTGCGTGGCGTTTTGTTTCCCGGCCTGCCCCGATCAGACCGGGGGGCTCAACCGGCGCCAGCCGCCGCCACCTGACGCACGACGGACAGGCCGCGCAGCACCACGGGCGAGTCGATGGGGTTGGACCAGTTCTGCAGGATCCACGCCCCCGTCTGCCGCGGATCGTCGGTGTGCAGCCAGAGCTCCATCATGGCGTCGGTGACCGGGCTCTCGATGCGGGTGATGAAGTCGCGCTCGCCCACCTTGAGGAGGCCGAGGCCGATGGATTTGGGCACGCCCTCGATCTCGGCCACGATCCACTGCTCGCCCCCGAACAGCTCTCCCGGCTCGAAGCTGAACTTAAGGGTGTAGGCCCACGGGCCGTCGGGGGTGCGGAAGCGCAGGTAGGGCCCGTCGTCGTCCTCCAGATAGTCCACGTCGGAGTCCATGAGCTGGCGCTCGCGGGTGAGGGGGATCCTGCGGATCTCCAGGTCGTCGCGGTCGTGCATGGAGACCGACAGCACGCCCTCCTCCAGCACCATCCGGCCGCGGCCGTGCTGCGACAGGCGCTTGGAGCGGTCGGCCATGGCGGTCTGCAGGGCCCAGCCCATGCGCTGCCAGGTGGTCATGAACGGAATGTGGAAGGCGCGCTCCAGGGCTTCGATGCGCGGGCCGATGCGCATGTACGACTCGAGCACATCCTCCGCCCGGGTCTCGGTGGCCGCGAAGTCGGAGTGGCCGGCGCTGGCCTCCACATGGCAGGCGGTGGCGCGGAAGCTGAAGGCGGTCTGTGCGTGGGCGGCCACGGCCCCGGTCATCACCGTGTCCTCGGCGGTGGAGAGCGTCCAGTCGTCGAGCGGCAGGCCCTGGAGAAGCGCTGTGGAGGCGAGGAAGCTGTGCGGGCCGAACACGCCCAGCACGTCTTCCGCCCGGCCGGATGGGGCGGCCATGCTGGCGATGCGCCGCGTCTCGCCCTCGCCGGACTCGGCGACGTTGAGGAGGCCGGAGTAGGCAAAAACCCGGCCCTTCGGCAGGGGCCGGGCGGCCGTGAGCAGGTCGGCCACGTGGGTCTTCAGCCAGAAATCGTCGTCGTCCAGGAAGGTGAACAGCTCGGAGTCCACGGCTTTCAGCCCGGCGCAGAGGCTGGCGGCGCGGCGGCCGCCGATGCAGTCGATCACCTCGAAGCGCTCGATCCGCTCCCACTCGGCCCCGGTGATCGCGGCGAGATCGAGCGGCCTGTAACGAACGAACAGCACGCGGAAGCGCCCCGCCGTCTGCCCGTCGATGGATCGGATGGCGCGGGTGATGGTCTCCACCGGCCGGCCGCCGACGCGGACCACCACGTCGATCAGGGGAGACTCGGCCCTGGGGCGGTTGCGCTGCGGGCTGGCCTTCCAGCGCTCGAAATAGTCCACCGCGTTGGCCAGCAGCACCTCGCCGCAGAACTCGCGCTCGAAGATGGCCCGGGCATCGGCGGCGCGGCGGGCGGTGCCCTGCGGATCGGCCACGATCTCGCTCATGGCCTCGTCGATCCGGGTGAGGGTGTCGATCACCGTGCCGAAGGGGTCGTAGTACCAGACCGAGTCGCCGAACCACTTCCGGATCCACGGTATGTCCGGGCAGATGGCCGCCGCGCCCACGGAGGTGATCTCGAAGATGCGGTTCGAGATGATGTCGTCCAGCGTGTGGTTCTTGGAGAGCACCGCCAGGCCCACGCCGCAGCGGGCATAGGTCTTCTGCACGGCCTCGCCGTCGAAGGGGGGCGAGCCAAAGTACCCGCGGCCCTTCAGATAGTCCCACGACCCTTCGGGGCCGTAGATGCGCATGTAGTCCTTCTTGGAAAGCTCCCGGAACAGGGGCCGCGACCGGGGATCCCAGTTGGTGCCGAAGTAGGCGAGGCTGAGCTTGCCCGAGGCGGCCACGGCCGCGAGGTCGGTCTGCACCGCCTGGCGCTGGGGCACGTTGTAGTAGCGCCCGACCAGCGGCTCACGCCCGAAGCCCGCGGCCAGGTTCTTGAGGAACACGTCCAGCGTGTCCGAGATGGTCAGCCAGCCGTCGTAGCTCAGGAGGTTGTGAAAATGGGCCTCCCTCTCCCAGAAGCGCGTGCGGGGCTCGTGGATCACGCCGAAGGTGGGGATGTCGGTGGTCTTCGGCTGGGTCGAGGCGACGGCCAGCACGAAGTCCGGCGCGGCGGCCAGGGTCTCTTCGGAGGTGGTCAGATGCACGAGCTCGTGCCCGATGCGCTCCGCGGCGATGCGCAGGGACTGGAACGCCTGATTCTCCGCCTTGTCCTTCCAGGGATTGAGGAAGCCGATGCGGTAGCGTCGGTCGGCGGTCATGGGCGGTCGACGGGACTTTCGACGGGGCGGGAAGCCTTCGGCTATCAGGAAGGTCGGGCGCGAACAACCGGCGCCGTGGCCGCCTTTCGCAACCTGACGGCGCATGAGGCCTCCACCCCCCGTTAACCCTGACGGGCCACTGTCTGGCGGCGTGGCGCTTTCCGCGCAGGTCAGACCTTGAGCCTTCCCATGTCGAGCGCCAGCGCCCTGAAGCGGTCCGAGCCTGTGATCGCGCCGTCAGGCGTCGTGCGCGACTTCCTGCACCCCCGGCCGGACCTGAACGGCAAGACCATCCTGATCACCGGCGGCACGGGCTCGTTCGGCCGCGCCTTCGTCGAGACGGTGACGCGCGACTTCACCCCCCGGAAGGTGATCGTGTTCAGTCGCGACGAGCTGAAGCAGTACGAGATGGCGCAGGCCTTCCCGGCCGACCGCTTTCCCATGCTGCGCTGGTTCATCGGCGACGTGCGCGATCAGGCCCGTCTGGAGCAGGCCATGCGGGGCGTCGACGTGGTGATCCACGCCGCGGCGCTGAAGCACGTGCCGATCGCCGAATACAACCCCTTCGAGTGCGTGAAGACCAACATCATGGGCGCCGAGAACGTGGTGAACGCCGCCATCGCCCGGGGCGTCAGCCGGGTCGTGGCGCTCTCCACCGACAAGGCCGCCAACCCGATCAACCTCTACGGCGCCACCAAGCTCGCCTCCGACAAGATCTTCTGCGCCGCCGAGGCCATGGCGGGGGAGGGCGGGCCGCGCTTCTGCGTGGTGCGCTACGGCAACGTCATGGGCAGCCGAGGTTCCGTGGCGCCGTTCTTCAGGAAGCTGGTGGCCGAGGGCGCGGCCGAGCTGCCGATCACCGACCCGCGCATGACCCGATTCTGGATCACCCTGGAGCAGGGGGTGAACTTCGTGCTCTCCAGCCTCGCGGCGATGGAGGGGAGCGAGATCTTCGTGCCGAAGATCCCCACCGTCACCACGGTGGAGCTGGCCAACGCCATCGCCCCGCACCTGCCGCACCGCACCGTGGGCATCCGCTCCGGCGAGAAGCTGCACGAGATCATGGTGCCGGAAGACGACGCCCGCTCCACCCTGGAGCTGGAGGATCGCTACGTGATCCTGCCCGGCCACGCCGATGCCCGCCGCCGCTTCTGGATGGACAAGGGCGCCGCCCCCCTGACCGAGGGCTTCTCCTACAGCTCGGACAGCAACCCGGAGCGGCTGGACGCGCGCGGCCTGCAGGCCCTCCTGACGGCCGCCTTCCGCATGAGCTGAATGCGCCAGGGGGCCGATTGCCTCTCAAAAAGCGCCGAGCCTAAGATGGCCGCCGGCCCGCATCAGGTGGGGTCGGACGGGGTGTGCAACCATGAAGCTTTCAATCGTCATCGCCGCCGGTGCGGCACTCATGCTCTCGGTCGGAGCGGCCCAAGCGCAGACCTCGGGCTATCGCGTGTGCGGCCCCCTGGGCAACGGCATTGCGGTCTGCTCGGACGGATCGAGCCCTGCTGTCGCCGCCTACCCATCCGTCTCCGTCGGATACAACGCCGGGGCGCTGAACGGCCTGACGAACACCACCGCCGTCGGCCCGTCCGCTTTCGTCAGCGCCAGCACCGGCACCGCTCTGGGTGCGAACAGCTCTGCCCGCGACACAGGTTCCACGGCGCTTGGGGCGAACGCCTTGTCCAGCGGCGTAAACTCGGTGGCGATCGGCCAAGGCTCGGACGACAGTGGGCGAGCGAACGTCTTTTCGGTCGGCTCGGTCCCGTCGATCCTGCAGCCCGCGGGCATCACGCGGCAGATCATCAACGTTGCCGCGGGCACGGTGACGGCCGCCAGCACCGATGCGATCAACGGTTCGCAGCTGTTCGCCGTGCAGCAGTTGGTGACCCAGCTGTCGGCCGGCGGGTCGGCCCAGTCGCAGGCCTACACGGACAGCCGGGTCAACCCGCTCGCCACGCAGGTGAGCGGCCTCTCCAGCCAGGTCGCCAGTCTGTCGAGCCGCCTGTCGAGCGTGGCCAAGAGCGCGGATGCGGGCACGGCTGCCGCCATCGCCGGGTCGAACATTCCGCAGGCCACCTCCGCCGGGCGCACCGCCATCGGCGGCGCGGTGGGCAGCTGGAACGGCCAGGCGGCGTTCGCCCTGGGCGCCTCGCACCTGTTCGAGGGCGGCAAGCTCGCCCTGCGCGGCAGCGCCAACTTCGACAGCCGGGGCTCCACAGGCGGCGGCGTCGGCTTCGGCTACCAGTTCTAGTCAGGCCCCCGGCGGCAAGGCGCGGAGGCCGCGGCCGCGCCTTGCACACCCCTTGGCGGCGCCGTATACGGCCGCCTCCCCGGTTAGGATGCGTAGCTCAGCGGGAGAGCACCTCGTTGACATCGAGGGGGTCGCTGGTTCGATCCCAGCCGCGTCCACCACCGGCCGAAGTTGCGAACCCGGCCCTCCGCCAACCCCGGGTCAGAGCTCAGCAGCCGCCCGCGTGGCTCGCTTTAGCAACCGCCCCTCCAGATAGTCGCCCGGGCTGCGGGGCAGGGGGTCGTCCAGCTGCAGCAACCCCCGCGTGGCAGGCGAGAGGTCGCTGCGCCCTGCCAGCCCTGAGAACTCGATCTGCTGGCGGATGAAGGGGATGGAATAGACGTGGTTCACCGCCCGGCGCTCGCGCCCGCTGCGGTTGCGGCCGCCGCGGTGGTAGAGCATGGCGTCCATCACGAGGAACGATCCGGCCGGGGCCAGCACCTGTGCGCCGGTGGCTGCGGCCACGGGCTCGTCGGGGAAGGCCTCGGCCTTCTGGCTGGCGGTCAGCACCTCGGTGGCGCCCGTCTCGGCCGTGAAATCCTCGATGCAGAACAGGGCGTTGATCGCCAGCGGGCGCGAAGACGTGAAGTGCTGGTAGGGCAGGTCGCGGTGCCACGCCCCCTGCACGTAGGTCTCGCCGTCGCCCGGGTTAGAGACGCCGTTCTGCTGGTTCAGGATGAACGCCGGGCCGAGCAGCTCCAGCGCCAGGGCCAGAACGGCGGGGTTGGACGCCAGCGCCAGGAAGGCGTCGTCGTAGAGCAGGGGCGCGCGGATCGTCTGCTGCTCGCCCGCCTCGTGAAGCCGCTCCCGGCCCAGCTCTGCCTCTGCCGCGGCGCGCGCCCTGTCGAAGGCCTGCGCCACCGCGGGCGCCGCCACATTCACCTCCGATGGCGGGATGACCGCGTAGCCCAGCCGCCGGATCAGGGAGGCCGCGATGGAGCCGCCCTCGACCTCGCGCACGCCATAGCTGGGAGCGGTCATGCGCTGGTCCTGTCGCCAAGGAGGCTGGCGGTTCCGATGGGGGCCCAGCCGTCTGCCCGCAGCCGTCGGGCCAGAGCGGGCTCGCTCGCGGCGGACACGGCCAGCAGGATGGGTGCGCCCGGCGTCTCCGCGGGGCGGTAGGCGACGACCGGGCGCCCGAGGGGCCAGGCGTCGCCCGGATCGTCCAGCATCAGAAGGCTCGTCCGGGCCCAGGCATCGGGTGCGTAGGCCCGGAGGAGGGCGGCGGCCTCGCCAGCGCCGAAGGCGGGAAGGCTGGCGGGCAGGTCGGCGCTGAGCCGCGCGTCGAACTCCACCCAGCTTTGCAGCAACTCCGCCCTCTCGCCTGCGAGGGCGGTGGCGTCGAGGGTGCCGCTTCCAAGCTCGGCCGCGGCCCCCCGGCTGAGCGCCAGCCGCTGGAAGCCGTTGCGCCGGTCGTGCTGCGTCGCTTCGAGGCCCACGGACCGGGCCAGATGCAGGAGAGCGTCTCGCGAGAAGCTGTGCAGGTGATCGGCGATCAGGAGCTCGGCGCCCACGCACTCCCCGTCCGGACACACGAGCACCAGCATGCCGCCCTGCGCCACGGCCGCCGCCAGCGACGCCAGAAACCGCCTCGGGTCGGGCGTGTGCTCGATGGCGTTGACGCTGACCACGAGATCGAAGGCCTCGCCCGCCACCCGCCCTTCGCCCCCCCGCAGGAGGCGAGCCCCGGCGAGTCCGGTGCCATCCTGTGCAACGGCCGGATCGAAGCCGGTGAGGCGCGCATCGGGCCATCGGGCCGCGAGCGCCGCCAGAAGAGCGCCGGAGCCGCAGCCGGCGTCGAGCACCGTGGCCGGAGGGCCGGGCGCCACCGGACCGATCCACTCCGCATAGGCCGCCGCCCGCCGGGCGTCTGACGCGGGCGCGCGCTCGGGCAGGGCGTAGCCGTCCTCGAACCAGGCGGTGACGGTCTGCGCCTCGGGCTGGGGCCACGCGAAACCCACCCCGCAGCTCAGGCAGGACCGGCGGCGCAGGGGTTCGTGGAGCACCCGCCCGTCGCTCAGCATGGAGGCGGGCAGCACGGGCAGGGCCACGCTGTCGCCGTCGCAAAGCGGGCAGGCCACGGCCGTCACGATCTCAGTCGAACCACTTCAGCACCTCGTCGCCCAGCCCGGAGAGGAACGCCGGGGTGAGGTGGTGCATGTCCTCGCAGACCGAGAAGGGCACGCCCCGCTCGGCGACGAGCCTGTCCACCTCGATCAAGGGCGCGCCGATCTCGGCGGCGATGGAGACCATGTCGCGCAGTAGATTCGGCCCCCAGCTGACGCTGCGCCCGTCCGGCGTGTAGACGTTGGGGGCGCTCACCAGACCGAAGCGTCGCGCCCCCACCCGGTCGCGCAGGGCGATCAGGTCATCGCGCAGTTCGTCGCGGGTCTGACGCACGCCCCGGGCGTGAAGCAGCATCTCCCGGTTCAACGGCGTGTCGAAGGACGTGCCTTCGATGAAGCCCAGAAGGGCCTGCGCCCCCACCTCGCGCCCACCTTCGTGGCAGCGCAGCAGCCCCTGCGTGTGCCAGCGCAGGATCATGACGTTCGCCTCGGGGATGGCCGCCTTGAGCGGGTTCATGAACTGCTCGGCCACCTCGTTGCGGATCAGCACGGTGTCGCCCAGCACGATGTCGGTGTTGCCGCTGATCTCCACCACCAGCAGGTCGAGGTCGCCGGATGCGGCGGCGCGGAGCGTGTCCAGCGCCCCGGGCTTGCTGGGCAGGGCCAGGGGCCGCAGCAGGTCGGGGGCGGTCACCACGTCCAGCGCCTGCCGGGCCAGCCACAATGCCTCCCGGGGCGAGTAGGTGGCGGTGGAGGCGCGCCAGCGCCCATCGATCAGGCCCCGGTCGTGCGCGCTCTCCACGGCGTCGTGCATGTGGCAGCCGCCCAGCTCCAGCACCCGCCAGGTGGGCGCACCGGGCTGCACCCAGTAGGCGCGGCCGTTCCGGTTGGGATCGCTGCCGTCGCTGGTCGAGAACGACAGCCCCTGCCCCCAGTGCAGGTGACGCCCGGCGCCCATTGCCTCCACGTCGCGGACAAGGCTGTGCCTCGGCCCCAGCCGCACCCCGTCCTCGTAGAGCTCCAGGCGGGATCGGCGGCCCGCGTCGCTGTCGGCCTCACCGGCTTCCGGACCGAGCGGTGCCCAGAACGCGTGGCCGTCCTGCGCTTCGAAGGGGGCTGCCAGCCGCACACGATCGCCGGGCGCTGCCCGACGCACCGCGTAGGCACGGCCGTTCGTGTTCGGGTCGGAGCCGTCGGCCGTGGAAAAATACAGCCCCTCGCCCCAGTGCGAGAAGCGCCCGCCGCCATTCGCCTCGATGTCGGCATGACCGGCATGGGCGGGGCCGAGCGGGTCCCCGTCTTCCAGCAGCACCAGCGGAGACCGCTGCGGATGCGCACCGTCGTCGCCGAACGGCTCGAAAGCCCGCGGCAGGCCGCGCCACCACGTCCGTTCGCCGACCGCCTCGAAGGGAGGGGCCAGCGGGAGGGGTTCGGCCGGGATCGGATCGTTCACTGCGCCGCCAGATGCTTGGCCACGAGATCGACGAGTGCGCCCACGTCCGCTAGGTCCTGGATCTCGTCCATGTCGAAGCGGATGCCGAAGCGCGCCTCCACGGCGAGGATGATCCGCACGTGCCGCAGGCTGTCCCAGCCCCCCACTTCCACCGCCTCGGTCTGTTCGGTGAGGGTGAGGGTGGGGGCGTCGAGCACCTCGCGCACCACCGCCTGGACGCCGTGGAGGATGTCGTGACGGTCCATGCAGGCTCCGGTGGGATCGGGCTTCCGCTTAGACCACGGCGCGCGACGGGGGAAGAATGCGGCGCAGGGCCGGCGCTCAGGTCTGGCCGCTGCCGCAGGTCGCCCGGACGGCTTCCAGCATCACCGCAAGGCTGTCGCCCACCGCGGCCGGGGCGGTCACGGCCGTCTGGTCGGTGAGGAGGCGCGGCAGGCGCCTGACCACAACCTTCGCCCCGTCCGCCCAGCGATCCAGGTCCTCGCAGAGGAGCTCGCCGGCAGCCTTGGCCATGGCGTATTCGGTCATGTCGCGGGGGCGCTCGGCCACCGCCACAGACGACGGGTAGAACACCCGCAAGGGGCCGCCCCCGTGGGCCCGGCAAGCCTCCACCGTCTCTGCGAAACCTTCCACATAGAAGCGGTTGAACCGGGCGAAGGCGCGGGCGTCGAACAGACCGTCGTGCCGCCCGAAGATCGGGCCGGTGGCGAAATGGAACAGGTGGCTCGGCGCGAACGGCAGGTCAGCCAACTGCGGGCCGACGGGATGCTCCACGTCCAGCGCCATCGCCTGCGCCCGGCCACCCGCGGTGCCGATGTCGGCGGCCACCGCCTGCGCTTCCGCCTCGCCCCGGGCGTAGGTGAGCGCCACCTGCGCCCCGCCCGCCGCCAGGATGCGCGCACACAGGGCGCCGAGCCCCCGCGAGCCCCCGACGACCAGCGCCCGCACACCCTCGAACTCGCCCGCGGTCACCGAAGCGCGCACGGCGTCAGCGCGCAGCTGCTCGGTCGGCGGCCAGCGCAACAGCGCCTCCAGCTCGCCGGCCAGGCCCGCGCCCCAGACCTTGAGGTTCACCGAGCGGAAGCGGGTGTCCACCCCCTCCACCGCCCAGCCGACGACGGTGCCGGGTTCGGGCTCGGTCAGCGTGATCGTCAGGGCGGCGAAGATGGAATGCAGGCCCGGGCAGCGCATGCCCACGATGGTGGACAGCAGCGCCAGCCCCTCCACCCGCTCCGTCCCGATCGCCTTGGCGAGCTGCGGGAACAGGGGGGCTGCGCCCAAAGCCGGGGCTGCGACTGCGCCGCTGCGCCCTGCCATGTGCCCCATGTCGAGCACGTCCCACGGCTGGTCCGCGGCCACGGCGGGCGGCAGGGGCGAGGGCGCGCCGGCCGCCGGAGCATTCGCCCTCACCGTCGCCTTGATCACGGCCGAGCCGCCCGCGCGCACCTCCAGCTTCGCAAGCTCTGGCGTGCAGGAGACGAGCACGGCTTCCAGAGGCTCGCCCAGGTACATGGGCTTCAGAAACTGGCAGCGCAGGGCCGCAAAGACGGGGGCACCCTCGACGCCCGCCAGCGCATCGAGCGCCCACAGGAACGCGTGCATGCCGTGGACCACGGGCTGGCCCATCTGGGTGCGCCGGGCCGCCAGGGCATCCATGTGCATGGGGTTGCGGTCGCCCGAGCCCGCCGCGAAGGCTTGCTGGTCCTCCATGCCGAACGTGCGGATGGCCAGGGTCTGCGGCGCTGTAACCATGCGGCGGACACAGCCCGGCTCTTGGCGCGGACGCAAGAGCTTGGCACTGCAGGGCAATGGAG
Source organism: Caulobacterales bacterium (assembly GCA_038226305.1). GTDB lineage: Bacteria > Pseudomonadota > Alphaproteobacteria > Caulobacterales > Caulobacteraceae > JASLDZ01. The sequence goes on from JBBRQN010000007.1 coordinate 38,041, forward strand.
TTGGCTCTCGAATCCCTGCCCTGGCTTCCCCCCCAGCCGGAGGGCCTGCGCCAGCTGTGCAAGGCGCTGACCGCGCAGACCCCCGGCCTCGGCGCCGAGCTGCAGCGGCTGGCCACCGCCCGGCTGGACGACATGGCTGCCCGCACCCTCGGCCGCACGCTGGAGCGACTGCGGGGGGAAGGGGCGGACCTGCAGCCCCTGGCTCCATTCCGCCTGGGCGTGCTCAGCGCCCACACGGTCGACCTGTTCGTGGACGGCCTGGCCGCGGCCTGCGCCCGGCACGGCGTCGCGCTGGAGCTCGTGGTCGCCGACTACGGGCAGGTGGAGGGCGAGGCCTTCGCGCCCGGCTCGCGCATCAACACCGCGCGCTGCGACGCCGTGCTGCTGCTGGTGGACGGGCGCTGGCTCGGCATCGACCGTCCCGCCCCGCCGGCCGAGGCGGCTGGTCGGGTGGAGGCCGCCCTGCAAAGGCTGGAGGCCGTGGCAGAGGCGCTGCGCACCCACGGGGGGGCGGCCACGCTCCTGCCCACCTTCGCGGTGGAGCCTCAGCCCCTGTTCGGCGGGTTGGACAGGGGGTTGCCGGGGACGCCCAGGGCTCTGGCTGCCAGCGTGAACGCAGGGATGGGCGAGATCGCGGCCCGCCGGTCCGACTTCGTGTTCGACCTCGCAGCCCTGGTGGAACAGGTGGGCGCGAACCGCTGGTTCAGCCCGACTCAGTTCCACCACTACAAGCTGGCCTTCGCCCCTGAGTTCAACGCTCTGGCGGCCGACCACCTCGGGCGGCTCCTGGGGGCCATCAGGGGCAAGGCCCGCAAGGTTCTGGTGCTGGATCTCGACAACACCGTCTGGGGCGGGGTGATCGGCGACGATGGCCTCGCGGGCATCGTCATCGGCCAGGGCTCGGCCCGGGGCGAGGCGCATCTCGCCGTGCAGCAGATGGCGCTCGACCTGCGAGGGCGGGGCATCGTCCTGGCCGTCAGCTCCAAGAACGACGATGCGGTCGCCAGGGGGCCCTTCCGCGAGCACGCCGACATGCTGCTGAAGGAGAGCGACATCGCCGCCTTCCAGGCCAACTGGCAGGACAAGCCGAGCAACCTTGAGGCCATTGCGAAGGGCCTGAACCTCGGCCTCGACGCTTTGGTGTTCCTCGACGACAACCCGGCGGAGCGGGCGCAGGTGCGGGCGGCGCTGCCGATGGTGGCCGTGCCCGAGCTGCCGGACGATCCGAGCTGGTATCCACGCCTGCTCGCCGCCGCCGGCTATTTCGAGGCCGTCAGCTTTTCGGACGAGGACCGGCTGCGCGCCGACGCCTACGCAGGCGAGGCGCTGCGGCGAGAGGTGATCGTGCAGGCCCGCGACCTCGGCGACTATCTGGGCGGCCTTGGAATGACCATCCGCTTCGCCCCGTTCGACGCCGTGGGCCGGGCGCGTATCGCCCAGCTGATCAACAAGTCCAACCAGTTCAACCTGACCACCCGCCGCTACACCGAGGCCGAGGTGCAGGCGATGGAGAGCCGGCCGGGTCTGGTCACCCTGCAGACGCGCCTCTCGGACCGGTTCGGCGACATGGGGATGATCGGCGTGATCGTCGCCCGCGATCACGGCGGCGGCAGATGGGAGATCGACACCTGGCTGATGAGCTGCCGCGTGCTGGGCCGCCGGGTGGAGGAGGCTATGTGCGCCGAGCTGACGCGTCGCGTGGCGGCCGCGGGCGGCACCGATCTCGTGGGCGTGTATCGACCCACCCCGAAGAACGGCATGGTCGCCGAACACTACCCGAAGCTGAGGTTCGAGCCGGTGGACTCGGCCGAGGGCGAGGCCCGCTTTCAGAAAAACGTCGGCGACGGCGCGTTCCCCGAGGGGCTGCCCTTCACCGTGCAGCGCGAGGCCTAGCCGGCGTAGCGCTGCACGAGGCCGACGAGCGCGCCCACGTCGGCGAGGGCTTCGATCTCCTCCACCTCGAACAGCACCGCGTAGCGCTTCTCCACCGCCATCACGATGCGCAGCTGGTTCATGCTGTCCCAGCCTCTCACGTCGGAGGCCTTGGTGGTTTCGCTCAGCACCACGTCATCGTCGTCCAGGGTTTCGCGCACGATGTCCTGGATCGAGGCGAGAATGTCGGCGCGGTCCATAGTTCAGTCCTCCAGGACGATTTCGTAGGTCTTGCCGTTGGTGTTCGGGTCGCTGCCGTCGCTTGTGGAGAAGCGCAGGAAGTCGAGCCAGTGCGAATAGGCCCCACCCCCCGTCTCCTGCACCTGCGCATGGGTGGCGTGGGCGGGGCCGAGGGCGACACCGTCCTCGAAGAGCTTCAGCGTGGAGCGCGTGAGGTCGCCTACGTGATCGCCCTGCGCCTCATGCTGCGGCAACCAGATCTGCCACTCCTTGCCCACGCCGGGGTCGTGTGGGGGATCGAGGGTCTCGCGCATCGCACCGGAGAATCTGGAAGGGCCTGACCACGCCCTTAGCGTCGCCGTCGCCGTCGCGCCAGCACGCTTGCCCGTTTCGCTGCCTGCAACCTGAAGCTACAATGGGGGTTCCCGGGTCTGCGTATCGAGGTTGGGGGGAAGCTTTGCCGAAGGGTCTCGTCTTCGACAACTGGGGCGCGAAGGAATCGCAGCCGATTCCGGAGGGGCATCGACCCCTGCATCCGCCGTTCGCGCGCCAGCAGGGGCACTGCTTCGCCATCGGCGTGCCCGGGCTGCTGGCCGGCCCCAGCGACACCGCGGCCGACAAGCGGCGCTCTCGCCTTCAGCTCTACGAGGACGGCCGCCCCCTCGGCCCCCGCCACTCGATCTACGAGGATGTCGTCGAGCACGGCGGCGGGCGCTACAACCACTTCGACAGCGTGGTGAACTTCTCCGCCTCCGACAATTCCGATCCGGCCCGGAACGGCCGGGCCTACACCTACCGCCTTGTGGAGCGCACGCCGAAGGTGCTGGGCGTCGGCGGGTGCCACATGAACGGGGCCGTGCGCCATCTGCACAACCGCCGCGTAATCGACGTGAAGGGCGTGGGGATGGGTGTCGCCTACTCCCCCCTGGAGGGCCTGCGCCTGGTGGAGCGGCTGCTTGGCCTTCGCTCGGAGCCGGAGGGCATCGGGCGATATGCGATCGCCACCGAGGCTGTGGACTACGCCCTCGCGCCTGAGCTCGATGCGCTGGACATCCTGATGCTGGAGGTGACTGCGCACACCGACGTGCTGGTCGGCGACCTGTGCCTGAACCGCTGCGCCATCATCACCGACTTCCTGAACGTGGCTCTGGAGCACGGCGACGATCTGCACGGCCTGGCGATGCAGTGGTACAGCAACGGCCTTCTCAAGCGGAACGAGGAGGCCCGGGCGGCGGCCGCCGCCGCGCTTTTGGAGGCCCTCAAGGGATCCGACCTCGACACCGAGGTGAACCGTCAGCTCGTGTCCGAGGCGCGGGGCGTGCGGGAAACCGTCGATGAAATGGCCGCGAACACCCTGGCGATCCAGAAGCTCCTGGGCGCTCCCCGGCTCGTGGTGATCTATGGGCCGAACGTGTTCTTTCCCGACGGTCGCGGCATGAGCTGGCACTCCAACCTCGAGGCCGACACGCGCGATCTCGCGGCCCGGCTCAAGGCCCCCTTCGTCAACATCGGCGAACTGGTGCGCGACAAGGGAGTGGGCTACGCCGTGGTCGAAGACATGGTGCATCACACGGAGCCGTTCATGGGCGACATCGGCACCGCGGCCCTGGCAGCCACGTTCGCGCACTACGGCCCGCTGCCGCCGTCCTCCGGCCAACCCGCCAGCAAGGGCAGTTGAGTGTTTCGCAAGGTCGCCTCCCTGCTCCGCCCGTCCGCACCCGCGGGTGCCAAGGGCGCCATCTATGGGTGGGGTGAAGAACCCGCGGCCGAGGCTTCTCCTGCAGCCGGGCGGTTCCGCCTGCCCGGCCCCTACCTGAACGCCGAGGGCCATGCCTACCGGGCGATGACCTCGATCGCGTTCACCGGGCCCTACGACTCCTCGGCCGCGCCCCGGGCCTCGCGTCTGGTGATCTACGAGGACGACAAGCCGCTGGGCCCGCGGCACTCGGTGTTCGAGATCATCGCCCGCGACGGCCTGGGCTGCTACGCCCATTTCCTGGGGCAGGTGAACTTCTCGACGACCGACAACTCCGATCCCAACACCAACGGCCGGACCTACAGCTACGCCGTGGGCGAGCCCTCGCCCGCCACCGTGGGCCTCGGCGGCTGTCACATGAACTCGCTGGTGCGATCCATCCAGCGGGCAGGGGCCCTGCAGCTGCGCGGCATCGGCATGGGACCGTCCTACTCGCCTCTCGAACAGCTGCGGCTGGTGGAGCGCCAGCTCGGCCTTCAGCAGGAGCCGGAGGTGCTGGCCTCCCTGGCCGTCTCGACCCTGCCCGACGCCAACGACCTTCTGACGCCGGATACCGACGTGGACCTCCTCCTGGTGGAGACGACGGCGCACACCAATGCGCTGGTGGGCGAGGTCTGCCTGAACCGCGCTCAGATCATGTCTCACATCCTCGGCCCGTCCGAGGCCCTGGGGCGCGAGGTCTATGAGCAGGTGTCCCGCTGGTACAGCCAGGGCATCCTCAAGTGCGACGACGACGCGCGGGAGAGTGCGGCCCGGGAGGTGCTCCCCAGGATCGCGGGCACCGAGCTCGACACCCCTGCCATCCGCCTGGCCTTCGCAGAGGCTCGCGGCGTGCGTGAGACCCCGGCGGAGATGACCGAGCGGCTGGCCGCGATCCGCGACCTTCTGGGCCCGAAGCGGATGATGGTCATCCGCGGCCCCAACGTATTCTTCCCCGACGGGCGCAGCATCAGCTGGGGCGCCAACCTGGCCGCCGAGATGCGGGAGGTGACGACCGCCCTTCGCATCCCTCTGATCGACCTCGGCGATCTGGTGAAGGAGAAGGGCTTCGAGTTCTCCGTCCTGCCCGACCTGACGCACCACACCGACGCCTTCATCGACTATCTGGGCGGGGTGGTGCTGGAGAAGATCCAGTCGTTCTACGGCCCGTGGCCCTGGCCCGAGGGCGTGCAGAAGCCCCTGCCGCCCCGGTTCGCCCGCTAGATTCAGCCTCCCGGCGTCAGGGCGCTGACGGCGGCGCGGCCTCTCCAAACGGGGCCGCCACCTCCAGCAGGCGCTGCGCCAGCTTGCCCGCGAACGCTTCGGTGTAGTGCTGCATGTCGTCTGCGAGGGAGAAGTCCACGCCGAGTTGCTTCACGAGCCAGGCCGTCTCCCAGTGGGGGATGCGCTGCTCGCGGCACAGCTCCGCCACGGTCTTGTTGAACCCTCCCGCCCAATTGATGGGTCGCCCATCCGGCGTGTAGATGTTGGGGCTGGTGCAGACGCAGAGGCGTTTCGCGCCCAGCTCGCGATCGAGCCTGAGCAGCGACTCGGACATCTGTTCGGGCGTCGTCCGTTCCCCTCGCGCACCGCGGATGATGTCGCGCATCAGGGGGAAATCCACGCCCGCCCTCGGCAAAAGCTCGAGGAGCTGTTCGGCGTTCCGCTGGCGCAGATCGTCCACCAGGCGCAGCAGGCCGTGGGCATACCAGTCGATCCCGATGCGCTCCGCCTCCCGGTCGTAGGCCTTCAGGGGATTGAGCAGCAGGTCGTTGATCTGCCCCCGGTTCAGGCACACGCCCTCGAACACGATCTCCACATCCGAGTTGAACTCGAACAGCGCGAGGTCGAGGTCGGCGGTCACCGTGGCGAAGTCCGCGCAGGGGGGGGAATCCCGCAGCGCCATCGGCTGCAGCTCCAGAGCGATCGGGGTCCGGTTCCGGTGGAAGTCCAGGAACTGCAGGGCCTCGCGCGGCGTGTAGATCACCGCCTGCCGGCCCCAGGCGAGATCGACCTCGCTGGCAGCGGCGGCCGCATCCATCGCCTCGTGCAGGTTGCAGGTGCCCAGCGCCAGCGTCTTGGGGCTGATCGCCCCGACGCTCACCTCGTAGCGGCGCCCGTTGGTGGCAGGATCGGACCCGTCGCTCGACGAGAACCGGACCCAGTGCAGCCAGTGGGAATAGCGCCCCCCGCCCGCCTCCACGATCGCCCCGTGCTGGGCATGGCGCGGCCCCAGCGGCCTGCCGTCCTCCCAAAGCTCGATGCGGGAGGCGTAGGGGGTTTCGGGGGTGTTGGTCTGGGGTGCGAAGGCTTCCGGCACATGCGCGAGCCGCTCATGGCCCTCGCCCACCATGAACGGCCGTTCCAGCGTCAGGCGCTCCGGCGCACGCGTCGGCGTCATCGCTCCCAAAACTCCGGCTCCGTTACACGACTCTGCCCGCCTCCGACTGATTCCACACCGCTTCGCGGATGAACAGCGCACGCACGCCGCGCAGGCGCTTTGCAGCGGAGGGAGCGCTCGCTAAGAGACCTCATGCGTCAGATCGAGCTGGACCTATCGCCGCGCGAGATGAAGCCCAACGGAGGCTTCGGGTGGACGGTGCATCTGCACCACACCGTGGCCCTGGGCGACGACAGCCTCAACAACGAGCGCTCGACCCTGCAGCTCTTCGAGGACGGCCAGCTCCTTGGCCCCGCCCATGCCGGCCATGAGGAGATCCGCACTCAGGGCGGCGGCCGTCACGCCCATTGGCAGGACACGCTGTATTTCTCGACGTCCGACAACGCCGATCCCAGGACGTCGGGGCGGCGCTACAGCATCCGGGCGGAGCGTCGCCAGCAGACCATCAAGGCCGAGCCCGTCGCGGTGGATCGCGCACCCCTGCGCTGCCCCTGCTGCGGGTTCTCGACCCACCTCAAGCCGTTCCAGATCCGCAAGGATTTCGACGGCCAGATCACCGCCATCGAGGTTTGCGCCTTCTGCACCGCCCTCGTGAACCGCACGGCCCTGGAGCGGGCCTTCGCCGATCGCCATGCCGACCTGAAGTATCAGGAGGACGGCTCGGTCCACGTCTACGGGGGCGACCGGGATGACGCCCACATCCGCCAGCAGATGGAGTCGTGCCGGGGCACGCTGCAGGTGCTGCTCAACGATGCTCGCACGCCCGTGCCCCGCGGCACGGCGGTGGACCTGGGGGCCGGCGCCGGCTTCCTCGCCGCCGCCGCCTGCGATTACTTCGACGATGTGTGGGCGCTGGAGATCAACCACGCCACGCTCGGCGCCACGCGTTCGCGGCTCGGCCTCGACGGCGTGCTGAAGATCGGCCGCACCCTGGACGAGGTGCCGGGCAAGGTCAGCGTCGTCATGGCCTGGCATGCGCTCGAGCATCTGCCCGACCTCTGGTCCATCGGCCTCGAAGTCGCCGAGAAGCTGGAGGAGGGCGGCGTGTTCTACTGGCAGGTGCCCATGTTCAAGGACGACTACGTCGTGCCGGGGCACTACACGTTCCTGAACGAATACTCGGCAAGCGTGTTCTCCGAGCGGATCGGCCTGACGCTGCAGGATGTGTGGCACGACATGGACTATCAGTTCATGACCTGCGTGGCCCGCAAGCTGGCCCCCTGACGGCGCAGGCGACGGCGACCTCGATGCCCAACCGGTATCTGGAAGCCCTCCGGCGCCAGTTCCGCGCCACGCCGCAGCGGGTGTTCTGCCGCCAGATCGCCTCTGGCGGGCAGGAGACCATCATCACCTGGTCCGACCTCGAGCGAGGCTGCGCCGCGACCGTCGTCGCCCTGAACGGATCGGGCGCCCGGGCGGGCGGCGAGGTGCTGGTTTTCCTGCGCCATCGGCCCGAGCTCTATTCAGCCTTCTTCGGGGCCATGCTGGGCGGCTGGGCCCCCGCCTTCATGCCCTGCCCCTCGGCCAGGCAGGACGCGGGGCTCTACTGGAGCGCCCACGCCGAGCTTTTCCGCCGCATCCGCCCGGCCGCGGTGATCACCGACCGGGACACGCTGCAGGGCATGCGGGAGGCCGGGCTCGACCTCTGCGGCGCGGCCGTGATCGAGGTGGAAGAGCTGGCGGCGGCATCGGGCGCCGCCTTGGCTCCCGGCGCTGAACGGTCGGGTTCCGACATCGCCTTCGTGCAGCACAGCTCGGGCACGACCGGCCTGAAGAAGGGTGTGGCGCTCAGCTTCGACGCCGTCGTGGCGCAGGTCGATGCCTATGCCGGGTCGCTCGGCCTCGGACCGCAGGACGTCATCGTGTCGTGGCTGCCGCTGTACCACGACATGGGGCTGATCGCCTGCCTGGTGCTGCCCGCCATGCTGGGGGTGGAGATCGTGCATCTCGACCCCTTCGCCTGGGTGGCCGAGCCGCATAGCCTGTTCGAACAGATCGAGCGAAGGCGCGGCACCCTGTGCTGGATGCCCAATTTCGCCTTCGAGCATCTGGCCGCCCTCGTGCCGTCGGGAGGGCGCCGCTACGACCTCGCCTCGGTGCGGGCCTTCATCGACTGCTCGGAGATGTGCCGCCCCGCCAGCCTCGACCGCTTCCAGGCCGCCTTCGCTGCGGATGGGGTGCGGCCGCAGGCGATGCAGTGCTGCTATGCCCTGGCCGAGGCCGTCTTCGCCGTGGCGCAGACGCCCCTCGCCGCGCCACCCCGCCGCCTGCGCGCCGCCTCGGCCTCGCTGCACAGAGGCCTGCCCGTGCGCGAACCCCGCGACGGCGAGCCTGCGACGGAGCTTCTGGAGGCCGGGCCGCCCCTGCCCGGCATGAGCGTGCGCATCGTCGATGCAGACCGTCAGCCGATGCCCGACGGCGCCGTGGGCGAGATCGAGCTGTCCGCGACCTACCTGTTCTCCGGCTATCAGGGCGAGCCCGAACGCACGGCTGCGAAGCTGCGAGGCGGGGCGTTCGCCACCGGCGATCTCGGCTTTCTTCATGACGGTCGGCTCTATGTGCTCGGCCGGATGGATGACCTGATCGTCGTCAACGGTCGCAACCTCTACGCCCACGAGGTGGAGGCGGAACTGAGCCGGGTCGAGGGCGTCAAGCCGGGCCGGGTGGTGGCGGTGGGCGTGGTGGACGAGCGGATCGGCAGCCAGGGCCTGGTGGTGATCGCCGAGCGGGCCGACGGTTCGCCCGTGGCGGACCGCGACCTGCGCCGTGCCGTCGCCGAGACGCTCAACACCCTGTTCGCGGTCGTGCCCCGGCAGGTGAAGCTGGTGGAAGCCGGGTGGCTCGTGAAGACCACCAGCGGCAAGATCAGCCGCAAGGAGAACCTCGCCCGCCTGCTGGGAGACTCCGGGTGACGCCCCGCCGTCGCCCCTCTGGCGGCCGGACCGCGCCCGTCGCATAGACCCGCCATGCAGTCCCGCCGCGTCGCCGTCTTCGGCAACATGAACAACTATCCCGTGATCCTGGCCGAGGGTCTGCGCGCGATCGGCTGCGAGGTGGACCTTTACGTCTGTCGTGCAGAGGCCATGCACCGCCCCGAAAGCCGAGACCCGTCTCTCGCGGGCGGCTATCCCGACTGGATCCACGACGTCTCCGCCGTCACGGAGGGGGACTTCGCGCAGAAGACGAAAGCGTTCCTGGACCTCGTCGGCAGCCTGCGGGCCAAGGCCTACGACCTGTACGTGCTGAACGACTTCGGCATCAGCCTGTCGGAGTACCTGCCCCTGCCGCAGGTGGCCTTCCTGACGGGATCGGACATCACCTATCTCGCGAGCTTCGACTCCCTGAACCTGCGCAGCCATGCCTGGCAGCCGGAGTTCCGTCGCTCGCTGGAGGGGGCGTGGTCGGTGCGCCGGTTCGGCGACTACGTCCTGCGCCAGCGGTTCGGCCTGCAGCGCGCCACCATCGTCTGCGGGGCGGCGCCCGGGCTGATGCCCGACGCGGATGCGATCCTCGACTCCATCGGCGTGCCGCAGGAGCGGCGCCAGTACCTGCCCCTGTCCGACACCGGGCGTGTGACGCCTGCGCCCTGGCCCCCCGCTGAGCGGCTGACGATCCTCAACGGCGCGCGCATCCAGTGGATGCAGACGGCGGACGAGGCCTATTCCTCCACCGACCTCAAGGGCACCGACCGGCTGATCCAGGGCTTCGCCGCCTATCGCAAGGCGGGCGGCGGGGGCGAGCTCCGCATGGTGCGCAAGGGGCCGGACGTGGCGGCGGCCGAGGGGTTGATCGCCACGCTGGGCGTGGGCGATGCCGTCACCTGGCTCGACCCCATGCCGCTGGAAGCCTACCGCGGCGAGGTGGCGCGCGCCCACATCGTCTGCGACGGCATCGGCTGTTGCGCCGGCATGGTCACTCGCGACGGTTGCGCCCAGGGGCGCCCGGTGCTGGGCGCGCTCGGCAATGCGGAGTGGGAACCGGTGCTCGGAGAGGCCATGCCCGGCTTGGAGGCGCATGACGCCGCGGCGGTGTCGGAACGGCTGCTGTGGGCCGACCGCAATCCGCAGGGCCTGCGCGAGATGGGGGCGGCCGCGCGCCATTTCGTGGAGCGCGTCATGGCGCCCGAACAGGTCGCCAGGCGCATTATCGAGCTGACGTCGGCGCTGGAAGCCTGACGCCTCAGCCCACCACCGCCCGCAGGCGGCGCATCAGGGCGGACTTGGCCCGGCTGGCGAAGCTGCGCGGTTGCGGCGTCACGGCGATGGCGGCGTCGGCCGCGAGCGCGTGGTGCTCCGCCCGCTCCTGTGCGGCCCGGGCCTCGGCTGCGGTTTCTGCGTCGCGCGCGGCTTCTTCCGCCAGAAGCCCGCGTTCGGCTTCCGGGTCGAAGGCGGCGGCGGCGGTCACGGCGGCGGGGCTGTTGGCCACCCTGAGATAGCCCTCCACCATCCGCTCCATGTCGAAGTTCTCGCGCACATGGCGCAGGCCCGCCTCGCCCATGCGGGTGCGCAGGGCCGGGTCGTTGAGGATGCGCAGGGCCTGCGCCGCGAGGCCGGCATGGTCGCGCGGCTCGGCGAAGAGGCCGCTGATCTCGGGCGGGGCCACGACGGGCGCGCTGCCCACGCGGGTGGACACCACGGGGGTGCCCATGGCCTGCGCTTCCATGAGGACGTTCGGCATCCCCTCCACGTGCGAGGTGAGCATGACGAGGCTGGCGAGCTTCATCACGCCCCGCACATCGTCGCGGCGGCCGGGCAGGAGCAGCTTCTCGGTGAGACCGAGCTCGGCGGCGCGACGCTCCACCTCGGGCATCATGGGGCCTGCGCCCACCAGCACGAACACCACGTCGGGTCGCGCCTTGGCGATCTCGGCGCAGGCCTCCACGAACACCAGGGGACCCTTCTCGGCGGTGAGGCGCATCACCGAGAGGATGAACGGGGCGTCCTGCGGCAGGGCGAGCTCGCGCCGCGTCTCCGCCAGCTCTTCGGGCGTGGGCACGGCGAAGGTCTCGGGCGGCAGAGCGTTGTGGATCGTGGTGACCTGCGCAGGCGCAAGGCCGATCCAGGCGGCGTAGTCGTCGTTGGCGTGGGCGCTGTTCCCGCAGAAGCGCACCCGCGGCGAGCGCGCCAGGGCGCGGTAGCCCGGCAGGTACCAGTCCCGATACAGGTGCGGCACGTGGCTGGGGTTCACGCTGCGGAACGACAGCACCACCCGCGGGATGTCCGCGATGTGGGCCGAAACGCCGGTGATCAGGTTGGTGAGGTCCAGCTGGGCGAACACTGCCTTGGGCTGCAGCAGCCGCAGGGCCGTCGTCAGCTCGAACAGGGGGCCCTTCTCGGGCAGGAAGTCCACGATCGGCTGGCTGATGGGCGTGGGGGCCTCGCGCCACACGCGCAGCTGGTCGAACACGCTCATCTTGGTGGCGTCGAACAGCTTCACCCCGGTGCCGTCCAGGAGGTGGCGATAGTGGGCGTTGGCACCGAACAGGGGCTCGAAGGTGACGAAGGTCACGTCGTAGCCCTTCGCCTGCAGGCCGGCCGCGAGATAGGCCCACTGCCGCTCGGCCCCGCCCGGCGCGAAGCTGTGGGTGCAGACCACGACGGGATCACCCGGCTTCAACGCCACGTCCGGGGCGGAGAGGGTGGCGAGGCGCGCTCGCAGGTCCACCAGCGCCTCTTCGGATGAGCGCTTCTTCGGGAGGGCGCGGCGCATGGGGATCGCCACGTCTTCGGGAAAGGCGTTGGGCGTGACGCGGTATGTGGCGCTCTCGAACCGCGACGGATCCGTCGGTGAGAACAGCAGCGCCCGGTTCCAGATGGAGTAGCGGCCGCGGCCCTTCTCCTGGATGTCGAGGTGAGAGGTGGGGATGGGGGGCAGCTGGCGGTCGTCTTCCCAGATCACCTCGGCGGCGCTCATCTCGCGATCCTGCTCGAAGGCGAATTCCATGCTGTGGGCGAGGCCCACGTTGGGCATGGTGACGTTGATGGGCAGGCTGTCGGCGCCGTCCACCCGCATCGTCAGCGTGGCGGCCGCCTCGCGCGCGGCGGCCACGGTGGGGTGGGCGGCGGCGTCGGGCGGTCCGAGGGTGATGTCCACCGAGGCGCCGAACTCCCACGGATGCGGGAAGACGAGGCGCGACACGCCGAGTTTCGAGAACTTCTCGTACTCCGCGTAGTCGAAGCTCTTGGCGGAATCGGAGTCCGAGAACAGGAGGATGCCGTCCTTCAGCTCGGCGGCCTTGCGCAGCGTATCCTCGTCCAGGGGCTGGCCCCAGTCGGGGATCACGATGGGGGCGGCCTCGCCCAGATCGGCCGAGAGGTCGTTGCCGGTCGCCTGCGCATCCTCCTTCAGGATCGAGAGGATCAGCTCGGGCGGCAGGGCGCGGGGCGGGGTGGGGGTGGAGTCCGCATCGTCGCGTTGGCCCACGAAGGCCCCTGCGCCCACCGGGAAGAAGTTCATCACGCTGCGGCCCGACGAGCCCACCGAGGCGCTGCCTTCGGCCGAAAGGTCGGGCAACTCAGCAGGCCGGCCGCGCAGCCACGACTCCAGGATCGCCACCGACCACACCTGATATGGCGCGAACGAGCCCTCCGATCGCTGGCGCTGCATGAACTCGCGCACGCGCTGGCCGCCGATCATGGAGGCGAGGCGGCTGTCGTCGCTCTCGATCAGGCGGGAGGTCTCGCCCAGGAGGTCCGAGCCCGCCCAGTCGGCCATCGGCAGGCCGAAGCCGCGCTTGGGAAGGTCGATCAGCTCCCGCGGCAGGTAGCGGTAGGCCACCTCCTTCAGCACCTTCTTGCCGATCTGGCCCTGCACCAGCACGTCATTGGGCAGGCGTTCGGCGAAGCGGGCGAGGGTGCGGTCGAGGAAGGGCGTGCGCACCTCCAGCGAGCGTTGCATGCTCATGCGGTCGACCTTCGCCAGCACGGCGCCGGGCATGTAGTTCTCGACGTCGCTCCTGCGCATGCCCGCCAGAAGATCGGGCTCCGCGTTCAGCTCGCCCTGCAGGTCGTGGAGGAGCTCGAGGTAGCTCTCGGGTAGGAAGCCCAGGAGCTTGCGCACGTGTTCGCGCCCGGCGATCAGCACCCGGGCGTCGGAGTAGTAGAGGGCGCCGGGGCTCCAGCCCATCATCGAGGGATCGGCCCCCGCCTCGGCGTCGGCCAAGGTGAGGAAGTAGCGGCCGTAGCCTCCGAACAGCTCGTCGCCGCCGTCGCCTGAGATGGCCACGGTCACGTGCTGTCGCGCCAGGGTGGAAAGCGCCAGGGTCGGCAGGCAGGAGCTGTCGGCCATGGGCTCGTCCAGGAGGGAAGCGGCGTTCGCCAGGAACTCCGCCGTCTTCGGCTGCAGGATCTGCTCGTGGTGGTCGCAGCCGAGGTGCTCGGCGAAGGCGCGGGCGGTGAGGTGCTCGCTCTCCGGGCCATAGGGAAAGCCGATGCAGAAGGTGGAGAGCGGGCGGTCCAGCTTCTTGCGCGCCAGAGCGCACACCACCGAGGAGTCCACCCCGCCGGAGAGGAAGGCCCCCAGCGGCACGTCGGAGATCAGCCGGCGCTTGAGCGACGCGGCCAGGAGTTCCTCCAGCTCATCCGCCAGATCGGTGATGGAGCGGTTCGCGGCACCCGACGGGGAGGGGCGGAAGGCGAAGTGCGTGCCGGTGTGGCGCCGCCCATCCGCCAGGATGCGCATCCACGACCCAGGCTTCAGCTTCTGCACCGAGCGGTAGATCGAGCGTGGCGCGCCGATGTACTGGAAGCTGAAATACTCGGCGAGGGCGGCGGGATCGACCTGCGGCTGGAAGCCGGGCGCGGCCTCCACCGCCCGCAGTTCAGAGCCGAAGGCCACCGCTCCGTCTGCCAGTTCGGCCACGTAGAGGGGCTTCTCCCCGAAGGCGTCGCGGGCCAGCAGAAGCTCGCCCGTCTTGGTGTCGAAGGCGGCGAAGGCGAACATGCCGTCCAGCTTCTGCAGGCACTGCACGCCCCACAGGGCGATGGCTTCGATCAGCACCTCGGTGTCGGTGCGGCCATGCAGGCGCACGCCCGCGGCCTCCAGCTGCGGGCGCAACTCCTGGTAGTTGTAGATCTCACCGTTGAAGGTGATCACCCAGCGACCGTCGCCGCTGATGCGGGGCTGCAGCCCCTCGGCGGAAGTGTCGATGATCGCCAGGCGCCGATGGCCGAAGGCGCAGCGCAGCTTCTCGTCGACCCAGAAGCCGTCCGCGTCAGGCCCGCGATGCTCCAGGCTGGCGGTCATGGGCCGGACCGCCCCGCCGATCCCGCGGGGGTCGGTGGTGACGGTCGAGGGACGGAAGAGGCCGGCGATGCCGCACATGGGAGAGTCCGCCTAGTCCGGGCGAGGCGTCACAGCCGCCACAGCTGAACGGTGTCGGGCACCGAGGCCCGGTCGAGCACGCTCTTCACGTCGAGCACGGGACCGCCGCCCCCGTCGAGCAGGCGCGTGATGCCGGGCCAGCCGCCCTGGATCAGCGCCTTGTGCGCGGTCGCCAGCACGATGGCGTGGGCGGGCTTCAGGTCGGCCTGGGGGGTGAGGCGAAGGCCGTACTCGTGCTCCACCTCGTCGGGGTCGGCCTCGGGGTCGGCCACCTGCACCTGCGCGCCCGCCTTCTCGAGGGCGTGGATGATGTCCACCACCTTGCTGTTGCGGATGTCGGGCACATCCTCCTTGAAGGTGATGCCGAGGACGGTGACGAGGGGCGAGGCGCTGGCCTTGTCGCCCAGAAGCCGCAGGGCCTCCCGGGCCACGTAGCGGCCCATGCCGTCGTTCGCCTCGCGCCCGGCCAGCACGACCTTGGGATCGAGGCCGAGCTTCTGCGCCTTGTGGGTCAGGTAGTAGGGATCGACGCCGATGCAGTGGCCGCCCACGAGCCCCGGCCGGAAGGGCAGGAAGTTCCACTTGGTGCCCGCGGCGGCCAGCACGTCGGCCGTGTCGATGTCCATCCGGGCGAAGATCAGCGCCAGCTCGTTCATGAGGGCGATGTTCAGGTCGCGCTGAGTGTTCTCGATCACCTTGGCGGCCTCGGCCGTCTTGATCGACGGCGCGCGGTGGACGCCCGCCGTGACGACGGCCGCATAGGTCTCGGCCACGATGTCGAGGGTGCGGGCGTCCTGGCCGGAAACGACCTTGACGATGGTCTCGAGGCGGTGCTGCCGGTCGCCGGGATTGATGCGCTCAGGCGAGTAGCCGACCGTGAAGTCGGTGCCGCAGACGAGGCCCGAGACCGCTTCCAGGATCGGAACGCACTCCTCCTCGGTGGCCCCCGGATACACGGTGGACTCGTAGACGACGATGTCGCCCTTCTTCAGCGCCTTGCCCACGGTGCGCGAGGCGGCGAGCACGATGCTCATGTCCGGCTCGCGCTGGTCGTCGATGGGCGTGGGCACGGTGACGATCAGGAAGTCGGCCTTCTGAAGGTCGTCGATCCGGGTGGTGTAGAGCACCTTGCCCTTGCCCAGCTCCTCGGGCGTGACCTCGCGCGTGCGGTCGTGGCCGGCCTTCAGCTCGTCGATGCGGCGGCTGTCGATGTCGAATCCGACCACCTCGAAGCCCTCGCGGGCGAAGGCCACGGCCACGGGCAGACCCACGTAGCCCAGGCCGATGACGGCGATCTTCCGGCGCAAACCCATGCTCTCCGCGATACCCTGCGATCCGCGATGAGGGCAGGACCATGAAGGCTTTCTCTTAGAGCGCCAGCGCCTCGCGTGACAATGGCCGCGGCCATTGCACGGGCCGATCCGTCGCCGGGCAGGGGTTCCCGATCCCGCCCCCATCGTGCAGAAGGTGGAGCCTCGACACCCGGGGTCCGGAGGGCCAACCCATGTGCGGCATCGCCGGCTTCTTCAACATCGCCGGGCGCGAGACCCCTGCGCAGGCCCGGGCCGTGGTGGCGAGCCAGATCGCCTGCCTGCGCTATCGCGGACCTGACGCCGCCAGCGAGTTCATCGGGCCCGGCGTGGGGCTGGGCCACGCCCGCCTGTCGGTGATCGACACCTCCACCGCCGCCAACCAGCCCATGAGCGACGCCGCCGAGCAGGTGACGCTGGTGCTCAACGGCGAGATCTACAACTTCCAGGAGCTGCGCGCCGAGCTGGAGGCGAAGGGCCACGTGTTCCGCACGGCGAGCGACACCGAGGTGATCGTCGAGGGCTACCTCGCCTGGGGGGTGAACGTGGTGGACCGGCTGCGGGGCATGTTCGCCATCGCCCTGTTCGATCACCGCACCGACCGGCTGGTGATCCTGCGCGACCGGGTGGGCAAGAAGCCCCTGTTCTACGCCGTGCACGACGGGGTTCTGGTCTTCGGCAGCGAGATCAAGGCGGTGCTGCGCTATCCGGGCATGCCGCGGAAGGCGAACCTGTCCGCGATCCACGACTACCTGACCTTCCAGTACATCCCCTCTCCGGCAACGGGCTTCGAGGGCATCTACAAGCTGCCTCCCGCCCACCTGATCGTGGCCGACCGGGGCAAGCAGATCACCGTGCAGCGCTACTGGGAGCTGCCGCACCCCCGCACCGCCACCCGTGAGCGCCCCATCGAGGAGCTGTGCGGCGAGCTCGTGCACGAACTGCGGGAAGCCACCCGCCTGCGCATGATCGCGGACGTGCCCATCGGGGCCTTTTTGTCCGGGGGCGTCGACAGCTCGGCGGTGGTGGCGATGATGGCGCTCGAGTCCTCGCGACCGGTGCGCACCTTCACCATCGGCTTCGAGGAACAGGCCTACGACGAGCGGCCATACGCCCGCATGGTGGCCGAACGCTACGGCACCGACCACACCGAGCTCACCATCCGCCCCGACGGCATGAGCGTGATCGAGGACATCGTCTATCACTACGGCGAGCCCTATGCGGACTCCTCGGCCATCCCGACCTACTACGTCTCCAAGATGGCCCGGGAGCAGGTGACCGTGGCCCTGAACGGCGACGGCGGCGACGAGAGCTTCCTCGGCTATCCGCGCTACGCCTACATGCGCCAGATCGAGGCGGCGGGCGGCGACTGGATGCCCCGGTCGCGCCAGTACGAGGTGTCGATCACCTACTTCTCGGATGCGGCTAAGCTCGACCTCTACGGGCCCCTGATGCAGCCCTTCCTGTACCGTTCCTCGCTGGACACGCTCGATCCCCTGATGAACCAGGGCGTGACCCTCGCGCAGGGTGCGGCCTGGGCGGACATCCACACCTACCTGCCCGACGATCTTCTGGTGAAGGTGGACGTGGCCTCCATGGCGCATTCGCTTGAGGCGCGCTCGCCGCTGCTGGATCAGAAGCTGATGGCGTGGGCGGCGCAGATCCCTGAGCACCAGCGCTTCGACGGGCAGGAGACCAAGTCGCTGTTCAAGAAGGCGATGGAGCCCTACCTGCCGCACGACCTGCTCTACCGGCCCAAGATGGGCTTCGGCGTGCCCATCGATCACTGGTTGCGGGGCGAGATGCGCCGGTTCGCCTACGACACCCTGCTCGACGCCACGGCCCGCGGCCGGGGGCTGTTCAAGCCCGAGACGGTGAAGGCCATCCTCGATCGGCACTCGGCCGGCGAGAACTGGGCCAGCCGCATCTGGGCCATGCTGATGCTGGAACTGTGGTTCCGTGTCTGGATCGACGGGCAGGACGCCTTCTCCCACCCCACCTCGCGGCGCATCATCAGCCGCTATGCCGACAAGGCGCTGGAGCCCGCATGAGTTCGCCCGCATGAGTTCGGAGGCGAAGCCGCCCAAGGGCGGCATCGGGGCGCGGATCGGGGCCTACATGCGCGCCATCGTGCGCGAGGAGCTGCAACGCAGCGCCGCGCAGCAGGAGCGGCCGGTGCTCCCGGCGCCCGTCTCGCTGCAACCGCTCGAGGAGCGCCTCGCCGCCCTCGAAAGCCAGCTGCGCCAGTGCCTCGAGGAGATGCAGGCCACGCACCAGACCATCCGCGAGGTCCGCCACGAGCGGAACCTCATGGAAGCCCGCCTGAACCACTCGCAGACCGACGGGGCCGCCGCCCTGCGCCGCCTTCGCGACCAGACCATCGCCGTCCTCGGCCTGCACACGTCCTCGGTGGAGGCGGCGGTGGGTCGCTCGCCCGAAACCGGCATGGGCCGCTTCGCCGTCATGGTGGACGCCCGCCTGACCGAACTCGCCAACGAGACCGGCAAGCTCGAAAGCGCCATCCGCTTCACCTACGAGATCAGCGACCGGGTGGTGAGCCTGGAGGAGCAGGTACGCAGCCTGGACGGCCACTCCCTCGACCTCGCCGGGCGCGTGCTGGCGATGGACGCCGAGTTCCGCTCCCTGCGCACAGCGCTGAAGGCGGGGGCCTGAGATGTTCGACCTTCGCGGCATCATCGAGAAGGCCACCCAAGGCCAGGGCTTCACCCGGCCGCTCCTGGCCGCCCCCTTCGACCTCTCGCAGCACATCATCGACCAGTATGTGGAAAAGGGGCTGATCTCCGGCGCCGTGCTCGACCGCGCGCCCACCGTGCCGATCGCCTCCACCGGCGTGGGCGGCTGGTGGATCGACCGCGAAGAGGGCCGCTGGTTCCTGAACCGCGACGCCTGGTCGGACATGCTGATCCTGGGGTGCCGCCCGGACTACCGCGTCTCCAGCCCCATGCTGCTCGAAGCCCGGATGAAGGGCGTGCAGCGCATCGGCTATGTGGACATCAACGGCCGCGTGTTCTTCGCCCTGCACACCACGGAGGAGCTCCTCTCCCGCCTCGACGCCGCCCGCGTCGACGGGATGGAGATGACCTTCAAGGCGGGCTATCGCGCCCTGATCGACGCCTTCGGCGACAGCTTCAAGCTGCGGGTCGATGAGCTGCATCCCAAGAAGGTGGCCATGTTGATCGGCGGCCTCGGCCCCGGCGGCGCCGAGCGGCAGCTGGCCCTGAGCGCGGCCGCCCTGTCGCGGGATCACGGCTACGACGTCGAGGTGATCTGCCACACCATCGCCAAGCCGGGCGACTTCTTCGTGCCGACGGTGGAAGACGCGGGCGCGAAGGTGACCGTGCTGCCGGAATACCATCCCAGCATGTACGACGACCCGGTGCTGTCGCACGTGCGGGCCGCGGTGGCCGACTACGAGCCCCTGGGCTTCGGCAATATCGCCTACTCGGTGTTCCACTACGTGAAGGCCCTGCACGCTTCGCGCCCGGTCCTGCTCCACACCTGGATGGACTACTGCAACGTGCTTGGCTCGCTGGCGGCCGAGATCGTGGGCATCCCGCAGATCGTCCTGGGTGGCCGTTCGGTGAACCCGGAGAACTTCCCGGCCCTGTTCCAGCCCTACATGAAGCCCGGCTACGAGACGGCCTTCGAGCGGGGCTCGCCGCTCTTCCTCAACAACAGCTGGGCCGGCGCCCGCGACTATTCCAAGTGGCTGGACCTGGACGAGGAGCTGTTCCGCGTCGTGGCCAACGGTTTCGAATTCCCGGACGAGCCGCCGCCGGGCGCCCGCCAGCGCATCCGCGCCGAGCTGGGCTTTGCCGATGACGCGGTGGTGCTCGGCACGGTGACGCGGTTCTCCGAGGAGAAGAACGTCAAGCTGTTCGTCGACATGGCGGCGCTCCTGACCCGGCGCTTCCCGGACATGCGCTTCGTGGTGTTCGGCACGGGCATCCTGTTCGACGAAGTGAAAGCCTACGCCACCTCGCTCGGCCTGGACCCGGTGCTGAAGATGCCCGGCGTAACCCGCGACGTGTGGTCGGTGCTGGAGGCGATGGACATCTTCACCCTGACCTCCCGCATGGAGGGCCTCGCCAACGTGCTCATCGAGGCGCAGGCAGCGGGCGTGCCCATCGTCTGCACCGGCGTCGGCGGCATGGTGGAGACCTACCGGGAGAACGAGGGCGGGGTCAGCCCCATCGTGCGCGATGCCGCAGGGATGAGCGAGCTCGTGGCCCGCCTCGTGGCCAGCCCCGAGCTCCGTCGCGAGCAGGGCGAGATGGCGCGGGCGTGGGCGAGGCGCATGTTCCACGTGAAGGTGATGGTGCGCTCGACGCTCAACGCCTACGAGGTCGCCGCCGGGCGTGCGAGCATGGCTCCGTATCACCACGTGCCCTCGTTCGACGACCCGCCCGCCTGATCGCCTCCGCCCTCCATAGAAGCCGCATGTCCTCAGTCACCGAACAGCACCAGCAGGAAGTCGAACGGGGCGAGCGCTTTCAGTTCGGCAAGAACTGGGCGCAATTCCTCAAGACCCTCACCGACCAGAAGATCGAGCTGGCGATGGAGTCCCTGCGCGAATACCTGCAGGTGCAGACGCTTGAGGGGAAGTCGTTCATCGACATAGGGTCGGGCAGCGGCCTGTTCAGCCTCGCTGCGCGCCGATTGGGTGCCCGGGTGCACTCCTTCGACTACGATCCGGACTCGTTCGGCTGCACGCAGGAGCTGCGCCGTCGCTACTTCCCGGGCGACGCGGACTGGAAGGTCGAGCAGGCCTCGGTGCTCGACGTGGACTACATGCGGTCCCTGCCGCAGTACGACGTGGTCTACTCCTGGGGCGTGCTGCACCACACGGGCGCCATGTGGGACGCGCTCGCCAATGTGAAGCCGCTCGTGCCCGTGGGCGGCAAGCTGTTCATCGCCATCTACAACGACCGCGGCGCCGTCACCGACGAGTGGGCGCGGATCAAGAAGGTCTACAACCAGCTCCCCGCGCCGCTGGACTATCTCTATGCCCTGAAAGTGATCGCCCGCGAGGAGGGCGCCCGCTTCCGCAACTACGCCAGCAAGGGCCAGATCCCCCTCTGGATCAGCCATTGGACGAAGTACGACAGCATGTCGCTGCGCGGCATGAGCCAGTGGCATGACTGGATCGACTGGATCGGCGGCTGGCCTTACGAGCGCGCCACCGTCGAGCAGATCGTCGACTTCTACGCCGCCGACGGGTTCCGCCTGACCAAGCTGCAGGACTCCAGCGCCGGCTTCGGCTGCAGCCAGTTCGTGTTCGACCGCGATGAGGGCGCGGGCGTTCTGATCGACCAGCCCCTGCCCGGCGGCGACCTCCTCTCCCGCCGCTTCGGCCGCCGGGTGGTGGAGCCGATCCGGCAGGAGCCGGACGGGCGCTGGACGGGTCGCCTGCCCGTGCCGCCGGTGAAGCCGCCCGGCGCCCAGTACATGCTGATGCGCGGCGACCGCCTGCTCGGCCCCGTGGCCCTGGACGGTGACCGGGTGGAGATCGGCATCGCGGGCGACACTCTCGAGGCGCTCCACGCCGCGCCGCTGCATGTGATGGCGGGTCAGGTGGTGGAGCTGCCGAAGCCTTACGAGAACGTGCAGGGCAAGCAGTACCGCGTCTATCAGGAGGGCCTCGCCAGCCTTGCGGACACGCCTCAGGACCCGCGCGGCTCCAAGCTCGCCGTGTTCGAGAATGACCAGCAGCTGCCCATGCCGCATATGGGCCACGACGAGATCGCCAGCCTCGGCGGCGGGCGCTTCTCGCACTGGAGCCAGACCATCGAGTTCTCTGCGCTGGACGGTTCGGACCCCAACACCAACGGCCGCCGCTATGTCGCGCTGGTGGCCATCGGTCCCTTGCCGGCCGACCGATCGCTGGCCCTGCAGTTCGGCGTGCCGCTGGAAGGCGAGGCCGTGTCCGGGCCGCAGGGCTGGACCCTGCCCGGCGTGGATATTCAGCACACATCGCAGCCCGTCTACTTGGTGCGGGACGACTGCCTGGCGGGCGAGCTTGCGCACGACGACGCGGGCCGGGTGATCGTGGCGGGAGCCGACGAGCCCGCCCAGCGTGTGCGCCAGTCGGTGTTCCACCTCGTGTCGGGCGAGCGCATCCCGCTCACGTCGGGCTGGGAGTCGGTCGGGGGTAAGGGCTACAAGCAGATGTGGAGCCGGACCGACTACGAGGCGGACGACTCCAACGACCCGCGCCGCTCCACCCTGTTCCTGTTCGAGGGCGACCGGCAGCTGCCGTATCCCCACTCGCCGCACGGGCCGATCAACGAGACCGGCGGGGGAGCCTTCGCGCACTGGGGCGACACGATCTACATGTCCACCCTGCACGGCGCGAATCCGAACGATCCGGCCACGGCCATCGGCCTGTTCATCCCGCAGAAGCTGAAGCGGCTCTGACGGCCGCTCCGGTGGGGGCCGCTCACGCCTTGTAGTAGTCCCGGTACCAGTCGACGAAGCGGCCGATGCCCGTCTCCAGCGGCGTGGCGGGCTGGAAGCCCACGGCGTCGGCCAGATCCTGTACGTCGGCGTAGGTGGCCGGCACGTCGCCGGGCTGGATCGCCATGAGCTCCTTCTCGGCGGTGCGGCCGAGCTTCTCCTCGAGGATCTCGATCATCCGCATCAGCTCCACCGGGTTGTTGTTGCCGATGTTGTAGATGCGCCAGGGGGCGGCGCTGGTGCCGGGATCGGGGCGCTTGCTGTCCCACTTCGGGTTCGGCTGCGCCACGTGGCTCGCGAGGCGATAGACCCCCTCGACGATGTCGTCGACGTAGGTGAAGTCGCGCTGCATCTTGCCGTAGTTGAACACCTGGATCGGCTTGCCCGCCAAAATCGCCTTGGTGAAAAGGAACAGCGCCATGTCGGGCCGGCCCCACGGTCCGTACACGGTGAAAAACCGCAGGCCGGTGGTCGGCAGGCCGAACAGGTGGCTGTAGGTATGCGCCATCAGCTCGTTCGACTTCTTCGTCGCCGCATAAAGGCTGACGGGGTGGTCCACGTTCTGGTGCACGGAGAACGGCATCTGCGTCACCGCTCCGTATACGGAGCTTGACGAGGCATAGATCAGGTGCCCCACCTTGTGATGGCGGCAGGCCTCCAGGATGTTGAGGAAGCCGTCGATATTGCTCTTCAGATAGGCGCGCGGGTGGGTGAGGGAGTAGCGCACCCCCGCCTGGGCCGCGAGGTTCACCACCGTCTCGAAGCCGTACTTGGCGAACAGGGCGTCGATGGCCGCTTCGTCGCACAGGTCGATTTTGACGAAGGTGTGGTTGGGGAAGGCCTCCAGCCGCTTCAGCCGGGCCTCCTTCAGAGTCACGTCGTAGTAGTCGTTCACGATGTCGAGGCCCACGACCTCGCGTCCCTCCTGCAGGTAGCGCAGCGCCAGCTGGTTGCCGATGAAGCCGGCCACGCCGGTGATGAGGGTGACGCCCATGAGATCCTGAAAAAAGTAGAGCGGGGCGCGGCCGTGGCGCGCGGTGTGCCAAGCCCATACACCGCGCCGCCGCGTGGTTGAACCTCAGCCCGCGATGCGGCGGCCGAACGCGCCGAACAGGCGCCCGAGGAGGGAGGGGCTGACCACCCCCTGCTGCTCCGGACCCGCCGCCGAAAGCCCCGGTCGCGCCCTAAGCCAGGACTCGAGCACGAGCACCCCCCAGAGCTGATAGGGCGAGAACCGGCCGGGCGTGGCCTGCACCACCATGAAGTCATCCAGCCCGGCGCCCCCCACCAGTGCCCGCAGGGCGCTCGCCGGGCCGAGGCTCGCCTGGGCGACGGCCAGGAGGTGCCCCCGAGCCCAGTCCGACAGGGGCAGGGCGAAGCCCTGCTTGGGCAGGTCCACGAGTTCGCGGGGCAGGTGGCGATAGGCGACCTCCCGCAGCACGAGCTTGCCCCGACCCGGCTGTACCAGCACCGCATCCGGAAGGCGGGCGGCAAAATCGGCCAGAGCGCGGTTGAGGAACGGCGTGCGCACCTCCAGCGAGCAGGCCATGCTCATCCGGTCGACCTTGGGCAGGACGGCGCCCGGCATGTAGTCCGCGAGATCCAGCCGCCGCATCTCGCGCAGCAGTCGCTCGGTGGGCACGCCGTCCAGATGCGCCCGTAGGGCGTCGAGCCGGGTGCCTTCGCCCGATGGCATGCCGCCGAGAAGGCCGCCCACCACGGTGGCATCGGCCACCGCCACCCGCTCGCGGTAATAAGTCTCTCCCGGCCGCCAACCGGGCAGGTTGCCGTGCTGATGCACGAGCTGTTCCTCAAGCGTGCCGAGGTACCGGCCGTAGCCCCCGAACAACTCGTCGCCGCCGTCGCCGGAGAGCGCGACCGTCACCTTGGTTCGGGCGAATTGCGACAGGAGGTAGGTGGGCAGGCAGGAACTGTCGCCGTTCGGCTCGTCGAGCAGGGTTCCGGCTTCGGCCAGAAAGGCGATGGCGTCCGGCTCCAGAACGAGGTCGTGGTGGTCGCAGTTGAGGTGGGCGGCGAAGGCGCGGGCCGCCTCGTGCTCGCTTTCGGGTGCGCCCTTGAAGCCCATTGAGAAGGTGGTCAGCGGCCGGTCCAGCCGGCGGCGGATCAGGGCGCAGACGGTGGAGGAGTCCACGCCCCCCGACAGGAAGGCCCCCAGCGGTACGTCGGAGATCAGCCGGCCGCGCAGGCTGTCGACCAGCAGCGCCTCCAGCTCGTCGGCCAGCTCGCCGATGGGGCGCTTGTCCAGCCCGGTCTCTGCGGGTTGCCAGCGCCAGTAGCGGTGCTGCGAGATCGCGCCGCCCCGGCCCACGGTCAGCCGTGAAGCCGCTTCCAGCTTCTGCACCTGCGCGTAAATCGAGCGGGGTGCGGCGATGCACTGGAAGCCGATCAGCTCAGCCACCGCGTCCAGGCTCACCGAAGCCTGGAAGCCCGGCATGGCCTCCAGGGAGCGCAGCTCCGACGCGAAGGCCAGCCCGCCATCGGCCAGCCGCGTCCAGTACAGGGGCTTCTCCCCGAACGGGTCGCGCACCAGGTGCAGCTCGCCCGTGCGCGTGTCGAAGGCGGCGAAGGCGAACATGCCGTCCAGCCGGTCGAGCACCCGCCAGCCCCAGACGGCGATCGCCTCCACCAGGACCTCGGTATCGGTGCGGGTGGCGAACCGCACGCCCTCCTGCTCCAGTTCCGCGCGCAGGGCCTCGAAGTTATAGATCTCGCCGTTGAAGCTGATGGCCCAGCGGCCGTCGGCGCTGACCCTGGGCTGCAGGCCAGCGTCGGAGGTGTCGATGATGCTCAGGCGACGGTGACCGAGGGTGCAGCGGCCCTGCGCGTCACGCCACTGGCCCTCTCCGTCCGGCCCGCGGTGGCGCAGGCGGTCGGACATGGCGGCCACCGTCTGGGGGTCGGTTCCGACGGCGCGCCCGCTGCGATGAATGCCCGCGATGCCGCACACGGCCGGTCGCTCCCTCAAGGTGATCTCTGGACGCCGTTCAGGCCGATGCGGCGGTGTGCGTCAAGGCAACCCGCGTCCGCCTGCATTTTCGCCGCGCCGCTTTTCGGCTAGCACACGCGCCATGACCCGCCGCGCCTCCACCCTTGCCGCCGAAGAGAAGGCCTCGCCCGCCCTGGTGCGCGCCCTTGCAGCCTCGGAGGCGGCGCTGGCGGCGTGCGAGGCGCAGCTGACGCAAGCGCGTGCCACCGTGGAGCGCCAGGCGCGAGACCTCGCCGCGCTGCAGCTGCGCAAGCCGCGACCCGACGCGCCACCGACGCCCGTTCCCCCTGCCGCCAGTGTCGCCGCCGATCCGGCCGAGATCGCCGCGGCCCATGCGGAGATCGAGAGCCTCAAGGCTGACCTCGCGGCGTTGAAGGCGTCCACCTCGTGGAGGGTCACCTCGCCGCTGCGCTCGGTCACGGGCCTCGTGCGCCGCTGAGCGCCGTTCCCATGAGCCCCACACACAACTGCGACCACGCTCTGACGTGGCACGATCAGGACGCCGCCTGGCAGGCGGTGCCCGTTCCCCGAAGCGATGCCGCGGTCGAAGCGGTGTGGATCGGCGGCGCCCGCGACTTCAGCTTCGAGATCGTCGCTCCCGCCGCCGGTGTGGATTCGATCTACCTCGGCCTCATCACCGGCACTGCCAGGACGGGGCTCGTCATGGGTCTGGACCTCGCGATGGACGGCGAGCCGTTGGCGCGCCGCGCGGTCGAGCTGCACTGGAACGGCGAGCAGGGCAGCTTCTGGGCCGATCTGTCCGGCATCGCGCTCCGGCCGGGGGCTGCGCTCACCGCCACGCTCACCTGCCCGGACGCGCTGGGCGAGGACGTGGGCCTGCGCGCCTGGAGCTGCGAGCGCGGCTATCACACCCGCAAGAGCCTGTTGCGCTTCGACGACGAGCGGCGGTTCGCCTATCGCCCGCAAGCGAGGGTCGGGCGTCCGGCACTGGTGCTGGTCACGCCCCCCAGCGCCGATCCCGCGAAGGTGGCGCAGGCCATGACCGCGACGCAAGCCGCCTTCCCCGGCCAGCATCTGGCCGTGACCGAGCACGGTGCGTCAGCCGACCTGTGGCCTCAGGTGCGGGACGCGCAGGCCGTGATCTTCGCAGACCCCGCGCAGGGGCTGGGCGAGCCCGCCACGGGCTACGACGCCCTGTGCTTCGCCCTGCATCGCCGGGGTGTCGCCACCATCGCTCTGGATACGGACGGTCTGGCGGAGCCGCGGTCTGGCCTCGGCCTATCCGGCGGGCCGCAGCGTCTGGCCCGCACCCTGAGGGACGCCCAGCGCCGCTGCCGGTTCCGCCTGTCGCAGGGTGTGCTGACCGACAACACCGCCCGCGCCGGGGCCGCTGTCCCGGTGAAGCTCGGCACGGCCAGGACGCTGGCTGACGTTTCCGCCTTCATGCAGGCGCGGCGTCTGCCGAAGGTGACCATCGTCTCGGTGCTCTACCGCAAGGCCGACGTCCTGCCCCTGTTCCTGCAGCACGTGGCCGGCCAGAGCTATCCGGGCGAGATCGAGGTGATCCTGGTCGACGACCGATCGCCCGAGTCCGACGTGGAGGTGGCCGAAGCCTTCGCCCTGCGGCTGGAGGCGGCCGGCCGCACCGGCCGGAAAGTCCGTGTCCTGCAGAACCCGGAGAACTCCGGCAACTGCCGCTCGCGCCTGAACGGCATTGAGGCCGCCACCGACGCCGACATCCTGATCGTCATCGACTGCGACTGCCTGCTGAACCGGCATTTCGTCGCCGCCCACGTGTTCGAGCACGCCTTCGACGACGTGGACGTGGTGATCGGCCCCCTCAACATCGAGTCCGAACTGCGCGAACCGGCCGAGGTCGTCGCCGAGATCGAGCGCGATCCGAGCCAGATCGTCCGCCTACAGATGGTCCAGGACCCGGTCCAGCTCGACGGGTTCCTGAACTGCATCACCCGCAACTTCTCGATCAAGGCCGCGGCGGCCCGAGCCGAGCCCCTGTTCGACGAAGACTTCGCCTATTCCGCGAAGCCCGGCTCGGGATTCGGCTGGGAAGACGTGGAGATGGGCTATCGGCTCTACGCCCGGGGCGCGCTGATCCGCTACACCAGCCTCGCCTTCTCCGTTCACTGCACCCACGCCTCGTCCACGCCGGAGGAGGCCAAGGTGCTGGGCTCGATGCGCAACTTCGAGCTCCTGTTCCACAAGCACCCCGATCTGGCGCTCGCGGGCCGTCGCTGGGCGGTGGACACCTATGAGAAGATCGCCGCCTGGGCCGATGGGCTGAAGGTGGACGGCGGCGAGACGCGCCGCAGCCTGGACGCCCGCTTCAGGCCGGCGCTGGAGCGCGACCGCCCGCTCCTCACCCTCCTGCGGGGCGAGAGCCGGCGGCTGCGGGTGCTGAGCTATCGCTGGCACGTGCCGCACCAGTACGAGCTCTACAAGCTGCCGCACGACTTCACCCTGGCCACCCACATCGGCGAGAACGGCATGGTGGATGGCTGGAGCGCCGATCAACGGCCGCTGCGGCCCAACGTCAGCTTCGCCAACTCCGCGCATGTGGATGGCCGCAACTTCGACGTGGCGATCCTGCACTTCGATGAGACGGTGCTGTCGGCGCAGGTATGCAACGGCGTGATGCCCGCCTCATGGGGCGATCCGTTCCGCTGGCTCCTCGAGCAGGACGTGCCCAAGGTCGCGATCTGCCACGGCACGGTGCCCTTCGAGGGGCAGTACGGCCTCGACCCGGAGCGCAAGCCGGCCTTCGTCCAGCACGAGCAGGAGCGGCTGCGACTGGTGAGCCTGCTTGAGGCTGCGGGCGTCACCGTGGTCTGCAACTCGCATCAGGCGCTGGCCGAGTGGGGCTTCGCCGACAGCCGGGTGATCTGGCACGGCTTCGACCCGCAGGAGTTCCCCGTCGGCTGTCACGACCTCAACATCCTGGCGCTGGCGCCCGACTGGCACCGCCCTCACTATCGCGGTACCTGGGAGCAGGTGATCGTGGAGGAGCGGCTCGGCAAGGGCCGGTCGATCGAGGCGGCAGCGCACCCCGGCGGCGCGATGGAGATCCGCAACTCCGGTGCCTATGCCGTGCGCCAGTTCCGCAGCTATGTAGATCGGATCGGCCGGTTCAGGTTCTACCTGAACACCACCCTGCGCTCGCCCATGCCGCGCTCGCGGGGGGAGGCGATGATGACGGGGGTGATCCCCGCCTGCCTGCCCTCGCACGACGTGGAGCGCTTCATCGACGACGGGGTGAACGGCATCCTGGCGCAGACGCCGGAGGAGCTGGCCGACCGGCTGAACGCCTTGGCGAACAGCGACGCGAAGGTCGCCGCGATGGCTGTGCAAGCGCGTCGCACGGCGATGGATGTGTTCAACCACGACCGGTACCTTACGGCGTGGACGCAGCTGCTCTACGAGCGGGCGCGCTGAGCGGTCCTCACCCCCGCTCGAACACGCCGATCAGCTTGTAGCCGAGGCCGGCGGCGTGCAGCGCCTCGGCGTCCAGGGTCTGGGCTCCGATGCCGGGCCGCAGCGACGCGAGCGTTCGCACCCTGTCGGCCAGCGGGAAGCGGGCGATGCGGTCGATCTCGCTCACCACCGTCTCCACCAGCACGGGCCGGAACCCTGAGTGCGCCATCAGCCGCACGAGCGTTTCGGCGGTGAAGTAGCTCCAGTGGCCGGGACACACGGTGGAGCTGGCCCCGCCCTCCAGCCGCACGAGAAGGCTCTCCCAGTTGGGCACCTGCGCGAACACGCGGCCCTGTGGCGCGAGGCGGGCCCCCACGTCGGCGAGCAGGGCCTGCGGCCGCTCGAAATGCTCCAGAACGTCCAGGAGGGTGATGGCGTCGAACACGGCGTCGGCCGCCAAGGCCGCGGGGAAGTAGCCGTCGGCCACCTTCGCCCCGAAGCTGCGGGCCCGGGCGGCGGCGCGCACGCCGGGCTCGAGGCCCTGCGCCTGCCAGCCGGCCCGCTCGGCCTCCAGCACGAGCGCGCCGGTGCCCGCGCCGATGTCGAGCAGCCGACCGGCCGGAAAGTCCCCCGTGGCCAAGCGGGCGAGGTAGTAGCGCGCCCGCTCCGTCTCCAGTTCGAGGTAGGGGGCCGAGCAGCGCAGGGCGAGGGACGCCGCATCCACGTCGGAGGCGGCATAGCGGGCGGCGTCGGCGGCGGAATCCATCACCTCCCGCGCATAGGTGAAGCCGCAGGCGGGGCAGTCGACCAGCTCGACCCCGTGACCGGTCAGGGTGACATGATCGGGCGGGGGCGTGTCGCACAGGGGGCAGTCGCGGCTGTGGTAGGGCGCGGCCGCGGGAGACATCGCCGCCATCGCCTGCGCCTCGGAAGCCCGGAACGTCGCGTAGGCGTCCGCCAGGCGGTCGCGCATGCCGGGGATCAGCCCCGCGTCGAAGCGGGCGCGGGCGGCGGCCCAGTCAGGGCTGGCCTTAGCGGGCGGGGGATCGGTCAGGGGCATCACGGCTCTGTCGAAACGGCGTCGGCTCTTATAGACACCGCAGCGGGCGGCCAAAGCCGCGATGAGGAAGGCCACGCGGTTGGCGGCGGAAGACAGCACTCGCGCCCCGGCGCCCCGCATCCCCTTCGGCAAGCCCGCCATGGTGGGCCGGGAGCTCGAGTATATCGCGCAGGCGGTGGCCAGCGGCAGCATCGCGGGCGGCGGGGCCTTCACCCAGCGTTGCGAACGCTGGCTCGAGGCGCAGATGCCGTCGCACAAGGCGCTCCTCACCCACTCCTGCACCGCGGCGCTGGAGATGGCGGCCATGCTCTGCGACGTAGGGCCGGGCGACGAGGTGATCATGCCTTCGTTCACCTTCTCCACCACGGCCACGGCCTTCGTGCTGCGCGGCGCGACGCCGGTGTTCGTGGACATCCGCGCCGATACCCTGAACATCGACGAGACCCTGATCGAGGCCGCGATCACGCCCCGAACCAGGGTGGTCGTGCCGGTCCACTACGCCGGCCTCGCCTGCGAGATGGACTCCATAATGGCCATCGCCTCAGCCCACGACCTCCTGGTGGTGGAGGATGCTGCACAGGCGCACCTGTCTCACGACAAGGGGCGGCCGTTGGGCGCGATCGGCCACTTGGGGTGCCTGTCGTTCCATGAGACCAAGAACATCATCTCCGGCGAAGGCGGAGCGCTGATCGTCAACGACCCCCGGTTTGACGAACGCGCCGAGGTGCTGCGCGAGAAGGGCACCGACCGCAGCCGCTTCTTCCGCGGCGAGGTGGACAAATACACCTGGCAGGACATCGGCTCGTCCTACATCCCGAGCGAGATCATCTCGGCCTTCCTCTACGCTCAGCTGGAACATGCGGAGGCCATCTGCACCCGCCGCCGGGCGCTCTACGACCTCTACCGCAAGGCCCTCGCCCCGCTCGCAAACCGGGTGACGCTGCCGACCGCCGAGGGCGAGCGCACCAACGGCCACATCTTCTGGATGCTGCTGAAGGACGAGCCCGAACGCGCCGCCCTGATCGCCCACCTGAAGGCGCGCGACATCCACCCGGTGTTCCACTACGTGCCCCTGCACAGCGCGCCTGCGGGCCGCCGCTTCGGCCGCACCGCCACGCCGCAGCTTCCCGTCACCGACGATATTTCCGCCCGCCTCCTGCGCTTGCCCATGTACGGCTCGCTGACCGACGCCGAGGTGATGCGGGTGGTGAAGGGCGTGTTCGACTTCTTCGGCGTGCGCCCTTGAGCGGCGGGCCCACGGTCGCCATCGTCCAGTCGAGCTACATCCCCTGGCGCGGCTACTTCGGGCTGATCGCGGCCAGCGAGACCTTCGTTTTCCTCGACTCGGTGCAGTTCACCCGTCGGGACTGGCGCTCGCGCAACCGGATCAAGACGACCCAGGGGCCGCAGTGGCTCACCATCCCCGTGCAGTCCAAGGGCGGCTATCACGCCGCCATCGACGAGATCGAGGTCGTCGACCCGAGCTGGGTGGGCAAGCACCTGGCCGCCATCCGCGGGGCCTACGCTCGCGCGCCGTTCTTCGCCGAGGTGTTTCCTGCGCTGGAGGCCGCCTACGGCCCGTGCCGCGGCGAGACGCGGCTGAGCGAGATCAACATTGGCCTGACGACGGCGCTCTGCCGGATGCTCGACATCGGCACCCGGCTGGTGCGCGACACCGAGCTCCTGCCGCGCGAGGCCCTGGTCGCCTTCGATCCTACGGAGCGGCTGGTGCGGTTGTGCGCGGCGGCGGGGGCGGGGCGCTACCTCTCCGGCCCGGCCGCACGAAGTTACCTGGATGAGGGTGCGTTCTCTGCGCAGGGCATCTCTGTCGCCTGGGCCGACTATGCGGGCATGGCGTCCTACCCGCAGGCGTGGGGCGCGTTCGAGCCGCAGGTTTCTGTGATCGACGCGCTTTTGAACCTCGGCCCCTCGGCGGCGCGGGGCGCGATAGCAGCCGTGGCGTGAGGGCTCAGGGCTCCCACACCGCCAAGCCGAAGCCGGTCACGCCGAAGCGCGCGCCGTTGTAGAGCATCCAGCGCCGCCCGGCGGCGTCGAACACGCAGGGGTAGGCCGCCTCTCCGCCTTCCCAACCCTCGGCATCGGGCGAGATCAGCGACACCTCGTCCCGCGTCCACCTCTCGAGATCGGCGGAGCGCGCATGGCCCACGGCGTAGGGGCCGAGGCCGCGGCCGCTGAACCACATCTCGTAGCCGCCGCCCGCGCGGTCGGCGACGCAGGGGCGGTTCACCGCCACCTCATCGCCGCGCGGGTCCATGAAGCGCTCGGCGTCGGGGGTCCAGAGCACCCCATCGGCGCTCCGCGCCTGGCGCATGCCGACCAGCATCTGCGAGGCGTCCGTCCCCCAGCGGCTGAAGGTGCCGTACCACATGCGCCATTCGTCGCCGTCGCGGCGCACCCAGGGATAGCTCATGCTGAAGGGATCGCGGATCGAACGGTCCAGCACGGGACCCTCGTAGGGCTTGTGGAATCGCCCGCTGGCGATGTCGCCCTCCGCCATGCCGATGGCGTTCCGCCAGGGGGCCGTGCGGCCGAGGTTCCAGCCCATGTAGTACAGCCGGTCGGGCGTGCCGCCCTCTCCCGGAACGACGCTGCCGACGCTGAGGCCGGAGTCGTCGAAGGCACCCGCAGGACCGGGGCCGAACACCGCCGTCTCGGTCCGATCCTCAACCCGGGGCGTGTCACCGAGCCGCAGGACCAGCGTTCCCACCGCCGAGCGGTTTTCGTTGTCTCGCCCCGAGTAGAACACCCGCACGAGATCGCCGCCGAGGGGCGCGGCGGTCGGTAGGGCGGCGTGGCTGGCCAGCGAGGGGTCGCTCCCGCCGCCGTTGAACACGCGCCCGAGCTTGCGCCAGGTCACGCTCAGATATTCCGCAGGCGGGAGGAGGGGATCGGCGAGGCCTCGGTGGCCTTGGGCGAGATCACCGTCCCGTCCGGCACGTCCTTCAGCACGAGGGCACCCGCGCCGATCACGCAGTCGGACCCGATGGTCACCCCGTCGCGGATGGTGGCGTTCACGCCGATGAAGCAGCGGTCGCCGATGGTGACGCTGCCCGACACCACGATGTGCGACGCGAGAAAGTTGTCCGCCCCGATAGTGGAGTGGTGCCCGATGTGGTTGCCCGACCAGAGCGTCGTGTTCTCGCCGATGCTGACGAAGGGCTGGATGGTGTTGTCCTCGAGGATGAATTGGTTCTCCCGCGCCTCGAAGGTCGAGAAGGTGGTGGCGCGGGAGCTGATGTAGGTCGCGGCGCGGTAGCCCTTGGCCCGGGCCTCGTCGAGCTTGCGGCGCCTAGCCTTGTTCAGCTCGCGGTAGCCCATGGCGATGAAGATCTCGAAGTCCGCTGGCGGATAGAGCGTCTCCACGGTCTCGAAGCTGACGACCGGGGCATCGCAGAACCGCTCCTGCGTGATGTAGGCGGCGTCCAGGGTGAAGGCTGCCACGCGGCGACCGGCGTCCTCGCGGAAATAGAAGGCCGCGAGCTCCCCGCTGTGGCCGGTTCCGAGGATGACGATGTCCTTCAAGCGCTGCGCTCCGCGGCGGCCAGCCAGCGGTCCGGCGCCGGGGGCGGCCCCAGATCGAAGGTGGCGGTGTCCAGGGTGAAGTTCGGGTTGTAGTGGCGTTCGCCGTCGATGGCTGTGCGCCAGCGGGTCTGCATCCAGGCCACCTCGCGGCGGGCGCGGTCGATCTTGTCGGCGTCCTGGTCGGAGCCGCGGCTGGCGGACTCGTGGTGCAGCAGCCGGGCGTAAGGCGTCCAGATCACCTTCAGCCCGGCCTCCCAGACGCGCAGGCACAGGTCGACGTCGTTGAAGGCCACGGTGAGGTTCTCCTCGTCCAGGCCGCCGAGCGCCTCGTAGACGGACTTGCGGATCGCCAGGCACGCGCCGGTGACGGCCGACACCTCCTGCGGAACCATCGCCCGGCCCATGTAGCCCAGGGCGTCGCCCGGCGCGCCGATGTGGAAGTGGTCGCCGATGCCGGTGCGCACGCCGAGGAGCACACCCGCGTGCTGGATGCGCCCGTCGGGATAGAACAGCTTGGCCCCCACCGCCCCCACCTCCGGCCGCACGACCTGCGCGACCATCTCGGTCAGCCAGTCGGGCTCCAGCGCCTCCACGTCGTTGTTCATGAGCACCAGCACCTCGCCCGTGGCAGCGCGGGCGGCGGCGTTGTTGAGGGCCGAGAAGTTGAACGGCCGGTCGTCGCGCAGCACCTTGACCCGGGGGTCGGCGGCCAGGCGCGCGAACAGTTCGGCGGTCTGTGGCTCGACGCTGCCGTTGTCGACGATCACGAGTTCGAGGTCTGGATAGTCGGTGCGTTCCAGAACCCCCTTGGCGCACTGCGCCAGGAGTTCGGCGCGGTCTCGGGTGGGCACCAGCACCGACACCCGGGGCAGAGGTTTCGGCAGGGCGTAGCGCACCCGGTGCCAGGTGGGCGCGACCCCGTGCGCCTCGACCGTGCCTGAGAGGCCGGTCCGCGCCAGATGCTCCTCCACCGCGCGGCGTCCGGCCGATGCCGAGCGGGCGGGGTCGCTCTCCGACATGGAGCGGCGGTCGCGCCGCCAGCGGTAGAGCGGGAAGGGCAGGTGGCGCACGGCCTCCGCCCCGACCGCGTCCACGACGCGGAGCACGAGGTCGTAATCCTGGCTGCCGCCGAACCCCTCTCGCAGGCCGCCAAGACGCAGGTAGAGGTCGCGGCGCAGGGCGCAGAAGTGGTTCACCGCGTTCTGCGCCCGCATCAGCTCGGCGTTCCAGCCGAACTTGAAGTGCGGGTCCGAAGGCGTCTCGCCGTCCAGCCGGTCCTCGTCGCTGAACAGGAGCTGCGCGTCGGGGTGCGCCGAAAACTCCAGGGCGTAGAGGGCGAGGGCATCGGGCGCGATCAGGTCGTCGTGGTCGAGGAAGGCGACGAACTTCCCGGTGGCGGCCTGCGCCCCGGCGTTGGTGGCGGCGACGACGCCCTGCGCCGTCTCGTGGCGGATCAGGCGGATGCGGTCGTCCGACGCCCGGGCCCGGTCCAGCACCCCGCGCACGGCCGGATCGCGTGAGCCGTCGTCCACCAGCACCAGCTCCCAGTTCGGGTTGATCTGGGCGATCACCGACTGGATCGCCGCGTCCATCCACCCGGGCTCCGGGTCGTGGACGGGAGTGACGATGGAGAAGCTCGGGCCGATCTGGCGGGCCGCGAAAACGGCCGCGAGCCGCGCGTGCCGGTCCGCGACGGCGGGGGCGTGATCCACCAGCCACTGCTCGTAGGCTGACAGGGGCGGGGCAGGCTCTGCCGACGGCGCGACATCCCGCGTGACCGACGCGACAGGCTCGGCGGAGAGCTCCACTCGGCCCGGCTCCGGCTCCGGAGCGGTCGGGAGCGCGGCTGCGGTCGTGGGTCCGCGCTTCAGGCGCCGCGTCATGGCGCGCAGGGGTCGGGTCAGCCGCCAGGAGGTGGAGGCTTCCATGCCGTGTACCCGCCGCAGGAGCTCGGCGGCTTCCCGGTGGAAGGCGGCTTCGGCGGTGAGTGCTTTCGCAGCCTCGTCCCTGCAAGCCTGCTCGGCCTCGCGCAGCTTCGCTTCGAGCACCCAGCCAGCCTCCCGCGCTTCCTGCAGGCGGGCGTCGAGGCCCGCGGCTTCGGCCTCGGCGTCGCGCAGGCCTGCCTGTGCGGCAGCGAGGCGTCGGCGGAGGACCTGTTCTGTGAGGGTGTCGTCGGGCATCGCGAGGCGGCTGTTCGGTTCCCCTATAGAGGCTAAGGGCCGATCATGCGAAGACCTGCGCATCGCCCGCAGCCGCCCGACGCCTTTGTGACCGATCAGCCCCCAGCCTCAAGCCCCAGGCTCGCGCGACCGGCGGGGATCGGCTCGCCCTTCCCCGACTGGGCGTGGGCCGAGCTGCAGGACTTGGCGACGCTCGACCCGCGCCTCTACGAGCAGCTCGACGTCTACGAGTACAGCTTCCGCCCGCCGGAGGAGGCTGGCCCTCGCCTGACGGAGGCCTACGAGCGGCTGAAGCCGGTGCTGTCGCCCGCCCCCCTGGCGGTGTTCCTGTTTTCCTGGCTGAAGCGGGGCGGGGCCGAGTTCGTCGGCGCCAACCTCGTGCGCGAGGCCCAGGCCGCCTATGGCGCGGAGAACGTGCTGGTCCTGGTGCTGGACTGGCCCGTGACCGAGGCGCGCGACTGGCTGGCGGACGACACGCGCCTCTGCACCCTGATGGTCGATGCGCCCGAGCTGTCCCGGGAGGACCGCAAGGCCTTCGCCCTGAATTACCTCGCCGGGATGCGGCCGCTGCTGGTGATGAACTGCAACAGCGGCATCGGCTGGGACATCTATCGCGAGCACGGGGCGGCGCTGAAGGCGCACACCCGGCTCGGCGCCTTCGCCTTCTGCTTCGACTACACGGATGCGGGCCTGGCCGTCGGCTACCCCGCCAGTCACCTGCCCGAGGCCCTGCCGCATCTGGACGTGGTGATCAGCGACCACGAGGGGTTCGCCGACCGCTTCGACGCGCTCTTCGCTCCGCCGCCCGAACAGCTGGAGCGCATCCACGCCCTCTACCAGCCGATCGAGTTCATCGGCCCGCCCGCTCAGGCCCGGCGTGAGCGCAAGGGGCGGCCGAGCGTGGTCTGGGCCAGCCGCATCTGTCGGCAGAAGCGCCCCGAACTCGTGATCGAGATCGCGCGGCTACGCCCCGAGTACGACTTCGTCGTCTACGGCGACCTCTACGAACCCGAGGCCTATGCGCTGGAGGCGTTCGCAGGGGAGAACCTGCGCCATGCCGGGAGCTTCCGCACCCTTCGCGACCTTCCGACCGAGACGTTCGACGCCTTCCTCTACACCGCCCTCTACGACGGACTGCCCAACATCGTGCTGGCGGCCGGGGCGGCGGGCCTGCCGGTGGTCACGGCCGCGGTGGGGGGGCTGCCCGAGGTGATCGACTCCACCACCGGCTGGCTCGTGCCGCAGGACGCCCCGGCGCAGGCCTATGCGGAAGCGCTGGACCGGCTGTTCGCCGACCCGCAAGGCGGCTTCGACCGGGCGCAGGCGCTCTATGCCCGGCTCGAGGCGCGACACACGGCGCAGGCCTATCGCGAGCGCATCGCCGCCCTGCGCCTGTTCGCCTCCGCGGGGACAAACGGGTGAGGCCGCGCCTTTCCGTCGTGATCGCGGGGGGCCAAGCGGACCGCCTGCGCACCACCCTCGCCAGCGTGGAGGCCGCCCTCGCCGCTTGGCGGGACGAGGCGGAGATCATCACCGCGGTGCAGGCCTCGACCCACACGGCCGCGGCCCTGGCGACGGGCCTGAACGTGGCCCTTCTGGCTACGGGCGATCTGGTGGGCCGCGGCTATTTCAGAACGCTCCTCGGGGTGCTGGACGAGGCGGACGATGCGCCCCTCGTGGTGCGGCCCAAGGCCACCGTCACCTATGGGGCCCGGCCCCAGATCCGCATCCGGCACGGGCTGGAGAGCGACGCCTTCCGCACCGCGGGCCTCCTGTTCGCCGCCCCGTTCGCGCCGCCGCTGGCCGCGCGGCGCGCGCTCCTCGCCTCCCTGCCGGATCGCCCGTGGGACGCGGCCGCCGACTGGCGCTGGACGGCCGAGACCCTGGCGATGGGTGTGCGCCATGTGGCCGTGACCGGGGCCCTGCACGTGGCGTGGTCGCCCACCCTGGCCGCCGAGCCTGCCCCCGCGGAGCCGCATTTCCTGTTCACCGGCGAAGCGATGCCGCTGGAGGTGACCGGCCGCATCCCGGCGTGGACACCGCCGCGCCTGCCCTTTGCCGGCAAGGCGGATCTGTTTGGCGGCGCGCTGGGTGATCCGGCGGCCGGTTTCCCGCCTTCGCCCCCGGCCTCCGGACGCGACGAGGGTGAGGCCTGGGACAAGCCCGCCTATGCTGCGGCCGTCGGGGTGCTCACCGGGCTGGGTCTCCTGCCTGCGGTCACCGCCGTCCTTCCCAACTACAACTACGCCCGCCACCTGGCCGACCGCCTGCGCCAGATCGACGGCCAGACCCTGCCGGTGTCGGAGATCGTGGTGCTGGACGATGCCTCCAGCGACGACAGCCTCGAGGTGGTGCGCGCCGTGGCACCCACCTTGCGCGCGCCGGTGCGGTTGATCGTCAACGCCGCCAACTCGGGCTCCGCCTTTCGGCAGTGGGAGCGGGGCGCGAAGGCGGCGCGGGGCGAGCTCGTGTGGATCGCCGAGGCCGACGATGTGGCCGAGCCCGAATTTCTCGCCGCCCTCGCCCCCGCCTTCGACGACCCCCGCACCGCCATGGCGCAGAGCCAGTCCCGCCAGCTTGGGCCCGACGGCGAGGTGGTGTGGGCCGACTACTCCCCCTACCTCGCCGAGGTGGGGGCGGAGCGTTG
This sequence comes from Caulobacterales bacterium, assembly GCA_038226305.1. GTDB lineage: Bacteria > Pseudomonadota > Alphaproteobacteria > Caulobacterales > Caulobacteraceae > JASLDZ01. The sequence goes on from JBBRQN010000007.1 coordinate 76,225, forward strand.
GGGGAAAAGCTTCTCCGCCGACGGCCGGGCGCATATCGCCGCGACGCTGACCACGATGAACACCATTCCGAACGCCAGCGCGGTGCTGTTCCGCCGCGAGGTGCTGCTGGCCGTCCTGGCCGAGGAGGCGGGGGCGCTGGCGGGCTACCGCCTGGCGGGCGACTGGCTGGTTTATCTCGGCCTGCTGGCGAGGGGGCGGTTCTATTTCTGCGACCGGGTGCTGAACGGGCATCGGGTGCATCCCGCCAGCGTCACGCAGTCGGCGCTGACGCCCCTGGACCGGGTGCTGGAGGTCGGGCGCATGCAGGCGCAGGCGCGCGCCCGATCGGCTCCCTCGCCGAAGGCCATCGACGCGGCCACCGCCTACCTGCAGAAACAGTACGACTGGTTCGGCCTGGCCGCGCCGGGGCGGGAGCACGTCTACGACCATCCGAGCTTCGGGGCGCTGCGCCCACCACCGCCCCCGACCTGACCGCCACGCGTGAGCGAGCCGCAGTTGCGATCCTCGCCAGCGAAAGAGACACTGCAACGCCCGCTCAGATGCAGGCAGAGGAACTCGCCCGCCTATGTTTCGACTGTATCAAAACGGTTTCTCGATGGTCGACACCGTTCGCGTGGTGCTGGCGCAGCTCGACTTCGTGATGGAACCCACAGACCGGGTGCTGGACGTGGGCTGCGGCGCCGGCGGGCTCGTCTATGAGTTTCGCGACCAGGGCTTCGACGGCTGGGGCTTCGACATCCACGACCGGGTGACCTACCGCGACCCTGCCGACAAGCGCTTCTTCGGCTTCACCGAAGACGTGGGCCGCACGACCGCCGACACCACGGTGGATCCGAACAGCTATCTGATGCCGTTCCCGGACAATACGTTCGACCTGATCGTCTCCACCTCGGTGATGGAGCACGTGCTCGACCTCGACGCCTTCATGCGCGAGGGGCACCGGGTGCTGAAGCCGGGCGGCATCGGCCTGCACTTCTATCCCTCGCGGAACATGCTGGTGGAGCCGCACATCTACGTGCCGCTGGGCACGCGCCTGCAGAAGAAGTGGTGGTTCGACCTGTGGGCGGCCTTGGGCGTGCGCAATGAATGGGAAGAGGGCATGCCCGCCAAGCAGGTGGCCCAGATCAACTACGACTACTCCAAGACGGGCATCAGCTATCTCACCTGGAAGGAGATCCTCGCTAGGGCCGGAAACTACTTCTGGGAAGTGCGCGACGAGACGCCCAAGTTCCTTCACAAGGATTCTCTGAAAGAGAATCTGCGATCGAAATGGCGGGCGATCCGGCAGCCGAAGCCCCTGCGCTCGTACTCGCTGACCCAGCGATCCAAGCTGCTTTACACCCGCAAGAAGGACGCGGCCTGAGAACCGGATGCGATCTCCCGGCAGGCAGGCGGCAGCCGGCAGACCCGCGTCAGGGTTGCCCCGGCCGGGGAGGCGCGATAGACGGATCGAATTGTCCGGGCCTCTAGAAATCAGCCCCCCGCATACCGGCAGCCTGCATCGGCAAGCCGCTTTTCTGGAACGAGCGTGACGGAAACGACCACCCATCTGGCCGCGCGCGGATCGTATGCGGTCGAGGTGCAGGGCGCGGCCAAGGAATTCGCGAACTCCCTGCGGGGAGCCCGCATTTGGCGCGTTCTGGCCATGAACGACATTCTGGCGCGCTACCGCGGGTCGCTCATCGGCCCGTTCTGGATCACCCTGACCCAGGGTGCCTTCGTGCTCGGGATCGGGCTGCTCTATTCGCAGCTCTTCAAGATGTCGACGAAGGACTACATCCCGCTTCTCGCCAACGGCGTGATCCTGTGGGGCCTGTTCGCCAGCATCATTCTGGAGGGCTGCGAGACGTTCATCTACAGCGCCTCCATCATCAAGCAGACGTCGCTGCCCCTTCCCTCGTTCCTGTGGCGGGTGGTGACGCGCAACCTGATCATCTTCCTGCATCAGGCCGTGGTGCTGGTCATCGTGGCGCTCTGGTTTGGCTACCTCCTGAAGATCCAGCTCTGGTGGGCCGTGATCGGGATCGCGCTCGGCGTCGTCAACGTGGCGTGGATGGGCCTCGTGGTCGGCATCATCTGCACCCGCTTCCGCGACATGCCGCAGGTGATCGGCTCGGCCATGCAGATGCTGTTCTTCCTGACGCCGGTGCTGTGGGATCCCAAGCAGGCCTCGCCGAAGGCCGCGGCGCTGCTGTCGGTCAACCCATTCTATCACATGCTCGCCGTGACCCGGGATCCGCTCATGGGGCGCACGCCGCACCTGAACAGCTTCATCGTGCTCATCGTCATGGCGGTGGTGGGCTGGCTGGCGGCCTTCGCCTTCTTCGCGGGCGTCCGTCGCCGCGTCGTCCACTATCTCTGAGCGATCATGGCCAGCATCGACGTTCGCGGACTCACGATCCAGTTTCCGGTCTACGGAGCCGACACGCGCTCCATCAAGCGCCACTTCACGCGGATCGCCGTGGGCGGGATGCTGGGCCGTCGCAAGGGCTCGAGCCTGCCGGTCGTGGTCGCCCTGCAGAACATCAGCCTCAGCCTCAAGTCCGGCGACCGCCTCGGCCTGATCGGGTTCAACGGCGCGGGCAAGACCACGCTCCTGCGCGCCCTGGCCGGCGTCTACACCCCTGACGAGGGCACCGTGACCGTGACCGGTCGCATCGCCTCCCTGCTCGACGTGGGCGTCGGCATGGACATGTTCGCCACGGGCTATGAGAACATCCGCCTGCGCGGCCTGATCGCGGGCCTCAGCGACAAGCAGATCAAGGCCAAGGTCGACGAGATCGCCGCCTTCTCGGGCCTCGGTTCCTACCTGGCTATGCCGCTCAAGGCCTATTCCTCCGGCATGCAGGGCCGCCTGGCCTTCGCCGTCGCCACTTCCATCGAGTGCGACGTGCTGCTCATGGACGAGTGGCTGTCGGTGGGCGACGTGAACTTCCGCGCCCAGGCGCAGGCCCGGCTGATGTCGCTGGTGAACCAGTCGTCCATCGTCGTCCTGGCCAGCCACGACCCGACGCTGGTGAAGACGCTCTGCAACAAGTTCATCGTTCTGGACGGCGGCCACGCTTCCGAGGTCTACGACGTTGAACTCATGGACGACGTCTACAGCGGCGTCGTGGGCGGGGTTGGATCGCTTCTGCCGCAGCCGGTCGCTGCCGAATAATTCACTTTCAGGGGTCCGACCGCGCTTACCGGCGCGGCGGTTGAACGCATGGAAATCACCGTCGTCGGCCTGGGAAAGCTGGGCTCTCCGCTGGCTGCCGTGCTGGCCTCCAAAGGCCACACCGTCATCGGCGTGGACCTGAACGCCTACTTCGTGGACTCGCTGAATGCGGGCAAGGCCCCGGTGGTCGAGCCCCGGCTGCAGGAACTCATCGACGCCTCAAAGGGCCGCCTGCGCGCCACGCGGGACTATGCGGAGGCCATCCCGCACACCGACATCAGCTTCATCATCGTGCCCACCCCCTCCGACCAGACGGGCAAGTTCTCCAACCGCTATGTGCTGGATGCGGTGGAGGCCATCGGTCACGCCCTGCGCGGCACTGACCGCTATCACGTGGTCAACATCACCTCGACCGTGATGCCCGGCTCCACCGGCGGCGAGATCCGGGCGGCGCTGGAGAAGGCTTCCGGCCGTACGGTGGGCGACAATCTGGGCCTCACCTACAACCCCGAGTTCATCGCCCTGGGTTCGGTGGTGCGCAACATGCTCTACCCGGACATGATCCTCATCGGCGAGAGCGACGCCAAAGCCGGCGACACGCTGGAGGCCGTCTACAAGACCTCCACCGAGAACTCGCCGCCGTTCCAGCGCATGAACCTCGTCAACGCCGAGATCACCAAGATCAGCGTCAACACCTACGTCACCATGAAGATCAGCTTCGCAAACATGCTCTCCGGCGTGTGCGAGACCATCCCCGGTGCGGACGTGGCGGTGGTCACCGAGGCGCTCGGCAAGGACACCCGCATCGGCGGCAAGTATCTGCAGGGCGCCCTCGGCTACGGCGGCCCGTGCTTCCCGCGCGACAACGTGGCGTTCTCCAAGCTCGCCCGCGACAACGGCGCCCGCGCCGACCTCGCGGAAGCCACCGACGCCATCAACCACCACCAGGTCACCCGCGTCAGCGAGCTGGTGCGCGCCAACCTCAACGGCGCAGACACCGTCGCCATCCTCGGCATGGCCTACAAGCCCGACACCCCGGTCATCGAAGAGAGCCAGGGCGTGATGATCGCCCGCGATCTGGCCGGGCAGGGCGTGCGCGTGCGCGTGTTCGACCCCCTGGCGATGGACGCCACCCGCGCCGCTTTGGGCGACAACGTGCGCTATGCCTCCACGCTGGAGGAGGCGGTGGAGGGTGCGGCGCTGGTCGTGATCGCCACGCCTTCGGCCGAGTACCGCGACATCGCGGCGAAGCTGGCCGACCACCCCTCGAAACCTGTGGTCATCGACTGCTGGCGGATGGCCGCCTTTGCGCCGGGTGGCCGCGTGGTGCAGATCGGTCGCGGCGCCTGACCTCCTTCGCCCCTATCTGAAGCGTCACGAGACAGCGGCGCGGAGACCTTCAATGACAGACCTTCAGATCCGCCCCGGCGCCGGCGTCGACGACGTGCAGGAGTACTGGAACCGGCGCCCCTGCAACATCCGCCACAGCCGCGCCCCCATGGGCACCAAGCAGTACTTCGACGAGGTCGAAGAGCGGAAATACATGGTCGAGCCGCACATCGTGCCCTTCGCCGATTTCGCGAAGTGGAAGGGCAAGAAGGTGCTCGAGATCGGCTGCGGCCTCGGCACCGACGCCACCAACTTCGCCCGCGCAGGTGCGGACTACGTTGCGATCGACCTTTCGGAAGAGAGCGTGAAGATCGCCCGCCAGCGGTTCGAGCTCTTCGGCCTGAAGGGCACGTTCTACGTCGGCAACTCCGAGGAGCTATCGTCCATCGTCAAGGAACGCGACTTCGACCTGATCTATTCGTTCGGCGTCATCCACCACACGCCCGATCCGGCTTCGGTGATCCGCGAGGCCCGCAAGCTGATCGCGAAGGACGGCCATCTCAAGCTGATGCTCTATGCCCGCGACAGCTGGAAAGACATCATGATCGACGCCGGCCTCGACCAGCCCGAGGCCCAGACCGGCTGCCCCATCGCCTTCCGCTACACCCATGCCGAGGTGGAGGCGCTGCTGGCGCAGGGCGGCTTTGCGGCCGACCACATCGAGAACGCGCACATCTTCCCCTACGTGATCGAGAAGTACATCCAGTACGAGTACGAGCTGCAGCCCTGGTTCAAGGCCATGCCGGGCGAGATGTTCGAGGCGCTGGAGCGGCGGATGGGCTGGCACCTTCTGATCGACGGCCACCCGGTCTAAGAAGCGCCCATGAAATCAGCACTCGTTCTCGGCGCCGGTGGGTTCATCGGCGGGCACTTGGTGAAGCGCCTCAAGCGTGAGGGCTTCTGGGTGCGTGGCGTCGATCTGAAGTTCAACGAGCACGCCGAGACAGAGTCCGATGACTTCGTCATCGCCGACCTGCGCGACGCGAACACCGTGCGCGCCGTGATCGACCGCCGCTTCGACGAGGTCTACCAGCTGGCCGCCGACATGGGCGGGGCGGGCTACATCTTCACCGGCGAGCACGACGCCGACATCATGCACAACTCGGCGACCATCAACCTCAACGTCGCCGACGCCGCCCACAAGCGCAACGTCAAGCGGGTGTTCTACTCGTCGTCGGCCTGCATGTACCCCGAGCACAACCAGCTCGATCCGGACAATCCGAACTGCGAAGAGAGCTCGGCCTACCCCGCCAATCCGGACAGCGAGTACGGCTGGGAGAAGCTGTTCTCGGAGCGCCTGTTCCTCGCCTACAACCGCAACCACGGCATGCAGAACCGGGTGGCGCGCTACCACAACATCTTCGGGCCCGAAGGCACCTGGGACGGGGGCAAGGAGAAGGCCCCGGCCGCCATGTGCAGGAAGATCGCCCAGGCCAACTCGGGCGACACCATCGAGATGTGGGGCGACGGGCTGCAGACCCGCAGCTTCCTCTACGTCGACGAATGCATCGAGGGCTCGATCCGGCTCCTGCGGTCCGACTTCTCAGGCCCGGTGAACGTGGGCTCGGACGAGATGGTCACCATCAACCAGCTCGTGGGCATGGTGGCCGACATTGCGGGCAAGCGGATCCACATCCACCACATTCCCGGCCCCACCGGCGTGCGCGGCAGGAACTCCGACAACCGCCTGATCGAGGAACGCCTCGGCTGGCGCCCCAACGCCCGCCTCGTGCAGGGCCTCGAAAAGACCTACGCCTGGATCGAACGCCAGGTGATGCGCAACGCGGCCTGAGGCGCGGGCGGCGGTGAAGGCGATGGGCCCCGGCGACCCTCCCATCGACCCCCGCGACATCGACATCGACGTCATCGTGCGCACGGGTGGTCGGGCGGCCGCCCTGCTGGAGCGGGCGATCGGCTCCCTCGCCCGGCAGACGGCCGGGCGCATCCGGGTGCTGCTGGTGAGACACGGGCCAGCCGATGCCGAGGCCCTGCAGCGGCTGATCGGGGGAGCGCTCCATTCCGTCCACGTGATCGATGCTCCCGGCGCGAACCGCGGCCGGGCCATGGCGGCCGGTCTGGACGGCGTGCTCGCCCCCTACTTCGCCTTCCTCGATGACGACGACTACCTGTTGGACACCCACTTCGAGGGCCTGCTCGCCGCGCTGAAGCGCGCGCCCGGGTCCACCTTCGCCTACAGCGACATCCTGGCTCAGGACGAGGGATCGGGCCCGGGCGAGGGCCTGAGGGTCTGGCGCGAGGGGCCGGCCCAGCCGCCACTGGGCCACATCACAGACCGGATCAGCGTCCATGCCTTCCTGGCCGAGCGCAGCCTCCTGCAAGGCGTGCCCTACGCTCGATGGGGGCTCTCCACTGCGGAAGACGCCCTTCTCATCGCGTCGCTTCTGGCGCGCGGCACGCCCGTGCATGCGCCACATGCGACGTGCGTCTACGTTCAGGGCGGGGCCGACGCCTCGGCCTACCTGACCCATCCGGACCGGGCGGCCGACGAGCTGACCTTCGCCCGGGAGATCGCCCCTCTGCGCGCCGCCATCGAGGCCCGGTTCGGCGCTTCTAAGCCGATGGACGAGGCGACCTACCTCGCTCCCTTCGTCGACGCCGCCCGCCACGCTGAGCTGTTCGCAGGGCTTCGGCAGCGGTCTGCCGGATCGGCCGTCGCCGCGATCCGTAGCGGTGCCCTGGCGGTCCCGGTGGCAGGGAATCCGGCGCTCGCGGCGATGGCGGCGCCTCTCGCGTTCGAAGCCGTCTCGGGCACGGTGCGGGCGGCTGAGGGGGGCGGCGTCGAGATCGAGGCCGGGCAGGACTATGCCTTCGCCGCCCGCCTGCCCCTCGATCTCGTGACGACGGCCCGCCCCGCCATCGTCGCCATCAGGATCGGAGCCACACAGGGCCGCTTCGGCCTTGCTCTGGCCGGAGCCGACCACGCGCTGCGGGCCGAAGCGCGGGTCGAGGCCGTCCCGGGGGGGCTCGAAGTTCAGCTCATCTGGGAGAATCCCGAGCCCCCGGTCCTGATCGTGCGGCGGCTGGCGGCTTCGGGGGGGGAGCGCCCCTTCATCGGGATAGACGCCATCGCCATCGCCTTCCCCTGCGCCGCCCTCGCCCCGGAGGCGGATCGGGCGGACGCGGAGGCGGCACTCGCCACCCTGGCCCGGACGCCACGCGCCATCCGCTCACACGCGCTTGCACAGGCGCCGCCGGGGGAGGGCCACCCTGCCCTCGGTGCGGCGGAGATCGGGCTGGGCGACGCGCCCTGGGCCTACGCCTTCTCAGCGCCGCTGCCGGCCGAAGCTGCCCGCGCGGCGCTGCGCGTGAATCTCGGGCCCGCGGACGCGGCCGTCTACGTCCTGCGGGTGGACGAGACCTGGGCCGCCGTGGGCGAGCGGCTGGAGGTGCCTGCCACCTCACGGCCCAGCACCGTGTGGCTCGAGCCGCTGGCCGAGGGCGCCGCGGCGAGGCTGGTGTTGCAGGCCGGAGCCGCGCCCTGTGACAGGCGCGTGTCACTCAGGGGCGTCTTCCTCTATCCCGAGAGCGTCGAGGCCGGAGCCAGCGCTTGAAATCCTACCGCATCGCCTTCGTGAACCCCTACGTCACCGCGGCCGAGGTGCAGGCATTCGAATCCCTGCGGGGGGCGGGCGAGGCGCTGGGCATCGTGATCGAGCACCGCCGGCCGCAGGACCTGCGGGAGGACGACGCCTACGATTTCCTGATCCCGGTGGCGTTCACCCCCAAGACCACCAGCCACCCGAGCCTGCTCTCCTGCCACTCGCCCCGGGCCGTCTACGTGGACAGCGAGGAGATGTTCGGCGCCATCGCCTCGCACGACGGCTACCTGACCATCTCCGACAACCTGAAGACCTTCTTCACCGGCCTCTGCGCGGCCTGGGACAAGCCGCTCGCCGATGTGGGCGACTACTACAACTGCCCGCAGCGCACCGGAATCACCACCGACATCGCGGGGCTGGCGAGCGCGGGCGAGCTGGCGCTCTGCTACTTCGGCATCAACTGGGACATGCGGGCCGAGCCCCTGTTCCGGGCGCTTTCGCAGAAGCCCTACATGCGCGTCTACGGCCCTGCGGAGTCGTGGCGCACGGTGCGGCCGCAGACCTACAAGGGCCAGCTCCCCTTCGACGGCTTCTCCGTCCAGCAGGAATACGCCCGGTTCGGCGTCGGCCTCGTATGCCTCGGCTACGAGCACCTGATGGACGACATCATCTCGAACCGGGTGTTCGAAATCTCCTCGGTGGGCGCGGCATCGATCAGCCCTGACACGCCGTGGATGCGGAAGAACTTCGGCGACAGCGTGCTCTACTACGACCCGTTCAGCTCCATCGAAGCCATCGTCGAGCAGATCGATGCGGCCTTCCGGGCTATCCAGGCCGATCCCGCCGCCGCCGCCGCCCGGGCGTCGCAGGCGCGCGCCATCTTCGAAGACCGGTTCCACGCCGGCGCCATGCTCGAGGGCGCGGTGGCTCACTATGAGCGCTGGAAGGCGGCCTCGGCACCGCCACCGGCGCTTCGCGACGCGCAGGTGGATGTGATCGTTCGCGGCACGGGCGAGGGCCTGGCCGATACGCTGGCTTCCCTGCGGCGCCAGCGGGCGGGGGTGTGCCGGGTGCTGCTCGTGACCGATGGAGATGCGGGCGACGGCGGCCCGGATGTCGAACGCTTTTCCGATCTGCCGGCAGCGCTTGCGGCGGTGACGGCGCCGGCGTTCGCGATCCTGCGCGCTGGCGAGCGGCTGTTGTCGCATCACTTCGAGCGTCTCCTGCCTCCGTTGCTGTCGGGCGGTGCCAGTCTCGCCTACGCCGATGCCCTCGCCCCGGATGTCGCGGCCAAGGGCGAGCTTGCCATCTGCGCCCAAGGGCCTGCGGGCGGGCCGGTGCCCGAGGTGCTGCAGCGGCTGCCCCTGGCATGCCTGCTCATGCGGGGCTCGACGGCTGGGCGACTGCTGTCGTGGCGAGGCCTGCACGAGGCCGACGATCGAACGCTGGCGGCGCAGCTCCTGTGCAGCGGCCGTGCGGAGCATCGGCCCGGCGCGACCTGCATCCTGACCGAGGTACCCCCGCCGGCCGATGCGGCGGATCTCGAAGCCCGCCTCGCGTTGGCTTTGGAGACGGCACCGCTGCTGGCGGCCCTGCGCACCAACGCGCCGGAGCGTCGCCCGAGCCTCCTCGCGCCCATCGCCGCTGCGGTCGCCGACATCGGCGAGGCCAAGCTCGACGCCATCGCCGCCGAGCGTGTGTTCGAGGGAGGCATGATCGGGCGCGACGTGCGCGACCGAGACGACCTCGTGCACCTGCAGGTGCCCCTCGACGCGCATCGCCTGACGGCGATCACGGCGTGGACGCAGGGCGAAGACGGCATCGTCCGCTTCCGGCCGGCGCAGGCCTTCGACATCGCCCTGCGCATCGACATCGGCGACTACGTGCTGCCTCAGTGCCGCCCCTCCACCATCTTCGGCCTGGAGAGCGCCGAGGACACCCTGTTCCTTGGCATGGTGGACGCCGGGGGCGAGATCGTCGCCCGCACCATCACCCCCAAGAGCCGCAAGCCTCTGAAAGTGTGGGTCAACAGCCTCTTCGGCGAGCCACCGGTGGAGGCCATCGTGCAGGCCTGGAAGCGCGCGCCCACCGAGCCCGTCGGCCTGGTCAGCCTGACTCTGGCCTATCGTGTGACGGAGGTGGCCACAGCCTTCGGCCGACCGGACATGACCCGCGACGAGGCCCTGGCCCTTCTGGTGGAGCGCGTGCGGTTTCAGGTCGTCGGCCAGCCGGTCGAGGGCGCGACGCTGACGCCCGTCGACCTGCACCACCCGCACGGCATCTTCCGACAACCCTGCGAGCCGACCGGGAGCCAGCCGGGCCGGACCTTCAGGATGGGCAAGGTCGAGTGGGATTACGCCGCCCAGATCTTCGTTCCGGCCGCTGACGGGGCGACGGCACTCAGGCTCGAATTCGATCGCATCGACGAGCCCTGCAACATCTTCCTGACCAACACCGCCTTTGACCAGGTGGTGAGCCCGATCTTCAAGCTGCGGTCGGGCAAGGCCTCCACCACCGCCTGGCTGCCCCTGCCGCCCGGGACGGCGGATTGCTTCCTCGTGGTGCAGGCCGGGGAACACCCCACCAACCAGGTGGTGCAGCTTCGCGCAGTGGCGATCGCCGTCGGGGGCGACAGTCAGGCCGCCTAGGTCGCAAGCCCGATGCGATGATAGACGTGGACGATGGACGCGCTTCTCCGTCAGAGCCCCACCGTCGCCTATATCGCCGACCACCTGGGCGAAGACCTGTTCACCGTGGTGGATGTGGGCTGTTCGGGGGGGCACATGCCCGGGTGGCGGGCCCTGGGTCCGCACCTGCGCGCCTTCGCCTTCGACCCGCAGCGTTTCGAGATCGCGCGGCTGCGCGCGGCCGAGACCAATCCCCTGTGCGCGTACATCGAAGGCTACGTCGGCGCCCCGGCCGATCACCCCCTGCGTCGGCTCCACGCCTGCGACCTCTACTGGGCGCTGAGCCCGTGGTGGCGGCTGGCCGCGGCGCGGTCGCAGGCCCTGGCCAAGGGGGCCGTCCCCGAACCCGCCACCCGGCTCGACCAGTTCGACGAGACGGTGCCCGAGCTCGACATCCCGCTCCTCGGCACCCCCGCCCGGCTGAAGCCCATGCCACGGGAGGGACGTGCGGCCGCCGGGCCTGACGCTGCCTCCACGGACACCGGAAGCGACGATGCGGAGGCGGCCCGCCAGCTGAAACTGCAGAAACAGAACCTGTGGGCCGATGCCGACCTGGCCGACGTAGACCGCCAGATCGTCCTGCCGGACTATCTGCAATCCCGCGGCGTGACCGACATCGACTTCCTGAAGATCGACGTGGACGGCCCTGACTACGACATCCTCTACACGATGAGCGAGGCGCTCTCGGCCACGCAGATCCTGGGGGTGAGCCTCGAGGTGAACTTCAACGGGTCGCACCTGCCGCACCACCACACGTTCCACAACATGGACCGGTTCATGCGGGCGCACGGCTTCGTGCTCTTCGGCCTGACGGTGCGGACCTATTCATCCGCCGCCCTGCCCCAGCCCTACGACATGCCGCATCCGGCGCAGACCATCAAAGGCCGCCCCCTGCAGGGTGACGCCCTGTATGTGCGCGACTTCGGCCTCGGCCTGCCGCACGGCGAGGCCGATGCCGTGTCTGACGAGAAGCTCGCCAAGACGGCCGCCCTCTTCGCCCTGTTCGACCTGCCCGCCGAGGGGGTGGAGCACCTGTTGCGGTTCAGGACCCGTCTCTCCCGCCTGTTCGACGTGGACCACGCGGTGGAACTCCTGACGCGGGAGAGCCAGCGGGGCGAGCAGACGGCCTGGACCTACGCCGAGTACATGGCGGCGTTCGATCGGAACGACCCGTTCTTCTTCAACCGCCAGCTTGCGCCGATGTACGATCCGACCACCCGCACCGGCACCCACCCGGTGACGCTGGCGAACGAATGCCATGCGGCGCAGGCCGACGCCGCCGCAGCCCGGCGGGACGCTGACGCCGCGCGCGCCGAAGCCGCCCGCCTGCAGGGTGAACTGGACGCCCACAAGCGCGAGCTCGCGCTTGTGAAGGGTTCGCGCAGCTGGAACTGGACGGCCCCCCTGCGCCGCTGATCCGCACCATCGAGGCCGCCCCTGTCGCCCGGCGCGGCCTCGGTTATGCTCGCTCAGATTGTGGAGTTGAGTCGCATGGGTGGCACGGCGCTGATCACGGGGGTGACGGGGCAGGATGGGGCCTATCTGTGTGCCCTGCTGCTGGCCAAGGGCTACCGAGTTCACGGGCTGGCGCGGCGCTGTTCCGCCTCCAACACCGGGCGTCTGGAAGGGCTGCTCGGCCCGCTGGAGGCCGTGGAGCGCCTGGAGCTGCATGCCGGCGATCTCACCGACGGCGCGGGGCTGATCCGGCTGATCGCCCGCACCCGCCCTGACGAGGTCTACAACCTCGGCGCGCAGAGCCACGTGCGCGCCAGCTTCGACACGCCCGAGATCACCGCCGAGGTCGATGCGCTTGGTTGCGTGCGGCTGCTGGAGGCGGTGCGCACGGTAGGGCTGTCTGGCGCCACGCGGTTCTACCAGGCCTCCACCTCGGAGCTGTTCGGTGCGGCGGCGGCCAGTCCGCAGACGGAGGACACGCCCTTCCGGCCCCGCAGCCCCTACGGCGCGGCCAAGCTGCATGCCTACTGGGCCGTCGTCGGCCATCGGGAGGCCTATGGGCTGCACGCCTCCAACGGCATCCTGTTCAACCACGAGAGCCCGTTGCGGGGACAGGCGTTCGTCACCCGCAAGATCACCCGGGCGGTCGCCGCCGCAGCGGTCGGCGAGGCCGCGCCCCTGCGGCTCGGCAACCTGGATGCCCGGCGCGACTGGGGGGATGCGCGGGAGTATGTGGAGGGCATGTGGCGCATGCTCCAGCAGCCTGCGGGCGGCGACTACGTGCTGGCGACGGGCCGCGCGGCCTCGGTGCGCGACTTCGCCTCCCACGCCTTCGGTGCAGGCGGCCTGCCCCTGCGCTGGGAGGGTGAGGGCGATGGCGAACGCGGCATCTGTCGGCGCACCGGGCGCGTCCTCGTGGCCAGCGACCCGACCCTGCGCCGCCCGGCCGAGGTGGATCACCTGATCGGCGATGCCTCCAAGGCGGCCCGCGTGCTCGGCTGGTCGGCCCGGGTCACGTGGGAGGCGCTGTGCGAGGAGATGGTGCGCGCCGATCTGGCGGCGCTGGGCACCGGCCATGTGGGGCGGCGCCGTGCCGCCTGACGTGGCGCAGGCGGTGCGCGGGCGGCACCTGTGGGTGGCAGGCCATGGGGGCCTCCTCGGTTCGGCCCTGATGCGCGCGCTGGCGGGGGGTGAGGCAAAGGTGCTGACGGCCCCTCGCGCGGACCTCGATCTTCGCGATGCAGGGGCGGTCGAGCGGTGGGTGGGCGAGGCCCGGCCCGAGATCGTGATCCTGTCGGCGGCAGCCGCCGGGGGCGTGGCGCACAATCTCGCTGCGGGAGAGGCCCTGTTCGCCGACAACCTGGCTATCGCTCAGGCCGTGATCGGGGCGTGCGGGCGGGCGGGCGTGCCGCGCCTGCTGTATGTGGCGTCCGCCGCGATCTACCCCCGGGAGGCGCCCCTGCCGACGCCCGAGTCCGCGCTTGGCAGCGGCCCGCCGGACCCGTCGATGGCGGGCTATGCCCATGCCAAGCTGGCCGGCATCGCCTTGTGTGAGGATTGGTCGGCCCGCGCGGGGCTGCACTATTCCGCCGTGGCCCCCTGCAACCTCTACGGCCCGGGCGACCGCTTCGAGGAGGGCCGCTCGACCGTGCTGGCGGCGCTGGTGGCGCGAGCAGTGCAGGCGCAGGCGACCGGTGCGGATGAGCTCGTGGTGTGGGGCACGGGCACGGCCACCCGCGAATTCCTGCATGCGGACGATGCGGCGACGGCCCTCCTCACCGTGCTGGCCCGGTCGCAGGGGCCCGGACTCGTCAACGTGGGATCGGGCGAAGACACGCCCATCGCCGTTGTGGCTCGGCTGGCGGCCCTTGCCGCAGGGTTCGAGGGGCGGATCGTGTTCGACCCCTCCAAGCCCGAAGGCGCGCCCCGCAAGCGGCTCGACACGGCGCGCCTGCGCAGCCTGGGTTGGGCACCGCAGGTGGCGCTCGCCGCGGGGATCGACGGGCTCGTCGCCGATTACCGCGCGCGGTTCAGTCCTGCATCCCCGCCAGGGTTTCGCGAAGGGCCTTGAACACCGGCGGCGGCTCCTTGTGGCGGAAGGGGGCGAAGGTGGCGACGGCGCGGTCCAGCCTCGCGCGCATGTCCTTCACCACGTCGGGGTGGGTGGCGGCGACGCTGTAGCGTTCGCCGGGGTCGGCCTGCAGATCGTAGAGCTCGTCATAGCCCATGGCCCGCACCGGCAGGCGCACCGCTCGGTAGTGGGTGGCGGAGACGTACTTCCAGCGCTGCGTGCGGATGGCGATGGGCGTCTCGTTGTCGAAGAGCACGATCTCGTCGTGGGGCGAGAGGGCGCCGGTCAGAAGCATGGGCGTCAGGTCGCGCCCGTCGAGCGTCAGCCCGGGCGGAGGCTTCGTCCCGCTCATGGCGAGGAAGGTGGGCAGAAGGTCGACGCCCGTCGCCATGCCGCCGTTGCGCCGCCCCGCAGGGACGGCGCCCGGCCGCCACGCCACGAAAGGCACGCGATAGCCCCCGTCGTAGCCCGCGCCGCCCTTGCGATCGCGCAAGGGTCCGGCGGAGCCCTCGAACCACGGGCCGTTGTCGGAGGTGAAGATCACCAGGGTGTCGCGCTCCAACTTCAGGGCGCGGAGCTTCGTGAGGAGGCGGCCGACGATGCTGTCGATCTCGGTCACCACCGCGCCGTAGGGGCCGGCGGCGGTCTTCGCGTTGGAGCCTGTGGGCGGGTGTTCGGGCAGGTGCGGGCTGGAGAGCGCCAGCTCCACGAAGAAGGGCTTGGCCGCGTTGGCCTCGATGAAAGCCTCGGCGTGGGCGTAGAAGTCCTGCTGCAGCCGCGCGAAGTCCACGGGCGTGGTGGTCACCGTGTCGGAGCCCGCGTGCGACTCGGCCAGCGCCCGGGGCGACATGTCGTGGCTGTAGGGGATGCCGAAGAAGGCGTCGAAGCCGTGCCGGGTGGGCGGCCACGCCTCCCCCCGGTGGCCCAGGTGCCACTTGCCGAAGAGGCCGGTGGCGTAGCCGGCCGGCTTCAGCGCGTTGGCGATGGTGACTTCCGACAGGGGCAGCCCCCGGTCGTCGTTCTGCATGATCACCTCGTAGCCGAGGCCCGTCCGCACCGGGTAGCGCCCGGTGAGGAGGCCCGCCCGCGATGGCGTGCAGATGTTGGCGGGGGCGTAGTAGTCGGTCAGCACCGTCCCCTCCCGCGCCATGCGCAAGAGGTTCGGTGTGGGGATCAGCCCGTGGCCGTAGAGGCCGGTGTCGCCGTAGCCCAGGTCGTCGCACAGGATGACGATGAAATTCGGCGGCCTCCGCTTAGGGGCGGAGGCTGTGATCGCGGGGGCGGCCCAGGCGAGAGCGGCGGCCGCGCTCAGCAGTTCACGACGGCGCATGGGCGGCTCCCCGGACGATCAGAGGCGGAGGCGTTCTGATGCGCCCCTCGCCCCGATCTTAGACCCGCTTGTTCAGGCCCGCCTACAGGAAGCGGCTCAGCCCTTCACGGCCTTGCCGAACAGCTTCTGCCAGCGGCGCGGCGAACGCGTCTTCCAGGCGCCGCGGTGATAGACGTCCGACCCGATCAGCGGCACCACTGTGGTGGCCTCGGCGAAGACCATCTGCTCGTAGGTCACGTCCACCTTGCCCCAGCTGCACGCCTCCTTCAGCGTGGAGGAGCTGCAGGCGCCGTCGCGCACGTCGGCGACGGTGATCTGCACGGCGTATTTGTGCATCTCGGCGGGAATGCCGAGGATCTCGGCGCAGACCACGGTGTCCTGAGCGAAGTTCTTGGGCACGCCGCCGCCCACCATGAAGAGGCCGGTGGAGCCCGCGGCGATCTTCACGTCGGTCAGCTCGCGGAAGTCGGCCACGGCGTCGATGGTCAGGTAGGGCTTGCCGGCCGCGATCATCTCCTTCTGGTGCTTCACGAGGCCGAAGCCGGCGGAGGAGTCCACGAAGGCCGGGCAGAAGATCGGCACGCCTTCCTCGTAGGCGGTCTGCACGAGGCTGCCGGGCTTCTTGGCGTTGCCCGCCGCGAGCCACTTGCCCATCTCCCAGATGAACTCGCGGCTCGAATAGGGGCGGGGTTCGAGCTGGTTGCACAGGTCGTAGATCGTGCCGTCGCAGTTCTGGAGCTCTTCCTCGTCGATGTAGGTGTCGTAGATGCGGTCGATGTAGAGATCGCGCAGGATGCGATCGTCGACGCTGGCGTCGGCCTGGTAGTGCTTGAAGCCGAGCGCCTCGAAGAAATCCATGTCGACGATGCTGGCGCCGGTGGCGACCACCACGTCGATCATGCCGAACTTCACCATGTCGCGGTACACGTGCATGCAGCCGCCCGCCGAGGTGGAGCCCGCCAAGATCAGCCAGGGCGAGCAGGCCTCGTCCTCGATGGCCATGTTCAGGATGTCGGAGGCGCGGGCGGTGTCGCGGCTCGTGAAGCTCATCTTGCGCATGGCGTCGATCACCGGCCGCGCGTCGTAGGCGGTGATGTCGACGTGTTCGACGGTGCGGCTGAGCAGCTCGGCTTTTGTATTCGCCAAGGGCGCGGAGTGCGGGACGGGAGCGTTCATCGGTTCAGGTTTTCCTCTGAAGGGGTGAGCGCCCGTCGTTGAACCGGACGGAGCGACGGGTCTTGATAAGCCTCCGCATCCGGCGAGCCGGGGAGGGGGGTGCATATAGGCGAGACGACCTGAGGAATCGACCCCTGAAGGCCACCTCCCTTGTGACGGTTCATAGGCTTCGATAGCGTCGCGACCATGACAGACCCCCGCAGCAGACGGGGGCGTCGGGGGACGACGCGATGGGCAGCACCTTCCGCAGCATTTCGGGTATCTGGCTGGCTCTGGCGGCAGCGGCGACACTGACCGCCTGCGCCCCCGCCAAGGGGCCGGACAAGACGGCCGCCGGGGCGGTGGACGCCGCCCGCCTGACCGACGCCGACAAGGACGCCGGCCAGTGGATGAGCCACGGCCGCACCTACAGCGAGCAGCGCTTCAGCCCGCTGGACAAGGTCTCCACCGCCAACGTCAAGGACATGGGCCTGGCGTGGAGCTTCGAACTGGCCACCAACCGGGGAGTCGAGACCACGCCCATCGTGGTGGACGGGATGATGTACGTCACCAGTTCCTGGAGCCTCGTCTACGCCCTGGATGCCAAGACCGGAGCCCAGCTGTGGACCTACGACCCGCAGGTGAACCGCGAGGTGGGCCACAACGCCTGCTGCGACGTGGTGAACCGGGGCGTGGCGGTGTGGAAGGGCAAGGTCTACGTCGCCGCCCTCGACGGCCGGCTGATCGCCCTGGACGCCAAGACCGGCAAGCCCGTCTGGACGGCGGTCACCGTCGATCAGTCCAAGCCCTACACGATCACGATGGCTCCCCGGATCATCAAGGGGAAGGTGATGATCGGCAACTCCGGCTCCGAATACGGGGTGCGGGGCTACGTCTCGGCCTATGACGCCGAGACCGGCAAGATGATCTGGCGCTTCTTCACCGTGCCTGGCGACCCGTCGAAGCCCTTCGAGAACAAGGCCATGGAGATGGCCGCCAAGACCTGGACCGGCCAGTGGTGGACCGCGGGCGGCGGCGGCTCGCCCTGGGACGCCATGTCCTACGACCCGGAGTCAAACCTCCTCTACTTCGGCACCGGCAACGGCCTGCCGTGGGATGTGAAGGCCCGCTCGCCCAAGGGCGGTGACAACCTGTTCCTGTCGTCCATCGTGGCGGTGGATGCCGACACCGGCGAGTACAAGTGGCACTTCCAGACCACGCCGGGCGACAGCTGGGACTTCGACTCCACCCAGACCCTGACGCTGGCTGAGCTGACCATCGGCGGCCAGCCCCGCAAGGTGGTGATGCAGGCCGCCAAGAACGGCTTCTTCTATGTGATCGACCGGATCACCGGGAAGCTGATCTCCGCCAGAAACTACGTGCCCGTCACCTGGGCCAGCGGCGTGGATCAGATCACCGGCAAGCCCATCGAGATCGGCGACGACCACTACAAGGCCGCCCCCACCACCATGTTCCCGTCCAGCTTCGGGGGGCATAATTGGCACCCCATGTCGTTCAGCCCCAAGACCGGGCTCGTCTACCTGCCCGCGCAGGAGGTGCCCGGCACCTACGGCACCGACGATAAGTTCGCGTTCAATCCCGGCGAGTGGAACACCGCCACCAACACCGACCTGAACTCCATCCCCACCGATCCCAAGGCGGTGGCCGCCATGAAGAACGCCTTCAAGGGCTATCTGATCGCCTGGGACCCGGTGGCGCAGAAGGAGGTCTGGCGCGCGGCCCACAAGGGCCCGTGGAACGGCGGCACCCTGGCGACGGGTGGCGGCCTCGTGTTCCAGGGCACGGCAGACGGCCACTTCAACGCCTATGACGCCCGCAACGGTGCCCCCCTGTGGAGCACCGAGACCTACGCCGCCACCCTGGCGGGCCCGATGACCTACACGGTGGACGGCGAGCAGTACGTGGCCGTGGGGGCGGGCTTCGGCTCGGTCTACTTCCTGGTGGCCGGGTTCGCGACCGAGGGGGGCAACCCCAACAACGGCAAGATCGTCGTCTACAAACTGGGCGGCAAGGCGCAGCTCGCCAAGCCGGAGCTGACCAAGGTGGTCATGCCGCAGCCGCCTGCGGCCACGGCCCCAGCCGCGCTCGTGGCGCAGGGGCACTCGACCTACAACAAGTACTGCCTCGTCTGTCACGGCTACGACGCCATCTCGGGCGGGGTGATCCCCGACCTGCGCGCCTCGGGAGCCATCGCCGACGCGGGCGCCTTCAAGTCCATCGTCATCGACGGCGCCCTGAAGGAGCGCGGCATGGTCAGCTTCGCCAAGGTGCTCAAGCCCGCCGACGCCGAAGCCGTCCGCGCCTACCTGATCAAGGTCGCCAACGACCGCTGGACGGCCGAGCACGCGGGGAAGGGTTAACCCCAAACTTTTCCGCTCATCCCCGCGGATGCGGGGAACCAGACTAAGCCACAGTCAGCTTGGCTGGCCTGTGAGCCACAGGCCTAAGCCTGGATCCCCGCTTCCGCGGGGACGAGCGGTCGAGTTGGAGGTGGCTTGCGGCTACCGCCGGCGGCCCTTGCGGCCCGCCGCGCCCTTCGGACGGGAGAAGCGCACGACCTTGCGGGCCTCGAACTCCTCCACCTGGCGGGGGAGGGGGATCGAGCGGCGGGCGAGGCCGAACATCGAAGCCATGGGCGCGTCGGCCAGCTCGGCGATGTCGGTGTCGCCGAAGCCGTTGAAGCGGGTGCCCATGGCCACGCCGTAGGCGCCCAGCATGCCGATCTCGATGTAGTCGCCCTCGTCGATGTCGGCGGGCAGCCAGAACGGGCCGTTCATCACGTCGATGGAGTCGCAGGTCGGGCCGTAGAACTTGAACGGCTTCAGCTCCGCACCCGTGTCGGTCTCGCGCACGGCCTTCACGGGGAAGGGCCACTTGAAGTGCGCGGCGTCGAACATGGAGCCGTAGCTGCCGTCGTTCAGATACAGGGCGTCGCCCTTCTTCAGCTCCACCTTGACCAGGAGCGACGACGCCTCGGCCACGAGCGCGCGGCCGGGCTCGCACCACAGCTCCGTGGTCTCGTGCACCATCATGTCTTCGAAGCCACGGCGGATGGCGGCGGCGTACTCGCTCATGTCGGGCGGGATCATGCCCGGGTAGACCGACGGGAAGCCCCCGCCCACGTCCACCACGTCGGCGAACACGCCGGCGCGGACGAGCGCGCGAGAGCACTGAGCCATCGCCGCTTGGTAGGCGGTCGGCCGCATGCACTGCGATCCCACGTGGAAGCTCACGCCCATGAGGCCCGAGGTGGCCGCGCGGGCGGCCAGCAGCAGGGCGGGCGCCTTGTCGGCGTCCACCCCGAACTTCCCGGAGAGGCTGTACTGCGCGCCCTCGGCCGTCACCTGCATGCGCACGATCAGGTCGAGGTCTTTCGCTCCGCCCGTGGCGTCCAGGATTTTGGCCAGCTCCTCGTGCGTATCCAGCGAGAAGCACTTCACGCCATGCTCGAAGTAAGCCTTCGAGATCGCGACGCGGCTCTTCACCGGATGCATGAAGGCCATGCGGGCGCCCGGCGCGTGCTCGGCGACGAGCTCCACCTCGGCGATCGAGGCCACGTCGAAGCCGGTCACCCCGGCTGCGAACAGCTCACGGATCACCCACGGCGAAGGATTGGCCTTCACCGCATACAGGACGTCGCCCGGGATATTTTCCTGGAACCAGTGGGCCGCTACGGCCGCAGCACCCGGTCGCACAAGGGCGACTGGACGCTCGGGAGACCGCTCGCGGACCAGGTCCAGGGGAGTCTGGTACGTGTGCAATTCACGTAACCCCCACTGATTGTTGAACCCAATCCGGCGTTAGCAGAAGGACGAGACGAGGTGTCTCCCCTTGGCTCGGGTCCGCCGGAGGGCGCGATTTAGGGTCTACTGACCCCCATGTAAAGCCCTGATTGTCACCCCACTGTCGCAATGAGACGGGTTCGGACGAACTTGGGTTTGCGCTCGGAAAAGCTTGAGCTTTCGCAGTGTCGCGCTCAGCGGTGCGAGGTGGGGCTTTGCGCCGGTCGCCGCACGTCATAAAAGCGTTGTCGGTCCGCCGTTAACCAGCGGGGGCCGGACTGCCGCTCGCCATCCCCCCGCTTCCCCTCATCCAAGGCCCGACGCGCCCCATGCTCGCCGATGTCGCCTTCGAGGCGAAGTCCGTCACCAAGACCTACGGGGCCCGCAAAGCGCTCGACGACGTGTCGCTGCGGGTGGACCGGGGCGAGATGGTGGCCCTGATCGGCCCGTCGGGCTCGGGCAAATCCACACTCCTGCGATCGCTTACCGGCCTCGTGCAGATCGACGCCGGCCCCGGCCGGATCGATGCCGTGGGCCTGCGCGTGCAGGAGAACGGCAAGGTGGTCGACGACGTGCGCCGGGTGCGCCAGCGGGTGGGTTTCATCTTCCAGCAGTTCAACCTCGTGGGGCGGCTGACCCTGTTCTCCAACGTGATGATCGGGGCGCTGGGCCGGGTGGGGTTCCTGCGGGGCCTGTTCGGGGCATGGCCCAAGGCCGACCAGACCGAGACGATGGAGGCTCTCGCCCGGGTGGGCGTGGCCGAATACGCAGGGCAGCGATCAAACACCCTCTCCGGCGGCCAGCAGCAGCGCGGGGCCATCGCCCGCTGCCTGGTGCAGCACGCCACCGCGATCCTCGCCGACGAGCCGGTGGCCAGCCTCGATCCCGTCTCCGCCCGCAAGGTGATGGAGACCCTGCGCGACCTGAACAGGCGCGACGGCCTGAGCGTGATCGTGACGCTCCACCACGTGGAATATGCCATCAAGTACTGCAAGCGCGTGGTCGCCCTGCAGGCGGGCAAGGTGCTCTACGACGGCCCGGTCTCCGGCCTCGACCGCGAGCTTCTCATCAAGATCTACGGGCCGGAGTTCGACGAGATCGTCGGCGACGACACCCTCATTCACGGAACCCCTGCATGACCCGCTCCAAGGTGGTGATCGGCGTGACCCTGGCCTGCGCGGCCCTGCTCGCCTCCTGCGGCCAGCCCGCGGCGGGCGGGGGCGACGGCAAGGAGCTGATCTTCTCGATCCTGTCGGCCGAGGATCAGGCGAGTTTCGGCCCCCTGTGGAAGCCCCTGCTGGACGATCTCGCCAAGGCGACGGGGGTGAAGATCACGCCCAAGTTCTCGCCCACCTACACGAGCCTGATCGAGGGGATGCGCGCCAACCAGACCCAGATCGGCTGGTTCTCTGCCGAGCCCGCGCTCGAGGCGGTGCTGCGGGCCAACGCGACCGTCTTCGCCCGCACCGTCGATTTGGAGGGTCACGACACCTACCACTCGGTGGTGATCGTGAAGAAGGGCTCGGGCCTCACCCTCGATGCCATCCTGAAGTGCGACAAGACGCTGGATTTCGGCATGGGCGACGTGAAGTCGACCTCCGGCACGCTGGCCCCCATGACCTACCTCTTCAAGCCGAAGGGGATCGTGCCCAACACCTGCTTCAAGACGGTGCGCACGGGCAGCCACCAGGCCAACCTGTTCGCCGTGTCCAACGGCCTCCTCGCCGCCTCCACCAACAACTCGGTGGGTCTGGATTTCGCGCGCGTGGGCTCGCCCGCCGCCAAGGAAGCCTACGACAAGCTGGAGATCGTGTGGACGAGCCCCGATCTGCCGGAATCCGCCATCGTCTACCGGAAGGACGTGGACCCGGCCCTGCAGAAGAAGATCGCCACGTTCTTCACCACCTACGGCACAGCACCTGGGCCTGAGGGCGACCGCCAGCGGGCCATCCTGAAGCCCCTGCACTATTCGGCCTTCCACCCGGCCGACGACAGCTATCTGCAGCCCATCCGCGACATGCGCGCCGCCACCGCCGCGCCCAAGCCCGCGGGCGGCTGACCCTTCCCGTGACCGACGCCTCCGCCACCCGCCCGCCGCCGGCACCGGTTCCGCACCCGCCGATCAAGCCGATCCGCGAGCGGCTGATCGACTACGCCGTGTTCGGCGCGGTGATCGCGCTTCTGGTGATCAGCGTGCACGCAGTGGAACTGCGTCGCCTGCCGCTCCTGTTCTCGAATTCCGAGAACATGCGCACCTTCGGGGCCAGCTTCCTGAAGCCCGACTTCGGCCAGTGGAAGCTCTACGTCGAGCAGATGTGGCTCACCCTTCAGATCGCCCTGTGGGGCACGTTCCTGGCGATCATCCTCGCGATCCCTCTAGGCCTCGCTGCCGCGCGCAACGTCTCGCCGCCGTGGATCCAGCAGCCGGTGCGACGCCTGCTCGACCTGTTGCGGGCGGTCCCCGACCTCGTGATCGGCACGGTGTTCCTGGTGGCCGTGGGCCTGGGCCCCTTTGCGGGCGTGCTGGCGCTGGCGGTGAACACCGGCGGCGTTCTGGGCAAGCTGTTCTCCGAGGCCGTGGAGGCGATCGACCCCCGCCCCGTCGAAGGCGTGCGCGCCACGGGCGCGGCGCCCCTGCACGAAGTGATGTGGGGGGTGCTGCCGCAGGTCGGGCCGCTGTGGGTGAGCTATGCCCTGTACCGGTTCGAATCCAACGCCCGATCGGCCACGGTGCTGGGGCTGATCGGGGCGGGGGGCATCGGCCAGATCCTGTTCGATAGCCTCAACGCCTTCCAGTACGGCCAGACCGCCGCCATCGTCATCGTGATCATCGTCGCCGTGACGCTCATCGACCTCATGTCGCAGGCGCTGCGGGCGAGGTTGCTGTAGGCTGACAGGCGAACGACCCCCTCCGATCGCGAGGGGCGTGGACCGGGGGGTCGACGACGCGCATGGCCTCCGAACCGCCTGCATCGCCGCGCGGTGACCGCCGCCCGCACATCGTCATCGTCGGCGCGGGCTTCGGTGGGCTGGCGGTGGTGCACGGCCTGCGGGCCGCGGCCGTCGACATCACCCTGGTGGACCGGCAGAACCACCATGTCTTCCAGCCCCTGCTCTATCAGGTGGCCACCGCCGGCCTCTCGCCCGCCGACATCGCCGGTCCGATCCGCAGCATCGTGAAGCACCAGCACAACGTGCTCGTGCTCCTCGACGAGGTCATCGGGGTCGAGCCAGACGCGAAGACCGTGCGCCTGAAGAGCGGCGACTTCCTGCGCTACGACACCCTGGTGCTGGCGACGGGGGCCCGCCACAGCTACTTCGGCTCCGACCACTGGGCGCAGTTCGCGCCGGGCATCAAGACCATCGACGACGCCACCCGGGTGCGCCGCACGATCCTCCTGGCGCTCGAAGCCGCCGAGACGAAGCGGGCCAAGACCGACGCGGCGCAGGTGGAGCGGGTCACCTTCGTGGTCATCGGCGGCGGCCCCACCGGCGTCGAGATGGCCGGCGCCGTGGCCGAACTCACCCGCCACGCGGCGGCGATGGAGTTCGTCTACCTCACCCCCGACTGCGTCCGCATTCTCCTGATCGAGGCGGGCGACCGGGTGCTCGCA
This sequence comes from Caulobacterales bacterium, assembly GCA_038226305.1. Lineage (GTDB taxonomy): Bacteria > Pseudomonadota > Alphaproteobacteria > Caulobacterales > Caulobacteraceae > JASLDZ01. The sequence continues at coordinate 100,450 of JBBRQN010000007.1, forward strand.
GGCTTTCCGCCGGACCTCAGCCGGGCCGCGGCCCTCGCCCTGGCCGACCTCGGCGTGGAGGTGCGGTTGGGGGCCAGGGTCACGGGGATCGACGCGAACGGCGTGAGCCTGGGCGACGAGGCGATCCCTGCCGCCGCCGTGATCTGGGCGGCCGGGGTTCAGGCCTCCCCCGCAGGCGCGTGGATCGGTGCCCCGACCGACAGGGCAGGCCGCTTGCAGGTGGCGGGCGACCTCACCGCGCCGGGGCGGCCCGATATCTTCGTGATCGGCGACACCGTGACCCTGACCGGTGCGAAGGGCCGCCCCATCCCCGGCATCGCGCCTGCGGCAAAGCAGGAGGGGGCTTATGTGGCGAAGGCCATCGCGGCGCGGCTGCGCGGCCGTCGGCGCAGGCGGCCGTTCGCCTACCGGGACTATGGAACGCTGGCCACCATCGGGCGGCGGCGGGCGGTGATCGACTTCGGCTGGCTGCACCTGAGCGGCCTTGCGGCCTGGCTCATCTGGTCGACGGCCCACGTCTACTTCCTCGTGGGATTCCGCAACCGGCTGCTCGTCGGCATGACCTGGCTGTGGAACTACGTCACCTTCGAGCGAGGGGCCCGGCTCATCACCGGCCTGGGCGACGCCTCCCCGGCAGAGCACACCGCCCCCCCGCCCCCATAAGAAAAAGGGCCCGGAGATCGATCTCCGGGCCCAGCCGTTTCAGACCTGACCGTTCAGCCTCAGCGGCGACCGCCGAAGATGCTGAGCAGGAATTGGAACAGGTTGATGAAGTTGATGTAGAGGCTCAGCGCGCCGTAGTTGGTGGCCACCGCCATGCCTTCGCCGTCTCCGGCCAGGGCGTAGTAGGTGTTCTTCAGGCGCTGGGTGTCATAGGCGGTGAGGCCGGCGAAGATCAGCGTGCCCAAGACCGAGAAGATCAGCTGGAACGTGCGGTTGCCGCCCATCGGGAAGAAGTAGCTGACCAGGCTCGCGATCAGGAGGCCCCACATGGCCATGATCAGGAACGAGCCCATGCCCGTCAGGTCGCGCTTGGTGGTGTAACCCACCAGACTCAGGCCGCCGAAGGCCGCCGCCGCGATGAAGAACGTCGTCGCCACGCTCATGCCCGTGTAGGCCAAAAGCCACACGCCGAGGCCCGCGCCGATGGTCGACACCAGCGCCCAATAGAGGATGCCGGACGAGCGCGCCGTCGGGTTGCGCATAGCGAACATGCTGCCGAAGATCATCACGAGCGGTGCAAACCGGATGATCGTACCGAGCAGGGTGAAGCCCGCCAGGCGACCCTCAGCCGTGACGATGTAGAGCTGGTCGCGGATCGGCGGGTAGGCGCTGGTCAGGTAGGCCAGCACGCCCGAGAGCACGAGGCCCAGCGCCATCTTGTTATAGACGCCCAGCATGAAGCTGCGCAGGCCTGCGTCCACGCCCATGTCGGCCGCGGCGCCGCCGCGGGATCCGCCACCGGGCCCGCCTGTGCGGACGCCTTGCGAGGCGGAGCGTCCGAAGCCGCTGTTGAAATCGCTCATGGCGATCGAATTCCCTGATGTTGCGCCTCGAAGGAGGCGCGCATTGCCGAATATCGGCTTGCGCAAGGCTGCACGCAAGGGTGGGCCGGATTGCGGCCGAAGCGGCGCCAGACCTTGGCGGAGCGGGGATTCCGCCGCTAGATCGCGCGGATGGCCGTGCCCGCATGATCCGCCTCTTCGCCGCCGTGGCCGTGCCCGACGAAGCGGCCGCGCCGCTCCTCGCCGCGCAGACGGGCCTGCGCGAGGCCCGCTGGCGCCCCGCCGAAGCCCTGCACATCACCCTGCGCTTCTTCGGGGACGTTCAGGAGACCGTGGCGGAAGACCTCGACACCGCCCTGTCCGCGATCTCCCTTCCGCCGTTCGAGCTGCGGGCCGAGGCCGCCGGGGCCTTCGGGGCGAGTGAGCACATGCGGGCGGTGTGGGCGGGCGTGGGCCACAGCGAGCCCCTGGCGCGCCTGGCCGCCAAGTGCGAGACGGCCGCCCGCCGCGCCGGACTGAAGGCGGAGGCGCGCACCTATCACCCGCACGTCACCCTGGCCTACCTGCCCCGCACCGCAGACCCCGCAGCCGTCGCGGGCTGGATCGCCGACCGCGCGCTCCTGAAGTCGCCGGTGTGGACGGTGGGGGGCTTTGGCCTCTATTCCAGCCGGCTCCTGCCGTCGGGCTCCGCCTACGACCTCGAACGCTTCTATCCCCTGCGCTGAAGGCTTCCCTTGACCCAGACCGCCGTCCGCCCCCGCCGCAGCGTGCTCTACATGCCCGCGTCGAACCTCAAGGCCATCGCCAAGGCCCGCACCCTGCCCTGCGACGCGATCATCCTCGACCTGGAGGACGCGGTCGCGCCCGAGCAGAAGGACATGGCCCGCGAGCAGGCCGTGGCCGCCGTGGCCGAGGGCGGCTTCGGCCCGCGTGAGCTGATCATCCGCGTCAACGGCCTCGACACTCCGTGGGGCGAGGCTGACCTGAAGGCCGCCGCGGCCGCCGGACCGGATGCGATCCTCGTGCCCAAGGTGTCGGATTCCGGAGACGTGGCGCGCTATGACAGCCGGATCGCCCACGCGGCACCCGGCGTGGCCCTGTGGGCGATGGTCGAGACCGCGCGCGCCCTGTTCCACCTCGATGGCCTGGCCGGGGCGGCGAAGACCTCGCGGCTGGCGTGCCTCGTGATGGGCACCAACGACCTTGCGAAGGAGATCGGCTGGCGGTTGTCGCCAGGGCGGGCGGCGTTCGGGGCGGCGCTCTCCCTCTCGGTGGCGGCGGCGCGCGCCCACGGGCTCGTGATCCTCGACGGGGTCTACAACGCGCTTGAGGACGACGACGGCCTGACGCTGGAGTGCATGCAGGGCGTGGAGTTCGGCTTTGACGGCAAGACCCTGATCCACCCCCGTCAGATCGAGCCCTGCAACGCCGCCTTCTCGCCCTCGCAAGCCGAGGTGGCCTACGCCCGCGCCGTGGTCGAGGCGTTCGACCTGCCGGAGAATGCGGGCAAGGGCGCCGTGCGCGTCGATGGCCGCATGGCCGAGCGCCTGCACCTGGCTCAGGCGCAGAAGGTGCTGGCCACCGCCGGCTAGTCCCGCATCCGCTCCAGCCAGTCGGCCGAGCGCATCTCTTCCAGGCGGGAGGCGGTGCGCTGGAACTCGAAGGCCCCGTCGCCTGAGGGATACAGGGCTTCGGGCTCGTCGTCCGCCAGCACCACGAGCTTGGCCTGCGCCTCGTAGAGGGCGTCGATCAGCGTCACGAAGCGCGCGGCCTCGTTGCGCCGGTCGGGGCTGAGGATCGGCACGCCCTCCAGGAACAGCGTGTGGAAGCGGGCGGCCACGGCCAGATAGTCCTGCGCCCCCAGGGCCTGGCCGCACAGGCTGGCGAAGCTCGCCCGCAGGTGGCCGCCGACCACCCGCGGGAAGGTGGTGCGACGGCCCAGCACCTCCACCGTCCCCCCCGTCTCGGCCGCGTCGTCGGTGAGGGAGCGCCACAGGGCGTCGAACCCGGCCTGCGGCTCAGGGGCCAGGGGGGCGAACCACGTTCGGGTGCCGCGCAGGCGATCCAGCCGAAAGTCCTTCGGCCCGGCCACCCGCACGACCTCCAGCCGCTGCTCCAGCATGGCGATGAACGGCAGGACGAGCTGGCGGTTGATCCCGTTGCGGTAGAGCTCATCCGGGGCCCGGTTGGAGGTGGCGACCACCGTCACCCCCCTGGCGAACAGGGCCTCGAACAGGCGGCCGAGGATCATGGCGTCGGCGATGTCGGTCACCTGCAGCTCGTCGAAGCACAGGAGGCGCGCCTGCTCGGCCAGCACGCCGGCGGTGGGGGCGATGGGGTCGTCGCCCCCCCTCTTTCCGTTTGGGGCGTGGCCGAAGCGATCCCGGCGCGCGGCGGTGTCGCCCTTGCGCCATTCGCCGATCAGGGCGTGCGCCTCGCCCATGAACACGTGGAAGTGTACCCGGCGCTTGCGGGCGACGGGGGCCGAGTCGAAGAACAGGTCCATCAGCATGGACTTGCCGCGCCCCACCGGCCCGTAGAGGTAGACGCCCCTGGGTGCCTCGCGCTTGCGGGATAGGAAGGGCAGGCTGAAACCGGGCTCGGCCTGGGCGTTCAGATCGCCTTCCAGGCGCGACAGGGCCTCCACCGCGGCGGCCTGCGCCACGTCCGGCGCGATCTCCCCCTCAGCCAGTTTCGAGGCATAGGCGGTGCGGACGGAGACGGGGGAGGGCGGCACGCGCACGGCTTAGCCCATCGCTCGCCTGGGATGAACGGTCGCAGGCCGCGTTGCTATGGCGCAATGCTGCGGCCACGGTTTTGGTTAACCTGAAGACGCCGAGCGGACACCGCCGGTCATGCTCCAGGAACCGCCCCGATGAAGCTCGCTATTCTCGCCTTCGCAGCCATGGCCCTCGCCGCGCCCGCCTTCGCCCAGGCCCCTGCCATGACCCCCGCCATGCAGGCCGCCCGCCAGACCGTGATGACCCAGTGCGCCGGCGACATGAAGACCTACTGCGACGGCAAGACCGGCCGCGAGATGATGATGTGCATGCGCGAGAACGCCGACAAGGCGAGCGACGGCTGCAAGTCCGCCATGCAGTCGCTGATGGCCGCCCGTCAGGCTGGCGGCTGATCTGACGCATCGCCTGACCGCCCGCGAGGTTTAAACCTCGCGGGATGGTCGACGACCGCTCTGCCCGTATTCCCCATCGCCGCGGGGCGATCCTCTCCGCAGCGGGCCTCGCCCTGTTCGCAGGCTCTGCGCGCGGCCAGGTGTTCACCTCGCCCTCCGCGACGCGGATCGTGCCCTCGGAACGGCCGCCCGCGCCCGCTGTGGAAGAGGATCCCTTCACCCTCCCGGCCTCTACCGACGGCAGCCAGCGGCTGACCGTGCCGGTGACCGTGAACGGTCGCGGGCCGTTCCCCTTCATCGTCGATACCGGCGCCGACCACAGCATCCTCTCGGCTGAACTGTCGGCCGCGCTCAAGCTGGAGCCTGGGCGCGACGTGCGGGTGCATTCGATCGCCGGGGTCAGCCGCGCCGCCACGGCTAAGGTGGCCCGGCTGGAGGTGGGATCGCACGTCCTCACCGACGTGAGCCTGCCGCTCCTGAGCCGCTACGGCCTCGGCGCGCCGGGCCTCCTCGGGCTGGACGCCGTGGCTGACCAGCGCATCACGCTGGACTTCAAGCTTCAGCAGATGAGCGTGAGCCGCTCGCGCGGTGTGCCGTTCGACCCGGACGCGGTGATCGTGCGCGCCGCCGTGCGGCGCTCCGGCCAGCTTCTCCTGGTGGACTCCAGCGTGCACGACGAGCCGGTGTTCGTGATCCTGGACACGGGGGCCGAGGTCACCATCGGCAACTCCGCCCTGCGCGCCCTCGAAACCCGGCGGCGGATCCGTCGGCGGTTCGAGCCCAAGCTCGAGACGGTGCGGGTGATCAGCGTCACCGGCGACACGCAGGACGGCCTCGTGGACCGCATCGGGGAAATCACCCTCGAGGGCGTCAAGCTGATGGGCGCCCCCGTGGCATGGAGCGATCTGCACGTCTTCGGCCGGTTCGGCGTGGCCGATCAGCCCGCGGTGCTCTTGGGCATGGACGTGCTGCGCGCCTTCCAGCGGGTCGAGATCGACTTCGGCCGTCGCGAGATCGGCTTCGTGCTGCCCAAGGGGGCGTGAGCTAGTCCGGCCGCAGGCTCGACCACGGCAGGGCACGGACCTTGTCGTTGGAGAGGGCGGCGGCGATGGGCGGTCGCTCGAACAGGCCGCGAAACGCCGGGTCCAACGCGTTCAGCCCCCCCGCATAGGCTCCGAACGCGGGCAGGATCAGCCGCCGCCCGTCGGTGAGGAACGCCCGGCGCCGCACGCTGCGTCCGTGGCTCGAGACGCGCACGGCGGGGTGCAGGTGCCCCGCCACCTCGCCGGGAGACAGGCCAGCGCGGGGCTCGTGCACGAAGCGCAGGCCGCTCAGCGTCACCGCCTCCACCACCTCGCCCGGCAGCGTCTCGAGCGCGCTCTCGCCCTGGCGGACGTCGTGGTTGCCCTCGACCCAGATGAGCGTGCGGCCCGTCGCCAGGGCCGCGATGCGGGCCGCGTCGTCGGGCGCGAGGCGGCGCACGGCGCGGGGGTCGTGGAAGCTGTCGCCCAGGAGGATCAGCGTCTTCACGGGCAGGCGATCGAGCTCCGCCTCCAGCGCATCGAGGGTGGAGCGGGTGTCGTAGGGGGGCAGAAGCGCGCCGAGGTGCGCCCGGGCCGACCCTTTCTCCAGATGCAGGTCGCCGGCGATCAGCGCGCCCTCGCCCTCCAGCCACAGGGCGCCCGAGCAGCGCAGGCCGCAGGTGGCGCGCGAAACTTCGACCCACAGGGTGCCGCAGGGGGTGCGTGACAGGGGAGTCTCCGCGGGGAGGGCGCTCATTCGCCCACCGTATCCACCGCGCCGTCCATCCACAGCGCCTCCGCCACCAGGTCCGCCTCGTTCTCCGCCAGCACCATGTCTTCGGCCGAGCCTTTGACCCGTTCGCGGCCGATCTCCAGCATCACCGGCACGGCGAAGGGGGACACGCGGGGGAGGTCGATATGCCTGATTCGGCCACGAATGCGCTCCAGCATCAGCGCCAGCCGCTGCACGTCCAGGAGGCCCGCGGAGGCGTCGATGCGGGCGGTGCGCAGCATCAGGTGGTCGGGCTGGTGCTTCCTCAAGACGTCGTAGATCAGGTCCGTCGAGAAGGTGACCTGCCGGCCCGATTTCTCCACGCCGGGCATCCGCCGCTCGATCAGCCCGGCGATCTGGGCGCAGGCCTTGAAGGTGCGCTTCATCATGAAGCTCTCGTTCAGCCAGTCCTCCAGGTCGTCGCCCAGCATGTCCTGCGAGAACAGGGCGTCCAGATCGAGGTCGGCCATGGGGCGCATCGACCAGATGGAGAAGGCGTAGTCGTTGCACACGAACCCCAGCGGCCCGACGCCCAGCCGCTCCAGCCGCCGCGTCAGCAGCATCGCCAGGGTGTTGTGCGCCAGCCGCCCCTCGAACGGGTAGCCGACCATGTAGTGGCGCTTCCCCCGCGGGAAGGTCTCCAGCAGCATCTCCTTCGGCGACGGGATGGCGGAGCGGTCGCGCTGAAAGCCCAGCCACTCACATACGTCGGCGGGCAGCCGTCCCCAGTCCTGCTCATCGGCGATCATCCGGCGCACGCGGCTGGCGAGATAGGTGGAGAGCGGAAACTTCGACCCGCCCCAGGAGGGAATCTTGGGGTCTTTGTCCCGCGCCGGGGTGACGAAGGCGTCCAGCCCCTTGATACCGTCGAAGCGCCAAACCTCGCCGCCGAACAGGAAGGTGTCGCCGGGGGTTAGCTGCTCGAAATACCACTCCTCCGCCTCGCCCACCTTGCGACCGCCGACCGAGCGCTTGGCCCCGCCGACGCGGATGTTGATGGTGCCCGCCGCGGTGATGGCGCCGGTGTTCATGCGGTGGCGACGCGCGATGTCGGCAGTGCGCACCTTCCAGCGGCCGTCCGCGCCCTTCACGATGCGGCGGAACTTGTCGTAGCTCCTAAGGGCGTAGCCTCCGGTGGAGACGAAATCGACCACCTGCTCCCAGTCCTCCCACAGGAGGTCGCGATAGGCGCCGGCGCCGGTGACCTCATCATAGAGCTCCAGCGCGTCGAAGGGTTCGGAGCACGCGACGCCCATCACGTGCTGGGCGAGCGTATCGAGCGTGCCGGGGTGGGCGGGGTCGCCGTCCAGCGCGTTCTCCGCCACGGCTTCGCGTGCGGCGAAGCACTCCAGCACCTCGAAGCGGTTGGCGGGGACGAGGATGGCGCGGCTCGGCTCGTCCAGCCGGTGGTTGGCGCGGCCGATGCGCTGCACCATGCGCGACGACCCCTTGGGCGCCGAGAGCTGGATCACGAGGTCCACGTCGCCCCAGTCGATCCCAAGGTCGAGGGTGCTCGTGCAGATCACCGCCCGCAGGTCGCCCCGGCTCATGGCGGCCTCGACCTTCCTGCGCTGCTCGGCGGCGAGGGATCCGTGGTGCAGGGCGATGGGCAGGTTGTCGTCGTTGATCGCCCACAGGGCCTGAAAGGCGAACTCGGCCTGCCAGCGGGTGTTGACGAACACGAGGGCGGTCTTGGCGGTCTCGATCTGCTTCAAGACGTCGGGCATGGCGTGCTCGGCGTGGTGGCCGCTCCAAGGGATGCGACCGCCGGCGATCATCACGTCGACGATGGGCTCGGCACCCGCCTTGCCCTGCACCAGCGTCACGCGGTCCGGCGTGGAGGGCGACATCCAGTCCCGCAGCCGTTCCGGGTCGTCCACCGTGGCCGAGAGCCCCACCCGGCGCATCGTGGGGGCGAAGGCCTGCAGCCTCGCCAGCCCGAGGTTCAGGAGGTCACCGCGCTTGGAGGCGTGGAGCACGTGGATCTCGTCCAGGATCACGCACTTCAGGTCGGCGAAGTACTCGCGAGCCCCCTCCCAGGCGCAGAACAGGGCCAGCTGCTCAGGTGTGGTGAGGAGGATGTCGGGTGGCTGCAGCTTCTGGCGCTGGCGCTTGGCGGTGTTGGTGTCGCCCGACCGGCTCTCGATGGAGATCGGCAGGCGCATCTCCGCGACCGGAACCTCGAGGTTCCTCGCCACGTCCACCGCCAGGGCCTTTAGCGGTGAGATGTAGAGGGTGTGGACCCCCCGGCCGCGGGGATCGTTGGCGGGTGGGCGCATCGAAAGGTCGATCAGGCTGGGCAGGAACCCCGCCAGCGTCTTGCCGCCACCGGTGGGGGCGATGAGGAGGGCGTGCTCGCCCCGCCGACCCGCCTCGATCATCTCCAGCTGATGCGGGCGGATCGCCCAGCCCCGCCCCGCGAACCAGTCGGCGAAGCGAGGCGGTAGGGCGCCGGGGGGCGTGGTCGGAGCCTCTGCGTCGGGCTTGCGGCGGGGGCGGGCGGCCATTGCGGACCGTCTAGCACGTTCGCGTTCCGTTCGTAGAGGGCGTTGCCGCGCCGGGCCACCCGGTCCACGGTGAGGGGCCGGAGCCGCCTGCGATGTACGGGCGGACCGCGGGAGAGAGACGCCGATGGTCGATGTGGCCGCCGATCCAGCCGCCGTGCCCGCAGGCGAACGCAAGGTCGGGCTGTCGCTCAGTGCCCGGTGCTGGGCGCTGCTGGAGGGGGGTCGCAACCCCTACGTCAACCTCGTCACCATCTACATCTTCGCCCCCTATTTCGCGGCCTCGGTGGTGGGAGACCCGGTGAAGGGGCAGGCGCTGATCGCGCAGATCGCGGTGGCCTATGGGCTGTTCGCGGCGGTCACGGCCCCGTTCATCGGAGCGGCGGTGGACCGGTTCGGGCCGAGGAAGCCGTGGCTGGCGCTCGCCACGGCGCTGAACGTGCCCCTGATCGCCTGCCTGTGGTTCGCCAAGCCGCACGGGGCAGGGCTGTCGGTGGCGGTGGTCTCCACGATCCTGGCCACCTGCGGCGTGCTCGTGGCATGGAGCCAGCTCCTGCAGAACGCCATGCTGACCTATGCGGCGACGCCCGCCGAGCGGCCCGCCGCCTCCGGCCTCGGGCTGGCGCTGGGCAATCTGATCTCGGTGGCGATGCTGGTCGCGGTGCTGTGGGCCTTCGCCTTGCCGGGCAAGATCGCCCTGCCGGGAGTGCCTTCCGCTCCGCTGTTCGGGCTGAACCCGGCCCTGAACGAGCCGGACCGGGTGGTGGCACCGATCACGGCGGTGTTCTACGGCCTCCTCGCCTTGCCGCTGTTCTTCTTCACCCGCGACGCGCCCCGCCGGAACAACGCGGTGGGCACATCCACCTCGACGCAGGATCTGATCGCCGCCCTGAAGGGCCTGCGCCAGAAGCGCGACCTCGGGAAGTATCTGATCGCGCAGATGCTGTTCACCGACGGGCTGACGGCGATCCTGTTCTTCACGGGCGTCTACGCCGGGGGGGTGATGAAGTGGCAGGTGCTGCAGCTCCTGTCGTTCGCGCTCGTGCTGTCGATCCCGGCGGTGTTCGGCGGTTTCCTGTCGGGCTGGATGGACCGCTGGATCGGCACCAAGCGCACCCTTCTGATCCAGCTCGCAGCCTGCGTGGTGACGCAGATTCTCCTTCTGGGTGTCGCGCCGGAGAGGATCTTCTACGTGATCCCTTGGGCCGCGGCCGAGCATGCGCCCCTGTGGGGCGGGCCGGTGTTCCGCACCGTGCCGGAGCTCGTCTACCTCGGCATCGGCATGGTCTCGGCCATCGCGGTGACGGGGGCCTATGCCTCTAGCCGGATGATGCTGGTGCGGCTCGCGCCGGTGAAGCGCATCGGCGTCTACTTCGGCCTGTTCTCCCTGTCATCGACGGTGACCACGTGGCTCGGCTCGCTCCTGGTGGGGCTGGCGACGGCGGTGTTCGGCACCCAGCAGGCGGGGATGGTGCCGATCATGTTCCTGCTCGGCACGGGCGGGGCGATCCTGTGGTTCGTGACCGTGCCCCCGGCCCCGCCGGAGGACTGACGATCGCCGACCCGCCGCCGCGTCAGCTGTGGGCGACGGTGCCGGTGCGCGGGACGAAGTAGCTCTTCAGTGAGAACGCCAGCCCGTTGGGCAACACGTATTTCACCGGCGATGTGTAGGTGTAGGTCGCTTCCGAGACGATCACGGTCTGCGAGGGGCCGCTCGTGATGCCGGTCGGCAGGGCATAGGTCGCGCCCACCGTGTTGGCGCTGATGTTGCGCGCGTCCGACCAGTCGACCTTGGGCACGGATGAGGCATTGGTGGTGACGCTCGTCACCCGCATGGTCAGGCTCGTCGTCGGCAGGGGCGACATGATCTGCTGCCCCGCATCGAAGATGTTGGACATGTCGCTGGAGCTGACCGACGCGGTCTGCGCCGTCAGGTCGCCGATGGCCGCGGTGATGTGCTGGGTGCGGCGCTGGGCCACCAGCCCCTGGCCCAGCTCCGCGAGGCCGAAGAACATCAGGATCATCACCGGAGCGATCATCCCGAACTCCAGCATGGAGACGCCGCGCTCGTCGCGCAGGAAGCGCGTCAGAAGCCGCCGGTCGGGGCGAGGGGGCCTCATGTGGGGTAGGGCTCGTTACGGAAGGTGGTCGTGGCGATCACTACCGAAATCCCGCCGGGCAGGGTCTGCAGGCCGCCGTAGAGCACGGGCGTGATCAGCTTCCACTGGAAGTAGGTGTGCAGGATCACGATGGAGTTCGGGCCGCCCATGTCGAACTTCAGGTTCGCCGGCGTCCAGGTGGTGCCCTGAACCGGGCTCGAGGGGTTGGCCGCGGCGAAGCTCGCCTTGGTCTCGGCGTCTACATACAGGCTCGTGTTACAGGTCGACTGCAGCCAGCCCATGTTGGCGCACACGGCGCTGACGAACATGGCCGAGGTGTAGGTGCCGCTGGACTGCGACTGGCCGGTGCGGATCTGGCGCGCGGCCTGCTGCGTCGCGTTGTCGAGAGTGATGCTGACGAGGTAGACCAGCGCCAGTTCGAAGATCGCGAAGATCATGAACATGAAGGGCGGGGCCACCAGCGCGAACTCCAGCGCGGTCGCGCCGCGGCTGTCCTTGGCGAACGTCGGCCTGGCCGCGCCCCGGGTGCGCCTCGCGCGCAGAAGTTTCAGGAAGAACGACATGGCCAGCGAAGCTTAGGTCAAGCCCCCTAAGCCATCGTTCACGGGCAGGGTTACTGCGGGCCGATGGGCGTGGGCGCGCCCGGCGCCGCGGCACCGACGGCGGCGGCGAAGGGCGGGCGGGCGGTGATCGGCATGGCGGCCGCGCCTTGGGCTGCGGTGACCGCGCTCGCCTTGCCGCTGCCCCCGCCGAAGGTGGGCGCTGCCGTGCCGCCCGAGGCGCGGCCGTTGGGGGCGCAGCCGGGGTCGCACGCCAGGTCGCTGCGCGTCGGCCCGCGATACACCGAGACGCGCCCGGCCGTGGGGGCCGACACCAGGATGTCGGAGTTGAAGATGGTGCGGCCCAGCGCGTCCAGGATCGTCACGTCGGTCGTGCCGTAGCCCCGGCCCGACACGAACACGGTGTGGCTGTCGATCACCGTCACGTCGGCCACGGCCGGGTTGCCCACCACAACCGAGGCGGCGGGTCCACGGATGCTCAGGCGGGTGGAGTGGTCAATCGGCACGGTGACCACGCCCGCCCCCGCCGTCGCCGGAAGCGCCAGGGTGGCCAGAAGCACGGGAAGAAGGGCGCGCAGGCGCATTGGGGGATCATCCGGACCGCTGATCGATCGCGGCGACCATCGGCGGCAATCCTGAAGGAAACCTCAAAGGCGGCGATCCAGGGCGCTCCACCCGCGGCCGAGCCTCAAGGCATGCGCGCCTGAATCTATATAAGGCGCTGGAGTCGGCGTCTGCGGGGTCCAAGGTTATTCAAAGACTAATTCGCAAGGTTAACCGGCGTAAAGGAAGTAATTCACACTGAGTTTCATTCGATTCATTGGCCGTTAAGAGCAGTCGGGCATATTCCATCCTGTGTTTCGGGGCAAAGAGCAGTGCGGCTCGGATCCCGCACCGCTCAAACAGGAGAATACCATGACCAAGTTCGTTTCGCGTTTCGTTCAGGACGAGTCCGGCGCCACGGCCATCGAGTATGGCCTCATCGCCGCCCTCATCGCCGTCGTGATCATCGGCGCCGTGACCGCCGTCGGCACCAACCTGAAGACCACCTTCAACACCGTGTCGAACGCCGCTTCGGGCAAGTCCTGATCCGCGTCTGATCTGATTGTGTAGGGGCGGCCCCGCTTATCTGGCCGCCGCCCCCGGCTTCCTGGGCCGCGCCGCTCATAAAGGGCGTGCGCGGCCCTTGACGTTTTCACCTCGGAGATCTCGCGTGATGCGCCGCTTCGTCCACCGGTTCCTGAGCGACGAGGGCGGGGCCACGGCCATCGAATACGGCCTGATCGTCTGCGCCATCTCGATCGTCGTCATCGGCGCGGTCACCACCGCGGGCAAGAACCTCTACAACACCACGAGCGCCGTCTCGAACGCCCTGAAGCCCTGATCGGCATCTGATCGGCGGCACCGTAACCGATCCTTCAGCGCCTGCAGGTTAGACCTTCCGCATGAGCGCGCTTGTCCCCCTCCTTTCGGCGGTCTTCCCCGCCCTGGTCGTTATCGCCGCCCTGCGGGATGCGACGACTTTCACCATCCCCAACTGGCTGTGCGCCCTGGCGGTGGCGGCTTTCCTGCCCGTGGCGCTGATCTGCCACCTGCCTCTGCTCGGCTTCGCCTGGGCGGGGGGGCTGTTCCTGGGCTTCCTCGTGGCAGGCATGGCCATGTTCGCCCTGGGCTGGATCGGCGGGGGCGACGCCAAGCTGTTCGCCGCCTGCGGGCTGTGGCTGGGCGGCACCGCCGCGGTGTGGCCCTTCCTGGCGTGGACCGCGGTGGCGGGCGGCGGCATGGCGCTGGGGCTTCTGTTCGCCCGCCGCTGGGCCCCCGGCTTCTCCATCAAGGGCGCGCCCTGGATGTCGCGCCTGCTCACCGAGGGCGAGAGCGTGCCTTACGGGGTCGCCATCGCCGTGGGGGCGCTGGTCGCCTTCCCGCAGAGCCCCCTGATGCACGCGATCTCGCAGCTCGGCTGATCGCGTACGCTCGCGACCTGTTGGTTTGGGTGGGCGTTTAGGCGCGCGTTAACGACCGACCGCCCATCCTTGCGCCGACATGACCTGCCCGGCCGCCCGATCACGGGGCGGCACCGTTGGCGGGTCGGGGAGAGTTCGACGCCATGGGCCGAGCCCGTCTACTGATGGTGATGGCGCTGGCGCTGCCGCTGGCGCTGGGCGCCGCGATGATGGCGCGCGGCATGGTCGCGGGCAAACCCAAGGCCGTGACGGTGATCGCGGCTCCTGAAAAACCTACCGCCCTGGTGCTCGTGGCCAAGCACGACCTCGCGCTGGGCGACCGCATGACCTCGGACATGGTGGAGTGGAAGGCCTGGCCGATCGACGGCCTCAGCCCGACCTACATCTCCAAGGGCGGCGTGGCCGCTCCTCCCGCCGATGCCAATGCCAAGCTGGTCGACGATGCGGCCAAGAAGGCGGGCGACGTGAAGACGGCCCTTCTGGGCGACGCCGCCAAGGAAGCCATCACCGGATCGGTGGTGCGCGTGCCCTTCCTGGCCGGCGAACCGATCAGCACCGCCAAGCTCGTGCGCAGCGGCGACAGCGGCGTGATGGCCGTGGCCCTCACCCCCGGCATGCGCGCCATGAGCGTGCCCCTGAGCCCCGAGACGGGGGCGGGCGGCTTCATCCAGCCGGGCGACCACGTGGACGTGGTGCAGACCCGCAAGATGGACATCGCAGACCAGGGCGCCCAGTGGGTCGCCAACACGGTGATGAAGAACGTGAAGGTCATCGCCGTCGATGCCTCCACCAAGCCCGACTCTAAGGTCGCCACCACGCAGGGCATGACCGCCACCCTCGAGGTGTCGCCCGATCAGGCCGAAGCCATCGTTCTGGCCCGGGTGCAGGGCGAGCTCACCCTCGTGCTGCGCTCCTACGCCGATGCCTCCGGCCCCACGGTCGAGGGCGAGATGCACCGGGCCGAGGCCGCCGCGCCGCCGGTGGTGCGCGTGTTCCGTGCCGGCGCCCCCGCCGAAGACGTGAGGGTCGCCCGATGAGCCGCTTGCCCGTGTCGCCCCTTCGCTTTGCGCTGACGGCAGGCGCGGCCTGTGCCCTGGGTCTCGCGCCTGCGCTGGCCTCTGCACAGAGCGCCTTCCCCCGGTCGCCACTGCGCGCCTCGCCCACGGCCCGACCCGCGTCGTCGCGGGCGCTGGCGGGTGCGCCTGCCTACGCCCCGGCCCCCTACGTTCCGACGCAGGCGAGCTACGCCGATCCCTACGAGTCGAACGGGCCGCAGACCGTGCGCGTCGGCACCGGCTCTGGCGCCGTGCAGTCGCTGTCCCTGCCCCGCGGCAAGTCCGCCGTGGTGGAGCTGCCGGTCGATGCCCGCGACGTGATGGTCTCCGACCCCAAGGTGGCCGACGTGGTGCTGTCCACGCCCCGGCGCATCTACGTGATGGGCGCGGCTTCGGGTCAGACCGACGCCATGTTCGTGGACGGCATGGGCCGCCAGATCCTGCGCCTCAACATCCGCGTCGATCAGGATGCCTCGGCCGTGGCCGACACCATGTCGCGCCTCCTGCCCGGCTCCGCCATTCGGGTGGAAGCCGCCAACGACACCCTGATCCTGTCGGGCGAAGCGGCCAGCGCCGCCGAGGCCGATCGCGCCATCCGGCTGGCCACCTCCTTCGTCGCCGACAAGACCAAGATCATCAATCTGATCGCCGTCTCCGGCGGCGAGCAGGTGATGCTCCGTGTAAAGATCGTCGAGGTGAACCGCACGATCGTGAAGCAGCTCGGCTTCAACATCGGCGAGGTGATCGGCAAGCTCGGCGGGCCGCAGTACTCCCTGGCGAACGCCGCGACGTTCGGTGTGGCGGGGGCGTTCCTCGGCTCATTCAAGGGCGGCTACAAATACGACTCCACCGTTCAGCCGACCTCCCAGTCGGTCTACACGGACTCCAGCGGCACGCAGCAGATCAGCCCGGCTGTGGACATTGATCGCAGCTGGAAGCTGGCGACGCCCAAGTCGGGCGTGGCGGGTTCCAACGGCGTCAACTCGGCCCAGTCGATGGTGCAGGCGTTCGAGCGGGTGGGCCTCGTGCGCACCCTGGCTGAGCCCAACCTCACCGCCATCTCGGGCGAGAGCGCGCGGTTCCTGGCCGGGGGCGAGTTCCCCGTGCCGGTCAGCCAGGACAACCAGGGCCGGGTGACGGTTGAGTTCAAGCCCTACGGCGTGGGCCTGGGCTTCACCCCCGTGGTGCTCGGCCCGGGCCGCATCTCGCTGAAGATCTCCACCGAGGTTTCCGAGCTGACCAACGTCGGGGGCTTCACCCTGTCGAGCTCGTCCACGAGCGCCAGCGGGCAGACGACCTCGGCCCCCTCCCTGTCGATCCCGGGCCTGAACGTGCGCCGGGCCGAAACCGTGGTCGAGCTGCCCTCGGGCGGCGCGATGATGATCGCCGGCCTGATGTCGAGCCAGACCAAGCAGACGCTGGATAGCCTGCCCGGCCTGATGCAGCTGCCCGTGCTGGGCTCCCTGTTCCGCTCCAGAGACTTCCAGAACAACGAGAGCGAGCTGGTGGTGATCGTCACCCCCTACCTCGTGAAGCCCGGCCGACCCGACCAGATGCAGACCCCGGCCGATGGCCTGGTGATCGCCTCTGACCTCGAAACCAATCTCCTGGGCCGCCTCAACACGGGCTTCGGCAAGAAGCCGGAGGCCGTGGCCGGCAAGACATATCAAGGACCGTATGGCTATGTGGTCGATTAAAGCCGCCGCACCCCTGTTGGTGCTCGCGGGTGTCTGTGTCTCCCTGGGCGCCTGCGCGACCGGCGGCAAGCCCGAGATCGCCAACCCCCTGACGCCCCTGGATCAGTACGCGGTCAAGGTGGTCGAGACGCCTGAACGCCTTGCGCTGTCGGTCCACACCGGCGGGCTTTCGGCCAGGCAGGAGGCCGCCCTGACAGACTTCGCCCAGCGCTGGCATGAAAGCGGGGCGGAGGCGATCACCATCGAAACCCCGCAGAACTCGGCTCAGGAAGGCGACCCCCGGGCCGCTGCCCTGGCGGTGGCCTCGGCCCTGTCGCGCTCGGGCGTGCCCGATGCCCGGGTGCGCATCGTCGACGTGGATGCGGGCGGGGCGGCCCACGCTCCCATCGTGGCGCGCTTCGCCAGCCTGCAGGCCGTGGGGCCGGACTGCTCCGGCCACTGGTCGAACCTGACATCCACGAAGGACAACGGCGTCACCAGCCACTTCGGCTGCGCGATCACGGCGAACTTCGCCGCCAACCTCGCCGACCCCCGCGACCTCGCCCGCCCCGCCGCCTCGCAGCCGGCCGACGGTATCCGGCGCGGGGTGGTTCTGGACAAGTATCGCCAGGGCCAGATCACCTCCTCGCCCAAGGACGAACAGGCCAACGGGGCCGTCTCCAGTGCGGTGCGCAACTGATGGCCTTCGCTTCGCAGCCCGCATTCGGCGAGCCTGATCCCTTCTCGGACGGCGGCTTCGATGCCGACGACGACTTCGGCTTCGGCGCGCCCGCCCCACGCCACGCCTCCCTCGAGGCCGATCCGTTCGCCGACGACGACTTCGCCGCCGAACCGTTCCGCGCCACGCTCGATGCGGACGACCTGTCCGGCTTCGACGACCCCCATCCCGGCGCGACCACCTTGCAGGTGCACCCGCCCGTCAATCCCTTTGCCGCGCCCGAGCCGACCACGGCGCCGGCGAGCTACGGCGGCGCGGTCGGGGCGATGATGGCCCATGCCGAGTCCGCGATGGGTGACGCCATGGCGCCGCGCATCGACATCCACATCTTCTGCCGCCGCCCCGATACGGCCCAGGTGGCGCAGTCTGCCGCCGAGGACCGTCGGCTGGCCCGCGCCACCACCGAAATCCGCCCCGGCGGCCTGGCCGAGGCGCTCGAGCACTACCGCAACGTCTCCACCCCGCCGCTGGTGATCGTGGAGAGCCTGGAGCCCGCCGCCGAGCTGATCGCCGGCCTCGATCGCCTGGCCGAGGTCTGCGACACCGGCACCAAGGTCGTGGTGATCGGCAACGCCAACGACATCGGCCTGTACCGCGAGCTGATGCGCCGGGGCGTGAGCGAATATCTCGTGCCGCCGCTGAACACCCTGCAGCTGGTGCGCACCGTCACCGGCCTCTACGCAGACCCCTCGACGGCCTTCGTGGGCCGCACCCTGGCGTTCGTGGGGGCCAAGGGGGGCGTCGGGGCGTCGACCCTGGCGCACAACGTGGCCTTCGCCATGGCCGAGCACTGCGGTGCGGGCACCTGCATCGTCGACTACGACCTGGCCTTCGGCACCGCCGGGCTCGACTTCAACCAGGACCCCATCCAGGGCATCGCCGACGCCCTGCAGAAGCCGGACCGCCTCGACGCCGTGCTGATCGACCGCATGACGGCGCGCTGCACCGACAAGCTCACCCTGTTCGCCGCCCCCGCCAACCTGGACGACGACTACGACATCTCGGCCGAGGCCTATGAGGAAGTGGGGCAGAAGATCCGCTCCACCGCCCCCTTCGTGGTGCTCGACCTGCCGCACCTGTGGACCGGCTGGATGCGCAAGACCCTGCTCGCCGCCGACGAGGTGGTGATCGTGGCCGCCCCCGACCTCGCCTCGTTGCGCAACGTCAAGAACATGGTGGACCTGCTCAAGAAGGCCCGCCCCAACGACGCCCCGCCGCGCCTCATCATCAATCAGGTGGGCCTGCCAGGCCGCCCCGAGATCCCCATCAAGGAGTTCGCGAAGGCCCTCGGAATCGAACCGGCGCTGGTGCTGCCCTTCGATGCCAAGCTGTTCGGCCAGGCCGCCAACAACGGGCAGATGGTCTACGAGGTCGGCCCCAAGGCGAAGGCTTCGCAGGGGCTGATGCAGTTCAGCCAGACCCTGTGCCGCCGGGATGCCGGCCCTGCACCGAAGTCGAAGACCTCGCTCATCGACCGCCTCATGCCGCGCTGAGACTGATCCGTGTTCGGAAAGCGTAGCAACACCCTCGAAGCGCCGCCCCCCGCGGCCCCCCCGCCCGCGAGCGCCGGCGGGACCGAGATCGCCACGCGCCCGCAGCGGCTCGACATCCAGCCCAAGCACGCCCCCGGCGCCCCCGAAGCCAGCCGCGCCCCCACCAAGGCGAAGGCCAAGGAGGCGGGCCCGCGCTCCACCCCCGGGTTCGAACAGCTCGTCGCCAATGGCGCCGCCGCCGCCAAGCTGGCTTCGGGCGTTACGCAGATCGTCCGTGAACAGAGCGACTACTATCACGCCACCAAATCGACGATCTACACGGCGCTTCTGAACACCATCGACCTCGGACAGCTGGCCCAGCTCGACCAGAAGACCGCCTCCGAAGAGATCCGCGACATCGTCGCCGAGCTCGTGGCGATCAAGAACGTGTCCATGTCCGGCTCCGAGCAGGAGCACCTGGTCCAGGACATCATCAACGACGTCCTGGGCTACGGCCCGCTCGAACCCCTGCTCGCCCGCGACGACATCGCCGACATCATGGTCAACGGCGCCAGCCGGGTGTTCATCGAGGTTGGCGGCAAGGTGCAGCTCACCAACGTGCGCTTCCGCGACAACCAGCAGCTGATGAACATCTGCCAGCGGATCGTCAGCCAGGTCGGCCGCCGGGTCGACGAAAGCTCCCCCATCTGCGACGCCCGCCTGCCCGACGGCTCCCGCGTCAACGTCATCGCCCCGCCGCTCGCCATCGATGGGCCGACGCTGACGATCCGGAAGTTCAAGAAAGACAAGCTCACCATGAGCAATCTGGTGGACTGGGCGTCCATCAGCCCCGAGGGCGCGCGCGTGCTCGGTGTCATCGGTGCCTCGCGCTGCAACGTGCTCATCTCCGGCGGCACGGGCTCGGGCAAGACCACGCTTCTGAACTGCATGACCGCCTTCATCGACCCCACCGAACGGGTCGTGACCTGCGAGGACGCCGCCGAGCTGCAGCTGCAGCAGCCGCATGTGGTGCGCCTCGAAACGCGCCCGCCCAACCTCGAGGGGCAGGGCATGATCACCATGCGCGACCTCGTGAAGAACTGCCTGCGCATGCGGCCCGAGCGGATCATCGTCGGCGAAGTGCGCGGGCCGGAGGCGTTCGACCTCCTGCAGGCCATGAACACCGGCCACGACGGCTCCATGGGCACGCTGCACGCCAACAGCCCCCGCGAGGCGACCAGCCGTATCGAGAGCATGATCACCATGGGCGGCTATGGCCTGCCCTCGAAGACCATCCGCGAGATGATCGTCGGCTCCATCGACGTGATCGTGCAGGCCGCCCGCCTGCGCGACGGCTCCCGCCGCATCACCCACATCACCGAGGTGGTGGGGCTGGAGGGTGACGTGATCATCACCCAGGATCTCTTCGTCTACGACATCACCGGCGAGGCGGCGAACGGGGACGTGGTGGGCCGCCACCGTTCCACCGGCATCGCCCGCCCCCGCTTCTGGGACCGCGCCCGCTACTACGGCCTGGAGCGCGAACTCGCCGAAGCCCTGGACGCGGCGGAGTAGGGGGCGGGCATGGACGCGAACCTCGTCTTCCTCATGGTCGGCGCCCTGGGCTTCATCGGCATCGCCGGTATCGGCGTGCTCGTGGCGGGGGGCGACGACTCCTCGGCCAAGGCCACCAAGCGCATCCAGACGATGGGGTCGGCTTCGCGAACCCAGCGCGTGTCGCGCAACCCGGTCGAGACGGCGGGGGTGCGGCGCAAGCAGATTCTCTCCGGCCTCAAGGAGCTGGAGCGGCAGGAGCGTAAGGAGAAGCTGACCATCGAGTCACGCCTGCGCCAGGCCGGGCTGACCACCAGCGTGAAGACGTTCTGGATCATGTCGGGCGCGGTGGGCGTCGGGGTCGCCTTCCTCGGTGTGATCCTCAGCCACAACCTTCTGATCGGCCTCGGCCTTCTGGTGGGCGCGGGCCTGGGCCTGCCGCGCTGGTTCCTCGGCATGAAGTCTAAGCGGCGGCTGAAGGGCTTCACTGAGGAGTTCCCCAACGCCATCGACATCATCGTGCGCGGCGTCAAATCGGGCCTGCCTCTCAACGACTGCCTCAAGGTGATCGCGCAGGAGAGCCCCGAGCCCGCCTGCACTGAGTTCCGAAAGCTGGTGGAGAACCTGGCCGGCGGCCTAACCGTCGATCAGGCCATGAACAAGATGTACACGCGCATGCCCACGGCCGAGGTGCGCTTTTTCGCCATCGTCATCGCCATCCAATCCAAGTCGGGCGGCAATCTGGCCGAGGCGCTGAACAACCTCTCGGTGGTGCTGCGTTCGCGCAAGCTGATGGTCGAGAAGATCAAGGCCATGTCGGGCGAGGCCGTGGCTTCCGCCGGCATCATCGGCTGCCTGCCACCGGCCATCCTGGTCATGGTGACGGTGACCACCCCTGGCTACATGACGCCGCTCTACACGACTTCGACGGGTCACCTCGCGCTGGGCATCGGTGCCTGCCTGATGGCGATCGGCGTCTTCGTGATGAAGCGCATGATGAACTTCAAGTTCTGATCGGGCCCCGATGGACGAGCTGATCAAGGGCCTGACCGACCCGCTGAACGTGATGATGTTCGCCGTGGCCGTGATGGTCTTCGCGACCGTGGTCACCGTCGTCTCCCCCGCTTTCGAGCGGGACAAGCTCAGTGACCGGATGAAGGACGTCGCCAACCGCCGGGAGGAGCTGCGCAAGGCCAGCCGCGCCGCCATCTCGAATCGCGACACCTCGGCCGCCCTGCGCCGCACCGACGAGAGCTGGTACAAGAAGGTCGTCGAGCAGCTGAACCTGTCCAAGCTCCTCGAAGACCCCAAGGTGATCGACAAGCTGGCGCAGGCGGGCCTGCGTGGTCCGGGGCCGCTCAGCCGGTTCTACTTCTTCCGCTTCGCCACACCGTTCGCTTTCGCGGCGCTGGCAGCGTTCTATGCCTTCGGCGTCAACCATACGATGCTGCCCATCCAGCGGATGTGCGTTCTGGTGGTGGCCTTCGTCGCCGGCTTCTACGGGCCCAACATCTGGGTCTCGAACATGGTCTCCAAGCGGCGCGAGTCGATCGTGCACGCCTTCCCCGACGCGCTGGACCTCCTGCTCATCTGCGTGGAGAGCGGCATGTCCATCGAAGCGGCGGTGCAGAAGGTGGGGGGCGAGATCGGCGGCCGTTCCATCGAACTGGCCGAGGAGATGGCGCTCCTAACCGCGGAGCTCAGCTACCTGCCCGAGCGGCGGATGGCCTACGAGGGCCTCGCCAAGCGCACCAACCATCCCGGCATCAAGGCCGTGGCCGTGGCGATGACCCAGGCCGAGCGCTACGGAACGCCGCTTGGCGGTGCCCTGCGCGTCATGGCCAAGGAGAACCGCGACATGCGCATCGCGGCGGCCGAGAAGAAGGCCTCCCAGCTCCCGGCCAAGCTAACAGTGCCCATGATCATCTTTTTCCTGCCGGTGATCTTCATCGTGATCCTGACCCCCGGCCTGATGAAGGCCTTCGACAAGGGGGCCAAGAGCGCCCAGCAGCAGCGGATCGAACGCCACCGCTGAGCGGCGATGCGCGGCGCTTGCGCTTAGCGCGCGTCCGCCGCGGCCTTCAGGTAGGCGAGGTTCGCGTCGGCCATGTCGGGCGGCAGGTCGCGGCGGATCAGGGTTTCGGCTTCACCCATCTTGCCCTGCAGGCCGAGCACCAGCGCCAGGTTCTGGCGCTCCCGCGCCGTGGCGCCCGGCAGGGTCGAGGCGTGGCGCAGCATCCGCTCCGCCTCCGCCGCCTGCCCCTGCGCCGCCATCGCCATGGCCTTGTTCGAGAGGATCTGCGGGTTTTCCGGCGAGAGTTGCAGGGCGCGGGCGAAGGCGGTGCGGCTTTCCGCATCGCGCTTGGTCTCCGCGTAGGCCACCGCCAGCAGGGACGGAGCGCGCCAGTCGCCGGGGGCCAGCCCCTGCGCCCGCTCCAGGGGCTCGACGCCATAGAACGGCTGGCCCTGGGCGATGCGGTCGCGACCGGCTTCGAGCAGGGCCTCGACGTCGTTCGGCTTGATCACCAGCACCTGCTGCACCGCCTGCGCCGCCTCGTCGTAGCGACCGATACCGCGAAGCGATGCAGCCAGCTTCACGCCGGCCACGGTGTCGGTGGGATCGACGCGGGTCTCCTGCGCCCAGAAGGCGGCACGGGCCAGGGGCTCCAGCCGGTCGGCGGCGGCACGGGTGGTGGCGTCGGCGCGGCGCGGGGGTTCGGGTGGCTTCTCTGCGGCCGCTGTCGGCGGCTTGGCGGGAGCGGGTGCGGCGGCGGCGACCGGCAGAGCCATGAGCGACCCGGCCAGAAGCGTCACGGTCAGGGCGATCCGCCTTGCGGGCGCGACGGCGTTCGGACACATGGGGAGCTCTCCGCGAGAGGCGCGCTGGACGGGTTGGGCCCGCACTCTCGCCCAGCGCCGTCAACGAGCCGTTAAGCATGACGGCCCCCCGTCTGGAGGCCGCCTTGGCCGAACCTGCTCCGCCGATCCTGATCCCGCTCGAGGCCGCGCCGCACGCCATTCCCGTGCGGCTGGTCATGGCGGGCGCGCCCGACCTGACCGCCAGCGCCGCCCTGAACGACTTCGCAGGGCAAGCGGGGCGTATGCTGGTGGTCGGGGCGGGCGAGGGCGGCCCTCGGGTGCTCTATGGCCTGGGCGACGGGCCGGTGCGGGCCATGAGCCTGCGGGCGCTGGCCTCCAAACTGCCTCCCGGCGACTATCGGCTGGAGCGGCACCCGGAGCTGGACGAGGCCGCCGCCGCCCTGGCCTTCGCTTTGGGCGGCTATGCGTTCGAGCGCTTCAAGTCCACCGAGCCCCGGCCCCGCGCCCGGCTGGCCGTCACTGCGCAGACCCTGGCCGCCGCCGCCCCCGCCGCCAGCGCCTGCGCCCTCGCTCGCGACCTCGTGAACACCCCCGCCAATGCGATGGGGCCCGCCGAGATCGAAGCCGCGGCCCACGCCCTGGCGCAGGCTCACGGCGCGACCGTGGAGGTCACCTCAGGCGAGGCGGTGAGGACGGGCTATCCCGCCGTCCACGCCGTGGGCCGGGCGGCCACCCCGCAGCGGGGCCCACGCTTCATCGAGATCACCTGGGCCGGGCCGGGCGCCACCGAGGCCTCGCCCCGGCTGGTGATCGTGGGTAAGGGCGTGGCGTTCGACACCGGCGGGCTCGACCTCAAGCCCTCCGCGGGCATGCGCTGGATGAAGAAGGACATGGGCGGCGCCGCCCACGCCCTAGGGCTCGCGGCGCTGGTGATGCATGCGGGGCTGAAGGTGCGGCTGTCGACGCTGATCCCGGCGGTGGAGAACTCGGTCTCGGCCGATGCCATGCGCCCCGGCGATGTGCTCGACACCCGCGCCGGCAAGACGGTGGAGGTGGGCAACACCGATGCCGAGGGCCGCCTGATCCTGGCCGATGCCCTGACCCGCGCCGGTGAGCTCGCCCCCGACCTCACGCTCGACTTCGCCACCCTGACCGGAGCCGCCCGGGTGGCGCTGGGGCCGGAACTGCCGCCCTTCTACACCGACGACGACGCCTTGGCCGACGCCCTCTCACGGGCGGGTGAGGCGGTTGAGGACCCCCTGTGGCGGATGCCCCTCTGGACCCCCTACGACGAGGCGCTGAACAGCGACGTGGCGGACCTCAAGAACGACGCTGACGGCTGGGCGCAGGCCGGATCGGTGACCGCGGCGCTGTTCCTCAAGCGCTTCGCCCCCATGCAGGGGTCGTGGGCGCACTTCGACATCTTCAGCTGGAGTTCGCGCGGGCGGCCGGGTTGGCCCGCCGGTGCCGAGGCGCAGGCGATCCGCGCCGTCTTCGAGGTCCTGAAAACCCGCTACGCCTGAGACCGAGCGCAGCGGGTCGTAAGGCTACTTCGCTGCGGGGGCCTTGGAGCCGCCCGGGGTCGCATCCGTCGCGACGCCGGCGGCAGGGGCCGGAGTGCTGCCTGCATCGGCCGGAGCCGTGGCGGCACCCGCCGCGGTGGGCGTGGCGTCTGCGGCGGCGGCGGGCGCGGCAGCGGCCGGGTTGGGCGCGGGGACGGCCATCGGGCTGGAGCTCTGCTGGCGCAGCCACGCGATCAGGTTGATGCGGTCGTCGCGCTGCTTCAGGCCGACGAAGCTCATCTTCGTGCCCGAGACGTAGGCCTGCGGGCCCTTCAGGAACTCGTAAATGTGCTCGTAGTCCCACACCGGAATTTTGTCGCCCTCGCCGACCATGCCGGAGGAGTAGGCGAAGCCCGGGTGGCTGCCGGGCTTCCGGCCGATCACGCCCCACAGGTTCGGGCCGATCTGGTTCGGGCCGCCGTTGGCGAAGTTGTGGCACGACTGGCACTTGGCCGAGACGGTGGCGCCGGCCGCCACGTCGGCGCTGGCCAGTACCGTGCCCCAGTCGGGCGGGGTGTCGGCAGGTTCGGCGTCGCCGCCGGCGGAGGCTTCGGGGGCGACGGTGATGGCATAGCCCGGTTTCGCGGGCGCTTCGCCCTGGGCGAAGACCATCTCGGCACCCTGCCGCAGGATCACGATGGCAAGGGCCGTTCCGAGGATGGCGCCGGCGATCTTGTTCGTGCGCAGTTCGTCTTGCATGTCTGCCGATGGTTCCTGGAGGATGGCGCCCCGGGGAGGAGAGCTCTGGAATGGGGCCTGGCAGCCCGCGCGCGCGGGCGCGAAAAGCGAGGTGTGTCTTACACGCTCGCCACGCTCGTGCAACCGGCCGGAGCGCGCCTATAAGGCCTTACCCGCAAGGAGCCGAGCCTGCCGTTGGCCGCCGAACCGCTGATCCTCATTCCCGCCCGCATGGCCGCTTCGCGCCTGCCCGGCAAACCCCTCGCGCTCATCGGCGGGGTGCCCATGATCGTGCGCGCGTTCAGGGCCGCCGAGGCCGCCAACGTGGGCCGGGTGGCCGTGGCGGCGGGCGACGCCGAGATCGTGGAGGCGGTGGAGAAGGCGGGCGGCCGCGCCGTGCTCACCGATCCGAACCTGCCCTCCGGCTCCGACCGGATCATGGCGGCTCTGGCGGTGCTCGACCCGCAAGGTCGCTGCAAGGTGGTGATCAACCTGCAGGGCGACATGCCGTTTACCCCACCCTCGGTGATCGCCGACTGCGCCGCCCTGCTGAGCGACGTGGCGGAGTGCGACGTGGCCACCGTCGTGGCTCCCGAAGCCTCCCCCGCCGATCGCGCCAGCCCCGACGTGGTCAAGGCGATCCTGGCGATGCAGGCCGATGGCCGCCGGGGCCGCGCGCTCTACTTCACGCGCTCGACGCTCTACGGCGACGGGCCCGTCTGGCGGCATGTGGGCATCTACGGCTATCGGCGCGAGGCCCTCGCCCGCTTCACCGCCGCCCCCCGCTCGCCGCTGGAGCGCCGGGAGAACCTCGAGCAGCTGCGGGCGATGGAACTGGGTCTGAGCCTGTGGGCCAGCGTCGCAGAGGCGGCGCCGATCTCGGTGGACACTCCGGCTGATCTCGAGGCGGCCCGCGCGGCGGCCGAAACGCTCTAGGGGGCCGCCCTAGGGGGCGAAGCGCTCGAACAGCATGGCGGGCTGGCCGCCGAATCCTGGGCGGTCGAACAGGCGATAGCCCTGCCGCTCCGCGAGGCGGATGGAGGCGACGTTGCCTTCGTTGATCAGGGCGATGGTGCGCTTCAGCCCGTGGGCGTCGCCCCAGGCCAGGGCGGCGGTGACGGCTTCCGAGGCGATGCCTTGCCCGTGTGCCGAGGGCAGGAACGCCCAGCCCATCTCGGGATCCTGAGGCCAGCCGTCGGCCGGGACCGGGTCGAGCAGGCGCTGGTTGCGCAGATAGCCCACCTCGCCGAGGAACGCCCCGTCCTCGCGCCGCTGCACGATCCACGCGCCGTAGCCGAACAGAGCCCACTGGCCGACCTTCTTGAGCAGGCGGTCCCAGATGTCGTCGAGCTTGCGCGGGGTGCCGCCGGTGTAGATGGCCACCACCGGGTCGCTCCACAGAGCCAGGGCGGCGTCGAGATGGGGCAGGCCGGGCGGATGCAGCACCAGCCGGTCGGTGTGGAGCGTGGGCACGGTCATGGGGCACGGCCTAAGGCGCCATGCACCCGACGAAAAGCCCCGCGGCGGGGGCCGCGGGGCTCTCGAAGCACCGGTCGGGAGAGGGGGCGGGGCCCGACCGGCACCCGTTGGCTGGCCGCTTACCAGTAACGGCCGCGGTAGTGGTGATGCCAGTAGCGGCCCTCGTAGTAGTAGCCGTAACCGGGATAGTAGGCGGGCTCGGCGTAGTAGCCGGGCGCATAGCCGTAGCTGTAGGCGGGGGCCGGGGCGTAATAGCGGGGCGGGGCGTAGTAGGGGCGGTTGTAGCCGCCGCCGATCGCCGAGCCCACGGCCAGGCCGAGGAGGCCCGCGCCGACCGCGGTGCCGACGCCCACGCCGCCACGACCGCGGTCGTAGCCGTAGCCGCCGCGATAGTGCTGCGCCGCGGCGGGGGTGGCCGTGGCCAGGATGGCGCCGCCGACGGTCAGGGCCGCCAGAGCGCCGGTCAGAATCTTCTTCATGTCGCTTCTCCTCCGGTTCTCTTGCGTCGTCCCCTCCGGGATTCGGGGGGCGGCGGCGCAGATCATCAACTTCGGAGAGCGTTTTAGGTTTCCGCGCCTGAACCGCCGCTGAACGGCGTTAACCGGTGATTGTCAGGTTCGCGGCCCGGATCCGGGCGTGCGGATCAGCGCGCGTAGCGACCGCGGCCGCCGCCCATGCGGCCCCGCAGCACGGGCTCTTCCGGGGCGGGGTCGGCCTCGGCGACCTGCGTCTTGGTCTCGGCCTTCCAAGTGGGATCGGCCCTGGCGATCATGGCGTTGATCTTGACCTTCTCGGCCTTGAAGGCGGCGATGTCGCGAGCGTTCAGGATCGAGCCTTCCGGCAGCTTGGCGGAGTGCGGGTCCATCTTGGCCCCGCCACGGATCAGTTCGTAGTGCAGGTGCGGGCCCGTGGAGAGGCCGGTTGAGCCCACATAGGCCACGACCTGTCCCTGGCGCACATGCGCGCCGGGCTTGATGCCGGAGGCATAGGCCGAAAGGTGGCCGTAGCCGGTCTCCCACCCTTGCGCGTGCTTCAGCTTCAGCCAGTGGCCATAGCCGCCCGCCCAGCGCGCCTCTTCCACCACGCCGTCGCCCGCCGCGAACACGGGGGTGCCCGAAGGCGCGCCGAAGTCGATGCCGGGGTGCAGGCGGGTGTAGCCGAGCAGCGGATGCAGCCGCATGCCGAAGGTGGAGGTGATGTGCGCCCCATCGAGCGGGGTCTTGAGCAGGAGCGCCTTTAGCTGCTTGCCGATGGAGTCGAGGAACTCGACCTTCCCATCGTGGGCGAAGCGATAGAAGCGGGTGGAGCGGTCGCCCTGACCGATCTCGGCATAGAGCAGGTCGCCCGTCTGGATGGTCTTGCCGGCCTCGGTGCGCTTGCGGTCGAACACCAGACGGAACTCGTCGGACGGGTGCACGTCGCGGGCGAAGTCGAGCTTCTTGGAGAACAGCTTCACCGCCTCGGCCACGAGGCGGGAGTCGGCGCCGGCCTTGATGGCGGCCTCGTAGAGCGAGCCGGACGACATGTCCCCGTGGGCGACGGTCGTCTCGTCCATCACCTTCTCCTCCAGTTCGCGAAGGCGCAGGGCGCCGTCGAACGAACGGGAGAGGGTGACCGCGCTCGTGGGGCTCGTCTTCATGGACAGGCCGATGAGCTGGGCGGGGCCGGGGTGGGCCTTCGGGCGGGCGACGGCGGCTTGGAAGGCGAGGCCGGCCTTGATGTGAACCGTGTCCATCACCTGGCCGAGCATGGCGACGACGGTGGTGGCTTCCTGCGGGGAGACGCCGGTGCGCTGCACGGCGGCGGTCAGGGTCTCGCCGGGCAGAACCTTGACCGGGGCGGAGACGGCCGCGCCCATGCCCGCCCGCGTCTCGGACTGGGTGAACGCCTGATGCTCAAGCTGTTTCAGCGTGGCGGCGTTCGGGGCCGAGGCGATCCGCGGGCCTTGCGGCGCGTGCGGCTGGATCAGGGTGGCGACCCCCACGCCCATCGTGGCCGCCGCGATGACGGCCGCGCAGCCGAAGATGACGGGAGCATAACGGGTGGGAGCGTGACGAGCGTCGAATTGGGGCATCGAACCTGGCGTTCTGGCGCTGTGTCCGAACCCGGGACGGGAGCGGGAGATCGGACGGCGCATTTCAGGAAACGAGCCGCCGACGGATGATCCCTCAGATGCGGCAGCTCGGATGTTCGGGCCAATAATGCCGTTTACGCCGTGTGCGATGCAATATCGAAAGGTGGGCTTGGGCGTATGCGGAGCGTAAATGAACCGTTTCGCGGCGATCCGCCGCGTGCTTCGCTAGCCGCAGTCCGTGGCGTGCGTGGCACAGTTGCGATGGGATAGGCATGGCCATGAACGACAAGCCGAGGTTCCCCCCGACCTTCTGGATCAGCCTGGGGGCCTTCGTGTTCATCGCCGCCTTGGCCCTGTGGGGGGTGTTTTTGTCCCTGCGCGGCGGCGGGCCGCCGATCGGCCTGCACGGCTGGATCGCCATGGGCCTGGCCATCGGCCTGAGCGGCCTGGTGGGCGGCGGATTGATGTGGCTGGCGTTCTTCTCCGCCCGGCGCGGGTTCGACGATCAGGTCATGAATGAAGACCCCGACCTCGACCTGTGAGGAACGGCTGCCTAACTGTCGCGGCATGAGGCTTCCGCCGATCGTCCACCACCCCGACTATCGGGCAGAACTTCCCGAGGGTCATCGCTTCCCGATCACCAAGTTCGAGCATCTGGCCGAGCTCTTGCTCGACGAGGGTCTGGTGGCGGAAGGCGGGTTCCACACCCCCGAACCGGCGACCGTCGACCTCCTGTCCGCGGTGCACACCCCGACCTACGTTCGTGCCGTTCTGGAAGGCACGCTAGACCGCGCCGCCGAGCGCCGTATCGGCCTGCCCCTCAAGCCCGACGTGGTGCGCCGCGCCCGGGCGGCCACGGGCGGCACCCTCCTCACCGCGCGTCTGGCGCTGTCGGGGGGGATCGCCTGCAACACGGCGGGGGGCAGCCACCACGCGGCGGCCGACTATGGCGCGGGGTTCTGCGTGTTCAACGACGTGGCCGTGGCCGCTCGGGCGCTGCTGGACGAGGGGCAGGTGAACCGCATCCTCGTGGTGGATCTCGACACCCACCAGGGCGACGGCACCGCCTTCATCTTTGCGGAGGAGCCGCGGGTGTTCACCTTCAGCGTGCAGGCCGCCAAGAACTTCCCCGCCCGCCGGGCCGTCAGCGACCTCGACGTGGACCTGCCGGACGCCACGGGCGACGACGCCTACCTCGCCGCCGTTGCCGAACACCTGCCCGGGCTGGTGGACCGCGTCCGCCCCGATCTCGTGTTCTACAACGCAGGGGTGGACCCGCACGAAGGGGATCGCCTAGGCCGGCTGGCGCTGTCGGACGAGGGCCTCAGCCGGCGCGACGCCTACGTTCTGGAGACCTGCCTCTCCCGCGGGGCGCCCGTGGCGGGGGTCATCGGCGGCGGCTACGGGCCGGACAACCGCGTGCTCGCCCAGCGCCACGCCACCCTGCACCGCGAGGCGGCGAAAGCGTTTGAACGGCACGGGTGATCGGCTTCTCCCGCTGGCGGGAGAGGTGCGCTCAGCCTTCCACGCGGGTGCTCGGCCGGTCGCTGCCGTCGGCGCGTTCGGTGATCCACTGGCCGTCCTTGGTCTCGAACTCGATCATGCCGGTCTCGTCGCCCACCCGCTGCTCGGCGGCGGCCCGGCGGGCGGCGGTCAGCGCGCCGTCGTGGGTGCGGAACGTTTCCGAGAAGGTGCCGCGCGCCGTGTAGGCCCAGCCGCCGTCGTGCTCGACGATTTTGTAGACGACTTCGGTCATGACGGGGCCTCCCATGATCCGCGCCAGTCGCGGAAGCGTCAGCTATAGAGCCGCGGTGACCTTCCGCGCCACCGTCCTGACCATGTTTCCCGACGCCTTTCCGGGCGCGCTCGGCGTGTCCTTGATCGGCACCGCCTGGCTCGAGCAGCACCTGTGGGACCTGGAGGTGGTGGACATCCGGACCTTTTCCACAGATAAGCGCGGCTTCCTGGACGACACCCCCGCAGGGGGCGGACCCGGCCAGGTGATGCGGGCGGACGTGATCGCGCAGGCGCTGGATGGCGTCGGCGTGAATGCGCGTCCGCTTTTGTACATGAGCGCCCGGGGTCGGCCCCTGACCCAGGCGCGCGTTCGTGAGTGGTCTGTCGCGCCCGGCGTGGTGGTCCTCTGCGGGCGGTTCGAGGGGGTGGACCAAAGGGTGCTCGACGCCCGGGGGTTCGAGGAGGTCGCGGTCGGGGATGCTGTGCTCGCCGGTGGCGAGGCGGCGGCCCAGGTGGTGATCGAGGCCTGCGTGCGGCTGGTTCCGGGGGTTCTCGGCAACGGCTTGAGCGCGGGAGACGACAGCTTCGAGGACGGGCTCCTCGAACATCCGCAGTACACGCGACCGCGGACGTTCGAAGGGCTGGACATCCCCGAGGTGCTTCTGGGCGGAAACCACGGCGCGGTGGCGAAGTGGCGGGCTCAGGAGCGGGAGACCACAACGCGGGAGCGGCGCCCCGATCTCTGGGCGGCGCATCTCGCCAAACAACAGGCAAAGGGCGGCTGAAGCCCTGACCTAATCTTAGGCCTAGTCAGCAACTCAAAGGAACGAGATCGCTATGAACATTCTCCAGACGCTCGAAGCCGAAGAGGCCGCCCGCCTCTCCGAAAAGCGCACCACCCCCGAGTTCCGCCCCGGCGACACGGTGAAGGTGAACGTGAAGATCAAGGAAGGCGAGCGCGAGCGCGTTCAGGCCTACGAGGGCGTCGTGATCGCCCGCGCCGGCTCCGGCCACCACGAGACCTTCACGGTCCGCAAGATCAGCTTCGGCGAAGGCGTGGAGCGGGTCTTCCCGATCCTGTCGCCCAACATCGAGTCCATCGAAGTGAAGCGCCGCGGCGTCGTGCGGCGCGCCAAGCTCTACTACCTGCGCGACCGTCGCGGTAAGTCGGCCCGCATCGCGGAACGCCAGGACAACACCGGCCGCAAGCCCAAGGGCGGCACCGCGGCCGAGAGCTAAACGCCTCAAGACCTCCCCCGCAAGGCGGGGGAGGGGGACAATGCTCTTGCATGGTGGTGGGGGCGAACCCTGGACTCAGGTCGAGCGGGAGGCTCGCCCCCTCCGACCGCTTCGCGGCCACCTCCCCCGCTGCGCGGGGGAGACCTTAGGCAGGCTGCGCACCTGCTCGTGCCGATTTCCGCGCGCTCCACGCCACGAGCCCGATCACCAGCACCGCCAGAACCGCCGAGGCCGGGAGCGTGCCGAGGTTTAGCCCGCCCTTGGCCAGCGGCTTCGTCAGGAGGTCGCCCACCGTGGCGCCCAGTGGTCGCGTCAGCACGAAGGCCGCCCAGAACAGGGCCGTGCGCGAGACTTTCGTGAAGAAATACAGCAGCGCCAGCACCGCCAGAAGGCTGCCGAACACCACCGCACCCCCCGTGTAGCCGAGGCCCGAGTCGGCCACGTAGTCGCCAAGCGCCGTGCCCAGCGTGTTGGAGACGAGGATCGTCAGCCAGTAGAACCCCTCTACCTTGGGGTCGGCCACGTGGTCGAAGCTGATCGTCCCGAGGGTGAACCGCCACGCCGCCAGCACCGCAAGAAGCGCCGTGATCAAGACCGCCGACCCGCCGAGGTAGCCGAGCCCCGCGGTGCGATCCAGGTAGTCCGAGATGGTCGTGCCCGTGGTCGTGGTGGCCAGGATCACCAGCCAGTACAGCACCGGGTTGTAGCGCTTGCTCAGGATCTGAGCGCCCACCGCCACGAGGAAGATGGCGAAGAACACGCCGGTCGAGGCCGCGTAGCCCAGCTTCATGGTCATCGACAGGGCGTCTCCCCCCGTCTCGCCCAGGGTCGTCGCGCAGATTTTGATGATCCAGAACGCGAGGGTGACCTGCGGAACCTTGCTGAGGAGCGCCTTCTGCTGGTCGGTCATTTCGCGGGGCTCACCACCAGAACCGCGAAGGTGCCGGGCAGGAGCGGCGCGCGGCCACCGGCGGCCGGCGCGGGTCCGTACTGGGCCGAGGGCAGGTAGGCCGTGCCGGTCTTCTCATCGAGCGCGATCGTGCGGGCGCCCTTGGTGGTGGTCGCCACCGAAATCACCTCGGGCTTGGGCGACAGGTGGATCACCGACAGGGCACCGTCTCCCCCCGTGGGGATCAGCACCAGGCCGCGGGCCTCGTCCATCGCCGCGCCGTCGGGCCGGGGGCCGATCTTGAGCGTCGCGACGAGCTTGCCGTCGGGGGCGGAGACCATCGCCACGCCGTTGCCGCAGGCCGAGACGATCAGCTTCGCCTTCATCGAATAGGCGATGCCGGTGGGGCCGTCGCAGCCGGTCAGCGGGAAGGTGGAGACGAGCTTGCGGGTGCGGGTGTCGATCACCGCCACCTCGTTCTTGTCCTCGATGTTGAGGTAGATGCGGCCCTTGCCGTCGGCTGCGCCCAGCTCCAGCGCACCGGGGATGGCGACCGTGTCGATCACCTTGGCCGTCGCGGGGTCGATCACGCTGGCCTCGTGCGAGCCGGGGTTGAACACCCAGGCCGTCTTGGTCACCGGGTCCCAGCTCATGGCGTCGGGGTTCTTGCCGACGGGAATGGTGGCGACCACCTCGCCGGTGGCGCCCTTGAACAAAGTGGCGGTGCCCACGCCGCCGCTCGTGGCCAGCACGAGGTCGCCGCCGGGGATCGCCAGGATGCCGTGGCCGCCGGAGAGCACGACCAGGCTCGGCGTCATCGCCTTGCTCGCCAGATCGACAGACATCACCGCCTTGGACCGCGCCACATACAGCCGTCCGTTGGCGACGGCGGCCAGGTCCCAACCCCCGTCCGGCCCGGCGATGCGGTCGCTCACCGTGTAGGTCGGGGCTGCGGTCGCCGTGGCGAGCGCGAGGGCGGCGAGGGCCATGGTCAGGGGCAAGCGGATGTCTCCGGGACAGGAAGCGGGGGGCGCGCGCTATAACCTTTCATGATCGCGGCGCAGGCGAAAGTGCCGGTCGAGACGCCTTGCGGGGCGTCGGAAAGTTTCAGACGATCAGCCCATGCACCGGCCCCGATTGTTCCTCGCCGCCCTGGCCTGTGCCGCCACGGCGCTGCCGCAGGCCGCGTTCGCCGGCCCCCCTTTCGCCACCGACGATCCCGTGCCCACCGATCTCGGCCACTGGGAGATCTACAATTTCGCCTCCCTCTCGCACCGGGTGGGCGAAACGGGCGGCGCGGCGGGGCTCGACCTGAACTACGGCGGGCTGAAAGACCTGCAGCTCACCGCCGTCTTCCCGCTGGCCTACGACCGGGCCGAGGGCGCGGGCCGGGCGGGGCTGGGCAACATCGAGCTCGCCGCCAAATACCGGGTGCTGCATCAGGTTGAGGGCACGGCCATCCCCGATGTGGCGCTGTTCCCCCGCGTCTTCGCCTCAACCGGGGGCAAGCGCTTCGGCACCGGGCGCACGAATCTGCTGCTGCCGGTGTGGCTGGGCAAGGATATCGGGCCGTGGTCGGTGTTCGGCGGCGGCGGCTACGACATCAACCCGGGGCCGGGACAGCGGAACTACTGGGTGTCCGGCGCCGGCGTCACGCGTGCCGTTTCCAAGCGGCTGACGCTGGGGGTGGAGGTCTATCACCACGGCCCGGACGCCGACGACGCGGGCGCGTTCACCGGCGTGAACCTGGGCGCGATCTACAGGCTGGGCGAGCACTGGTCGCTCCTGGCATCGGGCGGGCCGGGCATCCAGAACGCCCGCAGCGAAGGGCAGTACAGTCTCTACACCGCGCTGAAGGCCGACTACTGAGGCTCAGGCGGGCCGTCGGCCGCGCATGGCCTGGGCGATGGTGCCGTCGTCCAGCCAGTCGAGATCGCCCCCCACGGGAACGCCGCGGGCGAGGCTGGTGACGCTGACCTGCGCGCCCATCAGGCGCTCGGCGATGTAGTGGGCGGTGGTCTGGCCGTCGACGGTGGCGGGCAGGGCCAGGATCACTTCTCGCACCTCGCCGCCCTGCGCCCGATCCACCAGGGGCGCGATGCGCAGGGCGTCGGGGCCTATGCCGTCCAGCGCCGACAGCAACCCGCCGAGCACGTGGTAGCGACCCTTGAACGCCCCCGCCCGCTCCATCGCCCACAGGGCGCCGGGCTCATCGACCACGCAGATCAGGGCCTGGTCGCGCAGGGGGTCGGCGCAGGTGGAGCAGGGGCTTTGCGTGTCGGGCGTGCCGCACACCTCGCAGGGGCGCACTTTGTCCGCCGCATCCGCCATCGCGGCGGCCAGGGGCACGAGGAGCTGGTCGCGCCGCTTGAGAAGCTGCAACGCCGCCCGCCTCGCCGAACGGGGGCCGAGCCCCGGCAGCTTGCTCAAAAGCGCGATCAATCGCTCGATCTCGGGGCTGGCGGCGGCGGGCATGAAACTCGTAGGTAAGGCCGGTGAGCCCCAACGTCGACAACCCCCTTCGCCTTTCGCCCGTGACGCTCTGGCGCTACGCCGCCCTGGCCTGGGCGCTTCCGTGGGCGTTGAGCCTCCTCCTGCCCGCCGCGCACATGGCGGCCGCGCCTGCGGTGCCCGGCTGGAAGGTGCTCCTTGGCGGCTGGTCGGCGGGGCTCGTCATGCTCACCCTGTGGATGGCCAACCCGTTCGCGGTGGTGCTCGCGGGCTGGGTCGTGGGGCGACGGCGGCCGTTCAAGGGGCTGGGCCTCCTCACCTGCGCCCTCGGCCTCCTGTCGATCCCCGCCCTGTGGCCGATGACGGGGGTGGCGATCGGCTACTGGCTGTGGGTGGCGAGCTTCCTGCCCCTGGCCGTGGCCGATGCGCTGACGTTTCGCACGCCCGCGCCCGCGCCGTCCCCACCGGGGTCTGACGCGCTAGCGTGACTTGGCGGCCGGGGTCGGCGTCATGGCCGGACGCTTGCCCGCTTCGAGGATGGGCAGGCCCGCTTCCGTGGGCAGGTAGATGATTTGGTGGCCGCCGTTCTGCGACGTCTCCTGCAGCATCTCGATATAGCGCCAGCGCAGGTATCCTTCCGGGCCGCCCAGGCTGTCGGCGATGATGCGGTTGGCCTGCGCCACGCCCTGCGCCCGGCGCACGTCGGTCTTGGCGTCGTAATCCGCGGCCTCGAACTTGGCCAAGGCCTCCTGAACACGCACCTGCCGGTTCTGCGTGGCGCGGGCCAGCTCGCCTTCGCCGTGCTTGGTCTGGGCGTAGACGTTGTACTGCGGCCCGCCGATCAGGAGGGCCAGGAGACCCACCGCGACGATCGCGGCGAGGAACATGATGGCGGGTGTGTTTCGCATTGTGTGGCTCCCCAAGCTTGGCCGATCATAGCGAGGGCGCGGCCGAGGTCACGAGAATCCGGGGAGGCCCCCGCCCATCAGCCCCGCCAGCGGGCCCATCGCCTGACCCATCAGCGACGCCGACGCCGCATCGAGCTTGGCCTTCGCGTCGGCGTGGGCGGCGGCGATCAGGTCCTGCAGCGTCTCCACGTCGCCATCCGAGAGGAGGCTGGGGTCGATGCTCACCGCGGTCAGCGCGCCAGAGCCCTGAAGGCTGATCCGCACCAGTCCGCCGCCTGCCCGGCCCTCGACCACCGTGGCGGCCAGCTTCTCCTGCGCCTCGCCGAGCTTGGCCTGCATGGCCTGCGCCTGCTGCAGCATGCCGCCGAAATCGGTCATCGCCCAAATCCCCTCAACGGATGTCATCCTCGTCCAGGCTGTCGAAGCCGGTGTCGATCTCATCCGGCAGGATGTCGCCCTCGTCGTCGGTCGCGACCACCGGCGGGGCCTCCAGCGCGGCCTGCACCCGGGGCTTCACCCGCACCTCCGACCCGGGAAACGCCTGCAGCAGCGCCTTCACGAAGGGGTCGGCCGAGACTTCGGCGCGGTATTCGGCGTCTTCGCGACGGGTGCGTTCCCAGGCGGTCTCCTCGCCCGCGGCGTCCTCGCGCACGTCCATCATCCAGGGGCGGCCGGTCCACTCCTTGAGCTTCTGCGAGAGGCGGTGAGAGAGGTTCGGCGGGGCGCCGGCCACCAGCGACAGGGCGATCACCCCGCGCCCGCCCTCGTCGCGCAGGCTGATCGTCCGCACGAACCGCTGCACGTCGGCGTGCAGAAGCGCGTCGCGACGCTCGGATATCAGCGTCAGCACGTCGGCGAAGCTCGCCAGGGTGGGCTGGGCGGCGGGGATGGTCACGGGCGCGCGCTGGGCCTGGGGAGCGTAACTCGCCTGCGCGGAGCCGCCGCCTCCACCGGAAGCCGAGCGCATGGCGCCGCCCCCTCCGCCGCCGGTCGGGGCGGGAAGCGGCGTGCCGTCGCGCAGCATCTTCAGCGCCTCCTCCGGCCCCGGCAGGTCGGCGGCGTAGGTCAGGCGGATGATCGCCATCTCGACGGCAGCGGCCGGATCGGGGGCGCGTCTCGTCTCGTCGTGAGCCTTGAGCAGCATCTGCCACAGGCGCGACAGGGTTCCGGCCGAAGCCTGCGCGCCCACCGCCGCCAGCCGCGCGGCCTGCTCTTTCGGCAGTCCCAGCGCCTCCGGCCCGAGCGCCTTGGCGATGGCCGCCCCGTGGGCGTGCTCCAGAAGGTCGAGCATCACAACGATGGGGTCCGCCCCGAAGCCGTAGAGCGTGCGGAAGGTCGCCAGCGCCTCGGCGACCTCCCCCCGCATGAGCTGCTCGAACAGGCTGATCGTCTGCGCCCGGTCGGCCAGGCCCAGCATGTCGCGCACGGCCGAGGCCGGCACCGCCTCGCCCCCGTCGCCCTGCACGATGGCCTGGTCCAGCAGGCTGAGGGCGTCGCGCACCGAGCCTTCGGCGGCGCGGGCGATCAGGGCCATGCCCTCGTCCTCGACGGTGGCCCCTTCCTTGGCGGCGATCTTGGTCAGGTGCGACTGCAACACGTCGGGCTCGACCCGGCGCAGGTCGAAGCGTTGGGTGCGGCTGAGGATGGTGACGGGCACCTTGCGGATCTCGGTGGTGGCGAAGATGAACTTCGCGTGCGGCGGCGGCTCCTCCAGCGTCTTGAGGAGCGCGTTGAACGCCGCCGTCGAGAGCATGTGCACCTCGTCGATGACGTAGACCTTGTAGCGGGCCTCCACCGGCGCATAGCGCACGCTGTCCAGAAGCTCGCGCATCTCGTCGACCTTGGTGCGGGATGCGGCGTCCAGCTCCAGCACGTCCATGTGCCGGCC
>JBBRQN010000008.1:0-113629 GCA_038226305.1 Caulobacterales bacterium
GACTCCCACGCACAGCCCCATGAACACAGCCGCCTGCAGCGGCGTGGCGATGGGCAGGTGCAGCTTGTCCCACAGCACGCGGAACCCGATCACGGGAAACAGGTGGCCGAGGTAGATCGAATAGGAGGCGTCGCCCAGAAACAGCGGCACCCTCCAGCGAAAGGCGAACGCCCCGCTGCGCTCCATCGCCACCGCCCCGGCAACGATCAGCGCGCCGCCCAGGCCGCGGGCGAACAGCCGGTGCACGGGGAGGTCGGCGCAGCCTACGAACACCACGATGCCGATGAGCAGGCCCGCCACCGCGGCCCACCGGGGCACCCTCGCCAGGAGGCCCTTCAGGTCGAGGGAGCCGATCAGGCACCCGAGCACGAACTCGAACACGATGGGTTCGGCCCAGAACCCGATGGGCGGCCCGGTGAAGTGGCCGAAGGTCGACAGCGCCAGGATCCCGCCGAAGGCCAGCGCCAGCAGCGCCGTGCGCTTCAGGGGGGGCATCGCGATGCCAAGGGCGAACAGCACGTAGAAGAACATCTCGTAGTTCAGGGTCCAGCCCAGCTTGAGCATGGGGCTGATCGAGTCCGGCTTGCCGGTGTTCCAGTGCGGCCAGAATGCCAGGGAAGTGAACAGGTCGCTCCACGCGAACTTGCTGTCGCGCATCAGCCGGGGGGCCGCGAGCAGGAGCGCCGCGGTGAACAGGGTCATCGTCCAGTACAGGGGCACGATGCGCTGCAGCCGGCGGTGCAGGAACTCGCCCGGGCGATAGGCGCGCAGGCCGGTGGTGTAGGTCATCACGAAGCCGGAGATGACGAAGAATATGTCCACTCCGCCGAGGCCGAAGGAGTTGGGGATCAGGGCCGCGCAGCTGGGAAACTGATCCCGCCCGTGCGCCAGCACCACAAGCACCGCCGCGGCGGCACGCAGACCCTGCAGCGACCGCAGCTCCATCGGGGTGGCCACCAGGGGCGTGGCGGTTTCGCTGCCCGTGGCGACGGGTTCGGCTGCGGCTGCAGGCACGGGGCCTCCGGTTGAAAGTCCTGACGGCGGGCCTGCTTGCCTGTCATCGCGAGCACTGGGATAGCATCGCAGAACAGAACCGGCGCTTCGCCTTTGCGACGCAGCCTTGAGCGGGGGCGCCATGCCGAGCCTGGAGACGCTGGCGTGGTATGCGCGCCGCCTGTCGCGCATGTCGCTCGCCGAACTCGTGCATCGGGCGACCGAGCAGACCCACCGCCGCCAGGACCGCGCGCGCCGCTTCGGCTGGGAGGCGTTCGGGAGCTGGGAAGGGGCCGTCACGGGGCTGCCGGGGTTCTCGCCGACGGCCGTTGCGGGCCTCGTGGATCGGGCGGTGCCCCTTGCCGAGGCGGCCGAGGCGGGGCGGTTCACACTCCTCAGCCAGGCGTGGCCACGGCCAAACGGGCCGCAGGTCTGGTGGCGGGGCGGGGCGTGGTTCCTCGATCCGGTGAGCGGCAAGGCCTGGCCGGGGGCCGACCGCTTCGCCTTCGACGTGCCCTATCGCCACGAGCACGAGCGGGGCGACGTGAAATTCGTGTGGGAACTCAACCGCCTGCAGTTCCTGCCGCCGATGGCGCTGGGCGGCCGGGCCGGGGCGGCGTGGGACGCACTGGACGGCTGGATGGACGCCAACCCGCCCTATCGCGGCATCAACTGGACGGGGGGGATCGAGGCGGCGAGCCGGCTGGTGTCGGTGCTGGCTTTGCAGGCCATCTCGCCCTGCCCTGCGGCCTTCGCCCACCGCCTGCGCGCCTTCGTTGAGTCGCACGCGCACTGGATCGCGCGGTATCCGTCGCGGTTCTCCTCAGCCAACAACCACCGAGTTGCGGAACTCGCGGCCCTGTTCCTCGCCGCCGCCTGCGCCCCACACATGCCCCGCGCCGCGGCCCATGCCCGGGAGGGGCGGGAGGGGCTGGAGCACGAGGCCTCGCTGCAGTTCCACGACGACGGGATCGGGGCCGAACAGTCCCCCACCTACGCCGCCTACAGCCTGGAGTGGTTCGCCCTGGCAGGGGTGGTCGCAGAGGCCACGGGAGCGCCCCTTTCGGAGGCGTTCCGCGCCCGGCTGGCCAAGGCGGCGGATGCGCTGGGGGCCTTCCTCGACGACGGGGGCCATGCCCCGCGCATCGGCGACGACGACGAGGGCCGGGTGCTGGCCCTGACGCAGGGGCCGGAAGACGACTACCCCCGCTCGGTCGCCGCCCTCACCCATCGCTGGCTCGGCCGCCCGGTGACCGGCGGGGCCCGCTCTCCGGAACTGCGCGACGGCCTCTGCGCCGGCCGCGAGGCCACGGCGGCTGCGGCCGTGGGAACACTCGTTTTTCCGGAAGGCGGCTACACCGTGTGGCGCAGCCCCACGCCCCGGGGCATGGCGCTTCTGGTGTTCGACCACGCGCCGCTGGGCTTCCTGTCCATCGCGGCACACGGCCATGCCGACGCCCTGGCGGTGTGGCTGCACTGGGGAGAGGAAGCGGTAATCGCCGATGCGGGCACCTTCCTCTACCACTCCGGCGGCGGCGACCGGGACAGGTTCCGTGGCACCCTGGCGCACAACACCCTGAGCATCGGAGACGAGGATCAGAGCCGCATCGCCGGCGCCTTCAACTGGTCCGCCCATGCCCAGGCGCGCTCGGTGGAGAGCGCGGTCGCAGGGGCAGTCGCCGCAGAGCACGACGGCTATCGGCGGCGGTTCGGGGTGGTGCACCGGCGGGATGTGGCGGTCGACGGCTTGCGGATGACGCTGACCGACCGGCTGACCGGCACCCCGTCCCGACCGGGGCTCACGTGGTCGTCCGGCCTGACCCTCGGCCCTGGCGTCTCGGCGGTGGTGGTGGGCGGCGAGGCGACGGTGACCACGCCCGCCGGGCGGCGGCTGACGCTGACGGCCGGGGGGGCGGAGTGGGCGCTGCAGGCGGCCCCCTACTCGCCCGCGTTCAACCGCCGCGCCGACACCCTGCGCCTCGTGCTGACGGGCGAGGTCGATGCCCGGGCATCGGACGGGCAGGTGGCGGCGGTGACGATCGCGCTGCTTTAGGCGGGCGCGCCGCCCAGCCCCAGCCGGGCGAACACCTTGGCTCGGCTCGACGCCAGGGCCCGGGGGCGCAGCACGAGCACGGCGGCGGCCCACACCAGCGAGCCCAGCACACCGGCCGCCGCAAGCTCGACCAGGGGAGGCAGGCCGGTGGGGGCCATCTCCAGCGCCCGCGCGGCACCTGCGGCCAGGGCGGCGGCGGCTAAGGCCTTGGCCAGTTCGCGAAGGTCGATGCGGGCGGGCACGAAGCGGCGGGTGACGAGATAGCTGGCTGCGAGCCCCGCCCCCGAGCCGATGGCGAAGGCCGCGGCGGCCCCGGTCCGCCCGAACGGGGGGATCAGGAGGAAGCACCCGACGACCGTGGCGAGCCCGGCCGGGAAATAGGTCGACACCTGCAGCCAGTTGCGCCGCACCGCGTGGAACACGTTGTCGAAGACGTAGCTCTTCAGCCCCATGAACACCCCGCCCAGGGCCGCGAGGGGCAGCACCTGCGCCACCCCCTCGGCATATTTCATCGGCAGGAGCGCGGGGGCGACCACGCCGGACGCCCCGACGGTCAGAGCGCCGGCGCCGATCAGGAGCAGGCTCATCAGTTCGAACGCGCCCTCGACGAAGCCCACCGCGCCCTGCGGCCCGCGCTCGTCGTAGTGGCGCATGAAGTCGGGGAAGCCGCCCTGGTTCACAGCGTTGCCGATCATGTCGATGGGCGTGCGCCCAAGGAGGAAGGCGGCGGCGTAGAGCCCGACGCTGCCCGCATCCTCGAGGATCTTCAGCACCACCCGGTCGGAGCTCGACACCGAATACTGCACCAGGATCAGCGCCACGAACGGCACGCCGTAGACGAGGCGGCGCCGGACGCTTTCCGCGCGCTCGGTGGCGGGGGGCAGGTTCATCGAGCCCCGAACAAGGGCCACGACCGCGAAGGCGGCGGTGACCGCGGCGTTGGCCAGCGCCACCGTCTCGAAGGTGATGTCGCTGCCGCGGGTGACGAGCCAGGCCGAGGCCAGGAGCCCCGCCGCCCGTGCCGTCTCGATCAGGCTGAACTCCAGCTTTCGGCCGCGCAGCTGCAGGGCGGTGAGGCCGAGGCGCAGGGCGGAGTTGGAAACGATGTAGGCGCAGGCCGAGATCGCGAAAGGCCACGCCCGCTCAGGGGTGAGGACAAAGCTCGTGCCCACCGCCGCGGCGCAGGCCAGGAGCGTGGTGCCCGTAAGGAGTCCGCCGCAGGTGCGCAGAGCTTCGCGCCAGGCACCCGGCCGGGTGGTGTCGCTGCGCAGGAGCGAGAACCGCGCCCAGCTGGATGCGGTGGTGTCGAGCATCTCGCCGATCAGGCCGACCAGGGCATAGAGCCCGAACTCAGGCGCTCCCAACCGGCGGGTGAGGTAGAGAACGAGCAGGAAGGCCGCCAGCCGCGGGGCGACGATGGCCGGGGCGTAGACCAGCGTCGAACGGATCAGCACGGCGTGGGCGTCAGCGCAGCTGGGCTTGCGGGCGAGGGTCCGAACGCCAGGTGCGCCGCACCGACGACTGGGCGGACTGCACTGCGGCGATCGCGGCCTGCGACAGCGCGCCCGACGCCGAGCGCCCGCGGGACGCGGCGAGAAGCGTCAGGATCAGCAGCATCTCAGGCGTCTTGGAGGCGAGGCCGTTGCTGCTCGAGGCCACGATCGTGAAGGCAAGGACGCCCAGCAGGCAGTAGGCGTTGCTCCGGCGCAGGAGGACCATCATCGACCAGCCGATCGCGGCGAAGAACGCCAGGGTGGGCAGGATTCCGAAGCCGAAGATCAGCACTACGATGGGGCTCTCGATGATCAGGCCGTTGCGCTGGGCGCTGAACACCGCAAGGCGCGCGCTGCCGATGCCGGTGAAGAACTCCGACGGGGAGAGGTAGGACAGGAGGGAATAGGCGTCGAGGCGCGCCTGCGAGCTCTGGTCATTCAGACCCTTGGCGAGGCGTTCGCCCAGGCCACCGAGCACGCCCAGCACCCCCACGAACGGCACCACGAGGGTGCCGAGGATGATCTGGAAGAACCGCGACGTCTCCACGTTCACCCCGGTCCGCCGGTCGCTGCGGGTGGCGACCACGTAGCTCAAGGCACCGACGGGCAGGGCCACGAGCGACGCGAAACGACTCTCCGCGGCGAAGGTGCCGGCCGCGAAGACAGCCGCCAGGGCCAGCTTCTGGAGGAGCGGGACCCGCAGCAGCATGGAGAAC
Source organism: Caulobacterales bacterium (assembly GCA_038226305.1). Classification (GTDB taxonomy): domain Bacteria; phylum Pseudomonadota; class Alphaproteobacteria; order Caulobacterales; family Caulobacteraceae; genus JASLDZ01. The sequence goes on from JBBRQN010000008.1 coordinate 5,256, forward strand.
GGGATCATCGTGCACAGGAACAGGCCGCTGTTCAGCGGGTGGTTCAACAGCCCCGATGGCCGGAACGTGATCTCGCCGCTCGCCAGGGCATAGCGATAGGGGAAGAGGTGCAGGTGGGTCGCCGTCTCACCGAACGAGATCAGCACGTGCACGACCATCACGACCACGATGGCGGGCAGGATCGCCTGCCGGTCGGCCTCGCCCAGGCGTGAGAGGCAGAAGCAGGCGGCGGCGGCGGCGAACTCCGAGTCGATCAGGAAGCCGATGGCCGCCGTGTTGCTGCGCACGATCGCCCAGGTGATGCAGAACGCCGTCATGGCCGCCAAGGCGACGGCGGCCTGGAACAGCGGCCGACCCGCCCTGTCGCCCCTGCGCGTCGCGACCATGAGCGCGGCCAAGGTGAGCAGGTAGGTTCCGGGGTGGATCTTCTGGATCACGCTGCCGGTGGCGGCGATGTCGTAGTCGTAGAACAGGTCGAGGAAGCCGCCCGGAACGAACAGCCGCACCAGGATGGCGATGGTGACGAGCAGGCCCGCAGCCCGGTTGCGGGGGCCAAGGCCGTTCATGCGGCGTATCCCGCGCGATAGTCCCGCAGGGTCGAGCCGTCGAAGTCCAAGGCGATGCGCACAAACAGGGCCTCGAGGTCGGCGTAGAGCCGCTCGATCGCGGGCGCGTCGCGGAAGTACGGGCTCCCGGCGGGCATCAGTTCGGAGGAATGCAGCATCATCTCGACATAGGGCCGTCGCTCGCCGACGCACCGGTCTATCAGACGGATCATTCCCGAGAGGTTTCCAGGCATGGGCCGCAGCCATTGCACGGGAACAAGCCGGTTCGCCAGCCTGCGCAACGCTGGCGAGCGATACGCGAAATCAGGCACAGCACCCCTGGGCAGCACCCCGGTGGACGCTATGGTCATGGGCAGTTCGAGCAGCGGCGAATCCCCCGCCTTCGACAGGTCTGCCGGATCGACGAAGTAAGCGGCGGCCGGATAGCGGCGATAGTCCATCTCCCCGCCGGGCGAGAGGGCCGAGCTCTTGTCCCAGTAGACGTGGGGCGTCACCGAGCAGTCGACCGTGTAGCCGTGCTCGATCAGGGCCTCGACATAGCGGGCATCCATCGCCCAGCGGCCGGCGCGATGGCTGGTCGGGGAGCGCCCGAAGGTATCCTGCAGTCGCCCCGTCATGTCGGCCACCTTCGCGCGCAGGGCGGCGGTGGGGTAGTCGATCAGATAGGGCATGGCCTTGTCGTCGTCGGCCGTCAGGCGGTGGGCCGGGGGCGAGTTCCAGGCGTGCAGGTGCATGCCCACCTCGCCGGCACCCCTCGCCTCCACATCCCGGGCGAAGCTGACAAAGCCACGGTCCTGGGTCATCTCATAGTTGGTGAGGTAGGTGGGCTTGAACCCGAACCGCTCGCACAGGGCCTGGAAGCGCGGAATGAACGCAGAGTTCCGGGTGGTGACGACCGAGGGGCCGCTCCAGATGTCATCGCCCTCGGTGTCGACGGTGATCAGGAAGGCGGGCCGCGCGGCATCCGTCATCGAAGCGAGGCCCAGCGAGCGCGGAAGTTGATCGAAACCCTAGCTTCGGCAGGGCCTTGCGGCAACCGGAGGGCGCCGCGGCACAGTCGCCGCGACGCCTCGCCCGCCACTCCGCCCGATCTCAACCGGTCAGCCGATCCGGCGCAGCTGCAGGTCGCTGATCTGCACGACGCCCGCGGCGGCGGCGGTGCGGGCATCGAAATACAGGTAGAGCGTGGCCAGTCCGAACGGGCTGGCGCCGATGGCTTCCGCAAAGCTGAACAGCGGGGTGGCCAGGGTCAGCGTCTGGTCGTCCTGCCCCCACGACGTGGCCCCGCTGATGTTCGGCGATCCGTCGATCCGGGTGTAGCTCGCGGCGCCCGCGGGGGAGGCCTGAAGGGTCAGCGCCGCTCCGGCGTACCCGGCCAGCCCGCTCAGCTTCAACCGGGCGCTCAGCTGATAGGTCGCCCCCGGCGTCCAGAAGCCCGGGAAGCTGCCGTGGACCACGTTGTCGGATCGCAGCCGCACCACGTTCGAATAGCTCTGACCCGAGACCGCCGTCTGGCCCGAGGCGACCGACACGGCGACCTGCAGCTTGGCCCCCTGCCGCGCGCCATAGCCCGCCGCCTCCGGCGCCAGCGTGGACACGGCGACCTCCGAGGCCGTCGGCGAGCCTGACCCTGCCGTCTGGGTCACGCTCCAGTTGGCGGGGATGCCCCCGGCCGCGGTGACGGCGGTGGCGGTGCCGCCCGTGGCCGTTGCGAACACGGGGTTGAGCAGGGCCACGCCACCCGGGTTGTCCGTGGCGTCGAAGCCGTCGATCGCCCCCATGCCGGCGTTCACGGGGGCGGGCAGGAACGGGCCCAGCGTGTCGGCCATGCGCCGCCCGATCAGATAGGCGCCGTAGCCCGAGGGGTGCAGCCCGTCCGCCGCCACTCCCGGTGCCACCGTATAACCGCTCGCCGCCGCGGTGATGGTGGAGGCGGGGTTCGCCCACTCCCCGAAGGCGTCGATCAGGTGCAGGGGCGCCCCCGCGCTGAGGAGGCGCGCCGTCCAGCTGCGCAGCTGGCTGTTCACCCACAGGATGCGGCGCATGTTGGCCGTGGCCCCCGAGGTCCAGCTCGACGAGTTGCGGGGCAGGATTGTGAACAGGGCGACGGCCTTGCCGTTGCGCAGGGCCGCCAGGACCATCGCCTGCAGGTTGGCGAGGGTGGTCTCCTTGGCCACCCCGGCCGAGGGGTCGTTGGTGCCGCCCATCAGGAACAGCCAGTCGAACGCGGCGTAGTTCGCGGCCACGTCGGCATCGAAGCGGGCGAGCATCTGCGTCGTGGTCTGGCCGCCGATCCCCCGGTTCATCACCGGGTCGAGGCTCAGCCGCTGGCCGGTGAGCTGGCTGAAGGCGGTGAAGAAGCCCGCCTGGCCATTGTCCACCTCGGTGGAGCCCGCGCCGTTCGGGTAGTAGCCGGAGCCGCCCTGGTTCGAGGCATAGGTGTTGTAGGCCACGATGCTGTCGCCCAGCAGCGCCGCCCGGCGGCCGAAGCTGGCGGGACGGGCGTAGGGCAGGAGCACGGCGCCCCCAGTCTTGACGCCGAGGACGGTCTCGGCCCCGTCCAGGGTGGGTGCGGCGGCGGCGATGTCGGTCAGGCGCATGGGTCAGCTCACGAGGATGAGGGTGCCGTCCGGCAGGCGGATCGGCTGGTTGCGAGTGTCGACGAGGGCGGCGGCGGGCAGCCCTGAGAGGATCGCGCGGGCGGCGGGCGTGGGGGCGGTCACGCCCGTCAGTCCCGCAGGACTTCGAGCGCCAGGGTGAAGACCTCGCCCGCGCCGGGGGTGTAGGCGGAGCGGGCCTCGACCAGGGCGTAGAGGCTGGCGGAACCTGCGCCGGCGTCGAACACGATCTCGGACCCGATGGAGGGGGTGCCGATGCCCTTGGCTCCGTCGCTGAAGGCCCGGTCCAGGGTCACGTCGAGCATGCCGAGGTGGATGGCGGCGACGCCGTTGACGTTGCCTGCGAAGGCGCCCCCGTCGCCCACGGTCGGGGTGGGGGCCGTCTTGAAGAGATGCACGCGAAAATTCGCGTTCACGGCTGCGGGGCTGGAGCTCGACAGGCGGGCCCGGCGGATCAGACCGGTGCCCCCCGCCTTTCGGGCGCAGGCCAGCGTCAGGGCCGTGACAGAGGCGGCCGTCGTGCTGTTGGCGACGAGCGTGCCCACGGCGTAGGCCGTGGTGTTGGCCGGGCGGGTGAAGCCTGCGGCCACGACGGCGCTGGCCCCGCCCACTTCGCCCAGATGCGCCTCTCGGGCGATGGGGGCGTCGGCGGCTTCGATGAAGCTGAGGTGCGAGCCTGCGCCGTAGGGCAGGTCGACGCTGGCCCCCGCCTCGATCCGAACGCCCGCATCGTCCGCCGAGGGGGCGGCGTCGGACCAGGCGGCGATCACAGCACCCGACAGCACCGACACCCGCGCCACGCCCGAGCGGGCCACGCCGGAGTCGAGGCCGAAGTCTGGCGCCGCGGCGCTCGTCACCGCTGCCGCACCCGAACCGGTGAGGGTCTGGGAGGCGACGAAGGCGTCCGGCCGCCCTCCGGCACCGAGGCGCAGGGCGTCGATGCGCAGCTTCCAGGACATGGCGGGCTCCTTCAGGTCGGCGCCGCAGCGCTCGGGCCTGAAAGGATCAGGCCGCCCTCAGGGGTGGAGGAGAGATTCCGACTTCTTCCCCATCACCGGGGCGGTTTCCGGGGCGGCGACGGGGCGCCCCTCGAAGACCTTGTCGTAGGCGGCGAGCAGGGCCTTGGCGGAGTGATCCCACGCCAGGACACTCTCGACCCGCTCGCGACCGAACACGCTCATGCGCTCGCGCTGCGTCGGATCGTCCAGCAATTCCAGGAGCTTGTCCGCAAGGTCGGCCACGTCGCCGGGGCGGGCGTAGAGCGAGGCTTCCTGCGCCGAGAAGCGGCCCTCGGTCACCTCGAACTGCACGATGGGCTTACCCAGCGCCATGTATTCGATGATCTTGTTCATCGTGGACTTGTCGTTCAGTTCGCCCGGTTTGTCGGGGTTCACGCACACGTCGGAGGCCCCCAGGGCATCGCGCAGCACGTCGTCCGACACCCGGCCTGTGAAGGTGACGTGATCCTCGAGCCCCAGCCGAGCGGTCATGGCCACGAGGTCGTCCTTGAACGAGCCGCCACCCACCAGCAGAAGCTGCACGTCGTCGCGCCCGCGGTCGCGCACGATCAGCTGCATCGACTCCAGCAGGAGGTCGAGCCCCTCCTGCTCGCCCATCACCCCGACATAGCCGATCAGGTGCCTGCGCCCGTTGCGCCACTTGGGGTCGCCCCCATTGGAGCGTGGCCAGCGGGCGAGGTCGGGGCCGGAGCGCACCACGAACACCTGCTCAGGCTTCCGCGCGCCCCGCGTCAGGGCCACCTTGCGATAGCTCTCGTTGGTGGAGATCACCACGTCCGCCAGGCGGAAGGTCAGGGCCTCCATGCCCTTGAGCAGGTTCCAGAAAAAGCCGCGCTTGCCGCTCTTGGCCTCGTAGAGTTCGGGGCACAGGTCGTGCTGGTCGAACAGGAAGCGCTTGCCCAGCAGCTTGAACGGCAGGGCCACGAGGAAGATCAGGTCGGGCGGGTTGCAGGCGTGGATCACGTCGAACCCGCGCCCGAAGGCGATCCGCGTCGCCAGGGTCAGCTGCCAGAACAGCGCCGCCCCATACTCCACCACATAGCCCAGGGGCCCTGAGGCCTCGTGCGGCAGGGGATGGCGCCACACGTCCACGCCCTCCAGCCGTTCGCGGGGCGCGGTGAAGCCCTTCATGGCCGGGCAGATGACGCTGACGTCATAGCCCGCCTTGGCGAGGGTGGTCGCCTCCAGCCAAACGCGCCGATCGAACGGCACGGGCAGGTTCTCGACGATGATCAGAACGCGACGCGCCATGGGGGATGACACACTTTCTTACTGTTAACGCTTCGTTAAGCCAGCGCCGTGCCACCCGGCAGGGCGCGGCGCCGTGGCCGGTTGACGCATCGAGAGGCGCGCCGCCGCTTCTCCTCTCACGGGAATTGACCACCGCACTTGCAGCCGCACGCCGATGCAAGCCACTTTGCACCGATAGTCGGAGACCCCATGACCCAACGCCGCCGTCTATCCCTGGGTCTTGTCGCCGTCGCCGTCCTGACGGCGTCTACTGCTCACGCCGCCGAGGAGCGCAAGAAGGGGGGCGGCACGAGCTTCACCCAGTTCACCACCCTCACCGGCGCCGTCGCCAAGGCGGGGGGCGGCCGGGGCGTGCTGGCGGTGGAGGCCGGGATCGACACCCCCGACGCCGGCCTGCGCCTCCGTGCTACGCAGATGCAGCCCGTGCTGCGCGACGCCTATGTGCAGTTCATCGTGCGCTATGCGGGCTCGCTGGCCCCCGGCGCCCCGCCCAGCGCAGACGTGATCGGCGGAGAACTGCAGCGCGCCACCGACCGGGTGCTGGGACGCCCCGGAGCGACGCTGCTGCTAAGCTCCATCCTCGTGAACTGAGACCGGAGGGCGCGACATGGCCGCTGTGGATGCCCACCTGGCGAGAGACCTCGACATGGCCGGCTCGCAGACGGGCGGGGCGGACCTCCTCACCGTCGCTGGCATGGCGGCGGTGATCTACTGCCTCAGCGTGATGCTGCACGAGGGCTTGGGCCACGGGGGCGCCTGCCTCGCCGTCGGGTCGCAGCCCAAGGCGTGGGGCGCGTTCTACTTCGACTGCGACACGCACCTGGACCCGCCGTGGAAGTGGCGGGTGGTGGCGGCGGCGGGCAACACCGTGAACCTGATCGTGGCCGCCATCGCGGGGCTGGTGCTGCGCGGCGTGGCGCTCGACCGATCCACGACGCGGCTGGCGCTGACGCTGTTCATCGCGGTGAACCTCTTCACCTGGTCGGGGTATTTCCTGTTCTCGGGTCTCACCGGCATCGGTGACTGGGGCGACCAGAAGGAGGCGGTGCTCTGGCAGGTGGAGCCCGGGTTCGCCTGGCGTTCCGGCCTGTTCGCGTTCGGACTGGCGACCTACGTCGGCTCCATGCGGCTGACGGGGCGTCTGTTGGGCACGATCTTCGGCGGGGCGCGGGAGAGCCGGCGCGAGGCGAGGCGGGTGGTGGCCACAGCCTATCTGACCGGAAGCTTCCTCTCGCTTCTCATCGGCCTGCTCAATCCCGTGGGCCTGTTCGTTACCCTGGCATCGGCTGCGGCTTCGAGCTTCGGCGGTACGGCGGGTTTCTGGAGTGCGCCCGGCTTCATGCGCCTCGACGGCACCATGCCCACGCCCCGCGTGGAGCGCAGCTGGCCATGGATCATGGCGGGCGTGCTGGTCGCCGGGGCCTACGCGGCAGTGCTCGGGCGGTCGATCAAGTTCGGCTGACACCGCTGCGGTGCGGGCGGGTGCTTGCGGGAGCCGACACGGCGAAATAGCGTCCGCGGCCATGAGAACAGCCCTCCTCGCCGCCTCCGCCCTCCTCGCCTTGGGCCTGCCCGCCGCCGCCCAGTCGGTGGAGGCCGCTAGGATCGACGCCGCGATCGCGTCGACGCTGAAGGATCAGAACGCGCCCTCCGCCTCCGTGGCGGTCGTGCGGGACGGGAAGATCGTCTACGCCCGCGCCTTCGGCCACGCCGACCTGGCCGCAAAGAAGCCCGCTAGCGCCGCCACGCGCTATGAGATCGCCAGCGTCTCCAAGGAGTTCACGGCCGCCGCGATCCTGCTCTTGCAGGAGGACGGCAAGCTGAGCCTGGACGACAAGGTCGCCAAATGGCTGCCCGACCTGACCGACGCGGACAAGGTGAGCGTGCGCCAGCTTCTCAGCCACACGAGCGGCTACTCCGACTACTGGCCGCAGGACTACATCATGAAGCCCATGATGGCCGACACCACGCCCCGCGCCATCCTCGACGGCTGGGCCAAGCGCCCGCTGGACTACAAGCCCGGCGACAAGTGGCAGTACTCCAACACCGGCTACGTGGTGGCCGGGCAGATCATCGAGAAGGTAACCGGCGAGCCCCTGTTCGTCTTCCTGAAGCGCCGCATCTTCGACCCCCTCGACATGACCGGCGTGCGCGACGCGGACACGATCCGCAAGGCGGGCGGCGTCGACGCCCAGGGCTACCAGCGCTACGCCCTTGGTCCGCAGCGGGCGGTGGATCGCGAGGGGCGCGGCTGGCTCTACGCCATGGGCGAGATGAACACGACCGCCACCGACGTCGCCAAGTGGGATGCGGCGCTGATGGCCGGGAAGCTCCTGTCGCCCGCCAGCCTCAAGGTCATGACGACGGAGGTGAAGCTCGCCGACGGCAAGGGCGCCGGCTACGGCCTCGGCCTCTCCATCGGCAAGTCGGGCGACCGGGTGCAGTGGGAGCACGGGGGCGAGGGCACGGGCTTCCTTTCCGAGAATCGCATGTGGCCGGATCAGAAGACCGCCGTGGTGGTGCTCACCAACACCTTCTCATCGTCCGCCTACATGACCATCGCCGACCGGATCGAGGCGATCCTGTTCCCGCCCACGGGCGTGCAGCCCAAGGTGGAGGCCCTGTTCGCCAGCCTGCAGGCGGGCCAGCCCGACCGCTCGGGCTTCACCGAGAACTTCAACGGCTACCTCACCCCGCAGACGGTGGCCGACTATCGCGCGACGCTCGGCCCGCTGGGCAAGCCGACCCTTTTCAAGCTGCAGCGCGAGCGCCTGCGCGGTGGCATGACCCAGCGCACCTACCGCATCGCGGCCGGCGGCAAGACGCTGACGCTGAACAGCTATCAGGAGCCCTCGGGCAAGTTCGAGCAGTTCCTGATCGACGAGGCCCACTGATCATGCGCCGGGCCGCAGCGGTCGCCATCGCCCTGGTCTGCCTGGCGGGCTGCGCGACGATCCCGCGCATCCAGGCCGCCGACGACATCCACACTTTCCTCGTATCCGTTCGCGACGGCGACAGGTCCGGGTTCGAGGCCCACGTGGATCGCGACGCCCTTAAGGTGCAGCTCCGCTCCCGCCTGATCGCCGAGACCGCGGGCTCCGGCGGCCGCATCGCCACTCTGGGCGCGGCGCTGGCAGCCCCCCTGGTGGACGTGGCGGTGAACGCCCTCCTGCGGCCGGACACCTTCCGGGCCTTGGCGATCCGCCTCGGCTACGACCCGCAGAAGCCGATCCCCAACACCCTGGCCATCGCCGCCTTCGTGAAGCCGCTGGGCGGAGGCCACGCCTGCGTCACCGAAGTCCGCGGCGGCCCCTGCGTGCTCGACTTCCAGAGCGAGGACGGCGTCTACAAGCTCTCCGGCTACGAAGGCCCCATCGACTCCAAGAAGCTCGGCTTCGGCCGTTAGGCCCAGGCGCGCGTGGCGAGCCGTTACGGCCTCGAGATCCGGGCGGCCGTCGCAGCCGACGCGCCAGGCGTTATCGCGCTCTTCGCTCAAGCGGGCGTGGCCCCTCCCGCCACCGGCCTCGCCGACCGGCTCGAGGCCATCCGCTCCGGCCAGGGGGCCGTGCTCCTCGCCCTGGAGTGGGGCCGCCCAGCGGCGTCATCGCCCTGTCCTGGACGATGGAACTCACACGCTCCTCGCCCGTGGCGCGGGTGTCCGACCTCTTGGTCGACCCCGACGCGCGGCGACGAGGCGTTGGGCGAGCGCTCCTCAAGGCGGCGTCGCAGGCGGCTCGAACCGCGGGCTGCGACCTGCTGCTGCTCGACGTTCCCGCCGTCGGCGAAAGCCTGCAGGCCTTCGCCCTGGCCAATGGGTTCGAGGCGGACGGTGCCCGGCTGATCCGGCCCCTTCGCAAGAAGAGCTGACGCCCTCCGCTGGACACTCCGCCCCCGCGCGCCTAACTCCCCCGCCTTCACAAGGCACGTCTCCATGAAATCCAAGGACACCCGCGGCGGCCGGGCGGCCCCGCCGTCGCGCAGCGGCTTCGGACCCCGCCCCGGTCGCGGCTCCAGCAAGCCCGAACACCACAAGTCCGGCGCGGTGGGCCCCTCGCAGCGGCAGCTTCGCGCAGGCGAGCTCGTGCGCCATGCCCTGGCCGAGATCATGCTGGAGGCCAACGTGGCCGATCCGGCGCTGTCCGGCGTGTCGGTCACCGTCTCAGAGGTGCGCATGAGCCCTGACCTGCGCCACGCCACCTGCTTCGTGAACCCGCTCGGAGGCGTGAACGCCGACGAGGTGGTGGCCGGGCTGAATCGCGCTACGCGCTTCTTCCGTGGACGGCTCGGCCCGCACGTGGAGCTGCGCTTCACCCCAGACCTCGTGTTCCGCCACGACGAAAGCTTCGAGACCGCCGCCAAGATGGACGCCCTGTTCGACCGCCTGAACGTGCAGCGGGACACGGGGCAAGCCACGCCGATCGACCCTGAGGACGATCCGAAGGACGACGACGCCTGATGGGCCGTCGCAAGTCGGGAGACCCCGTCTCCGGCTGGGTGTGCCTCGACAAGCCGCTGGGCCTCGGGTCCACGGGTGCCGTAGGCAAGGTGCGTGCGCTGCTGAAGGCGCAGAAGGCCGGGCACGCGGGCACGCTCGATCCCCTCGCCAGCGGAATTCTGCCCATCGCGCTCGGCGAAGCGACGAAGACCATGCCCTTCGCCACCGACGCCTCGAAAAGCTACCGCTTCACTGTCGAATGGGGCCGCGCCACGACCACCCTCGACCTCGAGGGCGACACCAGCGCCACCTCCGACGTGCGGCCGACCGTGGAAGCCGCGGCTGAGGCGTTGAAGGCGTTCGTGGGCGAGATCAGCCAGGTCCCCCCGGCCTACTCCGCCATCAAGGTGGACGGCGAGCGCTCTTACGACCTCGCCCGGGAGGGGCGCGCGGTGGAGCTCGCCCCCCGCACAGTCACCATCCACGCCGCCCGCATCTCAGACGCGCGCGACGCCGACCATCTCGAGATCGAGATCGACTGCGGCAAGGGCGTCTACGTCCGCTCCCTCGCCCGCGATCTGGCCGCCGCTCTTGGTACCGTGGGGCACGTTTGCGCGCTGCGGCGGACGCGGGTGGGGCCGTTCACCGAGGGATGCGCCATTTCACTGGAAAGTTTCGCCGAGTTGGTCCATAGGGGCGACGCCTCGAAGGTGCTCCTTCCGGTCGAGACGGTGCTGGACGACATCCCGGCGCACGCCGTGACCCATGAAGACGCCTTCCGGCTCGCCCAAGGGCGACAGGTCGTCCTCCTTCCCCGGCAGGTCGAAGCGATGCAGGCGCGGTTCTCAGGAGCCGGGCCGGACCGCCTCGTATCCGCCTTCGACGGAACCCGCCTCGTCGCCCTTTGCGAGCTTTCGGTCGGACGGCTCAACCCCGTCCGCGTCTTCAACCTCCAGTAAGGAGACACCCGATGTCGATCGAACCGGACCGCAAGGCCGAACTGATCACCACCCACGCCCGCACCCCGGGCGATACCGGCAGCGCCGAAGTGCAGGTCGCGATCCTCACGGAACGCATCACCAACCTCACCGACCACTTCAAGACGCACAAGAAGGACAACCACTCGCGCCGCGGCCTCCTCAAGATGGTCTCGACGCGCCGGCGCCTTCTGGACCACCTGAAGGACACCCACGAAGACCGCTACACGGCCATCGTGGCGACCCTCGGGCTGCGTCGCTAGACGACTGCGCAAGCGGGGAGGGCCGAGGCCTTTCCCGTTTCGCCATTTGTCCACGGAGGGCCGCACCCGGTCCTCATGCCTGAACCGCGCCCCGCATGGGCGGCGCGCGGACCTGGAGAGGTAAACCGGCCCGTCCGTTTCACGCACGCCCGTCCTGTCCGCACCCCGCGCAATCCGGCCGGGGAGACCGAAAGATCAAAACCATGTTCGACATCAAGAAGAAGACCATCGAGTGGGGCGGCCGCACGCTGACCCTCGAAACCGGCCGCATCGCCCGCCAAGCCGACGGCGCCGTCCTCGCCACCTACGGCGACACCACCGTTCTCGCCACCGTCGTGGTGGCCAAGTCCGCCAAGCCCGGGATGGATTTCTTCCCGCTGACCGTGGACTATCAGGAGAAGACCTTCGCCGCGGGCAAGATCCCCGGCGGCTTCTTCAAGCGCGAGGGCCGTCCCACCGAGAAGGAAGTGCTGACCAGCCGCCTGATCGACCGCCCGATCCGCCCCCTCTTCGTGAAGGGCTTCAAGAACGAAGTGCAGGTCATCATCACGGTCCTGTCGCACGACCTTGAGAACGACCCCGACATGGTGGCCATGGTCGCCGCCTCGGCCGCCCTCGTCATCTCCGGCGCTCCCTTCATGGGCCCCATCGGCGCCGCCCGCGTCGGCTACATCGACGGCGAGTACATCCTCAACCCGACGCTGGACCAGCTGAAGGACGAGGCCAACAAGATGGACCTCGTCGTCGCCGGCACCCACGACGCCGTGATGATGGTCGAAAGCGAAATCCAGGAGCTCGACGAAGCCACCGTGCTCGGCGGCGTCTCCTTCGCGGCCAAGGGCTTCCAGCCGGTGATCGACGCGATCATCGAACTGGCCGAGCACGCCGCCAAGGAGCCGATCGACTTCCAGCCGACCGACGACAAGCACATGATCGACGCCATCGACAAGCTGGCCGGTGCCGACATCCGCGCCGCTTTCGGCAACAAGGACAAGATGGTCCGCCAGGCGGCCGTCCACGCCGCCAAGGCCAAGGTCATGGAAGCCCTCGCCAAGTCGGACGCCCGCCCCGACGGCTTCGACGCCGTCAAGCTCGGCGGCGCCTTCAAGGAGGCCGAAGCCCACGTCCTGCGTCGCGACATCATCGAGAACGGCCGTCGCGTCGACGGGCGGGACCTGAAGACCGTGCGCCCGATCCTGGCGGAAGTGGGCGTTCTGCCCCGCACCCACGGCTCGTGCCTCTTCACCCGCGGCGAGACGCAGGCGCTGGTCGTGGCCACCCTCGGCACCGGCGACGACGAGCAGTGGATCGACGCCCTGGAAGGCACCTACAAGGAGAACTTCCTCCTGCACTACAACTTCCCCCCCTACTCGGTGGGCGAGACCGGCCGCGTCGGCAGCCCCAAGCGCCGCGAAATCGGCCACGGCAAGCTGGCCTGGCGGGCGCTGCGCCCCATGCTCCCGACCAAGGCGGAGTTCCCCTACACCCTGCGTCTGGTATCCGAGATCACCGAGTCCAACGGCTCCTCGTCGATGGCCTCGGTCTGCGGCGGCGCCCTGGCGCTGATGGACGCGGGCGTGCCCCTGAAGAAGCCGGTCTCCGGCGTGGCCATGGGCCTGATCCTCGAGCCCACCGGCGAGTTCGCGATCCTCACCGACATCCTGGGTGACGAAGACCACCTGGGCGACATGGACTTCAAGGTCGCCGGCACCGCCGACGGCATCACGTCCCTGCAGATGGACATCAAGGTCGCGGGCATCACCGAAGAGATCATGAAGCAGGCGCTCGCGCAGGCTCATGACGGGCGCCACCACATCCTGGCCGAGATGGCCAAGGCGATGGAGGCCCCGCGCACCGAGATCGGCGAGTTCGCCCCCAAGATCGAGACCATCAAGATCCCCACCGACAAGATCCGCGAAGTGATCGGCTCGGGCGGCAAGGTGATCCGCGAGATCGTGGAGAAGACCGGGGCCAAGGTCGACATCCAGGACGACGGCACGGTGAAGGTCTCGGCCTCCGACCAGGGCAAGATCGACGCAGCCCTCACCTGGATCAAGTCGATCACGCAGGAAGCGGAAGTCGGCGCGATCTACGACGGCAAGGTCGTCAAGGTCGTGGACTTCGGCGCCTTCGTGAACTTCTTCGGCGCCAAGGACGGCCTCGTCCACGTGTCGCAGATCTCCAACGACCGCGTCAGCCGCCCGCAGGACGTGCTGAAGGAAGGCCAGATCGTCAAAGTGAAGCTCATGGGCTTCGACGACCGCGGCAAGACCAAGCTCTCCATGAAGGTCGTCGACCAGACCACCGGCGAAGACCTGACCAAGAAGGAAATGGCCGCCGAACCGGCGGAGTGATCTAGCCCGGCGGCGGGGCGACCCGCCGCCGGAGCTGGCTCCAGCTACCGAATTCGCGTTTCGGTGGAGCGCGTCGATCCTTTGCTCTCTACCAGCCAAGCAAAGACTTCTCGACCCAGTAACTCTCCGGAGCTGGAGTCCAGGTAGTCAATCTGTAAGTTTCCAAGAAGACCAACTTCTGATCGAAGCATCGCGGGCTCCGAAAGCTCAAAGCTGGTTGACCGTGGTACTAAGAAGGTGAAGATCGCCTCTTGATCGAGCCTTACTGCACGGACGCACCACCGCGCCCCCAAGGTCCGGACGCGTTTGATGCCAATGGGGAGCCACCCCTCTTTGCGCCATTTGGCCATCTTTAAGCGAGGCCAATAGCCGCGCTTCATCGCATCGCGAAATTGCTTGGACCACGTGCGACGCATCAGTTGTAGAGGTGTCAGCCGAAGACGCGGCGTACCAGACGCCCTGGCCCCAAACGGGCAAGTACAGTGTTCAGGGTGGTTCCAGCCGTTGCACATCTCGCGAACTTATCGCGAGTCGCTTGCCCCATACGTCCATCTTGGACGTAGAGGTTGGTCGCGTGCTCAGTCCCGTCAAGGCGACTTGCTGTGAGGGAGCGTCATCGCCCCTTCAAGGCCTCCCCCGCGCAGCGGGGGAGGGGGACCATCGGAGATGGTGGTGGGGGCGAGCCTCAGTCTCGACGGCGGATCGCTGGGTTCGGGTTATCGGTTGAAGGCGTGCGGGGGCTCGCCCCCTCCGGCCGCTGCGCGGCCACCTCCCCCGCTTTGCGGGGGAGACCTTCGCGCGCTAGCGTCCGATCATGAGAACGCCGGACGTGGGCCGGGTGAGGCGGGCGCGGGCGTTGCGGCGGGCTCTGTCGCCGCCGGAGTTGAAGCTGTGGCTGGAACTCAAGCACGGCTCAGCGGGGCGATGTCCGTTTCGGAACCAGCACCCGATCGGCCCCTACATTGTGGATTTCTACGCCCCGCGGGCGAAGCTCTGCGTCGAGGTGGACGGGTTCGTACACTCCACTGAGGATCACGGCGTGCGGGATGAGCGGCGCGACGCCTGGCTGACGTCGCAAGGGATCGAGGTGGTGCGCTATCCCGCAGGCGAGGTGATACGCGACGCTGCGGAGATCGCAGACGGTCTGCTGCGGCTCGCCGCCGACCGCACCGGGCGGTGAAGGCTTCTCCGGCTCTGGGAGGCCCACCCCCATGCCGTGTCCGCAACCCGCCAGCGCCATTCCCCGCCCCGCGGCACACCACCGGCTCCCCGCCGCCACCCCTCGGAGCCGCCCCGCCGTGACCTTCCAGATCAGCCCCCTGCCCGCGACGGAGTTCGCGGCGCTGTTCGGCCTTTCGGATGAGGCGCTGCACGGCAGGCTCGCCCGGCGCGTGGTCGTCGATCGGCCCAACGCCTTCCCCTGCCGCGTCAGCCTTGAAGACGCGCAGCCCGGCGAGGCGGTGATCCTGGCGAACTACGCGCATCAGGCGGCCGACACGCCGTTCCGCGCCACCCACGCCGTCTATGTGCGGGAGGGGGCCGCCCCCGCCACGCCGGCCGTGGGCGAGGTGCCTGCGCAGCTGCGCCGTCGCACGCTCTCGCTGCGCGCCTTCGACGACACCGGCATGATGATCGCCGCCGACCTGGCGGAGGGCTCGCGCCTGGAGCCCGTGGTCGAGGCCCTCCTGGCCGACCCCCGCACCGCCTACCTGCACGCCCACTTCGCGAAGCAGGGCTGCTACGCCGCGCGGATCGACCGGGCCTGAACGGCGCGCCGACCCCTCAGCGCTTCTTGCCGAGCTCGTCGGCGATGTCCTTGGTCATCTTGCCGACCTTGCGGTGGGCGGCGGTGATCTGATCCCGCGTCACGCCCCAACGCTTCATCCAGTATTCCACGGCCTGACGCTCGGAGAGGTCGAGGCGCTCCTTGTCGATGAAGCCGCGCTTGTCTTTCAGTCCAGCCATGGGCGCAGCCTTTATCAGCCTTCGATCACATGCGGAACGAAGGCGGCGGTGTTGTCGGTGACGAGGCCGCCTTCGCGCACGCCCATGCCTGCGGGCTCGCCGTCCACGATCCAAGAGCCGATCACGGGATAGCGGCCGTCGAACTGCGGCAGGGCAAACAGCGACTGGTGCACGAAGCCCTCAGCGCCGTAGTCGCCGCCGGTGGCCGCGGCTTCTTCCCCCCGTCGGGTGATGGTCACGTTGGCGCCCTCGCGAGACAGGAACGGCTTGGAGACGTGGTCGCCCGTGGGCCGGTTGAACTTGGCGGGGAGGAGGTTCGGGTGGCCGGGGAACATCTCCCACAACACGGCCAGCACCGCCTTGTTGGACCACAGCATCTTCCACACGGGCTCGATCCACAGGGTGGAGTCCAGGCTTTCCACCAGCGCGTCGCCGCCTTCGCCCGCCAGCCACTCCCACGGGTAGAGGTGGAACATGGCGGTGATGGCCCGCTCGTCCAGGTCGGCGAAGCGGCGCACGCCCGCGTCCCAGCCAATGTCCTCCATGCGGATGGGGGTGGATTCGATGCCGGCGGCCCGAGCAAGATCACGCAGGTAGGCGCAGGTGACGGTGTCTTCGCCCGCCGCGTCGTCCACGTGGCAGAACCAGATGTGGCCGTCCGGGATTTTCGGGGCGATGTCGCGCCACTTGGCGGCGAGCCTGTCGTGGAGGCTGTTGAACTGGTCCAGCGTCGGGAACACCTCCTCCCGCCACGCCCACTGCACAACGGCTGTTTCGAGCATGGATGTGGGCGTGTCGCAGTTGAACTCGAACAGCACGGGCGGGCCCGCACCGTCGAAGCCGAGATCGAACCGGCCGTGGTTCAGGGCGGGGGGCTCTGCGTCCCAGGCGGCGCAGATGGGCGCGTGGAAAGCGGCCGGGATGCCGAAACGCTGCAGCATCCGGTCGTCGCGAACGATGCGCTCCCCGGCTTCGAGGAACAGCCGGTAGAGCTCGGCGGTGGCCGCCTCGATGGAGGCGATCTCGGCCGGGGTGAAGCTGTAGGCGGCTGACTCGTTCCAGTAGGCCTGCCCGGTCGGGGCCGTGTGCCACACGAGCCCCAGCGCCTCGACCTTGGCCTGCCAGCCTGGCCGGGGGTCGAGCGTCAGGCGCTTCATTCGCCCGCTCCGCCTCCGAAGCCGCGGCCCGAACTCCCGAACATGCCGCGGCTCACCGAGGTGAAGCCAGCGGCTCGGCCATAGGCCGCGCCTGGCCGAGGCGCGAAAGAGCCGCCGACCACGGGTGCGCCCATCGGGCCGATGCGCTGACCGCGGCCCAGGAAGTACCATGCCCCGAACAGCGCCGCCGCCGTGCCCATGCCTGAACCGTGACGCTCCTGCACGCGCTCGCCCGGCTTGCCCTGGCAGTTGGTGTCGGGGATGCGCTTGCCGTCCTTGTCGACGCACAGGGCGGTGTCGGCGCTGGCGGTCCACTCCTGGGGCTTTGGAGGCTGCTGCTCGCAGGCGGCGGCGAGCAGGGCCGCGGCGACGGCGACGGTGATCTTCAGGTCGAACTTCAAGGCGGCCTCCCGGGGGGGCGTGGGCTTCGTTCATCGCAGGTTGCGACGCGCGGCCCATGATACAGCCTCGGCAATGCCAGAATCGACGATTATCGGAACGCCATGATGCTTCGACGCCTCTTCCTCTCCGCCGCCTGCGGCCTCGCGCTCGCCAGCGCGGCCCACGCCGCGCAGCCGACCCTGTCGGCCGACGACAAGGCGCGGGTGGAGGCCTCGGCCGCCTATCTGCAGGCGCTCGCCACGGTGGAGGCCAAGTTCACCCAGACCGCCCCGGACGGGCAGACCTCCACCGGCACGCTCACCCTGCAGCGCCCCGGCAAGGCGCGCTTCGCCTATGACCCGCCGACGCTGATGACCATCACCTCGGACGGCAAGACGGTCTATCTCTACGACGGCCGCCTCAAGACGGTGGACAAGGCGCCCCTGTCGCGCACGCCCCTGAACATCCTCCTCGCCCAGCAGGTGCGGCTGGATCGCGGCGTGAAGATCGCCCGGGTGGACAAGAACACCGAAGGCTTCGCCCTGACCGCACTCGACTCGCACAACGAGAGCGACGGCCGCATCGTGCTCTACTTCGCCACCAAGCCTTCGGGCGACGTCTTGGCGCTGAAGGGCTGGAACCTGACCGACGCGCAGGGCCGCACCACCAAGGTCAGGCTGGGCGACCTGGCATCCAAGAGCGGCCTGGACCCCGCCCTGTTCACCGCCCCCAAGCGCTGACGGACGTTCCTGCCGAATGTGTTGTTCGCGACACACGCAAGAGTTGGCGGTGCGGGCCTTGACCTTTTCCAGACGTAGCGTCATATGAGTCACGCGCCGCTGCTGGCCCCTCGCCAGCATCGGACACTGCGCCCCGGCCGGCTCTTCCCCTCCCGGTCCGGGCATGAGATCAAAACTTCAAGACCCGGTCGTCGGCGCAAGTCCGGCGGCCGGGTTCTTTTTTGTCCTGTTCGGAGCCGCCCGGTTTGCGCATCGCCACCTGGAACGTGAACTCCGTGCGCCTGCGCGCCGAGCAGTGCGCCCGCTTCGTGGCCCAACAGGCGGTGGACGTTCTGTGCCTGCAGGAGATCAAGTGCCAGGAGGCGGAGTTCCCGCTGGAGGCCTTCGCCGCGATGGGCCTGCCGCACGTGCGCATCCGCGGCCAGAAGGGCTATCACGGCGTCGCCATCGCCTCGCGCACGCTGCTGGAACCAGGGCCGGACCTCGACGTCTGCCGCCGGGGCGAGGCGCGCCGCCTGTCGGCGATCGCGGGCGGGGTGGAGATCCACAACCTCTACATCCCGGCGGGCGGCGACGTGCCAGACCGCGAGCTGAACCCCAAGTTCGACCACAAGCTCGACGTGTATGAGCGCCTGACCGCCCAGTTTTCCCGCCGCGACCCGAAGGATGCGCTGGTGCTGTGCGGCGACCTGAACGTTGCCCCGGGCGAGTTCGACGTCTGGAACCACCGCCACATGAGCCGCATCGTCAGCCACACGCCGGTGGAGGTTGCGGCGATGGGGGCGATGCAGGCCTCGCTCGGCTGGCACGACCCCGTGCGCGCCGCCCGACCAGACCCGGAGAAGCTCGCCAGCTGGTGGAGCTATCGCGCCGTGGACTTCGAGAAGTCCGCCCGTGGCTTGCGCTTGGACCATCTGTGGCTGTCGCCGGGCCTCGCAGCGCGCGCGGGCAACGCCACAATCCACACCCCCGTCCGCGCCTGGGACCGCCCCAGCGACCACGCGCCGGTCACGGTGGACGTGGGGCTCTAGAGGCTAGACCTGCAGCCGATATCCGCCTGCCTCGGTGATCAGCAGCTTCTCGGGGCTCTCGCCTTCGACCTTCTGGCGAAGGCGGTAGATATGCGTCTCAAGCGTATGGGTGGTGACGCCTGCGTTGTAGCCCCACACCTCGGCCAAAAGCTCCTCCCGGCCGATAGCCTGGCCGCCGGCGCGGTAGAGGTATTTCAGGATCGAGGTCTCCTTCTCAGTCAGGCGCACCTTCTTGCCCTTGGGGTCGAGCAGCACCTTCTGGGCGGGGCGGAACTCGAACGGGCCGATGTGGAACACGGCATGCTCGCTCTGCTCGTGGGCCCGCAGCTGCGCCCGGATGCGCGCCAGCAGCACCGCGATGCGGAACGGCTTCGAAACGTAGTCGTCGGCGCCCGCATCCAGCCCGGCCACGGTGTCCTCGTCGGAGCTTTGGGCGGTGAGCATGATCACCGGAGCGCTGATGTCGGCCTCGCGCAGGCGGCGGCAGACCTCCCGGCCGTCGATGTCCGGCAGGTCGAGGTCGAGGAGGATCAGGTCGGGGGTGCGGGCGGCCGCCGACTCCAGCCCGGCGAGGCCCGTGGAGGCCTCTTCGGTAGTGAAGTCCGCCTCGGCCGCGATCTGTTCGGCCAGGGCGCCCCGCAGGTCGTCGTCGTCGTCGATGATCAGGATGATCTTGCGTTGAGCCATGCGGGAAGCTTTGCCCCGATCGCGCGCCCTAGCCAAGCGAAGGCCGCGTTGGCCAAGGCAGCGTCGGGTGGGCTTGAGCGCGGCGCGCCCGCCCGTATGGTGCGCCGCGGCGGGCCAGTGAGGCGGAGAGACTGATCATGATGGTTCGGATGAAGGCGCTGGGCGCCGTCGCAGGCGCGGCCCTCGTGACCGCGGCGCTGATCCCATCGGGAGCGACGGCGCAGGGCAAGCGCAAGGCCGCAGCCGCCCCCGCCGCGGCAACCGCAGCCGTGCCGCTGGCTGCCGGCAGCGGCGGGCGTCGCCTGCCCCTGCCCGAGGTGCTCGTACCCCTCGACCGCACCCTGATCGCCAACGCCGAGGCCCTGCGCGACGCGGCGCTTAAGGACAACGCCGCCTATTCGATCCTGGAATCCCTCACCACCGAGTTCGGCCCCCGCCCCGCGGGCTCGGATGCAGAGCATCGCGCCGCCCTGTGGGCCGCCGGCAAGATGAAGGCCCTGGGCTTCGACAACGTGCGCATCGAAAGCTTCCCCGTCACCCAGTGGGAGCGGGGGGAGGAGTCGGCGCAGGTGCTGTCGCCGTTCCCGCAACGGCTCGTGCTGGCCGCCCTCGGCGGCTCGGTCGCCACCCCGCCGCAGGGGATCGACGCCGAGATCGTGGTCTTCAAGACCTACGAGGAGCTGCTGGCGCAGGCGCCGCAGTCGCTCACCGGGCGGATCGTGGTGGTCACCCAGCCGATGGCGGCCACGGGCGATGGCTCGGGCTATGGCGCGGCCTACCGCATCCGGGCGCTCGGACCGTCGGAGGCTGCCAAGCGAGGCGCCGCCGCCTACCTGATCCGCTCCCTGGCCACGGACACCCGCCGCCTGCCGCACACGGGCAGCATGACCTATGACCCGCAGTTCCCGCGCATCCCCGCCGCCGCCCTCTCCGCGCCCGACGCCGAGCAGCTGGAGCGCATGGTGGCCCGGGGCAAGCCGGTGCGCCTGCGCCTCGTGCTCACCCCCACCGTTCGCCAGTCGACCAGCGACACGGTGATCGGAGAGATCCGCGGCTCCTCCACCCCCAACGAGATCGTGCTGATCGGCGGCCACCTCGACAGCTGGGACCTGGGCACGGGCGCCATCGACGACGGGGCGGGCGTGGCCACCACCCTGGCCGCCGCCGCGCTGATCAAGGACATGCCCACCCGCCCCAAGCGCACCATCCGCGTCGCCCTGTGGGGAGCCGAGGAGATCGGCATCTCGGGCATCGCCTATGCCGCGGCCCACGGAGCGGCCGAGCAGGCCCGCCACGCCATCGCCAGCGAGTGCGACCTGGGCGCCGACCGCGTCTACGCTGTGCAGCTGCCCAAGGGGGCGGCGGCCTCGGCCTTCGGGCGCGGCCTCGCCCGGGTTCTGGCCCCCCTGCGCGCCTACGTGTCGCCCGAGCCCGCCCTCGATGGCGGCTCTGACCTGGAGGAGCTGCGTGGCGTGCCCCTGGCCGCCCTGAAGCAGGACGCCACCCGCTATTTCGAACTGCACCACACGCCTGACGACACCTTGGACAAGGTCGACCCGGTCAACCTGAACCAGAACGTCGCCGCCTGGGCGGCCTTCACCTATCTGGCCGCCGACTCCGGTGTGAACTTCCGCACCATTGGCGATCCGGCGGCGACGGCAGCGGCTTCGGCCGCGGCGGCCTCCACCAAGCCGTTCAGCGATGCCCGCCCGCCGGTGGCCGAGCCCGCCAAGGCTCCGCCCCGGTGAACGCCCCCGTCGGCACCCCGCCGCCGCAGCAGGGCATAGGTCCGCGCGACCTGCGCACGCCCCAGCTGGAGTGCTTCCCCGTGATTGGCCGGCCGCCGGAGATCGTGCCCGGCCGCCCCGACCGCCCGTGGATGGACAAGTTCGCCCAGCGCCACCCCTATCGCTGCCTGCCGCTGACCATGGCCAACACCACCGGCTGGGAGGTGCTGAACCCCTTCGGCTTCGCGGCCGAGTGGAACGGCGGCAAGGCGGCCACCGACATCCGGTTCATGCCCGACCGGCCTCACCCCGACTTCGACGACATCGTGAAGTCGCACTTCACCGACGGGGTGATCACCTTCCACCCGGGCTATCTGTTCCGCACCTCGCCGGGGTGGGACATGCTGTGCTCCGGCCCGCCCAACCACCTGAAGGACGGCATCCAGCCCCTGGTGGGCCTCGTGGAGACCGACTGGCTGCCCTTCCCCTTCACCATGAACTGGCGCTTCACCCGGCCTGGGCGCGTGCGGTTCGAGAAGGGCGAGGCGTTCTGCTTCCTCAGCCTGCAGCCGCACCGCACGATGGACCTCGTGCAGCCCATCCAGCGCTCGCTCAACGGCGACCTGGCCCTGAAGGCGCAGTACGACCTGTGGATAAAGGAGCGCGCGGGCTTCAACCAGCGCCTGGCCAAGAACGACCCGGAAACCGTGCGCGAGGCGTGGCAGCGCTTCTACTTCAAGGGCGAGCAGCCCGAGAACGTCGGACCCGAGCCCGCGGACCACATCAACAAGCGCCGCCTGAAGAGCCCCAAGCTCGGCCGCTGACCGGCGGGGAGGCAGGTGCAAACCTCGCGCTTGCCAAGCCCGCATGCCTCTGGGTATAAGCCGCCCTCCCCGCGGGGCCTGTCGCTTTTCAGGCCTCGCCGCACGACCGAGCGGGCGTAGCTCAGGGGTAGAGCATCACCTTGCCAAGGTGAGGGGCGAGCGTTCGAATCGCTTCGCCCGCTCCAGTCTGCCTTCAGCGGTTTCCGGCGGGCTTGCGCTGGCTCGCTTGTGGTCTTGCTGGTCCAAGTTAAGCTGAATCCGCCCGCCCCGGCGCTTCGAATTCAGCTTATGGTCGTGTCCATGTTCGCCGCTCCACCTCCGCCGCAGGTCGATGCCGTGCGCTGGCTTGAGGAACCTTCGGCCTCCGACATCGCCGACGCCGCGCTCCTTATGGGGGCGCCCGCCAACATCCCGCTGGAACTCTCCCTCAGCTGCGTGGTGCGAGGGGACGGGCGCCTCGAGGCCTGCAACGCCGGAGGGGGCCAGCAGGCCTCATGGATGGCAGCCGAAGCCCTTCGGCTGAAGGGAAAATACCGACTCGACCGGTTGCTCCACCCCAGCCCCTCCATCACCTTCACCCTCCGCTTCCCCAAGCGCTACGACCGCGATGCCGTCGCGTCGGTGCAGCCGACCGAAGCCCAGGTCAGGGCGCTGGGCGAAAAGGGCGCGACGCATCTCATCTGCAGTATCGGGATCGACGGGATCGCATCTCGTTGCAGGTCCGTCGGCCTGGATGACCGAGATCAGCCCGTGCGACCGGCGGCCGAACAGGCAGTGGCCCTCTACCGTTTCAAGCCTGCGCTCCTCAACGGGGCACCCGTCGAAGTGCGCAAGTTCCTGACCCTCAGTCTGGGCACCGCCGACATCACCGAGCCGCAGTGGCAGCAGCAGCCGGCTCAGGAGTTTCTCAACAGCCTGTTCCCGCAGATGGCCGGTCTGACCGGGCTCGACGGCCAAGTGCTGATGAATTGCGAGGTGACTGTCAGCGGCACCCTTTCAAATTGCAGGGTCGAGCAGGAATATCCGACCGATTCCGGTTTCGGAGAAGCGGCGCTTGGGGCCGCCTCAAAATTCAGGATGAAGCCTGCCCTTCGAGACGGCAGCCCTGTCGGCGGGCGCCACGTGCGTATCCCCATTCGGTTCAAGGGGGCGGGCTCACGCTTCGGCAGCGAGACGGTGCGTTTCATGGAGTCTCCGCCCTACAGCGCGGTGCCCACCGCTGACGACGTTCTGGCCGTCTTCCCCGAGAAGGCGAAGGCGGAGCGGGTGTTCAAGAAGCGATCGTTCCGGTGTCGCATCGGGGAGGACGGCTCGCTGCGAGACTGCGATCCTGTGGATGCGCACGAAGAGGCGGGCTTCGATGCGGCTGCCCGACCGCTCCTTTCAAAATTTCGCGTGGCCGTTCCGAACTACAACCCCAACCGAGACGGCCCGATCTACATCAACGTGCCGATCGACTTCTCGGCCCAGGCGTTGGACCGCCCGACGCCGCGCTACCTCAAGTCGATCGCCTGGTATCGCAGCCCCGCTCCGTCCCAGGTGCTCGCCGCCTACCCCCCTTCCGCGGCCAACGCCGGGATTCTGAGCGGCACGGGCGTGGTGGATTGCGCCATAACGGCCAGCGGCACGCTGCAGGAATGCATGGTGGTCGGAGAGACGCCGCCTGCCGCCGGGTTCGGGGCGTCGGCTCTGGCCATCGCGTCGTTGATGCAGGCGAGCCTGTGGACGCGTAACGGCGACCCGACCTCCGGGGGGCGGGTGCGCCTGCCCCTCAAGTTCATCTACAGCGGAGATGACGCGAAGCCGCCCTCCGCCCCGTCGAATCCCTCGCCATAGGCTCAGTCCTCCCGCACCCTCCCCCGCCCGGCCTTCACCCCTGAGCGCAGCGCCTTGCCTTTCAGGCGGTCGAGTTTGGAGCCGAGGGTCGGGCGGGTCGGGCGGCGGCGTTTGGGGCGGATGGCGGCCTGGCGGATGAGGGCGAGCAGGCGCTCCCGCGCTTCTTCCCTGTTGAGCTGCTGGGACGAGCGGGTCTGGGCGAAGAGCACGATCACGCCCTCCAGCGTCAGGCGTGAGCCCGCCAGCGCCTCCAGCCGCGCCTTCACGTCGTCGGGCAGGCCGGGGGAGCGGCGGATGTCGAAACGCAGCTCCACCGCGCTCGAGGTCTTGTTCACATGCTGGCCGCCCGGCCCCTGGGCGCGGACGAACCGCTCGGTCAGCTCGTCTTCGCGGATGGTGATCGCAGGGGTGACGACGATCTCGCCCGAACCGGCCATCAGGGCGGCCCCTGAAGCTCGACGGCCTCGGCCAGGGCCGTGCTCAGGTCTCCCCTCGGGTGGGCGACCACCCGCTCCAGCCCCAGCCAGCGCGCCATGCTGTTCAGCTGAGCGCCGAGCGCCTCGGCTGTGTGGGCTGGGGCATGCGGCTCGGCGTGGGCGGCCTGCACATGCAGGATGCCCGCCGCCTTGTCGCGCTTGAGGTCGACGCGGGCCACGAGGCGATCTCCCAACAGGAACGGCAGCACATAGTAGCCGTGTTCGCGCTTCTGCGCCGGAGTGTAGATCTCCAGTCGGTAGCGAAAGTCATAGAGCCGCTCGGTGCGGGGGCGGAACCACACCACAGGGTCGAAGGGTGCCAGAAGCGCCGACGCCTCCACTCGGCGGGGGCGGCGGGCCTCCCGGTGCAGGAAGGCGGGCTTGTCCCAGCCCTGCACCTCAACGGGGATCAGCACGCCCTCCTCCACCAGCGTGGCGAGGGCGGGGGCGGCGTCGGCCGGCTTCTGGCGGAAGTAGTCGCGCAGGTCGCCGGAGGTGGCGACGCCGAGCGCCCGGGCGGCGCGCTCCATCAGGGCGCGGTGGGCGTCGGGCTCAGGCGGAGTGGGCAGGTCGAGCACGCTGGCGGGCAGCACGCGCTCGGGCAGATCGTACACTCGCTCGAAGCTGGCGCGGCGGGTGGCGGTGGTCACGAGGCCCGCCCAGAACAGCCACTCCAGCGCGCCCTTGCCCTCGCTCCAGCCCCACCAACCGCCCGAACCCTTCATGCCCTCGAGGTCCGAGGCGGCGAGCGGCCCCTCGGCGCGGATGCGCTCCAGGATCGCCAGGGCCACGGGCCGCTTCTCCCCCGCGTAGCCCTTGAGCGCGCCGTAGGTGCCACCCCCCGCCTCTGCCCGGGCCATGCGCCAGCGCAAGAGCGGCTGCAGCGCCATGGGCAGGAGCGATGCCTCGTGCGCCCAGTACTCGAACAGGGTGCGGGTCTGACGCTTGCCCCAGGCCGCCTCGTGCAGGCGGGCGATGGGATAGGGGCCGAGGCGGCTGAACGCGGGCAGGTGGTGGGCGCGGGCGATCACGCTCACCGAATCCATCTGCAACAGGGCCGTTCGGCTCAGCACCCGGGCCAGGGCGGACGGCCGGGAGGCGTCGGAAACCGGCGCGTCGGCGAAGCCCTGGGCGGCCAGGGCGATGCGACGGGCGGTGTGGCCGGAAAGTCGCTCCACGGAAAATCCGTATCTTTTCATTTGTTAGAGAGGAACAGTTGCGAATACTGGCAGTTGGCGCGTCATGGATTTCCAGATGTCGAGTGCTAGAGCCATACTGGTGGTAGACGACGAAGCCCTCGTACGCATGTACGCGGTGGACGTTCTCTGCGACGCTGGCCACGAGGTCTTCGAGGCCGCCTGCGCCCAGGAGGCGCTGGACGTGCTCGACTCGCACCCCGAAATCGGCGTGCTGTTCACCGACATCAACATGCCCGGCCGCCTCGATGGCCTCGACCTCGCGCGGATGGTCAATCGCCGCCGCCCCGACGTGCACATCATCCTCACCTCCGGTCGTCTGCGCCCTGCCGAGGCCGACATTCCGGACGATGGGCGCTTCCTGTCCAAGCCCTACGCGGGCGAGGCCGTGATCAGCCTCGTGCGCCAGTTGATGGGCTGACAGTGGCTGCGGGCACCGCCCGCAGGCGATCGCAGCGCACGACGGTGTACTCGGGAATGATCAGCCACGAGAAATGCTTGCCGTTGTAGGTGAGCTTCGTCTCCACCGGATCGAGATGCCAGTAGCTGGCTTCGGGGATTGGCCGGTGGCCGGCGATCAGGATTGCGGCCGGGGCGTCGGCCCAGTGGCACACCTTGATGGCCCCCTCGCGAGCCAGGCCGCGCGCGAAATGGCGGGCGGGGGTGAAGGGGCTGCGGTCGGCCTCCGTCGCGAAGCCGACGCCGACGATGCGCCGTATGCGGTCGTCCCACGTCATGGCCAGCGGCCGGGAGAAGACCACGCTCGCCCCCTGGATCGAGTTCGCCCACGCCCCACGCCGCGCCAGGAGCCAGGGCTGCGCATCGCCGCCCACCCACAGGAGCGAGCCAGGCTCGGGCCCGATGGCGGCCTCCAGCGCGGGATCGGGGCGCCCGCTCTCGACACGGCTCTGGATCGGCGGGCGGTCGTCCCACAGGAGCAGGCAGGCCAGCGCCACGAGGAGCGTGATCGGCGCGAGGTGGCGTAGCCCTATGAGCCGATGGCGCATCTGCCAGGCCGCGCCACCGACGATCAGAACGGCCGCGGCCGGCAGCGATCCGCTGCGCCACAGCTGAAGGAGGCTCACCCGCACGCCGTCGGGCAGACCCGCCTGCAACGTCGAGACGACGACGAGCAGCGCCTGTCCGAGTTCGATGGTCGCCGTCAGCCCCGCCAGCACCAGCACCGCCTGCGCCAGCCACGGGGGCGGCGCGGGGTCCCGGCGCAGGATCAGGACGATCCCGATGAGGCAGGCCCCCGCCGAGGCGAGCCCGCCCCAGCCGTAGTCGCACACCAGCCACGCCATCAGGAGGAGGCCCAGCGCGGTGCGGCCGGCCGATCCCCGCTGCCACAGGCGCAGGGCCACCACCGGCAGGGCGGCGTTCGAAAGCACGACCATCGGCCAGAGGGCCCGCCAGGGCTGCAGCTGCAGGCCCAGCAGGTCGCCGAAGCCGTCGCACAGCACCAGCGTCGCCACCACGCCGATGGCGGCGGTGGCCAGAACGGCGGCGATCAGGGTGCGCAGCCGTCCCGTCGAGCCAAGGAGGCACAGGGTGACGATCGCCACCTGCACGAACAGCTGCCCCCAGTCCCCCGGCCGCCACCAGGTGGCGAAGAGGTAGGGCGTGCGGGCGAGGAGCACCTTCATCCATGCCGGATCGACGGTGGTGAACAGGCGGTCGGCCAGGGGCAGCTTCAACGCGGCAGCCACCGCCAGGGCGGCCGCTCCCACCAGGGGCAGGAACCACAGGCGGGGCATGCGCGCGGCGAAGACGATGAACACGATCATCACGCCGGGCAGGGCCATCACCGGGTGCAGCACCCCCGCCGCGAGAACGAAGCCGGCGGCGATCCAGTCGCGGCGCACGGCCAGACAGGCCATCGCGGCGATCACCGCCGCCTCGGCCAGAGGGCGGGGCGAGGCGAAGGCTTCCCCGTAGCGGAACACACCGAACCCGCCGTAGCCGGAGTCGAGCACCGCCACCGTCACCAGTGCAGCGGCCAGCATCCGCCCCTGCGTGAAGCGCGACAGGAGGGCGGCCGCCGCGGCGAACCACAGGCACAGGTTCACCAGCGTCGCCATGAAGGCAGCCCCCCCCGGGCCGAAGGCGACCACGCCGGAGCGGATCAGGGGCCTATAGAGCGTGAAGCCCGACTGCCCGTCGTTCGAGAACAGAAGGTCGGTGCCCAGCCCCCTGGGATCGAGGTCAGCCAGGGCGCGCCCCACGTATAGCCGGGCATCGTGGATCACCCCGGCATAGGGGTGTGAGAGCAGCCACAGGCCCAGAAGCGCCAGCCCGGCCAGGGCCAGCCGCAGCCGGGCGCGCCACGCCTCAGTCAGCGGGAGGCGCGGTGCGGTCGTGCTCGCCAGTCCGCCCGCCTCCGCCGCCATGCCGCCGCCCGCCCCTTGAGTGCATAAGGAAAGGGGCGGACCCACTGTGCGTGAGCCCGCCCCCGTTCATGTCACCGATTGGCCGACCCGACCCCGTCAGGTCAAGCTTCCGGTCGCCGCGACCTCACCAGATGTGAACGCGCTGCTCCGGCGGGATGTAGAGCTTGTCGCCCGGCTTCACGTTGAAGGCGGTGTACCAGGCGTCCACGTTGCGCACGACCTCGTTCACCCGGGCGGTGGAGGGGGAGTGCGGATCGGTGTGGATCTGCTGGATCAGCGCGCTGTCGCGGATCTTGGAGCGCCACACCTGCGCCCAGCCGAGGAACACCCGCTGATCGCCGGTCAGGCCGTCGATCACCGGCGCGGGCTTGCCGTGCAGGGAGGCGTGGTAGGCGTCGAGCGCCAGGTTGATGCCGCCCATGTCGCCGATGTTCTCGCCCATGGTGGTGGCACCGTTGATGTGCTCGTCAGGCTTGGAGGCCAGGGGCGCGTTGGCGGAGTACTGGGCGCCGAGGCGATCCGTGCGCGACTTGAAGCCGGTGGCGTCCTGCGCGGTCCACCAGTCGCGCAGGCGACCCATGCCGTCGGACTTGCGGCCCTGGTCGTCGAAGCCGTGGCTGATCTCGTGGCCGATCACGCCGCCGATGCCACCATAGTTCACGGCCGGGTCAGCCTTGGGATCGAAGAACGGAGGCTGCAGGATCGCGGCCGGGAACAGGATCTCGTTGAAGGGCGGGTTGTAGTTCGCGTTCACCGTCTGGGGCGTCATGTTCCAGTCGGTGCGATCCACCGGCTGGTGGTAGCGAGCGACGCGGCGATCCCACTCGAACCGGCGCGAGCGCTTCACGTCGCCGTAGAGATCAGCCTCGACCACGTTGAGCTTTGAGTAGTCTCGGAACTTGTCCGGATAGGCGATCTTGACGCTGAAGTGCGACAGCTTGTCGAGCGCCTGCGTCTTGGTTTCCGGGCTCATCCACTCGAGGTTCTGGATGCGGTGCGACAGGGCCACCTTGATGTTGCCCACCAGCTCCTGCATCTGCGCCTTCGATTCCGGCGGGAAGTAGAGCTGCACGTAGGACTGGCCGACGGCCTCGCCCAGGGCGCCATCGACGGCTCCCACGGCGCGCTTCCAGCGCGGGCCCTGCTCGGGCTGGCCGTTCAGGGTCTTGTTGCGGAACTCGAACCGCGCATCGACGAAGCTCTTGGCTAGGAGCGGCGCGGAGTCGTCGGTGGTGTGGAACGCCTGCCACGCCTTCAGCGTCTCGACCGGGGTGTCAGCGAAGATCTTCGCCTTGGCCGGGAAGGCGGTGTTGTCGCCCAGGATCACGGCGTTCAGCCCGGTGATCTCGACGGCGGCGAAGTAGCGGGGCCAGTCGAAGCCGGGGGCGTAGGCCGCCAGCGCCTCGGTGGTCATGGGGTTGTAGGTCTTGTCGCGATCGCGGCTCTGTTCGCGGGTCCAGCTGGCCTCGGCGAGCTTTGTCTCGAAGGCCATGACGGCCTGCGCGTTCGCCTTGGGATCCGGCCACTTGGCCAGGGTCAGCATGGTCTCGATGTAGGCGACGTATTTGGCGCGCGTGTCGGCGAAGCTGGGCTTCAGGTAGTAGTCGCGGTCCGGCAGGCCGAGGCCGCCCGAGCGCATCTGGAAGGCATAGCGGGTGGGGTCCTTCGAGTCGGGGCCGACGCCGCCGCCGAAGATGGAGCTGTAAAACTCCCCGTGGGTGTCGCCCATGATCGCGACGAGGTCGGAGTGGGTCTTGGCGTCACGCACGCGCTGCAGATCGGCCTGCAGGGGCTTGTCGCCCAGGGCCTCGATCCGGGCTTCGTCCATGTAGGCCTTGTAGTAGGCGCCGATCTTGGCCTCGCGGGCGTCCTTCGGCTTGGCGGCGGCCTTCTCGAGGATGCCGTGCACGCGGTTCTCGGAGAGCACGCTCAGGACGTCGAAGTTGCCGAAGCGGCTGCGGTCGGAGGGAATTTCCATCGTCTTCAGCGCGTTGCCGTTGGCGTATTCGAAGAAGTCGTCGCCGGGCTTCACCGACAGGTCGCGCGCGGCGGGGTCGAAGCCCCAGGTGCCGTAGTGGGGGGTGGTCACCGAGCCGGGGCTGTCGGCGCCCGCGGCGGGAGCGGCGTTGGCGGCGGAGGTCGCAAGGCCGAGGCAGGCGATGGCCGCCGCGGCAAAGAGGGACTGACGGATCAAGCTCGAGACTCCTGTAGGGCCGTTGGCATGCGAGGCGGCCGGGGGGCGGCCGTGCCGGAGATCATGGTGCATATATCCGGCTCGTGCTTGTGACGAGACCGACACAAAAGGCGCTCATCGCTCCTCATCGAATCGGGCGGCGACGAGGGCGCAGAGGCCTTCGACGGCGGTGGCGGCCTGCGGACCCTGGGCGATGATCTCGATCACCGAGCCCGGCCCGGCGGCCAGCATCATCAGGCCCATGATCGACTGGGCATCCACGAGGTGGCCGTCGCGCGCCACCGTCACCTGGGCGTCGTAGCCGGCGGCGGCCTTGACGAACTTGGCCGAGGCGCGGGCGTGCAGGCCGCGCTCGTTGACGATCTCGACCTCGCGCCGGACCTCGTCCTCGGCTTCAGACAGCTCGCTCATTTCTCTCCGGCCAGAACGTAGGAGGCGACGGAGATGTACTTGCGCCCGGCGTCCTGGGCCGCGGCCACGCACACCTGCAGGGGCTCGCGCTTGCGCACGCTGGCGAGCTTGATGAGCATGGGCAGGTTCAGCCCGGCGATCACCTCGGCCCGCGCCTCGTCCATCACCGAGATGGCGAGGTTGGAGGGGGTGCCCCCGAACATGTCGGTGAGCAGGATCACCCCGTCACCGTCCTGGCCGGCGTCCTTGGCGGCGCGCACGATGTCGGCGCGGCGGCGCTCCATGTCGTCTTCGGGGCCGATGCAGATGGCGCGCAGACGCTCCTGCGGACCGACCACATGCTCCATTGCCTTCACGAACTCCTCGGCGAGGCGCCCGTGGGTGACGATCACCAGACCGATCATTCCGTCCCCTGCCTCGGCCGGGCGGGGAGGGTTCCCCCGGCGAAGGAGCGTCGGCCAGGCGGCCACGCGGACGGGCTTGATAACGCCGCCTTCACCAAGCTCAAAGCGCCGTGACGTCCTGCGACAGAGCGCGCCGCAGCCGATCGGGCGCCGAGGCCTCGAACGGGGCGATGTCGATGAGGCGCACGGGCCGCCCGGCCACCGGCTCGAACTGGGGCTCGGGCAGGCGCTCGGCGGGGTGTCCCAGCCGCGCCACGAGGTCGATGGAGGCGAAGGGCCGCACCGATCCCTTGGCCATGCCCTGCCCCCGAAGCTCGATCAGCCCCCGCAGCGACGCCGGCGCCCGGCCGTAGACGCGCTCGGAGGAAGCCCAGGCGATCACCCGGTCGTCGGCCACCAGGCGCCAGCCGTTCTGCACCAGCCGCAGGGCCAGATCGCTCTTGCCGGCGCCCGACGGCCCGATGAGCAGCACCCCCAGCCAGCCGCGCTCGCCCAGATGCAGGGAGGCGAGGCTCGCGTGCAGGATCAGCGTCTCGGCAGGGTTACGGGGATCGGTCACGAAGTGGCCTCCGGCAGGTCGAGCACAAAGCGGGCCCCGGCGATCTCGCCCGCGGGGCCGAGCCGGTTCTCTGCGTGAAGAGACCCCCCGTGCGCCAGCGCGATCTGTCGCGAGATGGCCAGCCCCAGCCCGGAATGCCCGCCGAAGGCCGATCCACCCGGCACCGCCCCCTTGGGCCGCGAGGTGTAGAAACGCTCGAAGACGGTCTCGATGTTGTCGGCGGGGATGCCGGGGCCGTCGTCGTCCACGGTCAGGCGCACGCGCCGCTGGCCCCGCTCGCCCTCGGTGGCGAGGGCCACCCGCACCTGCCCGCCCTCCGGACTGAACGAGCGGGCGTTCTCCACGAGGTTGCGCAGCACCTGGCCCAGCGGCCCTTCGCGGCCGATCACGGCGGCGCTGTCGCCTGTGGCCGAGACCGTCACCGCAGGCGCGCGCTCGGCGTAGAGCGAGGCCACATCGGCGGCCAGCCGCGCCAGGTCCACCGTGCGCGGGGCATCGCGGGACAGCTCGGCATCCAGGCGCGAAGCGTTCGCGATGTCGGTCACGAGCCGGTCGAGGCGGCGGCCGTCGGCTTTAAGGATGGCGATCAGGCGATCCCGCCCGGCCCCGTCCGGCGCGATCTCGAGGGTCTCCACGGCGGAGCGGATGCTGGTGAGGGGGTTCTTGATCTCGTGCGCCACGTCGGCGGCGAAGCGCTCGATGGCGTCCATGCGGGCGCTCATGGTGTCGGTCATGGACTCGAGCGCGCGGGTGAGGTCGCCCACCTCGTCCTGCCGCTCGGCGATGTCGGGCAGCGAGATGGCGCGGGTGCGCTGCAGGCGAACGCTGTCGGCGGCCCGCTGCAGGCGCAGGATCGGCCGCGCCACCAGCACGTGCAGGAGCAGCGATGAGGCCAGGGTCGAGCCGATGGCGATGAAGATGAACGGCAACAGGGCCCGGCGTTGCGCCCAGACCGTGTCGTCCACGTCGCCACCCTCGAGCACCAGCACCCCCAGCACCGCGCGCACATGCTGGATGGGAAGCGACACCGACACCCGGCGGCGGCCGTCGTCACCCTCGCGCACACCGGCCACGGGCTCGCCCTTCAGGGCGACAGAGACCTCCTGAGCCAGCTGCTCGCGGGCGCGGGCCAGCTGACGGGGCTCGCCGGCGCCGGGAGAGCGCCAGAAGGCGGGGCGGTCACCGGGCTTGCGGGCGGGGGGCAGCTTCCGCTCCTCGATCCGGTCGCCGATGACGTAGCTGTCGGCGATCAGCCGCCCCTGGGCATCGAACAGCCGCGCCCGCTGCGAGCGGGGGATGAACAGGAACGACAGGGTCTGCACAGCCAGGTCGGCATCCATCGCGGGCTGCGGATCGCCCACTGTGGAGGCGCGGTCGAGCACGTTGGCGATGAACGCGGCCTGTGTGTTCAGGCTGTCGAGCCGCGCGGTGATCAGGTTGCGCCGGAACTCGTTGAGCACCAGGGCACCGATCACCAGCACCAGAAGCCCGAGGAGGTTCAGCCCGAGGATCAGCCGCCCGAGCTTGGTGCCGAACAGGGGCAGGCTGTCGCGCCGACCGAACAGCCCTCGCATGCGGCCTTCCAGCTGCAGGGGGTCGAACAGCCTTCGGCCTGCCGGTGCAGCGGCGGCGTCAGAGCTCGCGGTATCGATAGCCGACGCCATACAGGGTCTCGATGGCGTCGAACTCGGGATCGACCTGCCTGAACTTCTTGCGCATGCGCTTGATGTGGCTGTCGATGGTGCGGTCGTCGACGTAGACCTGATCGTCGTAGGCGGCGTCCATCAGGTTGTCGCGGCTCTTCACGAAGCCGGGGCGCTGGGCCAGCGACTGCAGGAGCAGGAACTCGGTCACCGTCAGCTTCACGGCCTTCCCGTCCCACAGGCAGTCGTGGCGGGCGGAGTCGAGGGTCAGGCGTCCGCGCTTCAGGGCCTTGGAGCCGATGGCGGGCACCGAGGCACCCTGGGCGTTGATTGTCGGCGCGTCGTCCTCGTCCTCGTAGCCGTTGTTGGCGCGGCCGCGGCGCAGCACGGCCTTCACCCGCTCGATGAGCAGGCGCTGGCTGAACGGCTTGTGCATGTAGTCGTCGGCGCCGAGGTTGAAGCCGAGGATCTCGTCGATCTCCTCGTCCTTCGAGGTGAGAATGATCACCGGCGCCTCGGAGGACTGGCGGAAGCGGCGCAGCACCTCCATGCCGTCCATGCGGGGCATCTTCACGTCGAGGATGGCGAGGTCGGGCGGGTCGTTCTCCAGCGCCTGAAGGCCGGTGACCCCGTCGTGATACGCCTTCACCCGGTGGCCGTGACTCTCCAGAGCCATCGACACGGATGCCACGATGTTTTCATCGTCGTCGACGAGGGTGATGTCGGCCATCCGGCCAAGGTGGCGGCGTCCCGCGGCGGACGCAAGGCTGCGATCTGTCCGCAACGTGGCCTTAAGGCGTCTCGGATAAGCTTAACGGATGGCTGGACCCGTCCATTACGAGATCTACGTCCGCAGGAAGCCCGGTGCCCCGTGGACGCTGGACTGCGCCGTGGAAGACCGCTCGCGCCTCTCCGACATCGCCGATCAGCTCCTGGCCGAGGGTCGCGCCGTGGGCGTGCGCGCCACCAAGGAGACCTTCGACACCACCAGCGGACATTTCGACAGCGTAACCCTGTTCTCGCGAGGCGACGTGGAGATGCGTTCCCGCTCCAAGACCCCCACGGAGGATCAGGGCCCCCTGTGCCTCACGCCGCACGACCTCTACAGCGCCCATGCCCGGGAGCGGATCGTTCGGCTGATGGGCGGCTGGCTGAAGCGCAAGGCCGTCACCGCCTTCGAGCTCCTGCACCGCCCCGACCTCGTGGAGCAGCTGGAGGCCTCGGGCGTCGAGATCCAGCACGCCCTGCAGAAGATCGCCATTCCCGAGGCTCAGGCCCGTGGCCTCTCCGTCCACGAGGTCATCCGCCAGCTGCAGGGGCTGGTCGACCGGGCGATGGCCCGGGTGATCAAGGATGGCCGCGCCCGCAGCTTCCCGACCTTCACGGCGCAGACCTTCGCGACCGAGGTGGAGCGGCTGGGCGATCATCCCGACCGGCTCTACATCCTGGGCGGCGGCGTGGCGCAGTTCCTGGCCGATGCCAAGACGTGGCTCGACAAGGCCGAGCGGCTGATCTCGCTGGCAGAGGGTGCCCCGGCGGGCGGACGACCCCGCGCCCTGGCGCTTGCGGCCATCGAACCCCCTCTGAGCGAAATCCTCGGACAGGCGGGCGGGCTCAACGACCTGTTCGGCACCGACCTCGACCTCGGCGGTGCCCTGGCGGCCCTGACCACTCTGGCCGCTCCCAAGGAGGCGGCCATGATCCGGCGGATGGACGCAGGCGTCGCCAAGGCCCTGCCTCCCCTGCCCCCCGTCGCTCAGCGCCTCGCCGCCCTCATCGAGCTCGAGGCATTCGAGAGCGTGCGCGCCGCCATCGGCAAGCGCGTGCTGGCCGAGCTGAACAGCCCCCGCCGCCTGCGCCCCGAAGATGCGGAGGGCGAGATCGTGCTGCTCCGCGCCCTGGCGATGGTGCTCACCGCCTCGGCGGGCCGCCTCCTGCAGCTGGAAGACGTGCAGACCGCCTTCGTGGACCGCTCCAAGCGCCTGGTCGCCGCCGACTTCGTCACCGCCTTCGTCGCCGAGCTCGCTCCCACCGAGGCCGGGGCCGTGCAGGAGGCGCGGGCGCTGGTGCGCCTGTCCGAGAACGTGGTGGGCGTGATGAACAAGAAGGCCGCCTGCCGCTGGCTCAGCGGGGCGCTGGAGGCGCTGCGCTTCGAGAAGGACGTGCGCTCCACCCGCGAGAGCCCCACCGCCCGCCTCGCCGCTTTGGCCGACCTGCACAAGGCCCTGGGCACCGCTGGCCTGCCCGGGCCTGACACGACGCTCCTGCAGCAGCGGGTCAGCGATGCGGGGGGCTGGGTCGAGACCGACTCCCACCTGTGCAGCCTGATCGTCGCGTCGAGCGCGCCCCTGCCCATCCGCGCCAGCGTCCTGGCCAAGCTCGCCTGCGGTGAGACGGCCCCCAAGGGCCCCGCCGCCGACCGCGCGAGGGTCGAGCTTGCCAAGCTGCTGCGAGACCCCGCGTCGCGTGCCCAGCTCGCCGATCACCCCGAGATCGCCGCCCGGGTGCGCGAGGCGCTGACCCCGCGGCCGTCACCGCTCTCGGCCGCCGCCTAGCCTGGGGCTAGTCGCGCACGTCGTCGGCCAGGAAGCTTCGGAGGCGGCTGGCGACCACCAGGATCCAGCCCGCCAGGAAAAGGAAGCCGCCCCCCATGAACATCATCGGGCGCTGCGACAGGAAGTCGTCGCCGCCCCCGCCGTAGGTGTAGCCACCGCCCGCGCCGCTGGAATAGCCGTCGCTGAACCGGTCCACCGCAGGCGAGAAGCCGGTGCCGCTGTCGTAGCCGGAGAAGCCTTCGGCGCCGCCAGCCCCAAGGCTGAAGTAGGCGAAGGCCATCAGCAAGAGGCCCAGCAAAACCAGCATGGCCCCGCCGCTGCCGAGGCTCACTCCGCCAACGAAGTCGCCCCGGCGCTCGTCGTCGCGAGTGGGAGCGTCACCGTCGTATCGGTCTCGACCCCAGCCCCATCGGCGGCCGGTGCGTTCGCGGCGGCGGCCGACGCGATAGCCGCGCTCGCGCTCGATCGCGGCCTCGCGGCGGTTCAGGTCGATGTCGTCGTCGATCATGGCCGCCGTCCCACCTGCTCAGCGTCGCTCGCATGGTTAATGCACGAACGGGCCGGGCGATCCACGGCCAAGCTGTCAGCGGCTGCCCGCGGTGGCCTGCAGGATCTCGCGATCCGCCCCCTGCAGACGCACGGCGGTGAGCACGCCGGTGGCGTAGGCGCCGGTGTCGATCCCGATGCGCCAAGGTTCCAGCTGCGGCGCAGCCTGCGGCGTGTGTCCGTGGACCACAACCTGCGGGCCGCGCCAGTTCCCCTTGAGGAAGGCCTCGCGGATCCACATCAGGTCGTGCGGATCCTGATCCTCGATCGCCACGCCCGGCCGCACCCCTGCGTGGACGAAGAGGTAGTCGCCATAGGTCACGCTCGTCTTCAGGCCCTTGAGGAACGTGAGGTGCTCGGGCGGCATGGCGGCGACCAGGGCCTCCCGCGCCCGCGACCAGGCCACGCGATCGCTGCGGGGCGAGGGTGCGCCGATGCCGTAGCTGGCGAGCGACGCGACGCCCCCGAACTCGCCCCACACCGGCCCATCCGTCGGGTCGCGGAGGAAGTCGAGCATGGCCTCCTCGTGGTTGCCCATCAGGGTGTAGACGACGCAGCCCCCGGCCCCCTCAAGCGACAGGGCCAGCTCGATCACCTCCCGGCTCTGCGGACCGCGATCCACGT
The DNA here is from genome assembly GCA_038226305.1 of Caulobacterales bacterium. Lineage (GTDB taxonomy): Bacteria > Pseudomonadota > Alphaproteobacteria > Caulobacterales > Caulobacteraceae > JASLDZ01. The sequence continues at coordinate 42,085 of JBBRQN010000008.1, forward strand.
AGTCGCCGAGGAGGATCAGGGCGGCCTTCCCTCCGCTCGGCAGGCGGGCCAGGTCGGCGTCGATGCGGTCGAGCAGGGCCTCGAACAGGTCGAGGCGGCCGTGGATGTCCCCGATGGCATAGAGCACCCAGCCCTCAGGCGCGCGGGGCGGGCTCATGGAGGCGCAGCCTCAGGGGCGGCCAGCCCCAGCACGTGCTCCATCCGGTAGAGGCCGGGCGGGCGATCTTGAATCCATAGGGCGGCCGCAAGAGCGCCCCGGGCGAACAGCCGCCGGTCGCGGGCGGAATGGCTGAGGGTGACGATCTCGTCTTCCGCAGCCAGCACCACGCTGTGCTCACCCACGATGCCGCCCGCCCGCATCACCGAAAAGCCGATGCCGCCGGGAGCGCGCGGGTCGCTCACCGCGTCGTGCGGGGGCAGGCGCAGGCCGGCGAGGGCCGACCCTCGCCCCTGTGCCGCAGCCGCACCCAGCATCAGCGCCGTGCCGGAGGGGGCGTCCACCTTGCGGCGGTGGTGCGCCTCGAAGACCTCGATGTCCCACTCCGAAGCGGGCAGGGCCGCCGCCGCCTGGCGCACGAGGCCCAGGAGCAGGTTCACGCCCAGGGAGAAGTTTCCGGAGCGGATCACCGCCACCCGGCTCGCCGCCTCGTCCACCGCCGCGGCCTGCGCCTCGCTCATGCCGGTGGAGCCGACCACGAGCGCCGCCCCCCCCGCAACGGCCGCCCGCGCCAGTTCCGCCGAGGCTTCCGGCGTGGAAAAATCGATCACCACCTGCGCGGCTGCCAGCGCCTGCGCCCGGGCCATGAGCCCCTCGCCCTCGCCCCGGTCGAAGCGGGCGGCAAGCGCGGCCCTCGGCTCGTCGGCCACCACGGCGGCCACGACCTTCCCCATGCGGCCCAACGCTCCGGCGACGGCAATGCGGACGGGAGGGGCGGTCATCTCGCCAGCATCACCGCTGTGCCTTGCCGGTCAAGGGAACGCGCCCTTGGCGACGCCTTCCGAGGCGGGCCTTCGCGAAGCAGGCGAAAGCGGCTCAGACCCGCGTATCAACCTCGGCACCGGTCAGGCCGTCCCAGAACTTGCGGGCCTTGGCGAAGAAGCCGGCCTGTTGGGGGTGGTGGTGGTCGCCCGCGGCGGTCTCGGCGAGCTCGCGCATGAGCTCCTTCTGGCGGGGGGTGAGACGGGTGGGCGTTTCCACGAACAGCTCCACCACGAGGTCGCCACGGCCGCGACCCCGAAGGGCGCTCATGCCCTTGTCGCGCAGTCGGATGGTGCGGCCGGTCTGGGAGCCCTCCGGCACCTTGACAGAGATCTTGCAGTCGCAGGCGGCCGGGGCGGCGCCCTTGGCGGTTTCCGGCGCGAGGCACGGCGCGTCGATCTCGCCGCCGAGGGCCGCGGTGGCCATGGTCACCGGCACGCGCACGTGCAGGTCCATCCCGTCACGCTCGAAGAGCTCGTGGGGAGCCACGGACAAGAAGATATAGAGGTCGCCCTTGGCCCCGCCGCGCTGGCCAGCGTCGCCCTCGCCGGTGAGGCGGATGCGGGCGCCGTCGTCGACGCCGGCGGGGATGCGCACCTGCAGGGTGCGTTCCTTCCGCACCTGGCCCGCGCCGTGGCAGGTGCGGCAGGGGTCGGTGATCATCTTGCCGCGACCGCCGCAGCGGGGGCAGGTGCGCTCGATGGAGAAGAAGCCCTGCGCTGCCCGCACCCGGCCGTGGCCGGCGCAGGTCTGGCAGGTGGTGGGCTGGGTGCCGGGCTTGGCGCCCGATCCATCGCAGGTGTCGCACTGGGCCGTGGAGGGGACCACGATCTCCACCTCGGCACCGGTGAAAGCCTGTTCGAGGGTGATCTCGAGGTCGTAACGCAAATCCTGGCCGCGGGCGGGGCCGTTGCGCCGCTGACCGCCGCCGAACATCTCGCCGAAGGCATCGCCGAACACCGACGAGAAGATGTCGGCCGGGTCTCCGTGGAAGCCGCCCTGCTGGCCGCCGCCGCCGCCCATGCCGTTCTGGAACGCCGCGTGGCCGAAGCGGTCGTAGGCGGCGCGCTTCTGCGCGTCGGAGAGGATCGAATAGGCCTCGTTGCACTCCTTGAAGCGCGCCTCGGCCTGCGGGTCGCCCGGGTTGCGGTCCGGGTGATGGGCCATCGCGGCCTTGCGGAAGGCGACCTTGAGCTCGACCTCGGTGCAGGTCCGCTCGACTTCCAGCACTTCGTAGTAGTCGCGCGCCATGTCGTGTGCGGCCCCTCAGGCGGATCGGCCCCGCCGACGCGCCCGGTCTCTGCAAGTCCCGAGTCCGGAAAGTCCGGACCCACCAAAACGGAGTCCGGAAAGTCCGGCCTCCACAAACGGAGTCCGGAGAATCCGGGAAAAGTCCGGACTCTCCGGGAGGCAGCCCGCTTTAGGCGGACTTCTTGTCGTCGTTCACTTCCTCGAACTCGGCGTCGACGACGCCGTCGTCGGCGGCCTCTTCGCCTTCGTGCGATCCGCCCTGCTGTGAGGCGTACATCGCCTCGCCGAGCTTCATCGCCGCCTGGGCCAGGGTCTGGGTCTTGGCCTTGATGTCCTCGAGGTCTTCGCCTTCCAGCGCGGTCTTCAGGTCGTCGCGGGCGACGGTGATGGCCATGCGCTCGCCTTCGCCGACCTTGTCGCCGAACTCGGCGAGGGACTTTTCGGTGGAGTGCATCAGGGTGTCGCCCTGATTGCGCGCCTCGACCAGTTCCTTGCGACCCTTGTCGGCGGAGGCGTTGGCCTCGGCTTCCTTGATCATCGTCTGGATGTCGGCGTCAGACAGGCCGCCGTTGGCCTGGATGCGGATCGACTGCTCCTTGTTGGTAGCCTTGTCCTTGGCGAGCACGTGCACGATGCCGTTGGCGTCGATGTCGAAGGTCACCTCCACCTGCGGCACGCCGCGGGGGGCGGGGGGGATGCCCACGAGGTCGAACTGGCCCAGCGTCTTGTTGTCGGCCGCCATCGGGCGCTCGCCCTGGAACACCCGGATCGTCACGGCCGACTGGTTGTCATCGGCGGTCGAGAAGGTCTGCGAGCGCTTGGTGGGGATGGTGGTGTTGCGCTCGATCAGGGGGGTGAACACCCCGCCCAGGGTCTCGATGCCGAGCGTCAGCGGGGTCACGTCTAGCAGCAGCACGTCCTTCACGTCGCCCTGCAGCACGCCGGCCTGAACGGCCGCGCCCAGCGCCACGACCTCGTCGGGGTTCACGCCCTTGTGGGGCTCGCGGCCGAAGAAGGCCTGCACGGCCTCCTGCACCTTGGGCATGCGGGTCATACCGCCGACCAGAACCACCTCATCGATGTCGCTCTTCTTGTATCCGGAGTCCTTCAGCGCCTGCTCGCAGGGGCCGATGGTCTTCTTGATGAGGTCCTCGACCAGGCTTTCCAGCTTGGCGCGGGTCATCTTGATGTTCAGGTGCAGCGGACCCGAGGCGTTCATCGAGATGAAGGGCAGGTTCACGTCATACTGGGCGGTGGAGCTGAGCTCCTTCTTGGCCTTCTCGGCCTCTTCCTTAAGGCGCTGCAGGGCCAGCTTGTCCTTGCGAAGGTCGACCGAGGTCTCCTTCTTGAACTCGTCCGCCAGGAACTCGACGATGCGGTTGTCGAAGTCCTCGCCGCCCAGGAAGGTGTCGCCGTTGGTGGCCTTCACCTCGAACACGCCGTCGCCGATCTCCAGGATCGAGACGTCGAAGGTGCCGCCGCCGAGGTCGTAGACGGCGATCTTCTTGCCGTCGTTCTTGTCCAGGCCATAGGCCAGGGCGGCCGCGGTGGGCTCATTGATGATGCGCAGCACTTCGAGGCCGGCGATCTTGCCCGCGTCCTTGGTGGCCTGGCGCTGGGCGTCGTTGAAGTAGGCCGGAACGGTGATCACCGCCTTGGTGACCGTCTCGCCGAGCTGCGCTTCGGCCGCTTCCTTCAGGCGCTGCAGGATGAAGGCGGAGATCTGCTGGGGCGAATAGTCCTTACCGTGGCTCTTCACCCAGGCGTCGCCGGCGGGGCCGCGCACGATGTCGAAGGGCGACAGGCCCTTGTCCTTGGTGACCACGGGGTCGTCGAAGGTGCGGCCGATCAGGCGCTTGATGGCGTAGAAGGTGTTGGAGGGGTTGGTGACGCCCTGCCGCTTGGCGGGCTGGCCCACGAGGCGCTCGCCGTCGTCGAGGATCGCCACGATCGAGGGCGTGGTGCGCGCGCCTTCGGCGTTCTCGATCACCTTGGGGTTCTTGCCGTCCATGATCGCCACGCAGGAGTTCGTGGTGCCAAGGTCGATGCCGATGATCTTGCTCATGGGTAGGCTCTCAACTCCAGAATGTGCGGCGGGCGCGGCTTATGGCCTTCGCATGAAGCGCCGTTATGGCGTCACGCCCCCAAGGTCCAAACGAAACAGAGGCTTATCCCCGCGGGGTGCGGAGGTGAGCCGGGTGTGAGGTCTAAATGGGAAATGCGGGGGGAGTCGCAAGGGTGAACCCGGCACCGGAGGCGGAGGGTTTGTCGCAGAGGGGGGCGGGGGTCGCCGGTTGGCCGGGTGCGTGCCGCCGCCGAGTTAGCCCACCCCCGCAAACCTGACTTGCGGACATAAAGATATCTTTATAGGTTCCGCGGCCTTCAGGGTCGGCCTTCGCCGATGCCCGCGACCCCCGGCCGGAACGCCGGCCTGCGTCGCGTCCGTTTCCTTTCAGGAGCGTCCCCGCGTGATCCGTCCCAGCTACATCTTCACCTCCGAAAGCGTGTCCGAGGGGCACCCCGACAAGGTGGCCGACCGCATCTCAGACACCGTCGTCGATCTCTTCCTTGGTAAGGACGCCTACGCCCGCGTCGCCTGCGAGACGCTCTGCACCACCAACCGCGTCGTGCTCGCGGGCGAGATCCGCGGCCAGGGCATCATGGATGCGGGCGGCAACTGGGCCCCCGGCGTGCAGGACGAGATCGAAAGCCTCGTCCGCGCCGCGGTGAAGGACATCGGCTACGAGCAGGACGGCTTCCACCACGCCAACTTCAGCTTCGAGAACCACCTGCACGGCCAGTCGGCCGACATCGCCGTGGGCGTGGACGCCGCGGGCAACAAGGACGAGGGTGCCGGCGACCAGGGCATCATGTTCGGCTACGCCACGAACGAAACCTCGGCGTTGATGCCCGCCACCCTGCAGTACAGCCAGGACATCCTGCGCACCCTGGCAGGCGTGCGGAAGGCCGACAAGAACTCCGGCCTTGAGCCCGACGCCAAGAGCCAGGTCACCCTGCACTACGAGAACGGCAAGCCCGTGCGCGCGACCTCCATCGTGCTCTCCACCCAGCACGCCAAGGGCCTGACCCCGGCCGACGTGCGCGTGATCGTGGAGCCGCACATCCGCGGCGTGCTCCCCGCCGACTTCATCACCGACGAGACCGAGTGGCACGTGAACCCCACCGGCATCTTCGAGATCGGCGGCCCGGACGGAGACACGGGCCTGACCGGCCGCAAGATCATCGTGGACACCTACGGCGGCGCGGCCCCGCACGGCGGCGGCGCCTTCTCCGGCAAGGATCCCACCAAGGTGGACCGCTCGGCCGCCTACGCCGCGCGCTATCTGGCCAAGAACGTGGTCGCCGCAGGGCTGGCCGACCGCTGCACGATCCAGTTGGGCTACGCCATCGGCGTGTCCAAGCCGCTCAGTTTCTACGTGGAGCTGGTGAACGGGAACATCGACCCCGCCAAGCTGGAAGCCGCCCTGCCCGAGATGATGGGCGGCTGCACTCCGCGCGCCATCCGCGAGCATCTGGGCCTCAACAAGCCGATCTACGCCCGCACCTCCGCCTACGGCCACTTCGGCCGCACCCCGGACGCGGACGGCGGCTTCTCGTGGGAGAAGACCGATCTCGTGGACCAGCTGAAGAGCCTCGCCTGACCGACGAGACTCACCGGCCGATCCGCTCCTTCGGGCGGATCAAGTCGCGCACCATCAAGCCCGCGCAGGGGCGTCTGTTCGAGACGCTCCTGCCGTCCATTGCCGTGGACCTCGCCGCCCTGCCCCTGGGAGACGGGGAAACGTGGCTCGAGATCGGGTTTGGCGGGGGCGAGCACATGGCCGAGCAGGCTGCGCGGCACCCGGATGTGCGCATCCTGGGCGCCGAGCCGTTCCTGAACGGGGCCGCCTCGGCCCTGCGCCACATCGACGAGCGGGGGCTCACCAACGTGCGCCTGCACGTGGGCGACGCGCGAGAGCTGGTCGCCGCCATTCCCGATGCGGCGCTGGCCCGGGTGTTCGTGATGTTCCCCGACCCCTGGCCCAAGGCGCGCCACAGGAAGCGCCGCCTGCTGCAGCCTGAGACCGTGGCCGACCTCGCCCGCACGCTGAAGCCCGGCGGACGCCTGCGCTTCGCCACCGACTGGGGCGACTATGCCGAGCGGGGCCTCGAGACCCTCCTCGCCGACGGCCGCTTCGCCTGGACGGCGGAGCGCGCGGACGACTGGCGCACCGCGCCGGCCGACCACGTCACCACCCGCTATGAAGAGAAGCGCCTGGGCGACATCGCGCCCGTATGGATCGACGTCGTGAGGGTTTGACCCCTACTCCGAAGCCTTGAGCCGGGGGGCGCCCTTCTGGTCATGGCGCTCGATCGCGGCGCGGATGATCTGGGCGGTCTCGTCCGGATCGGCCCATCCCTCGATGATCGTCGACTTGTTCTTCTCCAGGTCTTTGTAATGCTGGAAGAAGTGGGCGATCTGCTCGGTGAGGATCACCGGCAGTTCCCGCCAGCTCGACACGTTGGTGTAGAACGGGTGCAGCTTGTCCACCGGCACGGCCAGGATCTTCTCGTCCGAGCCCGCCTCGTCGGTCATCTTCAGAGCGCCGATGGGGCGGCAGCGGATCACCGCGCCCGGCACCACGGGGGTGGGACCCACCACCATGATGTCGGCGGGGTCGCCGTCGTCGGCCAGGGTGTGGGGGATGAAGCCGTAGTTGGCCGGGTAGAACATGGCCGTGTGCAGGAACCGGTCGACGAAGATCGCGCCCGAGTCCTTGTCCAGCTCGTATTTCACCGGCTCCCCGCCCTGCGGGATCTCGATGACGGCGTAGACGTCGTAGGGCGGATTCACGCCGACGGGGATCTTGGACAGGTCCATGAAAGGCTCGCACACAAAAGGAAGAACGGTCGGGTCGATCGCCGGGGAGGGCGGTCCCGCCTTATGCAGAGAACGCCGCGCGGCCACAACCGGGGCGGTTCATCCGTGCCGCTTCCTCCCGCAGGCCCGGGGGCGTAAGGGGTCGCGCATCTTTCGCCCACGGACCGCTTTCGCCATGACCTTCTCGATATACGACGCCTCGGCGCCGGTGTTCGCCGCGACCCTGCGCAACATGTCGAACTGGCTCGACAAGGCCACCGCAGACGGGGCCGACGAGGGCAAGCTGATGAACGCTCGCCTGACCGAAGACATGCATCCCCTCACCCGCCAGATCCAGATGGCGTCCGACGCGGCCAAGGGCGCGGTGGCCCGGCTCTCCGGCGTGGAAAACCCCTCGATGCCCGACACCGAGCAGAGCTTCGCCGAACTGAAGGCCCGCCTGCAGAAGACCATCGACTTCGTGGAGAGCGTGGATCGCAGCAAGATCGACGGCGCCGAGGATCGCGAGATCGAACTGAAGTTCCCCAACGGCATGGGCTACCGCTTCAACGGCGAACGCTTCCTGAACGGCTTCGCCCTGCCGAACTTCTATTTCCACTCAACGATGGCCTATGCGCTCCTGCGGGCGAACGGCGCGCCGCTGGGCAAGCCGGACTTCCTGGCGCACCTGGGGTCGCCGAACCTCTGAGGGCGGCCTGCACAGCCGGTGCCGATGACCTAGGCCTCCCCCGTGCAACGGAGGAGTTGGCCGCGTAGCGGTCGGAGGGGGCGAGCCGTGGATTTTGTCGGCAGCCAAGGTCTTGCGGCCGTTCGCCCCCGCCGACACGTCGGCCGTTGGCCGCCGCGCCACCTCCCCCGCTTCGCGGAGGAGACCTTCGAGGGGCCTTCCGCTCCCGTTTCTCCCGCGCTATATGACCGTCCACATCGTTTGAACGCGTCTCGGACGCTTCGGGCGGCGGCCCCCCTCCTTCGGGAAGGGGTTGGCCGCCGCTTTTTCATTGACCGGAAAGTCAGCTCTCCCCGTGCGCGGCAAGACCACTGAAGACCGTGACCTGCTGGAGCTCCTCGACCCCGTGGCCGAGGCGCATGGCTACGCCATCGTTCGCCTGCGGCTGATGGGCGGGAACGGCAAGGCGCGCCTCCTGCAGATCTTCGCCGAGCGGCCCTCGCAGGTCGAAGGCGTGGCCGGCGACATGGACATCGACGACTGCACCAAACTGTCGCGCGCCATCTCCGAGGTGATGGACGCGGCCGATCCCATCACCGGCGAATACCGGCTTGAGGTGTCGTCCCCCGGCATCGACCGCCCGCTCACCCGACTGAAGGACTTCGTGGACTGGGAGGGTTACGAGGCCCGCCTGGAGCTCGACCGGATGGCCGAGGGGCGCAAGCGCTTCCGCGGCGTGCTGGCCGGGATCGACGGCGAGAACGTGGGCATCGACCAGGCCAACGAGACCGAGACCACCCTGATCCCCTTCGCCTGGATCATCGAAGCCAAGCTCTATCTCTCCGACAAGCTCCTGAAATACGGCGCGGATCTCCGCGCCCAGCGCATCGCCGACGGTGTCGACGGCGGCGAACCCGACATTGATTCTGAAGAGGAACCCGCCTGATGGCCCTGGGCATCTCCGCCAACCGCGCCGAACTGCTGCAGATCGCCGATGCGGTCGCGCGTGAAAAGTCGATCGAGCGCGAGATCGTCATCGAGGCCATCGAAGAGGCCATGCAGAAGGGCGCCCGGTCGAAGTACGGCTCCGAGCACGACATCCGCGCCCACATCGACCCCAAGACGGGCGAGCTGACCCTCAAGCGCGTGCTCACCGTCGTCGAGGACATGCCCGACGCCCTGGTCGAGCCGGACGGCGAGATCATCGCCGAGCAGGAGCTGGACGAGAACGGCGAGCCGATCAACAAGCCCGTCGGCCGCATCGGCATCACCGACGCCCTGTTCCGCGACAAGGACGCCTTCATCGGCAAGACCTACGAGGAGATACTGCCGCCCTTCGAGTTCGGCCGCGTACCGACGCAGATGGCTCGCCAGGTCGTGACCCAGAAGGTGCGCGAGGCCGAGCGCGAGCGTCAGTACGAGGAGTTCAAGGACCGCGTCGGCGACATCATCAACGGCACCGTCAAGCGCGTCGAATACGGCAACATCATCGTGGACCTCGGCCGGGGCGAGGGCATCGTGCGCCGCGACCAGTCGATCCCTCGCGAAGCCTTCAACATCGGCGACCGCATCCGCACCTACATCTACGACGTGCGCCGCGAGGCCAAGGGCCCGCAGATCATGCTGTCGCGCGCCCACGGCGGGTTCATGGCCAAGCTGTTCGCGCAGGAAGTGCCCGAGGTCTACGACGGAATCATCGAGATCCGCGCCGTGGCCCGCGATCCGGGTTCGCGCGCCAAGATGGCCGTGCTCTCCAACGAAAGCTCCATCGACCCCGTGGGCGCCTGCGTCGGCATGCGCGGCTCTCGCGTGCAGGCGGTGGTGGCCGAGCTGCAGGGCGAGAAGATCGACATCATCCAGTGGTCGCCCGACGAGGCGACCTTCCTCGTGAACGCGCTCGCCCCCGCCGAAGTCTCCAAGGTGGTGATCGACGAGGAAGAGGATCGCGTCGAGGTCGTGGTGCCCGACGAGCAGCTGTCGCTTGCCATCGGCCGCCGCGGCCAGAACGTGCGCCTCGCGTCGCAGCTGTGCGGCTGGCAGATCGACATCATCACCGAAGCCCAGGACAGCGAGCGCCGTCAGCGCGAGTTCTCCGAACGCACCATCCTGTTCCAGGAAGCCCTGGACGTGGACGAGATGGTCGCCCAGCTCCTCGTCACCGAGGGCTTCGCCACCGTCGAGGACATCGCCTACGTCGACGATGTGGAACTGGCCGAGATCGAGGGCTTCGACGAGGACACCGCCGCCGAACTCCAGACCCGCGCCCGCGAACACCTCGACAAGGCCACCGCCGAGCTCGACGCCAAGCGCAAGGCGCTGGGGGTCGAAGACGCCGTCCTCGCCGTGCGCGGGGTGACCCTGCCCTACGCCGTGGCGCTGGGCACGGCCGGCGTGAAGACCGTGGAAGACCTCGCCGACCTCACCACCGACGAGATCCGCGGCGGCTTCGAGGTGAAGGGAACCGAGCGCACCCGCGTCACCGGCGCCCTGGAGAGCTTCGACCTGTCGAACGAAGACGCCGAGCGCCTGATCCTGGATGCCCGCGTCGCCGCCGGCTGGATCGAGGCCGACCCGGAGGAGGAGGCCGAACTCGCCCCCGCCTACGACGACACCGCGGAAACGCACGGCGACCACGACGGCGAACTGCCGCCGGAAGCCGCCGCCGCCGAAGACGCGGTGCCGGAAGAGAGCTGAAATCCCGCACGGACCTCTCTCGTCGTTCGTCACCCTCGGGCTTGTCCCGAGGGCCCACCGTTCCGCCTTCTCGGCGTCGGACGGGTCGCCGCCACCGTGGGTCCTCGCGACAAGCCCGAGGATGACGGCATGAAGAAAGGGCGTTCGTGAAACCCACCGCCCCAGAAGCCGCCCCCAAGACCCTCGCAGAAGCCGCGCGCCAGCGGCGCGACGTGGTGTCCGGCGAGGTGATGGCCGAGGCGCGGCTGATCCGCTTCGTCGGCTCGCCCGACGGGGTCGTCACGCCGGACATCGCCCGCAAGCTCCCCGGCCGGGGCGTATGGGTGGAGGCGCGCCGGGGCACCATCGACGAGGCGGTGAAGCGCCAGGCGTTCTCGCGTTCGGCCAAGACCAAGCTCACCGCTCCGGCCGATCTCGCCGACCGGGTGGAGGCGCTCCTGATCCAGCGCATCCTGGCGTCCCTCGGCCTTGCACGGCGGCACGGGGCGCTTATCTCGGGGTTCGAGAAAACGGCGGCGACGATCTCTTCAGGCAAGGCGGCCTGGCTGATCGAAGCCTCCGACGGGGCTGAGGACGGGCGCAGGAAGCTCCTCGCCCTCGCCCGCCACGCCCCCCGGCCGCCTGAACTCCTCGGGGCCTTCAGCTCCGAGGAAATGGGTTTGGCCTTGGGGCTGGAGACTGTGATACACACCGCCTTCCTTGCGGGGCGAGGGGCCGAGCGCTGGGCGGAAGATGTCCGCCGGCTGTCCGGCTTTCGCCCGCTGTTCCCCGAGAGCTGGCGCGAGGAGCCGTGATCTGGCGGAGGAACGGCCTTGCGGCCGCGCCTCCCGCCCGTTCGCGCGTTGTCGTTAGGCGGCGAGGCCCATCCGGGCTTCGTCGATTGAAATCTTCGATCTGTCAGGGACCGCACCCGGTCCCGAGGTGTTAGCGAGCTAGATGAGCGACGACGACAACAACGGCCGCCCTCCGGGTTCAGACGCTTCGGCGACTCCCCCCCGGCGCACGCCCCTGAGCCTCACCCCGCGCAGCGGCGGTGCGGTCAATGCCGGCACGGTGAAGCAGAGCTTCAGCCACGGCCGGTCCAAGACCGTGGTCGTCGAGACCAAGCGCCGCCGCGTCGAAGGCGGTCCGATGGATCGCCCGCGCCCGGCTTCGGCCGAGCTGCCCCCCGTGGCCGGCCCGCGCCCGACGCCCGCGCCCCTCGCCGGTGCCGTCAGACCGGCCGCCCCCGCCTCCACAGGCGGGCTGAGCCAGGACGAGCTGGCCAAGCGCCAGCGCGTGCTCGACACCGCCCGCGCCGAAGACGATCGCCGCACCGAAGCCCGTCGCGCGGAGGAGGCGCAGGCCGCCGCCGAACGTCGCGAGGCCGATGCCCGCGCCGCCGCCGCCCGCGCCGCCGAGGCCCCGGCCGCTCCCGCGCAAGCCGCCGCTCCCGAGCCGCAGGCCGCAGCGCCCGCGCCTCAGGCGCCCGCAGCCCCCCCGGCTCCTCCCGAGCCGCCGCGCGGGGCCTTCGGGGCCCGCGACGTTCGCCGGGAAGACGCAGCGCCCCGCCCGTCAGCTCCCCGCGACGCAGCGCCTCGCGAATCCGCCTCCCGGGAGGCTTCGCGCCTGCCGGAAGGCCGCGTCTACGCCAGCCCCCGTCCCGCTCAGGGCGCCGGCTACGGCGACCGCCCGCAGCAGCCCTCCACCGGCTATGGCGACCGCCCCCGTCCGCAGGGCGACCGCCCGGGCTATGGCGCCGCTCCCGGGGCGCGACCCGCTCCTGGCGGCTATGGTGATCGTGCGCCCGCGCGCCCCGCCGGTGGCGGCTATGGAGCGCCCCGCTCCGGCCCCGGTGGCGCAGCCCCCGGCGGCTATGGCGGCGACCGCCTGCCGCGCCCGCCCCGCGAGGGCGAGACGGTACGGTATTCGGCCATCGCGCCCCGCCCGGCCCCCGGTGCCATGCGCTCCGGCCCCGGCGCGGCCCGCCCCGGCATGGCCGGTCGCGGTGCGCCCTCGGCCCCCTCGACGCCTGAACTGACCAAGACCACCCGCTCGGCGCCCCCCGCCGGCGCGGCCAGGCGCCCCGGCGCAGGTCGGGACGACGATGATCGTCGTGGCGGCGGCCCCGGCGCGGCCGGCAAGGCGGCGGCTCCCGGCAAGGCGGTCTCCCGCACCCGCGGCGAGCCCAAGCGTCGCGAAGGCCGCCTCACCATCCAGATCGCGTCGGGCGAAGACACCGCCGACCGCATGCGCTCGCTGGCCTCGGTCCGCCGGGCGCGTGAGCGGGAGCGTGAGAAGCGCAAGGGCGGGGGCGGCGCCGCCTCCACCGCCGTCATCCGCGAGGTCGTGATTCCAGACGCCATCACGGTGCAGGAACTCGGCAACCGCATGGCCGTGCGCGGCGTGGACATCATCAAGTACATGATGCGCCAGGGCGCGATGCTGACCATCAACGACGTGCTCGACGCCGACACGGCCGAGCTGATCGCCACCGAGTTCGGCCACCCCGTGAAGCGGGTGTCGGAATCCGACGTGGAGACCGGCTTCCTCTCGGAAGACGATCACGAGGAGGGCGCCCTGCCGCGCCCCCCCGTCGTCGCCGTCATGGGCCACGTGGACCACGGCAAGACCTCGCTCCTCGACGCGCTGCGCACCGCAGATGTAGCCAAGGGCGAGCATGGCGGGATCACCCAGCACATCGGCGCCTATCAGGTGACCGTGGCCTCGGGCGACAAGGTCACCTTCCTCGACACCCCCGGCCACGCGGCGTTCAGCCAGATGCGCGCCCGCGGCGCCAACGTCACCGACATCGTGGTGCTGGTGGTGGCGGCCGACGACGGCGTGATGCCGCAGACCATCGAGGCCATCAACCACGCCAAGAGCGCGGGCGCCCCGATCATCGTGGCCATCAACAAGATGGACAAGCCGGGCAGCGACCCCACCAAGGTCATCAACGAGCTGCTCCAGCACGAGATCGTCGTCGAAAGCCTGGGCGGCGACACCCAGGCCATCGAGGTCTCCGCGCTGAAGAAGACAGGTTTGGATAACTTGCTGGAGGCCATCAGCCTGCAGGCCGAAGTGATGGACCTGCGCGCCAACCCCGAGCGGTCGGCCGAAGGCGTCATCATCGAAGCCAAGCTCGACAAGGGTCGCGGCCCCGTGGCCACGGTTCTCGTGAAGCGCGGCGTCTTGAAGCGCGGAGACATAATCGTGGCCGGCTCCGCCTGGGGCAAGGTCCGCGCCCTGGTCGACGACACGGGTGCCCAGATCAAGGAAGCTGGCCCCTCCATGCCGGTGGAGATCCTCGGCCTGGACGAGGCGCCGTCTCCTGGCGACGCCCTGGCCGTGGTGGAGGACGAGGCTCGCGCCCGCGAGCTCACCGACTATCGTGAGCGGGTGAAGCGCGAGAAGCAGATGGGTCCCATCGGTGCCGGCGGCGCCACGATGGCCGACATGATGGCCAAGCTGCAGTCCAAGAAGGTCAGCGAGCTCGTCACCATCGTGAAGGCCGACGTGCAGGGTTCTGCCGAAGCCATCGTCACCGCGCTTGAAAAGCTCGGCAACGACGAGGTTCGCGCCCGGGTGATCCACTCGGCGGCGGGTGCCATCAACGAGAGCGACGTGCTCCTCGCCAAGGGCGCCAACTGCCCGATTCTCGGCTTCAACGTCCGCGCCTCGGCGCAGGCGCGGGCGCTGGCGGAGCGGGAAGGCGTGGAGATCCGCTACTACGCGATCATCTACGACCTCTTGGACGACATGAAAGCCGTGCTCTCGGGCATGCTCTCGCCGCTGCTGCGCGAAACCTTCCTCGGCAACGCCGAAGTGCTGCAGGTGTTCGACATCTCCAAGGTCGGCAAGATCGCCGGCTGCCGGGTCACCGAGGGCGTCGTCCGCAAGGGCGCGCGCACCCGGGTCATCCGAAACGACATCGTCGTTCAGGAGATGGGCACCCTGCAGACGCTCAAGCGCTTCAAGGACGAGGTCAACGAAGTGGTCTCTGGTCAGGAATGCGGCATCGCGTTCCAGGGCTTCCAGGACCTCAAGGAAGGCGACCTCGTGGAATGCTTCACCGTCGAGACGGTGCAGCGCACGCTGTGATCCAGACCTCCCCCGCGAGTGGGGGAGGGACTTGGGTCATCGGTCATCTTGGAGGGACGCCCCGCGTCCCGACGCCCACGTTGCAGCCGTCGCGCGCAGGGCGGGTCAAGGGCGGAGAGCGAAGCGTCCCTTGAGGCGGCCGAGCACGGCGGCACTCCCCCCCGCTCTCCGATCACTCCTCATCCCACCCTGTCGGCCGACCCGCCGGGAACACCCGCCGCTGATCGAAGGTTGTCGCACCGGTGCGGGGCCCCCGCCGCGCGCCGTCCCTCATCACTCGCACCGACGGAGCGATTTCCATGGCCGACGCCAAAGTGAAGACCCTGAACGATCTCTTCTTCGAGACCGTGAAGGACATCTATTTCGCCGAAAAGCAGATCCTCAAGGCCCTGCCCAAGATGGCCAAAGGCGCGCATTCGCCCGACCTGAAGGCCGCCTTCGAGACCCACCGCACGCAGACCGAAGGTCAGGTCGAACGGCTGGAGCAGGTCTTCGCGATCCTCGGCAAGACGCCCCGCGGCAAGACCTGCGACGCGATCCTGGGCATTCTGGCCGAGGGCGACGAGGTCCTGGAGGACTTCAAGGGCCAACCCGCGCTGGACGCGGGCCTTCTGGCCGGCGCGCAGGCCGTGGAGCACTACGAAATCGCGCGCTACGGCACGCTGGTGGCCTGGGCCAAGGCGCTCGGCATGGATGACGCCGCCGCGCTCCTGCAGGAGACCCTGACGGAGGAGGAGGACACCGACAGCCTGCTCTCGAAACTGGCCGAATCCTCCATCAACCTCGCCGCCGAAGGCGCGACCCAAGCCGCGCCCGCCGCCAAGGCCGCCTGACCGAAGGGGCGAGCGGGGCCGACCGGCTTCGCTCGCCCAGCGGGCCCACGCCCAACCGCCGCGTCAGCGCTACTTCTTCTTCGTCCCGTTCAGCGCAGCGGCCGCCCTCACCAGCGCCTTGAACGCCGCCTCGTCCACCGCCCCGTCCTCCGGGATGTCGATCGCCCGGCGCACGTTCCCCTCGAGACTCGAGTTGAACAGCTTCATCGGGTCGGGGAGCGCTGCGCCCTTGGCGAAGGTGAGTTTCACCACCGCCTTGTAGGTCTCGCCGGTGGTGAGGATCCCGCCGTGCTCCCACACCGGCACGCCGCGCCACTTCAACGTCTCGACCACGTCTGGAACCGCCTCGTGGATCAGGGCGCGCATGCGGGCGAGGGTCTCGCCCCGCCAGTCGCCCAACTCCGCGATGCGGGCGTCGATGAGCTGGGCGGCGGGCACGCCTTCCGGCGGGAGGGGAGCGTCCTTCTTCACGAGGCGCCCCTGCGTCACATCGCGGAGATGCCGCCGTCCAGGCGCATCTCCGCGCCAGTCATGAACTTGGATTCGTCGCTGGCGAGGTAGAGGCAGGCGTTGGCGATGTCGGCCGGCTCGCCGATGCGGCCGAGCGGGATCTGGCGTGCGAGCTTTGACTCCGCCTCCTCCTTGCCGAGCATCTGGCGGATGCGGTCCAGGATCGGCGTGTCGATGAAGGTCGGGTGGATCGAGTTGGAGCGGATGTTCAGCTTCTTCTTGGCGCAGTACAGCGCCGTCGACTTGGACAAGAGCCACACCCCCGCTTTCGAGGCGTTGTAGGCGGGCGAGTTCCAGCCCGCGATCACCCCTGCGATGGACGAGATGTTGATGATCGAGCCCGGCTGGTGCTCGGCCATGATCGGGATGGCGTATTTGCAGCCCAGGAACACGCTGTCCACGTTGACCGCCATCACCGTGCGGAAGTCGTCGAACGAGCACTGCTCGATGTCGCCGCCCAGCGAGATGCCCGCGTTGTTCACCAGCACCGACAGGCCCCCCATGGAGGAGGCCGCCTGATTCAGCACGTCCTTCCACTGTTCTTCGTTGGTCACGTCGTGCTGGAAGGCGAAGGCGGTGCCCGCGCCGCGCTCGGCGTTGATCGAGTCGGCCACAGCCTGCGCCTTGTCGCGCTGCAGGTCGGTGACGCAGACCTTGGCGCCTTCGCTGGCGAGCCTGCGCGCCATCGCCTCGCCAAGGCCCTGCGCCCCGCCGGTGACCAGCGCCTTCTTGCCTTCGACCCGTCCGGCCATGTGGTTATTCTCCCTGAATCGTTTCTTGTTATGCGTTCGGAACGGCTGCCTGGGCGTCCATGAAGGCGGCCAGTGCCACGTCCTTCTCGGTCACGCCGTGGGCGTCGTGGGTGGAGAGGGTCACGTCCACCCGGTCGTAGACGTTGAACCACTCGGGGTGGTGGTCGGCGGCGTCGGCATGGGCCGCCACGCGGGACATCCAGCCGAAGGCCTCCACGAAGTTGGCGAAACGGAAGGTCTTCTCGATGGCGTCGCGTCCGCCGTCGACCCTTCGCCAGCCGTCCAGCCGACCCAGCGCGGCGGCCGCGCCGATGCGTTCGTCGCTCATGCGTCCGCTCCCAGATCGTAGCCCGTGGCGGCGGCGAGGTCGGCCAGGGCCTGCGCCTCCGTCGTCACCTTGATGGCCGTCATGCCGAGGGCCGCGGCCGGTTTGCAGTTCACGCCCAGGTCGTCGAGGTAGACGCAGTGGGCGGGCGACACCTCAAGGGCGTCGCACATCATGCGATAGATGAGGGGGTCGGGCTTGCGCACCCCGGCCTTGGAGCTTTCGATCACGTGGTCGAACAGTGCCATCACCTCGCCCACGGCGCGGGCCTTCTCCATCGAGGAGGCCATGCCCGCGCCCGAGCCCGTCTGCACGTTGTTGGTGATGCAGCCCACCTTCGCCCGGCGCTTGCAGGCCTTCAGGGCCGCGATCATCCCGGGGCGAAGGTCGCCGGAGAGCAGGGGCAGGATTTCCCGGCCCAGCAGGGCGTGGCCCGCGCTGCGGCTTTCGGCCTCGAAGGCGGCATCGAACTCGGCGGCATCGATCTCGGCCCGCTCGAAACGTGCCCAGGCGTTGATGTGCGGGTCGGTGGCGTTGATGCGACGGATGAAGTCTGCGGGCAGGCCCCGTTCGCGCTCATAGCGGGCGAAGGCCTCGAACGGCGAGGTGGTGAGCACGCCCCCGAAATCGAAGATCACCGCCGCGACCGCCAAGCCTGATCTCCCCGAGCCAAAGTCGGCGGGACGCTAGAGGTGCGGCCCCCGCCCCGCAAGCCGCTGGGCCGACGGTCGTCTGCGGCAAGCCCCTTGCAGTCGCCCCCTCAACCGCACCCCCGATTGTATCCTGGAGGGACTCATGGTCTCCCGCGTATCCGCCTCATCCGTCGCCCTCTCCGCACTGGCGGGGCTGATGCTCGCCTCGACCGCCGCCTGCGCCGCCGACGGCCCGCGCACGGGCTTCGGAGGCGAGGTGGCCGACGGCGTGCTCACCGAGCTACCGTCGCACCCGCCCGCGGGCACCTGCTACGCCAAGGTGAAGGTGTTGAAGGACGTGGACGCACCGCCCCCCGGCTCCCACGCCGTCTGGCGCCAGACCCCAGCCCTGCCCGGAGCCCTCGGCCCCACGTGGTGCCTGGTGATGGAGCCCGGCCACGACACGCCTTCGGTCGATCAGCTCGAACGGGTCGGCTGGGTCCGGGTCCTCTGCGACACCGACATCACTCCCGACCGCGTTCGCGGCCTGCAGCAGAAGCTCCACGCCCACGGGGAATACGAGGGCGAGGAGACCGGCCGCTACGACCAGACCACCGCCGACGCCGTCGCCCGCTTCCAGCACGAGCGGAAGATCGAGCACGGGGGCTACCTAAGCCTGCAGACGGTGGATGCCATCGAGCACGTGGAGGCCCCGAGACCGGCGCGCCAGTACGCTCAGGCGGAGCGGTCCGACGCCTACGCCCTCGGCCGCCCCGGCCCCCTGCCGCCGATCCACGTCACCGGCTGCTGCGCCCCGCCGCCCCCGCCCGTGCGGGTGCCCGTGCCCTATCCGGTGCAGGTGAGGGTGCCTGTGCCGCAGCCCTATCCCGTGGAAGTGCGCGTGCCTGTGCCGCAACCCTACCCTGTCGAGGTTCGCGTGCCGGTTCCCCAGCCCTACCCGGTCGAGGTGAGGGTGCCCGTGCCGCAGCCCTATCCGGTCTATGTTCCGCAGCCGCGCCCCTACCCGGTCTACATGCCCCAGCCGCAGCCCTGCTGCTCGGCCCCCCCCGTCCAGCCCTGTTGCGCGGCCCCGCCGCCGCCCCAGCCGTGCTGTGGCGCGCCCGGCCAAGGCTATGGCCAACCGGGCGGCGACCATGGGCCGGACTACACCCAGCCCTATGGTCAACACGCCGGCTATCTGAACTGGTCTGGCAAGACGCTCTACTGACCGGCTCCCGCATGGCGGGCTGGCCGAATCGCCGAAACACAACCTAGAGTCGCATAATGCGGTGATCGGGTGTGTGTTCCGGCGTCATGAAGATCGTCTTCGTCACCTACGGCCGGTTCGATTCCAACAGCGGCGCCCACGTGGCGGGCTTCGCCAACCGGCTGGCCCAGCGCGGCCACCGGGTGGCGGTGTTCTCGGAAGGCGATCCGGCAGGGGCCGCCGACTTCGGCGCGGCTCGCTTCCACGCCGCCCCGCGCTCCGCCCTGACGCAGAACGCAGCGACGGCCCTGGCCTTCGACGGCCAGCCCGGCGACCCCCTCGACACCGTGATCCACGGCTGGACCCCGCGGGAGTCCGTGCGGGCGGCGCTGGCCGCCATCCACCGGGTCGGCCGCTTTCGCACGCTGATCCACCTGGAAGACGATGAGCGCATTCTCACCGCCGCCCACCTCGGCCGCAGCTGGCGGGAGTTGCAGGCCCTCTCGCCCCGGGCGCTGGATGCGCTCATGGCCCCGTCGCTGACCCATCCGCACCGGCTGGCAGCGATTCTTTCGAGGGCGGATGCGGTGACGGCCATCGCCTCACCGCTCCTCAACCTCGCACCGGGGCTTAAGAGGCTGCTGCGGCCGGGATGTGAGGCCGTGGCCCCCGCGCACGACCCGGCGTTCCTGCGAAACCGGCTGGGGCTCGGCCCCGGCACGCGGCTGATCGTCTATCCGGGCAACCTGCACGCCGCCAACCGGGCGGAGATCCTCAGCCTCTACGTCGCCGTCCAGATCCTGCGCCGCCGGGGCCACGACGTGATGCTGGTGCGGACGGGGCAGGACTATGGCCCGGGCGCTGACGTGGCCTACGACCCGCTGAAAGGGGTGGTGTCGCGCGAGCTCGGGCAGGTGCCCAGGCCCCTCGTGCTGTCGCTGATCGCGGCGGCCGACCTCCTGATCCAGCCGGGGCGGGCAGATGCCTTCAACCGCTCGCGACTGCCGTCGAAACTGCCGGAGTTCTTCGCCGCGGGCCGCCCGGTGATCCTGCCCGCCGCCAACCTCGGCCTGGAGGTGGAGGACGGGGTCGAGGCCGTGGTCGCCCACCGGGGCGATGGCTTCGATCTGGCCGATCTGGCCGAGCCCCTCCTGGCCGACCCCGAACGCGCCGCGGCCATCGGGGCGGCGGGGCGGAGCTTCGCCCAGCGCACCCTGAACTGGGACCGATCCACCGACGACCTGGAAGCGCTCTATCGCGGGCTTCTGGACGGTGAAGAGGCTAGCGGCCACCGGCAGGCGGCGTGAAGCTGGCGCGGGCGATCCGGCAGGTCGCGGGCGTGCTGGCCCTGGCCTGCGAGCGACCGTCCCTCGTCCGTGCGGCGGCGGGGCGTCTGGCCCGCACCGGCGACATTCCCGGCCTGTGGAGGCGTGCCGTCCACATGCGCGCGGCCCTGCAGCCCCAGAGCCTGACCGCACCCTACTTCGAGTTGGATGCCGCCGGTCGCGCCGCCCTGCGGCTGCGGGCCAGAGCCGCCGAGAGCGGGGGGCCGACGATCTCGGTGATCACGCCCCTCTACGACACGCCACCTGCCCTCCTGCGCGCCTGCGTCGCCTCGGTGACGGACCAGGCCTACGGGCGGTTCGAGCTGGTGCTGGTCGACGACGGGTCGCCTTCGCCGCACACGCTGCGGCAGGCGCGGTTGCTGGCAGCGTCTGACAGGCGCATCCGCCTGATCGAGCGGCCGGTTCGTGGAGGCATTTCGGCCGCCACGAACACAGGGATCGCCGCTGCGCGGGGCGACTGGATCGCGTTCCTCGACCATGACGATGAGCTGACCGCCGACGCCCTGACCGCCGTGGCCGAGCGCCTGCGCGCCGAACCTGCACTGGACGTGGTCTACACCGACCAGCTGAAGGTCGACGATCGGGGCGAGGTGATCGACCATCACTTCAAGCCCGACTGGTCGCCCCTGCACCTCCTCGGCGTGATGTACGTGGGTCACCTTCTCGTGGCCCGCACGGCCCGCCTTCGCGCCGTCGGCGGCTGCGACGCGGCGCTGGACGGGGTGCAGGACTTCGATCTCGTGCTGCGACTTTCAGAGGCGGGCTGCCGCGTCGGCCACATCGCCCAGCCGCTCTACAAGTGGCGCGCCCATGCCGGGAGTCTGGCGCAGAGCCCCTCCGCCAAGGCGCACATCCCGGCCCTGCAACTGCGCGCGGTCGCCGCCCACCTCGCCCGCCGGGACCGCGACTGGACTCCCGTGGCGCATCCCCGGCACGGCGACAGCCACCGCCTCCTGGTGGCCCCGACCGCGCGAAGGGCACCGCCCTCGGTGTCCATCGTCATACCCTCGCGGGATCAGGGGCAGATCGTCAGCCGCTGCCTCGGCTCGATCCGGGGGCTGACCCGCCACCCCGCCTACGAGATCGTGGTCGTGGACGACGGCACGACGGACGAGACGGCCCTGAGCGCCTTCCAGCGGTTCGGGGCGCGGGTGATCCCGGGGGAGGCGCGGCCTTTCAACTTCTCCCGCGCCTGCAACCTGGGGGCTCGTCATGCACGGGGGGCGCAGGTGCTGTTCCTGAACAACGACACCGAGGTGCTCAGCGCCGACTGGTTGCAGCGCCTGTCCCTCTGGTTCGACGATCCCGCCGTGGGGGCCGTGGGGCCGGTGCTGACCTATCCCGATGGGCGGGTGCAGCACGCGGGCGTGGTGCTGGGCGCGCGGGGCACGGCCGACCATGCCATGCGCGGCTTTCCCGTTGAATCCGACGGCTATGCGGGCTCCCTCTGCACCGCGCGGGAGGTGAGCGCAGTGACGGGTGCCTGCCTGATGATGCGCCGCGACCGCTTTGCGCAGGTGGGCGGCTTCTGCACCGACTATGCCACGCACTATCAGGATGTGGACCTGTGCCTGCGCCTGCGAGCGCTGGGCTCAGCATCGTCTGCACGCCCTCGCCCACCCTGATCCACCACGAGGGGCTGACCCGCGGGGCGGCCTACGACTTCGGCGACCGCGCCCTGTTTGTGGACCGATGGCGCGACGTGCTGGCCCGGCCGGACCCCTTCTACTCCCGGTGGCTGGACCGGGAGCGGCTCGACTACGCCCTGGCGGGCTGACCGAGCGCGCAACAATTGCTCGCCAGCCTGCGGACTCATCGCTTAGGCTCAAATCCATGGCGGCGGCGGCTTATTCCGACGAAGGGTTTCACGGTCGGCTGGCCGCCCACCGGCACGCCGTGGAGGCTCGACTCGCCCAGCTGACGCCCGGCGACGGCCCCGTGCCCGCCCTTCTGGCCGAGGCCGCGCGCTATGCCGTGCTGGCCCCCGCCAAGCGCCTGCGCCCGGTGCTGACGCTTCTGGCGGCCGAGCAGTTCGGGGGCGAGGCCTCGGCCGGTGCCCTCGATTTCGGCTGCGCGCTGGAAATGGTCCACGCCGCATCGCTCGTGCTCGACGACCTGCCCTGCATGGACGACGCCCGCCTGCGGCGCGGCCAACCCGCCCTGCACAGGCGCTACGGGGAAGACGTGGCGGTGCTGGCGGCGATCTCGCTCCTCAACGAAGCCTATGCCGTCACCGCCCGGGCGCCTGGCCTGGACGCGGAGCAGCGGTTGGCGCTGGTGGAGCGGCTGGGGGCGGTGATCGGGTTCCGGGGCCTGGCCGCAGGGCAGATCAGCGACCTGCGCGACCGCTCCCCCCTGACCAGCCAGGCCGCCCTGCACGACCTGAACCATCAGAAGACCGGGCTGTTGTTCGTAGCCGCCGTGGAGGGCGGGGCCATCGCGGCCGGCGCGCCCCCCGCAGCGCTGGGGGTGGCGCAGGGTTTCGGCCGCAAGCTTGGCGAAGCGTTCCAGATCCTCGACGACCTGATCGACGTGAGCTCCACCTCCGAAGTCGCCGGCAAGGACGTGGGGCAGGATGGGGGCAAGACCACCGTGGTCTCGCTCATCGGCCCCGAAGCCGCGCGGATCGAGATGCGCCGCCGCCTCGACGCCGCCATCGCCCACCTGGACGACGCCGGCCCCGGCCCCCTCAGCCGCTTTGCCGAAGCCCTGTTCGGAGCCGCCCCCGCCGCGGCCTAACGACCCGTGAAGTTGGCCTTCCGCTTCTCCACGAAGGCGGCCATGCCTTCCTTCTGGTCGTCGAAGGCGAAGAGGCTGTGGAACAGGCGACGCTCCAGCTTCACCCCCTGCGTCAGGGTGGTCTCGTAGGCCGCCTCGACCATCTCCTTGTTCATCATCACCGCCAGGGGAGACAGGGAGGCGATCTTCCGGGCGGCCGTCATGGCCTCGTCTATAAGCGTGTCGGCGGGGACGACGCGGGCCACGAGGCCCGAGCGTTCGGCCTCCGCCGCGTCGATCATCCGGCCGGTGAGGATCATCTCCATCGCCTTGGACTTGCCGACGAAGCGCGTCAGCCGCTGGGTGCCGCCGATGCCGGGGGCGACGCCGAGGTTGATCTCGGGCTGCCCGAACTTGGCGGTGTCGGCGGCCAGGATGAAGTCGCACAGCATGGCCAGCTCGCACCCGCCGCCAAGCGCATAGCCCGCCACCGCCGCGATGATCGGCTTGCGGAAGCCCGCCACCGCATCCGACCCCTTGGCGAAGAAATCCTGCGCGAACATCTCGGCGTAGCTCTTGGACGACATCTCCTTGATGTCGGCCCCCGCCGCGAAGGCCTTGGCCGAGCCCGTGAGCACCACGCAGCGGCAGGTGTCGTCACCGCCCAGCCGCTCGAGCAGGGCGGCGAGTTCGCCGAGCAGCTGGCCGTTGAGAGCGTTCAGCGCCTCGGGCCGGTTCAGCCGTACCAGCGCCACCCCGTCGGCCTCCTCGACGAGGAGCGTGGCATAGGTCGTGGGCGCGTCGGTCAAAGCGGCTTTCCCTGAAGGGAGGGGCGAGCGGGGGGGGCATCCGCCGCCTCCGGTCTGGAGGGCGGCGACGGGTTCGGCGTCAGCACGAACACCGCCAGGATGCCGCTCGGCTTGGCGGCGGTGACGTGCAGGATAAGGCGCTCGCGCCCGCGCTCATAGGCATAGGTCGCCCCCGGCTGCGGGGCCCATCCGAGCGCCGGGAGGGTCGAGGCGTAGAAGCTTTTCACCACCTGCGGGGCCACCACCCCGTGCAGCCGGGCCTCGGCCAGGCGCCCGCCCTTGGCCACCTCGAACGAATAGCCGGCGTCGGTCTCGTAGAGGCCGGGCATCACCGGCAGGTCTTCGATCCAGCGCGAGAACCGCTGCGTCGCGGCGGGCGGTCGTTTGGGGGCAGCGGCCAAAGCAGCGCCGGGGGTGGCGAGCAGGGAAAGGGCGATCAGGAAGGCGGGGGGGCGATTCATCACGACGCCACTCTACGTCTGGCAAGCGGCGCAGTGGAAGGTGGAGCGGCCTGCCTGCACCGTGCGCGTCACCTGGCCACGGCACCGGGGGCGCAGGCACGGCTGATCGTCCCGGCCATAGACCTGAAAGCGGTGCTGGAAATAGCCGAGTGCCCCATCGGCGGCGCGGTAGTCACGAAGGGTGGAGCCCCCCGCCTCGATCGCCGCCACCAGCACCTCGCGAACCGCCTTCACCAGAGTCTTGAGTCTCGTGAACGACACCTCGCCCGCCGGCGTGTCGGGGGCGATCTTCGCGCGGTGCAGGGCTTCAGAGACGTAGATGTTGCCCAGCCCTGCCACGATGCGCTGATCCAGAAGACTCACCTTGATGTTCTGCCGCTTGCCGCTGAAGGCCTTCACGAGGTGCGCGGCGTCGAAATCCGGGCCGAGGGGCTCAGGCCCGACGCCTGAGAACCACCGGCTGGCGGCGAAGTCTGCCGTCCGCACGAGGTCCATGTAGCCGAACCGGCGGGCGTCGTTGAAGATGATCTGCTCGCCCCGGTCGGTCTCGAGCACCACGTGATCGTGCTTCGGATCGCCGCCTGCATCATAGTGGAAGTCGCCCGGCTGCTCGGGCGAGGCGGCCTGGCCCTGCACGGTGAAGCGCCCGGTCATGCCGAGGTGGCACACCAGCGTCTCCCCTGTGTCCAGCCGCATGAGCAGGTACTTCGCCCGCCGCTCCAGCGCCTCGACCGTCGCACCCGTCAGCCGCCTGGCGAAACGGTCGGGCAGGGGGAAGCGCAGATCGGGACGGTTGGCGGTGGCACGCACGATCCGCGCCCCTTCGAGGTGAGGCGCCAGCCCCCGCTTCACGGTCTCGACCTCGGGCAGTTCAGGCATGGACGCGAGATAGGCGCACACGCTCGCCTTGGCGAGCGCAGGAGGTTTCCGCTAAGCCTCACAGCATGAACGACACCACCGCCACCTTCGGCTTTCGCGATGTGGACCCGTCTGAAAAGGCGGGGCTGGTCCGGGGCGTTTTCGACCGGGTGGCCCCCCGCTACGACCTGATGAACGACCTCATGTCCGGCGGCGTGCACCGCCTGTGGAAGGACATGACCGCCGCCCGCCTCAACCCCCAGCCGGGGGAGCTGATCGTGGACTGCGCGGGCGGCACGGGCGACATCGCGCGCCGCCTCGTGAAGCTGTCCCGGGCCGCCAAGGCGCGCCGGGGCGGCGCCGACGCCCGGGTGGCGGTGATCGACTACAACTCCGAGATGATCGCCGCCGGTCGCGACAAATCGCAGGGCCTGCCCGGCGGGCTGGAGCCGGAGATCGTGTGGAGCGTGGGCGACGCGCAGGCCCTGCCCCTGCCCGACGCTGTGGCCGACGCCTACGTGATCGCCTTCGGCATCCGCAACGTGACCCGCATCGAGGACGCCCTGAAGGAGGCCCGCCGCGTTCTGAAGCCCGGCGGCCGCTTCCTGTGCCTGGAGTTTTCCCAGCCCCCCGCCGCTGCCATGCGTTCAGCCTACGACGCCTATTCGTTCAACGTGATCCCTGCGGTGGGCGGCCTCGTAGCCAAGGATCGGGACAGCTACCAGTACCTCGTGGAATCGATCCGTCGTTTCCCGAGCCAGGAGCAGTTCGTGGAGATGATCCGCGCCGCGGGCTTCCAGAACGCGGGCTACACCAACTTCACCGGCGGCGTCGCCGCCCTCCACCACGGCTGGGCGCTCTGAGCGCCTTCCTCCGCCTGATCGCCGCGGGCTGGACGCTGGCCAGGCATGATGCGCTGCTCCCCCGGGAGCTCGCAGGCGTGCTGCCGCCCGAGCTGAAGCTGCCCGCTGCCGTGCTGCATCTCTTCGCCGGGCCGCAGGCGAAGCGCGGCCGCCCCGGCGAGCGGCTGGCGCGGGCGTTCGAGACGCTCGGCCCCGTGTCGATCAAGCTCGGCCAGCTCCTCTCCACCCGGGCCGACGTGTTCGGCGAGGTGTTCGCCGCCGACCTCGCCCGCCTGAAGGACGCCCTGCCGCCCTTTCCGCTGGAGGTGGCGATCCGCGAGATTGAGACCTCCCTTGGCCGCCCCGTCGCCTCCCTCTACGAGCGGTTGGAGCCCGCGGTGGCCGCCGCCAGCCTCGCCCAGGCGCACCCGGCGTGGCTGAAGGATGGGCGCAAGGTCGCCGTGAAGGTGCTGCGCCCCGGCGTGGAGCGTCGCGTCGCCAAGGACGTGGCGGCGATGGGCCTCGCCACCCGCCTGCTGGAACGCCACGTGCCCCCTGCCCGGCGGCTTGAGCCCGTGGCGGCGGCCATCTCCGTCGCCCGATCCCTCGAACTCGAACTCGACCTGCGGATCGAGGCGGCGGGCTGCAGCGAGCTCGGCGAGGTGATGGCCAAAGACGGCTACATGACGGCTCCTGCCGTGGTGTGGGACGGGGTTGGCAAACGCGTGCTGGCGCTGGAGTGGGCGCCCGGCCTGCCGCTCTCCTCAGCCGAGGCGCTGGAGCTCCCCGGCCTCGACCGCCCGGCCCTGGCGATGGGCGTCTTGCGCGCCTTCCTGACGCAGGCGCTGGACCACGGGGTGTTTCACGCTGACCTGCACGAGGGGAACCTGTTCGTCTCCGCCCCCTCCACGATCACCGCCATCGACTTCGGCATCGTGGGCCGCCTCGGGCCTCGCGAGCGGCGGTTCCTGGCCGAAATCCTGTGGGGCTTCCTGCGCCGCGACTACCACCGCGTGGCCGAGGTGCATTTCGAGGCGGGCTATGTGCCGACCCGCCACGCGGTTGGAGACTTCGCCCAGGCGCTCCGGGCCGTCGGCGAGCCGATCTTCGGCCGCACCGCCGCCGACGTGTCGATGGGGCGGCTCCTGGGCCAGCTGTTCGAGATCACCGGCCTGTTCGACATGCACCTGCGGCCGGAACTGGTACTCCTGCAGAAGACCATGGTCTCGGCCGAGGGGGTCGCTCGCCGCATCGATCCGAACACCGACATCTGGCAGGCCGCCCGCCCCATCGTCGAACGCTGGATCGCCCGCGAACTCTCCCCCGCAGCTCAGGTAAAGGGCCTGCTCGACCGGGGCCTGCGCGTGCTGGAGGCTCTGGAGACCAAGGCCGCCACCCCCGTCGTGGTCGTCGCCCCGGCCAAGCCAGACTGGATGCTGCCCCTCGCCGCCCTGATCGTGGCCGTGGGCGCGCTGGCTACCGCGGCGGCGGCGCTCCTCCGCTAGAACGCGGCGCTGTAAGCCAGGAAGGGCTCGCGCTGCACGAGCCGCCCGCCTCGCGTGACGGTGAGCGTCGCAGGCGCAGACGCCGCCGCCGGGATCGCGATCTCGTAGCCGTAGCCCGCCTTGCCGAACCGGAAGGCGCCACCGGCTCCCCGCCGGCTCTGGGACCCGCCACCCGCCTCGGCGCTGGGGGTCGCGGCATTCGGCCTAGCGAAGTCGAAGGTGCGATAGGTCAGCTCCCCCTTGGCGCTGCGGATGACGGACACGCCGCGCCGGGCCGTGAAGCCGGTGAAGATCAGCCCCTCCTCCAGCCGACACTCGGCGCGCACGCCGTCGACCTCCACGCTGGACAGGGGTGGAAGGGCGGCGGGCGGGTCGAACACGCCGGGGTTCACCGCATGCAGGTCGCCCACATCCCGGCCCTTTCGGGTGAGCGCGTAGTGAACCTGCCCCGCCCCCGGATCGCCATCGGCCACGGCATAGACGGCGGAGGAGGGCGAGTTCGGAGCCACCTTGGAGAAGCGGAAGATGCGCGCCTGGCCGCGCGAGTCCTTCTGGCCCACAACGAAGTCGAACGGCCCGGCGGCGTCGCACACGAACCACGCGGGGGTCATGCGCCCGGCGACGGCCACGGCCGTTCGCACGTCAGGGGCCGCAGCCCCGGTCAGGAGGGAGCCGGTCAGGAGCGCGAGCGGAACGAGGGCGAGGCGGCGGATCATGCCCGCATTCCAAGCAGGTGGCCGTGACCGCTTCAAGACGGCGCGCCACCGCTGGCGGTGGGCGCGAGGCCCCGCTAGCCTCCCCCCATGCGCCTCTCCCTCGCCTTGATCGCCGCCTTCGCCCTCGCCAGCCCAGCCGTGGCGCAGGATCGCACCAAGGCCCTCCTCAAGGCCGTGTCTGAAGCCGCTGGGCCGCCCGGATTCGAGGAGCCCGTGCGCGCCCTGATGGTGCGCGAGATGAAGCCCTATGCCGACACCCTGACCTTCGACGGCTTGGGCTCGATCATCGCCATGCAGGGCGGCTCCGGCCCCACGGTCATGCTCGACGCCCACATGGACGAGCTGGGCGGCATGGTGCGCCGGGTCACCCGCGACGGGTACCTGTCCATGCAGATGCTGGGCGGCTGGCTCGACCAGGCCCTGCCCGACCAGCGTTGGGTGATCATCGGCTCCAAGGGTCCGGTGCCCGCCGTCACCGGCATCCGCGACATCCACGTGGTGCCCGCCGAGGAGCGCACCAGGGTGTTCAATCGCGACAGCCTCTACCTCGACGTGGGCGCTCGAACCCCGGAGGAGGTGGCACAGCTGGGCCTCTCCCCCGGCGACCCCGTGGTGCCCGACAGCCCTTTCGTGGAATTGGCCAACGGGCGCTACCTCGGCAAGGCGTGGGACGACCGGGTGGGCTGCGCCGTGGTGATCGAGGCCATGCGCCGCCTCAAGGCCTCAGGCCACCCCAACCGCATCGCCTTCACCATCACCACGCAGGAGGAGGTGGGCCTGCGCGGCGCGGAGAGCGCGGCGGCCGTCATCAAGCCCGACCTCGCCATCGCTCTGGAAGGCGGCATCACCGGCGACAGTCCCGGCCGCAATCCGGAGGAGACGCAGGCCAAGCTCGGCGCCGGGCCGGGAATCTTCCTCTACGACAGCTCAGCGCTTCCCAGCCGCAAGCTCACCGCCCTGGTGAAGGCTGTGGCGGCGGCCAAGGGCATCCCCCTGCAGCTCGACCTCGTGCAGGGCTACGGCGACGACTCGGCGGAGATCCAGCGCTCCAACGGGGGCGTGCCGACGGTGAACCTCGTGGTTCCGGCTCGCTACACCCACGCCCACAACGGCGTCATCGACCGCAAGGACTTCGACGGCATGGTCGAGCTGGTGGTGGCGCTCCTCGGCAAGCTCGATGCGGCTGAGGTGGCGCGGCTGCGAGACTTCACACCCGCGCCCTGATCGGCGCCCAGCCTCAGAGGAGGTTCAGCCCGCCCCCGGCGATGATCTCCTCGCCTGTCACGAAGCCTGCGTCGGCGGCGAGGTAGAGCACGGCCTGGGCGATCTCCTCCGGGCGGCCCATCCGGCCCAGCGGCACGCGCGCGGCCATGCCGGTCTTGAAGCCGTCGATGGTGGCCTGATCCAGGCCCGACTTGCCGAAGATCGGCGTCTCCACCGGGCCAGGGCTGATCACGTTCACCCGGATGTTGCGCGGCGCGAGCTCGGTCGCGAAGGTCCGCCCGAAGGAGCGAACCGCCGCCTTCGTCGCCGAATAGACGCTCATGTTCGCCCCGCCCGAAGACGCGGCGGTGGAGGCGGTGAAGATGATCGTGCCGCCGTCGGGGATGGCCGAGGCCGCGTGCTTGGCCATGAAGAACGCGCCCCGCACGTTGACGCCGAACTCCTTGTCGAAGAACGCCTCGTCCACCGCCTGAACGGGGGCGAAGTGGGCGATTCCGGCGTTGACGAAGAGCACGTCGATGCGACCGTGCTCGGCCTTCACCTGCTCCACCAGCGCCTTGGAAGCGGCGGGGTCGGACTGGTCGGACACGACCACCTGCACGCCGGGCAGCTCGGCCCGAGCCGCTTCGACGGTCTTGGGATTGGTGCCGGTGACGATCACCGTCGCCCCCTCCGCCTGAAACAGCCGCGCGGTGGCGGCCCCGATGCCGGTGGTGCCGCCGGTGATGAGAGCGATCTTGCCGTCGAGCCTGGCCATGCGCGTCGTCCGTGTCTGTGAGTGTTGCTGTTCAGGTGGGGCGGCGAGGCCACCGATCAAATGACGCCGGGGCGCAGTTTTCTGCGGGGTTGCTGTGAGGGGAGCTTGGGCGGGCTAGGGCGTTTTGGCCGCTTCTTCGCCCGCGTAGACGAACTTGAGCGGGAGCTTGACCTTGGCCCCGACCGCGGGCTCGCCGTCGCGCGTCCACAGGTTGGCCTGCATCACCGACGCCACCGCCACGGCGGCTGCGCCAAAGCCCAGGTTTGGCGCGCTTTCCTGAAGCGACGTGCAATTCGTCAGCGTTCCGTCAGCGCCAATTCGGCACTCGACCGTAGCGCCCCCATTCAACACGCCGGCCTCCACGGCTTCCTTGGGGTAGGCCTTCACGACGGAGTCCGCGTCGAAGCTCCTGACCCAGTCGAGCTGCCGCACATACCGGTCGGGGTCCGCGGCGAGGGTCCGGGCGGAGAAATCGAAAACGACAGTGGTCCGCAGCGAAGCCAGCTTGTCAGGAGGGAAGGCACCGATGCGCGCCTTGAAGAGGGGCAGGAGCCGCCTCGCCGCGAAATCCAACCCTGCGCGAGGGGACGTGTTCAGCTGAACCTCACAAGGAGTCAGCGCGCCATCCTTGCCGATCTTGCAGTCGAAGACGAGCCGTCCGAACGTGTGCGCTGCGGCCGCGGCGGGTGGAAACACGGCTGCCACCTGCGACGCGACCGGTGCCGCCTCCAAGGGCACCCATGCCATCGTGGAGATGACCGCCAATGACGGAGGCAGCGCCGTTACCGGCCCATCTGTCGTGAAGCGAAGGGGAATGACGACTTCGCCGTCGCTCACCGGCTGGCCATCCTCGGTCTGCGGCTTCATGACGAACAGGGGGGCAAGGTGAAGCGCCGAGCCGCCAAATCCCAACCCTTCCGGCGCTTCGTCGAGCGTTTCACAACCGGTGACTGCACCGCTCGTCGTGACGCGACAGTGCAGCCGTACGAACCCGGAAATCCCGCGCCGGTAGGCCTCGGACGGATAGGACCCCATGAGATCCGTGCCCGAGGGCCTGCGAACCCACTCCGGGCGGTTGATCACGTGACTCGCGCCGCCTAAGTCGACTTCGAAAGCTACGTAGGTGGCGACCGCCTGCCCACCGAGCATCGCGGGCTTGAACCGGTAAAGTGCGGCCCCGGCCTTTGCGATATCGAGGTCAACACCTGCCGATGGCGGTGCCCGCTCGTCTGCCACGCAATCGGATACCTCGCCGACCTCCGACACCCGGCAGTTCAAGACCGCACGATCCTTGCCTCCCAGAGCCTTCAGCTGCGCAGGCGTCGGCTTTGACAGAAGCTTGACGGACGTGTCGGAAATCTTGGGCAGGCTGACCTGCACGACGATCGTGGGGGCCGGATAGGCCTTACGGTCCAGACGATATTGTCCCGCGAGTCGTTTGAGCGCCGGCTCGCCCTGGCAGGCGACGAGGCGTCCGTCGGCCTGTACGTAGCAGGTCATTGTCAGCTGCACGTTCCTGCCATCGGTACGGCTGTAACGCGCCCGCGAAAGCGCCAGCTCAGCCTCGCTGGGCTGTTCAATCCAGTGTGGCGCAGAGGCTGGCGCGACCGGCGGTTCGGCGATGATCATGATTGTCTCCCCCGGGGCAGAATGACCGTCGGGCAGGCGCGGTCAACCGCAGCAGCAGTCCGCGCCCAGGGCAGCCCTCACCCCACGAAGGGGTCGCGCATCAGGATGGTGTCGTCGCGTTCGGGGCTGGTGGAGAGGAGGGCCACGGGGGCGCCGATCAGCTCCTCGATCCGCAGGACGTATTTCACCGCGTTGGCGTTGAGGTCGCGGAAGCTGCGCACGCCGCCGGTGGACTGGGTCCAGCCCTCCATCTCCTCGAACACGGGTTTGGCCGCGGCCTGCGCTTTCAGGGATGAGGGCAGGTGGTCGAACAGCTGGCCGTCGATGTCGTAGCCGGTGCAGATCTTCAGCGTTTCGAGGCCGTCCAACACGTCGAGCTTGGTCAGGGCGATGCCGTCGATGCCGTTGATGGCCACGGACTGGCGCACGAGCACCGCGTCGAACCAGCCGCAGCGGCGGGGGCGCCCGGTGTTCACGCCGACCTCGCGGCCCACGGTGGCAAGGTGCGCGCCCACGCCTTCCGCCGTGTCGAGCTCAGCCGCGAACGGCCCCTCGCCCACGCGGGTGGTGTAGGCCTTGACGATGCCCAGGACGAAGCCCGCGCCCTTTGGCCCGAGGCCCGAGCCCGCCGCCGCCTGCCCCGCCACGGTGTTGGAGCTCGTCACATAGGGATAAGTGCCGTGGTCCACGTCGAGGAAAGCGCCCTGCGCGCCCTCGAAGAGCACGCGCTTGCCCGCCCGCACCGCCTCGTCGAGCATCCGCCACGCCGGGCGGGCGAAGGGCAGGATGCGCGGCGCTATGTCCAGGAGGGCCTTGAGCAGGACGTCGGGGTCGACGGCAGGCAGGCCTAGGCCCCGGCGCAGGGGGGCGTGGTGGGCGAGCAGGCGCTCGATCTTGGCCTCCAGCATGTCGGTGTCGGCGAGGTCACAGACGCGGATGGCGCGGCGGCCTACCTTGTCCTCGTAGGCGGGGCCGATGCCGCGGCCGGTGGTGCCGATGCGGGTGATGCCGCCGCTCCGGCCTGAGACCGACGCCTCGCGGGCGATGTCGAGCTCGGGGTGCAGGGGCAGGATCAGGCAGGCATTGTCGGCCAGGGTGAGGAGATCGGGGCTGATGCGCACGCCCTGCGCCTCGATGCGCTCGATCTCATCCAGAAGGTGCCAGGGGTTCACCACCACCCCGTTGCCGATCACGCTCGGCTTGCCCTGCACCACCCCGGAGGGCAGCAGCGCCAGCTTGTAGACCTTGCCGCCGACCACGAGCGTGTGGCCGGCGTTGTGGCCGCCCTGGAAGCGCACCACCACGTCGGCGCGGTCGCACAGCCAGTCGACGATCTTGCCTTTCCCCTCGTCGCCCCACTGGGCGCCGACCACGGTGACATTGGCCAAGGTTCAGGTGCTCCGAGTGCGGAAGAGGCGCGGGGTGTCTACAAACTGTGGGGCGCGGTGTCTTCCCCCCTTGGATCGCTGCGTACCGTGGCGAGGGCGATCAGTATTCCACCGGGCAGCCGTAGGGGCGGGTCTCGGCGTTGCGGACGGTGTGGCCCCGCGCCAGATCATCCAGCGCAGCCCGGGCATAGGCCATGACCTTGGGGCCTTCCTCGCCGTAGGGATCGTCGTCCACCGCGCCCTGGTAGGCGAGGCGGCCCGAGCGGTCGACGACGAAGACGGTGGGGGTGGTCTTGGCCCCGTAGCGTCGCCCGAGGTCGCCGCTTTCGTCGAGGATGAAGCCGTCCACCCGCGAGCCGACGGCCTTCATCCGGGCCCTGGCCTGGGCGGCGGTGAGGTGGCCGGGCGCGGCGGGGGCCGAGGTGTCGATCGTGATCCACACCGTGCCGCCCGCCCGGGCCTCGCGCTGCAGGGCCTGCATGGCGCCCTTGGCGTATTTCTTGGCGGTGAAGGGGCAGACGGGGTTCGTCCACTCCAGCACGACCACCCGGCCACGGAAGCCTTCGAGGCTGAGGCTGCGGCCACCGATGTCGCGGGCGAGGAGGGGCGGAGCGGGGGCGCCGATGGCGACGTGCTCCAGCGGCCGGGGCTCGGTGCGGGCCGAAGCGGACGGCGCCGCCACACTTGCGACGAGCAGGGGGGCCGCAAACAGAAAGAGGCCCGCGAGCGGGCCCCTGACGTGTCGCATCGTCTGCAGAAGAGCCCGCACCCGACCGCCCGCGAGGGAGCGGCCGGGTGCGAAGATCGTCATCCGCCTCAGCGCGAAGCCGAGACGATCGGCTTGGCGCCCGGAGCCGTCGCCGGGGCCGCCTTGGCCGTGGGCTTCGGAGCCGGAGCGGCCGCGCCGCTGGTCAGCATGTCGCCCGTGCTGGGCTTGGCCGGGGCCGAGGCCGTGCGGCGCATGTTGGCCATGTAGGCGAGGGCGGTCGAGAGTTCCGCACCCGAGATCGAGCCGTCCTTGTTCTGGTCGATCAAGGCGAAGTTCTTCTTGAGGCCTTCACCCGTCTTGCCCTTGAGTTCGGCCAGCTCGATCTTGCCGTTCAGGTTGTCGTCGAACATGCCCATCATGCGGTTCGCCTGAAGCATCTTGTCGTACTCGGGCTTGGTCTTGGACGAGGTCTCGTCGACCCAGCTGTAGCGCAGCGAGGTGTAGAGCATCTCGTCGAACGACTGGTCGCCCCACGGCACGGTGCGGTTCGCATCCGGGTTGGCCGGGTTGCGCGCCGAGTTGTCGTAGGTGTAGCGGGCGATGATCTTGGAGCCCGCCGGCACCTTCAGGGGCGTGGCGAAGGTGTATTCGCGCTGCCAGTTGAAGTCGTACTTCGGCAGGGCGAGCAGCATCACTTCCTTGCCGTCGGGATAGCGGATCGCCACCGTCGAGCTGTCGCCGCGATAGTGCGCGTGCGGGAAGGCGCCGTAGATCACGGCGTCCTTCGGGAACTCGAGATAGGCCGTCTCGTGGTGATGCTCTTCGTTCGGACCGATCATGATCGAAGGATCGGCGATCGCGATGTTGTGCATCACGTAGGTCGGGTTCTCGCCCTTCTTGTAGAAGTACCAGGCGATCTGGCTCTTCTCGGTCGTTTCCTTGCCGTACGGCGTATAGTGGTTCTGGAAGCCGATGGCGCCGCCGACCGGGATGTAGGTTCCGTGGTCCTTGGGGGCGATCACCGACTCCGAACCCACCGCATAGCCGCCGACCGAGGAGCCCCACTTGGACTCCGTGGCCTCGCCGTTGGTCTTCGGAATCTCGGTCATCAGGCCGGTGAGGATGTGGTGCACCGACTGGCGGTCGTTCACCTTCACCGTGGAGGCCTTGAGCCAGCGCGGCTCGGTCACCGGGTTCAGGACGTAGGGGCGCTGGTAGTCGACGATGCCCTTGGCGGGGATCGTGTAGGCCGGAACGTCGATGATCATGTCGGGCTTGCCGAGCGGCCACTCAGGCGCGGCGAACTTGATCTTGGCGAGCGGGTCGATGCCTTCGCCGCGGGGCGAGCCGGCTTCGATCCAGTGCACCATCGTCTTGATCTGGTCGGACGACAGGCTCTTGTCGTCATGGAACTTGCCGACCGAGGGATCGGCCATCCACGGCGGCATGCGCTTGGTGCGGATCACTTCGCGGATCATCGGCGAGAAGCCCTTGATCTGCTCGTAGCTGGTCAGCGGCATGGGGCCGATGCCGCCGGGCTGGTGGCAGGTGGCGCACTTCTGCTGGACCATCGGGGCGATGGTGTGGGCGTAGGAGATCTTGGCGAAGCTCTGCGTCTTGCCGCGCTCGGGGAAGCTGACGAGGCAGCCTTCCGCCTGGCGCTGCGCCACGGTGACCGGGCCGCCCGCGAGCAGCTGGTCGAGGGCGTCGGCGGCGTAGTGTTCCTTGGCGTCGGCCTTCTGACGCTCATAGGTGACGCGATCGTCCACCGGGCCGCGATAGACGACCTTCCAGTTCTTGGGGTTGATCACGATCACTTCGGCGGTGCGCGTCACGCCGAGCTGCTCGCCCACCAGCTGGTTGTTGTCGAACATGACCGGGATATCGAGCTTGTAGTCGGCCATCTCCTTCTTCACGCCGTCGCGCGTGTCCTGAAGGTTGGAGTCGAGCATGCGGAACTCGACGCCCTTGGCCGCATAGGCGTTCTTCAGGGCCTGGTAGGCGGCCACGTTGTTGCGAACGATCGGGCAGCCGTCACCGTAGGTGATCAGCACCACGGCCTTCGCGTCCTTCAGACGGTAGAGGCTGTGGGCGATGAAATCCTGGTCGGCCAACATGAAGTTGTCGACCTTCAGCGGGCCGGTGGAGGCCGCTTCGGACGAGGCGACCGCCTTTGAGGGGGCGATCCCTGCGAGACCAGCGTAGCCGAAACCGACGGCAAGGGCGGCGACCGCAGCCCCCGCAGCAAGACGCGAAGCGTTCATTTCCGGCGTTCCTCCAGCCCATGTGCGTGCATGACGCAAGCCGCGCGCTTGGGAGGCGCGGTCTTAACACCGCTAGAAAGCACGAAAAGCGCGGCCGCGTAAAGCAGCACCTTCCGCTAGGGAAACCTTGTCACAGCAAGCTTTTGTCGGATTTCAGCCGATCTGCGCCCCCAGCCGGGCCATTAATTCGCCGTAACCTGGAAAGCTCGTGGCGATCATGCCCGGCTCGTCCACCGCCGCAGGGGCCCGTGCGGCGAGGCCGAGGGTGAGGGCGCTCATGGCGATGCGGTGGTCGCCGTGGGTGTGCACGAGGGCGCCGCCCGCCGGGGCCGCGCCGGTTCCGATCACCCTTAGGCTGTCGGGGCTGGAGCTGACCTGCACTCCGCAGGCTGCCAGCAGGGCCTCGGTCAGGGCGATGCGGTCGCTCTCCTTGTGGCGCAGTTCGGCCAGGCCCAGCATCACCGTCTCGCCTGTGGCGAAGGCCGCGGCGATGGCGAGGATCGGATACTCGTCGATCATCGAGGGGGCGCGCTCGGCCGGCACCGTCACGCCGCGCAGGGGGCCGAAAGTCGCCGTGATGTCGCCCACGGGCTCGCCGCCCTCGTCGCGACGGTTCGTGATGGCGAGGTCGGCGCCCATCTCGATCAGGGTGTCGAACAGCCCCGTGCGCAGCGGGTTCAGCAGCACCCCCTCCACCGTCACCCGCGATCCGGGGGTGATCAGCGCCGCCACCAGCGGGAACGCGGCGGAAGACGGGTCCCCCGGCACCGCCACGGCCTGCGCCTGCAGCCTCGCGCCGCCCACCACCGTGGCGGTGCGACCCTGGGGGGTGTCGTGGACCGCGACCTCGGCTCCGAAGGCGCGGAGCATGCGCTCGGTATGGTCGCGGGTGGGGGCAGGTTCCGTCACCGTGGTCGCGCCCTGTGCCCGCAGCCCCGCGAGGAGGATCGCCGACTTGACCTGAGCCGACGCCACCGGCGGCGTGTAGGCGATGGCCTGCAGCGGGGCCCCGTGCAGCGTCAGGGGCAGCCGCCCGCCCTGTGCGCCCTCGAAGCGAGCGCCCATGCTCGACAGGGGGTCCGTCACCCGGCCCATCGGGCGGCGGCTGAGCGACGCGTCTCCCGTGAAGGTTGCGATCAGGTCGAACCCGGCGGCGGCCCCCATCAACAGGCGCACGCCGGTGCCGGAATTGCCGCAGTCTATCTCGGCAGGCGGGGTCGAGAGGCCGCCGCGACCCTCCACCCGCCACGCCCCGTCACCCGTACGCTCGACGGTGGAGCCGAAGGCGGCCACAGCCTTGGCCGTAGCCAGAACGTCGTCGCCTTCCAGAAGGCCGGTGATCGTGGTGACGCCGTTCGCCAGGGCCCCGAGGATAAGCGCCCGGTGGCTGATCGACTTGTCTCCCGGCGCCCGCACCGTGCCGCGCAGGGGATTGCCGGGGGTGGCGGTCAGGCGTTCAGGCGGCGAAGCGGTGTCGGAAAGGGTCAAGCGGCGGGGCTCCTCGGCGCAGGCTCGCGACCGACGCCTCACCTTCGGCTTTTGACAGGGGGCGCTTGCGCGTGGCAAGGGAGCCGCCCTCCTGCACCCCCGCCTTCTCCATCTACGGACTCATATCACGTGGCCAATCCGG
This sequence comes from Caulobacterales bacterium, assembly GCA_038226305.1. GTDB lineage: Bacteria > Pseudomonadota > Alphaproteobacteria > Caulobacterales > Caulobacteraceae > JASLDZ01. The sequence goes on from JBBRQN010000008.1 coordinate 79,753, forward strand.
AACTCGGTTCCAAGCAGATCTGCCCGAACTGCCAGACGAAGTTCTACGACCTGACGAAGCGTCCGGCGCACTGCCCCAAGTGCGCCCACGACTTCGATCCTGAAGAGGCCGTGCGCTCGCGCCGCGTGCGCGCCCGCACCACCGTGCCCGATTACGAGGCCGACGAGGCCGCCGCCGCCGCCAAGGCCGCCCCCGACGAGGATACGGAGGCCTTCGAAGAAGAAGTGGAGGCCACGCCTGAGATCGACGCCGAGGCGGCTTCGACCCCGCCGGAAAGCGACGAAGACGGTGACCAGGATCCCGGCACGCCCGCCTCCGCCTCTGACGACCTCGGGGTCGACTTCGAGGAAGAGGAGGCCGCCGACGCCGACGACGTGCCGTTCCTCGAGGACGAGGACGACGACGACATGCCGGAAGACGATCTCGAACTGCCCACCGACGGGGACGAGACCGACCGCTAGGCGCTTTCGCGGCCTCCTGATCCACAGGGGGCCGCCGGGCCCCGCTCTCCCGCTTGATCTCGGGAGAGCGATGACATAGGTGTCGCGACCTTCGCGCCGGGCGGCCTCCACCAGGGGTCGCCGCACACACCCGGCGCACCGGATTTTCCGGGGCTTTAGCTCAGCTGGTAGAGCGCTTGCATGGCATGCAAGAGGTCAGCGGTTCGACTCCGCTAAGCTCCACCAATTCCCGAAAGGCCCGGCGACTTCGTCCCGGGCCTTTCGCTTGTCTGGCCCCCGCGCATGACTCAGGCCGTGCCGGCGCGGAGCAGGTCGTGGACGTGCAGGAGGCCGACGGGCTTGCCCTCGTCCACCACGAACAGAACCGTCACGCGGCGCTCGTTCATCACCCGCAGAGCCTCGGCGGCCAAGGTGCGGGGGGCGACCGTGATCGGCGCGGGCGTCATCACCTCGCCCGCCACATGGCCCATCAGCCCGTCCATATGACGCCGCAGGTCGCCGTCGGAGATCACGCCGCTCAGCGACCCGTCGGCCGCGGTGACGCCCACCACGCCGAACCGGCGCTGCGTCATGACCAGGAGGGCCTGGGGCATGGGCGTATCGGGCGGCACGAGGGGCAGCTCGTCCCCCCGGTGCATCAGGTCGGCCACGCTCTTGAGAGCCGCGCCCAGCTTGCCCCCGGGGTGCAGGGCGCCGAAGTCGCTGGCGGTGAAGCCGCGGGCGGCGATCAGCGCAACCGCCAGGGCATCGCCCAGCGCCATCTGCAGGGTGGTGGAAGTGGTGGGCGCGTTCAGCCCCTCGGCCGCCTCGGCCGCATCGGGGATGAGCAGCAGGATGTCGGCGGCCCGGCCCAGGGCGCTGTCGGCCTGACAGGTCATGCCGATGAGGGGCACGGCGAAGCGCTTGGCGTGGACGATGATCTCCGCCAGCTCTCTCGCCTCGCCGGACTTGGAGAGGGCGATCACCGCGTCGCCCCGAGCGATCATGCCGAGGTCGCCGTGCCCCGCTTCTCCCGCGTGGACGAAGTGCGCCGGGGTGCCGGTGGAGGCGAGGGTAGCGGCGATCTTGCGCCCCACATGGCCCGACTTGCCGACGCCCGTGAGCACGACCCGCCCCTGCAGGGCGGCGATGGTCTCCACCGCGTGGGCGAAGCGCGCGTCCAGGGCGGCGGCGAGGGCGACGAGGCCCTGCGCCTCCACGTCCAGCACGCGGCGGGCGACGGCGACGGGATCGGCGGGCGGGGTCGACATGGGGTGAGGACTGAACGACGCCGGGCGCGGCATCAAGCCCCAGGCGTTCGCCCGTGCAGGCTCAGACGGCCCAGGGCCGCTCGACGGCGGTGGCGGCGGGCGGCGGGAGGGGCGCGGACGGGGCATCGCGCAGGCCCAGCCGGATGGCGAGCGCGGGCACGATCACCCACAGGAAGTCGTTGTAGTTCAGCGTCACCGTCTCGGTGAGGGTGGCAATGAAGAACGCCGCCAGAAGAGGGGCCGCCAGCCAGGCCCCCTCCCCTGCCCGCAGGAGGCGCACGGCCGTCTGCACGGCGAAGGCGACGAGGAGGGCCACCCCGGCATAGCCGAGCTCCAGCTCGGCCTCGAGCCAGCTATTGTGGGCGTGGTGGGGGGTGAACTGCGCCTCCTTGGCGATCCAGGCCAAGGGGCCCCAGCCCGACGCGTCGTTCCAGACCACGGCATAGCCGAAGCCGGTGACGGGGCGCTCGGCGATGCGGCGCAGCACCGCCTCCCAGATCACCGTGCGGCCGGTCAGCGTGGCGTTGCGGCCCAGAAGGTCGAAGATCAGGTGAGGGTGCAGGAAGGCCACGACCCCTGCCGCGAGGGCCGCTCCGGCCATGCCCAGCACCGTGGCCGCCGCCACCGCCGGGCTTCGCCGCGCCAGGGCCACGACGCCGAAGGCCAGCGCCCCCGCTGCAAGCGACACCAGCGAGGTCCTCGACGTGGAGAGCGCGATCAGCGCCAGGCACAGCACCGCCGTGGTAATCCACAGGCCGCGCAGCTGCCGGTCCAGAGCCGCAGCGCCTGCACAGGCGCAGACGCCTAGTGCCATGTAGTCGCCGAGGGCGTTCTTGTCTCCCCACAGGCCGCGCCAGGCGCCGGGGAACAGCTCGGTCATGCGCCCGAAGGTGGGCAGAGCGATGCCCGCGGCCATCGAGCCCAGCGCCAGGATGCCGAACGTCGCCGCCAGCACCCGGGCCATGTCGCGCCAGCCCAGCCGTGCCGCCAGGGCTATCGAGGCCGTGGTGGTGAAGAACAGCGCCAGAGCCCGCCTCGCCGTGAGGTCGGGGGCGATCGACCACGTGGTGGATGCGAAGGCCGTCAGCACCAGCGCCAGCGGCAGGGCGGCTGCGATCGCCGCGTTCACGCCTCGCCGGGGGCTGGTGGCGAGCAGAAGCACGCCCATGGCGTAGGCCGGATAGAACAGCGTGCGCGTGAGGCTGGAGGCCTCTGCGTCAACCGCCGGGCCGACGAGCCCCGTGATCCAGGCGCGACTGAAGATCAGCAGCATCACGACGCTGAGAACCATCACCCACAGAGGGGCGGATCGCGCCTGCACGACAGCCGCCGCCCCACCCGCGACGGGGCCGCCACGTGGCCCGGCCCGCATCAGGCCGGCGAAGGCTTCCGCGTCGGGAGCCTCACTCACCCGGGGCAGCCGGTGAGCCGCCACAGGTAGAGCACGTCGTCCTCGTCGCCGATGCCGCGCATGTCGAAGGCGGAGCGGTCCTGCACGTGGCCGACCTCGTCGGCGCTGGAGAGGGTGAGGGCGGGGGCTGTGAACTGGCTCAGCCGGGGGCGGATCGCCGGAACCACGGCCTGCCGGTAGCTGCCAAGATCACGGGAGTAGGCAAGCACGAACTTCACACCCCGGGCGCAGAGGAGCGGCTTGAGCGGGGCACGGGTCTTCAGCGCGTTGAGCCAGGCGCGGTCGTTGACCAGCCCCTCCATCTGGGTGACGCCCCCCGGATAGCGCGCCGCGAACACGCCCGCGCGATCGCCCATCGCCACCCTCTGCCCGCGCAGCACGGGGGCGAAGCGCGCGATGGCCTGTGCGTTCACCTCGTCGAACCGGGTGAGGGGCTGGGCGGGGGTGCGCGCGAGCACGAGGCCCGCCTTGGCGAGGAGGGCGGCCAGCACAAGCCCCGCCAGCGCCGAACCCACCCCTGCGGGCAGGGCCGCGGCCCGTCGTGCCACCCACGCCTCGACCGGGGCGCCGAGCACGAAAATGCCCGCCAGAAGGCCAAAGAAGACAGGGAAGTTGTACCAGGGCCAGATCTGCCACGACGAGCCGAACAGGAGCTTGGCCACGAACACCGCCCCGCCCACCAGGGTCGCGCCCGCCAGCGCCCGGCCGAGGCTGTCGCGCTTCGACACCGCCAGAAGCACGGGCGACAGGGCCAGCAACACCGCGGTCTGCACATAGCGGCCCTGCAGATGCGAGGTGCGCCAGTCGTCCGCGAATTGGTCGATGAGGCGATGGTTGAGCTGCAGGCCGCCGAGGGACTTCACCGTGCTCGACAGGGGCATGGCCGAGCCGAACACCGCCAGATTGTAGCCCACATAGGCCGCCCCCACCGCTGCGGCGGTGCCGAGCGCGATCAGCCGGGTGGTGCGCTTCAGGGGGGCGAGGGCCACCAGCGGCAGCACGAACACCGCCGCGTCGATCCGCGACAGGACGGCGGCGGCCGCCGCCAGGCCGATCAACACCGCGCTGCGGGGGAATTCGGGGCGACCGGGGGCCAGGGTCCAGATCAGGAGGGCGGTGGTGCCGAAGAGGAGCGACACCTCCATCCCCGTGAGCGCCAGCCCCGCCACGAGGCGCCCGTAGAGTGCCAGGGCCACGACGATGCCGAGGCCCGTCTTCAGGGGCGAGCGCAGGAGCACCAGCGCCAGCCCGCCGCACACCGCCACCGTCTCGATCAGCCGGGTGATCAGGAACGAAGGGCCGACCAGCCGATCCTGCAGGGCGAGGATCCAGGCCCACAGGGGGTGGTAGCCGTTGGTGAGCGTCTGCCCGTCGAAGGTGGACGTGCCCGAGCGGGCGATGTTGGCGGCGATCACGCGATAGTATTCGGCGTCGTCCTCCGGGGCCGCGGGCACGTGGTGCAGGATCGGCGAGGCGATGGCCGCCAGCATCGAAGCCGCCAGCACCGCCGTCGCCACCCCGACCCACGCGCCGGGCGTCAGGCGCAGGGTGAAGCGGGCCGCTGAAACGGCAGGGGTCTGAGCGAGCGCCACGCGAACTCCGGCGGATGAACCCCCCCAACCTGCACCCGGAGGAGTTGAGGGACCGTTGAGGCCGCTGCGCTTGAACCCTGCACCCCCGATCGCCACATCCCCTGTGACGGTTTCGCGCCCATCCGGGGCGAAGCCGGCTCCCCGCCAGTCGCTTCTTTTCGAGGGCTGCACGATGACGACCCAGACGCGCACGCTCGTGTTCGACAGCCCCTTTCTCCTGGGGTTCGAGCACACCCGCGCCCTCGTGGAGCGCGTGGCCAAGGCCGCCGCCGACAGCTACCCCCCCTACAACGTCGAGCAGACCGAGGGCGGGGGCGTGCGCATCACCCTGGCGGTGGCGGGCTTCTCCCCCGACCAGCTGCAGGTGACCGTGGAGGGCGAGCAGCTCTTCGTGGTCGGTCGCCGGGATGGGGAGGGGTCCAGGCCCACCCCCGCCGATCCCGCCTTCCTGCACCGGGGCATCGCCGCCCGGGGATTCCAGCGCGCCTTCGTGCTGGCCGACGGCATGGAAGTGTCCGACGCCCGGCTGGAGCATGGCCTGCTGCACATCGACGTCACCCGCCCCGAGCCCGAGCGGCTCGTGCGGCGCATCCCTATCCGCACCGGCGCCTGAAGCGCAACCGACCGGCTCGGTCAGCGGATGTTCACCCTCGTCAGAGTAAGGATACGGCCATGATGGCGCATTCCCTCGTTCCCCACCCCCTGTCGCCCAAGGCCTTCGCAGATCTAGGCGGCCCGAGCCTCGTCTACGTTCGCGAGGTGCGCGCAGGCGACATCCTGGCCGACTCCCCGCAGGCGATGGCCGAGAACGACCTGCAGCCCGACCAGATGCTGTTCGCCGTGCACCGCGCCGATGGCGAGCGCCTGGCGCTCCTGGCCGACCGCGAAGCCGCCTTCGCCGCCTGCGCCGCCCACGAACTGGCCCCGGTGAGCGTGCACTAACCGCCGCCCACGCCCCTCCATCCGACATCAGGGCGGCTCCCCTCGAAGGGAGCCGCCCTTTTTCGTGCCTTGACTCCACCCTGCGGCTCATACACTGTGTGACACACACTATGTGGCATGGAGCTTTGAGCCTGTGGGCGCCGAGGGCGATCTCTACGAAAGTCTGCGGATGGAGCTGCGGCGCGGCTCCCTCACCCTGGGCGTGCTCGTGCGCCTGCGGGAGGAGCGCTACGGCTACACCCTGCGCCAGGCCCTGGCCGCAGACGGGCTGGAGATGGAGGAATCCACCCTCTACCCCCTGCTCCGCCGGCTCGAGACGCAGGGGCTCCTCGTCAGCGAATGGCGGGAGGAGGAGCGGCGCAAGAAGCGCTTCTACCGCCTGTCTCCGAACGGGGAGGCCATGCTCGCGCGCCTCCTCGACGAGTGGAGGCGGATCTCCGCCTCCCTCGAATCCATCATCCAGTCCTAGCGGCGGGGGGCCGTCATGAATCTCATCGAAGACTATCTGCGCGCCGTCGGCTTCCTGCTCCCCAAGGAGCAGCGCGACGACATCACCGCCGAGCTGCGCGACACCATCCTCAGCCGGATCGAGGGGCGCGAGGCGGAGCTGCACCGCACCCTCGCGCCTGACGAGATCGAGGCGATCCTGCGCGAGATCGGCCACCCCCTGGTGGTGGCCGCGCGCTATCGGGAGGGCCCCCAGCACGTGGTGGGGCCGACGCTGTATCCCTACTGGATGTTCGCGGTGAAGGCCGCCGTGACGATCCAAGTGGCGGTGGCCAGCCTCATCTTCGTCGTGCGCCTCCTGTCGGGAGCCGAGTTCGGGCGTGCCTTCACCCAGGCCTTCGCCACGGGCTTCAGCGGGGCCATCAGCCTGATCGGCTTCGCGACCCTGGCGGCCTGGCTGATCGAACGCCGCACGGTGAAGGTCGACTATCTCGACAACTGGCGCGTGAAGGACCTGCGGGTGCTGGAGTTCGCCTCGTGGGACTGGCGCGACTGGAGCACGCACCTCGGCGCCACAGGGTCGGAGATGCGCCAGCCCCCCAGGGGACCGACGCGCACCGTATACCGCCGCCGACGCCGCGAACGCAGCCGGGCCAGCCGCGCCATGAGCATCATCGTGTCGTCCTCCGTGTTCGTGCTGTGGTGGGCGGGCGTGCTGCGCTTCGGCTTCTCCGCCTCCCCCGACGGCCTGCGCAGCATCGGGCTGGAGCCCGGCGCCCTTGCCACCTTCGACTGGGCGGGGCTGAAGGCGATCCTGTTCTGGCCGGTGCTGAGCTACGGCATCTTCGCCATCTTCCAGGGCTTCGTGCTCCTGGCGAGGCCGATGGCGGTGCGGGCTCACGGGGCGCTCGACGTAGGCATGGGCGTGTGCGTCCTCGCCTTCACGGCCTGGCTGATCGCCGCCTCCCCCCTCGCCCCGACCCTGGGCGCAGACACCCTCGCCGGCTGGACCCTGCGCATCCGCGACGCGGGCCGAGAAGGCCCGAACTTCCCCCTGGCCGAGTGCCTGGCGGTGGCGGTGGCGATCACGGCGCTGGTGGGCACGGGCCGGGTTCTCCGAGGCCTGTGGCTCCTGCTGGACCCCCACCCGCCCCGCAGCGACGCGGTGTAGGTGTGCTCAGGCGGAGTGCGCAGCCGCCGCAAGCCGGGTTCGGCGGGTCAACCGCGTCGCCAGCACACCGATGACGATCGCCGCCAGCGCGTAAGCCGCACCTTTCAGGTCGCTGATCAGGACCGCGCCGAGAATGGCCACGTCGAGCAGCAGCGCCAGAAGCGGCAACCACGGATGGCCGATGGCGCGGAAGGGCCGCGGAAGGTCTGGCTCCCGCCGACGAAGCTGAAAGTAAGCCAGATCGCTCAGAGCCGTCAGCGCCATCGTCAGCGCGCCCATCAGGATGAACACGAGCTCGAACCGCCCCGTCAGGGCCAGCCCCGTCGCCAGCACCGTGAAAACGAGCAGGGCGATGTCCGGTGTGCCTCCGACGTTCACGCGGGCCAGTTGAGGTGGGGCATACCCGTCTCTCGCCATCGCGAGAAAAATCCTCGGGCACTGCAGGAAATTGCCGTTGTTGCAGCTGACCACGGTGAGGAGCGCGATCGCGGCAAGCGCCAGGTCGCCGCTCGGCCCCATCAACCTTGCCAACGCCAGCCCGGCGGGAAATTCGGACCGGGCGAGCTCGCCTGTGGGCAGCACATGCGCCAGCCCGGCCAGCATCATCAGATACAACCCGGCGACGGCGATGATGGACCAGAACAGGGCCCGGGGGATCGAGCGCCCGATGTCCTGCGTCTCCTCGGAGAAATAGCCCGGCGAAGACCAGCCCACATAGGCCCCGTAGACGAGCTGATAGGCGATTAGCAGCCCCGCGATCGTCATCGCGTGCGGTGCAGCCCGCGCGATCGTGGAGGGTCCGCCGACCGGGTGCAGCAGGAACAAGGCCGCGACCAAGGCGATGATGACCGCCGCCTTGGCCACGCTGGCACCGATCTGGGCCGCCTCCCCCAGGACGATCCCCCTCCAGTTCACCAGCGCCAGAGCGAGCGTCAGCACCGCCGCCGTGAGGCCGAGATGAGGGGCGAGGACCGGAACCAGAAGGGCGATGAACCCTGCGCCAGCGACGCTGAGCTGCGCGGAGGCCGCCACGCACGCCAAAGCATCCGTCCAGCCGGCAATGAGCGCCGCGGTGTCGCCGAACGCGCGGCGCACCACCACTACCGTGCCGCCCGACAGAGGGATCGACGTGGAGACCTCTGCCCAGAGGTTAGCGGACAGAAGCGACTGCACGCCCCCGAAGGCGATCAGGAGGGCGGCAAGCCAGACCGTGCCCGCGCCGCCGACGATGCTGCCGGGAGTGCGGAAAATACCGCTGCCGATGGTTCCTCCGAGCGCAAGCGACAGCCCGAAGGCCACGCCCAGAACACGAAGGAGGCCAGATGGCGTGCGGACCGCCTGACCCATCCGATCACCTCGCTTTCACTCGGCGTCTTGGAGCGGGCCGCCCTCGTATCAAGCCAGCTTCCCGCCCTTCGATCAATAAGGCCAAGCTTGCTGAGAAGCGGGTTTGATCGCTGCGCGACGGTCCCGCGTCCCCCGTGAATGGGGAGGGCTTGGCGCGCGCCGTCAGTCCATCAGCTTCTTCTGCAGGTAGGTCATCTCCAGCGCCTGGGTATGGGCCTGCTGCTTTAGGTCCGCCCCCGCGCCGTGGCCGCCTTCGGTGTTTTCGTAGAAGTAGAAGGGCAGGCCCATCTCCTCCATGCGGGCGGCGAACTTGCGGGCGTGCTGGGGGCCGACGCGGTCGTCCTTGGTGGTCGTGAAGATGAAGGGCTCCGGGTATTTCACGCCCGTGCGCAGGTTGTCGTAGGGGCTGGTCTTGCGCCAGAAGGCCATCACCGCCGGGTCGGCGTTCACGTCGCCGTACTCGCCCTGCCAGCTGGCGCCCGCCGCGATCTTGCCGATGCGGATCATGTCCAGGAGCGGCACGTCGATGATGACGGCGTTCCACAGGTCGGGCCGCTGGGTGAACTGCACCCCCATCAGGAGACCGCCGTTGGAGCCGCCCCGGATGCCGAGCCTGCGGGGCGAGGTGATCTTCCGCCGGATCAGGTCTTCGGCCACCCCAGCGAAATCGTCGTAGATCACCTGGCGCTTCGTGAGCAGGCCCGCCTCGTGCCACTTGGGCCCGAACTCGCCCCCGCCGCGGATGTTGGCCAAGACGTAGACGCCGCCCCGCTCCAGCCACAGCTTGCCGGTGCCCGCCGAGTAGCCGGGCGTCTGGCTCACCTGGAAGCCGCCGTAGGCGTAAAGCAGGGTGGGGTTCGAGCCGTCGAGCTTGATGTCTTTCCGGTGCACGACGAAATACGGCACCTTGGTTCCGTCCTTCGAGGTGGCCTCGAACTGCTCGGTGACGAGGCCCGTCGCGTCGAATTTGGGCGGCAGGCTCTTGATCTGCGTCGCCGCCCCCGTGGCCGTATCCGCCAGCCACAGGGTGGTGGGGGTCAGGAAACTCGACACCGTGACGAAGGCGCGATCGCCCTTCTGTTCGGTGGAGCCGAAGCTCACCGAGGCGTTGTCCGGCAGGGTGAGCTTCGCCCGCTTCCAGCCGGTGGCGGTGGGGGTGTAGACGTAGGCCCGGCCGCGCACGTTCTCGTAGATGTCGACCAGAAGCTTGTTCTGGGTGGAGGTGATCCCGTCGAAGCTCTCCCGCGGCCCGGCGGTGTAGATCAGCTTCGGCTTCAGGTGCGCCGGGTCGGCCTTGAGGGCGGCGAGGTCGGTCCAGACGAGGGAGCCGGCGGGGAAGGTCTTGCCGTTCACCGTCCAGTCTTCGTCCAGGTTAAGGATCACCCGGCCGGCGACCACCTCCTCCATCGCCACCTTCGCGGGGATGGCCAGCCGCTCAGCGCCCTTGGGCGTGACCACGAAGGTCTCGTGGTTGAAGGTGTCCAGCGGGCGCACGATCACCGACAGGGTACGGCCTTCGCCGTCGCGCAGCACCCGGGGGCTGACGCCGTAGCCCCCGTCGGCCTTCTCGCCGCGATAGACCTCGACAGCCTGATCCAGGCTCTGCCCGCGCTTCAGCCGCTTCACCACGTACGGATAGCCCGACGCCGTGAGTTGGCCCGGCTCCCAGGCGTTCGAGATCAGGAGGGTGTTCTCGTCTTCCCACGCCACCCGCGCCTTGGACTTGGGCAGGGTGAAGCCGCCCTCCACGAACTTGCCGGTTTCGAGGTCGAACTCGCGGATGGTCACCGCGTCCTCGCCCCCGTCGGAGAGCTGCACGAGGCAGCGCTTCTGGACGGGGCGGGCGCAGGGGGCGCCCTTGAACACCCAGCTCTTGCCCTCGGCCTTGCCCAGGGCGTCGATGTCCAGAACCGTCGTCCACTCAGGGGCGGCGGTGCGGTAGCTGGCGAGCGAGGTCTTGCGCCAGATGCCGCGCACGTGGCCGGCGTCCTGCCAGAAGTTGTAGACCTCGCCCCGGATGAAGCTGCCCGCGGGGATGCGATCCCGCGCCTCGGCGATGGCCAGCGCCTCCTTGTAGAGCTGCGGATAGCGGTGGTCGGCCTCCAGGGCGGCGGTGGCCTTGGCGTTGTGGCTGTTCACCCACTCCATCGACCGCGGGGAGGAGACGTCTTCCAGCCAGATGTAGGGATCGGCGGGGGGTGCGGCGGCGGTTTGGGCGTGAGCTGTCATGGCGGGGAGGGCTGCGGCCGCGGCGAACAGGGCGGCGAGGAGGCGGATGCGCATCGATGAGCCTTCGTTGGGGGTCGACGCATTGACGCCGGACGAGGGCGTTTGATCAAGCGCGACGGCGGCTTTGTGAGGCCGGGCGTGAGTTTCCGCTTCGCTTCGACTATATCCACAGCCCCATGTCCCGCCCGTTCCTGAAGATGAACGGCCTCGGCAACGACTTCGTCGTGGTCGAGGCGCGTTCAGCGCCGTTCGCGCCCTCGCCGGCAGAGGTGCGCGCCCTCGCCCGCCGGGACCAAGGGGGGATCGGCTGCGACCAGCTCATCGCCATCGAGCCCGCCACCACGCCGGGCGCCGACGCCTTCATGCGCATCTGGAACGCGGAGGGGCACGAGGTCTCGGCCTGCGGCAACGCCACCCGCTGCGTCGGCTGGCTCCTGCTGCAGGCGTCGGGCCGTGACTCCGTGGTGGTGGAGACCCGCGCCGGGCGGCTGACCGTCACCGCCGCGGGTGACCACCGAATCGCGGTGGACATGGGCGCCCCCGGCCTCGACTGGCGCGACATTCCCCTGGCCGAGGAGATGGACACCAAGGGGATCGAACTCGCCGTGGGGCCGCCCACCGCGCCCAGCCTGCACACGCCGGGCTGCGTCTCCATGGGCAACCCGCACGTGGTGTTCTTCACCGCCGACGCGGCGAACGCCCCTGTGAGCCAGGTGGGGCCGATGATCGAGCATCACCCCCTGTTTCCCGAAGGCGTGAACGTGGGCTTCTGCCAGGTGGTCGACCGGGGCCACATGGTGCTTCGGGTGTGGGAGCGCGGCGCGGGTGCCACCAAGGCCTGCGGCACGGGCGCCTGCGCCGCCGTGGTCGCCGCCGTGCGCCGGGGGCTGGTGGATCGGGCGTGCGAGGTGGCCTTCGAATTCGGCTCCCTCCGGATCGAATGGTGCGACTCCGACGGTCACGTCGTGATGACCGGCCCCGTGGAACTGGAGTTCACGGGCCGCCTGCCAGACCGCGAGCCCGCCCGTGGCTGACGGCACCCTCCCCATGGTCGCACCCTCACGGAGCGCCCCACAGCGACCGGGGGTCGAGGTGCTGACCTTCGGCTGTCGGTTGAACGCCTATGAGGGCGACGCTGCGCAGGCGGCTGCGCTGGCGGATGGGCTGACCGACGCGGTGATCGTCAACACCTGCGCGGTGACGAACGAGGCGGTGAGGCAGGCCAGGCAGGCGATCCGCAAGGCGCGGCGGGAGCGGCCCGGTGCCCGGCTGATCGTCACCGGCTGCGCGGCGGAGATCGATCCGGCCGCCTTCGCCTCGATGTCCGAGGTGGATCAGGTGCTGGGCAACGCGTTCAAGTCGCAGGCGGGGGCCTACGCCCTGACGCTTTCGACGGCGCGGGTGCGCACCGGCGGGCTCGACCGCGCGCCGCCTTCCGGTTCCGCGACCTTGCAGTCGCCGAGCGCCGGGCGGGCGCGGGCCTATGTGGCGGTGCAGAACGGCTGCGACCACGCGTGCACCTTTTGCATCATCCCCACCGGCCGCGGGCATTCGCGCAGCACGCCTGCGGGAGAGGTTGTGTCAGAGATCCGGGGCCTGGCGAGCGCCGGGTTCGCCGAGGTGGTGCTCACCGGCGTGGACGTGACGAGCTGGGGCGCCGACCTCCCCGGCAAGCCCACGCTGGGCCAGCTCGTGGGGCGCATCCTGAAGCTCTGCCCCGACCTGCAGCGTCTGCGCCTCTCGTCGGTGGACGCCGCCGAGCTGGATGAAGACCTGCTGCGCGCCTTCGCGGAGGAGGAGCGGCTGGCGCCCTACCTGCACCTGTCGATCCAGGCGGGCGACGACTTGGTGCTCAAGCGCATGAAGCGCCGCCACGACCGCGGCCAGGCGCTGAGCCTGATCGCCGCCGTGCGCCGGGTGCGGCCCGACACCGCCTTCGGCGCCGACCTTATCGCGGGCTTCCCCACCGAGACCGACGCCCAGGCCGACAACACCCTGGCCTTTGTGGAGGAGGCGGGGCTGACCCACCTGCACGTCTTCCCCTACAGCCCCCGCCCCGGCACCCCCGCCGCGCGCATGCCCCCCGTGGCCGGCCCGGTGGTCAAGGCCCGCGCCGCGAGGCTGCGGGCGGCGGGGGAGGCACGGCTGGCGACCCACCTCCAGGCGCAGGTGGGACGCACGATCACGGCCGTGGTGGAACGCCCCGGCCTGGCCCGAGCAGGCGACTTCTGCGAGGTGGCATTCACGGGTGGTGAGGGTCTGTCGCCGGGGGGGCTGGCGGCGCTGCGGATCGAAGGCCACGACCGCAAGAGGCTGATCGCTAAGGCGTTCTAAGCTCTCCCCCGCTGTGCGGGGGAGGCCTTGTCAGCGCGAAGCCTGCGTCCTCCCGCCAGTCCAGGTCACGCGCCAGAGGGTGCCGGAGCCGTCTTCGCCCACCAGCAGCGATCCGTCGGGCGCGGTGATCACTCCCACAGGGCGACCCCACACGTCCTTGGCGTTGAGCACGAAGCCGGTGAGGAAGTCGTCGTATTCGCCCGTCGCCTTGCCGTTCGCGAAGCGCATCCGCACCACCTTGTAGCCGGTGCGATCGGTGCGGTTCCACGAGCCGCGGAAGGTCACGAAGGCGTCGCCCCGATAGGCCGCCGGGAACTGCGTACCCGTGTAGAACGCGATCCCCAAGGGCGCCGAGTGCGGCTGGAACAGCACGTCGGGGGTCGTCACCTTGCCCTTGAGGTCGGGCCGCTCGCCCGCCCGCCGGGGGTCTTCCTGGCCGAGCGGCGTGTACCAGGGCCAGCCGTAGTAGGCGCCCGGCTTGATGGCGGTGGCGTATTCGGGGGGCGTGTTGTCGCCGATCTCGTCGCGCTCGTTCACCACGCACCACACGTTGGTGGAGTTGGGCTGGCGGGCCATGGCGGTGCAGTTGCGGATGCCGGTGATGTAGTTGCGGGCGCCCGTGCCATCGGGCTCCATGATCCTCACCACGGCGCGGTTCTCCTCCACGCCCCAGGCGGCGCCGAGGCCGTCGCCTTTGAAGTCGGCGGGCTTGGGCCCCATCCCCTCGGCCACGTTCGAGCCCGAGCCGATGCCCAGGAGGATGGACTTGCCGTCTGGCGCGATGGCGAGGTCGCGGTTGAAGTGATCCTCGGTGCGGATGCCGGAGACCAGGGTCTCCGCCGCGCCCGCTGGCGCCCCGGCCACGTAGGGGATGCGCAGCACCTTGTCGGCGACGCCCACGTAGAGCCACTTCGGATTGGTGGCCGGATAGAACAGGAGCCCGGTCACCCGGTTCAGCCCCGTGGCATAGGTCTCGGGCGCGGTGCCGGGGACAGACCCCGCCTTGAACACGAGGATCTTGCCTGAGCCCATCTCGGCCAGGAACAAGTCGCCGTTGGGAGCGTAGCGCAGGGTGCGTGGGCGGTTCAGCCCCTTGGCGAACAGCTCAACCTTGAATCCGGGCGGGGCGAGCGGCGGTACGGGTTCAGCCTGGCGCTCCTGATGGGCACCGTTGGGCCCCTGCGCCGGACCGGGAGAGGGGAAGTCGGACGGCACGAAGCGGCGGGCGACGCCGGGGGCATCGTCCTTCCAGCCACCGAACGCCGCGGCTCCTGTACGGACAGTCTGGGCCGTGGCGGCGGATGCCAGCGCCGCGGTGGAAAGGGCGAGGAGAACGAGCGGTCGCATGGGGGCTCCGGATCGGGGGTGGGCCACCGATAGCGCCGCCATCGCCCGCTCCACAAGCCCGACCCAACCCCGGCCGCGTGCGAACCCGCTACCCCCCGGCCCCGCCGCCCGCTAGACGTGGGCGCATGTCAGGAGACGTCGAAGACACCGGCTTCATCATCGCCCCCATCCGGGGCGGCGGGGCGGACCAGGGCCCGGGCTGGATGCAGCGGCTGGGCAAGGGCCTGTCGCGCACCTCCACCGAACTCTCCACCAAGGTCGTCGAGACGCTGACCAAGCGTCGCCTCGACGAAAGCGACCTCGAGGCTCTGGAAGACCTGCTCATCGAGGCCGACCTCGGCTCGGCCGCCGCCGGCCGCGTGGCCGAGGCCTTCGGCCGTGCCCGCTTCGGCAAGGAAGCCACCGAGGCCGAGGTGAAGGAGAGCCTGGCCGAGGCCATCGCCGCCGAGCTGAAGCCGCATCAGGGCCGCTTCGATCCCCTGCGCGTCGCCGCCCGGCCGCAGGTGGTGCTGTTCGTGGGCGTCAACGGCTCGGGCAAGACGACCACACTGGGCAAGCTCGCCGCCGAGATGCAGCGCAAGGGCGCCAAGGTGCTGGTCGCCGCGGGCGACACTTTCCGCGCCGCCGCCGTGGAGCAGCTCACAGTCTGGGCCGACCGTGCGGGTGCGGCCATCATCACCAAGCCCCCCGGCTCAGACTCGGCGGCGCTGGCCTTCGAGGCGGTGGAGAAGGCCCGGGCGGAAAAGTTCGACATCGTGCTGATCGACACCGCCGGGCGCCTGCAGAACAAGTCCGGCCTGATGGACGAACTGGCCAAGGTGATCCGGGTGCTGAAGAAGCTCGACCCCGCCTATCCCCACCATTGCCTCCTGGTGCTGGACGCCACAGTGGGCCGCAACGCGCTCAGCCAGGTGGACATCTTCGGCAAGGTCGCAGGCGTCACCGGCGTGGTGATGACCAAGCTGGACGGCACGGCCCGGGGCGGTGTGCTCGTGCCCGTGGCGGCCGCCAGTTCCGCCCCCATCGTGCTGATCGGCGTGGGCGAGGGGATCGACGACCTGCAGCCCTTCGACGCCACCGCCTTCGCCCGCTCGCTGGTGGGCCTGACGCCCCAGCCCGCGGCCGCCTGACCCTCACCCGAAAGCCCGCATGACCGACGCCGCACCTGCAGTTCGCGAAAGCCCGCCGTGGCTGAAGGCGGTGGTCGACTACCTGGGGCCGGTGGCGTTCCTGGTGGGGTTCTTCGTCATGGGCCGGAACCTCCTCTTCGCCACATGGTGGCTGGTGGGCGGCTCGGCGGTGGCGCTGCTGCTCAGCCTGATCGTGGTGCGCCGCGTTCCGCCCATGCCGCTGGTGTGGGGCGGGTCGGCGCTGATCTTCGGCACGCTCAGCCTGATCTTCCACGACACGACGTTCGTGAAGATGAAGACCACCTTCGTGGACCTGACGCTGGCGGCGGCCCTCTTCATCGGCATGCGGCTGGGCAAGAACCCCCTCAAGATCATGATGGGCGAGGCGCTGAAGCTGACCGAGGCCGGCTGGCGCACTCTGACCCTGCGCTACGCCGCCTTCTTCCTGGCGATGGCGGTGCTGAACGAGATCATCTGGCGCACCCAGCCGGACGCGACGTGGGTGCTGTTCCGCATGCCGGGCCTCCTGATCCTGGCCGCCCTCTTCGCCATGACCCAGCTCCCCATGATGATGAAGGACATGAAGGCCGCCGAAGCGGTGGCAAAGCTGACCTAGCTGCAGGAGTAGCCAGGCCTCCCCGCCTTGCGGGGGAGGCCTTTGAGATTTCACCCCCCCGTGGCCGCACGAAGCGCGGTGTTGGCGATGGTGAGCTTGGCGAAGCTCCACGGGCCGGAGGCCTCCACCTCGGCGACGGTGGCGTTGGCTCGGTCGAGGGCGGCCTTGCGGTGGGCGGCCCAGGTGGCGATGGCGGCCACGGCGGAGGCGGCGTCTTCGGTCGGCAGGTCGGTGCTGGCCACGACCACCCGGCTGAGGGTCAGCTGCTCGCCCACCATCTCGGCCACGAGCGACCGCAGCGCCGCCCGCTCGAACGGGTCCGACGCCGGGAGCGAGGCGGCCGCCGCCCGCAGGCGGTCATAGCCGAAGGCGGCCCCCGTCTGGTGGAACAGGAAGGCGCAGGCCTCCACCGGCCAGTGGGTCTCGAACGCCAGGTCGGCGATTTCCACCGCGGCCGTCATTGGCCGAAGCGCCGCCACCTGGGCGGCCAGTTCAGGCGTGGCCCCATGCTCCACGAAGGCGTCGTGACGCTGTTGCAGGGCGGCGGTGTCGAACGCCGACAGGGGAGCGGACCCCAGAGCCTGCAAGGCGTCCACCGCAGGCTGATAGCTGGTCACCAGCGCCTGAACCCGCGGCGGCTCGTCGTGCGCCTCCTGCATCAGCCGCCGCGCCAGCCAGTAGGCGTGTGCCCGGGCCGTGGCGGCGATCTCGGAATAGAGGGCGGTCTGCGCCGCGGCAGGGATCGCCCCGTCCGCCGCCGAGACCGCGGCCCACACGTCGGGCAGGCGGAACACCTGTCGCGCGGCTTCGAAGGCGGTGACGAGCTGCCCCGCATCGGCCCCCGTCGCGGCCTTGAGGCGGGAGGCGAAGGTCGGGCCGACCCAGTCCACCACCCCGTTGGCCAGAACGGTCGCGATGATGTCGCGACGCAGGCGGTGCGCGGCCATCTGCGCCCCGAACCGCTCCAGCGCCCTTGGGAAGTACCCCTTGAGCACGCCTTCGAACCACGGATCGTCCGGCGCGTCGGAGGCTGTGATCTCGGCGGAGAGCTCGAGCTTGCCGTAGGCGGTGAGCACGGCCAGTTCCGGCCGGGTGAGGCCCTGGCCTGCGGCCGCGAGGTCGGCCAGGGCGCCCGGGCCCGGCAGCCCCTCGACCTTGCGATCCAGGCGACCCACGGCTTCCAGTCCCTTCATGAAGCGAATCTGGGCGTCGAGCTCGGCCGGGGCCGTGGCTTCCTGCAGGCTGAGGGTGAGGGTCTGGGCATAGTTGTGCGCCAGCACCTTGTGGCCCACCTCCTCGGTCATGGAGGCGAGGAGCGGCACGCGCTCCTCAGGCTTGAGCGCGCCGTCGGCGATGGCCTGGCCGAGTAGGATCTTGATGTTCACCTCGTGGTCGGAGGTGTCCACGCCGGCGGAGTTGTCGATGGCGTCGGTGTTGATGCGCCCGCCGTTGCGAGCGAAGGCGATGCGGCCGGCCTGGGTGAAACCGAGGTTGGCCCCCTCGCCCACCACCTTGCAGCGCAGCTCGGGGCCATCGATGCGCACCGCGTCGTTGGCTTTGTCGCCCACCTGCCCGTGGCTCTCGGCGGCGGCCTTCACGTAGGTGCCGATGCCGCCGAGGTAGAGCAGCTCGACCCGCATCTTCAGGATGGCGCGGATCAGATCGACCGGGGCCAGCTCGTCCTCCGACAAGTCGAGCATGGCCCGCACCTGCGGGGTGATCGCGATGGACTTGGCGGTGCGCGGGTAGACGCCGCCGCCCTCCGAGATCAGGGCCTTGTCGTAGTCGTCCCAGGAGGAGCGCGGCAGGTCGAACAGGCGCTTGCGCTCCGCCCAGCTCTTCGCCGCATCGGGGGTGGGGTCGATGAAGATGTGGCGATGGTCGAAGGCGGCGACCAGCAGGGTCTCCATCGAGAGCAGCGCGCCGTTGCCGAACACGTCGCCGCTCATGTCGCCGACGCCGGCCATCGTGAACGGCTCGGACTGGATGTCCTTGCCGATCTCGCGGAAGTGCCGCTTCACCGCCTCCCACGCGCCCCGGGCGGTGATGCCCATGACCTTGTGGTCGTAGCCGACCGACCCACCGCTCGCGAAGGCGTCACCCAGCCAGAAGCCGTAGTCGGCCGCCACGCCATTAGCGATGTCGCTGAAGGTGGCGGTGCCCTTGTCGGCGGCCACCACGAGGTAGGGGTCGTCCCCGTCGTGGATCACCACGCCCTTGGGGTGGATGATCCCGCCCTTGGCGTCGAGATTGTCGGTCAGGTCGAGGAGGCCAGCCAGGAAGGTCTTGTAGGCCTTGATTGCCTCGCCTCGCACCGCGTCGGGCGCGCCGTTGCGCGGCAGGAGCTTCGGAAAGAAGCCACCCTTGGAGCCCACGGGCACGATCACGGCGTTCTTCACCTGCTGCGCCTTCACGAGGCCCAGGACCTCGGTGCGGAAGTCGTCGCGCCGGTCGCTCCAGCGCAGGCCCCCCCGGGCGACGGGCCCGAAGCGCAGGTGCACGCCCTCCACCGACGGCGACGAGACGTAGATCTCGCGGAAGGGCTTGGGCGCCGGCAGGTCTTCCAGCTGCGAGCTGGCGATCTTGAAACTGATGTGCGCGGCGTGCGCCCCGTCCGGCCCGGTCTGGTAGTAGTTGGTGCGCAGGGTCGCCTGCACGAGGAGCGCGATGCGGCGCAGAACCCGGTCGGCATCCAGGCTCGCCACGTCCTGCAGGGCCTCGATGATCCGGGCGAACACCTTGTCGCCCTGGGCCTGTCGCTCGGCCAGGGTGGCCGAGACCGCGGTGTCGAAGCGGGTGCGGAACAGCTCCAGGATCAGGCGCGAGACGGCGGGGTTGTCGCGCAGGGCCTGCTCCTGCATGGCCGAGCTGGGGTCGAGGCCCGACTGGCCGCGATAACGGGCCAGCGCCCGGATAATCGCGGCGTCCCGCCAGCCAACGCCGAGTTCGAGCACCAGCCGGTTGAAGCCGTCGTTCTCCGCCCGGCCCGACCACACGGCGGCGAAGGCGGCCTCGAAGGGGGCCTTGACGTCGTCGAAGCTCAGGCGCTCCCCGTGCTCGTCCTCCAGCAGGAACTCGTGCACCCACACCGGCGGGCCGTCGGAGGGGGTGAGGGGATAGGCCTCCTCCTCCAGCGCCTTCAGGCCCATGTTCTCCAGGATCGGGATGGTGTCGGACAGGCGCACCGCGTCCTTCGCCCGGTAGAGCTTGAAGCGGAACTGCAGGGCCGAGCAGGCGGCGTTGCGGAATGCGCGAACGCCCACTTGCCCGTCGGGGCCGAGGCCCTCGATGGTGCGGATGTCCTCCAGCGTCTCGGCCGCATCGTTGCGGTCGCGGTAGCCGGCAGGGAAGGCTTCGGCCGTCCAGCGGACGAAGGTGGCGGCCACGGCGCCCTCGGCCACGCCGCCGCGGCGCACGGCACCCTCGAAGCGGTCTCGCCAGGTGCGCACCGCCTCCTCGACCTCGGCTTCGAGGGCCTTGAGGTCAGGGGTGGCGTGGACGCCGGGCTCTACCCCGATGATGAAATGCACCTGCGCCAGGGGGCCTTCGGAGAAGCTTGGGTAGTAGGCCGAGACCCTCCCGTTCCACGCCTTCGCCAGCAGCGCCCCGGCCCGCGCCCGCACCGTGGAGTCGTAGCGGTCTCGCGGGGTGAACAGGAGCACCGAGACGAAGCGGTCGAAGGGGTCGGTGCGGGCGAAGATGCGCACCCGGGGCCTGTCGGAGAGGTGCAGAAGCCCCATCGCCACGGCGTAGAGTTCGTCCGCCGACATCTGGAACAGCTCGTCCCGAGGATAGCCCTCCACGATGTTCTTCAGGCGCTTGGCGGAGTGGGCGCTGGGGCTGGCCCCGGCGCGGGCGAGCACGGCGGCGGTCTTGGCGCGGATCAGCGGAATCTCGCGCACGGGCTCGTCGTAAGCCTCGGCGGTGAACAGTCCGACGAAGCGCGTCTCGCCGATGGCCTTGCCGGCGGCGTCGTACCGCTTGACCCCCACGTAATCCATGTAGACCCGGCGGTGCACCCGGGAGCGCAGGTTCGACTTGGCCACCACCAGGGGATCGGCGCTGTCGAGGTAGCTGGCGAGTCGGGTGGTCAGCATGGCGGGCTCGCTGGCCCGGCGCAGCACCGCGCGCGTCTGGTCGCGCAGCACGCCGAAGCTCTCGTCCGCCCGGTAGCGGGGCTCCTCCGGGGCGTAGTCGCCCTTGGGGGTCAGCGGGTAGTCGTAGCGGCGGGCGCCCAGGAACACGAAGCGATCACCCCGCAGCCAGCGCAGGAACGCCAGGTTCTCCTCCCCCGCCTCTCCCCCCTGCGGTGAACCGGGCCCCCTCGGGGAGCTGGCGAGCTCGGCGATCACGTCGCGCATCAGCTCGCGCATGGCGGTGTAGTCGCGAACGGCGGCGTGCACGTCGGACAGGGTGGCCCGCACCCCTTCCAGAAGCGCGGCGCGGCGGTCCTCGCCCACGGGGGACAGCAGCGCCAGGATCATCGACACCTTGCGGCCGCCGAGGCCCGCGGCGGCCGCTTGCGTGACGACGGGGTGCGCCATGCCGCGCACTTCCAGCCCGGCGTCGGCCAGCTCGCCCATGACGCTGTCGACGAGGAAGGGGGCGTCGGGCTGGGCGATCTCCAGCACGTCCAGGTCGAGGGGGTTGCCGTCGGCTCCGAGCGCGGGTCCGAGGCGAATGGCGGGGGCCGCATCCGCCTGCGCCCGGCCGAACAGCCAGAAGCGTGCCGCGACGGCCCCGAGGTCGGGCAGGGACAGGGCCGGGCTCTCATCGGAGACGAGATCGCCGCCGACCTGGTTCAGGAAGGCCGAGGCCCCTGAGTCGAACGCTGCGCCCGCCAGGGCCGCCTTGAACGATTGTTCTACGTCAGGAGGCGATGCGGGGAATGCGTCTGCGCCGACCATGAGGATTCCTGCAAGGATCGACCCCGGGTCGCCAGCGGAACAGAAAGCGGATGGCGGGGGCGGCGATCGCGTCTCGTGATCCCCCGGATACCCTGCCCCGGCTGCGTCGCTCAAGGACAAAGCCTGCGGACGCCGGGCTTGCGATGGGGCCGAAACGCAAAGCGCCGCCGAGCGGGGGGGCTCGGCGGCGCCTTACAGTTCGCGGGGGCGGGAGGGGGGCCGCCGCGCCGCGGGCTTACAGACGCCATCCGGTTGGGGGAACGCGGAAGACGCCGACCGGGCTTATGACAGACCGGTGATGGGTTACATAGTTGCTCCTGCGGCGGGCGCATGTGTCGCACCCATCACGCTTTCGTGATCGCGTGGAAGGAGAGTCCGCGCCTCTTCCAGGGAGGTCGGCGCGCTGCGGCTCAGCACCGGCTCGGTCTCTGGCGCGCCGTCTCCAGAGAGCAGCACCGCGATCCAGCGCGATCCGCTGAACTGGGCCAGAACAGTGATGATCATGACGGTGAGAGGGGTCGAGAGGAACATGCCCGGCACGCCCCACACCGCCCCCCAGAACGCCAGCGCCAGGAGCACCACGACCGGGTCGATGTTCAGGCTGTCACGCTGCATGCGCGGCTGGATGACGTTGCCCACCACGAACATGATCGCCTGGATGCCAGCAAAGATGGCGCCGGCCCGCCACGGGTCGCCGAACTGCAGCATGGCGAAGATCGGAGGCAGAAGCCCGCCGATCACCCCGCCCACCACCGGGATGTAGGCGGCGATGAAGATCAGGAACGCCCAGAACACCGCGTTGTGCAGCCCCGCCACGGTCATGACCACGCCGCAGCCGAGGGCGATCGCGGCGCCGGTCACCGTCTGGATCCACAGGTAGCGCTCGATCCCGTCGCGGATGCGCACGAACACCGCGGCCGCATGCTCCCGGTCGTCGGCATCGGGGAACAGGGCGTAGGCCTTCTTTCGAAAGCCCGACCGCGAAGCCAGCAGGAAGCCGAGGTAGATCAAGGCCGCCCCCGCCCCCGCCCCGAACGACTGCAGAGCCCCGATCACCGTGCCGATGTAGCGGGCCGGGTTCAGCTGGTTGATCGTGGACTGCAGGGTGGAGGGCATCCTCATGCCGAACAGCCCCGAGATCTGCCCGATCAGCCCGTTGATCTTGGGGGCGTCCTTCAGAAGCTGGGTGGCGAAGCCCACCGAGTTGTCGGCCACCACCCACAGGATCAGCCCCGACAGCACCACGAGGATGAGGATGGCGGCGGGCAGACACGCCCACTCGGGCAGCCTGGCCCGCCGGGACAGAAGGCGCGCGAGACCGTCGACCATGACCATGAGGAAGATCGCCAGCGCCAGGGGCGTCAGGATCGCCGCGCCCCACAGGAGGGCCGCCCCGCAGGCGATGGCCGCCAGGATCGCGAGGCTGTTGCGGGTGATCGACGAGGTGTGGGTCAAGGGGCCTCGAACGTAGACAGGGGGCGTGGGCAGGTCGTTGCGGAAACGCCCGACGAGGGTGGCCGCTCCGTATCGATCCCGACGAGAGGCAAAGCTTAGCCCGAGTGTGGCCCGGGCGCGACGCCCGAACGCACCCCGCGCCCGGTCAGACGCGGATGTCTAGAAGCGAGCCGGGCCGGGGCGTCCGGCCGAGCGGGGCCTCGAGCGAGGGCGCGGCCGCAGGGCGGGGCGGGGCGGCCACGGCCGGCGCAGGCGCGCTCGCCACGGCGGCAGGGGCCTGCACATTGGCAAGGGCGGCGTTGAAGAAGGCGCGCTGGGCGGCGCGGGTGCCCTCGCTCGTGCGCGCGGCGGCCGGATTCGGCGTCGCGACGGGGCTCAGGGAGGAAAGGCGGAGGTCGGCCACGGTCTTCCTCCTGCGACGGGGCGGTCCCTTGGGTTGGCGCCGACAGGGTTAACCGGGGGTTAACGCCGCGCGTTCCCTGTCTGCGCGAGGGCCATCAGGGCCGGGGGCGATCCTTGCCCTGGCTTTGACCCTTGCGCTTCCAGCCTCGCGCCCGGATCAGGCTGTCGGCGATCAGCGCGACCAGCACCACGGCACTGATGCCGTAGGCACAGCCGACGTAGAGGGCGTAGTCCCCGTGCGGCATGGTCAGCCCGCCTCTGCAGGCTGGACGGACGGGCGGGGGGCCACAGGGGCGGCGCCGGCGCTTCCCCCTCCCGCGCGAAGGGCCATGCGGCGCCACACCTCGCCCCGCACCCGCACGAGCCACAGGGCCCCGAACAGGAAACTGTAGCCGAACCACATGCACCAGAAGGGCACGCGGTAGGCGGGGGCGAGCTTGCCGCCCGATGCCAGGATGGTCGACCCCTGGTGCAGGCTGTTCCACCACGTCACCGAGAAATGGACGATGGGCAGCATCACCAGCCCGACGAGCCCCAGGATCGCCGCCATGCGCGCCCCCTTCTGCTCGTCGTCGAAGGCCGAATGCACCGCCATGTAGGCGAGGTAGACCAGGAACAGGATCAGGAACGAGGTCAGCCGCGCGTCCCACACCCACCACGCCCCCCACTCCGGCCGACCCCACAGGGAGCCGGTGACGAGGCCGAGGAAGGTGAACGCTGCGCCGATGGGCGCGACCGCCTTGGCCGCCGCGTCGGCGAGGGAGTGCCGGAACACCAGCCCGAAGAAGCTCGCCACACCCAGCGCCGCATAGGCGCTCATCGCCGTGATGGCGGCGGGCACGTGCACGAACATGATCTTGACGGTGTCGCCCTGCTGATAGTCGGGGGGCACGTGCAGGCCGGTCCATACGCCGACAGCGATCAGCACCGCGGCCACGGCGCCCAGCACGGGTGCCAGCGGCCTGGACACCGCCATGAAACGCGCCGGATTGGCCAGGAAGGCGATCATGGGTCTAAGCGATTAAGCCCCGGCGGATGCGGCGGCAAGGGCCGCACCCTCCGCCAGCCGGTCCGCGAGTCCCAGGCGCATCTGTGCGTTGAGGGCTTCGACCGCCGCGGCCGGTCCGCCGGGGTGCGCCCACACCCCGTTCGAGAGCGCGAGGAAGTCTGCCCCCGCAAGGGTGAGACCCCGCGCCGTCTCCACCGTGATCCCGCCGATGGCCACGCAGGGGGCCTCCATCGTCTCCTGCCAGATGGCGAGGATCTCAGGGTCGGCGCGGGTGGAAGCTTCCTTGGTCGAGGTGGGGAAGAACGCCCCGAAGGCCACATAGTCAGCCCCGCCCGCCGCCGCGTCGTAGGCGAGGTCGCGGCTGTCGTGGCAGGTCACGCCCACCATCCGCGTCTTGCCCATCAGCCGCCGCGCTTCCGCCAGGGGGGTGTCAGACTGGCCCACATGCACCCCGTCGCAGTGCAGGGTGTTGGCCAGTTCCGCATCGTCGTTGAGGATCAGGGCGACGCCCGCCGCGGCGCAGGGGCGCTTCAGCACCCGCACCACCTCGGCGATGTGGAAGGGCGTGGCGGTCTTCAGCCGCACCTGGAGGGCGGCCACGTCGCCGCCGGAGAGAGCCTCCTCGAAGTGGCGGGCGAAGGCGGCCGCGTCGTCGATCACGGGCGGGGTCACGAGATACAGCCGGCAGTCGGCCGGAGGGGGTGCGGAAGCCATGCGGTTGAGGTGGCGCGCGGGCGCGGCGGCGTCAACTTCCCCGGCGCGCTCGGGCCTCGGTAAACAGCGCCTTAACCCTCCTGCGGCAGGAGTCTCTCTCGTTACAGCGTTGGGTTGGGGGCGGCGGCATGGTGGATGCGGTGAGCGGTGGTGCGAGGTCGAGGGACGAGGCGCCGCGTGCGCCAGCCTCCAGCCGCGCCGAAGCCGCCCGCTCATCCGCGACTCGCGGGCGCCCGCCGCTCACCTGGCGCTCCGCGGCAGGGTGGAGCCTACGCCAGATCGGCCGGGGCTGGAGCGCGGCCTGGCCGTCGCGCCTGCGGGGCGGCCTGCTGGCTGCCGTGGGCCTGGCGCTGATGCCCGCGCTGGCGAGCTATCATCAGGGCGACCCCAGCCTGAACACGGCCGCGGCGGCCAGGCCCCAGAACCTTCTCGGCGGCTTCGGCGCCGCCCTCTCGGACATGGCGCTGCAGACGCTGGGCCTCTGCGCGCCGATCCTGGCCCTGGTCATGGTGGCTTCGGGCCTCGTGCGGGCGGCCGACCCTTGGCCGCACCTGCGCCGCACCCACTTCCGCCTACGCCTGCTGATGAGCACGGGAGGCATGGCCCTGCTCGCTGGCGCCCTGGCCGCACCTCCGCCCTTCGCCGGATGGCCCTTCGCCAAGGGGCTCGGCGGGCTGGTGGGAGACGGGGTGCTGGCGCTGGCCGCCGCCCCCCTCGCGCTGATCCGCCTGCCTGCGCCGCACCTGTGGGCGGGCACCGCCTGCGCAGCCCTGGGCCTGTTCCTGCTGGCCCGCGCCATCGGCGTGGGACGCAAGGACCTGGCCGACGCCTCCGCCTGGATCGCCTGGCGGGGAGGCGGGGCCGTCGACGGGGCCGCCAACGCCCTGCGCGCTGCCGCCGCACGCCGCCAGGCCGCCGGCTCTGCCGAGCCCGAGCTGCCCGAATACGAAGGCGCCGCCCCCGCGGCCGCCCCCCCCGCCCGCCGTCGCCGCGCCGCCGCGAGCGACCTCGCCGACCAGCTGCCGGACTCGGACACCCCCGCCCCCGCCCCCGCCCCGTGGGAAGACCTGTCGGACATCGCCGTCTCCGGCATGAAGCCGCAGCCACAGGCGGACGAGCGGCTGGAGGTCGTTCCCCCCAAGGCACCCGTGAAGGACTCCGGCCGCGAGGCGCGCGAGAGCCAGAAGGCCTTCGGCTTCGTGCATCCCGATGGCTTCCAGCTGCCCGAGCTGGCCATGCTGGCCAAGCCCAAGCCCCGCGCCGCCGCCTATGACGAGCAGGCGCTCCGCCAGAACGCCAAAATGCTGGAGGGCGTGCTCGCCGAGTTCGGCGTGAAGGGCGTCATCGACCAGATCCGCCCCGGCCCCGTGGTCACCCTCTACGAGCTGGTGCCCGCGCCCGGCGTGAAGTCGTCCCGCGTGATCTCGCTCTCTGACGACATCGCCCGCTCCATGAGCGCGCGCTCGGCCCGAGTGAGCGTGGTGTCAGGTCGCAACGCCATCGGCATCGAACTGCCCAACAAGGACCGCGAGACGGTCTACCTGCGCGACCTCCTCAGCTCTCCCGAGTACGAGAAGCGCGGCGCCGCCCTGCCCATGGCGCTCGGCGAAACCATCGGCGGCGAGCCCTACATCGCCGACCTGTCGAAGATGCCCCACCTGCTGATCGCGGGCACCACCGGCTCGGGCAAGTCGGTGGGGGTCAACGCCATGATCCTGTCGATCCTCTACCGGCTTCCCCCGTCTGAGTGCCGGTTCATCATGATCGACCCCAAGATGCTGGAGCTTTCCGTCTACGACGGCATCCCGCACCTCCTGGCGCCCGTGGTCACCGATCCGAAGAAGGCCATCGTGGCGCTCAAGTGGACGGTGCGGGAGATGGAGAACCGCTATCGCCTGATGTCCAAGATCGGCGTGCGCAACGTGGCCGGCTACAACGACAAGGCCCGAGAGGCGATCGCCAAGGGGGAGCGCTTCGAGCGCACGGTGCAGACCGGCTTCGACGAGGGCGGCCGCCCGATCTACGAGACCGAGGAGATCCGCCCCGAGCCCATGCCCTACCTCGTCGTGGTGATCGACGAGGTGGCCGACCTGATGATGGTGGCCGGCAAGGACATCGAAGGCGCCGTGCAGCGGCTGGCGCAGATGGCGCGGGCGGCGGGCATCCACCTGATCATGGCCACGCAGCGCCCCTCGGTCGACGTGATCACCGGCACCATCAAGGCCAACTTCCCCACCCGGATCAGCTTCCAGGTGACGAGCAAGATCGACGCCCGCACCATCCTAGGCGAGCAGGGCGCCGAGCAGCTCCTGGGCCAGGGAGACATGCTCTACATGGCCGGCGGCGGGCGGGTGACGCGCCTGCACGGCCCCTTCGTCGGGGACAACGAGGTGGAGGACGTGGCCAAGTTCCTTCGCTCGCAGGGCCAGCCGCAATACCTCGAAGCCATCACCGCCGCCCCTGAAGACGACGAAGACGGCGATGGCGGCGGCGGGGACGGCGAGGGCTCGCCGGGCGACCTCTACGATCAGGCCGTCGCGGTGGTCACGCGGGACCGCAAGGCCTCGACCAGCTACGTCCAGCGCCGCCTGCAGATCGGCTACAACCGCGCCGCCAGCCTCATCGAGCGGATGGAGAAGGAGGGCGTGGTGGGCGCCGCCAACCACGCGGGCAAGCGCGACATCCTCGCCCCGCCGCCCCCGCCGCTTTGATCGGCCCCGCGCCCGGCCTTCGCGCGTTCAGCACGCCATGAGTGTTGCATTCACCAAGGAACAGGACGCCGAGTCCGAAGCCGCCAACCTGCCGGACCGGCCGATCTCGGCCGCGCCGAACCTCGTCACGCCTGCGGGCATGGAGCAGATCGAGGCCGAGCTGGCTTCCGCCCGCGCGGCCTATTCCGCCGCCCAGTCGGCCGGCGGCGTGGAGGCCGACCGCACCGCGATGGCGCGGGCCACCCGCGACCTGCGCTACTGGTCCGCGCGCCGGGGATCGGCCCAGCTGGTGGAGCCGGGGGCCTCCACGGGCGTGCTGGCGTTCGGCGGCTCGGTCACCTTCGAGCGGCAGGACGGCCGGGTGCAGACTTTCCGCATCGTCGGCGAAGACGAGGCCGATCCCAGGCTCGGCGCAGTCAGCTACGTATCGCCCCTGGCCCAGGCGCTCCTTGGCAAGGCCGTGGGCGACACCGCCGTTGTGGGCGGCGGCGAAGTGGAGATCACCGGGCTGGGGTGATCGTCAAAGGCCTCCCCCGCAATGCGGAGGAGACCTGGACGTCACACCCGCTCGAGCGCCACGGCGAGGCCCTGGCCGACGCCGATGCATAGAGTGACCAGCGCGCGCCTGCCGCCGGTGGCTTCGAGCGCATGCACCGCCGTCATCGCGAGGCGCGCGCCCGACATGCCGAGGGGGTGGCCGAGCGCGATGGCGCCGCCGTTGGGGTTTAGACGCTCCTCGTCCTGCGCCACGCCGATGGCCTTCATGGCGGCGATCACCTGGGCGGCGAAGGCCTCGTTGACCTCGATCACGTCGAAGTCAGCGATCGTCAGCCCAAGGCGCTGCATCAGCTTCTGCGAGGCGGGGGCGGGGCCCATGCCCATCATCTTCGGCTCAACGCCCGCCGCCGCCATGCCGAGGATGCGGGCGCGGGGCTTCAAGCCGTTGGCGAGCGCCGCCGCTTCAGACGCGATGAACATGGCCGCCGCCCCGTCGTTCAGACCGGAGGCGTTGCCCGCCGTGACGCAGCCGTCGGGGCGCACCACGGGCTTCAGCTTGCCCAGCATCTCCAGCGTGGTCTCAGGGCGCGGGTGCTCGTCGGTGGTGAAGGGGTCGAGCGGCTTGCCTTTGGCGTCTACCCGCTCCACCGGCGTGATCTCGGCGGCGAAGTAGCCTGAGGCCTGGGCGCGCCCGGCGCGGGCCTGCGTCTGCTCGGCGTAGCGGTCCTGGTCCTCGCGGGTGACCTGATGGGCCTGCGCCACGTTCTCGGCGGTCTCGGGCATCGTGTCGACGCCGTACATGGCCTTCATCTTCGGGTTGATCAGCCGCCAGCCGAGCGTCGTGTCCTCGAGCTTGGCCGAGCGGTCGAAGGCCGAGCCCGCCTTGCCCATGACGTAGGGCGCGCGCGTCATCGACTCGACGCCGCCCGCGATGATCAGGTCGGCTTGATCGGTGCGGATGGCCCGCGCGGCCTGCCCCACGGCCTCCAGGCCCGAGGCGCACAGGCGGTTGACGGTGACGCCCGGCACGGTCGGCGGCAGGCCCGCCAGCAGCAGGCACATGCGCGCCGCGTCGCGGTTATCCTCCCCAGACTGATTGGCCCCGCCGTAGATCACATCGTCCACGCGCGAGGGGTCCACGCCCGCGTTGCGCGCCATCAGCGCCCGGATGGGCACGGCGCCCAGATCATCCGGCCGCACGCCTGCGAGCCCCCCGTTCAGCCGGCCGATGGGTGTGCGGATCGCGTCGCAGATGAAGGCTTCGGTCATGAGGTGAGCGCTTCCGTGTAGGGGGCCTGCGTCTTGGCGCGGACTTCGTCGGGGGTGACGCCGTCGGCGAGTTCGATGAGGGTGAGCCCCCCTGCAGCCTTATCGACCGAGAATACGGCGAGGTCGGTGATCACGAGGTCGACCACGGCCTTGCCCGTGAGCGGCAGGTCGCAGGCGTGGAGGAGTTTGGGGGCGCCCGTCTTGTCGGTGTGCTCCATGAGCACGACCACGCGCTTGACCCCGGCCACGAGGTCCATCGCCCCGCCCATGCCCTTGATCATCTTGCCGGGGATCGTCCAGTTGGCGAGGTCGCCGTTCTGGGCCACCTGCATGGCCCCCAGGATCGCGAGGTCGATGTGGCCGCCGCGGATCATGGCGAAGCTATCGGCCGAGCTGAAGAAGCTCGTGGTGGGAAGCTCGGTGATGGTCTGCTTGCCGGCGTTGATCAGGTCTGGGTCCACGTCCTCGTCGAAGGGGAAGGGACCGATGCCCAGCATGCCGTTCTCGCTCTGCAGCGTCACGGTCATGCCGGGGGGAACGTGGTTGGCCACCAGCGTCGGGATGCCGATGCCGAGGTTCACGTAGTAGCCGTCGCGCAGTTCGCGGGCGGCGCGGCGGGCGAGGTCGTCGCGGGTCCAGGCCATCAGATGCCGCTCCCGGCGGAAGGGATCGCCGCATCGGGCGAGCGTTTGGTGACGGTGCGCTGCTCGATCCACTTCTCGTAGTGGTCGCCCTGCACGAGGCGGTCGACATAGATGCCGGGGGTGTGGATCTGGTCGGGGTCCAGCGAGCCCGTGGGCACGATCTCCTCCACCTCGGCGATGCAGATGGCGCCGGCCGTGGCCATCATCGGATTGAAGTTCCGCGCCGTCTTTCGATAGACGAGGTTGCCCTCGGGGTCGGCCTTCCAGGCCTTCACGATGGAGATGTCGGCCTTGAGCCAGCGCTCCATCACATAGGTCTCGCCGTCGAATTCCTGCGTGGGCTTGCCTTCGGCGACCAGAGTGCCGACGCCCGTCTTCGTGAAGAAGGCGGGGATGCCCGCGCCTCCCGCCCGGATTCGCTCGGCCAGGGTGCCCTGCGGGTTCAGCTCCAGCTCCAGCTTTCCGGACAGATACAGGTCGGCGAAGAGCTTGTTCTCCCCCACGTAGGACGAGATCATCTTGCGGATCTGCCCGGCGTTCAGCAGCACCCACAGGCCCAGCCCGTCGGCGCCGCAGTTGTTGGAGATCACCGTCAGGTCCTTCACCCCCGTGGCGCACAGGGCGGTGATCAGCGTCTCGGGGTTGCCGCAGAGGCCGAAGCCCCCGGACATGATGGTCATCCCGTCCTTCACCACGCCCTCTAGGGCAGCGGCGGCGTCGGCGTAGGTCTTGTCGCTCATGCCCCGGGTTCTAGCGGCCGGGGGTTGGAGGCGGAAGGGGCTGGGGCGGGCCAGCCCCTTCCGCCACCGATCAGCCGCCGGTCTTGGCGATCCAGGCGGCGATCTCGGGCGTGCGTTCGGCCTTGATGCGGATGCGGTTGCGGCCCGCGCTCAGGGTGCGGCGCACGTCGCCCTGCGCGGTCTCGGGGATGCCGGTTTTGGCGTAGGCTTCCAGCTTGTCGAGGAGCTTGGCGTCGGTGGAACCGGCGACCAGGCGGGCAAACATCTGGTTGCGGCTGTCCACCTCCAGGGCGGCCGAGTAGCTGTCCAGGTGCGCCACGTAGAAGTCGAACGCCATGGTGCGGTGACGGGCACCCACAGCCCGCAGCATCGAGGGCGTGGTGGTCACCGGCGGCTCGCCCGAGATCGACAGGTCGAGGGCCTTCTGGCCCAGGGCGTCGTCCTTGGCGGCGCCGAGGTAGGTGTAGAACTCGGCCTTGGCCGTGGCGTCGCGGGTGGACTTGGCCATGTCGTGGATCGCGTCCCACTCGGCCGGGGTGGCGTTGCGAGCCACGATGCCCAGCACCGTGCGCCGGATCGACGGCGGCAGGGTGCTGCCCGCGGTGAGCGTGGCGAAGCGCTTGCGCGCCTCGGCCAGCACCGAAGCGTCGCCCATCGCACCCAGCTGCTGCAGCACCTGGCCGCGAAGCTGCGAGTCGTTTGAGGCCTCGCCCGGCTTCGGATCCCAGCCGAGGCGGGCGTAGATCGGGGTCAGCACCCGGCGGGCGTAGGTGGCCACGGCGGGCTGGCGGGGGTCTTCATCGAAGAGGCCGTAGATCGAGCCCACGATGCCCGCCACGTTCGACTGCACGATGGGGTCGGCGTTCGTGGGCACCTTCAGCGACAGGTCCAGCGTCTCGGACACCGGCACATAGCCGGACTCGCCCAGCGCCCAGGTGTCGGACAGCACGCCAGACTGGTCGGCGGCGTCCATCCGCGGGAAGGCCTCGACGATGGCCTTGAAGGCCTCCGGCGCATAGGCGGTGCGGAAGTAGCCGGTCTGGCCCTTGTTGATCAGGGTCGCCGGGCCGTCGAAGGCCGAGACGGTGACGGGCGACTTGCCGGTGACGCTGACGATGCGGCTGTCGCCCGGCTTGTAGTTGGCGGTGGCGGGGCCGACGACCACGGGCACCGTCCAGGTGCGGTCGGCCTTGGAGACCGCGTCCACCCCGAAGCGCTCCTGGCTGAGGCTGAAGCCCCCGGCGCGGGGCGTCACGCGGATCAGGGGCACGCCCGACTGAAGGGTGAAGTCGTGGGCGATCTTGGTCACCTTCTTGGGGCTGACCGCGTCGATCTCCTTCCACAGGTCGTCGGTGACCGTGTTGGAGTACTTGTGCTTGGCCATGTAGCGCCGCACGCCCGCGCGCCACGCCGCTTCGCCGGTGTAGCGCTCCAGCATGCCGATGACGGCCTCACCCTTCTGGTAGGTGATGGTGTCGAACGCCTGGTTCGCTTCCAGCACGTCGCGGATCGGGGTGATGATCGGGTGGGTGCCGGCCTGGGCGTCGAGGCGCATGGCGGCCTGAGTGCCCCCCTGCTCCTGCACGGCAGTGTTCCAGCTGGGGTTGAAGTGGCCGGTGGCCTTGGCGGCCATCCACGAGGCGAAGCCCTCGTTCAGCCACAGGTCGTCCCACCACTGCATGGTGACGAGGTCGCCGAACCACTGGTGCGCCATCTCATGCGCGATGGTCGAATAGACGCCCTGCTTGTTGCCCTCGGTGGAGATCTTCGGATCGATCAGGACGGCCGTCTCGAAGTAGAGAATGGCGCCCCAGTTTTCCATGGCGCTGAAGAACTGGCTCTGCCCGGGGGCGGCGATCAGGTCCATCTTCGGCAGGGGGTATTTCACGCCGAAATAGTCGTTGTAATAGGGCAGGATGGCGGAGGCGGCGTCCAGCGCGAAGCCCGCCTTGGCACCCTCGCCCCGGCGGAAGATCACCCCCACGTCCACGCCGCCCACGTTGCGGTGGATGCGCTCGAAGTCGCCCATGCCGAAGTAGACGAGATAGCTCGACATCTTGGGCGAGGTGCCGAAGGTCACCGTCTTCAGCCCCGCGCCGGCGTCCTTCGTGGAGGTCACCGGCATGTTGGAGATGGGGAAGTCGGCTTTGGGGATCGTGGCTTCCAGGGCGAACGTCGCCTTGTGGCCGGGCTCGTCCCAGCTGGGGGCGAAGCGGCGGAAGTCGGAGTTTTCGAACTGGGTGAACAGGGCGCGCTTCTTGGCGCCGTCGGCCGCCTCGTAGTCGAGGGCGAAGATGCCCGCCGGGTTGCGGTTGATCTTGCCGGTGTAGGCGATGGTGAGCACGCGCTTGCCGGGCTTCAGCGTCGCCGGGAAGGTCAGCGTCGCCGTCTCCTCCTTGGCGTCGTAGGCCACGGCGGGGGTGGCCGCCTCGCCCGAGAGCGAGACCTTGGTGAACACGAGGTCGGCCTGGTTCAGCTTTATGACCTTGGTGGCCGAGGTGATCTGGATGTCGATCGCCGCCGTACCGGAGAACGTCAGGGCGGTGGCGTCCGGCCGGATGCCGATGCGGTAGGCCGAGGGGCTGACGGTCGCCGGCAGCACCACGCGGCTGGCGGGGGCAGCGGCGGCAGCGGCCTTGGTCGCGGCGTGGGCCTTGGCATGGGCGGGAGCGGCCTGGGCGCCCGCGGCGCTCATCAGGGCCGCCGCCAGAACGGCGGTGGAGACGGCGGAAATCGACGGCATGAGGCGCGCTCTGACTAAAAGGATGATGCCGCGGACCCTATGTCGCCCTCGCGCCCCTCGCCAAGGGCAGGTTCGACCCCGGACGGGTTAAATATCGGCAATGCCTGACGCTTCCGCCCCAGCATCCGCGACGCGAACCGGCCCGCCGCAGGGGTTCCACCTCCTGCCCGCCCGCTTCGATCCCGCGGCGCAGGCGGCTCTGCTGGAGTCGGTGCTGAAGGCGGTTGAGCGGGCCCCGTTCTACCATCCGGTCACGCCCGGCGGTCAGCCCATGAGCGTTCGCAACACCAACCTCGGCACCCTGGGATGGACCACCGGGCCGGCCGGCTATCGCTACAGCCCCACCCATCCGGCCACGGGCGCGCCCTGGCCGCCGATCCCGGAGACCCTCCTGGCCTTGTGGGCGGAACTGGCGCCGGATGAGCCGCCGCCCGACTCCTGCCTCGTGAACCTCTATCGCGGGGCGGCGAAGATGGGCCTGCACCAGGACCGCGACGAGGCCGACATC
>JBBRQN010000009.1:0-107402 GCA_038226305.1 Caulobacterales bacterium
CTCCCCAGTAATACTCCCCGGCCGAGAGCTGGCCGGTGGAGACCTGGCTCTGCGACGAGGCGAAGCCCAGGCCGAAGCCGATGCCGGTGTTCACCGTCTCGGAGAACAGGCCGATGGCCCAGCCGGTCAGGTCGCCACCGTCCGGCAGGTGGTTGGCGCGCATCAGCTCGATCGTGCGCCGGTTGAGGATGCGCGCGCCGTCCAGCTCGCCGCCGTTGAGCAAGCAACGGCAGAAGCGCAGGTAGTCGTCGGCCGTGCCCACGAGGCCGCCGCCGCCGGATAGGAATGCCGGCTCGTGCAGGAAGAAGCTCTTCTGCGGGTCGTCGACCATCTTCAGCTTCCGATTCTCATCCCGCATATAGTTGGCGGCGAAGCGGTCGCGCTTGGCCTCCGGCACGGAGAAGCTCGTGTCCGTCATGCCCAAGGGGCCGAGGATGTGCGCCTGCAGGTAGGCGTCGAAGCGCATGCCGGAGATGCGCTCCACCACCGCTCCGATCACGTCGGTGGCCAGCGAGTACATCCACGCCTCTCCGGGCTGATAGCGCAGGGGCAGCTTCGCCAGCTTGGCGATGAAGTCGTCCAGCGTCTCTTCCACCGTGCCGCGCACCTTGGCGTTCTTGTAGAGCTGATCGACGGGGTGGCGGGCGGCTGGGGCGCCCACCGTCTCCAGAAGCGTGCCGTAGGTGAGGCCCGAGGTGTGGCGCAGGAGATCCCGGAAGCTCATGGGCCGTTTGCAGGGCTCGGTGACCAGCTGATCGCCTTCGCCCGAGACCCACACCTGCAGGTCCGCCCACTCGGGGATGACGCTCGCCACGGGATCGTCGAGCTGGAACAGGCCGAGCTCGAACAGCTGCATTAGCGCCACCGAGGTGATCGGCTTGGTCATCGAGTAGATGCGGAAGATGGCATCGTCGCGGAGCGGCGAGCCGCGATCCAGGTCTGCGCTGCCCAGCGTCGCCTTCAGCACCGTGTGGCCGCGGCGGTGCACCACGAGCTGGCAGCCGCTGATCTTCTGCGCATCCACATAGCGGGTCTGCAGGTGGTCCACCGCGCGCTGCAGGCGCTTGGGGTCTACGCCCGCGGCCTGGGCGGCGGAGGCGTCTGGCGCGGCATCGTAGGCCATGTTCGGCGTTTCCCTTGCAGGCGCTTCCAGCGGTGCCCGTCGTGGATGAACCTATCGGCGCTTGCGGGCGTCCGTCCAGCCATGCGCGGCGTGGCCGGCTTGCAGCGCGCGGATCAGGCGGGCGTCGGCACCCAGCGCCTTGAGGTCGGTGAGAGTCAGGGTGACGGTCTCGGCGCAGGCCTTCATCGCGTGCGGAAAGGCGTTGGTCTCGATGGAAACGCCCGGGGTCTTGGCGTCGAGCCACAGCATCAGCGCCAGTGGCTGCTCGTAGGCTCCATCGCAGTCCTTGCGCAGCTCCTTGTCCTGCCCGGCGGTCGCCTTGCGACGGTAAAGCGCCGACAGGCGCGCCGATGTGAGTGTGCCCACGGTGGTGCCGTCCGACACGGAGTCCGTGGTGGCGGTGCCGGTCACGGAGGGCGGAAAAAGCTTCGCCCAGTTCACGGGCGCACCGGTCGCCAGGTCGTAGGTCAAGGGCAGCGTGGCGGTGTCTGGATAGGGGCCGCCGCAGTAATAGTCGTCGGCGGCGACCACGCTCAGGAAGTCCGGGCCGGTGAACGGGGTCGTCACCGTGCGGGACCAGTCGCCGCGGCCCTTGCCGCCGGGCCCCGTGCAGTCTCTCACAGCGACGCGCAGGCGAGCATCCCCACGACCGAGGGCGGCGTTGATCCTGCTGGTCGCAGGGGTGGCAGGCGCGCTGATGCGAGGGAAGGCGTGAGCCGCCTGCGTCACGGGGCGCTGGGCCTGCAGAATGACGGGCGGGGCTGCGGCCGCGAAGGCGAAAGAAAGCGAAAGGGCGAGAGGCGCAAAGAGCATGCGCGCAGGCTAGCGTGAGCGACGGCGTTCGTCACCCGATGGCCCACAGTCGAGAATGGGGCACCCGCCCCGGTCGCGTGACCGGAGCAGGTGCCTAAAGTCCTAGATCTGGCGAAGCTGCTCGGCGGAGGACTTGCCGCTGCGGCGGTCCTGCTCGATCGTGTAGCCGACGCGCAGGCCTTCCGCGAGCTGGAGGCCCGCCCGTTCGGCCGCCGAGGCGTGAACGAACACATCGCCGCCGCCGTCGTCCGGCTGGATGAAGCCGAAGCCCTTGGTGGGGTTGAACCACTTCACGACGCCGGTGCCGGGTGCGCCGGGCTGACCGCCGCCACCGCCGCCGCCGCCACCGCCGCCGCCGCGGGGCGCGCCGTAGCCGCCACCACCGCCGCCGCCGCCGTAGCCACCACCACCGCCACCGCGGTCGCCATACCCACCACCGCCGCCGCCGCCGTAACCACCGCCTCCGCCGCCGCCGCGATCACCGTAGCCGCCGCCGCCGCCGCGAGGCGCGCCGCCACCACCGCCGCCGCCAGGCACGGGGCCAGAGCCGGTGACTTCGAGTTCACCGGCCGACACCTTGCCCGAGCGCTTGTCCGGCACGAGTTCGTAATTGACGAGGTCGCCCTCGTTCAGGCCGCGCAGGCCGGCGGCCTCGACCGCGCTGACGTGCACGAAGACGTCGGCCGAACCGTCGTCAGGGGCGATGAAGCCGAAGCCCTTCGTGGCGTTGAACCACTTCACAGTACCGGTAGCCATGTAGATCTCACGTTGGGTGGCGGTGCAGATTTCCGCTCGATACGCATGTCGAGTCGCGTTGCGAAGGTCAACCGGGAACCTGCGGCTACATGACAGTTGTTATTGTCTAGCCAGCCGTCGCGCCGGGAATCGCTGCGCGATGATGGGTTCGCGGGGAACTTGAGGCGAAACCGCTCCGGCCCGCCGCCCGGCACCGCTAGCGCCACAGGGTGGCCGCGGGACGCTTGGTGGGTGCAGTAGGATTCGAACCTACGACCCGCTGATTAAGAGTCAGCTGCTCTACCAACTGAGCTATGCACCCCCAGCGACTTCCACAGCCTTCGGTCGCTTGGGCGAGCGGGGCGGTGGAACCGGGAGGCCGCGGGTCATATAGGCCGCCGACCTGCAAGGCAAGCGGGCCTGTCTTCGGAGAAGCACATGCGGCGCGATCTGTCCGGGGCGGTGGATGTGGAACGGCTGGAGACGTTCTGCGCGGGGGATCGTGGCGTGGTGGTGGAGGTGCTGGGCCTGTTCCGCGAGCAGGCGCAGATCTGGATGCGCCTTCTGGGCGACCCCGACGCCCCGGAGGGCTTTCGCGACGCGGCCCACACCCTGAAGGGGGCCTCTGCCGGCATCTTCGCCGTGCGCCTGGCGCAGGCGTGCGACGCGGCCGAGGCCGGTGCGGATACGGGGCGGGTGACGCGCGAAATTCTGGTCGAACGGGTGCGCGACGCCCTCGACCCCGTGCTGATGGACATCGCCGCCTACCTGCACGCCGAGGCGATCGCAGGCCTGCGCCGCTAGGGCGCGGTGGTTTCGGGGCTCGAAAGATCTCGCTGGTCGAACCGCGAGAATTCGTAGGCGATGCAGCGGTCTATCAGCTGTCGCCATACCGGCTCGGCGATGGCTTCGGAGAGGCCTTCGGCTCGGGCGGCGGTCTTCACCTTGGCCACCACGTCCTCGATGCGGGCACGGTCGTGCACCGCGGTGCGTGCGCCCTTGATGCGGGCGGCGGCGTCCATGTAGCGCTGGCGTTCGGCCAGGAGGGTCACCAGCGCCCGGTCGAGCGCGTCCACGCCCACGCGCACGTCGTTCATGGAGGTGCAGGCCTCGGGTGCCGTGCGGGCGTCGATGCTGACGGAGTGGCTCAACCTGATGTTCCCTGCGGCGGGCTCGCCGTCCGCCTAGATGTTTGCGCCGTTGTCGATGGAGAGGTTCGCCGCTTCGTGGGCGGCGGCCTCGGCCTTCAGCCAGGCGGTGAAGGCCCGCACCTGCACGAGGCGGCCTTTGGCGCGGGGATGCACCACGTAGTAGGCGAAGTCGACCGCCGTATCGATGTGCAGGGGCGCGATCAGCCGACCGGCGTCGATGTCGGCCTGGGCCAGGGTGCGCTTGGCCAGCGCCACGCCCCGCCCCGCCACGGCAGCCTCGATGCACAGGCTCGACTGGTTGAAGCGAGGGCCGCGGGCCCCGTCGATGTCGCGCATGCCGCGGGCGGCCAGCCACATGGGCCAGTCGGGGCAGCTCTCGTCCGCATCGGGCGAGCCGTCGTGCAGGAGGGTGTGGTGCGAGAGGTTTTCCGGCGCGACCAGCGGCTTTTCGGCCAGGAGGCCGGGGGAGGCCACCGGGATCACGCTCTCGCCCATCAGCCGCACGGTCTCCAGCGCCGGGTAATGGCCGGAGCCGTAGCGGATCGCGAGGTCGACCTCGCCGGTGGCGAAGTCCACAAGGTCGAAGCCAGCCTGCAGCCAAACATCCACCTCCGGGTGGGCGGCCTCGAATCGGCCGAGCCGCGGCATCAGCCACTTGGCGGCGAAGGAGGGGGCCGCCGAGAGGGTCAGGCGGTTGCCGTCTGTGGCGGCCGTGAGGAGAGCCGCGGCCTCGGCCAACCGATCGAAGGCTTCGCGCAGGGCGGGCAGGGCCGTCTGGCCGCCGTCGGTGAGGAGAAGCCCCTTGGGCGTGCGTTTGAAGAGCGGCGCCCCGATATACTCCTCCAGGTTCTGGATCTGCTGGCTCACGGCGCCCGGCGTCACCGAAAGCTCGTCGGCGGCGCGGGAGAAGTTCATGTGCCGCGCGGCGGCCTCGAAGGCACGCAGGGCGTTCAGCGGCGGCAGGCGACGACGTGTCATCAGAATTGCTGAGGGGCTTGGGCAGACATTGCGGCTTGCGAAGTGTCGCGGCGCGACCGATTTTGCAAGCGTGCTCCTTCGCCGACCGTGAAGGGGGATCGGCCGTCGGCGCTTCCTTGAGCCAGGAAGGGCAGCCGGGCTTTCAGTTTTTGTCAGGCGGAGACGCAAGGTGGCGCGCAACGTTCGAGGGTCCGACCTCGTCGTCCTGGCGGGGGGCGGCGCGCCGGCTGCGCGTATGGGGCACGTGGCGCTTGTGGGCGCCGGACCGGGTGCCGCTGACCTTCTCACCCTGCGGGCGGTGCGGGCGCTGCAGGCCGCCGACGTGATCGTGCACGACCGGCTTGTGTCGGCCGAGGTGCTGGCGACGGCCCCGCCGAGCGCTCGGCGAATCTACGTGGGCAAGCGCAAGTCGGCCCACTCGGTGCCGCAGGAGGGCATCGACCAGCTTCTCGTGGCCCTGGCTCGCCAGGGACTGAATGTCGTTCGTTTGAAGGGGGGCGACCCCTTCGTGTTCGGTCGTGGCGGGGAGGAGCTTCTCGCCTGCCGGGCCGCGGGCGTGCCTTGCGACGTAGTGCCGGGCATCAGCGCGGCCTTCGCGGCCGCAGCTTCGGTAGGCGCGCCGCTCACCCACAGGGGGCTGGCTCGCTCGGTGACGCTGGCGACCGGCCATGCCGCGCCGGGGCTGGACGGGGCGCCTGAACTCGACTGGGAGGCGCTGGCCCGGCCGCAGTCGACCGCAGTGATCTACATGGGCGTCTCGACGGCCGGAGCGATCGCGGCGCGGCTTATCGAGGCTGGACGGCCCTGCTCCACACCTGTGCTGGTGGTGGAGAACGCGACTTTGGCGGACGAGCGGTCCATCGCCGCGACCCTAGCGACGCTGGCACAGGCCTGCGCAGGGCTGGGCGGTCCGGCGGTGCTGATCATCGGCGAGGTGGCGTCTCTGGCTCGTGCGTCCGATGCGGCTGCGACGGTGACTTTGAAGACGGCCGTTTCGGCATGAGCGACGAGCGTCTGCAGGCGATCACAGCCAACGATTTGCGCGAAGGTTGCGTGGTGTTTCGCGCGGGCGACGGCTGGACCGCGCAACTCGCCGACGCCGACCTCTTCGGCGACCCCGCCCATGGCGAGGCGGCGCTGGAGACGGCCAAGGCCGAGACCACCCGGGTGGTGGACGTCTACCTCATCGACCTGACGCTCGAGGGCGGCCAGCCCGTGCCCCTGAGCTATCGCGAGCGTATTCGGGCGCTAGGGCCTCCGGTGCATCCCGACCTCGGCAAGCAGACGGTGGGCGGCCCCGCCATCGAGGCCATCGCCCACGCGACCGGGGGCGCCAGATCCACCGGCCGCCTCAGCCTGATCAAGCGGAAGTAGACCCGTGCCCACCTCCGCCGCCCACTACCTGTATGACGAGTTCGACGCCGCCGTGGTCGCCGACCGCGCCGCCGAATTCCGCAGCCAGGTGGAGCGCCGCCTTTCGGGCGCGCTCACCGAAGACCAATTCAAGCCTCTGCGGCTCATGAACGGCATGTACCTGCAGCTGCATGCCTACATGCTGCGCGTCGCCATCCCCTACGGCGTGCTCGACTCCGAGAAGATGCGGGCCTTGGCAACCGTGGCGCGACGGTGGGACGAGGGGTTCGGCCACTTCACCACCCGCCAGAACATCCAGTTCAACTGGGTGAAACTGAAGGATGCGCCGGACATCCTGGACCACTTGGCGACGGCCGGAATGCACGCCATCCAGACCAGCGGCAACTGCATCCGCAACACCACCTCCGACCCCTACGCCGGTGCCGTGGAAGGCGAGGCCGACGATCCGCGCATCTGGTGCGAGGCGATCCGCCAGTGGTCGACCCTGCACCCCGAGTTCAACTGGCTGCCCCGCAAGTTCAAGATCGCGGTGACCGCCAGTGACACCGACCGCGCCGCCATACGCGTGCACGACATCGGCCTGCACCTGCGCCGCAACGCCGACGGAGAGCTGGGCTTCCAGGTGCTGGTGGGGGGCGGGCAGGGGCGCACGCCCTACATCGGCTCGGTGATCCGCGAGCACCTGCCGGTGCGGCGGCTGTTCAGCTACCTCACGGCGATCCTGCGCACCTACAATCGGCTCGGCCGGCGCGACAACATGTTCAAGGCGCGCATCAAGATCCTGGTGGCGACGCTGGGTGCGGCGGCCTTCGCCCGCGACGTGGAAGCGGAGTGGGAGCGGGTGCTTACCGATTCGGTGCCCAGCGACTTCCCCGAGGAGGCGCTGGCACAGATCCGCGCCCGCTTCGGCGTTGTGGAGTTCGAGACGCTGCCGGCCCGCAGCGCCGCTTTCGAGCAGGCCCGCGCCGACGACCGCCGCCTGGCCCGTTTCGCCCGCAACAACCTGACCGCCCACAAGGTGGCGGGCTACGTCATCGTCAACGTGTCGCTGAAGGGCGACGGCGTGGCACCGGGGGACGCCTCGGCCGCGCAGATGGACGCCCTGGCTGACATCGCCGAACGCTTCAGCCACGACGAAATCCGGGTGACGCATGAGCAGAACCTCGTCCTGCCGCACGTGAAGCTCGATGACGTGGCGCTGGTGTTCGCTAGCCTCGACGCGATCGGGCTCGCTACGCCAAACATCGGCCAGATCGGCGACATCATCGCCTGCCCGGGGCTCGACTACTGCGCCCTGGCCAACGCCCGCGCGATCCCCATCGCCACCGCCATCCAGGCCCGTTTCACCGACCCGGACCGCGCCGAACTCGTGGGTGAGATGAAGGTGAAAATCTCGGGCTGCATCAACGCCTGCGGCCACCATCATGTGGGCCACGTCGGCATCCTGGGCGTCGATAAGAAGGGCGAGGAGTTCTACCAGATCACCCTGGGCGGCCGGGCCGACGAGAAGGCGCGG
Source organism: Caulobacterales bacterium (assembly GCA_038226305.1). GTDB lineage: Bacteria > Pseudomonadota > Alphaproteobacteria > Caulobacterales > Caulobacteraceae > JASLDZ01. The sequence goes on from JBBRQN010000009.1 coordinate 7,691, forward strand.
GTGGGCGACGCTCTGGGTGCCGCCCTGCCGTTCGACCAGGTGGCCGGAGCGGTGGATTCGCTCGTCGAGGCCTACCTGCGCGAGCGCCTCGAGGGTGAACGCTTCATCGACACCTATGAGCGCGTGGGCCTCGGCCCGTTCAAGGAGGCCGTCTATGCCGATGCTCATCCGGCGTGACGCGGGCGGCGCGTTCGCCGCCGCGGCCGACGACAGGCCTGTTCCGCCGCTGGCTGCTCTGCTTGATGGCGATGAGGGCCCTGCCGTTCTCCTGACCGTCGAAGACGACTTGGCGCTGCTGGTTCCGCTCCTGCCGCGGCTTTCGCTGGTGGCGCTGGAGTTCGCCAAGTATCGCGACGGCCGCGCCTACACGACCGCCACCCTCCTGCGTGTGCGCCACGGCTTCACCGGCGAGCTTCGCGCCGTTGGCGATGTGCTGCTGGAGGAGGCCCCGCAATTCCTGCGCTGCGGCTTCGACAGCTTCGCCGTGGCCGACGGCTCCACGCCGGAGGAGTGGGAGGCGAAAGCCCATGCCCACCGGCAGGTCTACCAACGCGCAGTCGACGGCCGCACGCCCGTCTTCGCCGAGCGTGCTCCCGTAGCCACGCCCGCGTGATGGCACGGTCCGCCACCGTTCACAGACCGCCCTTCGCCGCCTAGATGAGCCCCTTCCAAGGCCCGCGCCCCGGCGCAACGGCCTTCGCCTCCGAGGATTTCGCATGACCGAGTCGAGCGCGGCGATCGTCGCCGGCGCCCCCACGGGCGACCACTCCCCCCCGTCGCACACGCCCACCGCCCCCCCGCATGTGGCCGCCTCCGGCGCGCACCACGTGGAGACGGTGCTGTGGGTGAAGCACTGGACCGACCGGCTGTTCTCCTTCGCCATCACCCGCCCGGCCAGCTTCCGCTTCCGCTCCGGCGAGTTCGTGATGATCGGCCTGCCCGCCGAGCCGAAGGCCGACGGTTCGCCCGGCAAGCCCATCCTGCGCGCCTACTCCATCGGCAGCCCCGGGTTCGCCGACGAGCTGGAGTTCTTCTCCATCAAGGTGGCGGATGGCCCGCTCACCTCAAAGCTGCAGCTCATCAAGGCGGGCGACCCGATTCTGATGGGCAAGAAGCCCACCGGCACCCTGGTGCTCGACGCCCTGAAGCCCGGCAAGCGCCTGTGGCTGATCGGCTCCGGCACCGGCCTCGCCCCCTGGCTGTCGGTGGCGCGCGACCCCGACGCCTATGAGCGGTTCGAGGACGTCATTGTGGTCCACACCGTGCGCGAGACCGCCGACCTCGCCTATCGCGAGCTGTTCGAGACGGGGCTGAAGGAAGACGAGGTGTTCGGCGAACTGGCCGGGCCACAGCTCAAGTACTACCCCACCGTCACCCGCGACCCGAGCTTCCGCACCACCGGCCGCGTCACCGACGCCATCACCACGGGGAAGGTCTTCCGCGACCTCGGCTACGACCTCGCGGCCTTCAACGCCGGAGAAGACCGCATCATGCTGTGCGGCTCGATGGCGATGATCAAGGAGGTCGCCGCCATTCTGGAAGGGCAGGGGCTGGTGGAAGGCTCCAATGCCGAACCGGGCGACTTCGTCATCGAACGCGCCTTCGTAGGCTGAACCCGGCCGTGCCGATCACCGTCTACGGCGACAGCATCTCGGGCAACTGCCTGAAGGTGAAGTTCGTCTGCGACCGGCTGGGCATCGCCTGCCGCTGGATCGAGACGGGCGTGCTCGACGGTTCGACCCGCACGACCGAGTTCCTCGCGCTGAACCCGGTCGGGCAGGTGCCACTGGTTCTGCTGGAGGACGGGCAGCCGCTGGCCCAGTCCAACGCCATCCTGCTGCATCTGGCGGAAGGCTCGGACCTGATCCCCGCCGATGCTTACGACCGGGCGAAGATGCACGAATGGCTGTTCTGGGAGCAGTACAACCACGAGACCTCCATCGCCGTGCGGCGCTTCCGGGTGCGGTATCAGGGCTTGGCCGACGCCGACATCGACCCGCAGCTGAAGGTGAAGGGCGATGCGGCCCTCGCACGGATGCAGTTGCAACTCGCCGCAACGCCTTTCCTCGTGGGAAATGCTCTCAGCCTCGCCGACCTGTCGCTCGTCGCCTACACCCGGATGGCGCACGAGGGCGGCTTCGATCTTTCGACGTTCCCTGCCGTAGCCGCGTGGGTGCGCCGGGTGGAAGACGAGCTCGGCCTGCCGCATCTATCCTGAGCCTGCTTTGCGCCGCCTGCGCGCTCGCGCTAGATCGCCTCGATTGCCCATCCGACATGCGGCCGAGGTAGGGTTGCGGTTAGAAGCGGCAGCGCGCCAGCCCGCCTCACGAGTGCCCCATGACTCTCACCCGCCGCCGTTCGACCGTCGCCCTGTGGAGCGCGGGTGTCGCCGCCCTGGCGCTGGCGGCCTCGGCCGGGGCGGCCTGGGCCTGGGGCGCGACCGGGCATCGCCTGATCGGGATCGTGGCCATGCAGGCCCTGCCGGCAGATCTGCCCGCCTTCCTGCGCACCCCCGCCACCATCGCGGCGATCGGTGAACTGGCGAGGGAGCCCGACCGCTCCAAGGGGGCAGGCCAGCCCCACGACGCCGACTTCGACACCAGCCACTTCGTGGACCTGACCGAAGACGGCCACGTGTTCGACGACAACGGCCCCCTGATCGGCAACATGCCGCGCAGCCGCCACGACTACGACGTGCTCCTCGCCAAGGCCGGGATCGACCCCTTCAAGGCGGGCCACCTCTACTATTCGATGATGGAGGGCTATCAGCAGCTGGCGAAGGACTTCGCCTACTGGCGGATCGAAACGGCGATCCTGAAGAAGAACCTCGTTCCCGAGCACCGAGCGTGGATCGAGACCGACCTCATGCGGCGCGAGCAGTTGATCATCCGCGATCTCGGCTACTGGGCGCACTTCGTCGGCGATGCCAGCCAGCCGATGCACGTGTCGATCCACTACAACGGCTGGGGCGACTATCCGAACCCGGAGGGCTTCACCCTGGACAAGGTGCACGGCCCCTTCGAGGGCGAGTATGTCTTCCGGTATGTGAGCGAACGTTCGGTCAAAGCGGCCTTGCCCGCCCCGGCTGACTGCGGCCCCAACCCGCAGGCCTGCGTGGTGGGCTATCTGCTGCGCACCAAGGACCAGCTCGTGCCGTTCTACCGCCTGCAGAAGGAGGGCGCCTTCACCTCCGACGCTGGCGCGGCGTTCGCCAATCAGCGGGTCGCGGCGGGTGCCGCCATGCTGCGAGACCTCGTGACCCGAGCCTGGAAGGACAGCGACCGCCAGGGCATGGGCTACAAGCCGGTGATCACCAGCCTGCAGGTGGAATCGGGCGCCGTTTCCGATGCGAAGGCTCTTTGGGACGATCTTTACGGCGACGACTGATCCCGACGTGGCCGGCGCACGGCCGGACATTGCGCTCGGCGCGCTTTGCCCTTAGAAGCTCCGCCTCCCAAGGAACCGCCTGGCTAATGGCATGCCATGGCGGTTCGTCATGCCCCATAGAGGACGGGGACCGTTCAAACGGTCGCCCGACAGCGAAATGCCGAAGTTGAAGACGAAGTCAGGCGTAAAGAAGCGATTCAAGCTCACCGCCTCGGGCAAGGTGAAGGCCGGCGTCGCCGGCAAGCGCCACCGGTTGATCAGCCACAACGCCAAGTACATCCGCCAGCAACGCGGAACCAAGGTGATGGCCGCCGCCGACGAGAAGGCGATCAAGCACTTCATGCCCTACGGCTGAAGACGGCTTTCGATCTCCTTTCCCTTTCCCGATTTTCTACAGGTGATTTGATATGGCTCGCGTGAAAAGGGGCGTTACGTCCCACGCCAGACACAAGAAGGTTCTCGAGCAGGCCAAGGGCTTCTACGGGCGCCGCAAGAACACGATCCGCGCCGCTAAGGCCGCGGTCGATAAGGCCGGGCAGTACGCCTACCGCGACCGCAAGGTTCGCAAGCGGCAGTTCCGCGCCCTGTGGATCCAGCGAATCAACGCTGCCGCCCGCCTGGAAGGCTTCACCTACAGCCAGTTCATGCACGGCCTGGATCTCTCCGGCATCGACCTGGACCGTAAGGTGCTGGCCGACATTGCCGGTGCGGACCCCGCCGCCTTCAAGGCCGTCGCCGATCAGGTCCGCGCCGCCCTGCAGGCTTAAGCCCCGTAATCTTCGGGTCTTCGATCCGGCCGCCGCGGGAAACCCCCGTGGCGGCCTTTTTCGTTTCCGCTCCGTCCGCTAAGCCCTGAAACCATGACCGACCTCGCCGTTCTGGAAGCCGAGCTGATGGCCGGCGTCGCCGCCGCAAGCGACCTTGCCGTGCTCGATGAGCTGCGGGTGACGGCGCTCGGCAAGGCCGGGTCGGTTTCTGCACTTCTGAAGGGCCTGGGGGCCCTGTCGCCCGATGAGCGGCGGATGCAGGGCCCCCTCGTCAACGGCCTGCGCGATCGCCTGCAGGCTGCCATCACCGAGCGCAAGGCAGCCCTCGAGAACGCCGAGCTCGACCGTCGCCTGGCGGCCGAGGCGGTGGATCTGTCTCTGCCCGCGCCGCCGCGTCGCAAGGGCTCGGTGCATCCCACCATGCAGGTGATGGACGAGCTGGTGGCCATCTTCGCCGACATGGGCTTCAGCGTGGCGGAAGGCCCCGACATCGAGGACGACTTCCACAACTTCACGGCCCTGAACTTCCCGCCCCGCCACCCCGCGCGGGAGCTGCACGACACCTTCTTCCTGACGCCCGACGAAGCCGGCGAGCGCAAGGTGCTGCGCACGCACACGAGCCCGGTGCAGGTTCGGGCGATGATGAGCGGCCCCCCGCCCATCCGCATCATCGCCCCCGGCCGCACCTACCGGTCCGACAGCGACGCGACCCACACCCCCATGTTCCACCAGATCGAGGGGCTGGTGATCGACCGCGACATCCACATGGGCCACTTGAAGTGGACGCTGGAGACCTTTCTCGCCCGCTTCTTCGAGACGGGCGCGGTCACCACCCGCTTTCGACCGCACCACTTCCCCTTCACCGAGCCCTCGGCGGAAATCGATGTGCAGTGCGACCGCTCGGGCGGCGAAATCCGCATCGGGCAGGGCACGGACTGGCTGGAGATTCTCGGTTGCGGGATGGTGCACCCCAACGTGCTGCGCAACGCCGGCCTCGACCCCGACGCGTGGCAGGGCTTCGCGTTCGGCTGCGGCGTGGATCGCCTCGCCATGCTGAAATACGGCGTGCCCGACTTGCGCGACATGTTCGCCAGCGACGTGCGCTGGCTGGAGCACTACGGGTTCAGTGCGTTCCAGGCCCCCAACCTCGCGTCGGGCCTGAGCTGAGAGGACGACCGATGGCCGAGATCAACGCCAAGCTCTGGCAGCCCGCCACCGATCTGACCAAGACCACCTTCGAGAACGAGATCGTTCCGGTGGTCGACCTGTTCCTGTCGGCGATGGCGAACGGGGCGCAGCACGTGCGCGGGCGCATCTTCATCAACTGCCGGCTGAACGGCCCGGCCGTCCTCCTGGCGCTGGAGGGGCTGCGGTTCAACAACTGCCACATGGGCAGCGTCGGCGGCGACATCCGCAAGCTCCTCTACAAGCCGATGTCGGACACCGAGGTCACGGGCGCAGCCTCCTTCGAGGAGTGCGTGTTCGACGGCTGCGCCTTCTTCGCCGTCGGGTTCACGGGCCCGCAGTCGTTCCTGGATTCCTTCCTCACCAGCTTCCCCCTGAAATCATGAAGTTCACCCTCTCCTGGCTGAAGGACCACCTGCAGACCGACGCCTCCGTCGCCGAGGTCGCCGAGGTGATGACCATGGCCGGCCTAGAGGTCGAGCACGTGGACGACCCCTCCGTCGGCCTTGCTCCGTTCAGTGTGGCGAAGATCGTGGAGGCGGTGCAGCACCCCAACGCGGACCGGCTGCGCGTCTGCCAGGTGGATACGAAAGACGGGCGCAAGGAGATCGTCTGCGGTGCGCCCAACGCCCGCGCCGGGCTGACCACGATCTACGCTCCGGTTGGGGCCTACGTGCCCGGGCTGGGGGTGACGCTCTCGCTCAAGCCCGTGCGCGGGGTCGTCTCCAACGGCATGCTGTGCTCGGCGAAGGAGCTTGAGGTTTCCGAAGAGTCGGACGGCATTCTGGAGCTTTCCGATCAGCTCGCCGTGGGCGCGCCTGCCACCGCGGTGTTCGGCACCGAGCCCGTGATCGACTTCGAGGTGACCCCCAACCGGCCGGACTGGCTGGGCGTGGAGGGCATAGCCCGTGACCTCGCCGCCGCTGGCCTCGGCCGCTTCGAGGAGCGCGCCGTAGCGCCGGTGTCCGGCACCTTCGCCTGTCCGATCGCGGTCGAGATCACTGCGCCGCAGATGTGCCCGTTCCTGGCCGGGCGGGTGATCCGTGGCCTGAAGAACGGCCCTTCGCCCGCCTGGCTGCAGGACAAGCTGAAGTCCGTCGGCCTGCGCTCGATCAACGCCGTGGTGGACGTCACCAACCTGCTCACCATCGACCGCGCCCGCCCTCTGCACGCCTACGACGCCGACCAGTTCGTCGGCGCGACGCTTACGGTGCGCCCCGGCCAGCACGGGGTGAACGGCGACGAGCACCTGATCGCCCTGAACGGCGAGACCTATGCCCTGACCCCCCTTATGTGCGTGATCGCCGATGCTGGCGGCGAGCGCCCCATCGACCTCGGCGGCGTGATGGGCGGGCAGTCCACCGCCTGCTCGGAAGCCACCACGAGCGTGTTCATCGAGGCCGCGTGGTTCGATCCCGTGACAGTGGCCGACGTGGGCCGGGCGCTCAGCCTGTTCTCCGACGCCCAGTACCGCTTCGCTCGCGGCGTCGATCCGGGCTTTGTGCTGCCCGGGCTGGAGCTGGCGACGAGCCTGATTCTCGACCTTTGCGGCGGCGATGCTTCCGAGGTGATCGCGGTGGGCACCTTGCCCGCGCCGCCCGCCGCCATCGCGTTCGACCCCGCCTACGTGAAGCGCCTCTCCGGCCTCGACGTGCCGCCGGAGCGGGTGACGTCCCGCCTGCGCGCCCTTGGCTTTGTCGTGGCAGACGGGGAGGGCGGCCGAATCACCGTCACCCCACCCAGCTGGCGCCGCGACGTGGAAGGCCCCGCCGATCTCGTTGAGGAGGTCGCCAGGCTGGAGGGCTTCGGCGCCCTGCCGTCGACGCCCCTGCCGCAAGCGCCCCGACCCCCTCAGGGCGTCCTGAACCCCCGTCAGGCCCGGGTGCGCGCCGCGCGCCGGGCGCTGGCGGCGGCGGGGTATGCCGAGACAGTGGGCTGGTCCTTCACCTCCGCCCGCAACGCCAACCTGTTCGGCGGCGGAGGCCCGGCGCTGACGCTGGTGAACCCGATCTCGGCTGAACTGGCGGTCATGCGCCCTTCGGCCCTGCCGGGGCTGATCGAGGCCGCCGCCCGCAACGCCGCCCGCGGCTTTCCGGGGTGTGCCCTGTTCGAGATCGGCCCCGCCTTCATCGGCGACCGTCCGCAGGACCAGCGCACCACGATCACCGCGCTCGTTTCCGCACCCACCCTGCGCCGGTGGGACGGGCAGGGCGACGACGCCCTGTTCGCGCTCAAGGCCGACCTCATGGCGTTGTTGGCCGAGATCGGTGCGCCTGTAAGCTCGCTCCAGCTGACACAGGGGGTCACGAATCCCTGGTGGCGACCTGGGCAGTCGGCGCGCCTGGGGCTCGGCAAGGCGATGATCGCCGAATTCGGAGCCCTGCACCCCCGCGTTCTCAAGGCGATGGATGCTCCGGACCGGCTCTATGCCTTCGAGATTACGCTCGATGCCCTGCCCGAGCCCAAGCGCAAGGGGCTGAAAACGCGCCCGACCCTGCCGCTTTCGCCCCTCATGCCTCTCACCCGCGACTTCGCCTTCATCGTGGAGGCGCAGAAGCCCTCCGGCGACCTCGCTCGGGCGCTGATGGGGGCCGACAAAGCGCTGGTCGTGGGCGTGGAGGTGTTCGACGTCTATGCCGGAACCGGCGTGGCGGATGGCATGAAGTCGGTGGCGGTCGAAGTGCGCATCCAGCCCCGCGAGGCCACGCTCACCGATGCCGAGATCGAGGCCCTGTCCGCCAGGATCGTCGCAGCGGCCGAGAAGGCCGGGGCCAGCCTGCGCCGCTGAGGAGAGTGATCATGGCCGAACCGCATTCCGCCCCGCCTCATTCCGCCAAGCCCGGTGCCGAACTGATTCTGGAGCGGGGGCTCTTCGCCTCGCGCTGGCTGATGGCGCCGTTCTACGTGGGCATGGTGATCGCGCTTGCGGTGGTGCTGTTCGTGTTCTGCCGCGAGCTGTTCACCGACCTCGGCCACATTATGGAGCTGGATGCGGAGAAGGTGATCCTTCTGGCCCTGTCGCTGATCGATCTGTCGCTGACCGGCAACCTCCTAGTGATCGTGATGTTCTCCGGCTACGAGAACTTCGTCTCGCGCATCGACACCGGCAACAGCGCCGACCGGCCAGCCTGGATGGGTACGGTGGATTTCTCCGGCCTGAAGATGAAGCTGATCGCCTCCATCGTGGCCATCAGCGCCATCGCCCTGTTGCGGGCGTTCCTGCCACTCGGCGAGTCGTTGATCTCAGGCGAGCCTGCTCATGGCACGGTGGACAGCGCCCGGCTCGGCTGGATGGTGGGCATCCACCTCACCTTCGTGGTCTCCGGCGTGCTCCTGGCCGTGATGGACTGGATCAACGGTCTGACGCCCAAACACCTCGGCCACGACTGAGAGGGCTGGCGCCCGCCTGCGTCGGCCTTAGGCGAGCAGCCGTGCAACCATCTCCCGAGCCTTGGGGCCGAGTTCCGGGTCTTTGAGCGCGAGGGCCACGTTCGCGCGGAGCCAGCCGAGGCGGTCGCCGCAGTCGTAGGTGGTGCCTTCGTATTCGAGAGCGTGGAAGGACTGGGTCTTCATCAGCCGGGCCATGGCGTCGGTGAGCTGGATTTCGCCGCCGGCTCCGCGTTCACGCTCCGCCAGGGCGGTGAAGATCTCGGGGTTCAGCACGTAGCGGCCGGAGATGAAGAGGTTCGAGGGCTCCGTGCCCTTGGCGGGCTTTTCGACCATGCCGATCATCGGGCGAACACGGTCGCCCTCGCCGCCGTCCAGGGCCACGATGCCGTACTGGTGGGCCATTCCGTCTGGGCAGGCCTCCACGACGACGATGTTGGAGCCGGCGGTCTCCTCATAGGCTTGGATGGCCTGCGCGGTGGCGCCCGGGGCGGCGTCCATGATCATGTCGGGAAGGAGCACGGCGAAGGGCTCGTCGCCGATGATGTCGCGGGCGCACCAGACGGCGTGGCCGAGCCCCAGGGGGGCCATCTGGCGCACGTAACTGATCTCGCCCTCCTTCGGCAGGTCGGCCAGCAACTGGTCGAGGATGGCGGTCTTGCCCTTGGCGCGCAGGCTCTCTTCCAACTCCACGTGGTGGTCGAAGTAGTCCTCCATCGCGCCTTTGCCGCGGCCGGTGACCAGCACAAAGTGCTCGATCCCGGCGGCGCGGGCCTCGGCCATCACCCAGTGGATCAGGGGGCGATCCACCACGGTCAACATCTCTTTGGCCACCGTCTTGGCGGCGGGGAGCATGCGGGTGCCCAGGCCCGCGACGGGGAGGACGGCTTTTCTGACGCGCTTCATGCCCGAAGCGCCTACTCGACCGTGACCGACTTGGCGAGGTTGCGCGGCTGGTCCACGTCCGTCCCCTTGGCTACGGCCGTGTGATAGGCGAGGAGCTGGATCGGGATGGCGTAGACCATCGGTGCGATGATCTCCTCGCAGTTAGGCACGACCACCACCTTGGTGGCCGCGTGCGCCCCGGCCGCCCCCGCCTCGTCTGTGATCAGGATGATGGGCGAGCCGCCGCGGGCCGCAACCTCCTGCAGGTTGGAGAGCGTCTTCTCCAGGAGCTCACCTGAGGGGGCGGCGACCACTACGGGCATGTTCTCGTCCACGAGCGCGATGGGGCCGTGCTTCAGCTCCCCCGCCGCATAACCTTCCGCGTGGATGTAGCTGAGTTCCTTCAGCTTCAGGGCTCCCTCCAGAGCCAGGGGGTAGAGCAGGCCGCGGCCGAGGTAGAGCACGTCCCGCGCCTTGGAGAGGTCGTAGGAGAGCTCGCGCACCGCGTCCTCGCACTGCAGGGCGGCGGCGATCAGGCGGGGAGTCTCCAGAAGGATCGCGACCAGCCGCTTCTCCTCCGCCTCGTCGATGCGGCCGCGCTGGAAGGCGGCGGACACCGACAGCGCGGTCAGGGCCGCAAGCTGGGCGGTGAAGGCCTTGGTGGAGGCGACGCCGATCTCCGGCCCGGCGTGCAGGGGCCACATCAGGTCGGCCTCGCGCGCCATTGACGAGTGGTGGGCGTTCACCAGGGCGGCCGTGGGCAGCCCCTGCTCCTTGCACCAGCGAAGGGCGGCCAGCGTGTCGGCCGTCTCGCCCGACTGGCTCACCGCCAGACAGAGGGTGCCGGGCGTCATGGCGGGGTCCCGGTAGCGGAACTCCGAGGCGATCTCCACGTCGCAGGGCAGGCCGGCCAGCTTCTCGAACAGGTATTTGGCGGTCAGCCCCGCGAGATAGGCCGTGCCGCAGGCGATGATCTGCACTCGGGGCAGCGTCGCGAAGTCGATGCCCGGCGACTTGGCCCGGCCGCTGACGGGATCGATGTAGGCGGAGAAGGTGTGCTGAACCGCGTCGGGCTGTTCGTGGATCTCCTTCTCCATGAAGTGGCGATAGTTCCCCTTCTCCACGAGCGCTGCGGAGGCGGGCACGATGCTGATCGGGCGCTCGACGGCCTGGCCGTCGGCGGCGAACACCTGGGCGCCGGCGTGGTCGATCCGCACGCAGTCGCCCTCGGCCAGATAGGCCACGCGCTGGGTGAAAGGGCCCACCGCGAGGGCGTCGCTGCCTAAGAACATCTCCCCGTCGCCATAACCGAGCACCAGCGGGCTACCCTTGCGGGCGCCCATCACCACGCCGTCGTCGCCATCCACCAGCACGGCGAGGGCGTAGGCACCCTCCAGCCGGGCGAGCACGCGACGGAAGGCGGCGAAGGCGTCGCCGCCGCTGCCCAGCTCCCGGTCGAGCAGCTGCGCCACCACCTCGGTGTCGGTGTCGCTGGTGAAGCTGCGACCGGCGGCGATCAACTCGGCTTTCAGCGCCGCGAAGTTCTCGATGATGCCGTTGTGGACCACGGCCACGCGAGCGGCGACCTGGGGGTGGGCGTTCTTCTCGGAGGGCGGGCCGTGTGTGGCCCAGCGTGTGTGGCCGATACCGGTGTTCCCACCGAGCGGCTGCTCGCCCAGCAGGGCCTCGAGATTACGCAGCTTGCCCGCCGCCCGACGTCGCTCCAGCCGCCCGTCGGTGAGGGTGGCGACGCCTGCGGAGTCGTAACCCCGGTACTCGAGCCGACGCAGGCTCTCGATCAGCCGATCCGTCACGGGGGCCTTGCCCACGATGCCGATGATTCCGCACATGTCTGAGGAGCCGCTCCGCCCTGAATCGGGTTGGCGGCGGCTATAGCATCGGCGCGCCTGTCAGGGCGATGAACATGGGTTTCATCGTTTTACAGCCGGTTCGGGCGTATAGAGCCGCGCTGGGCTGAGCGTGTGGACGGACGGACGAGAATGGGCGAGCGCAAGTACTTCGGCACCGACGGTATCCGGGGCCAGGCCAACACCTATCCCATGACCGCGGAGGTCGCCCTGCGGGTGGGCCTCGCGGCGGGCAAGCTGCACCTGCGCGACCCCGAGCGGCGCCACCTGGTGGTGATCGGCAAGGACACGCGACTGTCCGGCTACATGATCGAGCCCGCGCTGGTGGCCGGGTTCGCCAGCGTGGGGATGGATGTGCGCCTCCTGGGCCCACTCCCCACGCCCGGGGTGGCGATGATGACCCGCTCTATGCGGGCGGATCTGGGCGTGATGATCTCCGCCTCGCACAACGGCTTCGGCGACAACGGCATCAAGCTGTTCGGCCCTGATGGCGCCAAGCTTTCGGACACGCGCGAGCTTGAGATCGAAGCGTTGATGGACGAGGGCCTGACCGAGGGCCTCGCCCCGCCAACCGGCCTTGGCCGGGTGCAGCGGATCGACGACGCCCAGGCGCGCTATGTGGAGATCGCCAAGGCCACCTTCCCGCGCCACCTGTCGCTCGCCGGCCTTCGGGTGGTGATCGATTGCGCCAATGGGGCCGCCTATAAGGTGGCGCCTGTGGCGCTGTATGAGCTCGGCGCGGAGGTGATCCCCATCGGGGTCGCTCCCAACGGCACCAACATCAACGCCGATTGCGGCTCGACCCACCCAGAAGCCATGGGCAAGGCGGTGCGTGACTATCGCGCCGACGTAGGCATCGCGCTCGACGGCGACGCCGACCGGCTGGCCATGTGCGACGAGAACGGCCTCGTGATCGACGGCGACCAGATCATGGCGCTGATCGCCCGGGCCTGGAACGCCAAGGGCAAGCTGAAGGGCGGGGGTGTGGTGTCCACGGTCATGTCCAACCTCGGCTTCGAGCGGCTGCTGGCCTCCGAAGGCCTGTCGCTGCAGCGCACGGGGGTGGGCGACCGCTATGTGGCCGAGAAGATGCGCTCAGGCGGCTTCAACGTGGGGGGCGAACCCTCCGGCCACCTGATCCTGTCGGACTTCTCGACCACGGGCGACGGTCTGATCGCGGCCCTGCAGGTGCTGGCCGTGATGGTGGAGGACAAGCGGCCCCTGAGCGAAACCGCCCGGCAGTTCGAGCCCGTGCCGCAGAAGATGACCAACGTGCGCTTCACCCGCGGCGCCCAGCCCATGAAGGCGACCTCGGTGCAGGAAGCCATCGCGGCCGGTGAGACGCGCCTTAACGGCTCCGGCCGCGTTCTCGTGCGCGCTTCGGGCACCGAACCCCTGATCCGCGTCATGGCCGAGGGCGACGACGAGAAGCTGGTGGACGAAGTGGTCGGCGCTATCGCCGACGCCGTGCGCAAGGCCGCCTGACCCTACTGCGGCGGCACCGTGACGGTCGCGCCCGCGGCCTTCAGGCGGTCGAGCACGCCGTTGCGGGGGAGGAGCACCGTCAGGTCGATGAGGGCGACGTTCCTGCCGGGCTTGGCGAGGAGGTCTTCGAGCGAGGCGACCGAATCGACGGTCGCCTTCTCCAGCACCGCCCGGGGTGCGCCCCCTTCCGTCAAGCAGCGGTCGAAGATGGCATGCGAGGTGAGCGAGCGAAGCTCCGACAGGTGACCCTCGCTCCAGGCCCTGGCCGCGTTGACGGCGTGGCCGCTGTCCCACTCGATCTGGTCCATCGCGGCATCGAAACACACCAGTTGGGCAGGCTCGTCCATGCGCTGGATGGAGCGAATCAGCGAGGCGGCTCCGATCTTGGCCAGCGAGCGCTCGGGCACGTTGTGCGTTCTCGCCAGTCGGCCGAGGGTCGTGCCGGGCTTCTCGGGCGACAGGCCGGCGGCGCGCAGGAATGTCTGATACGCGAATAGGCCCGCTATCGCCGGCTTGTAGGGCTGCATGCGGCCCGTGTCGGCCTTGGCGATGGCGGCTATCCGGCCGAGCCTTTCCTTCCTCACGGGGCCGATCACATCGTTCAGCGTGCGGCCCCCCTCCAGCTTGAAGGCCCCGGGATTGAAGAAGATGGCCGCCAGCTCGAGGGGGTTGATGGAGGGCTTGGCGAGGTAGAACCCGTCTGCGCCCGTCAACGCTCGCTCCACGCGCACGGTGTTCCATTCCAGCCCGTGGGGCAGGGGGCCGTAGCCACCTATGACGGTGACCTGCGACTCGCCGCGGGTGACGACCCACAGGGCCGGCCCCTGCGGTCGGGCCACCACCTCCAGGGCCTCGACCACCGTGCTCTGGCCGTCGTCTACAGCGAGGGGTGCGGGAGGGGCTTGGGGGCGGGGCGTCTGGGCATATGACGGCAGGCCCAGACAGGCGATGGCGAGCCCGACGGCGACGGCCCGCCCGCCCTGCACGTCAGATCTCTTGATTGTAGTGGCCGACCTCGGCGTGTTTCCCCAGGCGGGGCTTCACCTCCCTGTGGAAGAGGTCACGCATGTCGTCGGCGGTATCGAGGCTCTCCACCACGACCACCAGCTCCGGCTTGTTGGATGAGGCGCGCACCAATACCCACGAGCCGCCCTCCAGTTGCACGCGAACGCCGTTGACGGTGATGATCTCGATGATCTTGCGGCCGAGGATCGGTTCGCCCCGGTCGGACATCGCCTGGTATTCGGCGGTGATCTCCTCCACGACGCGGTACTTCTTGTCGTCGTCGCAGTGCGGACTCATCGTCAGCGAGGTGAAGGCCTGGGGCAGGGCGGCCTTGAGTTCGCTGAGCTTCTTGCCGGGGTTGCGCTCCAGCATCATCAGCACGTTGGCGGCGGCCACCAGCCCGTCGTCATAGCCGCGACCGAGCGGCTGGTTGAAGAAGAAGTGGCCGCTCTTCTCGAAGCCCGCTAGCGCGCCGAGTTCGGCGGTCTTGCGCTTGATGTAGCTGTGTCCGGTCTTCCAGTAGACGGTGGTCGCGCCGTTGGCCTTCAGCACCTCGTCGGTGGCGTAGAGGCCGGTGGACTTCACATCCACGATGAAGGTGGCGTTCGGGTTGTCGCGGCTGAGGTCGCGGGCCAGCATCAGGCCGATCTTGTCGGCGAAGATCTCCTCCCCAGTGTCGTCCACCACGCCGCAGCGGTCGCCGTCGCCGTCGAAGCCGAAGGCGAGGTCCGCGCCTTCCCGGCGCAGGGTCTCGGCCATGGAGTGGAGCATCTCCACGTCTTCGGGGTTCGGGTTGTACTTGGGGAAGGTGTAGTCGAGCTCGGCGTCCATCGGGATCACTTCGACACCCATGCGCTGGAGAGCCTCGATGGCGAAGGCCCCGGCGGTGCCGTTGCCGCAGGCGGCGACTACACGGAGGGGGCGGGTGATCGTCGCCCGGCTCGCCACGTCGGCGATGTACCGTTCGCGCACGCCCTCCACGTGATGGAGCACGCCGCCCGGCATGGGCTTGCCGAGGCCGCCGAGCACGATCTCCTTCAGCCGGCCCATCTCCTCCGGCCCGAAGGTGAGGGGCTTCTTTGCGCCCATCTTCACGCCGGTCCAGCCGTTCTCGTTGTGGCTGGCGGTGACCATGGCCACGCAGGGGGCGTCCAGGTCGAACTGGGCGAAGTAGGCGGTGGGCGAGAGCGCCAGGCCGATGTCCAGCACCTCGCAGCCCGCCGACAGGAGGCCCAGCGTCAGGGCCTGCTTCACGCTCAACGAATAGCCGCGGAAGTCGTGGCCGACGACGATCTTCGGCTCCACGCCGATCTCGCGGATGTAGGTGCCGAGGCCGAGGCCGAGCGCCTCGATGCCGAGGAGGTTGATCTCTTTCTCCAGCACCCAGCGCGCGTCGTACTCACGAAAGCCCTGCGGCTTGACCAGCGGGATGGTCTCGAAGTCGTAGGTGTTGGGCAGAAGGTCGGCGCGGGGCGCAGCCAGCATCAGAAGCTCCGGGTTGGGGTGCCTCGGCATAGCGTCCGCGGGCGACAGCCACAACGCGCGCGGTCGCCGGCCGTTGCGGCGGGGCGCAGGGAGTCGCTCAGGCTGGCTTGCGCTTCACGTTCTTGATCACGCCCGAAAAGCTCATCATCGGCGCGTTGCCATTGCTGGCGTTGACGATCAGGCCCCGCACGAAGACGAGGCTCTTGCCCGCCATCGTCGTGCCGCCGGTGCATTCGATTCGGTCTCCCGGGCGGGCGGAGCCTGTGAACTCGCCGTTCAGCGTGACGGTGACGCCGGGGCCGGACCGTTCCTTCTCGCACAGGGAGAACAGGCAGAAGTCGGCGAAGGTCATGGTGCAGCCGCCGTGCATGAAGCCGCCGCCGTTCATGTGTCGCTTCTCCGCCCGGAAGGCGCAGCGGATCGAGCCGTCTTCCTCCTCGCGCAGGTAGAACGGGCCGGCGGTGACCTCGAAGGCGTCGTGCGTCCAGGTCTTCCACCCCGCCCACTCGCCCTCGGTGACGAGTTGAGCGCCCCGCCCGACCCTGGGCGTGGGTTCCTGATCGCCGCCACCGTCCGCCATCCGCTCGTCCCCGCTCGACCCGTTCCCTGCGCGGGTTCATAACGGCGACCGTCGCTCAGACCAACGACAAGCACCAACGCCCACCGGAAGCGCACCCGCATGGCCTTCGACGCCGAGATTCGAGAGCAACTGCTCGACACCGTCCGCCGCTTCGTGGCGGAGCGCCTGCGACCCATCGAGGCGCAGGTGGCCAACGACGACAAGGTGCCCGACGGGGTGATCGAGGAGATGAAGGCGCTCGGCCTGTTCGGCCTCTCGATCCCCGAAGAATACGGCGGGCTCGACCTTTCGATGGAGGATGAGTGCCTCGTCGGGATCGAGCTCGGCAAGGCGTCACCCGCCTTCCGCTCGGCCTTCGGCACTAACGTGGGCATCGGCAGCCAGGGGTTGGTGATGTTCGGAACGCCCGAGCAGAAGGCCAAGTGGCTGCCCGGTATCGCGTCCGGCGAATTTGTGACCTCGTTTGCCCTCACGGAGCCTGAGGCCGGGTCTGACTCGGCTTCGGTTCAGACCACCGCGCGACGGGATGGCGACCACTACGTTCTGAACGGCTCCAAGCGCTACATCACCAACGCCGGGCGTGCGCACCTATTCACCGTCATGGCCCGCACCGATCCCGACCGGAAGGGGGCCGGCGGCGTCTCCGCCTTTGTGGTGCCGCGGGAGCTGGAAGGTCTCAGCGTCGGCAAGCCGGAGAAGAAGATGGGCCAGCAGGGTGCCCACATCCACGACGTGAACTTCGACAACGTGCGTGTGCCGGCGGAGAACCGGCTGGGCGACGAAGGGCAGGGCTTCAAGGTCGCCATGCAGGTGCTCGACCGGGGTCGCCTGCACATCTCTGCGGTGTGCGTGGGCGTGGCCGAGCGGCTGATCGCCGACTGCGTGGCCTACGCCACCGAGCGCAAACAGTTCGGCCAGGCCCTTTCGAGCTTCCAGATGATCCAGGCTATGATCGCGGACTCCAAGACCGAGGCGCTGGCCGCCCGCGCCCTGACGCTGGAGACCGCCCGCAAGAAAGACGCAGGCGACGACGTGGTGCTGGAGAGCGCGGCGGCCAAGCTCTACGCCAGCGAGATGGTGGGCCGGGTGGCCGACCGGGCGGTGCAGATTTTCGGCGGCGCGGGCTACGTCCATGACTACGGCATCGAGCGCCTGTACCGCGATGTGCGCATCTTCCGAATCTATGAGGGCACGAGCGAAGTGCAGAAGCTGATCATCGCCCGCGAAACGCTCAAGCGGGGCGGCTGACCGTGGACGCTCCGCTCCAGGACGCCGCGCCTCCCGGCGCCTCTCCCATCGAGGAGACCACCTTCGCGCTTCTGAGCGAGCGCGAGCCGGGCAAGAGCATCTGCCCGTCGGAAGTGGCACGCGCGATCGATCCCCTGGGCTGGCGGCGGATGCTGGGGCAGGTGCGGGGCACGGCCGTGGGCCTCGCCCGGGCCGGCCGCCTCGTGATCACCCGCCACGGCAAGCCGGTAGACCCCAACGCCTTCAAGGGCGTCTATCGCCTGCGACTGCCCGAACCTGCTTCACCCCTGCCGGCCGCCCCCGCGGCCGCCTCTGAGGAAACCCCATGATCGTCTACGGCTCGTCGCTCTCGCCCTTCGTGCGCAAGGTTCTGGTGATCTGCGCGGAGAAGGGACTCGAGGTGGACCACCGCGTGTCCCGCCCCGGCCAGCCCGATCCCGAGTTCCTGGCGATCAGCCCCTTCAAGAAGATCCCCGCCATCCGCGACGGTGACTTCACCCTGTCCGACTCCACGGCCATCGCCCTGTATCTGGAGGCGAAGCAGCCGGAGCCGAAGCTGATCCCCGACGAGGCGCAGGCGCGCGGCAAGACGATCTGGTTCGACGAGTTCGCCGACACCATCGGCTTCGGGGCTCTGGTGAAAATCTTCCGGAACCGCGTCGTGGCGAAGCTGCTCGGCGAGGTTTCCGATGAAGAGGCGGCCAACAAGGCAGAACGAGAGGAACTGCCCGCGCAGCTCGACTACCTTGAAAGCGTCGCCGGAACCGGCTGGTTGGTGGGTGATCGCTTCGGGCTGGCCGACATCGCCGTGGGATCGGTCTTCGCCAACTATCATCATGCGGGCGGTCGGATCGACGCGGGTTCTCATCCCAAGTTCGCCGCCTATTTGAATCGGGTTCATGCCCGCCCCTCCTTCAAAGCCATCCTCGACCGCGACAGCGCCTTCCTGGAGCGCGCCTTCGCCGGGTGACGGGGGTCTTGGCGATCTGCTGGCGGAGATCGCCGCCTGCCGGGCCTGTGCAGGCGATTTCCCGCATGAGCCGCGCCCGGTCACATGGGTGTCGGCGGATACACGCCTCCTGATCTGCGGGCAGGCGCCGGGTCGCCGGGTGCACGACAGCGGCAGGCCGTTCACGGATGCTTCCGGCGTTCGCCTGCGCCAATGGATGGGGGTGGACGAGGCCACGTTCTACGGCGACACCCGCATCGGCGTGGCTGCGCAGGCGTTCTGCTATCCGGGCACCAACCCCAAAGGCGGGGACTTCCCGCCCCCTAGGCGCTGCGCGACCCTGTGGCGCTCGCGCCTGCTTGAGGCCCTGCCAGGCGTGGAACTCACGCTTCTGGTGGGCAGTCATGCTCAGGCATGGGCGCTGGGCGACCGCATGCGGCCGACGATGACGCAGACGGTGGCGGCATGGCGCGACTACGGCCCCGCCGTTTTGCCCATGCCGCACCCCTCGTGGCGCAACACGGCCTGGCTGAAGCGGGAGCCCTGGTTCGAGGCCGAGGTCGTGTCCTACCTTCGCCAGCGAGTCGCCGCTATCCTGCGGTCATGAAGCGCCGGGCCTTCCTGCTGAGCTCTCTCATGGGTGCCGGTGCCGCGGTCTCCGCCTGCGCCTCGACGCAGCCGTCAGGTTCCGGCGCTACGGGAACGCCTCGGCTTGAGGCCGCCGCCTTCACCTCCTTCGACGGCACTCGCCTGCCCATGACCGTCTGGATGCCGGAAGGCTCGGCCCCCCGGGCCGTGATCGTCGGCTTGCACGGCATGAACGACTACGCCGCAGCCTTCGGCCTCGCCGCGCCGTTCTGGGCGAAGGCAGGCGTGGCGACCTACGCCTATGACCAGCGCGGTTTCGGCCGCACCGCCTCGCGCGGCCTGTGGGGCGGCGAGGAGGCGATGATGCAGGATCTGCGCGTCCTGTGCGCGCTCCTGCGGGCCAGACACCCGGGCGTCCCCCTCGCCGTGGTGGGCGAGAGCATGGGCGGTGCGGTGGCCGTCTGCGCCTTCGCCTCCGACGTCCGGCCAGATGCAGACCGGCTGATCCTGGCCTCCCCGGCGGTCTGGGGCTGGGGCGCCCAGCCCGTACCCTATGCCGCCGCCCTGTGGGTGACGGCCCACGTCGCCCCGTCGAGCCTCGTCTCCGCTCCGTCGTGGGTGGCGAGGAAGATCCGCGCCAGCGACAATCGCGACGAACTGATCCGCATGGGGCGCGACCGGCAGATGATTTTCAAGACGCGGGTGGACGCCATTTACGGCCTCACCGACCTGATGCAGCACGCCCGGGAGCGCATCGGGGCGGTGAGGGGCCCGGTGCTCTACCTCTACGGCGCCCACGACGACATCATCCCGAAGAACGCCGCCTTCTTCGCCGCCGCCCGACTGCCGTCATGGGGGCGGAGCGCCTACTACGAAGCGGGCTATCACCTCCTGACCCGCGACCTTCAGGCCCAGACGGTGTGGACCGATGTGCTGGCGTTCATCGCAGACCCGAAGGTCCCCCTGCCTTCCGGCGCTCCCGCGATCCCCCGGCGGACGGGCGTCGATCGCGCCACCGCCGCGGTGGAGACGCGCCCGCCCGGCTGAGCGGCTGCGCTTGCGGGGCCGGGCGCGGTTTCGTAAGGCGCGCTTCCGCTTCCGGGAATGAAGGACGCCGCCGCGCCATGCCCATCTTCGATTCGCCCGCCTTCGAGGGCCACGAAGCCGTCCACGCCTTCAACGACGAGACCACCGGCCTGCGCTGCATCATCGCCGTCCACTCCACCGCGCGGGGGCCGGCGGCGGGGGGCTGCCGCATGTGGGCCTATGCGAACGACGAGGCGGCGATGGACGACGCCCTGCGGCTGTCGCGCGCCATGAGCTTCAAGAACGCCATCGCCGACATCGACCACGGCGGCGGCAAGGCCGTGATCATCGGCGATTCCAAGACGCTGAAGACCCCTGCGCTGTTCGAGGCCTTCGGTCGCTGCGTCGAGCAGGTCGGCGGGCGCTACTGGACGGCGGAAGACGTGGGCATCAGCCCCGCCGACCTCGCGAGCGCCCGCCGCACCACCCGCTTCGTCGCGGGTCTGGATGGCCACGCCGCCGCCTCGGGCGACCCTTCGCCGGTCACGGCGGAGGGCGTGTTTCGCGGCCTCGTGCTGGCGGCGGAGCGCGCCTATGGCCGGGGTGTGGACGGCATGACGGTGGCCATCCAGGGCGTGGGCCATGTGGGGGCGTTCCTGGCCGAGAAGCTGCACGCCGCCGGAGCCCGGCTCGTGATCGCCGACGTGAACGCCGACGCGCTGAACGCCGTCGCTTCAATGACGGGCGCGCAGATCGTTCCGCCGGACGCGATTCTGGACGCGCGGGCCGATGTCTTCGCCCCCTGCGCCCTGGGCGGCGCGATCACGGCCCAGGCGCTCGACCGGATGCATGCCCGGGTGATCGCCGGCGGGGCCAACAACCAGCTCGCCTCGCCGGAGGTGGGGGCGGAATTGTTCAAGCGCGGACTGATCTACGCTCCGGACTATGTGATCAACGGCGGCGGCATCATCAACGTGGCCGGCGAAATCCGCGCCCTCGATGCCGGTACGGCTTTCGAGCCGGCCTGGGTGGAGGGAAAGCTCACCCGGCTGATGTCCACGCTCGCGGACATCCTCGATCAGGCGAAGGCCGAGGGGCGCCCCCCTGAACGCATCGCCGCCGAGATCGCCAGCGCCCGCATCGCTGCGGGTCGGGGAATGTCGCCCGCCAAGGCGGCCTGAAGCGGCCCTAGGCCGGGGCGTCGACGACTTCCAGCCCGGCGGCTGCCGAGCTCGGGTTGGCCCTGCGCACTGGCAGGTAGAGGAGGTTGTCCGGGGTGGCGCCCCGGCTGAAACCTTTGGAGATCAGGCGGGAGACGGCCGCGGCCTCGTCCTCGCCGCCCTCGCCCTCTTTGGCCCCGCCGCCCAGGCCATCCGCGTTCAGGGCATCCGGGTCGGCGTTGGCGAGGTCCTGCCGGTCGAGGTAGCTGATCCCAAGTTCCCGGAACAGGTAGTCGAGGATCGAGGTGGCCGAGCGCACCTGATCGTTGCCGGTCACCGGGCCCGCGGGCTCGAAGCGCGTGTATACGAAGGCGTCCACGAACTCGTCCAGTGGCACGCCGTATTGCAGGCCGATCGAGATCGCGATGGCGAAGTTGTTCATCAGGGAGCGGAAAGCCGCGCCCTCCTTGTGCATGTCGATGAAAATCTCGCCCAGCTCGCCGTCGTCGTATTCGCCGGTGTGCAGGTAGACTTTGTGGCCCCCCACCGCGGCCTTCTGGATGTAGCCTTTGCGACGGTCAGGCAGCTTTCGGCGCGAACGGTCCCGCTCGATCACGACACGCTCCACGACCCGTTCCGGCGCGGCAGGGCGCGGCTCGGCCGTGGTGTAGGGCTCCAGCGGCAGCAACAGAGGGCTGTCATTGATGGCCAAGGCGACGCGCACGGCGCGCAGGCCACCGGCGCGGGCGGCGTCGATCATCCCAGTCGCAGCGTCCTTGTCGGGGGCGAGGAGAGGGTCTAGCGGCAGGGCGAAGGGGGCCACCGCCACGGCCATCGCCAGCTGCGCCTGGGGATCGGGAGCGGCAATGAGCACGGCCTGCGCGAGCGCGCCCAAGGCTGCGCCACTGGCGTCGCCCAGCACGGCAAGGTTGGCGCTGACCTGCGCCCGATCATCCAGCCCCAGGGCGACCAGAACGTCTGCGCCCGTCGCGTGGGCAGGGTCGAGGCCCAGGGCATCGCGCACGAAGCCGTCGCCCAGCACCCCGGCCGAGAAGGCATCCGACAGGCTTCGCGCAAAGGGCAGGGCCGCGCCGATTGCGCTGCGTTCGTGATCGGTGAGCGGCCCGCCTTGCTCCAGCTGCGGCACCGCGTCGAGGGATCGGGCACCGAGCAAGCAGAGGCGGGCGGTGGCCGGGTCCACGCCCAGGCGCTGCAGGCCGATGAGCGCGGCATCCGACAGGGTGGCGAAAACGGCACCGTCTCGGGTCTGGCCGGTGCCAACCGCTCCAGCCCAGCCGTTCAGACCGGTGGATGTCCCGCCCAGGCGAAGGCTCGCCTCCTGGTCAGCCCAGACGATGACCGGGGCCTGCAGGGGGGCGAATGTCGCGCAGGCCACCTGCGCCCGCTCGCACAGGCCCGCCACGAAGCGTCGACCTTCCACCGAGGCGAAGGGCAGGCCGCGTCGAACCAGGGCTTCGTGCAGGCCCGCAGGGCAAAGACTGGCGTGGTTCGCGGCCGCAGCCACCGCTCCCAGCTTCAGGAGAGCATCCAGCGCGTCCTGTTCGTGACTCGACAGCTCTCTGCCCTCGCCGGTCAGAACCGGCGACAGGTCGAGGTACAGGCGGGGCTTGCCCAGACTCTCCAGCCCCGCCGCATCCTCCTGCAGCCAGAGCACCGTCCAGGGGTCCGGCACAGGGTGAGCCGCACCGGGCGCGGCACCGGTGACTGCAGCGTAGGAGGCGGGCGGCGGCGTGTAGGCCACGGACGGTGGCGGCGATCCCGCAAGGCCGCAGGCGATCGCCTCCCGCAGGAGGGCATCGTCGGCTCCAGCCTCACGTGCGGCTCGAAGCGCTCGGGCGAGGGCGGGGTTGGCGGCGGGATCGGCACAGGCATCGGCCGCGCCCTCGCAGCGGGCGATCGCATCGGAAACCGAAACCAGATGGCTATGCAGCGCGGCCACGGCGCCCGAGGCGCAACGCTCGGCCCGCAGGCGCTCCGCCCGGCGCAGAAGGGTGGCGGCCCCCTCCGGTCGGGCGAGATCGATCCGCTCGACGTCGGCGCGGGCGGCGGGGGCGAGCCAGCCCAAGGTGAGGAGCGCCGAAAGCTCATCCTGCAGGGCCGCGCAGGAAAGTTCGTCCACCAGACCGGCCGCCAGCGCGTTTGCGGCCGTCGCCCCGGCCCAGGCGGCAAAGCCTGAGACGAGAGCGTTACGGGCGGTCGGCGGGGGTGCCCAATCAAGCCACGCCTCGACCCGGGCGTCCGTCCAGTCTGAGGGGGCGAGCACGTCCGCGAAGCCGCCGCAGACCTCGAGATCGCGACATTCGAAGGGCACGGCCCGCGCCGCTTCGGTGAACCAGCGTTCGAACCGCATGTCGCCGACTCTCCCTGGCTGGCGCAAAGCTAGGCGGATGCGCCCGCGTTCGCAACGGGTTGAGGCTCCGCGCGTCGGTGCCACAAGATGTGGGACGTGACGGGCCGACGCCGCGGTTGCGGTGCCGCTGGACGGCAAACGCCCACCCCGGTATCTGTGGTGGGCGCTCCCCGCGCCTGCACATCCGGGTCAACAGCCTTGCTCGACAAGATCTTCAGCTGGTGGAGCGGTGCCACGATCGGCGCCCTGTTCACCATCGCGCGCACCTCTGACTTCGTGGGCGAAGACGAGCAGGGCAACCGCTACTTCGAAGCGCGCACCGATCGTGAGAGCTACGACAAGGGCCGCCGCCGCCGCTACGTGACCTACAAGGGCTATGCCGAGCCCTCAAAGATCCCCCCTGACTGGCACGGGTGGATGCACTACACCGTGGACGAGCCCCCCACCCGCGCGCCCCTGCGTCGCCGGGCCTGGGAGAAGGATCACCTACCCAACCTCACCGGCACCGTCTACGCGTGGAAGCCCAAGGGCTCCATCGCCCGGGGCGGGGAACGGGCGCGCGCCATCGGCGATTACGAAGCCTGGAAGCCGGGGGAGTAGCCGCACATGGCCGCACGCGGACAGCAATGGGCGGAAACCGGCGTGGGCGCGATCGTGCTCGCGGCTGCGGGTGCCTTCCTCGTCTACGCTCTTAGCCACGCCGATCTGGGCGGAGTGGGTGCGGGCTATGAGCTGACGGCGCGCTTCGGGCAGGTCGGTGGCTTGGCTCCCGGTGCCGACGTGCGCGTGGCCGGCGTGAAGATCGGGTCGGTGTCGCGCATCGACCTCGACCCCAAGACCTATCTGGCCAAGGCGCGCTTCGCGATCGACTCGAAGGTGCATCTGCCCTCCGACTCCACTGTGAAGATCACCTCGGACAGCCTGCTGGGTGGCCAGCACATCTCCATCGAGCCCGGCGGATCGTCAGACGACCTGAAGCCTGGGGCGGAGTTCGAGAACGTGCAGGGCGCGGTCGATCTGTTCGGCCTGATCGGGCAGGTGATCCGCCCAGCCGCACCGGCGGCAGCGCCCACACCTGCGGCGGCAGCCGTCGCGCCTGCCGCGACCCCGGCCCCAGCCGCCGATCCTTATCCGGGCGGGAACTGAGCGATGGCGGGCTCGCGCTCCGGCTGGAAGGCGCTCGTCGCCGCCGCCCTGGCTGTCGTGGCGGTGACGGCAGTCGCGAGCGCCCAGAACCAGGCGACGGCGCCGGTGGTGGCGACGCCAGCCGTGGTGGCTCCTGCGGCGACGGCGGTCCCGCCTGTACCCGCCGTCGCGGCCCCGGCGGCGGCCGCCGGGCTCGCGCCAGCCCTGCCGTCGCCCGATGTGACGCCGGTGGCGGCGCCCGCGAAGATCGCCACGCCGGTGGCCGAGGCGGCTGCGCCGGAGCCTGACGGTCCGCCGCCGCCGCCTCTGAAGCGGCCTCGCTTCGCCTCCGCCATCCTGCAGGCCACCGACAAGATCACCGCCGAGACCCTGCGTTTCGAGGCCAAGGTGGGCGAGAGCGTCCGCTACAAGGGCCTGATCGTCACGTTGCGCGCCTGCGAGACCACGGCGGCCGACGACGACACGACCGATTCCATGGCCAACCTGGAGATCCTGTCGCAGCCGCAGGGCGTGACGGGGGCCGCGGCCCTTCCCGCGCACTCGGTGTTCAAGGGCTGGACCTTTGCCTCATCGCCCAGCCTGCATCCGCTTGAGCATCCCCTCTACGACCTGTGGCTGATATCCTGCAGGACCTCGGCCCCTGTGGGCGTCGCACCCAAGGCGTAGAGGTTTCCCTTACGGGAAAGGGCCGCCTTCAGGCGTTTCAGGTAGAGGTCCTGCGCGATCTCCTCGGCGCCGAACTGCGCCAGGTGGTCGGTCATGAACTGCATGTCGAGGAGCGCGAACCCCCCGGCCTTCAGGCGCGCCACGAGGTGGGCCAGGGCGACCTTGCTCGCATCGGTGCCGCCAAGTGCGGGCTTCGAAAACATGCTCTCGCCGAAGAAAGCCCCGCCGATCGCCACTCCATAGAGCCCGCCCACGAGCAGACCCTCACGCTTGCACTCGATGCTGTGCGCGTCGCCCCGGCCGTGCAGGTCGAGATAGAGCCTGCGGATAGGGCGGCTGATCCAGGTCTCCTCCCGGCCGGGCGAGGAGGCGGCGCAGGCATCCAGCACCGCTTCGAACGCCGTGTTCAGGGTCACTTCGAACCGGCCCTGCCGCACCGTGCGGGCGAGACGGGCGGGAAGGTGGAAACCGTCGAGAGGCATCACGCCCCGCAGGCGCGGCTCCACGAAGTGGAAGTCCTCGTCGTCCCGGCTTTCCGACATGGGGAAGACCCCAAGGCGGTAGGCGGCCAGAAGGTCGTCGGCGTCGAAGTTCACCGCCCGCTCCAGGATGCGTGGCGAGCGCGCCTGCTCAGGCCTTGGCCTGCGCCGCCATCCACCGCTCCAGCCAGTGGATCGAGTAGTCGCCCCCGATGATGTCGGGCTGCACCAGAAGCTCCTGGAACAGGGGGGCCGTGGTCTCCACCCCGCCCACGACCATCTCGGCCAGGCAGCGTCGCATACGGGCGATGGCCTCTGGCCGGTCACGCCCGTGGACGATGAGCTTGCCGATCAGGGAGTCGTAGTAGGGCGGGATGCGATAGCCGGCGTAGATCGCCGAATCGAGCCGCACGCCGAGCCCGCCCGGGGCGTGGAAGTCCGTCACCGTGCCGGGCGAGGGCGTGAAGGTCTTGGGGTTCTCCGCGTTGATGCGGCACTCGATGGACCAGCCCTCGATGTGGATGTCGTCCTGGGTGAACGACAGGGGCAGGCCGGCGGCTACACGGATCTGCTCGCGCACCAGATCCACGCCGGTGATCGCTTCCGTGACCGGGTGTTCCACCTGCAGGCGGGTGTTCATCTCGATGAAGAAGAACTCGCCGTCCTCGTACAGGAACTCGAATGTGCCGACGCCGAGGTAGCCGATGCGGCGCACCGCATCGACGCAAACCGCCCCGATCCTGGCCCGCGCCTCGGCGCTGATGGCGGGGGAGGGAGCCTCTTCCAGCACCTTCTGATGACGGCGCTGCAGGCTGCAATCGCGCTCGCCCAGATGCACGACATTGCCAAAGCTGTCGGCCACCACCTGGATCTCAATGTGGCGAGGGGTCTGGAGGTATCGCTCCATGTAGACCGTGCCGTCGCCAAAGGCGGCCGCAGCCTCAGTCTGGGCGGTCTGCACCGCCTCCATCAGCGACTCGGCGTCCTTCGCGACCTTCATGCCGCGCCCGCCGCCGCCGGAGGCCGCCTTGATCAGCACCGGAAAACCGATCGCCTGCGCCGCCTCCATCGCCTCCTCGACGGTGGAGACGCCGCCCTCGGAGCCGGGAACCACGGGGATGCCGGCGGCCTTCACCGCCTGCTTGGCACTGATCTTGTCGCCCATGATGCGGATGTGTTCGGGCAGGGGGCCGATGAAGGTCAGGCCGTGGGCACCCACGATCTCGGCGAAGCGCGCGTTCTCACTCAGAAAGCCGTAGCCGGGGTGGATCGCCTGGGCGCCTGTGATCTCGGCGGCGGCGATGATCGCCGGCACGTTGAGATAGCTCTTAGCGGCTGAGGCGGGGCCGATGCACACGCTCTCGTCCGCCAGGCGCACGTGCATGGCGCTGCGGTCGGCTTCGGAATGAACCGCGACCGTCGCGATACCCATCTCCTTGCAGGCGCGATGGATGCGAAGCGCGATCTCGCCCCGGTTGGCGATCAGGATCTTGTCGAACACGGGTGCGGCCCGCTCAGCCGAGCACGACGAGGGGCTCACCGTACTCGACGGGCTGTCCGTCGACCACCAGCAGCGCCTTGACGGTGCCGGCCCGGGGCGCGGCGATCGGGTTCATGGTCTTCATCGCCTCGACGATCAGGAGCGTCTGGCCCTCGCTAACCGTGTCGCCCACCTTCACGAACGAGGGGGAGCCGGGCGTGGGCTGCAGGTAGACGGTGCCGACCATCGGCGACTTGACCTGCTCACCCTCCGGCGCGGACGCGACCGGGGGAGCCACTGGTGCTGCGACGGGGGCAGCGGCGGCCGGCTGAGGGGCATACTGCGGTGCCGGGGCGGCGGGCGCGTAGGCCTGCGGCGGGGCGGTCACAGTCATCTCGCGTGCCACGCGGATGCGAAGGCCGAGGCGCTCCACTTCGATCTCGGAAAGGTCGGTGTCCTTCAGGATGTCGGCGAGGCGGCGCACGAGGCGCGTGTCGATGGCCTCGCTTTTGGGGCGACGGCCCTCATCGGCGTCCTTCGCTTCGGGGGGGGCAGACTCGCTCATCGGGCTTTGGCCTCTAGGTCTTGGGCGACGAGGGCGTGGAGGCAGCCTCTACGGCGGCGACCGCGGCCTGCACAGCCAGATCGTAGGATTGCGCGCCGAAGCCCGCCACCACTCCCAACGCGGCGGGAGCGACGTAGCTCCGGTGCCGGAAGGGTTCGCGGGCGGCAGGGTTCGACAGGTGACATTCGATCACCGGAACAGATACGGCCTTCAGGGCATCATGGATGGCGACGGAGGTGTGGCCATAGCCGGCCGGGTTGATCACGAGGGCGCAGGCGTGGGTGCGCGCCTCCTGGATCCAGTCGATAAGCTCCCCCTCGCGGTTGGATTGGCGGAACACGATGGCGTGACCCGTCTGGGCCGCGCGGCTTTCGCACAAGGCTTCAACGTCGGCGAGCGTGCTGTGGCCGTAGATCTCCGGCTCCCGCACTCCGAGGAGGTTGAGGTTCGGTCCGTTGAGGACATAGATCGGCTTGTGGGTGGCGGGGGCCATCAGCCCTTCTCTAAACGCGCCTTGAGTCGTGGCGGCGGGAGGGGTGCGCTTGTATCGGGCGGTTCGGCCGCCCACAAGCGGCGGCGAAGCTTGGAGGCGCGCTCATGCGGCTGACGATCAACGGCGAGCCTCGCGAGGCGTCGGCCGCCAACGTGGCGGCGCTCATGGCCGAGCTGGGGCTGGACGGCCGCAAAGTGGCCGTGGAGCACAACCTCGAGATCGTGCCGAAAAGCCTCTACGCGCAGATCGCCCTGAACGAGGGCGACCGTCTGGAGATCGTCCACTTCATCGGCGGCGGCTGAACCGCGCCGAAGCTACATCCAGGAAGTGGCTGCTGAGGCCTTGCGCGCCAGCGGAGCTGACGGATGCAGCCTCCGGAAGCGGGCCACGTCGCGTTTCAGCGTGTCGCAGCGGGCCATGCGAAAGCCCTGGTCGATCTGGCGTCGGCGGGCCGCGTCGTAGGCTTCCTCCCCCGCCCAGTGCTCGCACATCTGCGCGCGCTCGACCAAGGCGTGACCAAGTCTGCGGGCTGCGGGGGCCAGGGGCTGGGCGAGCAGGAAGGCGGCGAACAGCAGCATGGCCCTCTTCTAGCGGAGGTTTCCGGGGCGTAGAACGCCGCTCATGAACGCCCCCGTGCCCCCGCCCGTCGCGACCGAAGCTACAGACAGCTGGACCGTAGCCGGGCGCACCTTCCGCTCCCGGCTGATCGTGGGCACGGGCAAGTACAAGGACTATGCCGTCAATGCCGCCGCCGCCGAGGCCGCCGGTGCTGAGATCGTCACGGTGGCGGTGCGGCGCGTGAACCTGTCCGATCCGTCCCAGCCCATGCTGGTCGACTATGTTTCGCCGCAGCGTTTCACCTACCTGCCCAACACGGCGGGCTGCTTCACGGGGGAGGATGCGGTGCGCACCCTTCGCCTGGCCCGCGAGGCTGGCGGCTGGGATCTCGTGAAGCTGGAGGTGCTGAGCGACCCCAAGCACCTCTACCCGGAGATGGAAGAGACCCTGCGCTCGCTCAAGCTCCTCGTCGCCGAGGGCTTCCACGTGATGGTCTACTGCTCGGACGACCCCGTCTATGCGCGCAAGCTGGAGGAGGCGGGGGCTGCTGCGATCATGCCGCTGGGGGCCCCGATCGGGTCCGGGCTCGGCATCCAGAACCGGGTCAACATCCGTCTTATCGTAGAGCAGGCGAAGGTGCCGGTGATCGTGGATGCTGGCGTGGGCACGCCTTCAGATGCGGTGATCGCGATGGAACTCGGCGTGGACGGGGTGCTCATGAACACCGCCATCGCCGAAGCGAAAGACCCGGTGCGGATGGCGCTCGCCATGAAACACGCAGTGATCGCCGGTCGCGAAGGCTACCGCGCCGGGCGCATGCCCATGAAGCGCTATGCCGATCCGTCCAGCCCTCTGGCGGGGCTGATCTAAACGCCCTTTGCGGGCACGTGGGCGGCTTCGTGGTTGAGCAGCCACTGCTTGCGCTCCAGCCCGCCACCGTAGCCCGTGAGCGAGCCATCCGCCCCGATCACCCTGTGGCAGGGCGTCACGATGGCGACCGGATTGGCCCCGTTGGCCATGCCCACCGCCCGCATGGCCGCTGGCCTGCCGATGCGGGTGGCCAGCGACTTGTAGCTTTCCGTTGTGCCGACCGGGCACTGCCGCAGGGCCGCCCAAACCTCACGCTGGAAGGCGGTACCCCCTGTGGCGGTTTCGAGCCCGTCCAGCGCCGACATGTCTCCGGCAAGGTAGGCGGTCAGGGCAGTAAAGCCCGCGCTGGGGCTTGGGGTGGCGTTACCGATGGCCCAGCCGCCTTCCCCGTAATGGCGGTTCAGGAGGCGCGTCATACGCGGGGTGTAGTCTTCGAAGTCCACCGCGCGCAGGCGTCCCTGCTCGTCGGTGAGGATGACGACGATCCCCACGGGGCTGGCAAGGGTCTCGCGGCGAAGGGTCAGGATCGCGTTTTTCATAGGCCCAGACTAGTTCGCCGCCCGACCCCTTACCCGCGGTTTTCGGACTTGGTTCGGCGGGTAGCGGCGGTCACGTCCGTTTTCCGCTAGTCGCGCGGCCGCTTGGGCCTATTTGAGGTTCATGACCTCGCACGACCAACGCTACGCCCAGCTCCTGCGTCGTGACGCCGATGCCGACGGGCGCTTCTTCGTGGCAGTGAGCACGACCCGCATCTACTGCCGACCGGTCTGCCCGGCGCGCACGCCGCTCAGCCGCAACATCACCTTCTACGACAGCGCGACGGCGGCCAGGGAGGCGGGCTATCGCCCCTGCTTGCGTTGCCGCCCGGAGTCCGCTCCCGACAGCCCTGCCTGGCTCGGCACTCTGGCCTCGGTACAGCGCGCCCTTCGCCGGATCGAAGAAGGTGCGCTGGTCGACATGAGCGTGGACACCCTGGCCGATGGCCTCGGCATGACCGGCCGCCACCTGCGACGGCTGTTCCTCCAGCACCTTGGGGTGAGCCCCATCGCGCTGGAACAGACCCGGCGCATCCACTTGGCCAAGACGCTGATCCACGACACCTCGCTGCCGATGACCGAGATCGCCTTTGCCGCCGGCTTCGGCAGTCTGCGCCGGTTCAACGAGGTGTTTCAGACGCTCTTCGCCCGCCCTCCCTCGGCCCTGCGCCGGGAGGCGGGAGCGGCAATCGGGCCGGGCACGTCCGTCCGGCTGAAGCTGGCCTATCGCGAGCCCTGCGTTTGGACGCAGGCGGCGGCGACGGATCAGTCCCACACACTTGCGGCGGAGGACGGAGGGGGGCGGATCACCCTGACGCAGGGTGTTGGCCGAACCATCGCCGTTGAGCTCGAAGGCGTGCCGTTGCACCGCCTGGCCAAGGTGATCGCGCAGGTCAGGCGGCACTGGACCGCCCCGGTGGACCGACCCCTGGCGGCGGCGGCCTAGCGGTTGAGGGAGGCGGTTCGGCCGCCGCCGGGCTTCTCAGCCAAGGCGATGAACTCGTCGAGTTCATCGGGCGACCAGCCGTTCGAAACCTTGTTGCCGACGATGAAGGCGGGCGTGCCGCCGACGGCCAGTGTGCGCGCCAGCTTCTTCACGTCCGCGATGTGATCGTCCACCGCTTTGGACTGAGCATCCCGGTGAGCTTTGGCCACATCCACCCCATGCGTCTTCAGGATGTCGTCGATGGAGGCGTCCGTCAGCTGCGGCGTGGTCATCAGGGCCACGTGCACCGCCTGGTACTTTCCCTGCAACTGAGCCGCCAGGGCCAGCCTCGCCGCGTGGTCCGACACCTCGGACAGGATCGGGAATTCCTTGAACACAACCCGCACGTTCTTGTGGCGCTCAAGGAAGGCCGCGAGCTGCGGAGCGGCGACCTTGCAGTAGGGGCAGCGGTAATCGAAGAACTCGGTGACCGTGATCGGGGCGGCGGCCCGGCCGATCAGGGGGTCGCGAGCGTCACGCTCGATGGCGGCGCGGTTGTCTTCGATGGCGCTGGCGGCGGCCAGGGCGAGGCGCTGCTCCTGCACCTCTTGCAGCCGGTTCATCGCGTCCTGGATCACCTCGGGGTGGTCCATCAGGTAGGCGCGCACCTTCTCGCCGAAGGCGGCGTCGGCGGGCGCGGGCACGGCCTGGGTGCGCACCGTGGTCTGCGGCTCGGCCGAGCAGCCGAGCGCGGGGAGGGTGGCTGCCGCCAGAGCGACGGCGATGGTGATGGCTAAACGGCGCATGGGGCTGCGTACTCTTCAGCGGCGGTCGAAGCGAATGGGGATGGCTCGCGTGATCCGGAGGCCGGATCAAGGCGACGGATCGTCCCTGGCGGCGATCAGGTTCCGGTGGCGGGTCTGAAACCGGTCTGACGGGCGAGGGCCTTCAGATCGTCGTTGGATGGCTTTGACACCAGCACGATGTCGGTCGCCCGGCGCCAGTCCGGCGTATCCTTCGACAGGAGCTCGCGCGCCCGGAAGGCGAAGACGCGGGCCTGCGTGAGGTCTCCGGCAGCATAGCGCTCTTCCGCAGCGGCGAGGCGCGCCTGACCGCCCTGACCCTTGGCCTCGTAGGCCTGGCTCATGAGGCGGTAGGCGAAGGTGTTGTCCTTCTCCAGCGCGATGGCCCGCTGCAGGTGCACGAGGGCCGCGTCAGCGCGTTTGCCGTCGTCTTGTGCGAGGATCGCCTGCGCGAGGTTCACGCGCAGGAGCGCCGCATCGGGCTTCAGCGCCACAGACTGGGCGTGGGCGGCCTCTGCATCCTTCGCCCGGGCGCTCTCGAAATACACCTGGCCCTTGAGCTCCCACAGGTAGGGGTTCTTGGGCTGCTCCTCGATCAGGGCGTTGATGCGCTTGAGCGCCTGATCGGTTTCCAGGGCCTTGTAGTATGCGATCGCGCGGGCATAGCGCGCCGGGAAGCTGCGATCCTCTTCCTTGAAGGTGGTCAGGGTCGTCTGCCACGGCTCGGTGAAGGCCTTCAGCTTGGCCTTCATGATCTCGTGCAGGGCAATCATCTGCGGCGTATCGACCGTGCGGAAGTGCTTCTGCTCCTGCGCCCGACGACGCAGCGCCTCGATCCGCTCCGACGAGATCGGATGGCTCTGGAAATAGGCGAAACGACGCGCTTCGGAGAACACCTCCTGATAGCGGAAGTTGTCGAAGAACTCGTAGAGGCCACGCCCCGAAAGACCCGCGCGCTCCAGGAAGGTGATCGCGGCCTGATCGGCGCGGCTCTCCTGATCGCGCGAGTAGTTCAGCATGCTCAGCTGGCTGAAGCCCGGTGCCGAGCCGAGGAGCGCGATGCCAGCCTCTGGTGCGCCAGCCAAGATCGCAAGGGCGCCGAGGCCCAGGCTGATGATCATCGGGCCCATGCCGGCCCGGGCAAACTCGCCCTCCGCCCGGGCCGGATGGCCGCCTGCGGCGTGGCCGGTTTCGTGCGCCATCACGCCGATCAGCTCGCCGGGAGTCTTGGTCTCGGTGATCAGGCCCGTGTTCACGCCTTCGGTGAGACCGTTGGCGGTGAAGGCGTTCAACTCCTTATCCTGCACGAGGAGGACCGTCATCTCCTTCGGGTTGATCCCGGCGGCGATGAACACGGGGTCGCATTCCCGGTGGATGATCTCTTCGATCTCGGTGTCGCGGATCAGCTGCACGCGAGGCTCGGCCGCCTGCACGGGCGCAGCCAGGGCGGCCCACAGCGCTGTAGCGGCGCACAGGGCGGCCCGGCCGGAGGGGAGGGATCTTGGCAGGCTCGGCTTCATCAGGCTCGCTCCCGACCGGCGGCCGCCCTGCAGCCAGGACGACGCGCCGGTTCGGCGACGCGCAACCGCGCCGCCTCGCCCCCCGAACATGGTTCTAGCCAGTCGCGCCTAGCGGCGCCACCACCCACGCTTGGGCACGGCAGGGGGTGCGACGATCTCGGCCGGATCGGGGGCCGCAGGCGCGGCCACCGGTTCTGGGGCAGACACCGGCGCAGGCTCGGGCTCCGCAACCAGGGCCGGCTCCGGCTCCGGCTGGGCGACGGGCGCTGCGGGCTCAGGCTCGGACAGCACCAGCGGCGTTTCGGCAGCGGCCGTCGACGACAGTGCCTTGGGCTTGCGGGGAGCCCGCACGCGCTTGGGCTTCCTGGGCGCAGCCTCGGGCTCCACAGAGGCCTCGACGACGGGCGAGGCAGGCTCGATGCCCAAAGCTTCCGGGGTGTCCCACGCGTAGGGCGTTTCGCCGGCAGCCGCCTCGACCTGGGGGCCGGGTTCCGGTGCGAGAACGCCGATTTCCGAGTCGGTGGCCGCTGCGAACGCCGGCTCGGCTTCGACCGGGCGTGGCGCACGGTCGGGCCGGCGGTTCGAACGCGGGGCGGCCGGATCGTTCCAGGCATAGACGTCGCCGTCGGGTGCGGTGGTGGGGGCCGCCTCGCTCCAGGCATAGGGTTCAGAGCCGGACGCGGGTGCGCCGCCTTCGCCCTCTTCACGCATGCGACGACCACCACGACGGCCGCGACGGCGGCGACGACGACGGGCTTCGCCCTCCTCGGCCGTTTCGCCCGCAGGGGCTCGGTCTTCGCCTTCGAAGGCCGCTTCGCCCTCGGCGGCGTCACCCTCGGCAGCGGCTTCGCGGGGCTCGCGCGGTTCGCGCTCGGCGCCTTCTTCGCGACCTCGACCGCCACGACGGCGACGGCGACGACCGCGGGGGCGACCGTCGGCGTCGTCGCCTTCGCTGCGTGCCTCCTGACGAGGCTCCCGCGGAGCGCGTTCCTCGACGTCGCCTTCGGAGACGATCTCGTCCTCGTCGGCATCGTCCTCGACCGTTTCGTCGGCCAGATCCTGGGGGTCCGGCGCCGGCAAGCGGGCCAGGGCGCCCTCGGCCCGCGGCGGGCCTTCGCGATGCTCGGTGCGCTCGATGGCGTGCTCGCCCGCGGCTAAGTGGTCGTCGGTGGCGATGGTGACCTCGAGCCCGTGCACGTCTTCCAGACGCGACAGGAACCCGCGCTTGGAGTTCAGGACGTAGAGCGCCACCTCGGTGGGCAGCCTGAGGATGGCGCAGCCCGCACCGCGCGAACCTTCCATGTCCAGGGCCCGAAGCGCTGAGAGGGCGCTCGACTCCACGGAGCGGACGCGGCCCACGCCCTGGCAGGTGGTGCAGACGTTGGTCGCACCTTCCAGCACGCCCATGCGGCGGCGCTGGCGGCTGATCTCCATGAGGCCGAAGACGCTGATCTTGCCCATCTGCACCCGGGCGCGGTCGTCCTTCAGGCAGTCCTTCAGCTTCTTCTCGACGGCGCGGTTGTTCTTGCCCTCGTCCATGTCGATGAAGTCGATGACGATCAGGCCCGCGAGGTCGCGCAGACGCAGCTGGCGGCTGGCCTCCTCGGCCGCCTCCATGTTGGTCTTGAAAGCGGTGGTCTCGATGTTGCGCTCACGGGTGGCGCGGCCGGAGTTCACGTCGATGGCGACCAGCGCCTCGGTCTGGTTGATGACGAGGTAGCCGCCGGACTTCAGCTGCACGATCGGCGAGTGGATCTGCGCGAGCTGGTCCTCCAGCCGGTGCCGCACGAACAAGGGCGTCGGCTCGGCGTAGCGCACGACCTTCTTGGCCTGGCTCGGCATGATCATCCGCATGAAGTCGCGGGCCTCGCGGTATCCCGCTTCGCCCTCCACCTGGATGCTGTCGATGTCCTTGTCGTACATGTCGCGGATCGCCCGCTTCACAAGGTCTTCCTCGGCGTAGATCTGCGCCGGCGCGATCGACTTCATGGTCGTCTCGCGGATGTTCTCCCAGAGGCGCAAGAGGTAGTCGTAGTCGCGCTTGATCTCGACCTTGGTGCGGGCGGCACCTGCGGTGCGCACGATCAGGCCGATGCCGGCCGGCACGTCCAGGCTACCCACGGCGGACTTGAGGCGCTTGCGGTCGGAGGCGTTGGTGATCTTGCGGCTGATGCCGCCGCCCCGCGCCGTGTTGGGCATGAGCACGCAGTAGCGCCCCGCCAGCGACATGTAGGTGGTGAGCGCCGCGCCCTTGTTGCCGCGCTCTTCCTTGACGACCTGCACCAGCATGATCTGGCGGCGACGGATCACCTCCTGGATCTTGTAGCGGCGCATCAGGCGACGGCGGCGGCGCTCGAGCTCGGCCTCCATGTCGTCGTCGTCGTCGGGCGTCACGGCGACGGGCTTGGTCTCGCCGTCCTCGCCCTCTTCGCCCGCTTCCGGCTCGTCGTCCTCGTGGTGCGAGTCGTCGGCCACTTCGCGCATCAGCGCTTCGCGGTCGGCCACCGGGATCTGGAAGTAGTCGGGGTGGATTTCGTTGAAGGCGAGGAAGCCGTGGCGGTTGCCGCCATATTCGATGAAGGCCGCCTGCAGGCTGGGCTCCACCCGGACCACCTTGGCCAGGTAGATGTTGCCGCGAAGCTGCCTACGGCTGGCGATCTCGAAGTCGAGTTCCTCGATGCGGTTCCCGTCCACCACCGCCACCCGAGTTTCCTCGGCATGGGCGGCGTCGATCAGCATGGTCTTGGTCACGAGAGGTGTCTCCTCGGCGCGCCTCCGCATCTGCGGGGGGCCGGACAGGGCTTGGCGCGCGCCGGACGGCCGTGCGCAGGGCCGGGATCGGCGACTGCGAACGGTTCGGTCGGGCGACGGCGGCTAGGCCCATCGGTTGGGTTCCAGGTGACGCCGCGAACGGATCCGCAGCATCGGAAGAGGGCGCCTGACGTCTTCGATGAGGAAGCGCTTCGGCGCGGCGAAAAGAGCGCGTCCGCCGGGCCAAGGCTGAGGTCGCAAACGAGTGCGGGCCGGACCGGAAGATGAAACGCAACCAAACCTTGCACCGATAATCGTCAAAAGGAAAGCGGCGCTCAGATCACCGTCAAGCTCGCCACGGTTAACGCTTTCTCGATGGCTGGACGATATCAACTGCACCCTCGATTTCGAATCGGCGAGAGCGGCGGGAAGCGGACGGGAATGGCGCGCGGGGCACGGCGTTGGTGGAACACGGGGTGGGCGCGGGCACTCGCCTGCGTCGCCGCATTCGCCTGTGCCGCCACAGCCATAGCCGCCGCCCGCGAACTCCCGCATGCCACGGTGCTCAAGGTAAGGCTTGGTGGCGACGCCCGGCAGACCCGCGTGGTCATCGAACTTGACCAGGCGGCGCAGGGAAAGCTGATCGAGGGTGCCGAACCCTCTGGGCGGGTGCTTCTCACCCTGCCAAACGTGCAACTCGCCGGAGACATGAGCGGGCAGGGCGCGGGGCTGGTGCGCGGCTGGGTGGTGGACGATTCGGGAGGGGCGGCCCGGCTGAAGCTCACCCTGGCCCGGGCGGCCATGGTGAAGCGCCGGTTCCTGCTGCCCCCCGGCGACGGCATGACCACCTATCGCTACGTGGTCGATCTAGAGGGGGCCGAAGTGCTCGATCCCATCGCAAGGGCGGTCGCCGATTCCGGGCCGGCCCCCGCAGTGCGGTTCGAGGCCCCCCTCGAACCGCTCACTCCCACCCGGAAGATCGTGGTCGTCGATGCCGGACACGGAGGCAAGGATCCCGGCGCCCACGGCCAGGACACCCACGAGAAGGACGTGACCCTCGCCGCCGCCCGCGCCTTGCGCGACCGGCTGGAGCGCACGGGCCGCTATCGCGTGGTGCTGACCCGCGAGGCGGACGTGTTCGTGCCGCTGGAGGAGCGCGTGCGCATCGCCCGCCGCGCCAACGCCGATCTCTTCATCTCCCTCCACGCCGATTCGGGCGGCGATCCTTCTCTGCGGGGAGCCAGCATCTACACCCTGTCCGACAGCGGCACCCAGCGCATGGCGCGGGGCCTGGGCAAGTCCAACTGGTTCATCGACGTGGACCTGCCGGGTCGCGACCCGGAGGTGAACCGCATCCTTCTCGACCTGACGCAGCGCGACACCCGCAACCGCTCCGCCGCCTTCGCCGAAGTGCTGCTGGACCGGATCGCTGACCGGGCCACTCTCCTGCGTCGCAGCCATCGGGATGCGGGCTTCATGGTGCTCCTGGCCCCTGATGTGCCGGCCGTGCTGATGGAGATGGGTTTCGTGACGAACCCGCAGGACGAGCAGGCGCTGAACGATCCGGTGCAGCGTCGCCGGGTGATGGAGGGCGTCGCCCAGGCCATCGACGCCTATTTCGGCCAGGAGAAGCGCTACGCCCTGAGGTAGGGCTGCGGGGCTCTCGCCCTCCATGCCGCCTTGACGCAGCGGCCGCGAGGCCGGATGCAACAGGTTGTCTGCGCCGCTCTTTTCCTGACGGTGCGTGCTCCAAGGATCTGCGTGGCCGTCGCCCCGAAGTCAGCGAAGCTAGCCGCCCGCGACGCCGGGCGTTGGATCGCCATCGCGGCCATCGCCGGCCTGAGCCTCGTCGCCGTCGCGGGCTTCTCCCTCGCGCTCTACGCCGCCTGGCTGTTCCACGACCTGCCCGACGCCTCCGAACTCGCCGAGTACCGCCCCGCCACCTCGACCCGCGTCTACGCCTGGGACGGCACGCTGATCGGGGAGTTCGGCAAGGAGCGGCGCATCTTCGTGCCCTACGACCAGATCCCGCCCACCCTGGTCCGTGCCTTCCTGTCGGCGGAGGACCACAGCTTCTTCCAGCACGGCGGCATCGACCTGACGGGCCTCGGCCGGGCCATGACCCGCGATGCCTGGAACGTGGTGCGCGGCCGCAAGCTGCAGGGCGGATCGACGATCACCCAGCAGGTCGCCAAGAACGTGCTCCTCACGGGCGAACACAGCCTGGGCCGCAAGATCAAGGAGGCGATCCTCGCCCGCCGCCTGGAGCAGACACTCTCCAAGGAGCGCATCCTGGAGCTTTATCTCAACGAGATCTGGCTGGGGAACCACAGCTACGGTGTGGCGATGGCGGCGTTCAACTACTTCGGCAAGCCGCTGAGCGAGCTCACCATTCCAGAGATGGCCTATCTCGCCAGCCTGCCCAAGGGGCCGTCGAACTACGATCCGGTGAAGCGGCGCACGGCCGCCATCGGGCGTCGCAACTGGGTGCTGGGCCAGATGGCCGACAATGGCTGGATCACCCGCCAGGCCGCCCAGCGCGGGGCCTTCGAAGACCTGAAGACCCAGAAGGAACCCGAGCGCGCCCACTATAAGGACGCCGACTACTTCATGGAGGAGGTGCGCCAGCGCGCCCGTGGCACCATGGGCGAGAAGACCGAGCAGGGCGGCCTCTACATCCGCACCACGCTCGACTCACGCCTGCAGACGGCGGCGCGGGTGGCGCTGATGAAGGGGCTCGAGACCTACGATCATCGCCACGGCTGGCGCGGGGCCTGGGGCCACACGAGCTTTGCGGCGGGCTGGGAAACGGCTGCCAGTTCCAAGACCACTCCGTCCGAGCGGCGTTCCTGGCGGGCGGCGGCGGTGGACAGGGTTTCCCCTGCTGGCGCGCATGTTGTGCTGCCGGGCGGTGGCGGAGCAGGCGAGATCGACGGCGCCGATTTCGCCTGGGCGCGGGCTGGCAAGGGCCTGGCTGTCGGCGACATGGTGTTCGTTGAGCCCAAGGCTGGCGGCCACACCTACAACCTGCGGCAGACGCCGGCGGTGAACGGAGCGCTGGTGGCGCTGGATCCCCGCACCGGCCGGGTCGTGGCGTTGGTGGGCGGCTACTCGTTCAGCCTGTCGAACTTCAATCGGGCCACTCAGGCGATGCGGCAGCCGGGGTCGAGCTTCAAGCCCTTCGTCTACGCCACGGCGCTGGAGAACGGCTTCACCCCGGCGTCGATGGTTCTGGATGCCCCGGTCAGCTTGCCGGGGGCGAACGGTCAGGTTTACTCCCCCGAGAACTACGAGCGGGAATCCCTGGGCCTGCAGCCTATGCGCGTGGGCCTCGTTAAATCCCTGAACCAGATGACCGTGCGCATTGCCAACCAGGTCGGCATGCGCAAGGTGGCAGCGAACGCCAAGCGCTACGGCGTGGTCGACAACATGCTGCCCGTGCTGGCGATGGCCCTGGGAGCTGGCGAAACCACGCCCTTCCGTCTCACCTCGGCCTATGCGGCCTTCGCCAACGGCGGCAAGAAGATCGAGCCGCACCTGATTGAGGAGGCCGTCGATCGGCAGGGCAAGGTCGCCTGGCGTGCCGACAAGCGGGAGTGCCCGCGCTGCGATCAGCCCTTCGCCGGCGAGGAGAGCCCCCGTCTGCAACCCATCGGCTCCTCGGTGATGGACCCGATCAACGCCTATGCCATGACGCTGATGCTGCAAGGTGTCGTGCAGAACGGCACCGGGTCAGCCGTGGGCGCGGCCCTTGGCCGGCCGCTGGCGGGCAAGACCGGCACCACCAACGACTATCGCTCGGCCTGGTTCGTGGGCTACTCGCCCAACCTGGTGGCGGGCGTGTTCGTCGGCTTCGACGACAATCGCTCTCTGGGCGAGGGCGAGACGGGGGCGCAGGCCGCCGTGCCCGTGTTCATCGACTTCATGCGCGAGGCCCTGAAGGACACGCCCAGGATCGACTTCAAGGCTCCCAAGGGCGCCAAACTGATCAACGTGCATGGCCGGGTCGAAGCCTTCCGGCCGGGGTCCGAGCCCCGCTCGTCCGATATCTCCGCACCGGTGGGCCCTGCGGCTCCGCGCATCGATTCTTCGGGCAAGCCGACTGCGCCCATTCCTTACAATCAGGTCGCGAAACCCGAGCCCACCCCTGCGGCACCCCCTCCGAAGAAGGTCTCGCCCGATCTGAACGGATTGTACTGAGGCGGCTCTGAACTTGAGGCGAAGCGCCGTCGGCGCCAGGGCCTTCCGCGCGCCGTCAGCCCTGGCTCAGGTCGATCCGATGGTGCTGCCGGGCACGCCGACGAACAGGCGCATGAACTGCTGCTCGGCCATGCCCAGCATGTCCCAGTCGCCATCGGTGTCGCCGTAGGCTGCGGTCAGCACCACGTCTTCGCCGAGAGCTTCCTTGATACGTTTAACCTTGGCCGGGCCACGACAGTTGTCGCCCATGAGTCCGCCCTGCACCCTGTCTTCCTGATCAAAGAGCAGCCGCGTGCCGATCAGGAGATCTGCGCCCAGCCCCCGGGCAAAGGGGGCGACGATGTTTTCCGGCGAGGCGGTGACGATGATCAATCGCGCGCCATCAAGACGGTATCGCCGCCACGCCTTCAGGGCATCGGGCCGGAAGAGGAGCGGAGCGGCGGAGGTCGCGAACTCCATCGCTTCCGCATTGAGCACGTCCCGCGGCAGGCCCTGCAGGAATCGCCTCACGGCCGCGGCCTTGAGCTTGCCGGGGTCGCGATCGAACACATAGCGCAGGGCGGCTGGGGCCAGGGCCGCCATCTCCGCATGATAGCGCGCCGAGCCTTCACGCCACTTCAGGAAGGCGGTGAAACTGTCCCGCACGGTCAGGGTGCCGTCGAAGTCGAAGGCGATGATCGGCCCGACGCGGTCCATCCCGGCACGCGCCGTCGGCCGCGACGGAGTGGTCGGCGAGACGGGCGCCGTCGCCAGCACGACCGGTTCGGAGTCCGGCAGCGTCGGGCGGGGGTCGAGGTCGAAGGCGGCGGGCAGGGGCTCGGAAGGCGATTCGCCGCGAGGCGGAAACTCGTTTTCGGGATCACCGTCAGGTGCCTCGGCCAGGAGCGATTCCACGTGCCGACCCACGTCTTCGGCACCTTCGGGATCGTCTTCGGGTATGGCAGACTCAGGCTCAGGCACCTCTGCCGTGATGATGCTGCCTTCGGGCGGGGCCTCGGCGGCGGGGCTCGGCTGAGCGTCGGCGGCGAGCATCGCGTCGTTGTCTGCAGGCGGCGCAGGCGCATCCGATGCCTCGGCGTTAGCCGCGGCCTCCGCGCTCTGGCGCTCTTCGTCGGACGTCACCATCTGTTACGTTCCAGACCACCCCTGCGCCTCATACGCAAGCGCGGCGCCGCCAAACCCGCCAACGGATCGATCCGCCCTTGATCGTCTTGACTCATCTGTGGTCGAATGTCGGCTTGAGAGCCGGTCAGAGTTCCGTAAAGCCTCTTGTCCTACAACTGTCGGAGTCGGCCCTGCGTTCACCCCGGGTCCATCTTTCCGGGGGCAGGATCGAAGAAGCGGGTCGCGCGGCGCATTCGCCTTTTTACAGGGCGGGGCTCGCAGGGCCGAAAGTGAGATTGCGCCAATGACCAAAGCCGCCAGCGGCGATACCAAGTCGACCCTCTACTGCTCCTTCTGCGGAAAGAGCCAGCATGAGGTGCGCAAGCTTATCGCCGGCCCGACCGTGTTCATCTGCGATGAATGCGTCGAGCTGTG
This sequence comes from Caulobacterales bacterium, assembly GCA_038226305.1. Classification (GTDB taxonomy): domain Bacteria; phylum Pseudomonadota; class Alphaproteobacteria; order Caulobacterales; family Caulobacteraceae; genus JASLDZ01. The sequence goes on from JBBRQN010000009.1 coordinate 49,598, forward strand.
CATGGATATTATCCGTGAAGAGCACAAGATCGCCTTCGTCAAATCGAAGGACGGCGTGCCCACGCCTAAAGAAATTCGCGAAGTTCTCGACGACTATGTGATCGGTCAGGATCACGCCAAGAAGGTCTTGGCGGTGGCGGTCCATAATCACTACAAGCGCCTGAACCACGCCACGAAGAACAACGACGTCGAGCTCGCCAAGTCGAACATCCTGCTCGTGGGGCCTACCGGCTCGGGCAAGACGCTCCTAGCGCAGACACTGGCGCGCATCATCGACGTGCCGTTCACCATGGCCGACGCCACCACCCTGACCGAAGCCGGTTATGTGGGCGAGGACGTGGAGAACATCGTCCTCAAACTCCTGCAGGCCGCCGACTACAACGTCGAGCGGGCGCAACGCGGCATCGTCTACATCGACGAGATCGACAAGATTTCGCGCAAGTCCGACAACCCCTCGATCACCCGCGACGTGTCGGGCGAGGGCGTTCAGCAGGCCCTGCTGAAGATCATGGAAGGCACGGTCGCCTCCGTGCCGCCGCAGGGCGGGCGCAAGCATCCCCAGCAGGAGTTCCTGCAGGTCGACACCACCAACATCCTTTTCATTTGCGGCGGCGCCTTCGCCGGGCTGGAGAAGATCATTTCCGCCCGGGGCGTGAAGGGAGCCGGCATCGGCTTCGGCGCCACGGTCACCGATCCGGAGGAGCGCCGCACCGGCGAGGTGCTGCGCCTCGTCGAGCCCGAGGACATGCTGCGCTTCGGTCTGATCCCCGAGTTCATCGGCCGCCTGCCGGTGATCGCCACCCTGGAAGACCTGGACGAACCGGCCTTGGTGAAAATCCTGACCGAGCCGAAGAACGCGCTCGTGAAGCAGTACCAGCGCCTGTTCGACATGGAGAACGTGGGCCTGACCTTCAACGAGGAAGCCCTTAAGGCCGTCGCCCGCAAGGCCATCGGCCGCAAGACCGGTGCCCGCGGCCTGCGTTCCATCCTCGAGAGCATCCTGCTGGACACCATGTTCGAGCTGCCCACCTACCAAGGCGTCGAAGAGGTGGTGGTCAACGGCGAGGTGGTCGAAGGCCGCGCTCAGCCGCTGATGATCTACAGCGAAAAGCGCGGCGACAAGGCGAGCTGAGTTCGCCTGTCGCGCTGCGCGGTGGACCTGAAGGTCGCGGCTGAGGCATAAGCCGCGTCCACCTTCGCCATCTCGAGAACATCATGTCCGCCGTAGACGCGGTTCCTGCGTCCGCGAGCTGGCGGGGGGAGCTCAACCAGCTCATCCGCCTCGCCACGCCCATCGTGCTGGCGCGGCTGGGCATCCAGGTCATGGGCCTGACGGACGCCGTGGTCGTGGGCCGCTATTCGGCGCGTGAGCTCGGCTATCACGCACTCGGCTGGGCGCCGACGATCATCGTGCTGGCATCCGCCGTGGGCCTTCTTTCCGGCATCCAAGTGATGACGGCGCGTCGTTTGGGAGCGGGGCGGCCGGAGCTTGCAGGCGTCGTGCTGCGCCGGGGCGTGGTCTACGCCCTGCAACTGGGGATCGGCTCGACGCTGGTGATCGCGCTCGGCGCCCCGCCGCTCCTCATGGCGCTGGGTATGGAGCCTGATCTGGCCGGCGGCGCGGGGCGGGCGGCGCGGGTGTTCTCCTTGTCGTTGACGCCGTATCTCCTGGCCGTGGCGCTGAGCTACCACCTGGAGGCTCTGGGCCGCACTTTGCCGGGCCTTGTGGCCATGTGGGCGGCCAACCTCGTGAACCTGGGGCTCAACCTCCTCCTCGTGCCGGGCATCTGGGGCATTCCGGCGATGGGGGCGGTGGGCGCGGGGTGGGCCACCTTCGGCGCCCGCAGCTTCCTGCTCGCGTGGCTTGTCATCGCCGTCCTGATGCACCCGACGACCCGCGCCTACCGCCTCTTCGAGCGCCCGGTTCGCGAACCGGAGTCCGAGGCCGAGCAGCGACGCATCGGCTACGGCGCAGGCGCTTCGGTGTTCGCGGAGGTCACGGCCTTCGCCGGCATGAACGTGATAGCGGCTTGGCTCTCCGCGACGGCGGTGGCGGCCTGGGCGGTGTTCCTGAACACGAGCGCGATCATATTTATGATCCCCCTGGGCCTCGCAGGTGCCGCGGCCGTGCGCGTGGGCCGGGCCTATGGCGCGAGGGATGCGCCGGGCGTGTTCCGCGCCGCGATCGTGGCAACCTGCGTCGCCATCGCCTTGGCGAGCGTAATCGCGCTGATTACCTGGCCCGGGGCCGGCCTCTTCGCCTCGGCTTACGCCACCGAGCCGGGCCTGCGCGCCGCCGCGGCCGGAGCCCTGGCGCTCGGTGCGGTGTTCTTCGTTCCCGATGCCATGCAGGCGGTGCTCGCCAACGTGCAGCGGGCGAGGGGCGACGTAATCGTGCCCACCGTGATCCACGTGGGAGGCTACGTCTTCGTGATGCTGCCGCTAGGCTGGTGGTTGGCCCACCGGGCGCACATGGGGCTTGCCGGTTGCGTGTGGGCCGTGATCGTCACGAGCTTCCTCGTGGCGGCCCTCCTTTGCGTGCGGTTGGCGACCACGACCCGGCGCGACCGGGCCGTGGAGGACCTAGGCTAGACTCCGAGGATCCAGCCCTCTTCGGCCTGCACGGCCGCGATATCCGCCTCGGTGGCATCCTTGCCGGGGCCGAAGGCGCTGGCGAGCTTGCCGTCCGCGTCCAGGCGCGAGAAGTGCTCGCACAGGCTGCGCACCTGGGCTGCGTCCAGGGTCTCGCCCTGCACGGGCGTGACGGGGATGGTGGCCGGATAGATCTCCGCGAGCACGGCGTCCTTGCCTGCGAGGTCTTGCTCGGTCAGCGCCTTCCAGCCGGTTTCGAACGGCCAGACCACGGCCTTCTCGCCCAGTTCGTCGCGCAGGCGCTTCACCGCCGGGATGCCGACCAGAGCCTGCGAGCCCACCGAACCGTTGCCGGTGAGCTGCCACACGCTCTTGGCACCCTGCGCCTTCATCCCGGCGCGGGTTAGGGATTCGGCCCGGCGGAACTCGGGCAGGGCACCATTGTGGTCGCTCGGCTTGGTCTTCGACAGATGCGTCGTGGCATCGGCGGCGCGGGGTGCGCCCCAGAACGGACGAGGCCCGTCGGTCATCAGCCGGTTCATCCGCGCGGCGATCGTGGCCCGGTTGTTCATCTTGCCTGGCGGATCGACGATGCCGGAGCCGAGGAACTTCCACATGGCGGCCCAGGGCTCACCCTGAAACTTCAATGCCGCAGCCGTGCCTTCGGGATAGCCGAGCGGGAAGTCGAAGCCCACCAGCGCCCGGTCGCCCTTGCGCTGCAGGTCGGCCAGGACGTTGCGCAGGATCGCCTCCGCCGTCTGGCGGCTGGGCGGATTGTGCGCCTCGAAGGTCGGGCGAAAACGGCTGTCGCGCTTCTGCACACCGATCCAGATGGAGTTGGGCCCCAGATTCGGCTTCTCGCCGGAGGCAGCGCTCCAGTCGACCATGACGTAGGCGTTGAACAGGCGAGCCACGGGGAGGCCTCAGGCGATCTTCGGGGGAGGAGAGGGGCGCGCTCTCTAAACGCATGAGCGCGCCCTTGGAAGCCTGAACGCAACCGGCGTCAGACCTTGACGAGCATCTTTCCAAAGTTGCCGCCGGTGAAGAGCTTCAGGAAGGCACCCGGCATGGCGTCGACACCCTCGTCGACCGTGTCGCGCGTCTTGATCTGGCCGGACGAAATCCAGGCGGCCATGTCCTTGGCGAACTCGCTCTGGCGGGCGGCGAAGTCGCTCACGATGAAGCCACGGATCTTCAGCCGCTTGCCGACGATCAGCGCCATGTTCGCGGGGCCGGGCGCGGGCTCCTCGTTGTTGTACTGGGCGATCATCCCGCACTCGGCGAAGCGGGCAAAGGGGCGGGCGGCGTTCATGGCGGCGGCCAGATGGTCGCCTCCCACGTTGTCGAAGTAGACGTCGATGCCCTTGGGCGCGGCTTTGGCGAGGGCCGAGTTGATGTCGCCGGCGCGATAGTCGATCGCCTCGTCGCAGCCGATCTCCTTCAGGTAGGCGACCTTCTCCGCGCCACCGGCCGAGCCGACAACGGTCGCGCCCTTCAGCTTGGCGATCTGGCAGACGATCTGGCCCACCGCACCCGTGGCGGCGGAGACGAACACGGTCTCGCCCGGCTTGCACCCGTCCGCCACTTCAAGAAGGCCGAAATAGGCGGTCATACCCGGCATTCCGGCCGCGCCCAGGAACGCCTGCGGGGGCAGTCCATGGGTCTCGATCTTCTGGATGTGCTCGCCCTTGGCCACGTAGGCGTCGCGCCAGCCGAACATAGAGCTCACGATGTCGCCCACGGAGAACTTCGGATCGTGCGAGGCCGTCACCTGACCGATCGCCCCGCCCTGCATCACCTTGCCCAGTTCGAACGGCGGAACGTAACTCGGCCGGTCGTACATGCGGCCGCGCATGTAGGGGTCGACGGAGAGGAACAGGTTCTTCACGGCCACCTCGCCTTCGCCCGGTGCCGCCAGGGGGGCCTCGGCCACGTCGAAGTCGCCCAGCTGGGGCATGCCGACGGGGCGGCGCTTCAGGCGGACTTCGCGGACGGTGGTCATGGGGGCTTCCTCAAGTCTCTGGCACCGCTTGCCGCGGCTTCGCGCTCAGCCTAGCAGGCGCTCAGGGTCCGCGCGACGGGCACCGGCCATGACGGGAAGACGATGTTGCAGGCGGGCGTGGCTGGAGCGGGCGTATTCGGAGGCTATCACGCCAGGAAGCTGGTGGAGCAGCCGGGCGTGCGGCTGCTTCGGGTTTTCGACCACGACATCGCGCGCGCGAAGACCCTGGCCGAGCCGCTCGGGGCGCAGGGCGTGGCAGACCTCGCCGCCTTTCTTGACGGGCTGGACCTGATGGTCATCGCCACTCCGGCCGAAAGCCACGCTGAATTGGGGCTCGCGACCCTGAAAGCCGGCGCGCACATCTATGTGGAGAAGCCGGTGGCCACCACGCTGCAGGATGCGGATGCCCTGGCGATGGCCGCTGCCCGGGCCGGGCGCGTGGGCGCGGCGGGCCATCAGGAGCGCGTGACGTTCGAGGCGATGGGCATCCTCTCCACCACTTCGAGGCCCCGCAGCGTGAGTTCGGTGCGAAGGGGCCTGCCCAGCCCCCGCTGCCGCGACGTATCCTGCGTGCTCGACCTGATGATCCACGACCTCGATCTGGCGCTCCTGCTCTCGGCGGGCGATGCCGTCGCTGTGGAGGCGGAGGGGAGCTACGACACCGTCAAGGCCGAGGTGGTCTTCTCCGACGGTCTGGTCGCAACCTTCGAGGCCAGCCGCGAGGCCGAGGCCCGGGAGCGCACCATGCGGCTGGAGTACGACAGCGGAGACGTGGAGATCGATTTCATCGCGCCGAGCTTCCGCAATGGATCGGGCATGTCGCTCGACTCCGCCTTCGCCTCCAGCGCCCTCGGGCGCGACCCCCTCGGCGTCAGCGTCGCCCGCTTCGTGGCGGCGGCGAGGGGGGAGGGAGCCCCTGTCGCCACCCTCGCGTCCGCCGCCCGCGCCCTCGATCTCGCTCTGGCGGTGGAAGCGGCTGCCGGCCTATAAGGCGGGTGCCCGCGCGGACCTGTCCGCCAGGGTCGGGAACGAGCTCGATGCGTAAATTTCTGCAGCAGTTGATGAAGGCGGCGGGGCTGACGCCGCCTCCTGCGGCCATGTCTGCGCCGACTCACGATGCCGATGCGCCGATGGCCGAGCCGGTTGCCCTGCTGCACGTGGCCCCGCCGACGCCCTTCCTCGACGCGGTGGAGGCGAATGCTCCGGCCAGCATCTGCGAGGTGGTGGTCGAGGTTCGCAACCCCTGCAACTTCCGCTGCTTCTATTGCGTCGCTGCCGGCCACAACAATACGCCGGTCGAGAAGATCGACCTGGATAAGATCCGCGCGGCCTACGAGACCATCTCGGCAGACCTCGTGGTCACCTCGCTGGAATGCGGCGGTGGCGAGCCGACGGTGCATCCGAAGTTCCCCGAGCTTCTGGCGCTGCTGCGGGAGTTCGGGCCCGTCAGCTTCCCCAGCAACAACTCGCAGAATCCCAAGCGCTGGATGAAGGGGTCGGGCAAGGGGCTCCTGATCCGCTCTTCCCTGCATCCCGAGTCGGAGACCGAAAAGGGACTCGAGCGCTATCTCGACAACGCCAAGCAGCTGGTCGATCAGGGCGCGTTCTTCCTGTGCCAGTTCATCGCCCACCCCTCCCGGCTGGACGACATCAAGCGGTATCAGGAGCTGTTTGCCGAGCGGGGTGTGCCTTTCAGCGTCACCAACTTCATCGGTGAGCACGACGGCAAGCCCTATCCCCACAGCTACACGCAGGCCGAAAAGGAGCTGTGCGGCTTCTCGGTGGAGACCGCCGGCGCCGAGCGCACGGCCGAACAGCACATGCACCGCAACCGCAACTTCCAGCGGGTGCCCTGCGACGCGGGCTTTCGCTCCATCCACATCCGCAGCGACGGCGCGCTTCTGCGCTGTCTCTACGACCAGATTCCGATCGCCGCGCCCCTTTCCCAAGCCGAGCCCTGCAGCGTGGAGCATTGCGGCTGTGGCATGCTGCTGAAGCGGCTGAACACCATCACCATGCCCAATGCCTCCACTTTCTGGATGGGGATGGCGGGGATGGAGGCACCCGATACGGCGTGGGTGCCTCGCACCGCCGAGGAACTAGGCTACGCCAGCGCGCAGGATGCTCTTTTTCAAGAGCTGACCGGCCTCTACGACCATTACATGAAGCTCTACGGCCACTCCGTTCTGGCAGAGGTTGAGCCGGCGCAGACCGAGGCGGTGGCGGTGCTAGCCTGAGGTCAGCCCATCAAGGGCTCGCCCGCCTTGCACGGTGCAGGGGGCGCGGGTATAGCCCCCCGTTCCGGCGAAGGCCGTCTCCGGGCCCGCAACAGCCTTGGGCGGCCTGTCCGTCTGGAGGAGTGTAGCTCAGCTGGTAGAGCATCGGTCTCCAAAACCGAGGGCCGGGGGTTCGAGTCCCTCCACTCCTGCCATCCCTTTCGCTCACGGGTCTCGCAAGGGCCAACGTGGGTGACCATGTTCGATAAGCGCCGGCGCGACGTTCGCGACGGTTTCAGTGAAGGTTCGAGAAGACACCGATGGCCAAGGACACGGACGTGAAGGCGCCGGCCGCACGTCGCGACCGCACCGCGTTGAAGCCCGCCGCCCCGGCGCGGCCCGGCGCCGTAACGCCTGCAGCGGCTCCCGCCGCGGCCGCCGCCCAGCCCATCAAGCCGAGGATCACCCCCGGCCAGTTCATCAACGAGGTCCGTGCCGAGACCCGCAAGATCTCCTGGCCCTCGTGGAAGGAGACGTGGATCACGTCGGTGATGGTGCTGATCATGGTGACCTTCACGGCCTTCTTCTTCCTCTTCGTCGACGGCTCGCTGTCGTTCCTGCTTCAGCAGATCCTGAAGCTCGCAGGCTGAGCCAGGCGCACCCCATGACCGACACCCAGACCGCAGCCCCCGCCAAGGCTCCCTCCAACCCGCACCACAAGTGGTACATCGTCCACGCCTACTCGAATTTCGAGAAGAAGGTGGCCGAGTCCATCCGTGATCAGGCCAAGCAGAAGAATCTCGAAGACAGCTTCTCCGAGATTCTCGTGCCGACTGAAGAGGTCGTGGAGGTTCGTCGCGGCCGCAAGGTCAACGCCGAGCGCAAGTTCTTCCCCGGCTACGTACTGGTGAAGATGGACCTTTCGGACGAGGCCTATCACCTCATCAAGAACACCCCGAAGGTGACGGGCTTCCTTGGCTCCGGCCTCAAGCCGATGCCGGTCTCCGAGAAGGAAGTGCAGCGCATCGTCGGCGCCATCGAGGAGGGTGTCGAGCGGCCCAAGCCCACGATCCGCTTCGACCTGGGCGAAAAGGTCAAGGTCACCGACGGCCCGTTCGCCAGCTTCGATGGCGTGGTGGAGAGCGTGGACGAAGACCGCGCCCGCCTGCGCGTCTCGGTCTCCATCTTCGGCCGCGCCACCCCGGTGGACCTGGAATACACCCAGGTGGAGAAGCAATCCGCCTGAGGCTGAACGGGCGGCTTCCTAACTGGGGAGCTTTCCTGTATCAGCGCCGCTCTTCGTCGCCGGGTTCGCCCGGGGATGAAGCAAATCCGTGGGAGGGGCTGCCCGCACCACGGCCACATAGGTCACCTGATACGTGGCCGCTGAGTGAGAGACAGGTATGGCCAAGAAAATCTTGGGCTTCATCAAGCTGAACGTGAAGGCTGGCTCGGCCACGCCTTCGCCGCCCATCGGGCCGGCGCTGGGTCAGCGCGGCGTGAACATCATGGGCTTCTGCAAGGAATTCAACGCCCGTACCGGCGACATGGAGAAGGGCACTCCGCTGCCCACCGTGATCACGGTGTATCAGGACAAGTCGTTCACCTTCGTCACCAAGACTCCGCCTGCGACGCACTTCCTGAAGCTGGCGGCGGGCCTGACCTCGGGCGCCAAGCTGACCGGCCGCGAGACGGTTGGCAAGGTCACGCGCGACCAACTGCGCGAGATCGCCACCAAGAAGATGAAGGATCTCAACGCGAACGACATCGAAGCCGCCGCCCGCATCATCGAGGGTTCGGCACGCGCGATGGGCCTCGAAGTGGTGGAGGGCTGAGCATGGCCAAGACAACCGAACTCAAGCTGACCAAGCGCCAGCAGACCTTCACCGGCGACGCCGTCTCCGCCCACGCCCTGGCCGACGCCGTGAAGTCGGTGAAGGCCAACGCCAAGGCCAAGTTCGACGAATCGATCGAATGCGCCGTGAACCTGGGCGTCGATCCCCGCCATGCCGACCAGCAGGTCCGTGGCGTAGTCTCCCTGCCTTCGGGCACCGGCAAGGACGTCCGCGTCGCCGTGTTCGCCCGCGGCGCCCAGGCCGAAGCCGCCACGGCGGCCGGAGCCGAGGTCGTCGGCGCCGAAGACCTCGTGCAGCGCGTGCAGGAAGGCTTCATGGACTTCGACCGCGTGATCGCCTCGCCCGACATGATGGCTCTCGTCGGCCGTCTCGGTAAGGTGCTGGGCCCGCGCGGCCTTATGCCGAACCCCAAGGTCGGCACCGTGACTCCCAACGTCGCCCAGGCCGTAAAGGACGCCAAGGGCGGTGCCATCGAGTTCCGTGTCGAGAAGGCGGGCATCGTCCACGCCGGCGTCGGCAAGGCCTCGTTCACCGACGACGCCATCGTCGCCAACGTGAAGGCCCTGGTGGATGCGCTCAACAAGGCCCGTCCGTCGGGCGCCAAGGGCACCTACGTCAAGAAGGTGTCGCTGAGCTCCACGATGGGCCCCGGCGTGAAGGTGGACATCGCTTCGATCACCGCCTGATCCGCGCCTTCATCTGATCGAACTGCCAGCGGGCGGACCTGACCGGGTCCGCCCGCTTTCGTTTGGGCTGACCGCGGCCTTTCGTGGGGGATGTCCGGGCGCTAAGGCAGAACCATCTGATGCGGTGCGGGGATCGGTGATGGTTGGATGCAGCAGTAGGGCTGGCCGCTCCGCCGTTTCAGCGCTGGTCGCGGGGCTCGCGGCGGGGCTGGGGTTTCTGCTTGCTACGGCTGCCCAGGCTGCCCCTGCCAGGTTCACGCCCGGCCCCTGCGCTGTCGACCTGTCCCGCACGGGCCGCACCTTCGACTGCGGAATTCTGGCGGTCGATGAAACGCGGGGGTCTGCCAACGGTCGTCGAGTCGCCATGCCCGTGGCGATCCTGCGCGCGTTGAAGCCCACCGGCCAGCCGCCCGTGATCTACCTCCATGGCGGACCGGGGGGAGGGGTCGTGGGGCGACTCGCCTCGTCAGAGACAGGGCTGGGCACGGCACCCAAGTGGCTCGGACAAGATCAGGATGTGATCTTCTTCGACCAGCGCGGCGGTTCCCTGACCGCGCCGTCACTCGACTGCGGAAAGCTGAACCTGACCGATGCGGGCGTCGATTCGGATGCCAGCGTGGCTTCGCTGAAGGCCTGCGCGGCGCGCTTGGCGGCTTCGGGCGTGGACCTGTCGCGCTACAACGCCGCCGAAGTGGCGAGAGACGTGCAGGATCTGCGCGCCACCCTGAAGCTGCCGATGGTCGACATCTTCGGCGTCTCTTACGGCACCCGCATCGCGCTGGAGATCGTGCGCGACCAGCCGCAAGGCGTGCGCGCCGTGGTGCTCGACTCGCTCTGGCCGCCGGAAGCCAAGTGGGCCGAGAACGGGGCCATGCCCGTGGCCCGCGCCGTGCGCCTGATCCTCAAGCTGTGCCGCGAAGACCCCACCTGCACCGCCCACGACAAGGCGACGCTGGAACCGCGGATGGACGCGATGGTTAAGCGTTGGCTCAGCGCTCCGCAAGGTCCGGCGGGCGGTCGGCTCTATCCGGTGGACGACTTCGCCCAGTACATGATGGACGCCCCTTACTCCGGGCCTGAGGCGCGGGCGCTGCCCGGCGTGTTCGCCAAGCTCCTCGCGGGGGACTTCCAGCCTCTGGCCGAATACGACGCCGACCGGTCGGAGTACGCCGAGGCCCAGCACCTGACGCACCTGTGCAAGGAGCACTTCCCCTTCGAGAGCCGGGCGAAGACCGTGAGCAACGCCGGCGACGATCCCTACGCCCAGGCCCTGGCTCGCACGCTGGTTCGAGACTTCGACGTCTGCAAGGGGTTCCCAGTGGGAAGGCCGCTCGCGGGTGACGGGCGACCCGTGGTCTCAGCGCTTCCGATTTTCGTGATCAACGCCGGGCTCGACCCAGGCTGCCCGCCGGAGCTCGCCCGGGCGGCGGTGAAACGCTTCTCCAACGGCCAGCTCGTGATCTTCCCCTACGCCACCCACGGCGTCACGCGGAACAGCCCCTGCGCCGCCAGCCTGGCGCGCAGTTTCCTGCACGCTCCCGGCAAACCGGTGAATGCGGCTTGCGTTGCTGGCGAACAGACGGGCTTTCACTTTGACCAGAAGGCGGGCACATGACCCGGATGACCGCCTGCCTTGACCCTTTGGCTGCCGTCGCGTAGACACCGCGCCGGTTCCGTAGCCGGATTCGCAAGAATCGGGGTGCGCGGGCCGTCATCGCTTATCGGGGCTGTGTCCCCGCCGGAACGCCCTTAGCGCGCGTTCCGGCTTCGAGTGTTGGCGGCGCAAGGGGCCTCAACCCGCCAGCGGGGCGACCGGCCGAACGGCGCAGCCCCGCGAAAACGAACGCTTTTTCAGGACGACCGCCCGCCTAATGCCCACGATCAACCAGCTCATTCGCAAGCCCCGCACCCCGCGCGTGGTCCGCAACAAGGTGCCGGCGCTGAAGGGTTCGCCCCAGCGCCGCGGCGTCTGCACCCGCGTCTACACCACGACCCCGAAGAAGCCGAACTCGGCGCTTCGTAAGGTCGCCAAGGTGCGCCTCACCTCGGGCATCGAAGCGGTTTGCTACATCCCCGGCGAAGGCCACAACCTGCAGGAGCACTCCGTGGTGCTGATCCGCGGCGGCCGCGTGAAGGACCTTCCCGGCGTGCGCTATCACATCCTGCGCGGCGTGCTGGACACCCAGGGCGTGAAGAACCGCAAGCAACGCCGTTCGCATTACGGCACCAAGCGGCCGAAGTGATCCTCAGGATCACGCACGCCATCAACTGATCTGGCGCTTTCAGCGACAGATAACCCCGGCGCAGGCCGGGCTCCAGACCCCTTTCAGATAAGAGAACGCAATGTCCCGCCGCCGTCGCGCAGAGAAACGAGAAGTTCTTCCGGATCCCAAGTTCGGAGACATCGTGCTCACCAAGTTCATGAACTACGTGATGCACGAAGGTAAGAAGGCCGTCGCCGAGAACATCGTCTACGGTGCATTTGACATCATCGAAACCAAGCGTCGCGACATGGATGCGATCGCCGTGTTCCACACTGCGCTCGACAACGTGGCCCCCGCGCTGGAAGTGCGCTCCCGCCGGGTCGGCGGCGCCACCTATCAGGTGCCTGTGGAGGTTCGTCCGGACCGCCGCCGTGCGCTGGCCATCCGCTGGCTCGTCAACGCGGCGCGGTCGCGCGGCGAAAACACCATGACCGAAAAGCTGGCCGGTGAGCTGCTCGACGCTTCCAACAACCGGGGTGCCTCGGTGAAGAAGCGGGAAGACACCCACAAGATGGCTGAAGCCAACCGCGCCTTCTCGCACTACCGCTGGTAAGGCAGGTTCGACCGATCGGCGTCGCGACGGGTTGAGTAACCCGTCGCGAAGGCCCATATCGCGCACCTCCCACCAAGCTCCCCCCAAGCCCTCTCCAGAGAGCACCCTTCTCTATGCCCCGCCTCAATAAGATCGAAGATTACCGCAACTTCGGGATCATGGCCCACATCGATGCGGGCAAGACCACGACGACCGAGCGGATCCTCTACTACACCGGCAAGTCCCATAAGATCGGCGAAGTCCACGACGGCGCCGCGACCATGGACTGGATGGAGCAGGAGCAGGAACGCGGCATCACGATCACGTCGGCGGCCACCACCGCCTACTGGAACGGCTGCCGCCTCAACATCATCGACACCCCCGGCCACGTGGACTTCACCATCGAGGTGGAGCGCTCGCTCCGCGTGCTCGACGGCTGCGTCGCCGTGCTCGACGGCAACCAGGGCGTGGAGCCGCAGACCGAAACGGTGTGGCGCCAGGCCGACCGCTACGACGTGCCGCGCATCGTGTTCGTCAACAAGATGGACAAGACGGGCGCCGACTTCGAGATGTGCCTGAAGACCATCCGCGACCGGCTTGGCGTCAAGGCCGTGCCGATCCAGCTGCCCATCGGTTCCGAGACCAACCTCAAGGGCCTGGTCGATCTCGTGCGCATGAAGGCGGTGGTGTGGGAGTCCGAGGGGCTCGGTGCCAACTACCACGACGAAGACATTCCGGCCGACATGAAGAAGGCTTGCGACGAGGCGCGTCACTACCTCGTCGAGAACGCCGTCGAACTCGATGACGAAGCGATGGAGGCCTATCTCGGCGGCGAAGAGCCTTCGGAAGAGGTTCTGAAGAACTGCATCCGCAAGGCCGTGCTGAACGGCGCCTTCTATCCGATCCTGTGCGGCTCGGCCTTCAAGAACAAGGGCGTGCAGCCCCTGCTCGACGCCGTGGTCGACTACCTGCCCTCGCCTGTAGACATCCCGCCTACCAAGGGCATCGACTACAAGACCGAGGAAGAGACCACCCGTCGCGCCTCCGACGACGAGGCGCTGTCGGTGCTGGCGTTCAAGATCATGGACGACCCCTTTGTGGGCTCGCTCACCTTCTGCCGCATCTACTCGGGCAAACTCGAGACCGGCGTCGGCCTTCTGAACTCGACGCGCGACAAGCGCGAGCGGGTGGGCCGCATGCTGCTCATGCACTCCAACAACCGCGAAGACATCAAGGAAGCCTACGCCGGCGACATCGTGGCGCTGGCGGGCCTTAAGGACACTCGCACGGGCGACACCCTGTGCGACCCCAACAAGTCGCCGGTGATCCTTGAGAAGATGAACTTCCCGGCCCCCGTTATCGAGATCGCCATCGAGCCCAAGTCGAAGGCCGACCAGGAGAAGCTGGGCGTCGCGCTCGGCAAGATGGTCGCCGAAGACCCGTCCTTCACCGTCTTCACCGACCAGGAGTCGGGCCAGACGATCATGAAGGGCATGGGTGAGCTGCACCTCGACATCAAGGTCGATATCCTGCGCCGGACCTACAAGGTGGACGCCAACATTGGCGCCCCCCAGGTGGCCTATCGCGAGAGCCTCGGCCGCAAGGTCGACATCGACTACACCCATAAGAAGCAGACAGGCGGCACCGGCCAGTTCGCGCGGGTGATGATCACCTTCGAGCCGGGCGAACAGGGTTCGGGCTTCGTGTTCGAATCCAAGATCGTCGGTGGCTCGATCCCCAAGGAGTTCATCCCGGGCGTCGAGAAGGGCCTCGAGTCGATCAAGGACAACGGCCTCCTGGCCGGCTTCCCCCTGATCGACTTCAAGGCCACCCTGACGGACGGCAAGTACCACGACGTGGACTCCAGCGTGCTGGCGTTCGAGATCGCGGCCCGCGCAGCCTTCCGTGAACTGCGCGAAAAGGGAGCTCCCAAGCTCCTCGAGCCTATCATGAAGGTGGAAGTCCTCAGCCCGGACGAGTATCTGGGCGACGTGATCGGCGACCTGAACTCGCGTCGTGGGCAGATCCAAGGGTCCGAGACCCGCGGCAACGCCCAGGTCGTCACCGCCTTTGTGCCGCTCGCCAACATGTTCGGCTACATCGGCAACCTGCGTGGTATGAGCCAGGGCAGAGCCCAGTTCACCATGCAGTACGACCACTACGAAGACGTGCCGCAAGTCGTCGCGTCCGAGATCATCAAGAAGTTCGCCTGATCCCCGATCAGGTCGGCTAACCCTTAAACCCCAGAAGAGGACCCCGTTTCTGGGGACCGGAGCTAGAGAAAATGGCCAAGGAAAAGTTCGAGCGGAATAAGCCGCACTGCAACATCGGCACCATCGGTCACGTCGACCATGGCAAGACCACCCTGACCGCCGCGATCACCATGACGCTGGCGAAGCAGGGCGGCGCGAAGGCCATGGCCTACGCCGACATCGACGCGGCGCCGGAAGAGAAGGCCCGCGGCATCACCATCAACACTGCGCACGTCGAGTATGAGACGAAGGCCCGCCACTACGCCCACGTCGACTGCCCCGGCCACGCCGACTATGTGAAGAACATGATCACCGGTGCCGCCCAGATGGACGGCGCGATCCTGGTCGTGTCCGCCGCCGACGGCCCCATGCCCCAGACCCGCGAGCACATCCTGCTCGCTCGTCAGGTCGGCGTGCCGGCCCTGGTCGTGTACCTAAACAAGGTCGATCTGGTGGACGACGCGGAACTGCTGGAACTGGTCGAGATGGAGGTGCGCGAGCTCCTCTCCAGCTACCAGTTCCCCGGCGACGACATTCCGATCACCTCCGGTTCGGCCAAGGCCGCCACCGACGGCGTGAACCCGGAAATCGGTGAGCAGTCGATCCTGAAGCTCATGCAGACCGTGGACGATTACATCCCGCAGCCCGAGCGCCCGATCGACCTGCCCTTCCTGATGCCGGTGGAAGACGTGTTCTCCATCTCGGGCCGCGGCACCGTCGTCACGGGTCGCGTCGAGCGCGGCATCGTGAAGGTGGGCGAGGAAGTCGAGATCGTCGGCATCCGCGATGTGCAGAAGACCGTCTGCACTGGCGTCGAAATGTTCCGCAAGCTGCTCGACCAGGGCCAAGCCGGCGACAACGTCGGCGTGCTCCTGCGCGGCACCAAGCGCGAAGACGTGGAGCGCGGCCAGGTGCTCTGCAAGCCGGGCTCCATCACCCCGCACACCAAGTTCCTCGCCGAAGCCTACATCCTCACGAAGGAAGAGGGCGGCCGTCACACGCCGTTCTTCACCAACTATCGCCCGCAGTTCTACTTCCGCACCACGGACGTGACCGGGATCGTGAAGCTGAAGGAAGGCGTCGAGATGATCATGCCCGGCGACAACGCCGAGCTGGAAGTCGAGCTGATCACGCCCATCGCCATGGAAGAGAAGCTGCGCTTCGCCATCCGTGAAGGCGGCCGCACCGTCGGCGCCGGCGTCGTGGCGAAAATCCTCGCCTAAGGCCCGAAGGCGAGCCGGCCCTTCGCGGGTCGGCTTTCCACCTCGCACATGAATTGGCCCGCCGCAGCGATGCGGCGGGCCTTTTCGTATCTGGCGCTGCGCCTCAGCGACCGTAGGAACTGTAGGCGGGCGGGGGAGGCGCGGGGATCGGATAGCCGTCCTCATCGTATTGCTGCCGTGTGGGTTGGCCATAGGCGGGCTGGCCGTACGCCGGCTGGCCATAGCCAGGCTGACCGTAAGCGGGCTGGCCATAGGTCGGCTGGCCGTAGCCGGGTTGGCCGTACGTGGGTTGGCCATAGGCGGGCTGCCCATAGGCCGGCGCGGCATAGCCCCGGCCGCTGTCGTAGCCACGGGGAGCCCCGTACTGCGGCTCGCTATAGGTGGGTTGAGCATAGCCGCCGGAGCCATAGGTCGGCTGGCCGGTGTAGTTGGGCCGGTTGTAGCTGTCCTGCGAGCGGTCGTAGCCAGACTGCCCGTAGCCGGGCTGTCCATAGCTTGGCTGTCCATAGCTCGGCTGGCCGTAGCCGGTCTGGGCCTGGCCGGCGAGGCCGAGGCCCAGCGCTGCGCCGAGCACTCCGAGACCGGTGGAGCCTGAGCCCCGGGAGTTCGACTGGCCGTTGCGATCGCGGCTGCCGCCGTTGCTCGGGGCCGTCGCAACATAGTCGCCACCGCTGGTGGTTCCGCCCTGGCAGACCAGCTGGCCGTTAGTGTTGCCGATGTCTCCCCGGCAGTTCGCGTAGGACAGGCTGCTGGAGCGCAGGCGCCCGGCGCTGTCGGCGCACTGCCCGGTCAGCGAACCGCCCGAGGCGGTCACATTGCGGCAGCTGCTGCTGTAGGAGCCGGAAGGCAGCGCCGTGGAGGTCGTCCGCTGCGAGGCAGACGAAGCCGTCTGGACGTTGACGTAGCCTCGGTCGGCCGCGGTGGCCCCGTTGCAGATCAGAAGGCCGTTCCCGTTGCCGATGTCACCCGAGCAGCGGGTGGATTCCAGCGACGACGCCCGCCAGGCCCCGTTGCTCGACAGGCACTCGGCCGTGAGCGTGGAGCCCGAGAAGGCGATGTTGCGACAGGTGCTCTGGAACGAACCCGTGGAGGCGCTCGCCCCGGTGTTGGTCGCCATGCCCGTGCTGGCCGAAGGGGTTGCTGCGGGGGCGGTGGCGCCCGTCGTGGCAGCCCCTCCACCTCCGCGGGTGCGGCCGCCAGCCGTCTGCGCTTGGGCGGACCCGGCGGCGGCTGCGAAGCTCAGGATCGCCAATGCGGCGGTGACGGCGGATCTCATGGCGTGCGCCTCTTTCTGACGTTGCGGTGCTGCAAGGTCGTCTCCCGGAGATGAACGCAGGCTGAGCCGTATGGATCAATACGGTTGCCATCTCCGGTGCCGTCGGCCGCGCCCGCTCGTCTTACAACGGCGTCATGACCCCGAATTAAGCTGCTCCCATCGCCCGCGGCGCCTAGCGTTGCTGAGACCAGTCGCCTTGGGAGGCCCCTTCATGATCGCCCGTATCGCTCTCGCCGCCGCCGTGGCCGCGCCGCTCCTCATCGCTGCACCGGCGTTTGCCGCCCCCTCTTTGGCGGATGGGGTGCGTATCGAGAATGCCGCCGCCCGCGTCATCGTCATTCCCGAAGCCCGGGGCGATGTCTCGGTCACCACGCACGGGGGCGATGCCCGCCTGCCGCAGATCCGCACCCGCGTTGAGGGTGGCACGGTCATCGTAGATGGCGGCTTGCGCAACCGGATCATGAGCTGCGGCGTGATCAACATGAACATGGGCGCCCTGTTCCATCACGACCGGGAGCGCGGCCGCCCCTCGCCCGGCCAGCGGGTGATGATCCGCGGGGTGGGCCCGCTTACGCTGGACCATCTGCCCGAGATCACCGTGCACGTGCCGATGAGCGCGTCCGTCTCCGCAGACGGCGCGGTCTGGGGCGAGGCCGGACCCTCCGACGCCCTGCGCCTCTCGGCCTCGGGCTGCGGCGACTGGCGGGTGGGCGACGTGCGAGGCCCGCTCGACGTCTCGACCAATGGCTCGGGTGACGTGATCGCCCGCCACGCGGGCGGCTTGCACGCGCAGCTTTCCGGCTCCGGCGACCTGGCGGTAGGCGATGTGGACCGCGACGCGAACATCGCGATCGCCGGCTCCGGCGATGTGCTGGCCAGGCGGATCGGTGGCCGCCTGCAGTCCCGCGTTAACGGCTCGGGCGATCTGAAGGTGGCCCGGGCCGACGGGCCTATCGAGGCGCAGATCGGCGGCTCTGGCGACCTGCGGATCGTCGAGGGTCGCAGCCCGCGGGTGACGGTCTCCGTGGCCGGATCGGGAGACTTCCGCTTCGGCGGGGTCGCCGGCGCGCTCGATGCAACTGTCGCCGGATCGGGCGATGTCTATGTGGGGCGAGTGGACGGGCCGGTCTCGAAGTCCGTGGCGGGGTCGGGCGATATCCACATCGGCGGGCATTGAGCCCGGCGCGCATGCCGGATGGTTCACGCCCCGCCCACGATATGCTTTAGCGGGGCGTGAGCTTCACCAACTGCCTGATCGTGATGCTGGGCGGCGCGCTGGGCACCCTGGCGCGCTACGCCATCTCGCTGTGGATGCTGCCCGCCAGCCGTGATCTGCCGTGGGGCACCGTG
Organism: Caulobacterales bacterium; assembly: GCA_038226305.1. Taxonomy (GTDB): domain Bacteria; phylum Pseudomonadota; class Alphaproteobacteria; order Caulobacterales; family Caulobacteraceae; genus JASLDZ01. The sequence continues at coordinate 67,847 of JBBRQN010000009.1, forward strand.
CTCATCAACGGCACAGGCTCGTTCCTCATCGGCTTCTTCGGAACGCTCACCCTGGCCTCCGGCCGGTGGCCGATGTCGGATGCGATGCGGCTGTTCGTGATGATCGGCTTCTGCGGCGGCTACACCACCTTCTCCTCATTCAGCCTGCAGACGCTCGACCTGCTACGGGCGGGTGCGACGGGGAGGGCGGCTCTGAACATCGGCGCATCGGTGCTGCTGTGCGTCGGTGCGGTGGCTGTCGGGCACCTTCTGGCCGCGCAGCTCAACGGCGGCGCCCAGCGGGTTGCTCAGGTGGCGCTGGAAGAGGACGCTTGAGCCCTCGCGCTCAAGCCCGCTCCAGCCGGAACGTCGCCGCCGCCATGACGAGGCTGACTCCGATCACCAGCAGGAGCGTGCCTGGCAGGCCCTGGTCCAGCCCGAAGGCGAAGGTGATCGGCCCCGCCGTCTGCAGGAACTTGGCGGGGGTGTTGAGAAGGCCTGCGCGGGTGGCATAGCCCTCCCGCCCCCATAGGCGCAGCGGCAAGGAGCCGTTGGCCACCGACAGGACTCCGTTCGCCAGCCCCTGCATCACCACGAACACCGGCGCAGCGGTGTCACCCAGCGCCCCTACGCTCACCGCGCCCACGCAGGGAAGGAGGGCGGCCGTGCGCACCGCCGCCACCGGGGCCACGCCGCGCAGGATCGTCAGCTCCATCAGCCGCGCGCTCACCGCAGCGAAGCCGAGCAGGCCCGCCACCTGAGCCGCGCGGCCGATCGGAAGCCCCGTCGCGGCCAGCAGGCGCGGCAGGTTCGATCCCATGCCCGCCGACAGGAACCACGCCGCCGTGAAAAGTACGGCGAGCTGCAGCATCCGCCGGTCCCAGACCGCCTTCGCGGCCCCGCCCCGGTCGCGGGCATGCGGCGCTGCTTTGGGCGCAAGGAGCGCGAGAGTCGGCACCACGACGCAGGCCAGCAGGGCCGCCAGGCAAAGGCAGGTTCCTCGCCAGCCGACCGCATGGGCCAGGTGCGGCGTCAGCAGCCACGTCGTCGAGCTGCCGAAGCCGCCCACCAGCGAGATCACCGTTATGGGCCGCCGGGCCTCGATCCCGAACACCTCCACCGCCAGGGCGTTCGGCCCGAAGTAGAGCGAGGCGCTCATGCCCGCACCCATGACCGCCAGGGCCGTGAAGAAGGCGGGCGGGGAGGGGGCCGCCGCCAGCGCCGCCAGCCCCGTCGCCAGAAGCACGAGCGCCGTCAGCAGCACCGGCTTGGCACCCACCCGGTCGATGACCCGCCCTAGGGGCGCACTGAGCGCCGCGGAGATCAGCATCGCCTCCGACAGCCCGGCGAAGACGAGGCCGGGCCTCATATGCAGGCTCGCCGCTATGGGCTCGCCCAGGACGCCGAAGAGATAGAACGTCGATCCGAAGGCGATGATCTGGCTCACGCCCAGCGTCAGCACCAGACCCACCGCCCGGGAGCGTTTCAGCCCATCGGCGGGCAGGGCGGGCGGAGCATCGGTCACGGCGGCTGGCATCGTCGAGCTTGCCAAGCTTGGCCAGCGACCTCATCGGTTGGTCATGTTCGAAAAGCGCACAGGCCCTGCACCGCCCTCGCTCAACGCCTTGCGGGCCTTTGAGGCGATGGCGCGAACGGGATCGGCCACCGTCGCAGGCGAGGAACTGCACGTGACCCACAGCGCCGTGAGCCGGCAGGTGAAGGCGCTGGAGGCGTCGCTGGGTGTGCGCCTGTTCGAGGGGCCGAGGCACCGGCTGCGATTGACCGTGGTCGGCGTGGCCCTTCTCCCCCGCCTCAGCGGTGCCTTCGACGACATCGCTTCGGCCGTTCGCGAGGCGAGGGGCGGGGAGGAGCGGCTGGTGGTTGCGGTCAACGCCAGCCTGTCGGTCAAATGGCTGATCCCGCGGCTCTCCCGCTTCGTCCAGCGCGAGCCGGACATCGCCGTGCAGCTCGTCGAGCTGGCCCCCAACGCCTACTCCCACCGCGAGGCGCATGTGCTGCTGCGGCTGATGGGAGAAGACCGCCTGACTGGACCGGGGATCGAACGCCTGCTCGACAACCGGGTGGGACCGGTGGCGGCCCCCGCTTTGATGGAGAGCCTGGGGGGCGACTGGCGGCGCGGACCGCGGCTCCTTTCCAGCACCCATCCGAAGGCATGGACCGACTGGTGCGAGCGCGTAGGCGAACCGGCGCCTCCGCCCGTGGCTCGCCGTTTCGCGCACCTGCATTTCGCCGCCGATGCAGCGCGCGCGGGGCTCGGCGTGGCAGTGCTGCCGTGGGTGGTCGTCGCGGGCGATGTGGCGGCTGGCGGCCTCGTCCCCGCCGGGCCGTTCGTGGCGACGCCCAGCGCCCTGGCCGTAGTCGCCGCCGCCCAGCCTCCCGGTCGCGCGGTGCGACGCTTCACCTCCTGGCTGCGGGAAGAGGCCGACGCCACCGCCCCGGCACCGACCTGAGAGCGGAGTTACACACGGGTTGACGGGCCGACTCGGTTTGAGTATCTACCCGCCTCCCTTGAGGGTCGGCTGTGGCGACGGTGATTCCGGCGTCAGACGCGGTCCGCGAAAGTTCACGCCGTAGGGCGCACATCCGCAAGGATGAGCGAGCGGGGTGAGGCTGAAGGGCTCTGCAGCGCTGTTCGCGCCACCGGGCCTTTTGTTTTGCGGACACGTCGCGCGGTCGATTTCCCTTTCGGGAGAATGGTTTGCGTGTATGTGTTCGGGTGTTGCGGGGTCTCTCCATTCGGGGCGGGCCTCAAGCTCTTTGAACTGTCAGGGCGTGGCGCCTTCCCGGCGACCGCGGAGATTTGGAAGCGATATGGATCGTCAAAACATCCGCATCCGGCTTAAGGCCTTCGATCACCGGGTGCTGGATCACAGCACGCGCGAGATCGTGCAAACGGCCAAGCGCACCGGTGCGACCGTCCGCGGGCCGATCCCGCTGCCAACGCTCATCGAGAAGTTCACCGTCAACCGCTCGCCCCACGTGGACAAGAAGTCCCGCGAGCAGTTCGAAATCCGCACCCACAAGCGCGTCCTCGACATCGTCGATCCGACCCCGCAGACCGTCGACGCGCTCATGAAGCTCGACCTGTCGGCCGGTGTCGACGTCGAGATCAAGATCTAAGGAGCGCTGAGAAAAATGCCCGCTCCCCACAACTCCACCACGGCCGTCCGCCGCACCGGCGTTCTCGCCAAGAAGCTGGGCATGACCCGCTTCTTCGACGACACCGGCGTGCACGTGCCCGTCACCGTCCTCGCCCTCGAGGGCTGCCAGGTCATCGGCACCCGCACGATGGAGAAGGATGGCTACACCGCCGTCCAGCTCGGTTCCGGCGCCCGCAAGGCCAAGAACGTTCCGAACCCGCAGCGTCGCGACTACGGCAAGATCGGCGTCGAGCCGAAGGCCCAGGTCGTGGAGTTCCGCGTCACCGAGGACCTGCTCCTCGAGGTCGGTGCCGAGATCACGGCCGATCACTTCGTGCCGGGCCAGAAGGTCGACGTGCAGGGCACGACGATCGGCAAGGGCTTCGCTGGCGCCATCAAGCGCTGGAACTTCGGCGGCATGCGCGCCACCCACGGGGTGTCGGTCAGCCACCGGGCGCACGGCTCCACCGGCCAGCGTCAGGATCCGGGTAAGGTCTTCAAGAACAAGAAGATGGCCGGCCACCTCGGCGTCGAGACGGTCACCACCCAGAACCTCACCATCTTCCGCGTTGATGCGGAACGCGGCCTGATCATGATCAAGGGCGCGGTTCCCGGTGCCGAGGGCGGTTATGTGAAGGTGCGCGACGCTGTGAAGAAGGCGGCACCCGAAGGCCTCCCCACGCCCGCAGCCTTCAAGTCCACCAAGTCGGCTTCGATGCCGGCCGAGGCGGCTCCGGCCGTTGAAACCCAAGAAGAAGGGGGCGAGGCGTGAAACTCAACGTCACGAACCTCGACGCCGGTTCCGCCGGCGACATCGAGCTTTCCGACGAGATCTTCGGCCTGACCGAGATCCGCTCCGACATCCTGCAGCGCATGGTCACCTGGCAGCTCGCCAAGCGCCGGGCGGGCACGCACAAGATCAAGACCCGCAACGAAGTCGCCCGCACGGGCAAGAAGATGTACAAGCAGAAGGGCACCGGCGGTGCCCGCCACGGCTCGCGCAAGGCGGCTCAGTTCGTCGGCGGCGCCAAGGTGTTCGGCCCGATTAACCGCAGCCACGCCTTCGACCTTCCCAAGAAGGTGCGCGCCCTGGCCCTGCGCCACGCGCTCAGTGCCAAGGCGCGTTCGGGTTCCATCGTGATCCTCGACTCGGCGGTCGTGTCGGAGCCGAAGACCTCGGCCCTGGCCGCTCGCTTCGAGAAGATGGGCCTGAAGAACGCGCTGTTCATCGCCGGCCCTGAAGTGGACGTGAATCTCAAGCTCGCGGCCCGCAACATCCCGATGATCGACGTGCTGCCCGACGCCGGCCTGAACGTCTACGACGTGCTGCGCCGCGACACCCTGGTGCTCACCCGCGACGCAGTGGCCGCAATTGAGGCCCGCTTCGCTCCCGCCCAGAAGGAAGCCGCCTGATGGCCAGCAAGCCCAAGACGGTCAAGGCCACGCGCGTCACCGCGCGCAGCTACGACGTGATCCTGGCGCCCCACATCACCGAGAAGGCGACCGTGCTCTCCGAGCAGAACAAGGTCGTGTTCAAGGTGGCCAAGGACGCCAGCAAGGACGAGATCGCCACCGCGGTCGAAGCGCTGTTCAACGTCAATGTGATCAAGGTGAACACCTTGATCCAGGAAGGCAAAGAGAAGCGCTTCCGGGGCGTGAAGGGTTGGCGCGGCGACGTGAAGAAGGCGATCGTCACCCTGGCCGACGGCCAGTCCATCGACGTGACGACGGGACTCTAAGTCATGGCTCTGAAGACCTACAACCCGACCTCGCCGGGCCAACGCGCCCTGGTGCTGATCGACCGCTCCGAGCTCCACAAGGGCCGTCCGGAGAAGTCGCTGGTCGAAGGCCTCACCAAGAAGGGCGGCCGCTCCAACAACGGCCGCACCACCGTGCGCTTCCGTGGCGGCGGAGCGAAGACGCTCTATCGCGTGGTCGACTTCAAGCGTCGCAAGTTCGACGTGGTCGGCACCGTCGAGCGCCTGGAGTACGACCCCAATCGGTCCGCCTTCATCGCGCTGATCAAGTACGCCGATGGCGAGCTGGCCTACATCCTGGCCCCGCAGCGCCTCCACGCCGGTGACACGATCATCGCGGGCGAGAAGGTCGACGTGAAGCCGGGCAACGCCATGCCGCTCCGCGCCATGCCTGTGGGCACGATCATCCACAACGTCGAGCTGAAGCCCCTGAAGGGCGGCCAGATGGCCCGCTCGGCCGGCGGCTACGCCCAACTCGTGGGTCGCGACGCGGGCTACGCCCAGATCCGCCTCGGCTCGGGCGAGCTTCGCATGGTGCTCGACACCTGCATGGCCACTGTGGGCGCGGTTTCGAACCCCGACCACATGAACCAGAACTTCGGCAAGGCCGGCCGGATGCGTCACAAGGGGTTCCGCCCGCACAACCGTGGCGTGACCATGAACCCCGTCGACCACCCGCACGGCGGCGGCGAAGGCAAGACCTCCGGCGGCCGTCACCCGGTCACGCCCTGGGGCAAGCCGACCAAGGGTCACAAGACCCGCTCCAATCAGTCGACGGATAAGTACATCATCCGTTCGCGCCACGCTCGAAAGGCCCGCTGACCATGAGCCGCTCCGTCTGGAAAGGGCCGTTTGTCGACGGCTATCTCTTGAAGAAGGCCGACCAAGCCGCCGCGTCCTCCCGCAAGGACGTGATCAAGACCTGGTCGCGCCGGTCCACCATCATGCCGCAGTTCGTCGGGCTGACGTTCGGCGTGCACAACGGCCTCAAGCACGTGCCCGTCATGATCTCCGAAGACATGATCGGCATGAAGCTCGGCGAATTCGCGCCCACGCGCACCTTCTACGGCCACGCGGCCGACAAGAAGGCGAAGAGGAAGTAACGATGGCCAAGCAATCGAAAGGTCGCCGCGTCGGCGAGACCTCGGCGATGGCCAAGGTCTCCAACCTTCGCACCTCGGCGCAGAAGCTCAACCTCGTGGCGCAGTCGATCCGGGGCCTGCCTGTGCAGCGCGCCCTGAACGAACTGCAGTTCAGCCCCAAGCGCATCGCCATCGATGTGCGCAAGGCCCTGTATTCGGCAATCTCCAACGCCGAGAACAACCACAACCTCGACATCGACAGCCTCGTCGTGTCGGAGGCCTACATCGGCAAGAACCTCGTGATGAAGCGCTTCTCGGCCCGCGCCCGCGGCCGCGCCTCGCGCATCGAGAAGCCGTTTTCGGAGATCACCGTCGTGGTTCGTGAAGTCGGTGGGGAGCCCGCCTGATGGGTCAGAAAATCAACCCCATCGGCTTTCGCCTCGGCGTCAACCGCACCTGGGATTCCCGCTGGTTCGCACAGGGTGCCGACTACGCGCGCCTCCTGCATCAGGACATCAAGATGCGTAAGGCGCTCAAGGCCCGCCTGAACCAGGCCGGCGTTTCGCGCATCATCATCGAGCGGCCGCACAAGCGCTGCCGGGTGACGATCTACGCGGCGCGCCCAGGTGTGATCATCGGCAAGAAGGGCGTCGATATCGAGAAGCTCCGCAAGGACCTCTCGGACATGACCGAAGGCGAAGTTCACCTGAACATCGTCGAAGTCAGGAAGCCCGAAGTGGACGCGCAGCTGGTGGCCGAGAGCATCGCCCAGCAGCTCGAGCGCCGTATCGCCTTCCGCCGCGCCATGAAGCGTTCGATCCAGTCGGCCGTGCGCCTCGGCGCCAAGGGCATCCGGATCAACGTCTCGGGCCGTCTCGGCGGTGCGGAAATCGCGCGGATGGAGTGGTATCGCGAAGGCCGCGTGCCGCTGCACACCCTGCGCGCCGACATCGACTACGGCTTCACGCAAGCCAAGACCACCTACGGCATCATCGGCGTGAAGGTGTGGATCTTCAAAGGCGAAGTTCTCGAGCACGACCCGATGGCCCAGGACAAGCGCTGGGCCACCGAAGCCACCGGCCCGTCTTCCGACGAGCGCGGCGGACGTGATCGGGCTCCGCGCCGTGACCGCCGCGACGCCCCTGCGGGAGCCTGACGACCATGATGCAACCGAAAAAGACCCGCTTCACCAAGCAGTTCAAGGGTCGCATCCACGGCAATTCGAAGGGCGGCACCTCGCTGAACTTCGGATCGTACGGCATGAAGGCGCTGGAGCCTGAGCGGATCACCGCCCGCCAGATCGAAGCCGCTCGTCGGGCGATCACTCGCCAGATGAAGCGTCAGGGCCGGGTATGGATCCGCATCTTCCCGGACCTGCCGGTTTCCGACAAGCCGGCCGAAGTCCGCATGGGCAAGGGCAAGGGCTCGATCGAATACTGGGCGGCTCGCGTCGCCCCCGGTCGGATCCTGTTCGAGATCGACGGCGTGCCGGACGACGTGGCGCGACTGGCGCTGTCGCTCGGTGCCGCCAAGCTGCCGATCAAGGTGAAGGTGGTCACCCGCCTCGACGCCGGGGTCGTGTCCCACACCGAAGCCGTGGCGGAGGCCGCCTGATGAAGATCGCCGACGTGCGCGGGCTCACCCCCGACCAGTCCGAAGAGACGCTCCTCAACCTGAAGAAGGAGCAGTTCAACCTGCGCTTCCAGGCGGCCACCGGCCAGATGGAGAAGACCCACCGCGTGAACCAGATCCGCAAGGACATCGCGCGCATCAAGACCGTCGCCAGCCAGAAGGCCGGACCGAAGACCCGCGGGTCCAAGGCCAAGGCTGCTGGCAAGACGGCCTAAGGAAGAGATCGAACGATGCCGAAGCGAGTTCTCGAAGGCGTGGTCGTCTCCGACAAGGGCGACAAGACCGTGATCGTGAAGGTGGAACGCACGTTCCTCCATCCCGTCATGAAGAAGACCGTGCGCCGGTCCAAGAAATATCACGCTCATGACGAGGGCAACACCTACAAGGCTGGCGATCACGCCCGCATTGTAGAGTGCGCGCCCAAGTCGAAGCTGAAGACGTGGGAAGTCATGCCGAAGGCAGACTCCTCCACGGCCTCGGCCTGACCCTGTTCTGGAAGGTTAACTCATGATCCAGATGCAAACTAACTTGGAGGTCGCCGATAATTCGGGGGCTCGCCGGGTCATGTGCATCAAGGTGCTCGGTGGCGCAGGCCGTCGATACGCCGCGGTGGGCGATGTCATCGTCGCCTCCGTCAAGGAAGCCATTCCGCGCGGTCGCGTGAAGAAGGGCGACGTGGTCCGCTGCGTTGTCGTTCGCACCGCCAAGGACATCGCCCGCAAGGACGGCTCGACCATCCGCTTCGACAAGTCGGCGGCGGTGATCGTGAACAAGTCCAACGAGCCTGTCGGCACCCGCATCTTCGGACCAGTTCCGCGCGAGCTTCGCGCCAAGAACCACATGAAGATCATCAGCCTCGCGCCGGAGGTGCTGTAATGGCGGCCAAGATCAAATCGGGCGACCGGGTCGTGATCCTTTCGGGTCGTGACAAGGGCAAGTCCGGCCGCGTGACCAAGGTCATGCCGAAGGACGCGCGCGTGGTGGTGGAGGGGATCAACATGGTCCAGCGCCACACCAAGGCGAGCCAGGCCGACCCCCAGGGCGGCATCAAGCACAAGGAAGCGCCGCTTCACGTGTCCAACGTGGCGATCGCTGACTCCAAGGGCGCCCCTTCGCGCGTGGGCTTCCGCATGGAGGGCGACAAGAAGGTGCGCTTTGCAAAGACGACCGGCGAGGTGATCAACAATGGCTGATCAAGCTTACGAGCCGCGGCTGAAGGCCGAGTACAAGGCCCGCATCCGCGAGGCCATGAAGGGCCAGTTCGGCTACACTAACGAGATGCAGGTGCCCAAGCTTGAGAAGATCGTTCTCAACATGGGCGTCGGCGAAGCGGTGGCCGACTCCAAGAAGATCAACGCGGCGGTGAAGGATCTGACGGCGATCGCCGGCCAGAAGCCCGCCACCACCCGCGCCCGCAAGTCCATCGCCCAGTTCAAGCTGCGCGAAGGCATGGTGGTCGGCGCGAAGGTCACCCTTCGCAAGGACCGCATGTATGAGTTCCTGGACCGACTGATCACCATCGCCCTGCCGCGGGTGAAGGACTTCCGGGGCTTGAACGGAAAGTCGTTCGACGGTCGTGGCAACTACGCCATGGGTCTGAAGGAGCACATCGTGTTCCCGGAGATCAACTACGACGAGATCGATCAGATGTGGGGCATGGACATCGTCGTGTGTACGACTGCGAAGTCGGACGCCGAGGCGAAGGCCCTGCTCAAAGAATTCCAGTTCCCGTTCGTGAACTGACGGGAAGGAACAGGAACCATGGCCAAGAAGTCAGCGGTGAACCGCAACATTATGGTGGGGAAGCTGATCAAGCAGCACCTCGCCAAGCGCGACAGCCTGAAGGCGATCGCCAACGACGAGTCCCTGCCGCTGGAGGAGCGCTTCGATGCGCGCCTGAAGCTGGCTGAGATGCCCCGCAACTCGTCGCCGGTGCGCTATCGCAACCGCTGCGACGTGACGGGCCGTCCGCGCGCGTTCTACCGCAAGCTCAAGATGAGCCGGATCGCCCTTCGCGAGCTCGGCTCGCAGGGTCAGATCCCCGGCCTCGTCAAGTCGAGCTGGTAAGGGAGGGCAAGGACAATGTCGTTCAACGATCCCCTCAGCGATATGATCGCCCGCATCCGCAACGCGGCCATGCGCAAGCGCTCGACCGTGAAGACGCCCGCCTCGACGCTCCGCCGTCGCGTGCTCGACGTGCTTCAGGACGAGGGCTACATCCGTGGCTACACCCTGGTTGAGCGCGAAGGCGCTCATCCGGAGCTCGAGATCGAGCTGAAGTACTTCGATGGCGAACCCGTCATCGCCGAGATCAGCCGCATCTCCACGCCGGGTCGCCGGGTCTATTCGTCGATCGGCGATCTCAAGCCGATCAAGAACGGCCTGGGCATCGCGATCCTCTCCACTTCCAAAGGCGTGATGAGCGACGCCGCGGCCCGCGCCGAAAACGTGGGCGGCGAAGTCCTCTGCCGCGTCTACTGAGGACAGAAGACAAGCCATGTCCCGTATCGGAAAGAAAGCGATCGCCGTGCCTTCGGGCGTGACGATCACCCACTCAGGTCAGTCTGTGACGGTGAAGGGGCCCAAGGGCCAACTCGACCACGTCCTGCCCGAAGAGATCGAGTTCGCGAACGAGAACGGCCAGCTCACCCTGGCCATTCGCGCCGACGACCAACGCTCGCGCGCCATGTGGGGCCTTAGCCGCACGCTGGTGAGCAACATGGTCGATGGCGTCACCAAGGGCTTCGAGGAAACCCTCGAGCTCGTGGGCGTGGGCTATCGCGCGGCGATGAAGGGCCAGGCGCTCTCCATGTCGCTCGGCTTCAGCCACGAGGTGGACGTGCCGCCGCCGGCTGGCATCACCTTCGCGGTTCCCAAGCAGACCGAGATCAAGATCTCCGGCATCGACAAGCAGGCGGTCGGCGAAATCGCCGCCAAGATCCGCCGGCTGCGCCCCCCCGAGCCCTACAAGGGCAAGGGCGTCCGCTATGCGGGCGAGAAGGTGCGGCGCAAGGAAGGCAAGAAGAAGTAAGATGGCCCTCACGCCTCGCCAAACCCACGCCCGCCGCGCCATGCGCAACCGCACCCGCTTGAAAGAAGTGGGTTCGGGCCGCGCTCGCCTTTCGGTGCACCGCTCCTCCAAGCACATCTACGCCCAGGTCATCGACGATGCCGCGGGCGTGACCATCGCCCACGCCTCTTCGCTGGAAAGCGGCGAGGGCGCGCCTGAGAAGGGTGCCAACAAGGCGGCCGCCGAGGCTGTCGGCAAGTTGATCGCCGCCCGCGCTAAGGAAAAGGGCGTCACCGACGTCGTGTTCGATCGCGGCGGTTTTGTATTCCACGGACGGGTGAAAGCCCTGGCCGACGCCGCGCGCGAAGCCGGCCTGAACTTCTGAGGATCTGAGATATGGCTCGACCCAATGAAGGCGGCGGAAACCGCGACCGGCGTCCTCGTGACCGCGATGAAGCCGAGAGCGACATCGTCGAGAAGCTGGTGCACATCAACCGCGTCGCCGCGACCGTTAAGGGTGGCCGCCGCTTCAGCTTCGCCGCCCTGATGGTGGTGGGCGACGGCAAGGGCCGCGTCGGCTTCGGCCACGGCAAGGCTCGCGAAGTGCCGGAAGCCATCCGCAAGGCGACCGAAGAAGCCAAGAAGACGATGATCCGCGTTCCCCTGCGCGAGAGCCGCACGCTGCACCACGATGGCTCCGGCCGTCATGGGGCGGGCAAGGTGACGCTGCGTTCGGCGCCCCCTGGCACCGGCGTGATCGCCGGCGGCCCGATGCGCGCCGTTCTGGAAACGCTCGGCGTGCACGACGTGGTCGCCAAGTCGATCGGCTCAAGCAACCCCTACAACATGATCCGCGCCACGTTCGACGCGCTTAAGGCCCAGAGCTCGCCTCGCCAGATCGCCTCCAAGCGGGGCAAGAAGGTCAGCGACATCCTGGGGCGGCGCACCGACGGCGCGGGCGATCCCGCAGCGCTCGAAGGCTGATCCCAATGGCTTCCATCACCATCCGCCAGACGGCCAGCCCCCTTCGCCGTCCCGCTCACCAGCGCGCGACGCTGAAGGGCCTCGGCCTGAACAAGATCGGTCGCGAAGCGACGCTGGAGGACACTCCGGCCAACCGCGGCGCCATCGCCAAGGTCGCCCACATGGTGACCGTGCTCGAAGACAAGGCCTAAGCGTCCACCCGACGCTTTTGCACTGACCACAATTCCTGCCGAGTCTCGCACCTGCGGGGCGCAACCTCCCAAGGAGAAGGCTCCATGAAGCTCAACGAACTCCAGCCGATGCCCGGCTCGAACAAGGCCCGCATGCGGGTCGGCCGCGGCGAAGGCTCCGGCAAAGGCAAGACAGGCGGTCGCGGCGTGAAGGGTCAGACCTCGCGCACCGGCCACGGGATCAACGGCTTTGAAGGCGGCCAGATGCCGCTGCACATGCGCATGCCCAAGCGCGGCTTCAACGTGCCGAACGCGCCCAAGCTTGCCGAAGTGAACCTGTGGCGTCTGGCCCAGGCCATCGAAGCCAAGAAGCTCGACCCCAAGGGCGCCATCGACGCCGCGGTGCTGATCGCCGCCGGCGTTATCCGTCGCGAGAAGGACGGTGTTCGCCTTCTGGGTCACGGCGAGATCGGCGTGGCGCTGAACCTCACTGTTCATTCGGCCAGCGCCGGTGCCAAGGCCGCCATCGAGGCTGCCGGCGGCTCCGTCACCACCACCCGCAAGGAAGCCCCGGCCGAGACAGCCGAGGCCTGACGACGTCCCGGGCGGCCCGGTGGGGTCGTCCGACTTTTCCGAAGACCCGGCGCCTGCGTCTTCCGCGGCACGTGACACTCGCGCCGACGCCCCCTATGTCTGCCGTCCCGTTTTCGAGTTGAGACACCGATGGCTTCCGCAGCCGAACAGCTCGCCGCAAATCTGAACGTCGGAGCCTTCGCGAAAGCGACGGATCTGCACAAGCGCCTGTGGTTCACCCTGGGTGCTCTGATCATGTATCGGCTGGGCACCTACATCCCCATCCCCGGCATCGATCCGGCCCAGTTCGCCCACGCCTTCCAGGGCCAGGCGAAGGGCATCCTCGGCATGTTCAACATGTTCTCCGGCGGTGCCGTGCAGCGCATGGCGATCTTCTCGCTGAACGTGATGCCCTACATCTCGGCGTCGATCATTGTGCAGCTGATGGGCACGATCTATCCGCCCTGGGAGAAGCTGCGGAAGGAAGGCGGCGACGCCGGCCGCAAGACGCTGAACCAGTACACCCGCTACCTCACCGTGCTTCTGGCGCTTGTGCAGGCCTTCGGCATCGCCATGGGCCTCCAGCAGAGCCCGGGGTTGGTGTCGACTCCGGGCCTGTTCTTCGTGGCCTCCACCGTCGCGACGCTGACGGGCGGCACCCTGTTCCTCATGTGGATCGGTGAGCAGATCACCAGCCGCGGCGTGGGCAACGGCGTGAGCCTGATCATCTTCGCCGGCATCGTCGCCGTGCTGCCGCGCTCGATCTGGCAGATGCTGCAGCTGACCCGGACCGGCAGCCTGAGCCCCTTCGCCCTCCTGGCCATCACGGCCATCGCAGGGGGCGTGGTGCTGGCCATCGTGTTCTTCGAGCGCGCCCAGCGTCGTCTCCTCGTGCAGTATCCCAAGCGCCAGCAGGGCAACCGCATGTAAGGCGGCGAGAGCTCGTTCATGCCGCTGAAGATCAACACCGCGGGCGTGATCCCGCCGATTTTCGCCAGCTCGCTCCTGCTGCTGCCCGCCACGGTGATGGGCTTCCTAGCCAGCGCCACCCTGCCCGGCTGGGCCCAGTGGATCCCGACGGTGGTCGGCCAGCTTCAGCACGGCAAGCCGCTGTTCATCGTCGTCTATGCGGCGCTGATCATCTTCTTCTGCTTCTTCTACACCTCCATCGTGTTCAATCCCGAGGAGACGGCGGAGAACCTGCGCAAGTATGGCGGCTTCCTGCCCGGCATTCGGCCCGGCAAGCGCACGGCCGAATATATCGACCACGTGCTGACACGCCTGACGGTGATCGGGGCCGCCTACATCACCGTGATCTGCGTGCTTCCCGAGGCGCTGATCGGGGCTTTCGGCTCGCAGCAGTTCTATCTCGGCGGCACCTCGATCCTGATCGTGGTGACGGTGACGATGGATACGGTGGCGCAGATCCAGTCGCACCTCCTGGCGCACCAGTACGAAGGGCTCATCAAGAAGTCGAAGCTGCGTGGCGGCGGGGGCAGGGCGGGCACGCCGGCCCTCCGCGGCGCCCGCTGAAGGCCCCATGACGGGCGAGGGGAGCTCCGGCTTGAATCTGATCCTGTTCGGCCCGCCGGGAGCGGGCAAGGGCACCCAGGCCCAGCGCCTGGTCGCCGAGCGTCAAATGGTGCAGCTCTCCACAGGAGACATGCTGCGCGCCGCCATCGCCTCCGACAGCCCGCTGGGCAAGCGCGTGAAGGCCTGCGTGGACAGTGGTGAGCTGGTCTCCGACGAGATCGTCATCGCCCTCATCGAGGAGCGGCTGGACGATGCGGAGCGCCGGGGCGGCGCGATCTTCGACGGCTTCCCGCGCACCGTCGCCCAGGCCCACGCGCTGGACACCATGCTGGCCGGTCGCGGCAAGCAGGTCGATGCCGTGATCCGCCTGGCGGTGGACGAGGAGGCGCTGGTGAGTCGCATCACCAAGCGCTTCGAGGAGCAGGGCCGCCTGGACGACAACCCCGAGGTTTTCGCCACCCGCCTGCACGCCTACGGCGAGCAGACCAAGCCGTTGATCCCGCACTACCGCGAGCAGGGCAAGCTTACCGAAGTGGATGGCATGGCCCCCATCACGGTCGTCGCATCGGCTATAGACAAGGTGCTCGACACGCCTATCTAGAGATCAGTCCCGGCCGACTCAGGCCCTGCGATCATCCGCCGCAGGAACATCGGCCCGCGCCATTGACGGCGCGGCGAACATCCCTATAAGCGTCCCTTCCCGCGACAAGGGCGCGACCCCACCAGCCGCCGGCTTCCGCGCATAGTTTGCGAGGATCCGGGGCCTTCCCGCGTCCTTACAGGGCGTCGATAGGAGAGAAGTTACTTTGGCCCGCATCGCAGGCGTGAACATCCCCACCAACAAGCGCGTCGAGATCGCGCTGCAGTACATCCACGGCGTCGGCCCGCGCACCGCCAAGGAGATCATGCAGAAGGTCGGCATCGAAGACGCCCGCCGCGTCAACCAGCTCACCGACGCCGAGGTTCTGCAGATCCGCGAGTCGATCGACCGCGACTACACGGTGGAAGGCGACCTGCGTCGCGAGAACACCATGAACATCAAGCGGCTGATGGACCTCGCGTCCTACCGCGGCCTGCGTCACCGAAAGGGCCTTCCGGTCCGCGGCCAGCGCACCCACACCAACGCCCGCACCCGCAAGGGCCCGGCCAAGCCCATCGCCGGCAAGAAGAAGTAGAGATCACCTCATGGCCAAGCCGGCGGAACGCATCAAGAAGCGCGAGCGCAAGAACATCACCTCGGGCGTCGCCCACGTGGTGGCCTCGTTCAACAACACCATGATCACCATCACCGACGCCCAGGGGAACACCATCTCCTGGTCGAGCTCGGGCGTGATGGGCTTCAAGGGTTCGCGCAAGTCCACGCCCTACGCGGCGCAGGTCGCTGCCGAAGACGCTGGCCGCAAGGCGATGGAACACGGCGTGAAGACGCTGGAAGTGAACGTCTCCGGCCCCGGTTCGGGCCGCGAGTCGGCGCTCCGTGCCCTGCAGGCCACGGGCTTCACCGTCACCACCATCCGCGATGTCACTCCGATCCCGCACAACGGCTGCCGCCCGCCCAAGCGCCGCCGCGTCTAAAGCTTCGTCCGGCACCGGGGCGTTCTTTCCGGCTGCCGACCCCCATTTGATGCGTCAGAGGCGCCAGCCGGCTACGGCGGCGCCTCGAACTCCGTCTGAAAGAGCCCCCGTGATCGAAAGAAACTGGCAAGAGCTGATCCGCCCCGAAAAGCCGCAGATCGAAATGGGCTCCGACGGCCAGCGCAAGGCCCGCATGATCGCCGAGCCCCTCGAGCGCGGCTTTGGCGTGACGCTCGGCAACGCGCTGCGTCGCGTGCTGCTGTCGTCGCTCCAAGGTGCCGCCGTCACGGCCGTGCAGATCGACGGCGTCGTGCACGAGTTCTCCTCGATGGAGGGCGTGCGCGAAGACGTCGTTGACGTGGTTCTCAACATCAAGGCGCTGGCGCTGCGCATGCATGCCGAAGGCCCCAAGCGCATGACACTGCGCGCCACTGGCCCCGGCCCCGTGACGGCCGGCCAGATCGACGCGCCCACCGACATCGAGATCCTCAACAAGGATCACGTGATCTGCACCCTGGACGAGGGCGCGACCATCCGCATGGAGTTCACCGTCCAGACCGGCAAGGGCTACGTCTCGGCCGACCACAACCGCCCCGAAGACGCGCCCATCGGCCTGATCGTGGTGGATGCGCTGTATTCACCGGTGAAGAAGGTCGCCTATCGCGTCGAGCCCACCCGCCAGGGCCAGTCGCTCGACTACGACAAGCTCGTGCTGGAAGTGGAAACCAACGGCGCCGTCTCGCCGGTGGACGCGGTGGCCTACGCCGCCCGCATCCTGCAGGACCAGCTGCGCATCTTCATCACCTTCGAAGAGCCGCGTCAGAAGCTGGCCGACGAAGCCAAGCCGGAGCTGCCCTTCAACCCGGCGCTCCTCAAGAAGGTCGACGAGCTGGAACTCAGCGTGCGCTCGGCCAACTGCCTGAAGAACGACAACATCGTCTACATCGGCGACCTGATCCAGAAGACCGAAGGCGAGATGCTCCGCACCCCGAACTTCGGCCGCAAGTCCCTGAACGAGATCAAGGAAGTGCTCACGGGCATGGGCCTGCACCTCGGCATGGACGTGCCGAACTGGCCGCCCGAGAACATCGACGACCTCGCCAAGAAGTTCGAAGACCAGATCTGACCGCAGCCGCGGTCGGGGTTTTCAACCCGCGCTCCATCCGGATCGGCCTCGGCTGATCCTGGGCCCTGTGAAGCCGCACCAGCGGCTGAGGGCCCCGGCGCTTCGTGTTGCACTCGTCTGCGGATGCGGACGGGTTTGGATCAGCCGGTGCCGATGAGCGCCACAGCGGGCGAAGAGCCCCGGAGATAGTCAGATGCGTCACGGATACGCCCGCCGGAAGCTCGGCCGCACCTCGGCCCACCGCACCGCCATGTTCGCCAACATGAGCGCCTCGCTCATCAAGCACGAGCAGATCGTCACGACCCTGCCCAAGGCCAAGGAGCTGCGGCCCTTCGTCGAAAAGCTGGTCACGCTCGGCAAGCGCGGCGATCTGCACGCCCGCCGTCAGGCCATCAGCGCGGTTCGCGACGTGGAGCAGGTCGGCAAGCTCTTTGCCGTTCTCGGCCCCCGCTACGCCGAGCGTCAGGGCGGCTATATCCGCGTCCTCAAGGCCGGCTTCCGCCACGGCGACAATGCCCCCATGGCCGTGATCGAGTTTGTGGATCGCGACGTGAACGAAAAGGGCAAGGACTCCGGCCCCGTTCAGGAACGCTACGCCGACGAGGACTAGCTTCGCCTAGGCGCCCGGCTCGACGCCGGGCGCGCAGAAGGCTAAGCTGACGTTAAGACCTAAGGGAGACGATCTCCATGATTGAGCGAACCCGCAGCCGCAAGGCTCGCTAGCCCCTCCGACCTTCGCGACATGCGCAAGGGGAGGGCTCGTTCTGCCATCTCCCTTTCGCCCAGTCCCTCCCACCGTGTGGGGCTCGCACAGGTCATCTCCATGCCCTTCTCAAAACCGCTGCTGGTCGCGCCCGCGCGACTGGCCTCCGGCTTCATCCTCATCTCCGTCCTGCTCGACATGGCGGCGCTGGGCATCTCCATCACCGTCCTGCCGCAGCTCATCGGCGTCATCGCCGGCGGCGCGAACGCGGGCTGGATCAACGGCGCCTTCGTGGGCGTGTGGGCGCTGGTGCAGTTCGCCGCCTCGCCCCTGCTTGGTGCCCTGTCCGACCGCTTCGGCCGACGCCCTCTGCTCCTGCTGTCGATGGCCGGGCTTGGGCTCGACTATGTCGTCATGGCGATCGCGCCCAACCTCGCTTGGCTCCTGGTCGGGCGCATCCTGTCCGGCGTCACGGCGTCCAGCTTCTCCATCGCCTACGCCTACGTGGCCGATGTCACCCCGGAGGACAAACGGAGCGCGGCGTTCGGGCGGCTCGGCGCGGCCTTCGGCCTGGGGTTCATCCTCGGCCCGGCGGTGGGCGGGCTTCTTGGCGAGGTGTCTGTGCGGGCCCCGTTCTGGGCGGCGGCGGCGTTTTCGCTCGCCAACGCAGTGTTCGGCCTGTTGGTGCTGCCGGAGTCCCTGCCGAACGATCGCCGCGCGCCCTTCGCGTGGCGGCGCGCCAACCCACTCGGATCGCTGCAACTTCTGCGGTCGCATCCGCAGCTCGCGGGCCTGTCGTGGACGCATCTGATCTCGCAGTTCGCAGGATCGTCGATCTCCAGCGTCTATGTGCTCTACGTTATCAGTCGCTACGGCTGGTCGATGCAGTCGGTGGGGTTCAGCCTGGCCTTCGTGGGCCTGATGGTGGCCGTCATACAGGGCGGCCTGCAGGGGCGCATCACCGCCCGGCTCGGCGAGAAGCGTACGCTCCTGATCGGGCTGGCGGCCGGGGTGTTGAGCCTCTTGGGCTTCGGGCTTGCCCCGGCCGGATGGTTCATCCCCGTCTCCATGCTCCTGTTCGGGTTCTGGGGTCTGCAGGGGCCGGCGACGATGGCGATGATGAGCCGCCGGGTTTCCGAGACCGAGCAGGGCCGCCTGCAGGGAGCGATGGCCGGGCTGACCAGCCTCGCGGACGGGATCGGGCCGTTCGTCTTCGGCGCGCTCTACAGCGTGACCGTGGCTGCTGGCTTGCACGGGGCGTGGAGCGGGGTTGCCTTCATCGCCGCAGCTCTGCTGCTGCTCGGATCGCTGGCCTTCACCGCGTTGATGCTCGGCCGGCCTGACAGAGGAGTCATTGCACCCGCGGTTTGACAGGATTGCGGAAACCCGAAGCTATGGGGCTAACGCGCAGGAGCCGCACCGATGCCTGAAACCAAGCGACCCAGCTTCAGCCCGGCCCTCAGCTATCGCGACAACCGTGCGGCTCTCGCCTGGCTGGAGGCGGCGTTCGGCTTCGAGCCTTCGATGGTGATCCTTGACGACAAGGACGCCATCCTCCACGCCGAGATGCGGTTCGGCGACGGCCTGATCATGGTGGGCGAGGAGTGGAGCGCCAATCGCAAGAGCCCGGCCTCGCTGGGCGGTGCCTGCACCCAGACAGTGCATGTGCACCTGCATCAGGATGTTGATGCCCACTGCACTCGCGCCCGGGCGGCCGGGGCCGTGATCGAGCAGGAGCCTGAGACGCAGTTCTACGGCGACCGAACCTATCGCGCCGTCGATCCGGAGGGCCATGTGTGGACGTTCGGCCAGACCGTGCAGGCCATGACTTCCGCCGAGTGCGACGCCGCCATCGGATCGACCACGCGCGACCGGCCCTGAGACGAACCTCCTGCCGCCCCCGCAGCGTTTCCCCACGGGCCCGCCCAGGCGAGTGGTGGACAGCCCAGCTTGCGCGCTACAAGGGATTTCCATTGAACGACTCGCAGGGGTCATGACCGACACGATCCCCACCGAGCCGACCGCCACCCCCGCCGACGCGCCCGGCGCGACGCCGCGCGGTCGCAAGGCGGCGGTGGGCTTCATCTTCACGACCGCCCTGATCGACATCATCTCGATCGGGATCATCATTCCCGTGTTGCCGCCGCTGGTGGTGCATTTCGTGGGCGATCCGGCCCGGGGGGCGCAGCTCTACGGCTTCTTCGGCGCGTCGTTCGCGCTGATGCAGTTCTTCGTTTCGCCGCTGCAGGGGGCCCTGTCCGACCGGTTCGGGCGACGGCCGGTGCTCCTCGCCTCGATCTTCGGCCTGGGCTGCGACTTCGTGTTCATGGCGCTGGCGCCCGGCCTCGTGTGGCTGTTCATCGGCCGTATGATCGGGGCCGCGACCGCCGCCTCGTTCTCCACCGCAAACGCCTACATCGCCGACCTGAACGTGGACGAGCCCTCGCCGCAACGGCGTGCGGCCAGGTTCGGCCTCATGGCGACGGCCTTCGGCGTGGGCTTCGTGCTCGGCCCGAGCATCGGCGGCCTGTTGGGTCATTTCGGCCCGCGGGCGCCGTTCTGGGGGGCGGCCTGTCTGTCGCTGATCAACTGGCTCTACGGCTTCTTCGTCCTGCCGGAGTCGCTTCCGAAGGAGCGGCGAGCGCCGTTCCGGTTCAAGTCGGCCAACCCCGTCGCCAGCCTGAAGCTCTATGGCGTGCATCCGCTGCTGCCGCGGTTCGCCCTGATAACGGCGCTGCTGTACCTGGCGCAGCAGGTCTACATCTCGTCCTTCGTGCTCTACATGGGCTATCGCTACCACTTCGGGCCGGAGCTGATCGGGGCGTCGCTGGCGGCCACGGGGGTGGGCTCCATCGTCGTGCAGATGTTTGTGATCGCACCCTTCGTGAAGCGGTTCGGCCAGCGGGCGGCGATCTACACCGGGCTCGTGTGCGGGGCGTTGGCCTTCACCCTCTACGCCTCGGCCAGCCAGCCGTGGATGTACTGGAGCGCGGTGCCGCTGTCCTCGATGGCCGGGCTGATCATGCCGGGAGTGCAGGCGGTGATGACCCGCCGCGTTCCCCGCGACATGCAGGGCCGCCTGCAGGGTGCCAATGCCAGCCTGATGGCCATGGCCGGCTTGATAGGACCTATCGCTTTCACCAGCGTCTTCGCCTGGTCGATCTCAGGCGGGCGTCAGCTTCCGGGGCTAACGATCTACATCGCCGCGGCGCTCTACGTGGTGGCCTTCGTCATCGCCCTTGGCACGCCCAAGCTGGACGAGACGCAGCCCGCCTGATCCGCCTCGCCACATTGGCGCCCGCGCCCTCCGGCAGGGTGGCGCACGTCTGCTTCCAGCCAGCCCAAGAGCCCATGCGCCAAGTTCTGTCCCTCGCCGCCGTCTCCCTGATCGCCGCCTGCTCGCCGCAAGGGTCGCATGCCCAGACGGCGGGGATGAAGGGCTCGGCCGCCCTCGTGGAGCCGAACCGCGCCGTTCCGCCCGACCTCGTGACCATGAAGATGAGCTTCGCCCCGGTGGCGCGTCGCGCGGCACCGGCGGTCGTCAACATCTCGTCCAAAAGGATCGTGCGCACGCAGGTCGATCCCTTCATGCAGTTCTTCGGCGGCGGCTTCGGCGTGCCGCAGAACCAGATCCAGGGCAGTCTCGGCTCCGGGGCTATCGTGCGCGCCGACGGGATCATCATCACCAACAACCACGTGATCGAGGGCGGCACCGAGATCACCGTCTCCCTGGCCGACCGTCGGGAATATCCGGCCACGGTGGTGCTGGCCGACCCGCGATCCGATCTCGCCGTGCTGAAGATCGACGCCAAGGGCGAGACCCTGCCCGTGCTGCCCATCGCCGACCGCGCCGACATGCAGGTGGGCGATCTCGTGCTGGCCATCGGCGACCCCTTCGGCGTGGGACAGACCGTCACCAACGGCATCGTCTCGGCACTGGCCCGCACCGGGCTTGGCGACAGCGGGGGCGACTTCTCAAGCTACATCCAGACCGACGCGGCCATCAATCCGGGCAACTCCGGCGGGCCACTGGTGGACATGGCGGGCAATCTGATCGGGGTGAACACCTTCATCCTATCGCGCTCGGGCGGATCAGCGGGCGTCGGTTTCGCCATCCCGGCGTCGCTTGTGCGGCGGGTGGTCGAGACGGCGGTCGGCGGCGGCAAGAGCGTCCAGCGCGCCTGGCTCGGCCTCAAGGGGCAGGCGGTGGACGCTGAGACGGCGCGTTCGCTCGGCATGGACCGGCCGGGCGGCATCATCGCCTCAGCGGTCTACCCGGGCGGCCCGGCCGACCGGGCGGGCGTGCGCGAGGGTGACGTGATCGTCGCTGCGGACAGCACGCCGGTCAACGACGAGGGCGGGCTGAACTTCTCCACCGCCACTCACAAGCCGGGCGACACCCTCACCCTCACCCTGCGCCGGGCAGGCGCAACCCGTACGGCCGGCCTGCGTCTGGAGACCCCGCCTGCCTCACCTGCAAAAGACCTGCGCCTGCTGCAGGGGCGCACGCCTTTGGGAGGGGCGACGGTGATCAATCTCTCGCCCGCCGCCGCTGACGAATTCGGGCTCGACCCTTTCACCAAGGGCGTGGCGCTGACCAAGGTGGCGGGCATCGCCGCCAACCAGGGCTTCCGCCCCGGCGACATCATCCGCGCCGTCAACGGCCAGCCGGTCACCTCCACCGCGGCCTTGGCCTCCGCCCTCCAGACCGACCGCTGGCGCATCACGCTGGAGCGCGGCGGCCGCGAGATCAACGCGGAGTTCTGACGTCTAGCCAGCGGGCGGCTTGCGGGGGCGGGCCTTTGGCTTGTCCATCTGGATGCGCCACGACACCGCCAGCGCGCCTGTCACCTCGGTGGCGCAAGCTGCGGCGAGGCGAACCCGGGTATGGCCGTGGTCGCCCCACCTGCCATGAACCGGACTGAACACCTCGGGTGACGCCTCCATTCGGAGGTCGCGCTCGTCGGGCGTCAGCAACAGCACCGCCCAGCCATCGTCGGGCCAGCCCAGTGTCGCAAAGATGCGGCCGTTGGCGCGGAAGTCGGCGGTGCCGTGGTGTGCGCCCTCGCTGGAGCCCTCCAGCGCCAGCGCGAAGGCGCGAAACTCGTCTGGCGTCATGCGTTCACTCTCTGCGAGGCTGTCATCAGGCCGGGCAAGCCCCTAGCTTACGCGCATGGCCGACCTGTTCGAAGCCGCCGGCATGACCGAGCGCCCCGCGCCCGAATCCACGCCCCCCGCCGATGCTCCCCTGGCCGAGCGGCTGCGCCCCGCCACGCTCGCGGAGGTGACGGGGCAGGATCACCTCCTGTCGCCCACAGCACCCATCGGGCGGATGGCTGCCTCGGGGCGGCTGGCCTCGATGATCCTGTGGGGGCCGCCGGGGGTGGGAAAGACCACCATCGCGCGGCTGCTGGCCCATTCGGTGGATTACCAGTTCGAGCAGATTTCGGCGGTGTTCTCCGGCGTGGCCGACCTGAAGAAGCTGTTCGAGGCGGCGAAACGCAGGCGGGAGGCGGGGCGGGCGACGCTGCTCTTCGTGGACGAGATCCACCGGTTCAACCGCGCCCAGCAGGATGGCTTCCTGCCCTTCGTTGAGTCGGGGATCGTGACGCTGGTGGGCGCCACCACCGAGAACCCCAGCTTCGAGCTGAACGGCGCGCTCCTGTCGCGCTGCCAGGTTTTCGTGCTGCGCAGGCTCGACGGGGCCGCGATGGAGACCCTGCTCCAGCGGGCCGAGGCGCACGAAGGCCGCCCCCTGCCGCTCACCGCCGAAGCCCGGGAGGTGCTGGGCGCCATGGCGGACGGCGACGGTCGCTATGTGCTGACGCTGGCGGAGACGCTCTTCGCCCTTCCGCCCGAAACGCCGCCGCTCGATCCCGCGGCTCTCGCCCAGGCCCTGCAGCGTCGCCGCCCCGCTTACGACAAGGACCGGGAGGAGCACTACAACCTGATCTCCGCCCTGCATAAGTCGATCCGCGGCTCGGACCCGGATGCGGCGCTCTACTGGCTGGCCAGGATGCTGGACGGCGGTGAGGAGCCCCTGTTCGTCGCCCGCCGCCTCGTGCGCGCCGCCATCGAGGACATCGGCGCCGCCGACCCTATGGCGCTGGTGGTCGCGACCGCTGCGAAGGATGCCTACGACTTCCTGGGCAGCCCGGAGGGCGAGCTCGCCCTGGCGCAGGTGGTGGTGCATCTGGCCACCGCACCGAAGTCCAACGCGGTCTACGAGGGCTATTCCCGGGCCAAGGCGGCAGCGAAGGCGGGCGGGTCGCTCATGCCGCCCAAGCACATCCTCTCGGGTGCGACCAAGCTGATGAAGAGCCTGGGCTACGGCAAGGGCTACGCCTACGACCCCTCCACCGAGACCGGCTTTTCCGCCCAGAACTACTGGCCCGACGAGATGGAGCCGCAGCGTTTCTACACCCCTCGCGGCGA
Source organism: Caulobacterales bacterium (assembly GCA_038226305.1). GTDB lineage: Bacteria > Pseudomonadota > Alphaproteobacteria > Caulobacterales > Caulobacteraceae > JASLDZ01. The sequence continues at coordinate 91,567 of JBBRQN010000009.1, forward strand.
AGGCGCGGAAGCGGCCATCAAAGCCCGCCTCGACCGCTGGAACGCGCTTCGGGCAGAAGCCGCACAAGGGGACGGGGCGTGAGCGAACGCCGCACACCGGGCGTGAAGGTCAAGGCACCGCCCATCATGCTCACCGAGGCGGAGACCGCCCTCGTGCGCTCTCTCGTGATCGGGGAGGACAGGAAGCTCATCGCCCTCGCCAAGCCCGCCGGCCTTTCCAGCCAGGGCGGACGGGGGCAGGCCAACACGCTCGACGAGTTGCTGTGGGCGCTGGTGCAGCACGGGGAGCGGCCGCGGCTGGTGCATCGGCTGGACCGCGACACCTCCGGCGTGATCCTGGCCGCCCGCACCAAGGCCGCGGCTGCCTCGCTCGGCAAGGCGATCATGCAGCGGCGGGTGGGCAAGACCTATCTGGCGCTCGTCGGCCCCGGCATGCCGATCCCGCCCGAAGGCCAGATCGCGGCCTCCCTGCGGCGCGATGAGATCGGGCGCGAGGCCTACATGCGAATCTGCCCCCCGCACCACCCCGACGCCGAGGCGGCGCTGACCCGCTTCAAGGTGCTGGCGCTCAGCGAGGCCGGCGCGCTCGTCCAGCTTCATCCCGAGACGGGCCGGATGCACCAGTTGCGTGTGCACCTGGCGTCGCTCGGGCGCCCGATCCTCGGGGACTCGCGATACGGCGGCGGCCTCACGGCGGCGGGCTCGCCCGTGCCGCGCCTGATGCTCCACGCCCTGCGCTACGACTTTCCCCATCCGGAAGGGGGCGACGCCTGGGCCACCACGCCGCCGCCCGCCGACTTCACTGAAGTCGCCACAGCCCTCGGAACGCCCATCCCGGCGTCTGGACCGGCGGGGCTGTTCCGGGCGGCGGCCGGGGCGGTATAAGCCGCACCATGCAGGCTCGCCCTTGAGAGAAGTCCAGACGCTGGCCGTGGCCGACGACGAGGACGGGGTGCGCCTGGACCGCTGGTTCAAGCGCCGCTGGCCGCACGTGAATCACATCCAGATTCAGAAGCTCGCCCGCTCGGGCCAGATCCGCATCGACGGAGCCCGTGCCAAGCCGGAGACGCGCCTTACCGCCGGTGCCCAGATCCGCGTGCCGCCCCTGCCGGAAGCTCCCCGCGAAGGCGACCCCAAGCCGGAGATCACCGACCGCGACGCCGCCTACATCCGGTCCCTCGTGCTGCACGAGGATGAGCTCGTCATCGTGCTCAACAAGCCCTCGGGCCTGGCTGTGCAGGGCGGCACCAAGACGCTGCACCACGTGGATCGGCTGCTGTCCGCCTGGGGGGAGGGGATGAGCCGCCCCCGGCTCGTCCACCGGCTGGACCGCGACACGTCGGGTGTTCTGGTGCTGGGCAAGACCGCGTCGGCCGCCGCCTCGCTCTCCGGTGCCTTCGCCAAGCGGCGGGCGAAGAAGACCTACTGGGCGTTGGTGGCTGGCAATCCCAAGCCCGCCGAAGGGGTCATCGACATCACGCTCGGCAAGAGCGGTGTGGGCGACCGCGAGATCGTCATGCCGCTCGACCCCAAGGCCTTCGGGGCCGAACCGGCCGAGACCGAATATGTCACCGTCTCCCGCGCAGGGGCCCGGGTGGCGTGGATGGCGCTGCGCCCGCTCACCGGCCGCACGCACCAGCTGCGCGCGCACATGAAGGCGATCGGCCACGCGATCCTGGGCGATCCGAAATACGCCGACGACGCTTCGCGACCCCTGTCGGAAGGGCTGAAGCTGCAACTTCACGCCCGGCGGCTGGAGTTGCCGCATCCGGCGGGCGGCGTGCTGATCGCAGAGGCCCCCATCAGCCGCGAGCTGGCGGAGGGCTTCGCCCGCTATGGCTTCGACGAGCACGAGGCGGCCGCCGACCCCTTCGGCCGCAGCGAGCCGGGCGGGCGGGGTCGCGCGGCCGTCTCTCGCCGGAAGCGCTAGGCCCGCACCAGGCCCTGCACGGCGGCCGCGGCGGAACTGTCGAGGAAGACCTTGGCATCCAGCGCCCTGCGGTCCACGCCCAGGTGGTCGCCCAACACGCCCTTGAACACCGAGCGGATGTCGAGCGTGGGGGCGAGGTCGCGGTTCTCGAACAGTTTGGCCTCGGCCAGGGTCGGCCAGTCGCCGATCATGCCGCCGGGCTTGAGCGCCCCGCCCGCAAGGATCAGCGTGGAGGCCGTTCCGTGATCCGTGCCGCCGGTGCCGTTCACGCGCGCCGTGCGGCCGAATTCGGTGGCGACGATCACCACCGTGTCGTTCCACGCGGCACCCATGCCACGGTGCAGCCCATCGATCACCTGATCCAGAAGACCCAACCGGTTGGCCAGCAGACCCGTTTCGGCACCTTGGTTGGCGTGGGTATCGAAGCCGTCCACGTTGAGCACTGCGATGGAGGGGCCACCGTCCGCGATCAGGAAGCGGGCAGCCGTGTCTGCGAAGGCCTTAGCATCGTTGCCTTTCAGGGGCGTGCCGCCGTTCAGCACGTCTGCCTGCGCTTCCACCGCCAGCCCTGCGGCCAGCGCCGGGCCGAGCAGGGTGTCGGCCTTGTACAGGTCCTGCAGGGTGGTCGCGATGCGGGTGGTCGAGGCCCCCACGCGGCCGCCGGGGCTCCAGCTGTCGGCCTGGATCGGGCCGCGCAGGATCAGGGGCTCCTGCGGGCCGATGGAGAGCGCCTTCATGGGGTGCGTCGGGCCGAGCGCGGCCAGGGTGCGGTTCAGCCAGCCGGTCGTGGCCCCGTAGAGCCGCGCACCGCCGCTCTCCAAGAGATCCTGAGCCTCGAAGTGGCTGCGGATACGTTCAGGGATCGCCACCGTGGGGGCGATGCGCGCCTGCCCGCCCTGCGCCAGGGCATAGGTGGCCTTCAGCGCCGGGTGCAGGCCGAAGGTGGAGTCGAGCTTCAACGTCGCATCGGGCCGGATCGCGAGCCCGCCGCGCAGGGCCGCGTAGCCCGGGTCTCCCACGGGCGGGGAGACGCTCAGACCGTCCATCGCGCCGCGGCAGATGATGACGACGAGCTTCTTCTTGGTGCTCGCCGCCTGCCCGAAGGCCGCCCCGCCGCCGAGGTAGGCGAGGCTGACCCCGGCCCCCATGGTGAGCAGGCCCCGACGTGAGGGAAGGGAATGGGCGTGGTGATCGTGCGCGGTCATGGCGGTTCTCCTCACCGGCGCTGGAATTCAGGGGACATGATCAGAAGCGCATAGGCCTCGGGCCGACTCTCCGCGCGCGACAAAGCCGTGGCTGTGACGGGCGCCAAGCGGGCCCCCAGAGCCTCGTTTGCGGCGGCGAGGATGTCGCCTTGCGGGGCGTATGCGCCGGCAAAGCTCTGCGCCCAGAACAGGCGCTTCACCACCGCATCGGGTGCCGCCCACACCATCGCCTGATCGCTCCACCCGTTGGGCTGCGGGGCGTCGAAGGGGCGCTGACCCAGGGAGGTGAGGGGACCCATCACCTCGCGCTGCACATTGGCGGGCTGGGCACCAGCCGCGCGATAGCTTGAGACGACGAGTTCGTAGGGCGTCTTCAGCTTGCGCATGGGCGGCACCCACGACTCGGGCGCCCTCACCAGGGCCAGCGCCACCTGCGAAAGGTCGCCGTCCGAACGCTTCCAGGCGGCTTCGAGCTTGGCCACGAGGGCCGGGTCGGGTGTGTCGGAGACGAAGTGGGCGGCGATTTTCAAGCACAGGCGGTGCGCCGTCTGCGGCCGGGCGGCGAGGTCGATCAGGACGGCCCGGGCCTGCTCCGAACCCGCCTGGCCATACTGTCGGGTCATCACCGTGCGGGCACCGGGCTCGTGGCGCACGTCGCGGAACACCGCCGATCCGATGGGAATGGGGCCGTCGATGGGCTGGCCCGCCGCGATGCCCCAGCCCGTGAGGGCGCGGGCGAACTCGGTCACATCGGCCTGGCTGTAGCCGCCGTCGGCCCCGACGGTGTGCAGTTCCATGATCTCCCGGGCGAGGTTCTCGTTGAGCCCGGCCTTGGCGCGGGGCCCCTGCCGCATCGCTGCGCGCTGTATCTGCACGCTGCCGGGGCCGACCGACTGCTGCTGATCCAGATAGGCCAGCATGCCCGGATGGGTGGATGACGCGATCAGCAGCGTCTCGAACCGACCGAACACATGCGGGCGGATCGCTTCCCGCTCGAACACGGGCGACAGAAGCCGCATCTCCTGGTTCTTGCCGGCGGTGGTGAAGTGGTTCGACCAGAACAACGCCCAGCGCTCCCGGAAGCTGGCGTCGGTGGAGGCGGCGAGCTGGGCGCGACCCAGGATTTCGCGCTGAGCCTCCTGGGCGACCGGCTGATAGAGCGCCTGGCGCTGCATCTGGATGTCGCTGAGCGCAGGCTTGCCGTTCGGGCGCATGCCCTCGGGGCCCGCCATCTGACCGGGAGCGCCCGCCATCATGCCGTTCATCGGGGCCGCGCCTGCCATCATCGCCCCGCCCGCCATCGTGGGCATGGCACCGGGCGAGGGCGGACCTGCGCCTTGGTCGTTGGAGATGGCGGTCGGCTTCATCGCCGCTTCGGACTTCATGTCGCGCACGGCGAAGCGGAAGTTCTGGATCGCTTGCCCTGCCTCCTCCTTGGTCATGCCGGGATAGGCGTCTGCTCCTTCGGGCCGGATCTGCGCTTGCAGCCAGCCTTGCGGGTCCGAGGTGGCAAGGGCGATCTCGCCCGGCCGGGCACCCATCCCGAAGCGGGTGGCGGCGATCGAGGCGTTGAGGGCAGTGTCTGTGCGAGGCATCGTAAACGCGATCCTTCCTCTTGGCGTAGGCCGCCCGCGCCGGGTCTGCTACGGCGCGCCCGGGCGGAGCGAAGTTGCCGTCGCCCACATGTCTGCTCCCTGAACGAGGCCCGCGTATGTCTGAGAAGCCACAGGGCCTCCACCGCTTTTACAAGACGGTGGAGCTCGCCGCCGATCCCGCAGGCGGCTGGACGGTGCATCTGGACGGCCGCGCCCCCCGCTCGCCAGCCAAGGCCGCGCTCACCCTGCCGACGACCGCCCTAGCCGAGCGCGTGGCGCAGGAGTGGCAGCGGCAGGGCGAGATTATCGACCTTCCGGGCATGGGCCTCACGCGCATGGCCTACACCTCCCTCGACCTGACTCCGCAAGCCCACGCGGCCCTGGCCACCGAGCACGCGGACTATGCCGGGTCGGACCTTCTGAGCTACCGCGCCGAGGCCCCGGCCGGGCTGGTGGAGCTGGAAGCGGCCGCCTGGGATCCGTGGCTCGCGTGGGCCAAGCGCGAGCTGCAGGTCGAGCTGATGGTGGCCGAAGGCGTCGCCCCCGTCGCGCAATCCGCAGGGGCGCTCGCCCGCGCCCGGGCGCTCGCCGCTGGGCTTGATCGCTTCGCCCTCATCGGTCTCGCCTTCGCCACCGCCCTGTTCGGCTCGGCGGTGCTGGCGCAGGCGGCTCTGCGCGGGGCGATCGACGCCTCCGAAGCCTATGAACTGTCCCGCGTGGACGAAGCCTGGCAGGAGAAGCTGTGGGGCGAGGATGCCGAGGCTGTCGCCCGCACTGCCCACCGCCGCCGTGAAGCCCGCCTCGTGGGCGACTGGTTCACAGCGCTCCGTTGAAGCGCCCCGCATCGAACGGCTAGGGTGTTCGCCAAGCCGAACCGCCCGACCAGAACCACCTGACAGGACACCCGTGAAGACCATCCTCGATCAGCTCGACTCCCGCCGTCACGCCGCGCGCCAGGGCGGGGGGGAGAAGCGCGTCGCCGCCCAGCACGGCAAGGGCAAGCTCACCGCCCGGGAACGCATCGCGCTCCTCTTGGACGAAGGCTCCTTCGAGGAGTTCGACATGTTCGTGGAGCACCGCGGCACCGAGTTCGGCATGGCCGACCAGAAGATTCCGGGCGACGGGGTGATCACCGGCTGGGGCACGATCAACGGCAAGATCGTCTACGTCTTCTCCAAGGATTTCACCGTCTTCGGCGGGTCTCTCTCGGGTGCCCACGCCCAGAAGATCGTCAAGGTGCAGCGTCAGGCCATGAAGGTCGGCGCGCCCGTGATCGGCCTGTTCGATGCGGGCGGCGCGCGCATACAGGAAGGCGTGGAGTCGCTCGCGGGCTACGCCGACATCTTCATGGAGAACGTGATGTCCTCCGGCGTGATCCCCCAGATCAGCGTCATCATGGGCCCGTGCGCAGGCGGCGACGTCTATTCCCCCGCCATGACCGACTTCATCTTCATGGTGAAGGACACGAGCTACATGTTCGTCACTGGCCCCGACGTGGTGAAGACCGTCACCAACGAGGTGGTCACCGCCGAGGAGCTGGGCGGGGCGCGGGTGCACTCGTCCAAGTCGGGTGTGTCCAACGGGGCGTTCGATAACGATCTGGAGGCGCTGGTGCAGGTGCGCCGGCTGGTGGACTTCCTGCCGTCCAGCAACCGCGCCAAGGCGGCCATCCGCGACAGCTACGACGATCCGGCGCGGGACGACGAGAGCCTCGACACCTTGGTCCCCGCCAACGCCAACAAGCCCTACGACATGAAGGAGCTGATCCTGAAGATCGTGGACGAGGCGGATTTCTTCGAGATTTCAGCCGACTTCGCCAAGAACATCCTTTGCGGCTTCGCCCGGATGGATGGTGAGACTGTGGGCATCGTCGCCAACCAGCCCCTGGCTCTGGCCGGGGTTCTCGATATCGACGCCAGCTGCAAGGCCGCCCGCTTCGTGCGCTTCTGCGACGCCTTCCAGATCCCCCTGGTCACGCTGGTAGACGTGCCGGGCTTCATGCCGGGCACCCGTCAGGAATACGGCGGGCTGATCCGCCACGGCGCGAAGCTCCTGTTCGCCTACGCCGAAGCCACCGTGCCCAAGGTCACCGTCATCACCCGCAAGGCCTATGGCGGCGCCTACGACGTGATGAGCTCCAAGCACCTGCGCGGCGACGTCAACTACGCTTGGCCCACCGCCGAGATCGCCGTCATGGGCGCAAAGGGGGCGGTTGAGATCATCTTCCGCGCCGACGCTAAGGACGCCGAAAAACTCGAAGCCCGAGAAGCGGAATACCGGGACAAGTTCGCCAATCCGTTCGTGGCCGCGAGCCGCGGCTACATTGACGATGTCATCAGACCTTCGGAAACACGGTGCCGGATCGTGCGCGCGCTAGCGCCCTTGCGAGCCAAGATCCTTGAGAACCTCGGCAAGAGGCACGATTGCCTTCCGCTCTAGCGAAGCTGCGCAGCCCCGGACGGGATTTTCATCCGGATACATCCCCTTGAAGGGTGAAGACGACCTCAAGGGTTGCAAGAGCCGCAATTGCCCGGCTCGGTGACGGTGCCCTCGCTGACCAATCGCTGCTCAGCGAAGTCGCAGGCTGTGCACCGCAGAACATGAGTGTGAACCACCTTGGTGGGCTCGCCACAATCGCGACAGGGCAGCCCGGCCATCCACTCGCGGACATCATAGCCGGGATAGTGGCAGGCCGGACAACGGCTACGGAACCGCCGAATCAAGTCGGCGGCGGCACGGTCGACGGCGCGCATACGGGTGGGATTGCGGCTCGCTCGCATATCAGTCTGCAGGCATGCCGAACCGAATTGATCGATAATTGCTTCGACGGCTTCGTCGAACTCCGCGAGGCTTTTGAAGTCCTTCGTGATCGCGAGGGCGGGCGCGGGATGACCATTGAAGCCAGCGGTGACGATCACGTTATGATCGGGGAAGCCCGCTCGTTCCGCAAAGGCGCGGGCACCTCGAAGATCCGTAATGGTGCTCGTGCTGAAGTTGGTTTGGGGACTGACGTCCTGACCCACCCATTCGTCGCTGCTCTGGCGATCCACCATCAAAACGAGCTCTCGGCCCACGGCGACGAACGGAAGCAGAGGATGGGGGCCGAAGCTGCCCTCGCTCGCGATCCCGATGCGTACGTCAGGACAAGCCGCGAAACCGGCGGCGATCTTGGCGCGTGCAGCATCGATCGCACCGCCGCGTCGTTCCATATCGCCTGTGAACGTACCGAAGCGGTCGGTATCGATATCCATGGAGGTTTCCACAACAAGGCCGAGGCCTTGTCGCAGATGGGGTGCGATGGCCCATTCCTTACCGTGCTTGGTCACAACGATCGCACGAGCGCGGAAATAGGGCAGCTCTTCGCGCCAGTTCAGCGTTGCGTTCGGCTGCGCAGAATGTGGCAGGACGTCAAAGCTCATACCGAGGGTCCTGATTTTCGCGGGCCGCACCCGCGAAGGTTCAAAGGGTCAGACAGCCAGCTTCAGCGACTGGGCCTCATCAGCCCCGATCGCGTCCATCGAGCTCCACTGCAGGCCACCTGCGTAGCGCCAAGCCATTCGCCCCTCGTTGTTGAGGGCGATGAGGTGGAGCCAGCGGTTGTCGAAGAGAGAGCGCACGACGTCATGGCGTTTGAGAATGTCGCTCATGGCCTGGCGCGGCGCTTCGATGCAGACCGACAGGCGCAGCGGCTCGTGGACGTAGGTCTCTCCGTCGTGAACCGACTGCCAGGGGAGCCCTGCCCGCAGGAGACCTCCATTGCCCTCCACCACCCCGATCCCGCCGGTGACGTTGTGAAGGAGCTTGTTGCCGCTCCCAAACACGTCCGGCGCAACCGTAGAGCCGTAGTATTGGAGGCTGATCCAGCTCGCCACCACCACCGGCGCTGTCATGATCAACTCGAGGGTGCTGAAGTTCTCGTCCGGTGCCCAATCGTAGTCGTGCAGGAACACGCGACCGTCGAAACTCTTTCCCGCGGTCCGTTCTCGGGGCGCGGCGATGAAGGCTTGGCAGCCCGCCAGCCCCCATTCAGGCCGCGTCTCGGCCCAGTCGCGCCCACGCGCTGAGACGTCTCGTTCTTGCCGAGCTCGCGGCAGCCGCAGGGCGCGCTCGCCCCGGGCGACCCGGCCGGCGGCCGCCAGCGTGGTCCGCGCGCGCAGGATGTCTTCTCCATGCGCGGGCGACGGACAGTCTTCGGTGAAAAGCGCCACCTGGTCTGTCGTCGTATCGTGCAACCCCGCGACGAAAAGCGTGTCGTCCGGGATCGTGACGCCGCTCGCCGGTAAGCCCGCCCTCACCTCCGGATCGTTGAGAAGCGCCGCCAGAAGACGGGCGTTGACCTCTCCTGAGTAACCACCGCAGGCACCGCACTGGAGCGCGCTCGCGTGGGGATTGTTGATCACCGCGGCACCGTGTCCCACCAGCAAGACAAGGCGCGCGAAGCCGCTGGTTAACGACATGGCTCGCAGCACCGATTGCGCTGCAGCGATCTGGCCGGACACTTCGAGAGGCGGGTCGAGCCTTGGCGCGGGATCGACCTGCGTCCCGCCACCTCCGCGCCCGATCGCATCAGTGAAAAGCTTGCCAGCGTAGACGGGGCCAGTCGCCTCGACGAAAGCGAAGGAGGAGACCGCGGCCAACTTGAAGCGTCCCCAGGCGCGCTTGGCTCGGCCTTTGATCCGCTTCGACCGATCCGCCGGGTCCGTTTGCAGATTGCCCGAACACGAGCGAAGCGCCGGATTGAGCAGCACCGGCAGGCGCAATTCGTCCAGATCCGACCCGAACCGTCGATGAGCCGTCGTCAGCCCAAAGAATCCCGCGAAGCCCAGCGTTCGGGCATGTGGGTCGACGGTTTCGAGGGCGCGCCGAAAGACCTCCGAGCGAACATCAATGCAGAAGGCGGCCTGCAGCCCGGGCCGCTCGGCAAGGTCGGCCCGCCCAGGTTGGGCGAGCGACGTTGCAAGCGCCCGCTGCGCCGCTCGCTCGGCCGCCTCCTGGAGGATGGTGTCGACAACCAGATCAGGAGTCGCTGTCACCGGCGCTGCGTGCGCCTGGCGCACGTCGGCCCACGCCTCGGCGATCTGGTCGGAATGATTCAGCCACAAGGCCTCTTCCCAGATGAGGCGGATCGCTAGGAAGTCGGTGATCGTCTCATCGGACAGTCCCGCAAGCTCCGCCTGCCAAAGCCTGTACCGTGCGTATTGGCTCCAGCCCCCCAACGTCATGAGGAGCTGGTGGAAGTAGGTCTCGAGTGTCTTTGGACGCATCCCAAGCCGTCCCACGGCGCGGGCGATGGCTGCGGCGGCGCTTTCCGGCACCTCCGAGACGTGGCGGGCGAAGCCGCGGACGCCCGCAATCTCGGGCGTCAGATCGTGGGTGGCGACAGCTCGCCACGCGGCATAGGCCGACACGCCCCTGGGCGCGGCCCAGAGCGCCTGCCCCTCGTCGAAGTGCCCGCCCGCCCAGGCCCCGAAACGCTCCGCAATGAGACCTGGCCAGTCGACGCCGCTCGTGCGCGCCGCCAGATCGGCGACGGTCGGCAGCGGGTCGGATCGCGGGCCGTCGGAACCTGCGGCTCTTTTTACTGAGGCGGGATCGGTGGGGCGAAAAGCCGGAGGGGCGCTCTCCCAGGCGTCGAGCACATCCTGGTCCGATATGGCGCCCGAGCGCAGTTTCTCTAGGTACCAAGCGCGTTCCATGGTGACGGGTGCGCCCGCCACCCGGGCCAGCCGCGCCCCGGCTGTGGCTAGGTCTTCGCCTGTCTGACCAAGGAACGGATTGACCGCGACATTGGCGGCGAGAGGCCAACTGGGGGGCACAGCGCAAGCGGCGCGCTCCGCCATGACGGCGATCAGGCGGAGGTCTTGCGGCTCAGCTTTGTGATCAAACATCGGTCAGGCTCCGGCTCTACGGGAAGCGACGCTGCGGATCGACCAGCCGCCGACTACCCGGTCGAAGACGGCGTTGGCGTAGAAGCCGTTCGAGAGGTGCGTGCGCAGGCCGGCCGCGGCGGGGTGATAGGCCCAGAGGGGGAACATGGCCTGGACGACCGCAACCGTTCCGAAGCTCGTCACGCCGAGTCCGATCAGTGTCCATTGCAAAGGACCAGGCGGAGGCGGCGGCGGTAAGACGCCCGCCGTCAGAGAGGTCGCGCCCAGCTGCAGGGCGAAATAGGCGACCGAGGTGGCGACCGCATACACGGCGGTGCGGCGTGTCAGCATCCTGGGCGCCGCATCCGCAAAACCCTGAGCCAACATGTAGGCGACGCCGAAAATCAGGATGGCGCCAAGAGCGATCGCCTGCGGCGACTTGTGTCCGATGCCGAACGCCAGTCCGACGACTCCGTAGATCGCCAGCGCGGCGAGGAACGCTCGGGCTACGGCACCCGCGTTCGGCACGGCGACCGGACCAAGCCTGCGGCTGGCAACCACCCGCTCAACGGCACCCCCGGAAGACAGGAACGAGTGCGCCTTATAGAGCGAGTGCGCCACGATATGGAGGAGCGCGAGCGGGAAAAGCGCCAGGCCGCACTCAAAGATCATAAAGCCCATCTGCGCGACGGTTGACCAAGCCAGGGACGTTTTCACAGCTGGCTGGGTCAGCATCACAAGGCTGGCGAAGAGCGCCGTGAAACCCCCGACAACGACCAGAACAGCGAGCGCCCCCGGCGCCAGCAACATCACATCGGCGAACCGGATGAGGAGAAAGCCGCCGGCGTTGATAACCCCCGCGTGGAGGAGCGCTGAGACCGGGGTGGGCGTCTCCATCACCTCGGTCAGCCAGCCGTGTAGGGGAAACTGAGCAGACTTGATCACCGCCGCGAGAGCCAAAAATCCCGCCGCTCCGACGGCCAATCCGCCGCCGACTCCCGCTCGCGCAGCTTGATGGATCACGGCGATGTCGCCTGTGCGATAGGCGATCAACAAGAAAGCGCAGGCGCCCAGCAATGCCAGATCGGCGAGACGCGCAGTGATGAACTTCTTACGAGCACCTCGAACAGCAGCGGCTCGGCCTGGATAGAACAGCAGCAGCCGGTGCAGAAAGAGGCTGGTAGCCACCCAGGCGATCGTTAGCTGAACGAGATTTCCGGCGCTGACTAGCACGAGCACCGACGCCAGCGTCAGGCACAGCCAGCCTGTGAATCGCCCCTGCCCCGCGTCGCCATCCAAGTAGGTCCCAGCGTAGCGGACGACCACCCAGCCGATAAACGATACCAGAACCAGCATCACGGCGCTGATCGGATCCAGTCTGGTCGAAAACCCAAGACTGTGCGCGCCGACCAAAGGCGCGGAGGATCGCCCAAAGAGCAAGAGAACCGCTACAGAAGCGGCAGCGTTTACTATCGCGGCCAGCGCCGCAGCCTCAGCGAGCTTGGCGGCAAGCCTCGGTCGAAGCCCCGGTCCGAAGAATCCGGCGGCCGCACTCGCCGTCAGAGCAAGAACCGAGAGCCAGAGGCCTATGTATATCGGCAAGATGGACCCCTAAATCTGCGTACGTCGGGTCCCTGATATTTTGGGTCGAAAGACAACGGAATTTCATTTCTGCTCCCCCATCATTCTGTTTTCGACAATTGGTTGGGAGGGCCGAAGCTCATCGACGGCAGAATGACCGCCAATTCCTGACGGCTTTGTCGAACCGCGTTCTGGAGCTGACGCCCGACGGGGTCCATCCTTACAGGTCCGGCTGTCCGCCACCGCAGCCAACGCCCTCCTCTTTGAGGAAGAAAGGGCGGCGAAGCCATCTCTGATTAGAAAGCGTCGGCGTGCCATCCAGGGAACACTTCTTCTCAGCAGACTCCGTCGCGGACTGCCGTGGCGCGGGATCGCGTCAATGCCCGCTTAGGGCGCGAATCTTCCTGAGGACCTAGAGGCAGCCCCAGCGTCAGGGCGACCTACGCGGGGGCGCTGGATCTGCTACAGCCTCCATCATTCCACGGAGGGTTAGCGCCCGCGTCCTCCAGAACTTGGATTGACCGCGCAGGCGCGCGCGATCCGGGCCGGACGACACGGTTTTGGCGAGTTTCTCAAATTCAGCTGCTTTCGCTTCACAACTTTCGGGCGTTATCCCAGTCTAACAATCGACGCCCCTAATTGTTCTCCCGCGGGGGCTGTCTCGCTCCGGCGCGGAGTTCGTACGGGTGGGCCCCACTCCACCTGCCTGCATCCTGCAACAAGATGATGGGCTTCATGCTGAGGCAGAACGGCCGCTTAGTATGGCGGAGCCCGGCGGGAGCGCTGCTCCCGTGCCGCCTCCGTCCACCACGCCAAGTCCTCGGCGAAGCGCTGGAAGGCGCGCTCCAGCGCAGCTCCGCCCTCTCCCGCAGGAAGACCCTGGTCGTCAAGGCGGCGGCGATCCCGACCACGGCTCGTGACCCCGACCCCGGAAAATCCGCTGGGTCGCTCGAGAGGTCAGGTGAGGCTGGGTGTCGAAGGCCTTGTAGATCTCTGCGTCGGTGGCGAGGAAGCGCTGGGCTGAGCCCTGGCTCTTGAACTTGATCATCTTCTGCTCCCGCCGTCGGATCAGGAGGTGGCTGTTTTCGGCGCGGTTGTTGATCCGCCGCCCTTGGCATCGCTGCTTGTCCGCGAGCCCGAGCTGGCGAAGGGCGGCGCCGTAAGACGGCAGTTTGTCGGTGGTGATCGTCTCCGGATGGACACCCTGGTTTCTCAGCAGCTTCCTCAGCAGTTTCAGCGCGGCGTGGGTGTTGCGGCGCTTCTGAACCAGCATGTCTAGGACGACGCCTTCGTCGTTGACCGCCCGCCATAGCCACATGCGCCGGCCACCGATCTTCACGACCATCTCGTCCAGATGCCAGCGGCCAGTGGGGCAGGGGCGTCGCCGCCGAAGGTTTGCGGCGATCAGCGGGGCGAACTTGTTTACCCAGTAGCGGATCGCCTCGCGGCTGACGACGATCCCGCGTTGCGCCAGCTGCTCCTCGACGTCACGCAGGCTCAGCGTGAACCGGAAGTAGAGCCAGACTGGGTAGCGGATCACCTCCGCCGGAAACCGGTGTTGCTTAAACGAGATCTGCCGCATCAATCCTCCTAATAGAGCGCATCGACCCTGAGCGGAGACAGGTTGCAGTTAGTTTGCCAGCACCAGAGAACCTTCAGATACTGGTCGTCATCACTTACCCCCGAATGAGTGAGCATCCTCTCCCTGCGATTGGGGTGTCGATTCAATCGAGATTCGGTGAACGTGAGCTCATGGTGATGGCTGGCCCAAATGGGTTGATCGCTCCAGAGGTCTTGAGAAGGGGTGAGAGCATGAGCAACCGGTTGAGGAAAGCTGCATCATTTGCGGCCCAGGTCACAGCGATTGCCCTGGCCCTAAGTTCGCAATCGGCGGCGCAGACACCTGCGCTTGTCGAGAAGCCGGAAGATCTGTCCCAGCGCCTTCCAGCTCAGCTTGTGGCTGACTTTCACGGGGCTTTCGGGGACCATCATGCCCGGGCGGTACATGCGAAAGGCGTCATTCTGACGGGGCGCTTTATGCCAGATCCGAAAGCGACAAGGATGAGCTATGCAGACGTTTTCAAGTCAGGCGTTCCGATCATCGTGCGTTTCTCAGACTTCACCGGTATCCCAGACATCCCTGACAATAGCTTCGACGCCAATCCCCGAGGATTCGCAGTCAAGTTTCTTATGCCGGATGGGTCAAATCTCGACATAGTCTCTCACAGTTTTAACGGCTTCCCTGTTGGCAAATCGGCCGAATTCAGCCAGCTTTTGCAGGCTATCGGAGCGAGCCCTGCTGGTTCCCCGAAGCCGACAGCGTTTGACGGCTTCCTCGGCGCTCATCCGATCGCCAAGACGTTCTTTACCACCCAAAAGCCCCCGCCGCTCAGCTGGGGAACAACCGCGTATTACAGCGTCAACGCCTTCCAGTTTACCAACGCAGCGGGTCAAAGCCGTTTCGTCCGTTATCGTTTTTTGCCCGAGGCTGGAGAGCACGGTCTAGACGCCGCCGAACTGAAGGCACGCGGCCCGAATTATCTTAGCGAAGAGATTGTGCGGCGGGTGAAGAGCGCGCCGGTCCGCTTCGGCTGGTACGCGCAAATCGCTGAGGGTGCCGACGTGATCGACGATCCCAGCGTTGCCTGGCCAGACTCCCGCAAGCTGGTGAAACTGGGCGAGATCGAGATCGATCAAATGGACGCAAACACGGCCATCGCGGATCGCTCATTACTCTTCCTCCCGGGCAGCGTGCCGGCAGGCATTGCTATCGCGGACCCCATGTTGACCGTTCGAAATGCGGCCTACCCGGTCTCGTTCCATCAAAGGCAATGATACGGGTGCTTTGCTGACGCGGGTCGGTTTTCAGGCTTGTCCTGCGTCGCCGCGCAACTTTCGCAATCACCACGCGCAGATAACGACCGTTAGAAGAGGTTTCGCACCATGCATGTCGAAAGTGCCGACTGCTACCAAGTTCCTCGGGCCGAACCCCTCATCATCGTGCAAGAGATCAGCCATCGAGTAGTGAACGAATATGCTCAGGCAATCGCAGGGATACGGCTGGCCGCAGCCGATTTAGCTTCGCCTGAAGCCAGCGCAGCCTTGATCGGCGCGGCGAAGCGGCTGATGAGCTACGCCGACGCACACAGGGCTCTTCTGGCCCCACCGCCTGGTGATCGTGTCGACCTTGGCGACTATTTGGATCGTTTGGGCACAGCGCTCAGCGCCTCGGCTCTCGCTGAGCGGGGCATTCGTCTTGCCGTCCGTACGCAAGAAGTCTTCTTGGCCCCCGAACGCTGTTGGCGAGTGGGGCTTATAATGGCTGAGCTCATCACTAACTCAGTGCGGCACGGCTTACGCAATGGTCCCGGCCAAATTCTAGTCGAGGTTGACGCCGGAGAAGCACTTATAACTTGCCGCGTAAGTGACAGCGGGGAGCTGCATCAACCTCTTAAGCCTGGAATGGGCCTGGGCGTGGTTCGAGGGCTGGCCGCCGAGCTGTGCGGTTCCCTGGTCTGGTGCGATGATGCAAACGGACGTGCCTTCCAATTGCAATTACCATTGGATCTAGACGTATTCTAGAATTGACGTACCAATTCGAACGCCCACGATTTGTCTCAGCTGGTGAACATCAAAAAGTATCGCTCACAAGAGCGGA
>JBBRQN010000010.1:0-101601 GCA_038226305.1 Caulobacterales bacterium
CGCCGGTGTAGTCGCTGACCTGGCCCGCCGTCATGAAGAGGCTAATCGGACGCCCGTTCGCATCGGTCACGGCGTGAAGCTTGGTGTTCATCCCGCCCTTGGTGCGTCCGATGAGCCGCCCGACGCCCCCTTTTTTACCCGCAGGCTCGAAGCCGTGCGGTGCGCCTTCAGATAGGTCGCGTCGATCATCACCGTGCGCCGTTCGGCCTGGGCGGCGGATAGCCCGTCCATCATCCGGATGAAGACGCCAGCCTCGCTCCACCGCTTCCAGCGATTGTACAACGTCTTGTGGGGGCCATAGACCGCCGGCGCGTCGCGCCAGCGCAGGCCGTTGCGATTGACGAAGATGATCCCGCTCAACACCCGACGATCATCAACCCTGGGCTTGCCGTGGCTCCTCGGAAAGTGCGGCCGCAGCCGCTCCATCTGATCGTCCGTCAGCCAATACAGGTCGCTCATATCCAGTCTCCTGGCAGAGCCTGAATCAGATCGAGCGCATCATATCAATGCGTCCTGAGCCTAATTCGGGCGTCAGACCACCGTTCCGAACAGGTGGCCGATGCCAGCGGTCACGGCCATGGCAAGGGCACCCCAGAAGGTGACGCGGGCCACGGCCTTGGGCATGGGCGCGCCGCCCGCCTTTGCACCCGCCGCACCCAGCGCCGCCAGGACGATCAGCGCCGCCACGGCGACGGCCATCGCGGTGCTCCCCGGAGGTGCCAGCGCGGCGACCGCCAGGGGAGACACGGCACCCAGGGCGAAAGCCGAGGCCGACGCCACCGCCGCCTGCAGAGGACGCGCCTGGTTCTCCTCCGACAGGCCCAGTTCTTCTCGGGCATGCACCTTCAGGGCGTCCCTCGCCATCAGCTGGGCGGCGACCTTGGCTGCCAGATCGGCGTCCAGCCCACGCTCGGTGTAGATGCCGGTCAGCTCGGCTTCCTCGGCCTTTGGGTCGTCGAGCAGTTCCTGCTGTTCGCGCCGCAGGTCGGCCTGCTCGGAATCGTATTGCGAACTCACCGAGACGTACTCGCCCGCCGCCATGGACATGGCCCCGGCGATCAGCCCCGCCATCCCGGCAATGAGCACCGCGTTGTGGCTCGACTGCCCCGTCGATGCGACGCCGATGATCAGGCTAGCGGTCGAGAGCAGGCCGTCATTGGCCCCCAGCACCGCCGCACGCAGCCAGCCCAGCCTGCCGACCTTGTGCCACTCCATATGACTGCGTCGCGACATGGGATCGTTTCCTCGAGGTTGCCGGCACAGGTCTCATCATCCGGTCGCTGCGCCAGGGAATTTCAGAAGAACGGGTCGATTTGCGCGCGCTTGCGGCGCCCGCCTCAGGCTCACAGGATGGCGTTGAAGACCAGCTTTAGAAGGCCTGCGACCAGCGCCAAGGTGATCACGCTTACCGCCCACAGCCCAGCGAACCAGGCCCATTGGCGCAGTCTTCCGCGAGGAGAAGGGAGGTCGGGCATCAGTGGTAGCCCGTCTCGCTGACCTTCCCGCGAAACACCCAGTAGGCATAGGCGGTGTAGAGGACGATCACGGGGATGAGCACGCCTGCCCCCACCAGCATGAACGCCTGGCTCGAGGCCGGAGCGGAGGCCTGCCACACGGTGATCGAGTTGGGCACGATGTAGGGGAAGAGGCTGATCGCCAACCCCGCATAGCCGAGGGCGAACAGCACCAGAGCCAGGGGAAAGGGCCAGCGCTCCTTGCGGCGGTGCAGGCAGAAGAAGAGGCCTGCGGCCGTTATGGCGACCAGGAGCGGCACCTGCGCCGTGGCCAGCACGCTCGGAAACTCCAGCCAGCGCTTCCAGTAGGCGGCCTTGAGGAAGGGCGTCGCGGCGCTCACGGCGGTGATGGCGACCACGGTGCCGATGGCGGCGCGCCACGCCAGACCGAACACCCGGTCCAGCAGCGGCCCCTCCGTCTTTGCGATCAGCCACGCGGCCCCGAGGAGGGCGTAGCCCACCACCACTGAGGCCCCGGTGAGCAGGGTGAAGGGCGTCAGCCAGTCCCACCAGCCGCCACCATAGGCCCGCCCGCTCACCTTCACGCCCTGCAGGATCGCCCCGAGGATCACACCCTGCGAGAAGGCCGCCATCGTAGAGCCGGCGCTGAAGGCCACGTCCCACACCCATTTGCCCCGCTCGGTGCGCCAGCGGTATTCGAAGGCGACGCCCCGGAACACGAGGCCCAGGAGCATGGCGATCAGGGGCGCGTACACCGCGGGCATCAGGATCGCATAGGCGAGGGGGAAGGCTGCGAAGAGTCCGCCGCCGCCCAGCACCAGCCAGGTCTCGTTGCCGTCCCACACCGGGGCGACGCTGTTCATCGCCACGTCGCGCTCGACCCCCCGCGTGAGGAACGGGAACAGGATGCCTATGCCGAGGTCGAAGCCGTCCATCACCACGTAGGCGAAGACGGCGAAGGCGATCAGGCCCGCCCAGATAAGCGTGAGGGTAGGGTCGTAGGTCATCTGCCGCCCCCGTCAGGCCGAGCGCAGGGTGCGTTCGGAGTCCACCGCCGGAGCAGGGGTGATGCCCGCGGCTCGGACAGGATCCCGGCTCGTTATGCCTTCCTCGTGGGGGTGTGGCGGGCGACTCATCAGGCGCAGGATGTAGAACAGCCCGGCACCGAACACGGCGAAGTAGACCACGGCGAAGGCGGCCAGCGACGCGGCCACGGCGGGGGCGCTCAGCGGCGAGGCCGACTGGCTGGTCCGCAGCAGGCCGTAGACCGTATAGGGCTGGCGGCCGACTTCGGTGGTCACCCACCCCGCGAGTACCGCCACGAAGCCCATCGGCCCCATCACGGTGGCGAACAGGTGCAGCGGCCGCCAGTCATAGAGCTTGCGGCGCAGGCGGGCGACCACGGTCACCGCCCCCATACTCGCGATCAGGAGGCCGATCCCGACCATGATCCGGAACGACCAGAAGACGATGGGCACATAGGGCCAGTCCTTGCGGGGAATGGTGTCCAGCCCGGCCAGGGGGGCGTTCAGGTTGTGCATGATCACAAGCGACGACAGCTTGGGAATCTCGATCGCCGCCCGGACCTCGCCCGTCTTCTGGTCCGGCAGGCCGAAGAGGATCAGGGGCGCGCCGTGCGGGTGGCTTTGATAGTGGCCCTCCATCGCCATGATCTTCGCGGGCTGGTGCTTCAGGGTGTTCAGGCCGTGGGCGTCGCCTGCCAGGATCTGGATCGGCGCGACGATGGCGGCCATCCACATGGCCATGGAGAACATGGTCCTGGCCGCCGGGTTGGCCTTGTCCTTCAGGAGGTGGAAAGCACCGACGGCCCCCACCACGAGCGCGGTGGTGAGATAGGCCGCCAGCACCATGTGAACGAGGCGGTAGGGGAACGACGGGTTGAAGATCACCTTCAGCCAGCTGATCGGCACGAACTGGCCTTGGGCGTTGATTGCCACGCCCGCCGGCGTCTGCATCCAGCTGTTGACCGAGATGATCCAGAAGGCCGAGGCGAAGGTGCCGAGGGCCACCGCGAGGGTGGCGGTGAAGTGCAGGGTCTTGCCCACCTTCTCCAGGCCGAACAGCATCACGCCAAGGAACCCGGCCTCCAGGAAGAACGCCGACATGACCTCATAGGCCATCAGCGGCCCCAGCACCGCGCCCGCCTTGTCGGAGAACACCGACCAGTTGGTGCCGAACTGGTAGGACATCACCAGGCCCGAAACGACGCCCGCTCCGAACGCCACCGCGAAGATCTTCAGCCAGTACTGGAACAGGTCGCGGTAAACCGGCTTGCCCGTCTTGAGCCACATACCCTCCAGCACGGCCAGATAGCTGGCAAGGCCGATCGAAAAGGCCGGGAACACGATGTGGAAGGCGATCGTGAACGCGAACTGCGCCCGCGCCAGAACCAGGGCGTCCATTACGAGGCCTCTCCTTCAGACACGCCGCGGCGCTTGCCGCCTGCGAACACGGTGATCTTGTTTTTCATGTCGAGCAGGCGGGAGACCCCCGCCCCCATCGCCAGCAACTGCCGCAGGCTGTCGTTGTCGAGCCGCTGCACATCGTCGGCCCAACCCGTCAGGAGCTCGATAAGTTCATGCATCTGCGCCATGCGGGCCTGGGCGTGCTGCTCCTCGGGGTTCTGCGGCGTCTCCATCATGATGTCGCGGAGCATGGACAGGGTGGGGTCGATCTCCCGGCGGCGACGCTCGTCGGCCAGGGTGCGGATGATCTGCCAGACGTCCTCCGGTGCCTCGAAATAGTCGCGGCGGTCGCCGGGGAGATGACGTTTGCGCACGAGGCGCCAGGCCTCCAGCTCCTTAAGCCCCATGCTGGTGTTCGAGCGCGAGATGCCCAGCGCCTCGGTGATCTCGTCGGCGTTCAGGCCGCGGTCGGAGACGAACAGCAGGGCGTAGATCTGCCCCACCGTCCGGCTGACGCCCCACCGGCCACCCATCTCGCCGAAATGCAGCACGAATGTCTGGATGAGGGGCGGCAGGACCATCGTCGGTTCCCAGATTTCAGTAATGTCTGAAATAACGGGAAGGGTGCTGTTTTACAAGGGTGGCGGTCCGTTGAGCCGGATCAGGCGTGGGGGTGGGCGCGGGCGTAGACGGCCAAGAGGCCCGACGTTTCCACCGCGGTGTAGCGCTGAGTCGTGGAGAGGCTGGCGTGGCCCAGAAGCTCCTGGATGGTGCGCAGGTCCGCCCCCCCGCAGAGGAGGTGCGTGGCGAAGCTGTGGCGCAGGGCGTGCGGTGTGACCCGGTCCGACAGGCCGAGCGCGCCTCGCAGCCTCGCCACCGTCGCCTGCACGGCCCGGGGGCCGAGGGGGGCACCGCGATGCGCGCGAAACAGGGGCTCGTCCGGGGCGGGGGTGAAGGGCAGGGCGGCGAGATAGGCCTGCACCGCCTCTCGCACCTGTGGCAGCACGGGGGCCATGCGGGTCTTGCCGCCCTTGCCGGTGATGCGCAGCGCCTCGCCGAGGGGGGCGTCGGAGCGCTTGAGCGACAGGGCCTCCGAGATGCGAAGGCCGCAGCCGTAGAGCAGCGTCAGCACCGCCCGGTCTCGCAGCAGTTCCCACTGGTCGGCGTCGCCCTCTCCGGCCTGATCGAGCATGGCCAGGGCGTTGGGTGCCGTGACCGGGCGGGGATCGTCCGGCCGCACGCGGGGGCCGCGAACGAGGGCGATCTCGGGGTTCGCGAGGTCCAGTCGGCGGTCGGCGAAGCGGTGCAGGCTGCGCACGCTGGAGAGCGTCTGGCTGAGCGAGCGGGGCGACAGGGCCTTGAGCGCCAGGCCGGGCAAGGGATCGCCCTTGCGCCGGAAGGCGAGGAAGGCGCGCAGCTCGGCGGCGGTCACGCTCGCGAGGTCGGCTGCGACCAGCGCGCCGCCCCGGTGAATCTGCAGGAAGGCCAGATAGGCCGACAGGTTGGCGCGATAGCTTTCCAGCGTGCGCGGCGACGCCCGGCGCTCATGGGCGAGGTGGTCGATGAAGGCTTCCAGCGCCTTCACGACGGGATCGCCGGGCGTGGGGCTCACTGGAGCGGTGGCCAGCGGGCGGCCACGCGCTCCACCACACGCGCCAGGAACGCCACGAGCTCGGCACCCATGTCCTGCGTGAACCCTTCCGGCTCGCCGGAGCCGAACGCCAGAAGGCCGGGCCGGTCGTTCCACAGGGTCAGGCGCAGAAGGGCGACGCTCTTCACCGCCTTGGCGTCGTTGCCGAACAGCATTTCGCCCGCGATGGGCGGGCCGAGGCGGGCGGCACCGACGCCGAGGAGCTGGCCCGTGAAGCCTCGCGGCAGGGTGCGCCAGCCCGCGGGCACCGCCTCGCCCTCGGAGGCTCGTTCGACGCAGAGGGTGGCGCAGGCCAAGCCAAAGCGTTCGCGGCCACAGGTGTCGGCTCGGGCGGCGAGGTCGGCGTTGTTGCGCGCTTCCAGAAGCTCGAGGATGGCGGAGTGGGTTTCCACCTGAGCGGTGAAGTTCGCTTCGGCCAGCGCCTCGATCTCGACCCGGGCCGAGGCTTCGGCGGCCTTGGCGGTTTCCAGGCGAGCGAGGGCGGCGGGTCCGAACTCCACCACGTTGGCGGCGGCGGGGCGCAGGTTCAGCTTCTGCAAGAGGTCCGGGTCGTCCAGCACCCAGCCGGGGTTGGCGATCAGCGCGGCGCGCAGGGCAGGCCAGTGCCGCCACGTGGCAGAGCCCCGATAGTTGTCTTCCGCCGCTACGCTCATCACTCGCCCCGATCTCTTACTAAGGGCGACCGGAGCGGCCGTGCGATCACAGGATCGATTGGCCGGTGGTCTTCCAGTCGCTCAGGAATTTATCCAACCCGGCGTCGGTTAACGGGTGCTTGACCAGGCTTGCGAATGTGGCGGGAGGCAGGGTCGCCGCATCCGCTCCGGCTAGGGCCGCCTGCGTCACCTGGCCTGCGCTGCGCACGCTGGCGGCCAGGATCTCGGTGTCGAAATCGTGGGCGTCGTACAGGCCGCGGATCTCGGCGATCAGCCCCACGCCGTCGCCCCCGTGGTCGTCCAGCCGACCCATGAACGGCGACACGAAGGTGGCCCCCGCCTTGGCCGCGAGCAGCGCCTGGGCAGACGAGAAGCACAGGGTGAGGTTGGTCTTGATCTCGCGGTCGGTGAAATGGGCGCAGGCCTTCAGCCCGGCCCAGGTGATCGGCAGCTTGACCACCACGTTCGGGGCGATGTCGGCGAGGCGCTCGCCTTCCTCGATCATCGTGGGGGTATCGGTGCCGGTCACCTCGGCAGAGACGGGGCCGCCGATCAGGTCGCAGATCTGCGCGATGGTCGCCTTGAAGTCGCGGCCCGCGGCGGCGATCAGGGAGGGGTTGGTCGTCACCCCGTCCACCAGCCCCGTCTCGTTCCACTCGGTGAGAACGGCGATGTCGGCGGTGTCGAGAAAGAGCTGCATGGGGGGCCTGCGGCGAAAGCGGACGTCGGTCCCTTGTAGCGCGGTCGGCGCAACGGCTGCGAGCGGCTATAGACTGGCGCTTCATGCCCCTCGTCGCCCGCGTGCTCCTTCCCCTGCCTCTGCCCGAAGCGTTCGACTACGCCGTGCCCGAGGGCTGGCAGCTGTCGGTCGGCGCCCAGGTGTCCGCACCGCTCGGCCCCCGCACGATCCGGGGGGTGGTGACGCAGGTGCGGGAGGCGGAGGGCATCAACCGCCCGCTCAAGCCGCTCGCCGCCCTGCTCGACGATGCACCGCTGCCGCCCGGCACGCTCGCCTTTGCGCAGTGGGCGGCCCGATACGGCTGCGAGCCGCCGGGCGAGGGGCTGGCGCTGGTGCTCCGGGGCTTGCGCGCCCCGCCGCCGAAGCCCGCGCGGCTGCTGCAGGCGACGGGGTCCGCCCCGTCCCGCCCCACGGCCCCGCGGCAGCGCGTGCTGGAGGCGCTCGGCGCCGGGCGGCTTTCGGCCTCCGAACTGGCCACGGCGGCAGGCGTGGGGGCGGGCGTCGTAAAGGGGCTCGTGGATGAGGGCGTGCTGGCCGTCGTCGAGGTGCGGACCCTGGCGGCCTTCGCGGAGCCGGACCCCTCGACCCCCGGCCTGCCCCTGAATGCGGACCAGGCGGCCGCAGCGACGGCGCTGAACGGCTTCATCGGCCGGGGCGGTTTTCGCGCCACCCTGCTCGACGGGGTGACCGGTTCGGGCAAGACCGAGGTGTATCTGGAGGCCATCGCAGCCGCCCTGGCGCGGGACCCGCAGGCGCAGGTGCTGGTGCTGCTGCCCGAGATCGCGCTGACGCAGGCGGTGATCGCCCGCATCGCCGAGCGATTCGGGGCCCAGCCGGCGGAGTGGCACTCAGGTGTCGCCTCGCCCCAGCGCCGCAAGGTGTGGGAGGCGGTGGCCGCGGGGCGCTGCCGGATCGTGGTGGGGGCCCGCTCGGCTCTGTTCCTGCCCTTCCCGCATCTGAAACTGATTGTGGTCGACGAGGAGCACGACGGTTCGTTCAAGCAGGAGGACGGCTTCGTCTACCACGCCCGCGATCTGGCCGTCGCCCGGGCTAAGATCGAGGAGGCGGGGGTGATCCTTGCCTCGGCCACCCCCAGCCTCGAGACGCTGCACAACGCCGAGATGGGCCGCTACCTGTGGCTGCGCCTGTCGCAACGCCACGGAAGGGCGGTGCTGCCCGACATCGTCCTCATCGACCAGCGCGTTCACCCGCCCGAGCGGGGCCGGTGGCTGTCTCCGCCGCTCGTGACCGCTGTGGGCGAGACCCTGGCGAAGGGGGAGCAGGTGCTGCTGTTCCTGAACCGTCGGGGCTATGCCCCCCTGGTGCTGTGTCAGGCCTGCGGGGAGCGGATGACCTCGCCCGATACGGACTCGTGGCTGGTGGAGCATCGCTACTCCAACCGGCTGGTGTGCCACCTGACCGGCTTCTCAATGCCGAAGCCCGAGCGCTGCCCGCACTGCGACGCGAAGGACAGCCTCGTCGCCATCGGCCCCGGCGTTGAGCGGCTGGAGGAGGAGGCGCGGAGCCTGTTCCCGCAGGCGCGCACTGCCGTGTTTTCATCGGACTCCACCTTCGAGACGGGCTCGGCCCGGGCGCTGGTCGAGCGGATGGCGCAGGGCGAGATCGACATCCTGATCGCCACCCAGGCCGCCGCGAAGGGCCACAACTTTCCCAACCTTACCCTCGTGGGCGTGGTCGATGCCGACATGAGCCTGAAGGGCGGCGATCTTCGCGCGGGTGAGCGCACCTTCCAGCTGCTGCAGCAGGCGGCCGGGCGGGCGGGCCGGCCCAACGCCGAGGGCGAACTGCGGCCGGGCCGGGCGCTCCTGCAGACCTACGCGCCCGAACATCCGGTGCTGCAGGCCCTGGCCCGCGGCGACCGCGAGGGCTTCATCGAGGCTGAGCGCGAGAGCCGGTCGCTGGCGGGCCTGCCGCCGTTCGGGCGGCTGGCGGCGGTGATCCTGTCGTCGATGAACCCCGACGCCCTGGAGACCTTCGCCCGCACACTGGCGGCAGCAGCCCCCGTGGCGGACGGGGTGGAGGTGTACGGCCCGGCCGATGCGCCGCTGGCGCTGATCCGCGGCCGTCGGCGCAAGCGGCTGTTGGTGCGGGCGGACCGCTCCGTCGACCTGCAGGCCTACCTCGAGACCTGGCGGGCTAGGGCGCGTCCGCCCGGGGCTGTGCGCATGAGCATCGACGTGGACCCCTACAGCTTCCTGTAGAAATGCAGTGTTCGTAACGGGTTCTTGAAACTCACCCGCCATTGTGAGGCAAGTAACCGCTTCCGGAACCACGACGATGACTGCATGTGACGGCTGCCGGAATGGGGAAGGCTTCGATCAGCCGATCAGCATGGCCTTCCAGCCGATCGTCGAACTGTCGTCCGGCGAGATCTTTGCGCAGGAGGCCCTGGTGCGGGGCCCGGCGGGAGAAGGTGCCTTCGCCGTGCTTTCGCAGGTGACACAGGCCAACCGCTACGGCTTCGACCAGAAATGTCGCGTGGCCGCCATCGAGCATGCCGCGGCCCTGGGCGTAGCGGCGGCGGGCCAGATGTTGTCGATCAACTTCTTGCCCAATGCCGTCTACGAGCCGGCCGCCTGCATCCGCCTGACGCTGGCGACCGCAAAGCGCACGGGCTTTCCCCTGCGAAACCTGATCTTCGAGTTCACCGAGAACGAAGAGGTCGAGCCCGCCCACATCGCCAGGATCGTGGCCAGCTACAAGAGCATGGGGTTCAAGACCGCCATCGACGACTTCGGAGCGGGCTTTTCAGGACTTACGCTTTTGGCGCGGTTCCAGCCTGACATCGTCAAGCTCGACATGGAGCTGATCCGCGGCATCGACCGCGACCCGGTCCGTCGAGCCATCGTCCGCAACATCGCCAAGACCTGCGAGGAAATCGGCGTCACGATCCTCGGTGAAGGCGTGGAGACAGAGGGCGAGTGCGAAACCCTGCGTGAGTTCGGGATCACCCTCCAACAGGGCTACCTCTTCGCCAAACCCGCGTTCGAAAGCCTGGCCGACGTGGCGTGGCCCGCGCCCGCAGATGACGTGGCCCTAGTGGCCTGAAGGCTCTGGCTTGGCGGCCCCCTTGCCGTACTGGGCGTAGGCCCCCTGCAGGGGCAGTGCAGGCACCGTCAGCACCACCAGAAGCGCGATCACCGACACGATCAGCCCGGCGATCATCACCGAGTGGATCGCCTTGCTCACCACCGACTGCACCGCCGCGATGATCATCGCCATGATGGGGTCGGGCTTCGGAGCGGGGGCGGGCGGCGCGCCGGCCACCGGCGGGGCGGGCTTGGCCCGCGTCTGCGCTTCGATGGCGAAGCGCTGCAGGTCGGTGAGCGTAAGGGTGCGGACGGCCACGCCGGGAGGATGCGGCAGCTTCGCGGCCTCAACGGCCAGGGAGTGCGTCATCACCGCGCCGAAGATGGCCACGCCGATGGTGGAGCCGATCTGGCGGAAGAACTGGCTGGCGGCCGTCGCCACCCCCACGTCCGACAGGGGCAGGGCGTTCTGCACGGCGATGTTGTAGAGGCTCTGCGACGGGCCGAGGCCGAGGCCCAGCACGAAGATCCGCCATGCCATGTCGAGCGGCCCGGCGTGCGGCCCTGCCAGCACCAGCGCCACCGCCGCCAGGATGATGGTGACCGAGCCGGCGATCATGAACGGCTTGTACTTGCCCGTTCGGGACACGAGCCGTCCGCACAGGGTGGAGCTGATGATCAGGCCGATCATCAGAGGCGTCAGTGTCATGCCGCTCACGGTCGCCTGCGTGCCGTGGCCCAGCTGCAGGTACAGGGGCAGGAAGGTGATCATGCCCATGAACGCCATCGAGGTGACGAAGCCCGCGGCGTTGGCGGTGGAGAAGGTGCGGTTGGCAAACAGCTTCAGCGACAGGATCGGGTTCTCGACCCGCGACTCCACGAACAGGAAGCCAAGAAGGGCCACCCCAGCCCCCGCGAACAGCCCCAGCACCTGCGGCGAAGTCCACGGATAGGTGCGACCGCCCTCAGACAGGGCGAGGAGCAGGGGAGTGCAGGTGGCCACGATCAGGATCGCGCCGATGAAGTCGATCGTGCCCGGCTGCTTGCGGGTGAGGGCGGGCATCTGCACGAGGATCATGAACAGGGCCACGCCCGCGATGGGCAGGTTCAGGTAGAAGATCCACCGCCAGCCCGCGATGGCCAGGCCGAGGAAGTGGGTGGTGCCGAGGTCGGTGAAGAACCCGCCCAGCATCGGGCCGAGCACGGTGGCGACGCCGAACACCGATCCGAACAGCCCGGCGAGCTTGCCGCGCTCCCTTGGCGGAAACAGGTCGGCGATGATGGCGAAGGCGCTCGTGAACAGGGCCCCGCCGCCCAGGCCCTGGATGGCGCGGAACACGATCAGCTGCACCATGCCGCCGCCGATGACCGGCAGATTCCCGAACTCGCCTGCCATGCCGCAGAGGGTCGAGCCCAGGATGAACAGCACCACGCCCGTCACCAGGATCGGCTTGCGCCCGTAGATGTCGGACAGTTTGCCGTAGATCGGCACCATGACGGTGGAGGCCAAAAGATAAGCCGTGGTGACCCAGGCGTAGAGCTCGAGCCCGGAAAGCTGGGACACGATCTTGGGCATGGCGGTGGCCACGATGCTGGAGTCCAGCGCCGAGAGCATGAACACGATCATCAGCGCCACCAGCGTGACGCGCTTCTCGGTGTCGGTGAACGACTGCTGCACATCGTTGCCGGTCATGGGGCCAGCCGCGCCGGGGGCGTTGGGCAGGCTGGAGGCACCGTCCGACACCTGGGCGGCCCGGATCGATTCCGTCTCTTGGCGCGTGGTCATCTAAGCGATCTCGGCCCCCCGGCCGTCCTTCTTCTCTTTGCGACGGACTGCCATGTTCAGGAGCTCGACCAGAATCGAGAAGGCCATGGCCGCGTAGATGTAGCCTTTGTCCACGTGAAGTTCGAAACCTTCGGCGATCAGGGTGAAACCCACCACCAGCAGGAACGCCAGCGCCAGCATCACCACGCTGGGATTACGGCGGATGAAGCCCCCCAACGGCCCGGAGGCGACCATCATCAACCCCACCGACACCACCACCGCCGCCATCATGATCGGCAGGTGATCGGTCATCCCCACGGCCGTGAGGATGGAGTCGAACGAAAACACCATGTCGATGAAGAGGATCTGAGCGATCGCCGAGGCGAAGCCCAGGGCGCGTTTCGGCTTGGCCTCGCCGTGCGCGCCTTCGCCCCCCTTGAATACCGCCTCGAAGATCTCCGACCCCGCTTTCCACACGAGGAACAGGCCGCCCCCGATCAGGATCAGGTCGCGCCACGAGAAGGCGAAGCCCTCGAAGGTGACGACGGGCTCGGTCAGATGGGTGAGGAACGCCAGGAGCGACAGAAGCACCAGCCGCAGCAGGAGCGCGCCCGCCAGGCCGATGGAGCGCGTGCGCGCCCGGCTGGCTTCCGGCAGGCGGTTGGCTAGGATCGAGATGAAGATGAGGTTGTCCACCCCCAGCACCACCTCGAGCACGATCAGCGTCAGCAGCGCCGCCCAGGAGTCGGGCGAGCTGACGAGGGCGGTGAGTTCAGAGGGGCTGAAGCCGTTCACAACCAGTCCTGCAACGTCATCTTGATGGGCATGCGCTTGTTGTCCCGGGCGATGTCGAAGGCGAGGTCGGTGCCCGGCGGGGCGGAGAGCCTCGCCTCGAAGGCCCTCGCCTTGGCCGTGGTGTCCAGTTCGATCAGCCGGTCGCCCGGCTTCAGCCCCGCCGCCTCCGCCGGGCTGCCGGGTGCGGTCGCCTTGACCACGACGCCCACGCTGGAGGGCGACCAGGTCAGGCCGGAGTGGTCATAGACGAAGGCGTCCGCCAAAGCCCCGTTGGGCCGGAGCCATACGGTGGAGCCTGCCGCATCGAAGCCCAGCGTGAAGCGGCGCAGAAGTTCGATGCCGATCACCCCGTCGTACGAGGACAGGAGGGTCAGCTGGGGATCGGCCAGCTCGACCGGCACGTCGGTGAACTTGTAGGGGCCGAACTTGACGGAGGCTGTGCGCACCAGGCGCGATCGGGCGATCCGGTCGGTGATGCCCTTGAACTGCAGGTCCAGAAACTTCGGGTGCTTGTCCCAAAGCTGGTGCTTGCGAACGAAGCTCGGGTCCAGCTGAAGGGTATTCTCGGCGCCGGTGTCCACCAGCAGGCGGGCGGTGACGCCCTCCACCTCCACATCGGCGATGAAGCCCTTGCCCTCCTGCATGTGCTCGCACCGCACGGCGCGAAAGCCGCTCCAGTTCGGGCTTCCGCTGGTCTGCACCCGCACGATGCCGCCCTCAAAGTCCATCTGGGTGGCGTGCAGCGTGAACAGCGACAGGGGGGCCACACCGTCCAGTGAACCCGTTTCCTTGGAGCCCAGGAACACGAGGTCCTGCGCGAGCAGGGCTCCGCCGAACACGACCTGATGCGCCTGATAGCCCGTGCCGCTGTCTGTGCCCGCCGCGCCATAGACCCGCGCCGTGCCCACCGAGCGCAGGTCGAGCTTCGTGGCGATGTCCAGCTTCAGCACCGGGCCGAACAGGTCGCCGGTGTCGAGGAGCACGAGGTAGGGGCCGTTCTTGCCGATCATCATGCCGGTGACGGGCTGGCGACCCCGCATGGCGAAGCGGAACGCGAGGAACTGCGGCTCTGCTGCGGCGGCGATCGCCGGGGCGGAGGCAGCAGCGGCCAGCGCGGCCCCGGAAACGATCAAACGGCGACGGTCGAACATCCAGCCTCCCCTAAGCGACGTGCGACCTTAAAGGGGCCGGGCGTCGGCGTGCAACGCGGCTTGCGTCTTGGTCGCCCCGCGGGTGCAGCCAGCCTCCCCACTCTGGTTGCGGGGGCGAAGACCCCATGCTATCCGCTCGCCCGGCCCCGAACGGCAAGCGTCCGCTTCGAGCCTCCTTGGCTATTTCCAAGCTCGCCAGCGCCGCCGCCCGACCCGTCGGGTGCGGAGCCTTCGGTTCAAGTGACCGTCGGTTCGATACAGGCCTTTCGAGCGCATCCGAGAGCGGATCACTACGTGGCGGACAGTTCCAACAGCATGGCCGGCACGGCGGACGTGGGCTCGCGCTACGCCCAGGCCCTGTTCGACCTTGCGGACGACAAGAAGATCGTCGCCGTGGTCGAAGAAGACGTGAAGGCGCTGAAGGCTATGAGCGCCGAGTCGGCCGACCTGCGCCGCCTGATCGCCTCGCCCACCTATGCGGCGGAAGACAAGGGCAAGGCCCTCCTCGCCCTGGCCGCCGAGGCCAAGTTCAACGCCGTGACGAAGAAGTTCATCGGCCTTCTGGCCGCCAACAACCGCGTTCAGGCCCTGCCCGCCGCGATCCGCGCCTTCGAGGCCCTGGCCGCCGCCCGCCGCGGTTCGGTCGCCGCCGAGGTGACGAGTGCTGTGCCGCTCTCCAAGGCGCAGCTGGCGGGGCTTTCCAAGTCCCTGCGCCAGGTGCTGGGCAAGGATCCCGAGCTGAGCATCAAGGTCGATCCCGCGATACTGGGCGGGCTGAAGGTGAAGGTGGGCTCGCGCCTGTACGACTCCTCCCTTCGCTCGCGCCTCGACAATCTCAAGCATGCGCTGAAGCGCGCCTAAGCCTTTAAAGACGAAGAGCTCACACGATGGACATCCGCGCAGCCGAGATTTCGGCCATCCTCAAGTCTCAGATCGACGGCTTCGGCGAAGAGGCCGACGTCTCCGACGTGGGCCAGGTTCTGAGCGTCGGCGACGGCATCGCCCGCGTTCACGGGCTGGACAACGTCCAGGCCGGCGAAATGGTCGAGTTCCCCGCCGCCGGCGTGAAGGGCATGGCCCTGAACCTCGAGCGCGACAACGTGGGCGTCGTGATCTTCGGCTCCGACGCGCAGATCGGCGAGGGCGACGAAGTGCGCCGCCTGTCCGAGATCGTGGACGTGCCGGTGGGCAAGGGCCTCCTCGGGCGCGTGGTGAACCCGCTGGGCGAGCCCATCGACGGCAAGGGACCCCTCGTCGGGATCACCGAGCGTCGCCGGGTGGACGTGAAGGCGCCGGGCATCATCCCGCGCAAGTCCGTGCACGAGCCGGTGCAGACGGGCCTGAAGTCCATCGACACCCTGATCCCGATCGGCCGCGGCCAGCGCGAGCTGATCATCGGGGACCGTCAGACCGGCAAGTCGGCCGTCGCGATCGACGCCATCCTGAACCAGAAGAAGATCAACGAAGGCACGGACGAGAGCGCCAAGCTCTACTGCATCTACGTCGCCATCGGGCAGAAGCGCTCCACCGTGGCGCAGATCGTGCGCACCCTCGAAGAGAAGGGCGCGCTGGAATACACCATCATCGTGTCCGCCACGGCTTCGGAGCCCGCGCCGCTGCAGTTCCTGGCTCCCTTCGCCGGCTGTGCGATGGGCGAGTGGTTCCGCGACAACGGGATGCACGGCCTGATCATCTACGACGACCTTTCCAAGCAGGCCGTCGCCTATCGCCAGATGAGCTTGCTCCTGCGCCGCCCGCCGGGCCGCGAAGCCTATCCGGGCGACGTGTTCTACCTGCACTCCCGCCTGCTGGAGCGCGCCGCCAAGCTGAACGAAGACAACGGCTCGGGCTCGCTCACCGCCCTTCCGATCATCGAAACGCAGGCCAACGACGTTTCGGCCTACATCCCCACCAATGTGATCTCGATCACCGACGGCCAGATCTTCCTCGAGACCGACCTGTTCTACCAGGGCATCCGCCCCGCGGTGAACGTGGGCATCTCGGTGTCGCGCGTGGGCTCTTCGGCGCAGATCAAGGCGATGAAGACCGTGGCCGGCGCCATCAAGGGCGAGCTCGCCCAGTATCGCGAGATGGCCGCCTTCGCGAAGTTCGGCTCCGACCTCGACGCCTCCACCCAGAAGCTCCTCGCCCGCGGCGAACGCCTCACCGAGCTGCTGAAGCAGCCGCAATATGCCCCCCTCGCCGTGGAGGAGCAGGTCGCCGCCATCTACGCCGGCACCCGCGGCTACCTGGACGCCATCGCGGTGAACAAGGTGCAGCCCTTCCAGGATGCGCTGCTGGCCAAGCTGAAGAACAGCTACCCGGCGTTCTACGAGGGCATCCGCAAGACCAAGGCGCTGGGCCCCGACCTCGAAGCCATGCTCAAGGAGGCGCTCGACAGCATCTCCAAAGAGTTCGCCTCCTAACACCTGACCACCGGAGAGATCGCCGGCCATGGCCAGCCTCAAGGAGATGCGCAATCGGATCGGAAGCGTGAAAGCCACGCAGAAGATCACGAAGGCGATGCAGATGGTGGCGGCGGCCAAGCTTCGCCGCGCGCAGGAGCAGGCCGAGGCCGCGCGCCCCTACGCCCAGCGTATGGCGAGTGTCATCGCCAACCTAGCGAACGGCGTCTCCGGTGACGGCGCGCCGAAGCTCCTGGCGGGCACGGGCTCGGAGCAGCGCCACCTGATCGTGGTGGCCACCGCCGACCGGGGTCTGGCGGGCGGCTTCTCGTCGTCCATCTCCCGCGCCGCCCGGGAGCGGATCAACGCGCTGATCGCCCAGGGCAAGGACGTCAAGATCATCGCCGTGGGCCGCAAGGGCCGCGACGCGCTCCGTCGTTTCTTCGGCGACAAGGTGATCTCCACCTACGACCTCTCGGGTGAGAAGAAGCTAAGCCTCAGCTCGATCAAGCCGGTGGCCGAGGAGATCATCTCCCTGTTCGAGAGCGGTCAGGTGGACGTCGTCACCCTGTTCTACAGCCGCTACAAGTCGGTGATCAGCCAGATCCCGACGGCCAAGCAGCTCATCCCCGCCGAGGTCGACGCCTCGGCCGACACCGGCCCCTCGCCCGACCTCAAGGGCGGCGTCTACTCCTACGAGCCTGACGAGGCCTCGATCCTCGAGACGCTTCTGCCCATGAACATCTCGGTGCAGATCCTCTCGGCGGTGCTCGAGAACCAGGCCGGGTTCTTCGCCAGCCAGATGGCCGCGATGGACAACGCCACCCGCAACGCCGGCGACCTCATCAGCGCCCTCACCCTTCAATACAACCGTTCGCGCCAGGCTCAGATCACCAAGGAGTTGATCGAGATCATCTCCGGCGCCGAAGCGATCTAAGGAACAACGACCGTCATGACCGCTCAACCCAAGTCCATCACCGCCAACGCGGGCGTCGCCACCGGCAAGATCAGCCAGGTGATCGGCGCCGTCGTGGACGTCGAGTTCACGGGCCACCTGCCGCGTATTCTCAACGCGCTGGAGACCACCAACACCGACCAGAAGACAGGCGAGCCCTTCCGCCTCGTTCTGGAAGTGGCCCAGCACCTGGGCGAGAACACCGTGCGCACCATCGCCATGGACACCACCGAGGGCCTCGTGCGCGGCCAAGCCGTGACCGATACCGGCGCCACCATCACCGTGCCCGTGGGCCCGGCCACCCTTGGCCGGATCATGAACGTGATCGGCGAGCCCATCGACGAGTGCGGCCCCATCGTCACCCCGTTCCACCACGGCATCCATGCCGAGGCACCCTCCTTCGCCGATCAGTCTTCGGCCACCGAGATTCTCGTCACCGGCATCAAGGTGATCGACCTCCTCTGCCCCTACACCAAGGGTGGCAAGATCGGCCTCTTCGGCGGCGCGGGCGTCGGCAAGACCGTGACCATGCAGGAGCTGATCAACAACATCGCCAAGGCCTACGGCGGCTACTCCGTGCTGGCGGGCGTGGGTGAGCGCACCCGCGAGGGCAACGACCTCTACCACGAGATGATCGAGTCCAACGTGAACGTGGCCGGCGGCGGCGAGGGCTCCAAGTGCGCCCTGGTCTACGGCCAGATGAACGAGCCTCCCGGAGCGCGCGCCCGCGTGGCCCTCACCGGCCTGACGCAGGCCGAATACTTCCGCGACGTGGAGGGCAAGGACGTGCTGCTCTTCATCGACAACATCTTCCGCTTCACGCAGGCCGGTTCGGAAGTGTCCGCGCTGCTGGGCCGCATTCCCTCGGCGGTGGGCTATCAGCCGACGCTGGCCACCGAGATGGGCAACCTGCAGGAGCGCATCACCTCCACCAACAAGGGGTCGATCACCTCGGTGCAGGCGATCTACGTTCCCGCCGACGACCTCACGGACCCGGCGCCCGCGACCTCCTTCGCCCACTTGGACGCGACCACGGTGTTGAGCCGCGACATCGCCGCCCAGGCCATCTTCCCCGCCATCGACCCGCTCGATTCCACCAGCCGGATCATGGACGCCAACATCCTGGGCGAGGAGCACTACAACACCGCCCGCCAGGTCCAGGAGATCCTGCAGAGCTACAAAGCCCTGAAGGACATCATCGCGATCCTCGGCATGGACGAGCTGTCGGAAGAGGACAAGCTGACCGTTTCGCGCGCGCGCAAGATCAGCAAGTTCTTCAGCCAGCCGTTCTTCGTGGCCGAGCAGTTCACCAACACCCCCGGCAAGTTCGTGAGCCTCGAAGACACCATCCGCTCCTTCAAGGCGATCGTGAACGGCGAATACGACCACCTTCCGGAGCAGGCCTTCTACATGGTCGGCGCCATCGAAGAGGCCGTCGCCAAGGCCGAAACGCTGGCTGGCTGATGACCTTCCGCTTCTCCCTCGTCGCGCCCGAGCGCGAGCTCTACTCCGGCGACGTCGACCAGGTGGATGCGCCGGGCGCCGAGGGCGACTTCGGTGTGCTCTCCGGGCATGAGCCGTTCATGACTACGCTGAAGGGCGGAGCGGTGGTGGTCACCTCCGGTTCCACCAAGCGCGTCTTCACCATCGAAGGCGGCTTCGCCGACGTGACGCCGGACAGCTTCACGCTCCTGGCCGAAAGCGCCGTCGAGGCGACCGTTCAGTGATCGGCCTCCTCGCAGCGGCGGTCCTCGTCGCTGCGGGTCAGCCCGCTCCGGCGGCCGACACCCAGGCGGCCCTGCTTGACACGATGGAAGCCGTGTGTCGGCCCTCCACCGAGTCAGACGTTCCCGCCCAGGTCTCCGCCGCGCGCCTGCATTACGAGCCGGTGGCCACCCCGCCCAACCTGCCCACGGGCAAACCCCTGCGCGCCTGGCTCGCACCTTCGCCCGGGCCGGGGAAGATCTACCTCCTCGACGGCGGCCTGCCGGATAGTGCCCAGGCGGGCTGCATTGTGGCGGTCTATGGCGAGGCCCTGCCGAAACTCAGCGGAGCCATCCAGTCGCATCTGGCGGCGGCGAAGGCCGGCTTCGCCTCCAACCCCACGCTGGCGGTGGCCGGGCCCCGGCAAACCGTCTCGCGGTTCGAGCGCCGCAAGGGCGACGTGGTGACCTCCATCCTCGTGATGCAGACGGCGATGCCGCCCGCAGACGCCCCCTCCGTACTCGTGGCGGTGTCCCGGGTGGACTACGGCTGGATGACGAAGCTCGGCCGCTGAAATGGTCGAGGCGCTTCTGAACTTCGGCGGGATCGTCGGCGTGCTGATGGTGCTCGTGGCCTATGCCGGTATCCACGTGGACAGGATCGACCCCAAGGGCGCGGCTGCGCTGCTGCTCAACCTGTTCGGGTCGCTGCTGATCCTCCTGTCCATGTTCAAGGCCTTCAACCTGCCCGCCTTCTTCATGGAGGCGGCGTGGGCGGCCGTGGCGGTCTACGGCCTGTTCCGGCTGCGCAAGCCGCGCTGAGCCTGGCCTAGAGCCGGCCCAGCCACTCCAGGCACAGGTCGGCCAGGGCCGGCGCCTCGGGCTCGTCCATCATCCAGTGGCTCAGGGGCGCCACCACGCGCAGCTGCGCCGCCAGCCTCTGGGCCGTGACCGTGACCGTGGTGGTGGAGTGCACCTGATCCGCCCCGCCCGACACCACCAGCGAAGGCTGCAGCATCGCCAGGGGCGGCACGAAGCTCGCCAGGGTGGGATCGAGCCACCAGCTGAGGATCTCGAACAGCGCCCGGCCGCTTTCGGGCTTCATGCGGGCGTAGAGGGCGCGGGCTGTCTCTTCCGGCAGGCGGTTCAGGGTGTAGTCGCGCACCGAGCCCCAGTCGGGCTCCACAGACTCCAGCCAGTAGGGGCCGCGGGTGGCGGGCAGGATCAGCCCGGCCGCCAGCTCCACCGGCGAGGTCACCGGTTGGCCCCAGGCGGGGGAGGGGGCCAGGAGGATCATCCCCGCCACCTTGCGTCGCGAAGCGGCCAGCTGCGCCACGAGCCCGCCCATGGAGTGGCCGACCAGCACGGGCGGCGACGCGGCGGCATCCACCGCCTCGCAAACGGCGCCCGCATAGTCGCCCAGAGAGCGCGCCTTCACCTTCGCAGGCGGGTCACCGGCGGCGTGGCCGGGCAGGTCGAGCGCCGATGTGGCATAGCCCGCCGCCTCGAACGGCTTGCGGAAGCCGTCGAAGCACCAGCCGCCGCAGAACGCGCCGTGGACGAAGATGAGGGGCGGCTTCTTCACGTGCGGTCGCTCAGGCCGGAACGGCGAACGGGGCGAAGGCCGTCAGCACCCGGCCATAGGCCTCGCGCTTGAACGGCACGATGCGATCGAGCCCTTCGGCAAGATCCGCCCAGCGCCAGGCGTCGAACTCGGGCTCGTGGTGGGCGTTCAGGTTCACCTCGGCGTCTTCCCCCGTGAAACGCATGGCAAACCACACCTGCCGTTGGCCACGAAAGCCCCGTGCGCGCTTGGATCCCATGAAACCTGCCGGAAAATCATAGGCGATCCAGCCCTCGGTGTGGCCCAGCACATCGGCGGAAACCACGCCGGTTTCCTCCTGCAGCTCCCGGCGGGCGGCCGCTTCCAGGTCTTCGCCGTCGTCGACGCCCCCTTGCGGGAACTGCCAGTTGAAGGGCGCGCGCGAACCAGCCCGCCGCCCCAGCCACACATGGCCACCGCGGTTGATCAGGACGATCCCCACGTTGGGGCGGTAGTGCGGATACAGGTCCGGGTGGAGGTCGGTCGGCGGAGCTTCGTTCACCGATGCGCGATAGCCGAGGCGGGGGCCAGTTGATAGCCCCGGCCCGCCAGCCCCGCCGCCCAGCGCGATACCTGACCCACCGTCACCGGGTAGGCGAACCCCATCCCCAGCGACTGCCCCTTGGAGAGCGCCGAAGCCTCCAGCGCGGTGAGCTGGCGGTCTATGGCGTCGGAGCTCAGGTCCTGATCGACGATGGTGTCGGCGCTGGCGCGCATCGGCCCCTGCGCCGCCGTGCTGCGGCGGGCCGAGCCGTCGTCGAGGAAGCCGACGCCTCGAGCCTTCAACGCCGCCGCGAACGATCCCATCGCAGGCTCCGTCTGCAGGAAGCGGCCGCCCAGATAGTTGGTCACCGCGAAGTAGCCGGCGCCCCGGCTGAGCAGCCAGTCCAGACGGCGGCTGAACTCGGCGGGCTGGCCCTGAGCCATCAGGGTGTAGGGGCCGGGGTCGTTGTTGGGATAGTCGATGGGCTCCATCGGAATCTCGAGGATCACCTCGTGACCGGCGGCCCGGGCCATGTCGATCCAGCCCTGCAGGCCGTCGGCATAGGGCACGAAGGAGAGGCTGATCTCGGGCGGCAGGCGCTCGATGGCAGCCTTGGTGGCTACGGCGTTCAAGCCCAGCCCGCCGACGATCAGAGCCACCTTGGGCTTGCCGTTGCTGGCGAAGGGGCGGGCATAGGCCCCGAAGGGCGTGCGGCCGTCCTTGGCGATGATGGGCAGGGGGCCGCCCGGCCCGGGCTGGCTGAGCCCCGTCAGGGGGGCCGCCACGAGGGGCGGGCTCTTCGGCTGGAGCGGGGCTGTTGCGGTCGGCGGGCCGCCATCGGGGCCATGCGCCCCGTTGATGCGGCCGCCCTGGGGCAGGGTGATCGTCGCCTGGCCGGGGGCGCCCGGCATCGCCACGTCAGCGCCCAACGGCAGGCTGTCCAGCGTGGGAGCGGCCGTCGGGTCCACGCCGGTGCGCAGGGGAGTGGGGTCGAGCTTGGCCGCCGGGGCCAGGCGCACCCGCACCGAGGGTGCGCCCGCGTGCGAATCGCTGGTGACGATGATCAGGGTGGCCGCAGCCACCAGAAACAGCCCCGCCGCCGCGCCCGCAGAGACGAAGGGGTTGGCCGCCAGCTTCAGCGCGCGCGCCATCGCCTCGCCCTGCCCGGCGGGGGCGGCGTTGGCGGTCGCGGCAGAGGGCGGACGAGCGAACATGATCGCACCGACGTTGCCGCCAACGTGGTTAAGGCGCGGTCAACACCGGTCTTGGCGCGTGGCCTACTTCCGGCTGGGCGCGACCTTCTCGACAGGGGTAGCCGCCACGGCGGACCCTGGGGCCACGGGCGCTGTGTTCATGGCGAAGGTTGAGACCGGCTTCTTGAACATGTCGGCCGGCCGGGCCGCCACAGTCTGCGCCACGCCGCCGTAGTGCAGCACGTCGAGGGCGCGCTTCAGCTGGAAGTCCTCATCCGGGCGGTCGATCTCTCCGGGCACGATCACCGAATCCGGGCCGCGCAGGCGCACCTTCTTGCCATTGGCGTCCTTCTTCTCGGACGGGTCTTCGGCAGCAGGCGGCACCTCGATGTTGGCCAGCTGGGTGCGCTTGCGACCCTCCTGGCTGTCGAGGGCGTTCTTGTAGGAGGCCTCGGAGAAGTCCACCGCTTGATCGGTGATCAGCTGCGCCTCCTCCCGCGAGCGGGCGACGGACAAGTCGGGGGTGATCCCGGTCTTCTGGATCGAGCCGCCGGAGGGCGTGTAGTACTTGGCGGTGGTGAGTTTCAGCGCACCGTCCGCCCCGCCGCGCAGGGGCAGCACGGTTTGCACCGAGCCCTTGCCGAAGCTGGTCAAGCCCACGATCGTGGCCCGTCCGCGATCCTTCAGGGCGCCCGCCACAATCTCCGCCGCCGATGCCGAGCCGTAGTTCACGAGCACGACCACGGGTGTGCCGCGGATCAGGTCGCCCTGCGGCTTGGCGTTGTAGCGCTGGATGTCGCGGGCATCGCGGCCGCGCTGGCTGACCACCTCGCCCCCGTCGAGGAAGGCGGAGGAGACCTCGACGGCCGTGTCCACCAGCCCGCCGGGGTTGTTGCGCAGGTCGAGCACGAGGCCCTTCATCTTGGGCAGCTTGGCCTTGAGATCCTTCAGGGCGGCCGAGGTGTCCTTGCCGGTGTTCTCGTCGAAGCCGGAGACGCGCAGATAGCCCACGTCGCCTTCCACGTGATGCGAGACGGTGTGCAGGGCGATCACCTCGCGGGTGAGCTTCACGGTGAACGGATCGGCCTTGTCGCGCGCGATCGTCAGCGACACCGCGGTGCCCACGGCCCCCCGCATGGCCTTCACCGCCTCGTTGGACGACTGGCCGAGGATCGACTGGCCATCCACCGCGGTGATGTAGTCTCCGGCGCGCAGGCCGGCCTTGGCGGCGGGGGTGCCATCCATCGGGGAGACGATCTTGATCGCCCCGTCCTCGCCCTGGATCACGAGGCCGAGTCCGCCGTAGTCGCCGCGGGTCTGGTCCTGCATGTCGGAGAAGTTCGCGGGGTCGAGGTAGCCTGAGTGCGGATCGAGCGAGGTGAGCATGCCGTCGATGGCGGCCTGGATCAGCTTCTTGTCCGAGACCGGGCTCACGTAGTCGCGCTTCACCGTGGTGAGCACGTCGCCGAACAGCTCCAGCATCTTGTAGGTCTCGGCCTTGGAGCCGGACTGGGCGTCGGCATAGGCGCCGAGCCCAACCGCCGACGCGGCCCCGAGCGCGAAGGTGGAGATGCCGATCAGGAGGAACTTACGCATTCAGACCTCGCGCGGACGTGGCCCTGAAACTCAGGACGCAGACCGTTCAGCCTCAAGGTTGCGGCCAACGTGGGGCCATGCAAGCCCCAAGCTGACATAAACCGCAACGGCGCTTCACTGGGCCGCGCCCGACCGGCCGATTTTGCGCTCAGCCCGGGTCCAGCCGGGGGCGCAGCAGATAGGGGTTGGGGTCCACCGGGTTCGAGCCCCGGCGCAGCTCGAGATAAAGCTCAGGCGTCGGTTTGGCGCGGGGCGACATGCGTCCCAGCGGCGCCCCCGCCCGCACCTGCGCGCCGGGGGCGAGGTCCGCGTTCTGCATGCCGGCGACCACCGTGCGCCAGCCATCGGGCCGCAAGACGATGACCACGAGGCCCCAGTTCTTCAGCGGTCCCACATAGTCGATCCGGCCGTCGCTGGGGCTGCGCACCTGGGCGTCGGCGGCGGTGCGCCACGACAGGCCCTCTGAACGCCCGCGGCCCGGCCACGGCTCGCCGAAACGCCGGACCAACTCGCCGTCCACCGGCACGGTCAGGGGGGCCAGAGGGCTGGGCGAGGGTTCGATCCGGGGTCCCGCGGCGGCGGCGAAGCCAGGCGGCGGGCGGCTGCCTCCGCCCTCAGCCGCGGCACTCTGCGCCGAGAACAGGCCTGCGGAGGCCTCCGCCGCCTCCCGCCGCAGCCTCGCCAGCGCCTGGGCCTGCCGAGCAAGCGCCTCGGCCCGGCGCCGCAACTCGGGTTGCAGGGCGCGCATGAGCACCGCCGCCCGCACCGCATCCTTGGCCGAGCGAGGCGAGACGAGGAGGGCGGGGGGCGGGTCGCGACTGGCGTTCTGAAGGGCGGAGAGCAGCCGAGCCTGCGCCTCGCGGTTGGCCCCGATGCGGGCGGTAAGCGCCTGCTCCTGCGCGTTCAGCGCCTCCAGCCGCGCCAGGGCGGAGGGAGCGTTCGCGGGGGTGGCGGCCGAGATGAGGAGGGCCAGAGCGAGCATGTCAGTCGCGGTGATAGGGCGATCCGGCCAGGAGCGTCACGGCGCGGTAGAGCTGTTCGCACAGCATGGCCCGCGCAAGGGCGTGCGGCCAGGTGGCCGGGCCGAAGGCGATGCGCTCCCGGGCGCTCGCCGCCAGGGCGGGATCGAGCCCATCCGCCCCGCCGATCAGGAACACGATGCGCCGCTCGCCTCCGTCGCGGAGGGCCGCGAGGCGCTCTGAGAACGCGCGGGAGGGGTGGGCGGTGCCTCGCTCGTCGCAGGCGATCACGAGGTCGCCGGGCTGCAGCACGGCGCGCAGGGCCTCGGCCTCCGCGGCCTTGCCGGGCTTGCGGGTCTCCACCTCGACGACCTCGAACGGCCCCAGCGCCAGCGCCCGGCCAGAGGCCGTGGCCCGGTCGAGCCAGTCCTTGGCCAGAAGGGCTTCCGGCGCGCGACCCAGCCGCCCTACGGCGGCGACGGTCACCCTCAAACGGTGCCGGAATTGGCCAGCGTGGCCGTTCTGTGCGGGCTGTCGACCGACCAGATCTTCTCGATCTGGTAGAAGGCCCGGACCTCGGGGCGGAACAGGTGGACGATCACGTCGCCCGCATCGATCAGCACCCAATCGGCGGCGGGCAGCCCCTCGACCTGGGCGCGGCCGAAGCCGTTGTCCTTCAGGGTGCGGAGCAGGTGGTCGGACAAGGCGGCGACGTGGCGGGCCGAGCGGCCGGTGGCCACCACCACCGCATCGGCGATGGGGCTCATGCCCTGCAGGTCGATGCAGACGATGTCCTCCGCCTTGTCCTCGTCCAGCTTGTTGAGGAGGAGCGCCTGCAGCACCTCGCTCGACGGTTCGGGCATGGGTGTGGAGGCGGTGGTGGCGAGTTCGGGGGGCAGGGGGTCGTTCCTATGATCGGGCAAGCTCGCAGCCTAGCACGAACGGCGGCCCGCGGCCATGACGCCGGCCGTTACCCGCGCTTCGCCTTCGCGCGGAGGGCGGTGGAGCTCGTGGGGTCCAGCGGGCCGGTCAGGTACGACCACGCGGGCGCCGGGCTGCGGGCGAGGACGGGGGCCGGGGTGCGGGCGTGCATGAAGCGCTTGGCGGCCGGGGCAAAGCGGCTGCT
The DNA here is from genome assembly GCA_038226305.1 of Caulobacterales bacterium. Taxonomy (GTDB): domain Bacteria; phylum Pseudomonadota; class Alphaproteobacteria; order Caulobacterales; family Caulobacteraceae; genus JASLDZ01. The sequence continues at coordinate 25,730 of JBBRQN010000010.1, forward strand.
GAGGAGCGAGCCGGGGCGCGAGACCACCGCCACGGGAAAGCGGCGAAGGATATCGATCCAGCCCCGCCAGCGGTGGAAGTCGGCCAGATTGTCGGCCCCCATGATCCACACGAACTTCACGCCAGGGTGCCGCGCCTGCAGGCCGCGAAGGGCGTCCCAGGTGTAGCGCTGGCCCAGGCGCACCTCGGCGTCTGAGACGATCATCGAGGGGCCGCGGGCAAAGCTTCGTGCGCTGGCCATGCGGGCCTCCAGCGGCGGGGCGTCGCGCTTCAGGGGGTTCTGGGGAGTCACGAGCCAGATCACGCGGTCCAGCCCCAGCCGCACCAGCGCCGTCTGCGCCACGTGGGCGTGGCCTTCGTGCGCCGGATTGAACGAACCGCCCAGCACGCCCACCGTCATGCCCGGCTCGAGATGGAAGCCCAGCCGCAGGGCTTGCGGCCGGCCCTGGATCGAGCCCTGCCGCGCGGGGCCCGCCGCCCAAAGGCGTCTCGCGCTGGGTGAGCTGAGCGGCGTCGGAAGCGTCAGGGCAGCCACTCGCCCTCGGCGGGGGCTGCGATCGGCTCCCCGTGCTCGTCCACGCCGCCGCGGATTTCCACGAGCGCCGCCCGCAGCACCTGCGGCACGCCCTCGCCGGATACGCCGGACACCAGCATCGCCTGCGATCCGCAGGCTTCGGAAAGGGCTTCGAGCTGCAGGAGGCGCAGCTCTGCGTCGAGCGCGTCCGCCTTGCTGAGCACCACGATCTCGGGCTTGCCCTCGAGCATCTCGCCGTAAGCTACGAGTTCCTCACGCACGGTGTGATAGGCGGCGGCCACGTCGTCCTGCGTGCCGTCCACGAGGTGGATGAGCACCTTGCAGCGCTCCACGTGGCCGAGGAAGCGGACGCCGAGGCCCGCACCTTCGGATGCACCCTCGATCAGGCCCGGGATGTCGGCCAGCACGAACCGCTCCTGCGCCGAGAGGTCCACCACGCCCAGGCCGGGGGTGAGGGTCGTGAACGGATAGTCCGCGATCTTGGGCCGCGCGGCGCTGACGGCCGCCAGGAAGGTCGACTTGCCGGCGTTGGGCAGGCCCACGAGACCTGCGTCGGCGATCAGCTTCAGGCGCAGCCAGATCCACATTTCCTGCCCATCCTGACCGGGCATGGCGAAGCGGGGCGCCTGGTTGATCGGGCCCTTGAAATGGATGTTGCCGAAGCCGCCGTTGCCGCCCCGGGCCAGGCGCACCCGGTCGCCGATCTTGGTCAGATCGCAGACCAGCGTCTCGCCATCCTCCTCCAGCACCTGCGTACCGGCCGGAACCTTGAGCACGATGTCCTCGCCGTTGGGGCCGTCCATCTGGCGGCCCATGCCGTGCTGGCCGGTCTGAGCCTTGAAGTGCTGCTGGTAGCGGTAGTCGATGAGGGTGTTCAGCCCCTCCACCGCCTCGATCCAGATCGAGCCGCCGCGGCCGCCGTCGCCCCCGTCCGGCCCGCCGTATTCGATGAACTTCTCACGCCGGAACGACACGGCGCCCGCCCCGCCGTTGCCGGAGCGTATGTAGATCTTGCACTGGTCCAGAAACTTCATTGCGGGCTCTATGCCGCAACGGCGCATCATGCGCCACTTTGCGGGGCCGCACAGATGACCGACACCCTCTCTCCCGACCTGTCGGACTTCACCGTGCGGGAGTTCTCGGCGGAGGGCATGACCAAGCCCGTGCTGTTCACGGGCACCACCGGCCCGGCCGTGATCGTGATCCACGAGGTGTTCGGCTTCACCCGCCCCACCGCCCGGTTCTGCCGGTGGATCGCCGCTGCGGGAATGCGCGTCTATGCGCCGGTGCTGTTCGGTTCGGCCGATGCCTCCAACCCCGAGAAGGTGGGTGTGGCGCGGCTGGCGGGGCTGTGCGTGTCGCGCGAGATCAACCTCTTCGCCGCGGGCAAGACGAGCCGCATCGTCGACTGGCTCAAGCCCCTGGCACGCGATGCCCATGGCGAGTGCGGCGGGGCGGGCGTGGGCGTGATCGGCATGTGCCTTTCGGGCGGCTTCGCGCTGGCGACGGCGGTGGAGCCTGCGGTGCTGGCCCCGGTCATGTCCCAGCCGGGCCTGCCTGCGGGCAAGAAGAACACGGGCGCGCTCGACGTATCGGATGCCGACCTCGCGGCCATCCGTCGTCGCACCAAAAGCGAAGGCCTGTGCGTGCGCGGCTATCGCTTCGAGGGTGACCCGCTTTCACCGCAGGCCCGGTTCGACAGGCTGGAGCGGGAATTGGGCACGGCGTTCGAGGGCCACGTTCTGCCCCAGTCCGCCGGAAACCCGAACGGCCTGAAGGCGCAGGGCCGCGCCGCCCATTCGGTCTTCACGACCGACCTCGTGGATGCCGACGGCGAGCCGACCAAAGCCGCGGCGGACTCGGTGATCGCCTGGTTCAGGGAGCGGCTGGCTTAGCCCGCAGGCCGTGCGCCATAGCCGTGGAGGAAGGTCTCCACGGCGCCGTTAACATGTTCGGTGATCTCGGTATCGGTAAGGGGTTCGCGCACGTTCCACATGAAGGCCTGGTGCAGGCTGGCCTTGAACAGGGCCACGAGATAGCCCGCGCAGCGCTCCGGGTCGTCGGGCCGCAGCGAGCCGTCCTGCATGCGGGCGGCGAGGTAGTCGGAGATCACCTTGCGGGTCAGCTTCGGCCCGTTCTCCCAGAACAGGTGGCCCAGCTGCGGGAAGCGCTGGCACTCCGCCGAGACGAGGCGGTTGACCCCCAGCGCCCGCTCCGAGGTGAGGAACCGCACCAGCCGCTCGCCCATGCGATGCAGCACGTCTTCCACGTCGCCCCCCTCGACGATCGCAGCGAGGGCGGCGGATTCGCTGCTGCACTCCTCCTGCATGATCGCCTCGAACAGCTCGTCCTTGGAGCGGAAGTAGTTGTAGAGCGTGCCTTTCGATCCCCCGAGCTTGCCAGCGATCGCCGACATGGACGTGGCCGCGTAGCCCTCTGCCAGGAAGCTGTCGCGCGCGATGTCTACGATGGCCTGGCGACGGGTGTCGCGGTTGGCTTCGCGGGGGGCCGGTCGGGGAGGAAGGGCGTTCATCGGCTTTCTGACCGTACGGTACGGTTTCTTACTTGACGCACCCGTATCACAGGCGCACATGCCGCTGCAACTGACCGTACCGTACGGTCCGGCTCACCTGTGTTTGTGTGCGAAAAGGCTGAGGGTCATGGTCATGACGCTCCGGGCGTTCCGGCTTTGGAGGCTTCCGCGCGCGACCGCGGCCCTGCTCGGTTGCGGCTTCATCGCCGCGACCCTGAGCGCGTGCGCGCCAGACCTCGGCCCAAGCCCGACCCTAAAGCCCCTGGCGAACTACGCTTCGGCGCAGAGTCTGGCCGCGCCGTCCACCGACTGGCCGACCGACACCTGGTGGACCGCCTACAACGACCCCACGCTCAACGCCCTGGAAACCCAGGCCCTGTCCGGCGCGCCCGATCTCGCCATCGCAGCCGCTCGGGTGCGCCAGGCGCAGGCGACGGTGGAACAGGCCAACGGCTATCGCCTGCCGACGTTGGGCGTGAGCGCCAGTTCGCAGACCACCAAGCAGAGCCTGAACGAGGGCTTCCCCACCCTGTTCAAGAGCTTCATCCCCGCCGGCTATCACACCCAGACGCGAGCGGCGGCCGACCTGAACTGGAACCTCGACTTCTTCGGGGCCGAGCGTAACCGGGCCAAGGCAGCAGACTCCGCCCTTCTGGCGGCCCGCGCCGAACTTGCCGCCGCCCGCCTGCAACTCTCGACAACCGTGGCCGGAGCCTATGCCGAGCTGGCCCGGCTGTATGCCGACCGCGACGCCGCCGCCGAGGCGGTGCGCATCCGCGGCGCGACGCTGGACCTCGTGGGCCGCCGCCTCGCCAACGGCCTCGAAACCCGGGGAGAGCTGGCACAGGCGCAAGGGGGCGTGCCGCAGTCGCAGCAGGAGGTCGACGCCCTCGACCGCGCCATCGTGGTGCAGCGTCACGCCATGGCCGCGCTCCTCGGCCTCGGCCCTGACGACGGGCTGAAGATCCCGCGCCCCATCGCCCTCGGGGCTCGCGCTTTCGGGCTCCCCGCCACCGTGCAGGTGGACCTCGTCGGCCGCCGGCCTGACCTCACGGCCGCCCGCCTGCGGGTGCAGGCCGCCGCCCGCCGGGTGAAGGGGGCCAAGGCCGACTACTATCCGAACATCTCGCTTTCGGGCGACTACGGACTGGCCTCGCTCGGCATCGACAAGTTCATCCAGACGCCGGACTCGATCATCGGCGCCATCGGCCCGGCCCTGCGGCTGCCGATCTTCAACCGCTCGCAGCTCAACGCCGCCTATCGCGGCCGTCGCGGCGAGTACGACGAGGCGGTGGCCACCTACGACAAGACCCTGTCGAACGCCTTGCGCGACGTAGCCGACGCCGCCGCCGGCGTGAAGTCGCTGCAGACCGAACTGGCCGACGCCCGCTCCGCCCTCGCTTCAAGCGAGGAGGCCTATCGCATCTCCAAGCTGCGCTACACCGGCGGGCTGTCGCCCTACCTGAACGTGCTGACCGCCGAGACGGCGCTGATCGTGCAGCGCCGGGCGGTGGCAGACCTTGAAGGTCAGGCCGCCGGTCTCGATGTCACCCTCGTGCGGTCGTTGGGCGGGGGCTATCTCGATGCCCCGGCCGTGCGCACCGCTTCCCGCTAAGACCCGTCCAGGACCTTCCCCCATGGCCGACGACATCTCCGCCCGTCCCCGCCCCACCGCCGCGGCTGCCGCCCAGGCCGAGGCCCAGACCCGCGCCGTTTCCGAGCCGCCGATGAACCCGACGGCTGGCTCCGCCGAAGCGCCGTCGAGCCCCGGCCCGCGCCCGGTCGAACAGCCTGCGCCCGCCCCGGCTGCGGCGGCCCCTGCGGCTGCCGCCAAGCCCAAGAGCAACACCCGTGCGCGCCTGTTTACGGGCCTGGGTGCCGCGGTGCTGATCGGCGGCCTGATCTACGGCGGCTACTATGTGCTGGTGGCCTCGCACTTCGTCTCGACCGACGACGCCTACGTGGCCGCAGACACCGCACAGGTGACGCCGCAGGTCTCAGGACAGGTGCAGGAGGTTCGCGTCTCCGACACGCAGTCCGTGAAGGCTGGTGACGTGCTGGTGGTCATCGACCCCGCCGATGCCAAGCTCGCCGAAGCGCAGGCCGAGGCGGAATACAGCCGGGCGATCAGGCGGGTGAAGCAGAACTTCGCCACCAACGGCGCCCTCGACGCCCAGGTCGCCGCCCGCGACGCCGATGTCGCCCGCGCCAAGGCCCAGCTCGCCGCGGCCGTTTCGGACGTGGAGCGCACCCAGCTTGAACTCAAGCGCCGCCAGGCGCTGGCCGCTTCGGGCGCCGTGTCGGGAGAGGAGCTCTCCACCGCCCGGAGCGCTGCGCAGACCGCGCAAGCCAACCTCGACGCCACCAAGGCGGCTGGCGGGCAGGCGGTGGCCAATCGCGCCGTCGCCGTCAGCCAGGCCAAGGCCCAGGCCGCCCTGACCAACGGCGAGACGGTGGAAGGCAACCCCGAGGTGGTGGCCGCCAAGGCCATGCTCGACACCGCCAGGCTGAACCTCACCCGCACCGTGATCCGCGCCCCCATCGCCGGCGTCGTGGCCAAGCGGAACGTGCAGATGGGGCAGCGCATCGCCGTGGGCGCGCCGCTTCTCACCATTGCGCCGATCTCGCAGGCCTATGTGGATGCCAACTTCAAGGAAGTGCAGCTGCGCAAGGTGAAGCCCGGCCAGTCGGTCGAGCTGAAGAGCGACCTCTACGGCTCGAAGGTGAAGTTCCACGGCCACGTGCTGGGCTTCGCCGGGGGCACGGGCGCGGCCTTCGCGGTGATCCCTGCGCAGAACGCCACGGGTAACTGGATCAAGGTGGTGCAGCGCCTGCCGGTCCGCATCGCCCTCGATCCGAAAGAGCTGCAGGCACACCCACTGCGCGTCGGGTCGTCGATGGAGACCAAGATCGACCTTCGCGGCGGCGACTCCCAGCGCGCCGGTGCCGGGGCGTAGGTCGCGATGAGCGCCACTCCTCCCGCCTCGGCTTCGGCAGGCGGCGGCGGGCCGGTTCCGTCGGCCGCCGCGGGCGAGGCTCCGCCGCCGTCGAGGCTTGCGGCCGTTAAGAGCGCCGTAGCCGACGCGCCGTTCACCGGCGCGCTCCTCTGGGGCACGGGCACGCTTCTGGCGCTCGCCAACTTCATGGCGGTGCTGGACACCACGATCACCAACGTCAGCGTGCCCAACATCGCGGGCGGGCTGGCGGTGAGCCCCTCGCAGGGCACCTGGACGATCACGAGTTATTCGGTGGCCGAGGCGATCACCGTTCCGCTCACCGGCTGGCTGGCAGCGCGCTTCGGTACGGTGACCACCTTCTGCACGGCGGTGGTGCTGTTCGGCGTGTTCTCCTTCGCCTGCGGCTTCGCGCCGTCGCTCAGCACGCTCGTTTTCTTCCGCATCTGCCAGGGCTTGGCCGGGGGGCCGATGATCCCTCTGTCGCAGACGCTCCTGCTGCGCATCTTCCCCAAGCATCAGGCGGGGCAGGCCATCGCTCTGTGGAGCATGACCACCGTGGTTGCCCCGATCGCCGGGCCGCTCCTGGGCGGTGCTCTGTGCGACAACATCGGCTGGCCGTGGATCTTCTACATCAACGTGCCGGTGGCCGCGGGCCTGGCCTATGCCGCCTGGTCGATCCTCAAGAAGCACGAGACGCCCGGCATCAAGGTCAAGGTGGATGCAGTGGGCCTCGGCCTCCTCGTCGTTTGGATCTCGTGTCTGCAGATCGCCCTCGACAAGGGCAAGGAGCTCGACTGGTTCAACTCCCCCCTGATCGGGGCGCTGGTCACCATCGCCATCATCGGCTTCGCGGCCTTCCTCATCTGGGAGCTGACCGAGAAGAACCCAGTGGTGAACCTGCGCGTCTTCCGACACCGGGGCTTCGCCACCGCCACAGCCGTGATGGCCATCTCGTTCGGGGGCTTCTTCGCGGCCAACGTGCTCCTGCCGCTCTGGATGCAGACCAACCTTGGCTACAACGCCACTTGGGCGGGGCGGGTGACGGCCTTCGGCGGGATCATGGCGGTGATCATGTCGCCCGTGGCCGGGCGCATGGTGGCCAAGGTCGATCCGCGCCTGATGATCGCCTGCGGCCTGGGCTGGATGGCCACCACCATGCTGTGGCGATCGGGCTTCGCCTCCAACGTGGATTTCTTCCATCTGATCGTGCCGCAGTTCCTGCAGGGCATCGGCGTGCCGTTCTTCTTCGTGCCCCTGATGACCCTGGGCACGGGCTCGCTGCCACCCGAGGAGATTCCCGCCGGGGCCGGACTGATCAGCTTCGTGCGGACCACGGCCGGTGCCTTCGGCGTGTCGTTGATCACCACCAAGTGGGAGGATGCGGGCGAGAGCGCCCGGGTCGCGCTTCTGAACCAGCGGGGCGGCGGCTATCAGGCGGGCGTCGACTCCCTGGTCGCGACGGGCCTGTCGCCGGAGGGGGCCTTGCGGCAGTTCGAGATGCTGCTGCAGACCCAGGCGGTGATGGTGGGCACCAACCAGATGTTCCTGGCTCTCGCGGCGTTCCTGTTCCTCGCCTGCGGCGTGGTGTGGATCGCCCCCCGCCCGGCCCGCCGGGCCATGCCTCCGGGCGGCGGCGGGCACTAGCCTTAAGGCAGTCGCTTCGCAGTCGCTTCCGACCCCGCTAGAAGGTCGCCATGAGTATTACGCCTGTTTCCTACCGGCTGTACGAAGCCGACTTCCCGCGGTTTGCAGAAGCACTGGGGGCCTCCTTCGAGCGCTACGGCTTCGCCGTGCTCTGCGATCACCCGGTGCCGCAGCCGCTGATCGACGAGGCCCTGGCCGACACAAAGGCGTTCTTCGCCCTGCCAACCGACGTGAAGCGGAAGTACCGCGTCGAGGGCGGCATGGGGCAGCGCGGCTACATCCCCTTCGGCATCGAGACCGCCAAGGGGGCCACGCACCACGACCTGAAGGAGTTCTGGCACGTGGGCCGGGACCTGCCAGCCGCCCACCGCTTCCGCGACCACATGCCGGAAAACGTCTGGCCCGATGCCGAGGTGCCCGGCTTCCACCCGCACTTGAAGGCGCTCTACGACGCCATCGACGGGCTGGGAAACCAGATGCTGCGCGCCATCGCCCGTCACCTGAAGCTGGACGACGGCTTCTTCGAACCCACCGTTGAGCAGGGCAACTCGATCCTGCGGCTCCTGCACTACCCGCCCGTGCCGGAGGATGGCCCGCACGTGCGGGCCGGCGCCCACGAGGACATCAACGTCATCACGCTCCTTCTGGGTGCGGAGGAGGCGGGGCTGGAGCTGAAGGAGAAGGACGGATCGTGGCTGCCGGTGAACCCGCCCGCGGGTTCCATCGTGGTCAACATCGGCGACATGCTGCAGCGGCTGACCAACCATCGCCTGCCTTCCACCAGCCACCGGGTGGTGAACCCTGCGCCAGAGCGCCGGGGCGTCCCACGCTACTCCACGCCGTTCTTCCTGCACTTCGCGTCTGACTACATGATCGAGACGCTGCCGCAGACGGTGGATACGGAGCATCCCGATCGCTACCCCGAGCCGATCACGGCCGATGGCTTCCTCAAGGAACGGCTGCGCGAGATCAAGCTGGCCTGAGGCCCGGGCCTAAACACCATCTTAGCCATATGGTTCGAAGGTGGGGGCGCAGCCCGGAGATCGAACCCTGCCCGCCGCGCCCCTTCCGCCCGACGAAGCCGAGCGCCTGCAGGCGCTGCACACGCTCGACGTGCTGCGCGATGCTCCGCCCGAGGGGATGATCCGCGCCGCCCGGCTGGCGCAGACCATGTTCGCATCCGCCGCCGCCGCCGTGTGCTTCGTGTCCGAGGATACGCTGCACTACAAGGTCACGCTGGGTGTCGAACTGCCCAACGGCCTGTCGCGCCGCCTGTCTTTTTCCAACCACGCCCTGCATGCCGACGGGGTGTTCTGGGTCGAGGACGCCCGGACCGACCCTCGCGTCAGCGACCTCGTGGCCACTGCACCCATAGCGATCGGCTTCTACGCCGGGGCCGCCCTTCGCGATCAGGGCCAGGCCGTAGGCGTGCTCTGCGTCTCGTCGGCCGAACCCCGTGCCTACGATGCGCGACTGGCCCAGGGCCTTGAGGATCTCGCAGGCCTGCTCAGCTCCAAGCTGGCCCTGCGCCGCAGCCTTGTTGAGGCGGCCGCCGCCCGAACCGCACGCCGCAGCGCCGAGCGGGTGTCCGGCGCCTACGTGGCGCACGCGCCCGTGGCGCTCGTCATGCTGGACCGTGACCTGAGATACCTCATGCCAGCCCGCGCTGGGCCGAGGACTATCGCCTGGGGGATCAGCCGCTGATCGGGCGCGGGCACTACGAGGTGCTGCCGGGAACCCGCATCATCGCCGACGTGCACCAGAAGGCCCTGGCGGGAGAGACGATGCGGGGCGAGGCGGCGATCGTTCGCCCCGACGGCACGACGCGGCACACCCGCTACGAAGTCGCCCCCTGGTGGACGGACGCCGACGAGGTGGGCGGGGTCATCATCTGCTCCCACGACGTGACGGAGGTGGTGGAGGCCCGGCGGTCGGCGGAGCGGTCCGAAGGGCTGCTGCGCCAGGCGCTCGACATCTCCGGCACAGGCGTCTGGGAGATCGACCTCACCGACAAGAGCCATTTCGCCACCGGACCGGCCATGCGGCTGTTCGGCCACGACGTGGATTTCAACCGGCTGATGTCGATCCACACCTTCGTGCACCCCGAGGATCGCGACTGGGTGCTGCTGGCCTGGCAGACCCATCTCGCGGTGGGCGCGCCCTACAACGTGGAACATCGCATCGAGTGCGAGGGCGGCGAGATCGCCTGGGTGCATTCGAATGCCGAGGCCATCCGGCGGGCTGACGGGAAGATCGAACGGGTCGTCGGCGTGATGCGGGACATCACCGCCCGCAAGCTCGGCGACCTCGAACTGGCCGAGGCGACCCGCGCCGCCGAGGGCGCCAACAAGGCCAAGAGCGAATTCCTGGCCAACATGAGCCACGAATTGCGCACACCCCTGAACGGCATCACCGGCGTGACGGGGGCGCTGGCCCGAACAATCCTCGACCCCGCCCAGCGCGAGATGGTGGAGCTGGTCGAGACCTCCGCGGAGTCCCTCTCGCGCCTCCTGTCGGATGTGCTGGATCTGGCGAGCGTCGAAGAACAGCGGCTCGAACTGATCTGCGAGCCCTTCGATCTGCAGGCCTTCGTGCTCAGCGTCGCCACTCTGTTCGGCTGGCGGGCGGCGGAGAAGGGCATCGGGTTCCGCTGCGAGGTGGACGAGTCCATCAGCGGGACCTATTCGGCCGACCCCACGCGGCTGCGGCAGATCCTGTCGAACCTGCTCTCCAACGCCGTGAAGTTCACGGACTCCGGCGACGTGTGCCTGCGCGTCGCGGCTGGCGCGGCGCCGGGCACCGTCGCCTTCATCGTCGAGGATACCGGAGTAGGCTTCACGCCCGCCCAGGCGGAACGGCTGTTCGAACGCTTCAGCCAGGCCGACGGATCGATCACGCGCCGGTTCGGCGGCACGGGCCTGGGTCTCGCGATCTCGCGGGCGCTGGCCCGCCGGATGGGGGGCGACCTGTCGGCGGCCGGGGCTCTGGGCGAAGGCGCGACCTTCACGCTGGAGCTTCCCCTGACGGCGATGCGCGCGACGGATCTCGCTTCCGTCGCGGAGGCTGTGCCGGAGGCTGTGGGTGCCGGTCGCGTGCGCGTGCTCCTGGCCGAGGATCACCCCGTGAACCGCAGGGTGGTCGAACTCATCCTCGGGTCCGCCGACGTGGACCTGGAGTCTGTGGAAAACGGGGCCGAGGCGCTGGAAGCCCTGCGGAGGCAGCGCTTCGACCTCGTGCTGATGGACATGCAGATGCCGGTGATGGACGGCCTCACCGCCATCCGGGCCCTGCGACGCTTCGAGGCGTCCACCGGGGTGGCGCGCACCCCCGTCATCGCCCTGACGGCTAACGCCCTGCCTGAGCACGCCGCCGCCTCCTTCGAGGCAGGCGCCGACGAACACATGACCAAGCCCATCTCTGCACCCGGCCTGCTGCATGCCGTGGCCCGGATGACCGCGCCGACCCCCGTCCCAGCTCAGGCTGCCCTGGCGGGTTGAAGGGCGCGGGCCTGACGCTGAGGGCGCGGCCGCGCTCCGCCGTTCTCAGCCGGCGATGCGCAGGGCGGTGATCGATCCCGCGATGTTGGCGAAGGCGGCAGCCAGATCCGAAGAACTCGCCACGTCGATGAACTTGTCGGGCGAGGTGGCGCAGGCCTGCAGCAGGCCCTTGATCGTGGTGTCCGTCACTTCCACCGGCACGGTGTAGATCACCACACCTGCTGCTTTCATGTTGGAACAGACCTTGGCCATGCGATCGTTCAGGGCCTGCGACGGATTCGAATAGCTTCCCCCGTCGGTGGAGATGCGGTTCTGCCACTGATAGCCCAGCGCCGTGTAGAGCGAGTTGTCGGTGGCCGAGACCTGGCTGTTGTAACCCGACGAATAGGTGTTCTGGCCATCGGTGACCAGCACCACGATCTTGATCACGCCCTTGGTGCCATAGGCGGCACCGTCGGCGAAGGGCAGGTTCGGCGACAACACGTGCCAGCCCCACATCAGCCCAATGGGGATTTCCGTGTCGCCCACCGCGATCATCTGTTTCAGCTTGGTCTTGATGCTGGCCGTGTCCTTTGTCAGGCGCGACAGGGGCGCCATCTGGCAACTGGCGTTGGGGCCGAGGTTGTAGCCCGTCCACGCGCTCGTACCGCTGACGGCTTTGTTCGGCAGATATTTCAGCGCGTCGCCCTGCTTGGTCTGCCACGTCTTGTCCACCGCAAGATCGGGCAGGTAGTTGTTGGCATAGGCGTCGTAGTAGGTGTTCGACTTGTATTTGTCGTCGGGCTCGTCGGGCCAGAAGAACGGCGTGAACAGCGTGGCCGGGGTCGCGAGCGAGGGCGCGGTGTCCTGGATGTCGTAGGGCATCGGGCGGCTTTCGACGCAGCCACCCCAGCTGATCTTCATCTTGTCCAGCAGCAGGAAGCGATCGACGCCGGCCGTAGTGAAGATGTCCGAGGAATAGGGGCTGACGCCTGTCAGCCACGTCTGTCCGCGATTGCTCGCGCCGATGTTCACGGTGGTGGAGAACGGCACGACGCCGATCTTCAGCACATCCGGATCGCTCGACTGGGCGGCGGAGGCGGCCAGGGTGTCCACCAACTGGTTGGAGGCGTCCTTCAGGCTCTGCAGCTTGTTGTCCTGCGACATGGAGCCGGTGTTGTCCAAGACCAGCGCCAGTTCCACGTGGCTGGTGCCGTATTTGATCGTGGCATGGCCCTTCACCGGCAGGCTCTGCACGCCCATCAGCCCGACGACGGCGCTGGGGATCACGACCGAGGCCGAAAGGTCGATCTGTCCGGCGGCGGTATCGACGACCACCTGCGGCGTCACCGAGGGCAGGTTCTTGTCGCTGAGGTTGGCGGTCACCCAGTATTGGGCCGTCTGCTTCATGGTGGCGATGGGCGTGTTCGAGGGCAGTCGCCCCACCGCCAGGGCGGCAGCATCCAGGGCGTCCTGCAGGTTGTTGCGGGCCGAGACCACGCGCGAGACGTCGATCCCGACGCCCGCCGCCAGCACCAGCGGGATCGCCACGAGGGCGAAGATGGGCGCGATGGCCCCGCGCCGGTCACGCCCGAAGGCTGCAAGCTTCGCCTTGATCCCCGTGCCCGTCATGTCGCTGGCGCCTACCGTCACCGCGGGCCGATGAAGCGCCCGCTCAGGCGAGAGAATGGCGGGCGGGGGTAAAGATTCCGCGCAGTGGCAGGGTTAAGGCCTCACGCCTGCCAGCCGCAGCGCTCGCCCTTGGTCTGCACGGTGAGCCAGCGATCCAGGGGGGCGAAGTAGTCGGCGATGGCGGTGGCGTCGATGTCGCGCTCGCCGGTGAAGGCTTCGAGCGCATCGGGCCAGGGCTGCGACTGGCCCATCGCCAGCATCTTCTCGAACTTGGCGCCCACGGCCTTGTTTCCGTAGACGGAGCACCGGTTCAACGGGCCCGTCCACCCCGCCTGCTTGCAGGCCGAGCGGTAGAACTGGAACTCGTAGATGCGGGCCAGGAAGTAGCGCATGTAGGGCGTGTTGCCGGGGATGTGCTGCTTGGCGCCGGGATCGAAAGCGTCCGCCGGGCGATCGCCGGGGGGTGTCATGCCCTGGTAGTGGCGCACGAGCTCCCACCATTTCGTATTCCAGTTCTCCGGCGTGGCCTCGCCTGAAAACACCTCCCACCGCCATTTGTCGACGAGGAGGCCGAACGGCAGGAACGCCACGGAGTCCATCGCCCGGCGCAGCAGGTAGGGAATGTCGGCGTCGGCCCCCGGCACGGAATCGATGATGCCCAGGCGCTTCAGATAGTCGGGGGTGAGCGAGTTCAACCCGGCGAAGTCGCCGATCGCCTCGTGGAACCCGTCGTTGGCGCCGCCCCGGAACAGGGGCGACTGATCGGCGTAGGCGAGGTCGTAGTACAGGTGGCCTAGCTCGTGGTGAGCCGTGAAGAAGTCGTCCGCGTTGGTGCGCAGGCAGGCCTTGATCCGCACGTCTTTGGGCCCCTGCACCGTCCAGGCGGAGGCGTGGCAGACCACATCGCGGTCTCGCGGGCGCGACAGCTGCGAGCGCGTCCAGAAGGTGTCGGGCAGGGCCTGCAGACCGATGGAGGTGTAGAAGCCCTCGCCGGTCTTCGTCAGCTTCACCGCGTCGTAGTTCTGCGCCTTCAGCCGCTCGTCGAGATCATAGCCCAGGCCCGGGCCGTTCGCCGGGGCGACGATGTCGTAGATGTTCCCCCACTCCTGGCCCCACATGTTGCCCGTGAGGTCGGCGCGGATCGGCCCGGTGCGAGGCTGCACGGCGTCGCCGTATTTGGCGTTGAGCCGGGCGCGAACGTAGCAGTGCAGCTTGGTGTAGAAGGGCGCCACTTGGCCCCACAGGGCGTCAACCTTCGTCGCGAAGGCGTCGGGGCTCATGTCGTAGCCGGAGCGCCAGAGGGCACCGGCGTCCTTATAGCCCAGCGCCCGGGAACCCTCGTTGGCCAGCACCACCTCGCGGGCGTAGTCCTTGGCCATCGGCGGCGAGATCTTCCGCCAGCCTTCCCAGATGGCCTTGGTTTCGGCGGGATCGCGGGAGGAGCGCAGCACGTCCTCCATGTCCTCCAGGTTCAGCACCTTGCCTTTCCAGGTGAACTTGCCGGTGGAGTAGAGCGTCTGGTTGCGGCCGCCGATGGCCGACAACTCTTCCGCCGCCCCCGGACGGTCGGGCGCGGGCAGGTTCACGCCGCGCGACAGGATGGAGAGCTTGCGCCGGGTGACGGGATCGACGCTCACATGGTCGAAGCGGTGCGCGGCCTTGGCGTATTTCACCGCTTGGGCGTTGGCCTCGCCACCGGCCTTTGCCGCGGTCGTCGTGGTGTCGATGTTGATGTAGGTCGCCTGCACCCAGCTGATCGGCGAAACGGTGCGGCGCATGGCGTCCATGTCCGTCTCGGCCTGCGCCACGAAGGCCTTGGCTTCGGCGGCCGTCGGCTTGCCTGCGGGGGCTGGCTTCGGCGCCGCCCCCATGAGCGCGACGGCGGAGACGGAGAGCACGGCGGCGCGGCGGATCATCGGCGGTATCCTGCAACAACTGGCGGGATGGGAGCCGGATGGAGGCGCCCGGTCAAGCCATCAGCGGCGCAGGCACCAGGCCAGATCATCGGAGCGCACGACCTGGGCATTCCCGGCGATGCTGCGCGAGCGGCGCGCAACATACCGGCCGGGGTTCACGGCGCGCCACTTGAGGGGGCTGGGCAGGATGGCCGCAAGCCGCGCCGACTGCTGGGCCGTGAGCCGGTCGGCATCCTCGTGGAAATACTGCCGGGCGGCGGCTTGGGCGCCATAGAGGCCGGGGCCCCACTCCACCACGTTGAGGTAGGTCTCCAGGATGCGGCGCTTGCCCCAGATCTTTTCGATCAGGACGGTGTAGCCCGCTTCCAATCCCTTTCGCACGTAGTCGCGCGAGGGCCACAGGAACACGTTCTTGGCGGTCTGCTGGCTGATGGTGGAGCCGCCCCGCACCTTGTTGGGCGAGCGGGCGTTGTGCTCGGCGGCGATGCGGATGGCCTCCCAGTCGAAGCCCTTGTGGTTGCAGAACCCGTCGTCCTCCGCCGCGATCACCGCGGTCTGCAGGCTGGGGGCGATGCGGTCGAGCGAGCGCCACTCCTTGATGATCGGCCGCCCCTGCGAGAACCGCTCCAGCATCAGGATCGTGACGGGCGGCGCGACGACCTTAGTGATCAGCACTGAGACGGGCGGGAGGAGGACCAGGAACCCGAGGATCAGGAGGAGGGCGCGACCCCAGTGGATAGGGCGACGGGCGCGCGCGGCCGGAGGCGCTCTCTCAGCCCCACCCTCGTCCGCAATCCTCGCGCTTGAGCGGGTGCCAAAGTCTTGGTGCGCGGGGGGCTCGGAGGCGGCGGGGCCGGTCTGTTCCGCACCCTCGCCCGGCATGGGGACGGGCGGCAGCGGGGGCGCAGCGGCTTGCGGCTCGTCGGCGTCGGTCATGAAGCTCCAGCCCCCAAGCTTGCCCGGAGGATGCTAGAGCGTTCATCTGGTGCTGCAACGAGGATCGCATGGACGTTTCAGAAGCGGTGGCAAAGCGGTCTTCGGTGCGGGCCTTCCTGCCCGATCCCGTGTCGCTGGAAACCGTGCGCGCCCTTGTCGAGGGCGCGCGTCAGGCGCCTTCGGGGGGCAATCTCCAGCCGTGGCGCATCCATGCGCTCAGCGGGGACCGGCTGGCCGCCTTCCGGGCGCGGATCGCCGATCGCCTGCGCGAAAACCCGCGGGGCGAGGGGGCCGAGTATGCGGTCTACCCGGAGGCGCTGACCGAGCCCTATCGCAGCCGGCGCTTCCAGGTGGGCGAAGACCTGTATCGGTCGCTGGGCGTGGAGCGGGAGAACAAGCTCGGGCGCCTCGTTCAGTTCGCCCGCAACTTCGACTTCTTCGGCGCCCCGGTGGGGCTGTTCGTGACCGTGCATCGCTCGATGGGCCCGCCCCAGTGGTCCGACCTCGGCATGTATCTGCAGACCTTGATGCTGCTCGCCGTCGAGCAGGGGCTCGATACCTGCGCGCAGGAGGCCTGGTCCATGTGGCCCAAGTCCGTGGGCGAGTTCATCGGGCTGGATGCCGATCACATGCTGTTCTGCGGCGTGGCGCTCGGGCACCGCGACCCCCACCACCCCATCAACGGCTGGCGCGCCGCCCGCGACCCGCTGGAGGCCTTCGCCACCTTCGAGGGGTTCTAGGCCAGCGCCACCACGCCTGCGCCGCCGCCTTCGTCGCCCCAGGCGAGGCGGGTGCCATCCGTAGATGCCGCCAGGGCGCTGATTGCCGGTCCGGGCTCCGCCTTGGGATAGGTGAGGCCGTGGGCGTCGAGCTGCGCGGCCCAGACGCGGCCGTCGCTCAGGCCGGCGCACAGGCGCAGGGAGGCGTGGGCGGCCGCCACCCGCGTCACCCGCAGCTCCTCATCGTCCCGCGCCGCCTCCACGCCCACCTCGGCCGCCTCCTTGCCCATCGGGCCGCTGGCGCCGTTGAAGGGCCACACCACCGCCCCCTGCGCTCCGCTCGTGGCCATCAGCGCGCCCTTGCCGAGGAAGGCGAGGCTGCGAACCTTGGCGGGGTAGCCCGACATGCGCATGTCCTTCCCGTCCGCCAGGCGCCAGGCGTGCAGCTCGTTCTCCTGCGTCGCGGTGACCAGGAACTTGCCGTCGGGGCTGAACCGCACCGCCACGTGGCTGCCCGCCCACTTCAGCATCTGGGGCACCTGCTCGGAAACCCGCGCATAGATCAGCGCCGCCCCGCCATAGGTTGCGGCCGCCAGCCGGCGCCCCTTGGGCTCGAACGCGAGGCCCGCGCAGGCCCGCTCCAGCCCGAAGCTCCGGGCGAAGGCCTCGTCCGCGGTGTCGCGCACATGAACCTCGCGGCCGGTGGCGAAGGCGATCAGGCCGCTGGCGGGGGCGGCCACCACGCTGTCGATCCACTTGCCGGGAAGCTCGGCCACCGTCTCGTGATGGGTGGGTCGCGACCACACCACCCGCCCGTCGTCGCTCGTGGTGACCACGCCGGAGCCGCTCGGGTGGGCGCAGGCGGCGAGGGCGGAGTGCTCATGCGCCTGCACCGGCGGCGACCCCTCGAAATGCACCCGCCCATCAGCGGTGACGAAGACCGCACCCTCTGCGGTAAACAGGGCGGCGAGAACGTGGGCATCGAGGGAGAGGGTGGTCATGGTCGGGCGTCTAGCACGGAGGCGAGATTAGGTCGGACTTAAGCGCCCGCGGGTAAGGGACGGGGCGATGTTCCGCATTCTGCAGCGCTTCGAATTGGCCCTGACCCCGGCGCTCGCCCGCAAGGCGGCGGTGGCGCTGGTGGTGGCCTATGGGGCGGCGCTGGTCTTGTGGCTGGTCACTGCGCCGGGTGGCGTGCGGCCCGACGGCTCGCCGGTGGGATCGGATTTCGTGCTGTTCCACGCCGCGGGCCGCCTCGCCCTGCGTGGCGCGCTGGCCTCCGCCTACGACGGGGCGGCGATCTCGGCGGTTGAGCAGGCGGCGGTGCCGGGGGAGAGCCTCGTCTACCTGTGGCGCTATCCGCCGCCCCTGGCGCTCCTGCTGCTGCCGCTCGGCGCGCTGCCATACTTCGTGGCCTACGCCCTGTGGAGCTGCGCCGGGCTGGCGGCCTTCGTGGGCGGGGTGCGGCGGCTTCTGCGGGGGCGCGACGGGCTGCTGCTGGCGCTGGGGGCGCCCGCCACCTTCGTCTGCATCCTGCACGGGCAGACCGCGTTTCTCACCGCCGCCGCCTTCGCCTGGGGGCTGGCGCTGCTGGAGCGGAGGCCAATGCTGGCAGGGGCGATCTTCAGCCTTCTGGTGTGCAAGCCGCACTTCGCCGTGCTGGTCCCCGTGCTGCTGCTGGTCGGGGGGCGATATCGTGCGCTGGGCGGCTTCCTCGGGGGTGCGGCGGCGCTGTGCGGAGCGTCCCTCGTGGCGTTCGGCTGGGCGCCTTGGGCGGAGTTCCTACGCACGGGCCCGCAGATGCAGGCCTTTCTCGCACAGGGAGGCATCTCCTGGGCGAAGGTGCCGAGCGTGTTCATCTTCGCCATGAGCCTGCACGCCCCGCAGGCCCTCGCCCTCGCCCTGCAGGGGGCCGCGTCGCTTGCGGTGCTGGCGACGGCGGTGTTGGTGTGGCGACACGGGGAGGGCTTCATGCCCCTCAAGGGAGCGGTGGCGGTGACCGCCGCCCTTCTGATCAGCCCCTATGTGGTGGACTATGACCTGACGCTTCTGGTCGTCGCTGCGGCGCTGCTCATCGGCTCCGGCACCGCGGTGAGGCCGGGGGTTCGCACCGCCCTCCTCTGTGCCTTCGCGACTCCCGTCGTGGCTCCCGCCCTCATGACGCTGACCGGCGTGCAGCTTGGGGCGGCGCCCCTTCTGGCCCTCTTCGCGGTGCTCGGGGGCGCCTACTGGAGCGAGGCGAGGCTGTCTGCTGGGTCGGCCACAGGGTCGGGCGGACCGGCGAGGTTCACCACCCGCTGGGTCGGATAGTACAGCGAGCCGCCGGCCGCCTGCACCGCCTCGTAGACCAGGCGCGACAGGTCGAAGCGCATGTCCCAGTAGTCCTTCACCAGCGCCCAGGCGCGCACGGTGATGGTGATCTTCTCCGCCGTGTATTCGGTGACGCGCGACATGGGGGCGGGGTCGTTCAGCACCCGCGGGTCGGCCAGCAGCACGGCCAGCGCCGCCTTCGCCGCCGCCTCGGCCGGGGCTGTGGGGGGGAGGGCGAAGGTCATCTCCACCCGGCGGTGCGGGATGTCGGTGTAGTTGGTGGCCACGTCACCGAAGGCCTTGCTGTTGGGCACCGTGAGCTTCAGCCCGTCCACATCCGACAGTTCGGTGTTGAACAGGTCGAGCTTGCGCACCGTGCCGAGCTTGCCCGCGATGTTGACGAGGTCGCCCACGCGGTAGGGCCGGAAGATCAGGATCATCACCCCCGCCGCCACGTTCGACAGGGCCCCCTGCAGCGCCAGGCCGATGGCCAGCGACGCCGCCCCAGGATCGTGATGATCGAGGTGGTCTCCACCCCCAGCCGCCGCAGGATGGCGACGATGGTGATGATCATGATGGCGTAGCGCGTCACCGACCCTGCGAAGTCCTGCAGGGTCTGGTCGTGGGCGGTGCGGGGCAGCTTGCCCAGGCCCTCGCACACCAGCCGCGAGGCCCACTTGGCCACCCACAGCCCGGCGACGAAGATCAGGAGCGCCACGACGATGTTCACCGCCAGGTCGCCCAGCACGTTGCCCGCCTTGGTGATCGCCACCGTCTCGCCCGTCACCACGCCTCGAAGGCCCGCGGGGAGGGAGGCGAGCGACAGCTTCGCGGGCGCGGCGGCGGGGAGATCGATCAACATGCGGGGTGAAACGTCCGTGGGCGGGAGTTCGACCCATCGTACACGGACGATGGGCGACAATGGGGCGTGGTGGTCGGAGCCTGTCCCATCAGCGCCTGTGCTTCGGGCGTTTGTGCCCTGAAGTCATGGGATCGGGCCTGGCGGGAGGCCTCCAGTCGGCGGGCGGAATCATCTTCTGATCGCTGGTTCCAAGGCCCATGCGGCCGGGCTCCTGCCGGGTCAGGCGGGAGGTGTCGAGGGGTTGATCCGCATCCGGCGCATCTGCACCCTGCAGCAGGCTGAGGCGATCCCGCAGGCGGGCGGCCTCCTCGAAGTCCATGTCGGCGGCGGCCTGCTCCATCTTCAGGCGCAGGGTCTCGAGGGTGTCCGTCATGGTGCCCGCCCCGCCTCGATGGCGTCGAGCATGCGCTCCAGCAGGCCGATCTCGTCGGCCTCGCCAGGGGGCTTGTCCCAGCGGATGCGGTGGATGCGGGGAAAGCGCATGGCCACGCCCGACTTGTGGCGCGTGGAGCGCTGCAACCCCTCGAACGCCACCTCCAGAACAAGGCCGAAGCCGCGATCCGCGCGAACCGACCGCACCGGGCCGAACCGCTCGACGGTGTTGTCGCGCACGAACTTGTCGAGCTTCACCAGCTCCTCGTCGGTGAAGCCGAAGTAGGCCTTGCCCACCGGCGTCAGCGCCCCCTCCTTCCACACCCCGAAGGTGTAGTCGGAATAGAAGCTGGAGCGTTTTCCGTGCCCGCGCTGGGCGTACATCATCACCGCGTCCACCAGAAACGGATCGCGCTTCCACTTGAACCAGGGGCCCTTGGGGCGGCCGCTTTCGTAGGGGCTGTCCCACCGCTTCAGCATCAGCCCCTCGGCGGCCTGGGCGTCGCCTTCCGGCGGGTTGGCGCGCACCTGCGCCAGTGCCTCCCAGCTTTCGACGGGCACCAGCGGCGACAGGTCCAGCCGCTCGCCCCCGTGGGCCGCCACGAACGCTTCCAGCCGGGCGCGGCGTTCGCGCAACGGGAGGGAGCGAACGTCCTCCCCGTTCTCGCTCAAGAGGTCGTAGGCCCGGATTGCCGCCGGGAACGCCGCCATCGTCTTGGCATCGACGGTCTTGCGGTTCAGCCGCTGCTGCAGGTCGCCGAACGACGCGACGCGGTGGTGGCGAAGCACCAGGAGCTCCCCGTCGATGGCTCCCTCGAAGGTGAGCGCGCCCATCAGATCAGGGAAGGCACCGGAGATCTCATCGCCGGTGCGGGAGTAGAGGCGGTTCACCCCGCCCTCGCGCACGGCCTGCACGCGGATGCCGTCCCACTTCCATTCGGCGTAGTAGTCGGTGGCGGCGTAGCGGGCGAAATCGACGGCCTCGTCGATGGGCTGGGCCAGCATCACGGGGCGGAAGCGGCCGGGGGCGTTCGGGTTGGGGCGCTCCGCCCGCCCTTCCAGCCAGGCGAACAGCTCGGCGTAGGGGGGCTCCAGCGCGTGCCACACCTCGTCGATCTCCGACGCCGTGACGGTGTGTCCGTAGAGGCCGGCGAGGTCGGCGCAGGCCTGTTTCGCCAATCGGGCCGACAGCCCCACCCGCAGCGCGCCGGTGAGAAGCTTCAGGAGCGCCCACCGCCCGTCGGCGTCGCAGGCGTCTAGCCAACCTTCCAGAAGCGCGGGCGATGCGGCGCGGTGGCTGGCGCGGAGCGCATCCACCACTTCTGAAAGGTCGGGCTCGCGGTTGGCACCGGGCCGTTCGGGCCAGATCAGCGCCACGGTGTCGGCGAGGTCGCCCACGAAGTCGTAGGACCAGCCGAGGAGCACGGGGTCGACCCGCTGCTCCACGAGCTTTCGGATCATCGCGGGCTTCAGGGCGTGGAAGCTCAGGCTGCCCGTCAGCGCCGCCAGCGCCCAGCCGCGCTCTGGGTCTGGGGCGGTGTTCAGGTAGTCGCGCACCAGCCGCAGCTTGGCGTTGCGCGATCCGGTGAGCTGAACCCGGTCCAGAAGGGTGGCGAAGGCGCGCATGGATCAGCTCAACGTGGGGCAGGGGCGAAGGGTTCGGAAGGGGTGCAGGGGCTGGCGGGTGTCGCGACGGGCATGGGTGGGAGGATGCGCCCACCAAAAAGGGGCGGGGCGGCCAGCCGTACGCGAAGCTTTGCCATTGGCAGGCAATGGGATCATCCTGTGCAGGCAAGCCGCGGGGATTCATGAGCACAGCAGCAGTCATCGCGGCAGCGGCTGACGACCGCGGTCGTCGTCGGGTGGTGGAGGAGTTCCGGCAGAACGGGGCGACATCCGCCGCCACCGCGATGCCCTTTCACCCCATCGGTCGCCACAGCCAAAGAGCCTTCGATCGGTTCGTGAGCGATCACGTGATCGTCGCGCTCCCCGGCGGGCACTATTGGCTGGACGAGGCGACCCTGGTGCAATCGACCGCCCAGCGGAGGCAGCGTGCGCTGGGCTTCGTCTTGGTGGCGGCGATCGTGTTGCTGATCGTCCTTGCGGCGGTGGTGCTGCTCCCGCGCTGAGAAAACGCCAGCTCGCCCGCAGCAGGCGCGCTCACGGGCACTAGGCCAGACCGGCCAGCAGGACGCGCTCAGCCGAGCCTGGCGAACCGCCCGCTTGCGTGACGCCAATCGGTGAGCTTCCACCTAGCCCGCCGCCCGAGCGCGCAGGCAGGATCATTCATGTCCCGCCCAGGAGCCGCTAGCCGCCCGCCAAGGTCATTGCCAACCCGCCTATGCCACACCCCAAAACGCCGAACGGCGGGGTGGATTGCTCCACCCCGCCGCCGGGTACGCACGTCTGGCCTCGAGGGGAGAGGCCGGGGTGTCTAGGTCGTCTTAGTTCCAGATGCCGAGGGCGCGGGCGGTTTCCAGCGTGAGCTGGCCCGAAGCCATCTTGTTGTCCTTCTGGAAGCGCAGCAGCGCCTCCGAAGTGGTCTGGGTGTAGAGGCCGTCGATCGGGCCGGCGTAGTAGCCGCGGGTGGTGAGCGCCTGCTGCATGCGGGCGATCATGTTCCCCGTGGCCGGCTGAGCCGAACCGCTCTGAGCCTGGGCCTGCGCCGTGACGGTGGCCGAGGCCGCCGCAGGAGCGTAGGCGCCGCGCTCGCCGTCGTAGCTGTGCGTCACCGTCGTGCCCTTGTAGGCCTTGGGCGGGGGCGCATAGACGGGCTTGGGAGCCGTATAGGTGGTCGTGGTCTCGTAGCCGCCCTTGGTGCCGTAGCTCGAGGTCGAGTGCGGCGGAGGCGTGTAGACTGGCGGCGTGTAGCTGGGCGTGCAGGAGCCGCCAGCGTCCGAGCAGTTGATCGCGTTGGCCGGAAGCGGGCCCTGGAGCTTGTCGTCGCAGATGACTTCGCGCCACTCGAGCTTGCCGCCGCCGACGAGCTTCTTCTTCTCGATGACCTTGTAGGTCGCCGGGATGGTGGTGCTCTCGACACGTTCCGGTCGGACCAGCACCTGGATGCGGATATTCTCGTAGACGGCCGGGATTTCGCGCTTCTCGACGTGAGCCGCGATATCCACCACCTGGCGGGTGTAGCCCTTGTACTCGGGCGGCACGGCCACTTCGACGGTGCGGGCCGGCGTCTTCACGACGGTCTTGGTGACCGTCTTGTATTCGGCCGGGATCTCCACGAGGCAGAGCAGTTCACCCGTCGGCGCGACCTTGGTCGGGCCGTAGTAGGGCTTGCCGTCCACGACCGCGGGCAGATAGCCCGGGCCGGTGCCGGGGGAAGTGCCGTAGCCGGGCGTATGCCCCGCCAGACCCTTGCCGGGCTTCCAGACGGTGGTGGCTTCCTTGACCAGCACCTGCTCGGTGACCGTGCCGTAGGTGGCCGGGATCACTTCGATGCGGGTGTAGCCCGGCTTCACGGTGACCACGCCGTCGGCGTAGCCCGAACCGGTGTAGCCGGGGGGCGGGCCGCCGGGACCGCCGGGGCCGTAGCCGCCGCCAGGACCACCCGAGCCGCCGGGACCACCAGGTCCGCCGGGGCCGTAGCCGCCGCCGATGGTGATGGTCTTATAGGTGCCGGGCACCACGATGTATTCGATGGACGCCTCGCGGACGAGGATCGTCTTCTCTTCCCAGCGCCACTCGCCAGGGATGACACGCAGCTCGGTCTTTTCCGGCGTGTCGATCACCTTGTCGGTGAACGTCTCGTAGATTTCAGGGGTCAATACGCGTGCAAAGCACTGACCCGGCTTTGCGTTGGGCGGATAGTCCGCCGCGACGCCGCCATAGGAGTCGGCGAGCGCGACGGCCCCCGACATCAGAAGTGCCAGCCCCGAAGCGCCAGCCAAGATCACCGTCCTAGACATAATCAGTTCCCCAGCCGACATGGCCCCCTCGAGCCCGACATACAGCTCGTTCTTAGCATCTTATTAAGCCGGTCGCGGTCAAGCTAGTAGGCTTCTCCACACGGTTGAAAACGCCGCGACAGTTGCGCGCAGCCGACGAATGTGTGGCGCTCCAACGACAGTAAAACTGAGTAACCGGGCGTAGTTAACCGCTCCGGATAGACTCAAGTTCGACTCTGGCCGACGTTGGAGCGGGCAGCGGGAATCGAACCCGCACGAGCAGCTTGGGAAGCTGCCAGGCTACCACTACATCATGCCCGCGGAAGCCTGCGCACTCTAGCGCAGGCCAAAGCCTGCCGCCACCCATTCGGGAGCCCCTCCGGGTCGATGTCGAAAGCCGCAACCCCGCATCACCATCATGGCCACGAGCACCCTGCGCACGCCCATGCGAAGGGGGGCGGGCATGGTCACCACCATCACGGCCACGGCGGACATTCCCATGCACCACAAGGGTTTAGCACCGCGTTCGCGGTCGGGGCGGCGCTGAACATCGGCTTCGTGGCGATCGAGGCGGCGGTGGGCTTCGCCTCCGGCTCGACGGCGCTGCTGGCCGACGCGGGGCACAACCTCGGCGACGTGGCGGCTCTGCTCGCGGCATGGGGTGCGGCCACCCTGGCGAGGCGCGGGCGCACCGAGCGGTTCACCTGGGGCCTGCGGTCCGCATCGATCCTGGCGCCGCTTTTCAATGCGGTGGTTCTGCTTGTGGTGACGGGCGCCATCGCTGCGGAGGCCGGGCGCCGGTTGCTACATCCGGTCGCAGCGCCTGGTTTGACGGTCGCGGCGGTCGCCTGCGCCGGGATTTTCGTCAACGGCGGCACCGCCTTGCTGTTCGCCGGCGGCCGGAAGGACGATGTGAACCGCCGGGCGGTGTTTCTTCACATGGCGGCCGATGCCCTGGTGTCCGCCGGGGTCGCGGGTGCCGGCCTCCTGATGTGGACGACGGGGTGGCTGTGGCTCGACCCCGTGGCCAGCCTTGTGGTGTCGGCGTTGATCATCGTGGCCAGCCTCGACCTGTTCCGCGACACCGCGGTGCTGGCGATGGCTGGCACGCCGCCGGGGGTCGACCCCTTGGCCGTGCGCGCCTGGCTGGAGGCGCGGCCGGGGGTGGATCGTGTGCACGACCTGCACATCTGGCCCATCGGCTCCACCGACACGGCGCTCACGTGCCACCTCGTCATGCCTGAGGGCTCGCCGGGCGACGCCTTCCTGGGCGAGACCACCCGCGAGCTGAATGCCCGCTTCGCCATCGGCCACGCCACCCTGCAGGTGGAGACAGACGCCGCCTGCGCCTGCCCCTTCGAGGATGCGGCCTAGGGGAACCGGTCGTGCGAACGACCCGCGTCTCAGTGCGTTAGGGCAGTCCCCCTGCCGTGCGAACGGCGACCCGGAGACCTGCCGTGGCCGATATGACCCTGCCCGAACTCGCCAAGAAGCTCGCCGACATCGACTTCGCCATGCTGTTCACCCGCGCCGAGGGCGGCGAGCTCGCAGGCCGCCCCATGAGCAACAACGGGGAGGTCGAGTACGAGGGCACCTCCTACTACTTCACCTGGGATCACGCCCGCATGGTGCGAGACATCGAACGCGACCCGAAAGTGGCCCTGTCGTTCCAGGGTGCGAAGGGCCTGATCCCCAAGCCGCCGTTGATGGTCGCAGTGGAAGGCGAGGCGGAGCTGATCCGCGACCGTGCGGCGTTCGAGGCCCACTGGGACAAGAGCATGAACCGCTGGTTCAAGGACGGCCCGGCCACCCCGGGGGTCACCCTGATCAAGGTCGTCGCCAAACGCATCCACTACTGGGACGGCGATGACGAGGGCGAGGTGAAGGTCTAGCGGAGGATCGTCACGACCAGGGCTTGAAGTGCTTCGAGAGCTTCAGGCCCTGGCGCTGATAGTGGCTGCCGTCGAAGCCGTAGATGCGGGTGGGGCGCTCGGTGAGGGGTTCGTAGACCAGCCTCGCCACCGTCTGCCCGTCCTCCAGCAGGAACGGCGTCTCGTGCGAGCGTACCTCCAGCACGGCCTTGGAGCCCACCGCGTCGGCCTCGGCCGTGCCGAAGCCGGGGTCGAAGAAGCCCGCGTAGTGGACCCGGAACTCGCCCACGCTGGGGTCGATGGGCGTCATTTCGGCGGCCTGGTCGGCGGGAATTTCGACCGCCTCCTTCGACGCCAGGATGTAGAACTCGCCGGGATCAAGCAGGAGTTCGCCAACCCCTGCGCGGTTGATCCGGGGCTCGAGCGGCTGCCAGAAGTCGGCCGCGAGATGGCTGTCCTCCTTGTCGAGGTCGATTACCCCGGCGTGGCGGCGGGCCCGGAAGCCGGCGAGGCTGCCGGTCAGGTCCACGCCCACGTCCTTGCTCAGCAGATGTGGAGGCGAGCCCCGGCGCAGGCGCAGCTGGTTCAGCCGCGTGCCGGTTCGCACCAGCACGCTGAAGGTCTGCGGCGCGATCTCAACGTACAGCGGACCGGTATAGCCGTCGGCCACGTCGTCGAAGGTGGCGCCCCGGTCGGTGAGGAGGCGCACGAACACGTCCACCCGCCCGGTGGAGCTCTTGGGGTTGGCGCGGCCCGAAACGCCTGTGGGCAGGGCCAGCCGCTCCTGCAATTCGGCGATGTACACGCAGCCGCGCTCCAGCACGGCGCCGCCGTTCGACAGGTCGAGCCGGTGCATGGCCACCTCGTCGATCCGCTCGGCCACGGTGCGGTTGCGCGGCAGGAACGAGGCGCGCACCCGCCAGACGGTGGCGCCCAGCCGCAGGTCGAGGCTGGCGGGCTGGATCTGATCGTCGCGCCATGGGGAGGGGGCGGACACCGCGCCCTCGTCCATCAGCGCCTGCAGCGCCTGATAGGGCAGGATGCCGGGGGCAGGCTCGGAAGCGGACTCGGGCAAGGGCGTCTCCGAAGCGGAGGGGGGTTGTGGCGAAGGGTGGGCGCGGAGTCAAAGCGCGCGGGGCAGCTCTCGGTTGACGCCTCCCTGCGACCGGAAGACCACCGCTCCATGATCCGACTCGCCGCCGCCCTCGCCCTCGCCCTGTGCGCCTTCGCTCCGCAGGCTGCAGCGCAGGCCCTGCCCGCCCAGCCGGGGCGGGAGATCGTGATCGGGCGGTCCTACTCGATCCGCTCGGTGATCCTGGGTGACGAGCGGCGACTGAACGTCTACCTGCCCGCCCACTATGCCGACGCCTCGCGGCGCTTCCCCGTGCTGGTCCTGCTGGACGGGGGAGAGGCGGAAGACTTCCACCCGATCTCGGGCCTGGCCCAGATCACCGCCGCCAACGGCTTCGGTCAGGAGCTGATCGTGGTGGGGATCGAGG
This sequence comes from Caulobacterales bacterium, assembly GCA_038226305.1. GTDB lineage: Bacteria > Pseudomonadota > Alphaproteobacteria > Caulobacterales > Caulobacteraceae > JASLDZ01. Next base: position 52,890 of record JBBRQN010000010.1, read on the forward strand.
GCGTGGACCGACGCCACGACCTCACCCCGGTCATCGCCTCGGCCAAGGACCGCAAGGCCCTGCCCAAGGCCGGCGGCGCCGACGCCTATCGCCGCTTTCTGGTGGAGGAGGTGAAGCCGTGGATCGCCGCGCACTATCGCACCAGCGGCCGCACCGGCCTCGTCGGCGAGTCGCTCGCCGGGCTGTTCACGCTGGAGACCTTCCTGAAGAACCCGGCGGCGTTCGACGACTACATCGCCTCCAGCCCCAGCCTGTGGCTCGACGATCAGGCGCTCTCAAGGGCGGCCGCGGACCGCCTGCGCAACGAGAGCTTCGCTGGGAAGCGGCTCTGGATCGGGCTGGGCAGCGAAGGCCCGGAGGTGCAGGCGGGAGCGGACCGGGTGGTCGCAGCCCTGAAGGCCGCCGCGCCTGCAGGGCTGACGTGGACGTTCGACCCCCGCCCCACCGAACGCCACGACACCACCTACGTCCCCGTGGTCACCGCGGCGCTCCGCAGCCTCTACCCGGCGGGCAAGCCGTGAACCCCAGCGGCTAGGCGGAGACGCCGGGGCGGTCTAGCCTCTTCGCCTGCAGCCAATCGGAGCGCCAGATGGCCGAGCCCGTTCCCGCCGTCGAGCAACACGCCGAGGATCTGGCGGCGCGCGCGCCGGCTATGGTCGTGGTGGCCGAGCGGTGGCTGTCCATCGTGATCGCGGCCTTCCTCGTGTTCGCCGCGGTTCTGGGGCTGGGCGTGGCGGCCTTCCGGTTGATCGAGGGGCTGCTGCAGCATGGCCTCGACGCCCGGCTGATCGTCAGTGTGGTGGATCACCTGCTGCTGGTTCTGGTGCTGGTGGAGATCCTGCACACCGTGCGCCAGTCCATCGAAGCACGGGAGCTGCAAGCGGAACCGTTCCTGATCGTCGGCCTGATCGCCACGGTGCGGCGCATCCTTCTGGTCACCCTCGAAACCTCGGACGCCGCCGGGATGTCGCCGCAGGGGCTGGCGGAAAACTTCCAGCACAACATGATCGAGCTGGGTGTGCTGGCGGGCCTCACCGCGGTGCTGGTGGCCTCGATCTTCGTCGCCCGCCACAGCCGAGCTGGGCGCAAGTAGCCTCGGCTCAACCTCGCCCCAGCTTTCCTCGCCTTGACCAGCGCCCCTGCGCCCTGCCATCGCACGCGGCTTAAGGAGCATGTGATGGCGCAGGATGAAGATCAGGGCGATTGGGGCCCCGCCACCCGTGCGGTGCGGGGCGGGCTGAACCGCTCTGCGCACGGGGAGATCTCTGAGGCGCTCTATCTCACGCAATCCTACGTCTACGGTTCGGCCGAGCAGGCCGATGCGCGCTTCGCTGGCACCGATCCGGGCTTCATCTACTCCCGCTACGGCAGCCCCACGACGCAGGCGTTCGAGGAGCGGCTGGCCCTGATCGAGGGGGCGCAGTTCTGCCGCGCCACAGCTTCCGGGATGGCGGCGGTGCATGTGGCGCTGATGGGGCTGGTGCGGGCGGGGGACCACATCGTCTCCGGCCGGGCTCTGTTCGGCTCCTGCCGCTGGATCCTGCGGGAATGGGCGCCCCGGTTCGGTGTGGAAGTGACGATGGTGGACGCCACCGACCTGAACGCCTGGGAAGCCGCCGTGCGGCCGAACACCAAGGCCTTCTTCATCGAAAGCCCCGCCAACCCGCTTCTCGAGATTGCCGACATCGCGGGCGTGGCCGCCATCGCCAAGGCCGCGGGCGCGCACCTCGTGGTCGACAACGTGTTCGCCACCCCCGTCTTCCAGAAGCCCCTGACGCTGGGGGCCGACGTGGTGGTCTACTCCGCCACCAAGCACATCGACGGGCAGGGGCGCGTGCTGGGCGGCGCGCTGCTGGGCGACCACGCCCTCCTCGAAGAGAAATACCGCGACATCCTGCGCCACACCGGCCCCGCCCCCTCGCCGTTCAATAGCTGGGTGCTGATGAAGGGGCTGGAGACGCTTGATCTGCGGGTGCGCGCCCAGACCCGGAGCGCCGCGAGCTTGGCCGACCGCATCGGCGCCCATTCGGCGGTGAAGCAGGTGCTCTACCCCTTCCGCGACGACCATCCGCAGGCGGCGGTCGCGAAGAAGCAGATGACCGGCGGATCGACGATCATCGCCTTCGATCTCGGCTCGAAGGAGAGTGCGTTCGACTTCCTCAACAGTCTGCGTACCGTGGACATCTCCAACAACCTCGGCGACGCCAAGAGCATGGCCACACACCCCGCCACCACCACCCACCGCGCCGTTCCCGCCGAGGAGCAGGCGCAGATCGGCCTGCGCGTGGGCCACGTCCGCCTCTCCGTGGGCCTGGAGGACGAGGCCGACCTCGCGCGCGACATCGAGCGCGCGCTGGATGCCGCCGGGGGCCGCACCCGATGATGCCGCAGCGCCGCCCCGTGCGTAAGGGATCGCAGGCCTACGAGGCCGTCACCCGCGGGCTCCTCGTGAGGGTGCGCCCGCAGTACCTGCCCGAACAGTCGGACCCCTGTGAGGGCCGCTGGGTCTGGGCCTATCAGGTCGAGGTGGAGAACCGCGGCGACGAGACCGTGCAGCTGATCAACCGTCACTGGACCATCACGGACGGCATAGGCCGGGTGGAGGAGGTGCGCGGCCCCGGCGTTGTGGGGGAGCAACCCACGCTGAAGCCCGGCGAGGCGTTCCGCTACGCCTCCGGCTGCCCCCTCAACACGCCCTCCGGCGTGATGGAGGGCGAGTACGAGATGGTGAGCGAGGCGGGGGAGCATTTCGAAATCTCCATCCCCGCCTTCAGCCTCGACCTGCCCGACGCCCGCCGCACGGTGAACTAGGCCGATGACCGCCGCGGCCGCCGCGCTCCTGGCTGCGCGTCGCGTGGTGGTCAAGGTCGGGTCGTCGCTGCTGCTGGACGAGGCGGGTTCACCGGATGCGGCTTTCGCGGCTGCGCTGGCGGGGGATCTGGCGATGCTCCGTTCCCGGAACGTCGGCGTGGCACTGGTGTCTTCAGGCGCGGTGGCGCTGGGGCGCGGGCGGCTGGGGCTGCCGTTCGGGCGCAGGCTGAAGCTGGAGGAGAAGCAGGCCGCCGCCTCCGCAGGGCAGGCGGCCCTGATGCGGGTGTGGGAGACCGCGCTCGCCCCCCACGGCCTCTGCGCCGCGCAGGTGCTGCTCACCCGGGCCGACACCGAGGCACGCCGCTCATGGCTCAACGCCCGCGCCACTCTGGAGGCGCTGGGGCGGCTGCCCGCCGTGGCCGTCATCAACGAGAACGACACCACCGCCACCGAGGAGCTGCGCTTCGGCGACAACGACCGGCTGGCGGCCCGTGCTGCGCAGATGCTGCGGGCAGACCTGCTGGTTCTGCTCTCCGACGTTGACGGCCTGCACACCGCCGACCCTCGCGTCGATCCGAACGCTGAGCATCTGGCCGAGGTCGAGGCGGTGACGCCGCAGGTGCTGGCCCTGGCGGGCGCCGTCGATCCCTCCGGCGTGGGGTCTGGCGGCATGGCGACCAAGCTCGAGGCGGCGCGCATGGCCGCGCTTTCCGGTTGCGCCACAGTGATCGCGCGGGGGCGACCGCTCGCCGGGGGCTCGCCGCTGGCGGCCCTGTCGAACGGCGTGCGGGCAACGCTGGTGCGGGCGCAGGGCACGCCGCAGGCCGCCTACAAAGCGTGGATCGCGGGGGGCGTCTTGCCTGCCGGAGCCCTGGTCATCGACGCGGGCGCGGTGAAGGCCCTGCTAGACGGCCGCAGCCTTTTGCCAGCAGGCGTGCGTGCCGTGCAGGGGCAGTTCGGCAAGGGCGATGTGGTGCGGGTGTTGACCCTGGACGGGGCCGAGGTGGCGCGGGGCGTCTGCGTCCACGGGGTGGATACGGCGCAGCGCCTCGTCGGCCTGCGATCCGATGCTCATACTGAGGATCGGCCAGAGCTGATCCACCGCGACGACCTCGTGCTCGCCGCCGCAACGCTGAAGGAGCCCGCGCATGGCTGACGGTTTCGTGAGTGCCGCCGATCCCGCCCTGCTGGCGATGGGCCGCGCCGCCCGTGCTGCCCAGCCGATCCTGCGCGACGCGCCGCCCGAGCAGCGGACCGCCGCCCTGCACGCCATCGCCTCTGCTGTGAGGTCCGCCGCGCCGGCCGTGCTCGCCGCCAACGCCGCCGACGTAGAAGCCGCTCGCGCGGCGGGGGAGCCCGCCCACAGGCTCGACCGCCTGGCCTTGAACCCCGCCCGCCTCGAAGGCGTCGCGCAGGGGGTGGAGGCGGTGGCCGCCCAGCCCGATCCCGTCGGCGTGGAGCTGGCGCGGTGGACCCGGCCGAACGGGCTGGACATCGCCCGCGTCTCGACCCCCATCGGCGTGATCGCGGTGATCTACGAGGCCCGGCCCAACGTGGGCGTGGACGCGGCTGCCATCGCCATACGCTCGGGCAACGCCCTGATCCTGCGGGGCGGGTCGGAGTGTCTGCGTTCGGCGCTGGCGCTGCAGGTGGCGGTGGAGGCGGGGCTGGTGTCTGCGGGTCTGCCGCCCGCCACCGTACAGATGATCCCCACCGCGGACCGCTCAGCCGTAGGCGCTCTCCTCGTCGGGCTGGACGGGGCCATCGACCTCCTGATCCCCCGCGGCGGCAAGTCGCTGGTGGAGCGCGTGCGCAAGGAGGCGCGGGTGGCGGTGCTGGGGCACCTGGAGGGGCTGAACCACACCTTCCTGCACGCCTCCGCCGACGTCGAAACGGCCATCGCGATCACGCTCAACGCGAAGATGCGGCGAACCTCCGTATGCGGAGCGACCGAGACACTGCTGGTGGATGCGGCCGACGCCCAGTGCCTGTTGCCCCCCGTCGCGCAGGCGCTGGCGGCCGCGGGCTGCGAACTGCGGGGCGACGGGCGCGCACGGGCGCTGCATCCGCAGATGTCGGTCGCCACCGAGGCCGACTTCGGCACCGAGCACCTGGACGCCATCCTGAACGTGGCCGTGGTCGACGGGCTGGACGGGGCGGTGGAGCACATCGCCCGCTACGGCTCCTCCCATACCGACGCCATCGTGGCGCAGGATCAGGCGGCAGCCGAAGCCTTCGCCCGGCGGGTGGATTCCGCCATCGTTCTGATCAACGCCTCCACCCAATACGCCGACGGCGGGGAGTTCGGATTCGGCGCCGAGATCGGCATCGCCACCGACCGCCTCCACGCGAGAGGCCCCGTAGGCCCCGCCCAGCTCTGCAGCTTCAAATACGTCGTCCGCGGAACCGGCCAGACCCGACCGTGAGCGTCAGGCCGCCTGCGAGCTGACAGTGAGGCGCGCGGCTCGCCGCTCTGCCGCATAGGCGATCAGATACTGGTCCTCGCTGTATCGGCGCCCGTCAAAGACATAGGTGGCATCGTGCGCGACCCACTTCAGGTCGAGGTAATCGCGCATCGCGCGGGGGATCGGCACGTGCCAGGGATGGGTGTCGACCACCGGAAGCTCTGAGCGGCGAAGCTGCTCCGACAGGGCCGCAAGCCTTCGATCATCAGGGAAGCTCTGGCGCAGGAGCTCGCCCAGCAGCCAGCCGATCATCGGCGGCGCAGCGTGGTCGAAATCCCAGAACAGGCGTCTGCGAAACATCTCGCGCCCCATGAACTCCGACGGCTTCACGTCGCAACCGGCCTCCTGCGCCTGCAGAAGCTGCAGCTGCGCGGCGCGAATGCGCCAGGGGCTGGTGAGTCGTTTGCGGGAGAGCTCGTCGTAGGCTGCTGGGATCTCTGCCAGGGGCAGACCCTGCTCCTCAAGCTCGATCAGCACCCTGTCGCCCATCCAAGTGCGTGAAGGGCGAAGCGGGTCGTAGACCTGGAACGGCAGGTAGACCCCTAGCGCCGTGGTCGGAAAGGTGACCAGCGGAACACCCAGGCGCAGGGCATCGACCGCCTCCGGCGAGGCGGAGGTGGCCTGGCGCCAATGGGCGACGCAGCGCGCGGCCTGATCGTCGGTCGGCCGCTCGATCCCGTCCCCATAGCCAAGGCCGTTGAGGTGCACGAACTCGAATCGGTCGCTCAGCGCGCGCAGGCCGACCGCAGCCGCCGCCACTTCCAGGGCCTGGCAGTCGCCGGTGACGATCAGAGTCGGCCGCGGGGTCACGGACGGGACTCGCCGACGATGCTGGCGAGATCGGCGATGCTGTCGGCGGCGAAGGCGCGCTGCAGGGGCAGTTCGCAGCCGAGCACGCGTTCAAGCTCCAGCACCACCTGCAGGCGGCCGAACGAATCCCAGCCCATCACCTCGGCCGGGCGCGTCGAGGCGTGCAGATCCTCCAAGCGCGCGCGACAGGCGACGGCGACGGCGACGCGCACGCGATCGATGGAGTCGAGAGGGGCGACGGACGAGAGGGTCACCCCGCAGATACGAGTCCGGCGGCGTCGCGGATGGAATTGGGCCACAACTCCGTTTGCCGGCCGTGATGCGCCACCAAGGCGAGCGCCAGCCGCTCCAGCCCGACACCGAGGCAGGCGGAGTGAGCGAGCCCGCCTTGCGCGAGGCGGATGTCCCAGCGCTGGCTGAAGAACTCGCCGTGCAGGTTCAGGCTGAGGCAGGCGACCTCGCCGTGCTCTCCTATGGGCAGGATCAGCTCGACCTTCGATTGCTGCGCGCGCTGCAGGCCGGCCATGATCTCCCCACCGCGCCCCCAGAAGGGATCGCTGGCCTCGCGGCGTTCCGGGGCGAGGCCGAGGCGGTCAAGCCAGCCGACGGCGGCATCCAGGGCAGCGCCTGCGCGCGCGCGCACCTGCGCTTCCGTTCCGAAGAACACGAACTCGTCCATCGTGAACGCCCGCAACCGCGCCTCGCTGTATTCGGCCTCAATGCGATGACACGGGGAGCCCACCGCAACCGTTAGGCCTTCAGGCCCGAGCGGCCCGCCCTGAGCGACGTGGCGATAGGTGACGAGGCACGCGGCAGGGGTCAGGGCCAGTCGGTCCGGCGCCGCAACGCTGTCTTTCAGGTACGGAACCACCGCCGAGACCAGCTGCGGAAAGCGTTCGACGTAGGCGCAGCGCTCCAGATCGCTCCAGGGGATCACGCCGGAACCCGCCAGACGCACATCCGGAGGGATCGAAAGCACTTCGGCGAACCGGGCGTGCAGGCCATCGATCAAGCCCGCGAAGTGCCCTTCCTTGAGGTAGACGCCGCGGGCGTCCGTCCGGATCAGGCCCGAGGTCTCGGCACGATGGCTCCCGCAGTCGGCCGCATGCTCCATCACGACTCGTTGGCTCCACACACACGTCCGCCACATACGCGCCGACGTCTTTTGTTGCGTGGCCGTAACTTCGCAGCGCGCCTAGGTGCAGCAGGCCGTGAGTGAAGGCAATCCGCCCCTGCGCCCACGGATTGAGCACGACGTGCGCTAAATCAGCCTCAGCGGCGCACGGTGCAGCCAGCCAGGATCGTCAGGCTTCGCCGTCGAGGGAGTAGCCGGCGGAGCGGACGGTGCGGATGGGGTCGGTTTCGGCCCCGTTGTTCAGGGCCTTGCGCAGGCGCCCGATGTGCACGTCCACCGTGCGGGCCTCCACGTAGACGTCCGAGCCCCACACCGCGTCCAAGAGCTGCTCGCGGGAGAACACCCGGCCGGGGTGCTGCATGAAGTAGTCGAGCAGGCGGAATTCGGTCGGGCCGAGGTGGACCTCGCGCTCCGACCGTTTCACCCGGTGCGCCACCCGGTCGACCGTAAGGTCGCCGTGACGCAGCTTGTCCTCCGCGAGGCCCGGGCGGATGCGGCGCAGGACGGCGCGGATGCGGGCGGTGAGCTCCACCATCGAGAAGGGCTTGGTGAGGTAGTCGTCGGCACCGGTGTCGAGCCCGCGCACGCGGTCCGACTCCTCGCCCCGGGCGGTGAGCATCACGATGGGCAGGTTGCGGGTGTCGGCCTTGCCTCGCAGGCGCCGGCAGACCTCGATGCCGCTGACCTTGGGCAGCATCCAGTCCAGCACCACGAGGTCGGGCTGGCGCTCGTCGATGGCGATCAGCGCCTCCTCCCCGTCGCCGGCGACGGTGACGACGTAGCCTTCCTTCTCGAGGTTGTACTGCAGAAGGGTGGACAGGGCGTCCTCGTCCTCCACCACCAGAATGCGCGGGGTCATGACGACAGGGCCTCTTCGCCGGGTTCGGCCAGGCGGCGCTTGGGACGGTTGCCAAGCACCTCCTCGCCGGTGATCTCGTAGTACAGGATCTCGGAAAGGTTCGTGGCGTGATCGCCGATCCGCTCCAGGTTCTTGGCGATGAACAACAGGTGCGCACAGCTCGCGATCGTCCGCGGATCGCTCATCATGTAGGTGAGAAGCTCGCGGAACAGGCTGTCGTAGGTCTCGTCCACTTCCTCGTCGCGGCGCCACACGGCCATGGCGGCCTCGGTGTCTTCCTCGGTGTAGGCGTCCAGCGTTTCGCGCAGGCGCCCGATGACGAGCTTGCCCATGCGCTCGATGGAGCGGGTGAGGGCGGTGATCGGCTCGGCTTCCGAGATGACCAGCGTTCGCTTGGCGATGGACTTGGCCATGTCGCCGGTACGCTCCAGCTCCAGGCTCATCTTCATGGCGGCCACGGCGCGGCGCAGGTCCTGGGCCATCGGCTGGCGCAGGGCGATGATGCGGATGGCCCGGCGCTCGATGTCGTGCTGCATCTCGTCGAGCTTCACGTCGCGACCGATGATGATCTGGGCCAGGCCCACGTCGCGGTTGGCCACCGCCTCCACGCAGCCGGACACCTGAGCTTCCACGAGCCCACCCATGCGCACGACCTCGGCCTTGAGCTGGGTCAGCTCCTCGCCGTAGAATTTCAGGGTGTGTTCGTTCATCGTCTCGGGCATGGCGGGCGGCGTTTCCGGGGTCGAATCCCGATGAGCGTCAGGATGTGCGGGCGGAAGTTCCGGAGCGTCTAACCGAACTCGCACCCGGCTTCATGACACAAGCGTGACGGATGTGTGACGCTGCTCAGGCCGCCGAGCGCGCAACCGGCTCTGCTGCAGGGGTCGATGCCACGGGCGCACTGCGGGGGGCGGCCAGGGGAAAATAGGCGGTGAACCGCGACCCGTGCGACGGGGCGCTCTCCACGAGAAGCCCCCCCCGGTGCCGGTTGACGATGTGCTTCACGATCGCCAGCCCCAACCCGGTGCCCGAGCGCGGGCCCGATTTCTGACCCTCGACACGATAGAAACGCTCGGCCAGTCGCGGCAGGTGTTCACGAGACAGGCCGGAGCCCTCGTCGATCACGCGCACGAAGGCAAAGCCGCCCTCCGCCCGGCCGCGGTCGGGAGCCACGAGCGAGATTCGCCCGGCCCCGGGCAGCTGGGCCCATGCGGCATCGGTAGAGCTTGTCAACGCGTCCTCGCCTGCGGCCAGCCCCACCTCGACCCGCACGGGAGCACCGTCCGCGGAGTATTTGGCGGCGTTGTCGACGAGGTTCTGGACCACCTGCACGATCTGGTCGCGGTCGCCCAGCACCTCGGCCGAGCCTGCAGGGGGCAGGTGCAGGCTGATGCGCACCCGCTTGTGGGCGATCATCGGCTGCAAGGCATCCACCACGTCGGCCGTGGCGAGCGACAGATCGCAACGGCCCGAGGGGGGCACGTGCTCCGAAAGCTCGATGCGCGACAGGGAGAGCAGATCCTCGGTCAGCCGGCCCATGCGCTCGGTCTGCGAGCTCATGATGGCCAGGAAGCGGTCGCGGGCGACAGGATCGTCCTTTGCGTGGCCGCGCAGGGTCTCGATGTAGCCCGAGAGTGAGGCCAGGGGAGTGCGCAGTTCGTGGCTGGCATTGGCCAGGAAGTCAGCCCGTGTGCGCTCCGCCCGCCGAGCCTCGGTCTCGTCGCGCAGCAGAAGCAGCGCAAAGGCTTCCCGCGGATTCGCAGGCTCGGCCTCCAGGGGCGAGGCAAACACGTGCCAGAAGCGCGTCTGCGACACCCCATCCTCCAGCGACGCGCTGACCTTGGTGCGGCCGAACAGGGCTTCGTCCACCGCCTCCAGAACCTCGGGCCGCCGGAAGACGGTGACGAGGAGGGCGCCTTCCCGGGGGGTGCGGGGGAGGGCCCGGGCAGCCGCGTTGGCAAACACGATGCGCCGGTCGCTCAGGTCGTCGGGCTCGCCGCCCCGCACGATCAGGAAGGGGTCGGGCAGGCGCTCGAGCGCTTCCGCGAAAGGGCTGCCGAGAACGGGGTCCGCCTGGGCGACAGCGGCCTGCAAGGCGGCGCGACGCGTCGTCAGCCACAGGCCGAGCCCGGCGCCGCCCGCCACCAGCAGCGTCGCCGCCAAAAGCGTCGCAGTGCCGTGCGGGCCAGTCCACGCCAGGGAAAGGGCTGCCAGCGCCGTCAGCGCACAGACGATCACGCCGGAACGTCCGGCTGGTCTTGCGGCAGGGACTGCGGGCGGCGGAAGACTCACGTCACAAATGTGGAGAGCCGATGTGACGTTCGCCACCTTGTTTCAACATCGGCTTGGCGGAACCCCCAGTGGGAACGAAGCTATGCCGTTGCGGCTTTCAGCCCTGCCCATTTAAACGCCGGACGACATTCCGCTGCATCCGTCCGTCTGCCCTGTGAGCCCAAAGGCGGGAGCGCGGGAACAGCCCGCGGCTCCTAAGGAACACCGATGCGCGAGCCCTCCTCCATCCGGGTGATGACCTACAACGTCCACGGCTGCGTGGGCGGCGACCGGCGCCTGGACGTGGACCGCATCGCCGGCGTGATCGCCCGGGAAGAGCCCGACGTGGTCGCCCTGCAGGAGCTCGACGTGGGGCGCGCCCGATCGCAGCGCGTGGATCAGGCTGCCGAGATCGCCAGGCGCCTCGGTATGAACCACCACTTCAACTCCGCCTTCCGGGTGGCGGACGAGCAGTATGGCGACGCGATCCTGTCGGCCCTGCCGGTCACGCTCGTGAAGTCCGGCCCCTTGCCGCGGCCGCCGCGGATGAGCGCTCTGGAGCTGCGGGGCGCACTGTGGGTGGAGGTGGAGGTGCCGGGCGGCGGCAGGCTGCAGGTGGTCACCACGCACCTTGGGCTTCTGCCGAACGAGCACAAGCTGCAGGTGGCCGCCCTCATGGGCCGGGAGTGGCTGGGCGCCGAAGGCTTCGCCGACCCGGCGATCCTCCTCGGTGATTTCAACGCCACCCCCCGATACGCCGCCTACAAGCGGCTGTCGGCGGCGTTCAACGACGTGCAGGTCGGCCACGGCGTGGGGGCCTCTCCCACCTTCCCGGCGCGGCATCCCGTGCTGCGGATCGACCACATCTTCGCGACCCCTTCCGTGCGCTGCCTGGACGTGTGGACTGCCAACGGCCTCCTCGCCCGCGCCGCGTCTGACCACCTGCCGCTGGTGGCCGACCTGGCGATCGCCAGCGCGGGCTAGACCGTTTCCTCGCTGAGCTCGTCCACCGGCGTGGGGAGGCCTGCGTCTTCGAGGATTTCGGCGGCGCGGGCGAGGCGGAGCTTGAGCTGCTGGCGACGTTTCCAGGGGCGCAGGCTGTCGGCCGGGCCGGTGGGGTCGCCCAGGTGATAGGTGGCGATGAGAGTCGCCAGCGGGCCGATGGGCTCAGGGTTCAGGGGCTCCATCCGCGGCCGCTCGCGGTTGTCGATCAGGGCGATCGCTTCGGCCAGGCGCCCGGCGGTGCGGGAGAGCGCGGCGTCGAAGGCGGGGGCGGGCACGCCCAGCCAGTGCGCCAAAAGGTTTGTGCGCAGGCGGCGGATGATGCCGCGCGTCTCGTCGCCCTGCGGGCCATCCACCGCCTCGATGGCCACGTCGCATTCGGTGTCGAAGCCGGTGGAGCGGTTGTTGATGTTGGCCGAGCCCACCCGCAGGAGGCCGTCGTCGATGATGGTCAGCTTGGCGTGGACGATGATGATCGCGCCCTTCTTCGTCAGGGGGCAGTAGGCGTGCAGGTTGCCGCCGCCTTCCTTCCCCTTCGCCCGACGCCCGATCTCGTCGGCATCCTTCAGCCTCTGCAGGAAGGTGAGCCGCGTGCGGTCCATCGTCATCTGATCGAACCAGCTGGGACTGTGCTGGGTCGATACCAGCACCACCTGCGGCCCGTCGGGCTCCTCCAGCCGGGCGGCGAGGGCCTCGGCGATCAGGGGCGAGGCGAAATACTGGTTCTCCATGTAGATGCACGTCTTGGCCGCGGCGATCGAGGTCAGGTGCAGGCGTTCGGACTCCCGCGCCTCGGGATGGCTGCGCCACGCCGGCTGGCTGCGTGCGAAGCCCACATGCACGTTGCGGAAATCGGGCGTGACGCACTGGGGCCACGGATCGCCCTCTTCCCCGTGAATCTCCCGCTGCGTGAGGGCAGGGGGGGCCAGGGTATGGCCCGTGCAGCGCCGCCAGCGCTCCCGAAAAAGGTCGCCCAGCGCCTGCGCAGGGGCGCCGTCGAACACGGTCATCACCTCGTGGCGAGCGTCGAAATAGCGGTCGAACTGCTTGCGCGAGGTGCGGCGGGGATCGTCGTCGAGGTGCTCAGGCGTGTCCCAGCGGTCCGGGGCGATGTCGCCACCGCCGCAGAAGGCGACCCGGTCGTCGATGATGATCGCCTTCTGGTGGTGGCAGGCCCCCAGAGGCAGAGCCGCATCCAGCCGGAACTGCACGGGCGAGTTCCGGAACGCCCGGCGCGCCCGGTGCGGAAAGAAGTTCTGCGACGCCGCCACGGGCAACGCTGACTTCCAGACCAACAGGCGAACGTCGAGATCGGGATTGTTGCAGGCCAGGTGGCGCAGGAAGGCGCCGATCCGGTCCTTGGCGGGGCCACTGCCCTCGTCGTCAGGATCGAAGCGCGCGTCCGGGTCGAACGACCAGCCCAGGAGGTGGATGGAGTGCTTGGCCTGCAGCATCGCGGACTTGGCGGCCTTGAAGTAGGCCTGCATGTCGACGAGGAGCGCCGCGCGCTCGGCGCGGGCTGCCCGCCAGACGGTTCGACCGGGTCGCATCAACACGTGGGGGCGGCTCCAGTCAGGCAGGACGAGACGCAAACGAGCGCTCACGGCCAAGGTTCCAAATGTCACATTCGGTGCGGAGCCGATCTCGCCCCGGAGACGTTGAGCCCCACAACCGACACGCCCGCCGACGATCACGCAAGGGAAGGAGCCATCTCATGTCCACTTCCCAAGCCGTCTCGGAGCGCGGTTTGCACGCCCTGATCATCGAGGACGACATGATCGTGGGCCTCGACCTGCAGGCGCATCTGTCCGAGCTGGGCTACGCCAGCTTCAGTTTCGCCTCCACGGCGGACCAGGCGGTGGAGCAGGCGCGCCTGCGCACGCCTGACCTCGCCACCGCTGACCTCGGGCTGATGGACGGGGACGGCCTGTCCGCCGTCAGCGCCGTGGAGGCCGAGTGCGGCCCAACGCCCACGCTCTTCATCACCGGAGACCCCGAGCGGGCTCAGGCTGCACACCCCGGGCGGGTGGTGATTTCGAAGCCGTTCCGGGCGTCTGACCTGCATCAGGCCCTGGCACGCCTTCTCGCGCTGTCTCCCGCGTCGGGGTAAGGCGTCACAAAAGCCTCATGTCGGGGCGCTAAGGCACGCTGGGTTCGACGGGTCCGTCGGGCAGGGGAGATGAAGACCATGTCGAAGATCGTCGCGACCGCCCTGGCGCTTGTGGTGACCGCTGCCGCGGGCGTGGCCCTGGCCGACATCTCGGGCGCGGGTGCCACCTTCCCCGCCCCGCTGTATCAGAAGTGGGCCGAGACCTACCGGGCGCAGACGCGGGTGGGCCTCAACTACCAAGCCATCGGCTCGGGCGGCGGCATCAAGCAGATCAAGGCCAAGACGGTCGACTTCGGCGCCTCCGACAAACCCTTGAAGCCGGAAGAGTTGAAGGCCTCGAGTCTCGTGCAGTTCCCCACGGTGGTGGGTGGCGTCGTGCCGGTGACGAACCTTCCGAACATCACGTCCGACCAGCTGCACCTGACGGGCGGCGTCCTGGCTGACATCTACCTTGGCAAGATCAAGCGCTGGAACGATCCGGCCATCGCTAACCTCAACAAGGGCCTGCCGCTTCCGGGCCTGCCCATCACTGTGGTGCACCGCGCCGACGGGTCGGGCACGAGCTTCCTGTTCACTACCTACCTGTCGATGAAGAACCCGCAGTGGGCCAAGCAGGTCGGCGGGTCCGACGCTGTGGAGTGGCCCGCTGGGCAGGGTGGCAAGGGCAACGACGGCGTGGCCGCGCTGGTCCGCCAGACGCCCGGCGCCATCGGCTACGTGGAGTTCAGCTACATCCAGAACAACAAGATGGACGCCATCGACCTCGTGAACCGCGACGGCGTGCTGGTGAAGCCCGAGGAGGGTGCCTTCGCCCAGGCCGCGGCCAAGGCCGATTGGGCTCACGCGCCGGGCTATTACATCCTGCTGCTGGACCAGCCGGGCAAGGGGGCGTGGCCGATCACGGGGGCCACCTTCATCCTCATGTACAGGCAGCAGACCGGCCCCTCCGGCACCGAAGTGCTGAAGTTCTTCGACTGGGCCTACAAGTCGGGTGACCAGCAGGCCCAGGCGCTGTCCTACGTGCCCCTGCCGCTGGCGGTGAAGAACCAGGTTCGCGGCAGCTGGAAGCAGATCACCCTGAACGGCAAGCCCGTCCTCTAAAGACCCGCCGCCGCCCGATCGTCATGGCCGATATCGCTACCCCAGCCGGAGCTCCCGCTTCCGTGCCCCGCAAGACGGTGCGCCCGCGCGGAGCCGCGCTCGATCCGATCTTCGGCTTCATTTGCGGAGCCGCGGCCACGGCCCTGCTCAGTGCCCTGGCGCTGGTGCTGGGGTCGCTGCTGATCGGGGGGATGCCCGCCTTCCAGAAAGCCGGGCTGTCGTTCTTCACCTCCACGAGCTGGAACCCGGTCACGGAGGTCTATGGCGGGGCCGGGCCGATCATCGGCACGCTGATCACCTCGGCGCTGGCGCTGATCCTGGCCCTGCCAGTGGCCTTCTGCGTGGCGGTGTTTCTGACCGAGTTCTGCCCGCGCGTGCTGCGCCGGCCAGTGGGTATCGCGGTCGAGCTGCTCGCCGGGGTTCCCTCCATTGTCTACGGCATGTGGGGCCTTTTCGTCTTCGCCCCGGCCTTCGCCAAGTGGGTCGAGCTGCCCCTGATGACGGCCGCGCCCTCCGGCTCGATCTGGGAGACGATCGTCTCAGGCGTGCCCAACGGATCGGGGATACTGGCGGCCTCGATCATCCTCGCCATCATGATCCTGCCCTACATCGCGGCCACCCTGCGGGAGCTGTTCCTCACCGTGCCCCCCAAGGTGCGCGAGAGCGCCTATGGCGTCGGCTGCACGCCGCTGGAAGTCGTGTGGTCCGTGACGCTGCCCTACGTCAGCCGCTCGGCGGTGGGCGCGGTGATGCTGGGGCTTGGCCGGGCGCTGGGCGAGACGATGGCGGTCACCTTCGTGATCGGAAACAGCCACCGCCTGCCGCAAGGCATCTTCGACTCCGGCTCGACCATCGCCTCCACCATCGCCAACGAGTTCGCCGAGGCCACGAGCCCCGAGCATTCCGCGGCGCTGGTGGCGCTGGGGCTCGTGCTGTTCCTGATCACCTTCATCGTCCTGGCCATCGCCCGAGCCCTGCTCGGAACCGAACGGCACAAGGGATGAGCGGCCTGTTAGGACGCCGGGCGCGGCGCAGCGCCGCCAACGCCGCCTTCATCGGCGCCTGCACGCTGGCAACGATTATCGCCGTGGGCGTGCTCGCCGCGATCCTCGTGTCGCTGCTGCACGAGGGGCTGGGCGGCCTGAATGCGGCGGTGTTCACCAAGTCGACGCCCGCCCCGGGGTCGGACGGCGGCCTCGCCAACGCCATCGTCGGCTCGATCATGCTGTGCGGCGTGGCCATGCTGATCGCCGTCGTGGTGGGGATACTCGCCGGCACCTGGCTGGCGGAATACGGCCGCGAGAGCGCCTATGCCAAGCTCGTGCGCTTCGTGAACGACGTGCTGCTGTCGGCTCCGTCCATCCTGATCGGCCTCTTCGTGTGGGAGATCGCGGTGAAGCCCGTGGGCGGGTTCTCCGGCTTTGCAGGCTCCCTGGCTCTCGCCCTGCTCGCCGCCCCGGTGGTGACCCGCACCACCGAGGACGTGCTGAAGCTTCAGGCCCGCCAGCTGCGGGAGAGCGGCATCGCGCTCGGCACCCCCATGTGGATCACCATCCGCCAGATCCTGTGGAAGGCGGCCTCGGGCGGCATCGTCACCGGCGCGCTCCTCGCCTTCGCCCGCATCTCGGGCGAGACGGCGCCGCTCCTCTTCACGTCCCTCAACAACCAGTTTTTCAGCTGGAACTTGACCAAGCCCATGGCGAGCCTGCCGGTGGTCATCTTCAACTACGCGCTCTCGGCCTATGACGACTGGCGCCGCCTGGCCTGGGTGGGCGCTCTGCTCATCGCCGTGGCGGTGCTGGCGATCAATATTCTGGTCCGGGCGCTCGCCCAGGAGTCCCGACCCTCGCGATGACCGATCCCATCCTCCCCACCGCTGCGGAAGAGCCCGTGGCCTCCACGCCGCGCCCGCCCCCCGCCGGCAACGGCAGCGGCATGAACAGCAGCACCTTCGAGAGCTTCGTCGAGCCGATCGACCCGGCGCGGATCAAGCTTGAGACCAAGTCGCTGAGCTTCTTCTACGGCAAGAACCAGGCGCTTCACGACGTCTCGATCCCGTTCCAGGCCAAGGCGATCACCGGTCTGATTGGCCCCTCGGGCTGCGGCAAGTCCACCCTCCTGCGCGCCCTGAACCGCATCTACGCCCTGTATCCGGGCCAGACTGCAAAGGGAGAGGTGCTGCTGGACGGGGAGAACGTGCTGGATCGCAGCGTCGATCTCGCGACCCTGCGCGCGCGCATCGGCATGGTGTTCCAGCAGCCGACGCCGTTCCCCATGTCGATCTACGACAACGTGGCCTTCGGCGTGCGCCTCTACGAGCGTCTGTCGAAAGCCGACATGAACGCCCGGGTGGAAGACAGCCTGCGCCGCGCCGCCTTGTGGGACGAGGTGAAGGACAAGCTGCAGACTTCCGGCCTCGGCCTCTCCGGCGGGCAGCAGCAGCGCCTGTGCGTGGCACGCGCCGTGGCCGTGCGCCCCGAGGTGATCCTGCTGGACGAGCCCGCCTCCGCCCTCGACCCCATCTCCACCGCCAAGCTGGAGGAGACGCTGGTGGAGCTGAAGCGCGACCACTGCATCGTCATCGTCACCCACAACCTTCAGCAGGCCGCCAGAATCAGCGATCACGCAGGCTTCATGTTCCTGGGCCGCCTGATCGAGTTCGCCCCGACCGAGCGCCTGTTCGGCAACCCCAAGGCCACCCGCACCGCCGACTACATCACCGGCCGCTTCGGCTAAGGCGGCACCGTGGCGGGGGCGCGACGAAAGGGCTGGGGCGGCCCCGCTTGTAATCCGCTCCCGCCTTGCGCAAACCGCCTTCGCCCGCCGACGCGGTGCCCGAGGAGTGAGTCGTGAACCGCCTGATCGACCTGCCGGGCATGGCCGAGCTTGAGCGCACGGCGCTGATGAACCCGCGCCATGCCGACGCGGACGCGCGCTCGCACTACCCCGAGATCGACCGCTGCTCCGTAGCCATCTTCGGCCTGACCGCCGACGCGGCGGCCGACACGCCCCGCCCCGCCGGATGGGACGGGATCGAGCGCACCTCCATCGCCAACCAAGTCTCCGCCTTCGAGGCTCTGGGCTGGGACGTGACCGACAAGCGCCGCCCCTTGCGGATGCTGCCGCATTTCAACGTGCAGCTGTGGCTGGCCCTGCGTGGCGTCGCCGGCAAGCTGCCGGCGTCGAAGATCGTGGACGACGACGAGGCGCCCAGCGCCTGGGCCTCCTCGCTGCAGGCCGACGCCACCCGGTTCAAGCGCGACCGTCGCTAGGCTGGCGCCGCCGCAAGCCCGCCCGGCCCGCAAGTGATCCCCTGGGTGCAGCTCGACTCGACCTCCGTGCCGGATGCGGGAGGCGACCTGCGGCTGATGCAGCGCGGCACCGAGTTCTCCATCATGGCAGGTGCCGTCGAACTGATGAACAGCCGCCTCAGCGGGTCTGAGGAGGCACTGGCCACCCTGGCGCTGGAACGGCTGAACGGGCGCCCCTCTCCCCGGGTGCTCATCGGCGGGCTGGGCATGGGCTTCACTCTGCGCGCTGCGCTGGATCGGGTGGGGCCGAGGGCCGAGCTGATCGTGGCCGAGCTCGTACCGGCGGTGGTGCGCTGGGCCCGGGGGCCGCTGGCTCCGGTGTTCCAGGGTTGCCTCGACGACCCGCGGGTGAAGGTCGCTGAAGCGGACGTCGCCACCCTGATCGCCGCAGCCAGCGGGGCATACGACCTGATCCTGCTGGACGTGGACAACGGGCCGGAGGGCCTGATCCGGCCCGCCAACGACGCCCTCTACTCCGACCGCGGCGTAGCGGCCTGCGCGGCGGCCCTGCGGCCGGGAGGGGTGCTGGCGGTCTGGTCTTCGGCCCCGCACGCCCGCTTCTCGCAGACGCTGGCGAGATCGACCCTGCACGTCACCGAGGCCCGACCGCCCGCCGGCCGCAAGGGGCGGGGCCGCCACGTGGTCTGGCTCGCCACGCGCCCGGCGGCTTAGCCCTCCCGCCTCAAGCTTGTGCGGTTTGGCGAAAAGCGACCCCCGGTCGCACGGCCCTCCGGGTGTTGCACTGGCGTCATGGGCTTCGCTCGGCTAGAACAGAGGCCGTTGCGCCCCCCGGCGCGCCTGACGAGCCGTGCGCGCACCGCCCCCACGGGTGGCCGCGACCTCAGTCCCCTCCGCCTCTCGAAGTCGCGACCGCCCGGGTGCGGTGCCGTCTTCGAGGCAAGGTGTTTGGGGCTGGTCGGCCTGTTGTGCGTTCGGTCGGAGCCAGCGGTCGACGGCGGCCAGGGTTCGGCCGCGCTTTGAGGGACGATCCCACGAATGGACGCCACGGTGCGCCCGAGTTCAGAGACGCCCCATCCCGCGGCTTCCGCACCGGCCTCGCCCGGCAGCGACGCGGTGGTGGAACGTTTCGGCCCCAAGACCGCGAGCGCCCCCACAGTGGTGGTGGCGGTGCCCGTGAAGGACGAGGGGGAGCGGATCGGCCTCTGCCTCGACTCCCTCGCTTCCCAGGAAGACGTGGACTACGCCGCGGTGGCGGTGGTGCTCCTCCTCAACAACTGCACCGACGACACGGCCGAGCAGGTGCGCCTCTTGGCCCCGCACGCGCCTTTCGTCACCTGGATGCGGCGGGTCGAGCTCGATGCTGCCCATGCCAACGCCGGCTGGGCGCGCAAGCTGGCGATGGATGCCGCGGCCGATCTCGTGGCTCCCGGGGGTGCCCTGCTCACGACCGATGCCGACACCCTCGTCAATTCCGACTGGATCGCCTCCAACCTGCGCGAGCTGGCCGAGGGCGTGGATGCCGTGGCGGGGTACGTCATGGCCGACCCGATGGAGCTGATGCAGCTCGACCCCGCCGTGCTCGACCGTGGGCGGCTGGAGTGGGAATACCAGCAGCTGGCGGGGGAACTCGCGGCTCGCGTCGATCACGAGGCGCACGACCCGTGGCCCCGGCACAACCAGAACTGCGGCGCCTCCGCCGCGATCACCGCCCAGGTCTATCGCGACATCGGGGGCCTGCCGCCCAAGCCGGTGGGCGAAGACCGCGCCCTGTTCGAAGAGGTGCGCCGCATCGACGGCAAGGTGCGCCATTCGCTTGAAGTGCAGGTGGTCACCTCCGCCCGCACTGATGGTCGGGCCTGCGGGGGCCTCGCCGACGAGATCCGCCTGCGCACCGATCCCGACCATCCCTGCGACGATGCGCTGGAAGTCGCCATGTCCACCCTGCGCCGCGCCATGTGGCGCTGCTGGGCCCGGGAAGACTGGACCGCAGGTCGCCTGGATGCCGACCTGTGGGCACGCCGCCTGCGCGTCAGCCCGGCAGACGTGCGGGCCGCCTGCCGCCGCCCCCACTTCGGCGACGCCTGGTCTGCGCTGGAGGCCGCAAGCCCCCGGCTCAAGCGCCGCCTCGTCACCAGCAACGGCCTGCGCCACGAACTGCGCCGGATGCGCAAGCTCGTGGCCTGGGCCCGCACGAAGCCTGCGCTGGTTTCGCCGCCGAGCACCGCCACCCGTCTCGCGGTCGCGGGCTAGGCCAGCCAGGCCATGACGCGGGTCGATTGCGGCGCGCCCCGGGCGAGGCAGGGGCGAGCCTCCACGTCGCCCGTGTAGAGGAAGCCCGCTTTTTCCAGCACCCGGCCCGAGGCGGGGTTGTCTGCGAAGTGGCCGGCGGTCGCCGCCCGCAAACCCCGTTCCGCCCCCCAGCCCAACGCCAGCGCGGCCGCCTCCGTGGCATAGCCGTGGCCCCAGTGATCCCGGGCGATCCAGTAGCCGAACTCGGGCCACAGGCCTGCGGGCTCATGATGAAAGCCGATGCAGCCGATCAGGCCATGCTCGGCGTGATCGATGAACAGGGCGCAGTCGGCAGGGGCACGCTTGTGGGCCACCCGGCCGAGAAATCCTTGCGCATCCTCCAGCGAATAGGGATGGGGCATCCGGGCGAGGTTCTTCGCCACCTCGAAGTCGGCCGCCAGCGCGGCGAGGCGTGAAGCGTCGTCAAAAGCGGGCGAACGCAGAGTGATGCGGTCACCCTGGATCCTGATCTCGTCGAATGCGGCGCACATGCTCTCCCCCTTCCGGCGCCAGGGCCGGTTTCGCTCGCGGGGAGGGCTGAAACGGAAAGCGGGGAGCCGGTGATCCGGGCTCCCCGCGAGGCTTGTGACGGCCTTAGCGATCCGGATCGGGCGGCTGGCGCACGATCCGGACCGGACTAGGTCTGGGTGGTGCGCCTATTCGGCGGCGATGGCTTCGGGTGCGGGACCAGCCGGTACGATCGACACGTAGGTGCGGTCGTTCTTCTTGGTCTGGAACTGCACCTGGCCATCGGCGGTGGCGAAGAGCGTATGGTCACGGCCTAGGCCGCAGTTGACGCCCGGCCAGAACTTGGTGCCGCGCTGGCGGATGATGATCGCGCCGGACGACACGCTTTCGCCGCCGTATTTCTTCACGCCGAGGCGTCGGCCGGCCGAGTCGCGGCCGTTGCTCGAGGAGCCGCCAGATTTCTTGTGAGCCATTGGATTGTGTCCTTACGCGCTCAGGTGATTATTCGGCGTCGCCGGTGGGGGCGGCCTTCGGAGCCTTGGCCTTCTTGGGGGCCGCGGCCTTGGTGTCTTCCGCCACGGTCTCGACCGCGGGCGTCTCGGCGGCGGCCTTGGGGGCCTTGGCCTTCTTCGGGGCTGCGGGAGCGGCTTCCGCAACCGTCTCGACCGGAGCGGCGGCCTTCGCCTTGGGAGCGGCCTTGGGGGCCGTGACCGGCTGGGCCTGCACTTCCGGCGTATCCACCTTGGGGGCGAGGCCGCGGGCGCGGGCGTTGATGACCGAGCGCGGCGTCAGGTCGACCGTGCCGTCCCACTTCGTGGAGTGGCCGAGGCCTTCCACGCCCGTGATGCGCAGCACGCTCTCGAACTGGCGGTGGCCCTGCGTGCGGCGATAGCCCTGGCGGCGGATCTTCTTGAAGACCTTGATCTTCTCGCCCTTGCGGGTCTCGATCAGGGTGGCCGAGACGAGCGCGCCTTCGATGGCGGGCGCACCGATCGTGATGCCGCCTTCGCCGCCGCCCATCATGAGCACGCGGTCGAACGAGAGCTCAGCGCCCGCGTCGCCCTCGAGCTTTTCGACGACGATCACGTCGCCAGCACGAACGCGGTACTGCTTACCGCCGGTTTGGATCACCGCGTACATTGATACGCCTTCTTGATTATGGGCGCTCCCCCTTCGGTGAAGAGGAGGGAGGCAAAGACAGTCGCGCCCGCGGAGATGTCCCCACGGGCGGAAGGGCGCTCTTATAACTGCAGGGTGACAAAGGTCAACGCGGGAACGCCCGGCTTGAGGGCGATGCTGCTCGCCACCACATTGGCCGAATGACCGACACGCTGACCGCCCCGCAAGCGCCCGCCGCCGCCGACCTGCGCACGCCCGTGACCGTGCTGACCGGCTACCTGGGGGCGGGCAAGACGACGCTCCTCAATCGCATCCTCACCGAGGATCACGGCAAGCGCTACGCCGTGATCGTCAACGAGTTCGGCGAGATCGGCATCGACAACGACCTCGTGGTGGACACAGACGAGGAGGTGTTCGAGATGAACAACGGCTGCGTCTGCTGCACCGTGCGGGGCGACCTGATCCGCATCCTGGAAGGGCTGATGCGTCGCCAGTCGGCGGCGGGCAAGCGCGGCTTCGACGCCATCATCGTGGAGACCACGGGCCTGGCCGACCCCGGCCCCGTGGCGCAGACCTTCTTCATGGACGACGAGGTGAAGGCGAAGACCCGCCTGGACAGCGTGACCACCGTCGTGGACGCCAAACACGTGATGGCGCGGCTGGCCGATTCAAAGGAGGCCGTGGAGCAGCTCGCCTTCGCCGACCAGATCGTGCTCAACAAGGTCGACCTGGTGACGCCCGCCGAGCTGGCGACGGCCGAGGCGGCGATCCGCAGGCTGAACCCGATGGCGCCGATCCACCGGGCCGAGCGGTCGAACGTGGCGCTGGACAAGATTCTCGGCCGCTCGGGCTTCGATCTGGCGAAGATGGAATCGCTCGACGCCAATCCGGCCCACGGCGAGGCGGGCCACGTCCACGACGACCACTGCGGCCACGATCATCACGACCACGGGCACGACCACCACGATCACACTCACGACCACGCTCACGGGGACCACGCCGCCGCGGCGGGCATCTCCAGCGTGTCGCTGCGGCTCGACCGGCCGCTGGACGGGGCGAAGGTGAGCCGCTGGCTGTCGGAGCTGCTGCAGGTGCAGGGGCCTGACATCCTGCGCGCCAAGGGCATCCTCGACGTTCAGGGCGAGGACCGGCGGCTGGTGTTCCAGGCCGTGCACATGATCATGGAAGGCGAACTGCAGCGCCCCTGGCGTGACGGTGAGACGCGCGACAGCCGCCTCGTCTTCATCGGCAGGAAGCTGGACGAGCAGGCGCTGAAGGCGGCATTCGAGGCCTGCGTCGCCTGACGCCGGATACGAAGAGGGCGCCCGCGGCTTTCGCCGGGGCGCCCCGAAAACTTCGTAATGAAGACCGGTCTAGATGCGGTCTTCGGTGATGAGCGACACCTTGTAGAAGCCGGAGTCCTGCAGGCTGTTCAGCACCTGCATGAATTGCGCGTAGCGCACTTCCTTGTCGGCGCGGATGTACACCGTCTCGGCGCGGGGATTGTCGCCGCCAAGGGCTGATGAGATATCGGCGATCAGCGTGGCGAAGCTGGTCTGCTTCTGGTCGATATACATGTCGCCCGACTTCTGGATCGAGATCACCTTGGGCGGCTTCGGCTTGTCAGCGCTCGGCGGCGGCGCGGGCGGCAGGTCGAGCTTGATCGACACGGTGGCGAGCGGCGCGGCCACCATGAAGATGATGAGGAGCACGAGCATCACGTCCACCATCGGGGTGACGTTCATCTCGGCATTGCTGCCGATGGTGTAGCGCGATCCCCCACCGGGGCCCGACAGTTTGGCGGCCATGCAAAATTCTCCACGCCCCGCCCAATGAACAGGCGGCAGGGTCGGTCCGATCCGACATTTGCAACGGGGAGCCGACGGAGGCAAGCGGCCACGCGCGGGATTCACCGTCGCACGCCTGCAGATTCTCCCCTCAGGCGAGCTTAACGCCGGATAAACGCCGCATGCCGCTCAACTGGCGCATGATCGGCCTGCGAGTGGAACCGCGAAGGATCGCAGTGGTGGTGCTGCTAGCCGCCCTGTCGCTGTCTGGCACGCATGCGTGGAGCCAGACCCAGTCCAGGCCACGGCCCCGCCCGGTGCAGCGGCGGGCTGCGGTGGTGGTCGTGCCGGATCTGCCCAAGCCCGCCCAGAGCCCCGCGAGGCTCGCCCTTCCGGCCCTGATGAGCACGGGAGACGGCACCCCGCGCTGTCGTTCCCAGTGCTCGATCACACGCTATTCCTGCCTCGCGGGAGGCGATGCGCAAGATTGCGACCCCGCCTGGAACACCTGCCTGAAGACCTGCGCCCGCCCCTGATTCGGACGCGCTGTCGCACCCGAGCGAACCGCTCGCCAAATCGCCTGAAAGGCGTATCGTCAAGGCTTGCGCGAGCAAAAGACTCGCGGTGGAGGCGAACGTCATGAAGTCGATCGGTATCGGTGCGGCATTCCTTGTCGTCGGATTGTCGTGGGGCGCGGCGGGCTCGGCTCTTGCCGACTCCGGAAGCTGCAAAGAAGGCTGTAATACCAAGCATATGACCTGCATGCAGGGCGGCAAGTCAGACGATGTCTGTCTGCCCCAGTGGCAGCAGTGCAAGACCACCTGTGCCGGCGGCGTGCGGTCGATCTCGGCCCTGGCGGCCCCGGTGAAGGTGACCACCACCACGATGATCACGCCCACCAAGTCGGGCGCGAAGGTCGTGGCGACCAAGACCAAGATCTCGCACTGACACCGCGAACCGGGCGGCGCCTTGCGGCGCGCCCGGGGATAGGGCTTGTCTGCGATGCCAGCCCGCCTGCGCCGCCCGCCTGGGGCACGCGCTGAAACTCCGGGCCGGGCGAGGGCACGGCGCGTGGCGAATCCGAAGGTGCAGAAGCTCGTCCTGAAAGGGCTGATGGCCTTGCCGGCGCCGATCCTGCGGGCCCTGTCGGGAGGGGCGCCGGTGACGGTTGGCGGGCGCACGCTCGATCCGCAGTTCCAGCTCATGGCCTGGGCGGCACGCAAGCAGGGGCCGATCAGCGCCGCGGCACCCGCACAGGTGCGCGCCGCCGCCGCTGCCGGCTTCGCCCTGGCCCAAGGGCGGCTGGAGCCCGGCACGGTCTGCGAAGACCTCGTCATCCCCACGGCGCAGGGCGACCTGCCCGCCCGCAGCTATCGCCCGGCACGGCAGGATCCACAGGCTCCCTTGATGGTGTGGCTGCACCAGGGTGGCGGGGTGATTGGTGACCTGGAGACAGGTCACGCCTTCTGCTCGATTCTGGCCTCGGCCACGCGGGGGCCGGTCCTCTCGATCGACTATCGCCTCGCGCCCGAGCACAAGTTTCCGGCCGCCTTCGATGACGCCCTGGCCGCCTTCCGCTGGGGCCGCGACCACGCCGACCGGTTCGGCGCGCCCAAGGGCTGCGCGGCGCTCGGCGGCGACTCAATGGGCGGCCATCTCACCGCCGTGGTCACCCAGGCCCTGAAGCGCGCGGGCGAGGCGCAGCCCGTGCTGCAGCTCCTCTGCTACCCCGCCGTGGAGGCCGACAGCCACACCCAGTCGATGAGCACCTATGCCGACGCCTACCCCCTGACCAAGGCCACGATGGACTGGTTCATGGCCCACTACGTCGACCCCGCGACCGCTGCGGCCGACGACGTGCGCCTGTCGCCCCTGCACGCGACGGACCTGAAGGGCCTGGCCCCCGCCATCGTGGTAACCGCCGGGTTCGACCCCCTGACCGATCAGGGAGAGGCCTATGCCCACCGGCTGCTGGAGGCAGGCTCACCCACAGTGTTCCGCCGCTACGACAGCCTGAGCCACGGCTTTTTGAGCTTCACGGGGGCGGTGCGGGCGGCCGACGTGGCGGCGCGAGAGATCGCGGGCTTCGTGCGGCAGGGCTACGATGGCCTCCTTCCCGCCGCGGCCAGGGCCTCGCACCTCTGAGCGGGGCGCGCACCATGCGGGCGCTGATGGTCGAGCACCTGGCGGCCGATTTCGCAGGGCTGGCCGTGCGCGATGTGGCGGTGCCGCAGCCCGGGCCGGGGGAGGTGCGGATCGCGGTTCGCGCGGCCTCGGTGAACTTCCCCGACCTTCTGATGACGAAGGGCGAATACCAGCTCAAACCGGCGCTGCCCTTCATCCCCGGCCTCGACCTTGCCGGTGTGATCGATGCGGTGGGCGAGGGCGTGTCTGCGCATCGGATCGGCGAGGCGGTGGTGGCGGGGGCCCGCACCGGCGGGTTCGCCCAGTTCGCCGTGGTCGCCGCATCGGCTGCGCGCCCCAAGCCCGAACGCCTGAGCTTTGCGCAGGGCGCGGCTTATGGAGCCGCCTATCTCACCGCCTATGTTGCCCTGGTGCGCCGGGCCCGGCTGCAGCCGGGCGAGACGGTGCTGGTGCAGGGCGCATCCGGCGGCGTGGGGCTGGCGGCGGTGGACCTCGCCAAGGCGCTGGGGGCGGTGGTGATCGCCGCCTCGGCCTCCGATGCCAAGCTCGACGTTGTGCGGGCGGAATACGCACCCGACCAAGTGCTGAACGTCACGGGCGGCTTTCGCGAGCGGCTGAAGGCCCTCACCGGCGGGCGTGGTGCCGACGTGATCTACGACCCCGTGGGAGGCGACGTGTTCGAGGAGAGCCTGCGCTGCCTGGCGGTGGAGGGGCGGCTCCTGGTCATCGGCTTCGCCTCCGGCCGCATCGGCTCGGCGCCGGCGAACCTCGCGCTCATCAAGTCAGCCTCGATCCTCGGCGTGCGGGCGGGGGAGTACGGGCGGCTGCACCCGGAACTCGGTGCGGAGAACTTGGCAGAGGTGGACCGGCTGGCCGCCGCTGGTGCCATCCGCCCCCGCGTGCATGCGGTCGTGCCGCTTGAGGATTGGCGCGAAGCCTTCGAGATGCTCAGCACGCGGCAGGTGATCGGCAAGGCCGTGATTGAGATGCCGGGCTAGCGCCCTTCAGCCAACAGCGACGCCAGTTCCCGCTTGATGCGCTGCACCAGCATGGGGCCGTCGTAGACCATCGAGGTGTAGAGCTGCACGGCGGTCGCGCCCGCACGGAGCTTGGCAAGGGAGTCCGCGCCGGTGGCCACGCCGCCCACCCCGATCAGCGAGAGGCTCCGCCCCTGCGCCGCCTGCGAGAACAGGCCGAGGAGGCGGGTGGAGCGCTCGAACAGGGGCCGCCCGGAAAGGCCGCCCGTCTCAGCGGCGTGGGCCGAGCGCAGGGTGGCAGGGCGATCCACCGTGGTGTTTGAGACCACTAGGCCGTCGAACCCGTGGGCGCAGGCGGACTCCACGATGCCCTCCACCTCGGCATCGTTTAGGTCGGGTGCGACCTTGAGAAAGATCGGCGGGTCGCGCCGCAGAGCGCCCGGTCGCCGCAGGGTTGAGCGCGCCTCCGCCAGCCGCCCGCCGAGCTCGTCCAGCGCCGCGCGTGTCTGCAGAGAGCGAAGGCCCGGGGTGTTGGGGGAGGAGACGTTGACGGTGAACCCGTCTGCCAAACCGAACAGGCGGTTGAGCCCGGTGACGTAGTCGCCGATGCGGTCGGTCGACTCCTTGTTGGCGCCGAGGTTGGCGAAGACGGGGCCGGGGCGGGCATCGGGCAGGGCCCCCAGCCGGGCGGCGAAGACGTCCAGCCCCTCGCTGTTGAAGCCGAAGCGGTTGATGGCGGCGCGGTCTTCCGACAGGCGGAACAGGCGGGGTTTCGGATTGCCCGGTTGGGGCAGGGGGGTGACGGTGCCGCACTCCACGAAGCCGAACCCGGCCCGCAGCAGGGGCATGGCGGCGACAGCCCCCTTGTCGAACCCTGCCGCCAGTCCGATCGGATTGGAGAGGTCGAGGCCGCACAGGTGGGTCGCCAGCGCCGCCGGGTCGGGCGCCCGCTGCACCGGGCCCAGGCCCGAGCGCAGGCTCAGCATCGCGAGCTCATGCCCCCGCTCAGGATCGAGGTTGCGCAGCGCTGTGGCGGCGAGCCCGAACGGGTCGATCATGGGGCCAGCGGCGGCAGGCGGGGGGCGCCATCCTCGCCCAGGGGGGCCTCGTGCACGGCCGTGACCCGATCCGTCGCCAAGGGGCCGTAGAGGTGCGGGAACATCTGGCCGCCGCGGGAGGGCTCCCACCTCAGCGCCTCGCCCAGTGCCTCCGCCTCGATCTCCAGCACGAGGAGGTCGGCTCGGCCTCTGAAATGCAGGCTGGCGGTCTCCTGCGCCTGGGCGGCTGTGGAGAAGTGGATGTAGCCGTCGCGCAGGTCGATCTCGGCTCCGGCGAAGCTTCCGGCGGCCTTCGCGTCGTCCCACACGGCGCGGTCGATCAGCTTGTAGATGCGGGTCATGAGTCTTCCGGGGTGATGAATCGGACCAGCCGCCAGGGCGCATGGGCACCGCCGCGCTCGAACACGGCCGCGCTTGCGGGGGGAAAGCCGTCGCCCAGAACCTCGGCACCGCCAAGCCCGGCCACCGCCTCGGCCAGCCCTGGATTGTGCGCGACGACGATCACGCTCGACGCCCCTGCCGCCTGCGCCGCTTCGTAGAGGGTGGTGGCCGAGGCGTTGTAGAGGCTGCGCATGGCGCGATGCTCCACGCCGGCCAGCGCCCCTGCCGCCACCTCCCAGGTGGCCTGCGCCCGGCGTGCGGTGGAGACGAGTGCCACATCCGTGCTGAAGCCGGCGTCTGCGAGGGCGGCTGCGGTGGCCCTTGCGTCGGCGGTGCCCTTGGCGGTGAGGGCGCGGTCGAAGTCGCGGCCGCTGGCGGCGGAAGGCTCGGCCTCGCCGTGGCGCAACAGGGTCAGCGTTCGCAGCATGGCGGTGTCATAGCGAAGCCGTTCCGGGTGCGTCGAGCGCGTGTTAATTGGTTTGCCGCATGGCCGACACCCGCAAACGCACCGCCCAGAACCCTGTCGCGCATGGGGTGCTGATCGCCGTCGCGGCGGTGATCGGCCTGGGCGTCGGCTGGTACCTGCTGCACTCCGGCGGCGGATTCTAAGCCTCTAGGCTTCGAGCGCCGCCACGCCCGGAAGGGTCTTGCCCTCCATCCACTCGAGGAACGCGCCCCCTGCGGTGGACAGGAAGGTCATCTCCGAGGCCACGCCCGCATGATGCAGGGCCGCCACCGTGTCGCCGCCCCCGGCCACCGAGATCAGCTTGCCCGCCTGCGTCAGCTCCGCCGCGTGCTTCGCGGCTTCCACGGTGCCTTTGTCGAATGGGCTCATCTCGAAGACGCCGAGCGGGCCGTTCCAGACGAGGGTGTGCGAGTTCTCCATCGCGCGCTTCAGGCGAGCCACCGTCTCGGGCCCGGCGTCGAGGATGCGTTCATCGTCGTCCACTTCGCCGAGGCCCCGCACCCGGGCGGGGGCGCCGGGCTGCATCTTCTCGGCCACCACGATGTCGAGGGGCAGGAACAGTTTGCAGTTGTTGCGACCGGCCAGGCGGATGATCTCCCGGGCGGTGTCGGCGAGGTCTTTCTCGCAGTAGCTGGCCCCCACGTCGTGCCCCTGGGCGTAGAGGAAGGTGTTGGCCATGCCACCGCCGATCGCCAGCTTGTCCAGCTTCGTCACGAGGTTCTTCAGGAGGTCGAGCTTGGTCGAGACCTTGGAGCCGCCGACGATGCCCAGCACCGGGCGCTTGGGGTTGCCCAGCGCCGCCTCCAGGGCGTCAAGCTCCCGCTCCATGGCCAGGCCGGGATAGGCGGGAAGCGCCCGCGCCAGCCCCTCGGTGGAGGCGTGGGCGCGGTGCGCGGCGGAGAAGGCATCGTTGACGTAGAGGTCGCCGAGCTTGGCGAGCTCCGCCACGAAGGCCGGATCATTCTCTTCTTCGCCCTTGTGGAAGCGCAGGTTCTCCAGAAGGCACACCCCGCCGTTCTCCAGGGCGTCGACCACCTCGGCGGCGTGGGGTCCGATGCAGTCGTCGGCGAAGGCTACCGGCTGTTCCAGAAGGTCGGACAGGGGCTCGGCCACCGGCCGCAGGCTCATGCTCGCCACGTGGC
Source organism: Caulobacterales bacterium (assembly GCA_038226305.1). Taxonomy (GTDB): domain Bacteria; phylum Pseudomonadota; class Alphaproteobacteria; order Caulobacterales; family Caulobacteraceae; genus JASLDZ01. Next base: position 82,558 of record JBBRQN010000010.1, read on the forward strand.
GGCCCTTGGGGCGGTCGAAGTGGGCCAGCAGCACCACCTTGGCCCCCCGCTCCGAGAGAAAGCGGATGGTGGGCAGCGCTGAGCGCAGGCGGGTGTCATCGCTGATCGTGCCGCCCGCGTTGGGCTCGCCGTCGAACGGTACGTTGAAGTCCACCCGCACCAGCGCGCGCTTGCCGGTGAGGTCGCCGGCTTGATCGAGTCGTCTGAACGTCATGGATTGATCTTCAGCAGGGAAGGGAAACGGTCGTCAGGGGGCTCGCAGGGCATTGGCCAGGGCCGCGCCGGCGATCCAGCCGAAGGCCGAGAAGCCGATGATGGCGAGGCTGGGCTTCTTCGACGGGTTCCTGGCCATGCGCCCGTAGGCATAGCCCGCCACCGGAATCACGATCGCCAGCAGGCCAGAGGCCAGCAGGCATTCCAGGAGGAGGCGAAACCCCGCCTCGGTGCCCTTCAGCCGGGCACCGCCCATCGACTGGATCAGGACCGCGGCCGGTGCCGCCAGCCCGCCCACCACGAGCCCGGCCAGCCCGTAGTAGAGCCCTGTGCGGCTGGTTTTGACCGGCTCGGTCAGAGGAACTTCGCCATCACCATGGCCGTGTCGGCCATGCGGGTCGAGAAGCCCCACTCGTTGTCGTACCAGCTGAGAATGCGCACCATGCGCCCGCCGACCACCTGGGTCTGGGGCAGGGCGAAGGTCGAGCTATTGGCGATGTGATTGAAGTCGATGCTCACCAGGGGCTCGTCGGTGTAGCCGAGCACGCCCTTCATGGGCCCGTCGGCGGCGGCCTTGATGGCGGCGTTGATCTCCTCGACCGTCACGTCACGCCCGGCCTCCATCACGAGGTCCACCACAGAGACATTGGCGGTGGGCACGCGGATCGACGAGCCGTCGAGCTTGCCCTTCAGCGCCGGCAGCACCAGCCCCAGCGCCTTGGCGGCACCCGTGCTCGTGGGGATCATCGACTGCGCGGCACCCCGGCCGCGGTAGAGATCCTTGTGCATCTGGTCGAGCGACGGCTGGTCGTTGGTGTAGCTGTGGATCGTGGTCATGTAGCCGCGCTCGATGCCGAACAGGTCGTTCAGCACCTTGGCCACCGGGGCCAGGGCGTTTGTGGTGCAGGAGCCGTTGGAGACGACGTGGTCGTCGGCGGTCAGCGTCTCGTCGTTGACCTTGTAGACGATGGTCTTGTCGGCCCCGTCGCCGGGGGCGGAGATCAGCACGCGCTTGGCGCCCGCCGTCAGGTGGGCCGAGGCCTTGTCGCGGGCGGTGAAGATGCCCGTGCATTCGAAGGCGATGTCCACGCCCAACTCGGCGTGGGGCAGCTTGGCGGGGTCGCGCTCGGCGGTGACGCGGATGAGGCCCGTGCCCACGTCGATCCCGCCGTCCTTGATGCTGACGGGGCCGGGGAAGCGGCCGTGGGTGGAGTCATAGCGGAGCAGGTGCGCATTCGTCTCGATGGGGCCGAGGTCGTTGATGGCCACGACCTCGATGTCGCGACGGGCGTGCTCGACGATGGAGCGCAGGACCAGACGTCCGATGCGGCCGAAACCGTTGATGGCGACGCGAACGGCCATGCCCTGACTGTGCTCCTCAGATCGAAAAAAGGCCGCAGCCTCTCGTCGTCGAGGGCGTTGATGCGGCGACCGGGGTTTCGCGGGCGCACGCCGGGGTGTCAACCCGCGCGCATTCCGGCCAAGGTCAAGCCGCGTGTCCGCTTGTTGCGGCGCGCCCCACGTGAAGGACATATCCCCCATGCGCAGCCTCGCCCTTCTCGCCGCCTCCAGCCTGATCCTGGCGCTGCCCGCAGCCGCCCAGACCGCGGTGGTCTCCCAGACCCCGGCAGCTCCCATGACCGTGACGTTCGCAGGCGGCGACGGGTCTGCCAGGGGCTCGGCCACGCTAACGCCCGGCCCCAACGGCGTGTTGATCCGGCTGGCGGTCACAGGGCTCACCCCCGGCTGGCACGGCATCCACTTACATAAGGTCGGGCTGTGCGAGGGGCCTGGCTTCACCACGGCCGGATCGCACGTGAACTCGGGCGCCATGCAGCACGGGCTGATGAATGCGATGGGTGCCGAAGATGGGGACCTGCCCAACATCCACGCCGATGCAACGGGGGCCGTGGTGGCCGAGATGCTGGCCTCCAAGGTGTCGATCGCGGGCGAGGGCGGCCGTCCCGCCCTGAGGGACGCGGATGGTTCGGCCATCGTGATCCACGCCATGCCCGACGACCTCACCACCCCGCCGATCGGCGGCTCCGGTGCGCGGGTGGCCTGCTCGGTGATTCCCAAGGCCTGAGGCCAGGGCTGCGAGCTGCGCCATCGCGCCCTTTGGCGTGCGATGCGGTGCGACGCAGTCTATATCGTGAGCGGGTGGGCGTGAGTTGGAGGCGACATGGCGCAGGACGCCCTCGATCAGGCCCTGAAGCGGCTGGATTCGGCCCTCGCCGCCCTGGAGGCCCGGTTCGCCGAACGCGAGGCCGTGCCTGACCTGTTCACCGCGCCCGCGGTCGAGCCGGAACGGCTGATCGAACTGGAAGCCCAGGTCGGAGCCCTCAAAGATCGGGAGCGGGCGCTCGAGGCGGTCGCCGCCGAGGCTTCCGCCGCCCTAGGCCGGGCCGCGGCCGAAGTGCGCGCCGCCCTGAACGCGGAGGCCTGAGACTATGTCTACGGTGACGGTTGAGGTGAACGGCCGGGCCTATCAGGTGGGCTGCGAAGACGGGCAGGAGGCCCATGTGGAGGCCCTGGCCCGCGCCTTCGGGGCGCAGGTGCGCGAGGTGGGCCGCTCGGTCGGGCAGGTGGGCGACCTGCGGCTGTTCCTGATGGCGGCCCTGCTCACCGCCGACGAACTGGGCGATGCCCGGCAGCGCCTCGCTCAGGCCCAGAGCGAGATCGCGCAGCTGCGCGCCGCCACGGGCGGGGGCGGTCGTTCTCAGGCCGCGCTGGCGGACCGGGCCGCCGCAGCCGTCGATGCCGCCGCACAACGCATCGAGACGCTGTTGGCGCACTAGGGCCTGGCCGGTTAAGGCTAAGCTTGCGCGGAACCGGCACGGCAGCTCGGCGTTGCTGCGGCGTCGATTTTTGAATTCACAGGAGACTCTCCCATGTCCGCCAACAGCCGCATGCAGGGCGCCGCCCGAGACGCCCTGGACGACGCGCGCGATTTCCGCAGCGATGCCCTGCGCGCCGCCGAGCACGCTCAGAAGGCCTTCCCCGAGTTCGCCAAGCAGGCGCGCGACGTCTTCGAAACCAGCGTCGACCAGTTCCGCGGCCAATTCCGCGATCAGGGCCGAGAAGCTGCCGACGTGGCGGGCGAGCAGCTTGAAAACGCGCGCCTCTACGTTGTGGACCGGGTGCACGAGCGTCCGCTCACCACCACCCTGGCGGCGGCGGGCGTCGGCTTCCTGATCGGCGTTCTGCTGGCCTCGGGCGGTCGCCGGTGAACCTGGGTGCCCTCAATCCCGGCGCGATCCTCAAGCGCGTCCTTTCGGGGGCGGCCGCCGCCGGTGCGGTCGCGGCGTCGGCGGGGGTGGCGGTGGTCGCCGCCGCCTTCGCGCTCTACGCCCTCATGAAGGAATGGATCGGCCAGCCCGGTGCGGCCGCCGTGGTCGCCCTCGTGTTCGCGCTGATCGCCGGTGGCGCGGCGATGGTCGCGGCCAACATGGCAGCCGGCGAGAAGGCTGCGCAGGCCCAGGCTGAAGCAAAGCGGCTGGCCGAGCTTCCCCAGCAGGAGACCGGCCTCTTCGAGCGTGCCCTGAGCCTTGCCAAGGAGCGCCCGTTCATGGCGGCAGGCGCGGCGGTGGCGGCAGGGCTGATCGCCATGCGCAATCCTGCGATGGTGGTCACTTTGATCACCGGTGCTCTTGCCAAGCCCGCTCGCCGCAAGCTGTAGACCAGAGCCTTTCAACCCCGCGCCAGGATCGCCCGCTCGGCGAGCCCGCGCGACAGGAGCCCCCAGATGACGACCTTCGCCCTTCCAGAACTGCCCTACGCTTACGACGCTCTGCAGCCCACGATCTCCAAGGAGATCATGACCCTGCACCACGACAAGCACCACGCGACCTACGTGACCAACGTCAACAAGTTCCTGGCCGAAAAGGGTGCTTCCGCCACCGACATGGAGTCGCTGGTCAAGGCGTCGAAGGACACCGACCAGCCCATGTTCAACAACGCTGGTCAGGCCTGGAACCACGGCTTCTTCTGGAACGTGATGTCGCCCAACGGCGGCCAGCCCACGGGCGGCCTCGCCAAGGCCATCGAGACCTATGGCGGCATGGCCAAGCTTCGCGAGAAGTTCGTGGCCGATGGCGTCGGCCAGTTCGGCTCCGGCTGGGTGTGGCTGCAGGCCAAGCCGGACGGCACTCTCGAGACCCTCAAGACCGCCAACGGCGACACCGCGCTCCTCAAGGAGGGCGTGCCCGTGCTCGGCTGCGACGTGTGGGAACACGCCTACTACCTCGACTACAAGCAGGACCGGAAAGGCTACCTCGAAGCCTGGTTCGACAAGCTCGTGAACTGGGAGTTCGCCAGCAAGCAGTACGACGCGGCCACCGGTTCGGGCCAGGCCTACACCTACCCCGCCCCCACCGCCTGACGGCGAAACGACCGCTCAGCCAAGCTTTGGGGAACAGCACCCCAGGCTTGGCGTTCGGGATGGTATGGAGGCGCATCGCCTCCCCATTCATAATCCGGGAGGCCTGACATGCTGCAGTGGGCTCTGATCTTTCTCGTCGTGGCGCTGGTCGCCGGTGTGCTCGGCTTCGGCAACATCGCCGCTGGTGCCGCGGGCATCGCCAAGATCCTGTTCCTGATCTTCGTGGTTCTGTTCCTCGTGTCGCTGGTCATGCACTTGGTGCGCGGCCGCCGCTAAGCCGCAAGGCTGCAACACCACATTGGCGAGGGGCGGCGGGCCGAGGGGTCCGCCGTCCCTTCTGCATTACGCCGGCTGTCGTCAGCGTCGGGGGCGGCGGGGCAGGGTCCAGTCGCGGAAGGGCTCGAACCGTTCGCCGGTCCAGCCCTGGGCGCAGATGCGGATTTCGCGGTCGTCCCATTCTACGGTGTTGAAGCTCGGCGGCGTGCCGCGCAGGCGCACCGAAAGCGTGCCGGCACCCACCGCATAGGTCAGCCCGTCGCCATCGGGCAGGTTCACCGCGAACGGGTTGTGGACGTGGCCCGAGAGGATCAGATCCACGCCCCCCTCGGCCAGCAGCGCCGCCGCCAAGGGGCCGCGGTGAACGCCGCCGGTCACCGGCGCGCCCTCCGCTTCCACCAGCGGATGATGCAGGCCCACCACCCGCAGGGCCCCGGGATCGGCCGTGGCCAAATCGCGCGCCGCTGCGCGACAGAGGTTCAGATTGATCGCGCCCTTGGACCAGTCTGGCCGGGGCTGGGCCCCGCGCGAGGTGTTGATCATCCGCACGCCCAGGGCCGCACTGTCGAACCCAACACCTGAGGACGGGCCGATCCACCGCCGATACCGCCCGAAGGGACGCAGCGCGCGCAGCGGGATGTTCCAGTAGGGCGTGTCGTGGTTGCCCGGGGTGGCGACCAGGGGCTGCGGCAGCCGCGCGAGCCATGCCGCCCCCGCCTGAAACTCCCGCGGGAGGCCGTTCAGCGTCACGTCGCCGGTCATCACGGTGAGCATGGGGTCGTAGGCGTGAGCGAAGGCGACGGCCGCCTCTGCCGCCGCCACGTCCTCGCCGCCGAAATGCACGTCGGTGAGGTGTAGAAGCCGGGGCATCAGCCGGCGACCACCTCCGAAACGGCCGCTGTCACGGGAGCCTCGCTCCGGGTCTGGCGCTGCTCCTCGGCGGCGGCATCGGGCTTGGTGAGGTCCAGCGCCAGGGCGCGGAAGGCGGCCGGAATGAAGCGAATGCTGGCCGAATCGCCGAAGCGGTGCGGCTCCCCGTCGAGCACGGCGTGGATCCGCCCGCGCTGCCACACCCGGCCTGTGCGGCAGGTCTGTACGGTGACCGAGGGATCGTTGCGCCAGTCGCCGAACAGCATGTGCGCGCCCAGCCGCACAGCCTCGCCCGCGCCCTTGGGGTCGAGGGCCGAAGCCTCCAGCACGTCGTCCCGGGTCAGGCCCTTGGAAACCAGGGGGCACATCAGGGTCAAAGCCTCGGTGCGCGACCGCACGCCCCCGTCGAGGCAGAAGCGCAGGCTGCCCGTGAACGCGCGCTTTAGTGCCCGCTGGCCGCGCAGGAAGGCGAGCTTCAGATTGCCCTTGCGGACGGCCTCCCGCGCGGGCGCCCACAGGGCCGGCGCGCCCAGGATGGCGGCGACATAGAAACGGTTGCCGTCGATTTCCCCGCCGGAGATCATGCGCTCCTCGCCAGACTGCAGCGCCTTCTCCAGGCCATCTCGCCAGGGAATGGCCCCATAGATCGCGTGGGGCAGCATGTTCATGGTGCCTCCCGCCAGCGGTGCCAGAAGCGGACCCTTGGGCCCGCATAGCGTCGCCGCCAGCCTCGCCGTGCCGTCGCCTGCGAGGAGGATCAAGAGGTCGGGCTTGGCGGCCACGGCTTCCTTGAGGGCGGATTCGATCTCGCTGGGCTGCACCTCCACAACCTCGGCTTCCAGGCCGTGCGATTCGAGGATGGCGCGCAGGGCCTCGGCCGCGCCCGGTTCCACGCTGCCGGAGAGCGGGTTCACCACGGCCCGCACCCGCTGGATCGTGGGGCGAGCGCCCTTGGACGGCGAGGAGGTCTGCGCATCGGTCATGGGCGTTCAACTCCCTCTAACGGCTACGGTTCCTGTCTCCTGGGTGCGGCCGTGGCGCGCATTGACCGGGCGCCGCGTCCACGCTCTTGCTCGCCGGGGGCGAAGCGGCGGAGACGGGCATGAACAGGTGGGTCGGGGCGATGTTGTGCGCCACGCTTTTGGCAGTCGGCGCCTGCGCCACGGGTCGTCGTGGCCCGCCGCCCCCGCCACCTCCGCCCAGCGCGACGGTCTTCAGGCCGGATGCTGCAACGCCGGCCCCGGCGCGCGCCGGCCCGGCCCGTGCCCAGCCCGCCGGTTCAACTTGCCGCTTTTGTGTGACCGCCGATCCTGCGAAACGGCAGTACTTCGACCAGCGCCGCAAACGCTATTACTACTTCGAACGCAGCCGGAAGGCGTACTTCTGGGAAAACGGAGAGCCCAAGTCGTGACGCTTCCCTCGATCCCCCGCCACAGGACGTTCGCGTTCGGTCTGGCCGTTTGCCTGCTGGCCGTGCCCGTGGGGCTGAGCGGCTGCGGTGGAATGAAGATGGGCGGGGGCGTGCCGGCCTTCGAACGGGCTGAGCAGCCCTGCAAGGACTCAAGCTTTCCTATCTACTTCGACAAGGATTCGGACCAGCTGACCGCCGACGCCCGCCAGCTGGTCAACGCGATGGGCTCGCGGATGAAGGCCTGCAAGGTCAAGGGGGCCGAGGTCGTGGGGCTAGCCGACGCGGGCGGGCCTGCGGAGCGCAGCGTCGAGCTGTCCCGCCGCCGGGCCGACAGCGTGGCCAAGGCCCTGGCCGAAGCCGGCCTTCCCGCGCCGAAGATGGACATCGAAGCCTCAGGCGCATCGGGCGCCCTGACGCCTGCCGGGCGGCCCGAGCCTCTGCGGCGCCGAACCGAAGTGATCCTGCACGTCGTGCCAGCCTGAGGCCGACCGGCTGGAAAGTGGGGGGCGGAGGCGACAAGCCGGTGGGGGACCGGACGACGAGGGGGCGTCGTCGCCTCCGCTAACCTTGAAAGCCTCGACCGCCGTCCTTTGTTCCCGGTCGCCCGATTTGGCGGCGAGCCGGCGCTCTGCACCCGCGCCGGATTTGATATCCCGACCTGAAGGCGGCAGGAACGCCCGCTCGGTCGTCACGTCGGCCTAAAGAAAACGGAGACTTGTCGTCAGATGCCAGATCCCAACCACCCCACGCCCGGCGATTCCGATCCGGAACATAACCCGTCGGGCGATGGCGTGAACATCACCGAAGACGCCGTGGCGCAGGGCAGGACCGGAACGCGCACCTTCGCGATCCTGATCGTTTCCCTGGTGCTCGTGGTGCTGGTGCTGTTCGGCCTCTTCGGCATGCACGCGCCGCGCTCCGCCAATACGGCGGCGACCGATAAGGCGACGGCCGCCCAGACGGCGACCACGCCCGCGCCCACCCCCGGAAGCTAACATCTGAAGGGAGGGTGCGAAGGCACCCTCCCTTCGCGGCGACGTCCGCTTTTCGACATGTTTTCGCGAACGCTTCGCAATAGCGCTTGTGCGCGACCGACTCTCAGATAAGAACGCTTCTCATAATCACGTTCTTTCGAGAGTGCCGTGCGTCGATCGTCTTCCCTGGCTTCCTGCCTCATTGCTCCTTCCGTCATGGCCTGGGGTGCATGGGGCGGAGCGGCTCAGGCGCAGGCCGCCCATACGTTCCCGCCCCTCGGCGCGGCGCTTGCCGCGAGTTCCCTGACCGTTGAGCCGCAGAGCGTCTCGGCGGTGGAGGTGATGGCGCAGGGCAACGCGCAGAAGCAGGCGCTCGGCCTGTCCACCACCGTTTCGACCTCGGTTCAGGACACGCCGCAGATCGTCAACGTGATCCCGCACGAGCTGATCGAAGAGCAGCACATCACCACGCTGGAGCAGGCGCTGCGCGACTCGCCGGGCATCACCGTCGCCATCGGCGAGGGCGGGACGCTGGCGGGCGACCAGTTCAAGATTCGCGGTCTGGACGCCAACAACGACATCTACACCGATGGCCTGCGCGACTTCGGCGTCTATGCCCGCGACGCCTTCGACTATCAGGAGGTGCAGGTGTTGAAGGGCCCGGCCGGGGCCATGTTCGGCCGGGGCACCACGGGCGGCGCGATCAACACGATCTCAAAGCAGGCCTCGACCCGCCGGGATTTCATCAGCGCCGACGCCACGGTCGGGACCGGCGACTATTACCGCGTCACCGCCGACATGAACCACGTCATCAACGCCACGACGGCCGTGCGCCTGAACCTGATGGGCAACTCGAGCGGCGTCACCGGCCGTGACCGGGTGGGCTCGGACCGCTGGGGCATCGCCGCCAACCTCGGACTGGGCCTGGGCACGTCCAAGACCTTCACGCTGAACTTCCTGCACCAACAGGACGACCGCGTGCCCGACTACGGCATCATCATCGGCGCCCCCACCGGCGTCGTGCGCGCCCTGCCCGCCACCGAATACGGCCTGAACAAGCGCATCTTCGAACAGTTCGACGGCGACCGCGACCGCACCCGGGCCGACCTTCTGACCGGCCGCTTCACCTGGGTGCTGGCGCCCAACCTGACCCTCTCCAGCGACACGCGCCTGGCCAGCTACGACCGCTATTTCCAGTACACGAGCGTGGACAGCTGCCTCGTCAACGCGGTCACCAAGCAGACCTGCATCGACGCCCTGATCGACAACGACGCGGCCACCAAGCCGCTCATCACCTTCGGCGGCGGCAGCCCCTACAGCCAGCGGGCCTGGGGTTTCCAGAACATCTCCAGCCTGCACGGAAGCTTCGACGTCGCGGGCTTCAAGAACGAGATCGTGGCGGGGACGGACTTCAACCACCAGGAGAACAGGAAGGCGTTCTTCGCCTATACCCTGCCGCCGCTCTCTTCCGGCATCTATGCGCCCGGCACGACGGTAGCGGCGCGCAACGCCATCGCCATCAACCTGCTCACCGGCGGCGGGGCCATGCCTGCGGGCTACACCGTGTTCCGGCCGAGCGTTCAGCCGGGCGTGGCGGCGACGGGCATTCCGCTGACCAACATCACCACGAGCGCCTACATCCTGGGCTCGAATGGCACGGCGGACGATGCGGCCGGCTTCGTGACCGACCGCCTGTGGTTCACCCCGACCCTGTCTCTGATCGCGGGTGCCCGCTACGACGTCTACAACGCGGAGTTCAGCAACCTCCTGATCTCCGGCGCCACCACGAGCTTCCACAACAACTCGCACCTCGTCAGCCCCAGGGCATCGCTAGTGTGGGAGCCGAGCGCGGCGGCGACCTACTACGTCAGCTACGGTAAGTCGGCGACGCCCATCGGCACGGCCATCGTCGGGTCCGCCACCCCCATCGCCTCGACGACCCAGGCCTATGCGCCGGACGAGGGCGAGACCTATGAGTTCGGGGCCAAGGGCACGCTCTTCGGCAGCCGCCTGGGGTGGGATGCGGCCTACTTCCACGTCAACAAGGCCAACGCCAAGCAGGCCGACCCGGCCTCCGGCGAGATCAACGCCCAGTCGAGCCAGAAGCAGACCTTCGAAGGGGTTGAGCTGGGCTTGAACGGCAAGCTCACCGACGCCTGGTCGGTGAATGTGGCCTACACCTACATCGACTCTCGGGTGCGCCAGGACCTGACCTGCACGACCACGACCCCGATCCGCTGCTTCGACAATCCGGTGACGACGGGGACACAGGTCTATCAGGTGCCCAAGAACTCGGCTTTCGTGTGGACGAGCTATTCGTTCCGCAAGTGGGTGCCTGGCCTGTCTGCGGCGGGCGGGTTCACCTATCAGGACGAGCTGCACGTTCGCTACACCACCACCGGCACCGCGCCGAACCTCGTCTTGACGCGGGATGCGGTGGTGCCCTCCACCTTCTCCCTCGACGGGCTGGTGGAGTACGAAACGCGCACGTGGCGCTTCGCCCTGAACGCCTACAACCTGACCGACCGGCTGAACTACGGCCAGAGCTTCGGCAACCGCGCCGCGCCCGCTCAGGGCCGCACCTTCCTGGCCACGGTGGGCTACAAGTTCTGAGCCGGGTGCTCCCGGGCTAGGATCGCTTCATGCTGGTCGCCATCCCCGATGTTCTGACACCCGACCAGCTGGCCCATGCCCGCACCGTTCTGGAGGGTGGCGAATGGGTCGACGGGCGGGTCACAGCCGGCGCGCAGTCGGCCAGGACGAAGAACAACCTGCAGATTCCCGAGGGCTCTGCGGCCGCTCGCGAGCTGGGCGAGGTGATCCTGCGGGCGCTGGGCTCGAACGAGGCGTTCGTCTCCGCCGCCTTGCCGCTGCGCGTGTTTCCGCCGCTGTTCAATCGCTACGACGTGGGCCACGGCTTCGGGGCGCACGTGGACAACGCCATCCGCTTCGCAGGCGGCCAGCGCTTTCGCACCGATGTGTCCTGCACCCTCTTCCTCACCGACCCGGCCGACTACGACGGCGGGGAGCTTGTGATCGAGGACGCTTTCGGCGAGCAGCGGGTGAAGCTGCCCGCAGGCCACATGATCGTCTACCCGGGCACGAGCCTGCATCGGGTGGAGCCCGTCACCCGCGGCTCGCGCTGGGCCAGCTTCTTCTGGGTGCAGTCGATGGTGGCCGACGACGGCCGTCGCACTCTCCTGCACGGGCTCGACACCAGCGTGATGGAGACGCGCACAAAGCTGGGAGACGCAGACCCCGCGGTGCTGCGTCTGACCGCGACCTACCACAACCTTTTGCGCATGTGGGCGCAGGCCTAAGCGCTCCCTAGCAGCCTGCGCGTGCATCCACCGCCCCACGGGGCGACGATCAAATCGCCGGCAGCGATGATGGGTCGTGCCGTTGCCGACGGTCGAAGCTCAGGCCCAGCACGGCACAGCCGGCCAGCGCGGCCCCCACCAGCCAGAGGCAGGCCGTCCAGCCCGCGGTCTCGAACACGGCCCCGATCAATGCCGCCCCTGCGAGGCCCCCCGCGAAGTAGGCGGCGAGGTAGAGCCCGCTGGCGGTGCTCTTGGCCGCGCCGGCTGTGCGGCTCACCTGTCCGGTGGCGGTGGCCTGGGCGAAGAACGTGCCGAGCGCCATCAGCACCATGCCCGCGATCACCCCGATCAGGCTCGAAGCGGCCAGCAGGCACAGGCCGACCGCCGCCACGATCAGCCCTCCGAACAGGCTGTTCCGTGCCCCGAAGCGCTGGGCCACAGAGCCCGCGGCCGGGGTGGCGATGATCGAGGGCGCGAACACGAAGTAGATTAGCCCGAGGCTCATCATGCCGAGCCCGAGGGGCGGGCGCATCAGGACGAAGTTGACGTAGCTGAACACGCCGATGAACGAGAACAGGATCAGAAAGCCGATGCCGTAGCCGGCCAGGAGCTTGGGCAGAAGCGCGCCTCGCACCGATAGCCTGCCCGCCGCCTCGCCTGCGGGCCGCATGCGGGGCTGGATCGCCACCGCGGCCAGCACCGCACCGACGAGGTTGAGAGCGGCAAACACGAGGAACGCCGTGCCCGTGCCGTAGAGCCCCGCCGTGATCGCCGATACCAGCCGCCCCACGAGGTTGGAGGCCACGTTGCCGGTGATGTAGGCGGCGAAAGCCCCGGCCTGACGCTGCGGCGTGCAGCTTTCGCCCAGGTGGGACAGGGTGAGCGTGAACGCGCAACTCATGCAGAGGCCCTGAGCCACCCGCAGGCCCGCGAAGACGCCGAGGTTGGGCGCGAAGATCAGCAGCACCGACGGCACCGCCAGGACGACGAGGCTGACGACGATGCCCTTTCGCCGGTCCAGCCCCCCACCGAACAGGGCCGTGAGCAAGGCTCCGACCGACATGCCCGCGGTCGAGGCGTTCACCGCCACGCCGATCTCGCTGGGCCGGGCGCCGTAGTGCTGGGCCAGCAGGGGCAGGATGGCCTGCGCTGCGAACAAGTCGACCAGGGTGAAGAAGGCGATCAGCGCGATCACCGCCGACGTGAGCCGCGGGGCGAAACGCGGTCGCTCTTGAGCGTCGGCAACGGTGGTCATGCGGGTCTCTGTGTGAGCGCTGGGGCGATGTGCCCCGAAGGCGGCCGCGGGCGCGGCCCTCTCCGGGGCACCGAGGTCGTCACATGGTGTGCGGGTCGGCCTTCACCGGGAACAGGTCGGCGGAGAGCAGGACGGCGGTCACGTGGCCCGTGTTCTTCCACCAGTGCGAGGTGGAGTGCAGCTCAGGGGTGCTGTCGCCGGCCTTGTGAACGATCGGCACCGAACAGGTGGAGGCGTATTCGGTCATCTGTCCGCTCTGGACGTAGATGATGGCCGGGCGGTCGCCGTGGCTGTGCCAGGGTACGACGCCACCCGGCTGCACCACGAGGCGGCGGAGGCGCAAGAGCCGGCCGGGGATCTGGACCGGCTCGTTGGCCACGTCGAGGGACGTGATGACCATATCGGTGACGCCCTTGGCGGGCGTCGCGTCGGGCTGGCGCACATCGACGCCGGACTTGCCAGCCGGGCAGCTGCCCGCAACGGCCGCAGCCGGAATGCCGCAAGCCCCTGCGATGACAAGAGCGCCCAAGATGCCAGCGGTCGAGAAGGCGAATTTCATTACGGACGATCTCCTGAATGGCACCTCAGCGCGAGGTGGCTGGTTGACACCATCGCTTGCCCTGTCGTTAGTCTGAAATACTTTTTTGTTATAGTTTCAATACGGACCCGAAAGCGGACCCGTGCTGCTGCGTGAACTTAAATAATAGCAATTCTGTCGAAGAATAAGCGGAGAAAGCCGACCATGAATTCCGGAAGTCTTGCCGGCGAGACTGCGCCTTCGGGCGATCGGCCGCTGCAGGGTCGCGCCGCCCTCGTCACGGGCTCCACCAGCGGCATCGGTCTGGGGATCGCCCGGGCCCTGGCCGGGCAGGGGGCGGACGTGGTGCTGAACGGCTTCGGCGAAGCGTCGCAGATCTCGGCGCTGCAGGACGAGTTCTCCAGATCCTACGGGGTTCTGGCGACCTATTCCGATGCCGATCTCTCGAAGTCCGACGCGATCAAGACGCTGTTCGACCAGATCACGGTTTCCGGTCCGGGCCGGCTCGACATCCTCGTCAACAATGCGGGCGTGCAGCACGTGGCCCCGATCACGGAGTTTCCTCCGGAGAAGTGGGACCTGATCCTGGCACTGAATCTTTCTGCGGCGTTCCACACCATGCGCCTGGCGATCCCCCTGATGCGCCAGAACGGTTTCGGCCGGATCGTCAACATCGCCTCTGCCCACGGGCTGGTCGCCTCGCCCTTCAAGTCGGCTTACGTCGCGGCCAAGCACGGCCTTCTGGGCCTGACCAAGACCGCGGCCCTGGAGACGGCCGAGGAGCCGATCACCTGCAACGCCATCTGCCCGGGCTATGTGCTGACGCCCCTGGTCGAAAAGCAGATCGACGATCAGGCCAGGGCCCACGGCATCCCGCGCGAACAGGTGGTGCGCGACATCCTCCTGGCTCAGCAGCCCAACAAGAAGTTCGCCACCGTGGAAGAGATCGGCGCCTTGACCGCCTTCCTCTGCGGCGACTCCGCAGCCTCGATCACCGGCGCAGCCCTGCCGGTCGACGGCGGCTGGACAGCCCACTGAGGAAGTCGAGATGAAAACGTCAGCGCAAGCCAAGCCCGAGCCCGCCATCGATCGGGACGCCGTCGGCCAGGTCGTCCTCGTCTTTCAGGGGGGAGGGGCCCTGGGGGCCTATCAAGCCGGGGTCTACCAGGCCCTGCAGGAGGCCGGGATCGAGCCCGATTGGGTGATCGGCACATCCATCGGGGCGATCAACGCCGCCCTGATCGCCGGCAACACCCCCGAAAACCGCCTGCCGCGCCTGCGGGAATTCTGGGCCCGCATCCGCCACACGCCCATGACGCAGATGCTCGGTTCCAACCCGTTCCTGGGCCGGCAGATGACCAACGCCGCCACGATGGCGAGCGGGGTGCAGGGCTTCTTCTCGCCCAATCCCTTCGCCTGGATGGGGGAATACTCGCCGCTGGGGGCCGGGCTTTCGTCTTACTATTCAACGGGGCCGCTGCAGGACACGCTGGAAAAGCTGATCGATCTGAATCTGCTCAACGGCAAGGCGCCCCGGCTGACGATGGGCGCCGCCAACGTCCAGACCGGCAACATGCGCTACTTCGACAGCCGCGACGAACGGCTGGACCTGCGCCACGTGATGGCCTCCGGCGCCCTGCCCCCCGCCTTCCCGGCGGTGAAGATCGACGACGAATTCTACTGGGACGGCGGCATCCTCTCCAACACGCCAGTCGAGGCCGTGTTCGACGACAACCCGCGGCGCAACGGCCTCGTGTTCGCGGTCCACATGTGGGCCCCCACCGGCCCCGTGCCCGACAGCCTGCGGGCCGTCACCGCCCGCCAGAAGGACCTGCAGTACGGCAGCCGGGCGATCAGCCACATCGCCCGCCAGCGCCAGATACACAAGCTGCGCCACATCATCTCGACGATGGCCGAGTGGCTGCCGCCCGAGCGGCGGGCCTCTGCCGAGGCCAAGATGCTCGCGGCCCACGGCTGCCTGACACAGATGCACGTGGTGCGACTGCTGGCCCCGCCCCTGAACGGCGACGACCACTTCAAGGACATCGACTTCAGCCCCGAGGGGATCCGTCAGCGCTGGGATGCCGGCTATCTGGATACCAGCCGCGTGCTGGCCGCCAAGCCCTGGGCCCGGCCGTGCGACCCCCTGGAAGGCTTTCTCCTCCACGAAGCCCGCGCCGGCGAAATGATGCCCGACGCCGCACCCCTCCCCAAGGACCCGATCCCATGATCCGTGCGCTCATCATCGCCGGCGCCCTGTGCGCCGCATCGTTCGCGCAGGCGGCTCCGCTCGCGCCCCCGGCGTCCGACGCCGGCATCATCCGCCGCGCCAGCGCGCACTCCGTCGACGAGACGGTGGCGATCCTGAAGGCCGACGTGGAGAAGAAGGGCATCCGCTACTTCGCAACGATCGATCAATCCGAGCTGGGAAAGGCGGCCAACGTGGCGGTGAACCGCTCGGTGCTGATCCAGTTCGGCAACCCGCCTCTGGGGCTCCAGTTCCTGACCGCCAACGCCTATGCCGGTCTGGACTGGCCCGTGCGGATGCTGGTTCTGCAGGACGACGACGGCAAGGTGTGGATGGCCTATTCCGACTTCGCCTGGATCGCGAAGCGGCACCACATCTCCAACCGGGAGGCGCAGTTCAAGATGGCCTCGGAAGTCGCCGCCTCCATCGCCCACGCGGCGGAGTGAATGGGGGCGGCTAGCCCCCCACCTTGGCCAGGTTGTCGTCTGCGTTGCGGTCGATGAGCTTGGCGTAGGGGTCGATCCCGGCGGATTTCGGGGCGTGATCCACGGTGAAGGTGATCGTCTGCACCCCGCTGTGGATCGGCCGCCGCTCCAGGGCGAGCACGTCCTTCGGGCCGAAGCCGGCCTCGGTGGGTGAGCGGGCGAAGACCCCCACCTCCAGCAACTCATCGAGGGGCGTGGGCGTCTCCTTGCCCTTGCCGTCGGCGTAGACCTTCTTCGCGTCGATCTTCAGCGTCACGTCGTAGCGGCCGTCGGGGCGCTTGATCGCCTTCGCCTCGGTGGTCTTGAGATCATAGAGGGTGATCTTCTCCCAGAGGTCGGTGATCAGCTGCTGCTTCTTCGGGTCAGGCCCGGTTTCCTCGCGCAGCAGCGTCAGGAACTCGGTCGAGCGGGGATAGGGGGCGGGCTTGAAGGCGTAGGCGGCGATGAGGCGGCGCAGGGCGCGGTTCACGACCTCCTCGCCCAGCTCGTCCTTCAGCCGATACATGACCAGCGAGCCCTTGGCGTAGTGGATGTATTGCTGGTTCTCGACGCGGGCGAGCGGCAGCTCCTCCAAGACATCGGCGCCGCGGCCGCGCAGGTAGCGGTCTAGCTCGAACTTCAGGAAGCGGCGGATGTGGTCGGGGCCGTAAAGCCGCTCCATCACCATCAGGGCGGAATACTGGGCCATCGTCTCCACCAGCGAGGTGGAGCCCTGCTGGTCGGAGGAGAGCACCTGGTGCGCCCACCACTGGTGCCCCAGCTCATGCGCGGTAACGTAGGTCACCATGTCGATCTTGTCGGACTTCATGAAGTCCGCAGGCGGGGCGTAGATGAAGCCGATGCCCTCTGAATAGGGGATCGTGTTGGCGAAGCTCTGCGCGAAGTCGGCGTACGCGGGGAACTCCAGGATGCGCACCTGCCGGAACTGATACGGGCTGAAGATCGCCTGATAGGTATCCAGCCCCGACCGCAGGGCGCTGATCATGCGGTCCACGTTCCATTCGTGGCCGGGCTGGTAATAGACGGCCAGGTCCACGCCCTTGTAGGCCGCGTGTTTCACGGCATAGCGGGCGGACTGCAGCGAGAAGAAGTCGTTGATCGGCGTGTCGGTCTTGAAGCGGGCGATGCGGCGGCCGTTCTCGACGCGATCCTCGACCTGATATCCGGGGGCGATGGGCGTCTGGTCGGCCACGGTGGTCAGGGTGATGTCGGCGTTCACCCAGTCGCTGTCGTGGCGCAGGGCGTTGAAGCGGCGGGCGGCTTCGTCCTCCAGCTTGGGGGGACGCATCTCGGCGGGCAGGCCGTATTTGCGGCGCGTGGTGCGGTCCTGCAGGAGGCCGCCTCGATCCATGCCGAGATTGGGCGCCACGTCGCCGTTATCGAGGAAGGTGCCGTTTCGGTAGACGCGCACGGCGTTGTCGCCCGAGTTCTTGAAACCGTGCTGCGACCGCCTGGTCTCGAACGACACCCGCCGCCGCTCGCCCGGTGCCATCGGCGTGTCGAAGCCGAAGATGCGGTAGTTGAACCGGTCGAAGGTCTTGAGCGGCCGCCCGCCCTCCACCGACAGGCCGAGGATCTTCAGGTCGCGGTCGAAGCGCAGGTGCAGCTCCCGGATCGGCTCGGCGGTCTTGTTCTCGATCACGTAGACGCCCCGCGTGTCGGCCTCGGGCCGGTCGGGGTAGAGGTCCACGTGCAGCATCACGTCGGTGATCTTGGGCTGCGCCAGCGTTTCGAACGGCAGCAGCGTCTTCTCGTAGTCGGCCTGCCAGCGCTCGCTGTCCTTGCCCGTGCGGTAGGTGTTCCACACGTTGGTGTTCAGGAAGATGAAGCCGCCCAGCCCCATCGCCACCACGACGCTGGCGAGGAGCCCCGCCCCCGCCCAGCCCCGCAGCCGCTCCGGCAGGTGACGCAGGCGCACCATCAGGCTTGAGCGGGCACCCCGCCTCCAAAGGCCGTAGCTGAGGATTGCGAAGGCGATGCAGATCGCACTCCAATAGCCGCGGAACCACCAGCGTGCGCCGCCGCCGATGGCGTCGCCGTTGATGTCACTCAGCGGCACGTTCGGGCCGGAGCCGAAGAGGTAGAGGTTGTGCTCGAACCCGAGGCTCGCGAACACGAGCTGGCTGATCAGCACGCCCATCATGACGAGCCAGCCCACGAACTTGTGCGGCGAAAGCGTCTGCACCAGCACCGCAAGGATCGCGAGCTGCGCTGCGTCGATGCTTTCCGGCAGGAGGTACCAGGCGAAATACTTGCCGAACTCGAGGTGGGTGTAGCCCCGGGCCAGCTGCGAGAGCATGGCCGCCGTCACACTCACGGCGATCATCGCGAACAGCACCAGCGTCACCGCCAGGATCTTTGGGGCGGCGAAGCTCCAGTCCGGGGCGGGGGTGGACTCGACGATCTCGTCCACCTTGCGCTCGCGATCGCGCCAGACGAGGTCGCCCGCGTAGTAGATCGCCACCAGGGTCGGGATGATCAGGAAGGTCTGGCGCAGGGTCTGGATCATCAGCCGCGTCACGGGGTGCACGGCGGTGCCGTAGAAGCTGTCGGTCAGGAACAGCTGCGTCAGCGAGAGCAGGAGCCCCAGTGCCAGCAGAACCAGGAAGGCGGGGCTCCTGAACACGATCCCCATGTCGAACCGCGTGCGGGCCCAAAGCTGCGCGAGGTTGGCCGAAGCGTCGAAGCGGCGCTGGGCCGGGGCCTGCACGCCTGCGATGGGCGTGGGCATCTTCACAGGCGCTTTCGCCGCCGCCGTCACCGCCTTGGTCTGCTTGCGCTCCGCCTTTCCGACGAGCCGCGGGCGATAGGCGAGGTAGGCGAGGCCGAGGAACAGGCAGCCGATACCGACCCACAACGCGCGGCTCCACATCAAAGGCCCCCACAGGGCTGGCTCGATCGAGTTGCGGTCGGCGGTGGTGAAATAGCGGGTGGCCTGGCTGTAGGCCCCGATGCCGAACGGGTCGGCCCAGGGTGCCACGCTGGAAAGCTGCAGCTGGCGAAGGGTCGTCAGCGTGATGAAGTAGAGGATCAGAAGGCCGATCACCCCCACGTAGGTCGCCATCATCGAGCG
>JBBRQN010000011.1:0-95869 GCA_038226305.1 Caulobacterales bacterium
ACGGTGGCGACCTGACCGGCTGGGCCATCGGCCTGTTCTCCGAGACGGTGAACACCGGCATCGGCTTCGGCCTGGGCTTCGCCTCGTCGCAGAGCCAGGTCTCCACCGGCCAGCTCTCGGCCGGGGAGTATTACTGGGGAGACGCCGCCTCGACGATCTTCTGGGTGGACCCAGCTGAGGATCTGGCGGTGATCTTCATGACCCAGCTGATGCCCAGCTCAACCTTCAACTTCCGCGGCCAGCTGAAGAGCCTGATCTACGCCGCGCTGGACTGACGCAGAGAACACCTCCTCCGCAAGCGGAAGAGGGTGTTCTGATCAGATGTGGATCGCGTGCCCTAGCACCCGCTGCGTCGCCTCGTGGAAGCCCTCGCTGAGCGTGGGATGCACGTGGATCGTGCCCGCGATGTCCTCCAGCGTGGCGCCCATCTCCAGCGCCAGGGTGAACTCCGCCACGAGTTCGCTCACGTGGGCGCCGACGGCCTGCACGCCCAGGAGGCGATGGTCGTCCTTCCGCGCGATCACCCGGACGAAGCCGCCATCGTCGCCTGCCTCCATGGAGAGCGCCCGGCCGTTGGCCTGGAACGGGAACAGCGCGGTGACCACGCCGTCGCCGGAGCCGCCGGGATCGGTGGGCAGAAGCCCGGCCGAAACGATCTCGGGCTCGGTGAAGCATACTGCCGAGATGCTCACGGGGTCGAAGTTGCGCTTATGGCCAGCGATGATCTCCGCCACCATCTCGCCCTGGGCGCTCGCCTTGTGCGCCAGCATGGGCTCGCCCACGAGGTCGCCGATGGCGTAGACGCCGCGCATGGAGGTGGCGCAGCGGTCGTCGACCTTCACGAAGCGGCCGTTCATGACCACGCCGGTCGCCTCCAGCCCCCAGCCTTCGGTGAGGGGCTTGCGGCCTACGGTGACTAGCACCTTGTCGGCGGGCAGGCGCACCGCCTCGCCCTCGGCGGTCTCGACGATCAGCACGTGGGCGTTGCCGTCGGCCTCCACGCCCTGCGCCTTCGCGCCGAGCATCAGGGTGACGCCGTTCTTCTCCAGCCAGCGGCGGACGGGCGAGGTGAGGTCCTTGTCGTAGAGAGGCAGGATGCGGTCCTGCGCCTCCACAACCGTCACCTGGCAGCCGAACTTGCGCATGGCGATGCCCAGCTCCAGCCCGATGTAGCCCGCGCCCACGACCACCAGCCGCTCGGGCAGGGCGTCGAGGCTCAAGGCCTCTGTGGAGGAGATCACCGGGCCGCCGAACTTGATATGCGGCAGCTCCACCGGCACGGATCCTGAGGCGAGGATCACGTTCTCGGGGCGGATCACGACCTCGCCAGCGGCAGTCTGCACCCGGCAGGTCTTGGCGTCCTCGAATACGCCCCAGCCTTCGACCACCTTCACCTTGGCCCGCTTGAGGAGGGCGGTGACGCCCCCGTTCAGCTTGTCGACCACCGTTTCCTTCCACGCGACGGTCTGGTTGAGATCGACGGTGGGCGGCGAGGCGAGCTTCACCCCGTGACGCCCGGCGCCCTCGGCTGCACGGCGCATGACGTCGACTTCCGACGCCACGTGGATCATCGCCTTGGACGGGATGCACCCGCGGATCAGGCAGGTGCCGCCGAGCCGCACGCCTTCAACCAGCACGGTGTCGAGGCCGAGCTGCCCACAGCGGATCGCTGCAACGTAGCCGCCGGGCCCGCCGCCGACGACGAGGACTTTGGGGGTGAGGGTCTGGGTCATGCTCAGTCGATGAACAGCGCTGCAGGGTTCTCCAGCAAGCCCTTGATGCGTTGGATGAACTCGGCCGCGTCGTAGCCGTCCACCACGCGGTGGTCGAAGCTGGAGCTGAGGTTCATCATCTTGCGGATCACCACCTGCCCGCCGACCACTACGGGGCGCTCCACGATCTTGTTGGGGCCGATGATGGCGACCTCGGGGTAGTTGATCACCGGCGTCGTGGCGATGCCGCCCAGGGGGCCGAGGCTGGTGAGGGTGATGGTGGAGCCGGAGAGCTCCTCCGACTTGGCCTTGCCGTCGCGGGCGGCGGCGGAGAGGCGGGTCACTTCGGCTGCGAAGGCCCACAGGTCCATCGCCTCGGCGTGCTTCACCACCGGCACGATCAGGCCGTTCGGGGTCTGGGCGGCGACGCCCAGATGCACGGCGGCGTGGCGGTGGACCACGCCGGCGTCATCGTCGAAGCGGGCGTTGATCTGCGGATAGTCGGGCAGCACCTTCACCAGGGCGCGGGCGAAGAACGGCAGGACGGTGAGCTTGCCGCGGGCCTTGTGGGTGACGTTCAGGTGGGCGCGCAGAGCCTCCAGCGCGGTCATGTCCACCTCTTCGATGTAGGCGAAGTGGGGGATGCGCCGCTTGGCCTCCTGCATCGATTGCGCGATGCGGCGGCGCAGGCCGATGACCTTCACGTCGGTGATCTCGGTGCGCCTGGCGTAGCCGCTCGCGGGCGCCGGAGCGGCCGCTGGAGCCGAGCCCCGGTTCAGGAAGCCGTCCAGGTTTTCGTGGGAGATGCGGCCGGCGGGGCCGGAGCCGGGGACGTAGGACAGCTCGACGCCGAGTTCGTGGGCGCGACGGCGCACGGCGGGACTGGCGAGGGGCTTGGTGCCGAGGGCGCGGGTGGTGCGGGCGGGTTGCGACGGAGTCTGGGGCTTGCCCCCTCCGACCGCTTCGCGGCCACCTGCCCCGTGAACGGGGGAGGCCTGAACGGGCGCAGCAGCCTTCATGGGCTCCTTTGCGAGCGGTGGAGCTGTCGGCGCAGCCGATTGAGGGGGCATGCCGCCCTTCCCAGTCATCAACTCCACCAGCGGCGACTTCACCGCCAGCATCTGGCCGACCGTGCCGTGCAGCGCGGTGACGACGCCGGCCACGGGCGAGGTAAGCTCCACGGTGGCCTTGTCGGTCATGACGTCGGCGAGGGGCTGGTCCTCTTCGACGGTGTCGCCGAGCTTCACCTTCCACTCCACGAGCTCGGCTTCGGCCGTGCCCTCGCCCACGTCGGGAAGGCGGAAGATGAAGTCGCCGGACTGCGGTAAAACAGAGTCCGGAGAGTCCGGGGAGTCCAGCTCCTTCGAAACAGAGTCCGGAGAGTCCGGTCGCTCGCTGAGGGGTGTGGTGGGGGGTGTGTCACGGGGGTCGAGATTACGCTCGCCCGAGGGTGAGGGGATAAGATCAGGATTGCTCCCCTCCCCGTCCGCGCCTTCCACATCGAGTTCCACCAGCGCGGACTTCACGGCGCGCATCTCGCCGGGTATGCCGTGCAGGCAGCGAACCCGGCCGGCGACGGGGGAAGTGAGTTCGACGGTGGCCTTGTCGGTCATCACGTCGGCGAGGGGCTGGTCTTCGGCCACCATGTCGCCGACCGCGACCTTCCATTCCACCAGCTCCGCCTCGGCGGTGCCTTCGCCCACGTCGGGGAGCTTGAAGACGAACACGCCCATCAGCGGCTCTCCATCGTGGACTTGAGCGCCTCGGCCACGCGCTTGGGGCCGGGGAAGTATTCCCACTCGAAGGCGTGGGGATAGGGCGTGTCCCACCCCGTCACGCGCAGGATCGGCGCCTCCAGGTGGTGGAAGCAGCGCTCCTGCACGAGCGCCGAGAGCTCGGCGCCGAAGCCGGAGGTGCGCGGCGCCTCGTGCACGATCACGCAGCGGCCGGTCTTCTTCACGCTGGCTTCAATGGTCTCGATGTCCACGGGCACGAGGGTGCGCAGGTCGATCACCTCGGCGTCGACGCCCGCCTCGACGGCGCCCGCGAGGGACACGTGCACCATGGTGCCGTAGGCCAGCACCGTCACGTCGGCGCCCTCGCGCACCACCTCCGCCTTGCCGAGCGGCACGACGTATTTGCCCTCGGGAACTTCGGCCTTGGGGTGGCCGCTCCAGGGCGAGACGGGCTTCTCGTGCCAGCCGTCGAAGGGGCCGTTGTAGATGCGCTTGGGCTCGAACATCACCACCGGGTCGTCGTCCTCGATGGCCGCGATAAGAAGGCCCTTGGCGTCGTAGGGGTTGGACGGGATCACCACCTTGATGCCCGAGATGTGGGTGAAGAGGCTCTCGGGGCTCTGGCTGTGCGTCTGCCCGCCGAAGATGCCGCCGCCGTAGGGGCTGCGCACCACGATGGGGCAGGTGAACTGGCCGCCGGAGCGGTAGCGGATCTTCGCCGCCTCGGAGACGATCTGGTCGTAAGCCGGGTAGATGTAGTCGGCGAACTGGATCTCGACCACCGGGCGCAGGCCGTAGGCGCCCATGCCGATGGCGGCGGCCACGATGCCCGCTTCGGAGATGGGGGCGTCGAAGCTTCGGGTCAGGCCGTGCTTTCGCTGCAGGCCGTCGGTGACGCGGAACACGCCGCCGAAATAGCCCGCGTCCTCCCCGAAGGAGAGCACGTCGGCGTCTTCGCTCATCTTCACATCGAGGGCGCTGTTTAGCGCCTGGATCATGTTCATGGAGGGCATGGCGGTCAGACTCCCAGCTCGCCGCGCTGTTCGCGCAGGCGCCAGTCGGGCTCCTTGAAGACCTCCTCGAACATGGTCTTCACCGAGGGGCGCGATTGGCCCAGCGTGCCGATGGCTTCGGACTCGCGGCCCGCGGCCTTCACCTCCTCAAGGCATTCGGCGGCCATGGCGGTGTGGCGCTCGTCGTCCCATTCGCCCAGGCCGATCAGGTGCTGCTTCAGCCGTTCGATGGGGTCGCCCAGGGGCCAGTGCTCCGGCTCGTCGGCGGGGCGATAGCGGGCCGGGTCGTCCGACGTGGAGTGTTGCTGGGCGCGGTAAGTGAAGAGCTCGATCAGCGTCGCGCCCCGGTTGCTGCGGGCCCTCTCGGCGGCCCAGGCGGTGGCGGCGTAGACGGCCAGGAAGTCGTTCCCGTCGACGCGAAGGGCGGGAAGGCCATAGCCGATGCCCTTGGCGGCGAAGGTGGTGTTGAGCCCGCCCGCGATGCCGTGGAAGCTCGAGATGGCCCACTGGTTGTTGACGATGTTGAGGATCACCGGCGCGCGATACACCGCCGCGAAGGTGCAGGCGGAGTGGAAGTCTCCCTCCGCCGTGGCGCCGTCGCCTGTCCAGGCCGCCGCGATCTTGTCGTCGCCCTTGTAGGCCGAGGCCATAGCCCAGCCCACGGCCTGCGGCACCTGGGTGCCGAGGTTGCCCGAGATCGTGAAGAACCCGTACTCCTTGGAGGCGTACATGATCGGCAGCTGGCGACCTTTGATCGGGTCGTTCGCGTTCGAGTAGATCTGGTTCATCATGTCTACGAGGGGGTATCCCCGCGCGATCAGCAGGCCCTGCTGGCGGTAGGTGGGGAACCCCATGTCCTCGCGGTCGAGCACCAGCGCCTGCGCGCAGGCCACGGCCTCCTCGCCGGTGCACTTCATGTAGAAGCTGGTCTTGCCCTGGCGCTGCTGGCGATACATCCGCTCATCGAAGGTGCGCACGAGCACCATGGAGCGCAGGCCCTGGCGAAGGATGTCGGCGCCTAGCTTGGGGTCCCACGGGCCCACCGCACGGCCCTCGTCGTCGAGGACGCGGATCAGGGTGTAGGCCATGTCGCGCACGGCGTGGGGGTCCACGTCGATGGGCGGGCGGGCGACGGAGCCTGCGGCCGGGAGGTCGAAGGTGAAGCTGGGCGAATCGCCGGGCCGCTGCGCCGGTTCGGGCACATACAGGCTGAGCGCGGTCGAGTTCTTCATCCGTCCTCCTGGGAACGCGAAGACGGCGCGGCGCTTCTGTGCCGCCTTGCGCCGCCGTTGCGTGAAGGCGTGCTCATAGCAGGCTCTCCCGCGACCACAAACGCCCGCGAGAGGCCAAGGTTAGAGGCAGGATCGCCCGGAGCCGGATCACCGCATACGGCTCCGCTTCCTGAACATTGCATAACCGCATCATTCCGATTGGCGTCAGGCGCGGGGCTGCAATCTCAACCCATCGCGACACACCGGCGCTTCTGCCGGTGAGCGACACGAACGGGAGACGGACATGCGCGCTTTCAAGATCATCCTGGCGGCGGGTGCCGCCTCCATCCTCGCCTCCGCGGCCATGCCGGCGGCGGCGCAATCCTGGGGTGCCTACGCTCAGCCCCGCTACGATGCGGCCCGCTATGACGCGCCGCGCCACGACGAGCACCGCGACTTCGACCGCGGGTTTTCGAACGACCGCCTGCGTGAACGGGAGGACCGGCTGGCCGGCTGGATCTCGAGCTCGGCCCGGGAAGGCCGGATCGGCGACTGGCAGGCGCGCCGGATGTTCGAGGCCCTGCGCAGCGTGAAGGACGAGGAGCGCTCGCTCCGCTTCCAGCAGCGCGGCCGCCTCTTCCCCGACCAGTCGGCCCGGCTGGAGGATCGGCTGAGCCGCATCTCCGACCGCCTGCGGGACAACCATGGCTATGAGCAGCGGTCGTGGGAGCGCTGATCGCCTGACTGGCGGCTGAAACGACGAAGGGGAGGACGGTCGCAAGACCGCCCTCCCCTTCTGCGTTCCGTGAGGCTTCTAGAGCCTACTTGGCTTCGAGGGGGTGCCAGCGCTTTTCGGGCTGGGCCGCCGCCGTGGCGGGACCACGGCCGCCGCCGCTACCGCCGCGACCGCCGCGGTTCTGACCCTGCGGACCCTGACCGGCGCGGAAATGGCCGCCCTGGCCGTTGTTTCCACCATTGCGACGGGGGCCTTGCGCCGGCGGCGCGCCGTTCGCACCGGGAGCCGCAGCCTTGCCTTGGCCCTGGGCGGCCTGGCTCGGGCGGTTGCGGGGGCGGCGCTGCTCAGGCGCGAGGCGGTTGCGGTCCTCGCGCTCCGGCTCGGGCGGGCGGGCCTTCTCCTGAGCGGCCGAGGCCTTGGCCATGACCGCGAGTTGCGGATCGCGGCGACGGTCGAAGCTCGGGATCGTCTGGCGCGTGGTGCGCTGGATGTCCTTCAGGAGGTTGCGCTCGTCGTCGGCGCAGAACGCGATGGCACTGCCGTCAGCACCGGCACGGGCGGTGCGGCCGATGCGGTGCACGTAGGCCTCCGGCACGTTGGGCAGTTCGTACTGAACCACGTGGCTCACGGCGTCGACGTCGATGCCGCGGGCCGCGATGTCGGTGGCGACCAGCGCCCGCACGTCGCCACGCTTGAAGCTGGCCAGCGCTCGCTCACGCTGCGGCTGGCTCTTGTCGCCGTGGATGGCGGCGGCGCTGATGCCGCAGTTCTCCAGGTGGCGCGCCACCTTGTCCGCCCCGCGCTTGGTGCGGGTGAAGACGATGGTGCGGGTGAACTTCGGGTCGGCGAAGAGCTCGGCCAGGAGCTCCTTCTTCTTGTCGGCCTCCACGTAGATCAGCGTCTGGTTGATGCGCTCGACCGTGGTGGCCGAGGGCGTCACCTGCACCTTGGCGGGATCCTTCAGAAGCTCGCCCGCCAGCTTGCCGATCTCCACCGGCATGGTGGCCGAGAAGAACAGGTTCTGACGCGGGCCCTTGAAGTTCTGCACGATGCGGCGGATCGGCAGGATGAAGCCGAGGTCGAGCATCTGGTCCGCCTCGTCGAGCACGAAGATCTCAGTCTCGGCCAGGTGGCAGGTGTGCTGGCCCAGGTGATCGAGCAGGCGGCCGGGGGTGGCCACGAGCACGTCGAGCCCCTGCGCCAGCGCCTTGACCTGCGGGTTCATCTTGGCCCCGCCGAAGACGACGGCCACGCTGATGTTCATGTGCTTGCCGTAGGTGCGGAAGCTCTCGGCGATCTGGCTGGCCAGCTCGCGGGTGGGCGACAGCACCAGCACCCGGCAGCCGCGCTTGGGGGCGGGCTTGGGGTTGGCGGCCAGGCGATGCAGGATCGGCAGGGCGAAGGCGGCGGTTTTGCCCGTGCCCGTCTGGGCGATGCCCAGAAGGTCGCGGCCCAGCATGACGGTGGGGATCGCCTGCGCCTGGATCGGCGTGGGGATCGTGTAGCCCTGCGTTTCAAGCGCACGCAGGAGCGGCTTGGCGAGGCCAAGTTCGGTGAAAGTGGTCACTAGGGTGTTGTCTTTCGAATTCGACGAACGACGGGTGCGCGCAACGTATGCGGCCCGTTTTGAAGGTTCGTCGTCGATGGGAGCGCCCCGCGTGTCCGGGCGCCGGATGGTCTCGTCAGGGCGCTCTACAGGCTGGATCGGACCCCTTGCGGGACGATCCTCACGCGGCTGGAGCGCCTGCGTCGCCAAGCTGAAGTGCGAGGCGTGACGGGCTGATGCCTGCTGCAGTGCGAAAAGTCAAGGATTCACATCGGCTTCGCCATCGGGCACTCTGACAGGGCATGACCGAACTCTACATCGACGCGGACGCCTGCCCCGTGAAGGATGAGGTGTTCAGGGTGGGTGAGCGGTATGGGCTGGTCACGCATGTGGTCTCCAACAGCTGGATCCGGGTGCCGCTGAAGCATCCCCTGATCCGCTCCGTGGTGGTCGACGCCGGGCCGGACATCGCCGACGACTGGATCGCGGAGCGCGCCGGGCCGGGCGACGTGGTGATCACGCAGGACATCCCCCTCGCCGACCGGGTGCTGAAGGCGGGCGCGCAGGCGATCAGCTCGAAGGGGCGCGTCTACACGGTGGACAGCATCGGCTCGGCCCTGGCCTCGCGCTCGGTGGGGGAACACCTACGATCGATGGGCGAGGTGACGAGCGGCCCCGCCCCCTTCGCCCCGGCAGACCGATCCCGCTTTCTGCAGGCGCTCGATCAGGCGGTGGTGAAGGCGATGCGGGGCGCGCGGCCCTAGCCCGCCGCCTCCTCCGCATCGAAGCAAAACGGGGGCACCCGGCCGATCACCCCCGACGCCGAGGCCATGTCGCCCCCGTCCAAGGTGAGTTGCAGATGCAGGGCCTGTCCGTCGCCGTGCGCCAGGGTGGTCGCGTCGTGCGGGCCATCGGGGGAGACGGTGACGAGGCGGCCGGGGGCGAGCGCCTCCGCCGGAATGCGGGCCACGCCGAGCGCGGTGGGATGGCGCGAGCCGTCCGGCCCATCGAAGGCCTCGCACACCCACAGGTTCGGCCGACGTGCGCGCAGATCCGCCCACCAGGCGGGGCCCTCGAGACCCAGAACGGCGACGGCCCCAAAGTCGGCCTCCGAGAGGGCATCTTCGGCGCTGGCGGCCACCGTGAACTCAGGAGCGGAGCCGAAGCGTCGGCGCGCGGCGGGCATCATCGAGGCGGGCCACACCTGCACCACGGGGCGACCCTGCCGGGCCAGCCCCTCACCCATGATCTCGCGCCAGACGGCAAGCGCCAGCGGGCGCACCTCCGGCTGGGCGCGACCCAGGAGGCGCTGTATCACCGCCGATTCGCGATCCGGCCGCAGCCGAACCCCGCCGCCCATCGTGGCCGCATCCCCGCTCGGCGCGCCCTTCAGCGCGCCGATGCGGGAGGCGAGGTCCATCCGCTCCTCCAGAAGGTCGAGCATGCGCTCGTCCAGCCGGTCGATCTCGCCGCGCAGGTGGGCGAGCGGGGTGTCCAGATCGGCGGCGTTGGCCCCGGGGCGGCGCAGCACCAGGAAGCGCGTGGTGTTCTGCGCCGAATCCTCGATGGCCGACTTCAGGATCGTCAGCCCGTAGAGATCGGCCGCCGCGCGAGAGGCCACGGCCGCCCGGGTGAGATCGCCCGACAGGGCCACATCCCGCGCCGCGCCCGCCGTATCGAAGGCCACCACGGCCGGAATGCCCAGCGCATCCAAGGCCCTCGGGCACTGGGCCAGCGCCATGTGATGGCTTTCGGCGGACCTGATCCCGTCCAGCGTGGCCCCCGGCAGGGCCATGAGCTGCAACCGCACGCGCCAGCGATGCTCGCCGGTGGCGTTCAGCGAAGTGGTCTCGAGGAGCCGGTTAACCTCCGGCACGGGGCCGGCGGTGGAGTTCTCCACGGGCACGAAGCCCACGGCGCAGTCGCCGCTCTCCACAGCGTCGAACACGGCGTCGAAGGTTTCGAAGGCGATGAGGTCGAGGCCCGGCAGGCAGGCCAGGGCCGCTTCGTGGCTGAAGGCTCCGGGCGCGCCCTGGAAGGCGGCGCGGGCCCTCACAGTCCGAACTCCCGATACGCCTCCGTATAGAAGCCAAAGAACGACGCCGACCCGCCGTGGCTGTGTGTCAGCACGTCCGCGCAGGTTGCGCGATTGCGGTCAGCGGGTTGCATAGCGATGGCCTCCAGGTTTGGTTGCTCGTTCCTAGCGCAGTCAAAGCTCTGCCGCCACCGCCGGGCCTGAAGCCTTGCGCCCGCGCCGCGGCGAGTGTGGCTTTCCGCGGGAGTGCCCGTGACGCTGGACCCCCTCAACCGAACCGCGCCATAGAGCGGCGGTGCCCTCCCCCACCCTAGACGACGCGCGCGCGACCCTGCGCTCCACCTTCGGCCACGACGATTTCCGCGGGCTGCAGGCGCAGGTCATCACCGAAATGTTGGCTGGCCGAGACGCCTTGGCGGTGCTGCCCACGGGCGGCGGCAAGAGCCTGTGCTACCAAATCCCCGCCATGCTGAAGCCGGGCGTCGGCCTCGTGGTCTCCCCCCTGATCGCACTGATGGCTGATCAGGTGGCCGCCATGCAGCAGGCCGGCGTTTCGGCTGAGCGGCTGGACAGCGACGCCACCCCAGACCAGCGCGCCGCCATCTGGCGCAGGCTGGGCGACGGCCAGCTCGACCTTCTCTACCTCTCTCCCGAGGGGCTGATGGCGGGGGCCACCCTCGAACGCCTGTCGCGCCTGCAGGTGGCGCTGGTGGCGGTGGACGAGGCGCACTGCGTCAGCCAGTGGGGCCATGACTTCCGCCCGGAGTACCGCTCGCTGGGCCGCTTGGCGGAGGTGTTCCCCGACGCGCCGCGCCTGGCCGTGACAGCCACCGCCGACGCCCGCACCCGCGACGACATCCGACGCGAGCTGCATCTGGGTGACGCGCAGGAGTTCGTGGACAGCTTCGCCCGCCCCAACCTGGCCCTCTCGGCGGAGCGCAAGCGTGGACAGGGCCATGCCCGGGTGGCCGAACTCGTGGCGGCGCGGCGGGGGCGATCGGGCGTTGTCTACACCGGCTCCCGCGACGGGGCGGACAAGCTGGCGCAGCGCCTGCGCGACGACGGCCTGCCCGCAGTCGCCTATCATGCTGGCCTCGACAAGACGGTGCGCGCCAACCGGCTGACCAGCTTCCTGGCCGCGGACGAGGCGGTGATGGTGGCCACCATCGCCTTCGGCATGGGTGTCGATAAGCCCGACGTGCGCTTCGTGATCCACGCCGATCCCCCCGGCTCCATCGAGGCCTACTGGCAGGAGATCGGCCGCGCGGGCCGCGACGGCGATCCGGCCGAGGGCATCACGCTCTACGGCCCCTCCGACCTCGCCTGGAGCCTGAAGCGCATCGCTTCCCGCGAGGCGCCGGAGAGCGTGAAGGGCGTGCAGGCCCAGAAGGCGCGCCGCCTGTTCGCCATGCTAGACGCCGCCGCCTGCCG
The DNA here is from genome assembly GCA_038226305.1 of Caulobacterales bacterium. Lineage (GTDB taxonomy): Bacteria > Pseudomonadota > Alphaproteobacteria > Caulobacterales > Caulobacteraceae > JASLDZ01. Next base: position 11,421 of record JBBRQN010000011.1, read on the forward strand.
CCCCGCCGCCGTGCGCCGCTACTTCGGCGAGGAGGGCGTGGAGCCCTGCGGCCGCTGCGACATGTGCACGAGCCCGCCGGACCTGCGCGACGCCACGACCTCCGCCCAGAAGGCGCTCTCGGCGGTGCACCGGCTGGGCGGCCGCTTCGGACGGGGCCGGATCGTGGATCACCTCCTGGGTCAGACCAAGGACGTGCGGCCCGACGAGCAGTCGCTTTCCACCTGGGGCGTCGGAACCGAGCTCGATCCGAACGGCTGGCGCGACCTTCTTGACCAGCTGCTCTTCGACGGCCTCCTCATCGAGGACAACAACGACAACCGGCCGCTGGTGGGACTGGGCGATCCGGCGGAGGTGCGCGCCGTCTATCGCGGCGAGCGCCGGGTGGAGGTGCGGGCGACCGGGCCGCGGGTGGCGAGGAGCCGGGTGGGTCGCAAGACCGGAGGCCTCGGCCTCGGCCAGCCTACCGTGCTGTCGGATGCCGAGCGCCCCGTGTTCGAGAGCTTGAGGGCGTGGCGGCGGCAGGAGGCGGCAGACCAGAAGGTGCCCCCCTACGTCATCTTCGCGGACAAGACGCTGCTGGAGATCGTGCGGGGGAAACCGGGCTCTGCCGCGGCCCTGGCCGAGGTCTCCGGCGTGGGCGAGGCCAAGCTCGCCCGCTACGGCAAGGCGGTGCTCGAGGTGCTCGCCACGTTCACCTGACGGTCTTCGTCTGCGAACCGGGCACGGGCGGCGTGGCATCCGGCTTGATCACCGGCGGCCGGGGCGGCCCTGCCGGAGCGATCGGCACCAGCCCCGATGCACCGGCAGGAGCAGGATCGGCGGCGCGCACCACCACCCGCCAGGCGGCATCTGGCCGGAAGAAGCGCGCGGCGGCGGCCTGCACGTCGGCGGCGGTCACCTTCTGGGTGCCGGGCACGAGGTCTCGCGCCATCTGCAGCTCCCGCGGATCGGCCTGGGCGCGCGCCAGCACGGTCGCCCAGTATTCGTTGGTCTCCTGGTTTTTGCGGCGCTGCTCGATCCGGGGCTCCCGGGCACGGATGAGCTCGTCCGGTGTGGGGGGCGAGGCGGCAAGCGAGGCGGCGAGGCGGTCCACGTTGGCGAAGAAGCTCGCCACCTTGTCCGGCGGCGTCTCCACCTGGGCAAACACGAAGCCGTAGCGTGAGAACACCTCCGAGTTGGTGGACTGGGCCGCCGGCGAATAGGTCGACCCCTCCACGCCCCGAAGCTGGTCGGTGAGGCGAAGCTGCAGAATCTCGGTGGCCATGCCGGTGGCGCGCGCCGTTTGCGGGTCCGCAAAGAGGTCCTGCGTCGGCCAGGCCACCATCGCCACCGCCTGATCGGCGCGGCCGGTGTGAACGCGATCGACCTGACCGGCGGCGGGGAAACGCACCTCCAGAGCCTTCGCGTCCGGTTTGGTGGGACCGTGACGCTTCGGCAGCGCGCCGAAGGTGCGGGCGGCGGTGGCCAGCGCGGCCTCCACCGTGACATCGCCCACGATCACCACGTCGATGGGATCGCCGGCCAGGGCGGGCTCGAGCAGGGCACGCACCGCCTGCGGGGTCGTTGCCGTGATGGCGGCGGGGCTCGGCAGGGCCTCCCAGCGCCGGTCGCCCGAGTGGGTGAGCACGCCGAAGTCGCGGCCCAGAACGCCGCTGGGGGTCGAGCCAAGGGTGTCGGCCACCTGCAGGGCGCCCGCCTGCGTCTGGCGGAACGCCTCGGGACGGAACCCCGGTCGGCTGAGGTAGGCCGCCATCAGCTGCATCTGGAAGCCCAGATCCTGCGGCCGCGTCGCCCCCGCCAACGCCCAGGCGTCGTCCTGCAGGCTGAGGGAGGTGGAGGCCACGCGGGATGCGCCCAGCCGGTCGATCTCATCGTAGGTCAGCTCTCTCGTGCCGCCCCGGACGAAGAAGTTCGGCACGGCCCAGGTGGGGCTGGCCACATCCGTGGGCAGGCCGAGGCGGCCGTGGCCGAAGCGCGCCGCCACCAGCACCTGATCCTTGCGGAAGGCCGTTGGCTTGATCGTGACACGCACGCCGTTCGACAGGGTGGCGAAGGTGACGCCGAGGTCGGCCACCTCGCGCCGGGCCGTCACGGTGGCGGTGGGGCCGAGGTTCTCATACGGCCAGTTCAGCGTCGCCTGGGCCACGGGCGGCGTGACGGCGAGCGTTCTCGCGGCAGCGAGCGCGTCCGTCACCGCCCCCTCCCCGCCCTCGATGGGCTTGGGCGACGACACGAAGACGAGGGGGCCGGCACCGGCGAACACCGTCTTCAGCTTGGCCGACACCTCGGCCGCGGTGAGCGTCTTTACCGCCTGATCGAACTCCGCGAGATCCTGGGCCGCGCTCGTGAACACGGTGGCGTCTGAGGCGGAGCGCACGATGGCGTCGGCCAGTTCCGGCGTCCGGCGCGTAGCGGCACCGGCGGCGGCGTTGACGAGGGCGGTGCGGGCTTCGGCGATTTCCCGGTCGAGCTCGGCCTGGGTTACGCCGAAGCGCTCGATGCGACGCTGTTCGAGGAGGGTGGCCACCAACCCCTCCCGCCAGCGATCCGGTGCGGTGGTCACCCCGATGGACGCCAGCTCCGCCGAATGCACGAACGGGCTGTAGGAGGCCCCTGCGGCGATGAACGGCGGCCGCTCGCCCTGAGCGATCGTGGACAGCCTGCGGCTGAGCACGGAAAGTCCGAGTTCACGCACCAGCTCGCTGCGCTCATGGGCAAAGGTGTCGGCGGTGTCGTCGTAGCCCCCGACCCACACCACCTGCACCGACGGCGTGACGCCCGGTCGCGTGAACAGCCGCACCTGCGATCCGCGCGGCTTCACCTCGCCCAGGGCCACGAGCGGGGGTGTCGCACCCTTTCCCTTCCAGTCGGAGAACCGGGCCTTGATCTGGGCTTCGACGGTCGCGGGATCGAAGTCGCCCACGGCCACCACCGCGGCCTGCTCCGGCCGGTAGTGCGCCTCGTAGAACGCCCGGATACGCGAGACGGGGGCCTTGGCCAGCACCTCTGTCCGCCCGATGGGCCAGCGCGACGGCGCCCTCTGCCCCTCGAGGAAAAAGCCGATCTGGGCCTTGCCGGCCTGATAGCCCGGGGTGTCGCGCAGGCGCTCTTCCGAGAGCACCACGCCACGCTCGGGGTCCATCGCGGCCTGCGACAGGGTGAGGTCGCCCGCCTGGCCCCGCAGGATCGACAGGGCGGTGGCAAGGTCGTTGGGGCCCAGGTGCGGCAAGTCGTATTTGTAGACGGTCTGGTCGAAGGATGTGCCGGCGTTGGTGTCTGCCCCGAAGGCCAGGCCCATGCGCTCCAGCGTCTTCACCACGTTGTCGTCGCCAGGGAACGTAGCCGAACCCTTGAAGGCCATGTGCTCCAGGAAGTGGGCGAGGCCCTGCTGATCTTCGGTCTCGTCCAGGCTGCCCGCGGCGACGTAGAGGCGCACCGAGGCCGCACCCTTGGGCGTGGCGTTGCGCATCACCGCATAGCGCATGCCGTTGGCCAGCACCCCGAAGCGCGCGTTTGGGTCGGCCGGGCGGGGCACGTAGGTCTGCGCCCACACGCCGGGCCGCTCCTTCAGCGTCTCTAACGCTGCGGGTGCCGAAGTCGCCACGGCGGGGAGGAGCACGGCCAGGGAGGCGACGGCGAAGAGAAGACGCATGCCCCCGTTAGACCCACCGCAAACGGCGGGTTCAAGGCCGCTTATGTCGCGCCCGGCGTGCGCTTGTGGCGACGCACGGGCGGTGCCTAAGCTCGCGCTCCCCTCGTACCCGGCGTGCTTTCCATGATGCGGTCGATCCAAGCTCTCTTCGTCCTGGCGGCCCTGCGGTTTTCGCGTCTGCGATGCCTGGTCGGAATGGGCTCCGTGCAGAGCCGCGCCGAGCCGCCGCGGTGGCTGCCCCCGGCGCCGGCCGCCGTGCCCGAGGCGAAGCCTGCGGCCCGGTTCGCCGGCGTTTCGCCCCGCAGGCGAGCGGCAGCGCTTCTCGCGGTGGCCCCGGTCCTGATCGCCGTTACGGCGTGCGCGGGCGGCGGCGGGGGTGGCGGCGGATCGACCTCCATCTCCACGCCCGTGTCGCCGCCCGTATCGCCCCCGGCGCTGCCGCCCCCTCCTCCACCGCCGCCGCCGCCGCCGCCGCCGCCGCCGCCGACCACGCCCTCGACCTCTTCGACCGAGTACACCCGCAGCTATGGCCTGGCGCAAATCCGCGCCGATGCGGCCTATTCGGCGGGCGCGACGGGCGCGGGGATCACGGTGGCGGTGATCGACTCAGGCGTGAACGGGGCCCAGGCCGACCTCATCGGGCGGGTGTCCGCCAATTCGATCGACATCATCTCCGCCCGTAGCACGCCCGTGGGCGACGATCCGCACGCCACCTATGTGGCAGGCGTGATCGCCAGCAACTTCAATGGCTTCGGCACGGTGGGCGTCGCGTTCAACTCGACGATCCTGTCGATCCGCGCCGACCAGAACGTCACCTGCTCTTCCGACTGCAAGCTGAACGACTCCGACATCGCCCGGGGCATCGACTACGCCGTCTCGCAGGGGGTGAAGATCATCAACCTGTCGCTTGGGGGCGACGGGCAGAGCGGAGCGGCATTCCAGGCGGCCCTGCAGCGCGCCGTGAACGCCGGCGTCGTGTTCTCGATCTCCAGCGGCAACGCGGGCACGGGGCAGCCGGAATTCCCCGCCAACTACGCCATCGATCCGCGCTTCGTGGGCTCGGTCGTGGCGGTCGGTTCGGTGGACTCTAGCCGCACGATCTCCGGCTTCTCGAACCAGGCGGGCACGGCGCAGAACTATTTCGTGGTCGCCCCTGGAGACAGGGTCGTGTCGTCCTGCGACGCCACGGGCTGCTTCCTTCTGTCCGGCACATCGTTCGCTGCGCCGCACGTGTCGGGCGCCCTGGCGCTCCTCCTGCAAGCCTTCCCGAACCTCACCGGCAAGCAGGCGCTGAACCTTCTTCTCACCACCACGGATGACCTGGGCGCAACAGGGATCGACGCAGTCTACGGGCGGGGCGAGATCAACCTGGCCAAGGCCTTTGCCCCCTCGGGCACGCTGAGCACGCAGAGCGTCTCCGGCGGCGCGATCGCGGTGGGCTCCGGGCCGGGGGTGCGGCTGGGATCGGCGTTCGGGGATGCCGTGCGCACGACCGCGAGCCTGAAAACCGTCGCCTTCGACAGCTACCGGCGGATGTACTCGGTGGACCTTTCGACCCAGTACCGCGGCGCGGGGGCCGCCAGCCTGCAAGACGAGCTGACCCCGGCACCCGCCTCCGCCTCGCAGGATCTGAGCCCCGCGGCAGGCATCGACCTGCGCCTGACCGCCCGACGCGGTGCAGAGCGCAGCGTGGCCGAGCAGAACTTTGGTCGCGGCGCGATGCAGGAGACGCCTTCGGACATGACGCTGCGCCTGCAATCCGGCCGCTTCGGCTTCATCGCCTGGAGCGGGCGGGGCGGTGTTGGCGCGGCACCGGGCCTTGCGGCAGGGGCCGATGCCTTCGCCGCCGTGGCGCATCCGACGGCTGCCGCACGATCCAGCTTCGCCTTCGGTGGCGGAGAGCTCGCTGTGGAGACGGGCATCGGCGAGCGGCGGCAGCTTCTCGGCGTGCCGACCCAGGCCCCGTCGCGCTATCAGGTCGCCAGCTATCAGCGCACCGTGGGCGACAAGGCCGTGCGCCTGTCGTTCGGATCCCTGGAGGAGCCTGCGGGCCCCCTGGGCTCGTTCCTGCCCGCTGGCTCGGCGAGCCTGGGGCTGAAGTCGCGCACTTCCTTCGCGTCCACCCATGTGGACTGGCGGGCGGCGGAGCAGCTCCTGCTGAGCCTGGATGCCTCCCTCGGGGCCAGCCGGGGCGCGGGCTTCATCGGGCTGGACGGGTCGGTGCTGAGCTCCGCCTGGACGCTGAGCGCGCGCACCCTGTGCGGCCAGCCCGGCTGCTGGAGCCTGTCGGCGGCTCTCGCCCAGCCCCTTCGCGTCGAGTCCGGCCGCCTGACGGCCACCCTGGCCGACGTGCCGGACACCTATTTCGCCCCGCTGACCTTCTCCACCCGCCGCTTCTCCGCCGCCCCCTCGGGTCGGGAGCTCGACCTGCGGTTTGGCGCGGCGACCACGGGGGCCGACGGTTCGGAGCTGTCGCTGCAGGCGGTGGCCATGCACGACGAGGGGCAGATCGCCGGTGCGCCCCTGAACCTCGGCCTGATCGCCGCCTGGCGCGCCCGGTACTGAGCGCGGCTAGACGGGCAGAAGCTCGCCCGGGCGGGTGGCGTCGAGCTTAAAGCTGTGCGGCGGGGCCGAGCGTTCAGGCTCCCGGCGCAGGGCCTTGGCGGCGCGGGCCAGGCCCAGCTTGGCCACGGTGGAGGGGCCCATGCCGGCCTGCAGGTGTGGCGTGGTGCCGAGCCGCCGGCGCAGGACCGCGTTGGCGTAGAGCACGTTGGCCCGCACCAGCGCCTGCGGCGTCATGAACTCCACCGAGAGCGACACGTTCAGCATCGGGCCGTTCTCGATCCGGTGAGGGGCGTTCTGCGGCCAGGTCACCATGTCGCCGGGCTTCATGGTGAAGACCTCTGCGCGGGCATCCCACGCCGGGTCGAAGGGCAGTTGCTCGGGCATGTCGCGCGTGGCGATCCGCTCCAGCTGGTCGGGGGCGACGAAGGGCGCGGCGGCCGGATAGACGTACATCCGCTTTTCGCCACGCAGCTGCCAAAGGGCCACGAGCGGCATGTCCAGGTGATAGAACACCTGCGCATTCGCCGACGAGATCAGAAGGCCCACGTCGCGCTTGAAGGTGCGCAGGCCCGGCGCGTTCGCCTCCAGGTCGCGGAACATCTCGTCAGACAGGTCGGCATAGTCGGGCAGGTGCGCGTTGACGGCGCGAAGGTTCAGCCAGATGCGCCCAGTCTTGGCGGCTTCCAGAAGCTGCGAGCCCGTTAGCGAACCGGCGGCCCCCCGCCGCCACGAGCGCCAGTCCACCGGGTCTTCGCCCATGGTGAACACGCCGAGCTTTTCCCGGGGGAACCGGTCGAGCACCTGCTCCAGCCCGGCATCGTCGAACATGGGCCGCTCGTGCAGGGTGTGGCGCAGCACCAGGGGCTCACGGCCGAAGGCGGTGGCCTTGGTGGCGTCCCAGTCGGTGATGAGGGGCTCAGAGGGGGATGCGGTGTCGTAGGCCATGTCAGTTCTCCTCTTGCCGCACGCCTGCGCGCGGGTCGATGCGCGATGCGGCGCGGCGGGGAAGGTCGTGCAGGGCGCCCGCGACGCCCGCCAGCCGCCCGGACAGGGTGAGCTCGGTCTCCACGATCCGGTCGAGACGGCGGCGGGCGCGTTCCAGGATCAGGGGCCGGCGCGGCTCGGCCACGTCCCGCGCCCGGCCGCGATCCACGAGCCCTTCGCGCAGCGGCGTCTCCTCGGAGGCGAAAGCGGCCTTGTAGTGCCCGCAGCCGCCCGAGAGCTCGTAGCGCTCGATGCCCAGCCCCGGCATGGCGCGGATGGCGCATAGGATCAGCGTCATGCCCGGCGAATAGACCGAGAAGGCCGGATCGAAGGCGGCGATCTGCGGATGATACACGGACCCTGAGCGCACGCCGTAGTGACCGGCCACCACCTTGCCCCCGGCCCGCAGCGTGACCAGAAGTCCCGTCGCGCCGCCGGGGCGGCCCTCGAAGGCATCCTGCACCAGGCGACGGCTCCATTCGGGATGCAGCACGTCGTGAACGCCGGTGCGCTTGAACTGATCGCGCTTCCATTCCAGCAGCAGCGCCAAAGCTTCGGGATCGGTGTCCGGCGCAGTCAGGGTCACGGGACCGACCTCGCGCTCGAGCTTCGACTCCAGGCGACGCAGGTTCTTGAAGCGCTTGGCGCTGGCCGCCCGCAGGCGCTCCAGATAGGCCTCACCCGACCCTTCGAAGGCGATGGCGTAGGAGCCCTCGCCATCCTGCACCGCCCCGTCGAACACCCCGTGGGGGTCGACCAGGCCAGTGAAGCGGCAGGCGCGCAGGCCGGCGGCAGCGAAGGCTTCCCGCCAGTCGATGCCCTCGGGTCCGGTCAGGAGAGCCTGCTCGTCCGACCAGGGGCCGCCGAGGCCACGGGCAAAGCCGCCGCCGAAGGCCGAGGGCCGGCGATGGTGGGCGAACACGCCCACGATCCGCCCCGCGTCGCGAAACACCGCGACCCGCGCATCCTCACGGACCCGCGCCACCGAGACCGCGAACTCGAGCGACAGCAGGGGCGAGGCGAAGGCCGGGGCGGTGGCCTGGAAAGCGCGCCAGGCCGCGATCTCCTCGGGGAGCATCGCCTCGGGAGTGCGGATGTCTGCCTGTAGCATGGTGAGACGGCTTCCCAGTTTCGACCCGGCGCGGGGCAAGGGGCAGGCCAGAGTGCGGCGGGGCGTCGCAGGCTTGGTTGATATCGATTAACCCTGCTAGCCGAGCGTTTGCGACGGGCCTGAAGCCAATCCGGGGTTGGAGCGTCGGCCACCGCCCGCTAACAAGCGGCGACCGCAGACTCTCCCCTTGCGGCCGCTCGGAGATCGAATGGCTCGCTTGTCCGCCGGTCCGGCATCGACCGCAGCCTGCGTGATCGCGCTCTTCGCGACGATCTCGGTGGGCGTGTCGGCCTGCGGCGGAAAGAAGAAGCCGCCCCCTCCCCCGCCGCCGCTGGTCCTGACCGCGCACCCCCTGCAGCGTTCGATCGTCGACTGGGACGACTATTCCGGCCGGTTCGAAGCGAAGGATTCGGTGGAGGTACGGCCGCGCGTCTCCGGCTATCTCACCGCCGTGCGCTTCACCGACGGGCAGATGGTGCGCAAGGGCCAGCCCCTGTTCCAGATCGACCCGCGCCCCTATCAGGCCGTGCTCGACCAGGCCAAGGCGAACGCCGCGCGCGCCCAGGTGACGCTGGACAACGCCAACCTCGAGGCCGAGCGCTATGCCAAGCTCCTCGCCGCCCGCGCCGCCAGCCAGCAGGAACTCGCCGCCCGGCAGGCCGCCGCCGCCCAGGCCAAGGCCGACCTCTTTGCCGTTCAGGCCCAGGCGCGGGCCGCGGCGCTGAACGTGGGCTTCACCAGCATCGTGGCCCCCATGTCGGGCCGCATCTCAGACCGTCGGGTGGCCCCCGGCAACCTCGTCACCGCCGACAGCACCGTGCTCACCACGCTGGTGACGGTGGACCCCATCCGCTTCACCTTCGAGGGGGCAGAGGGGCTGTATCTGAAGTACCAACGGCTGAATCAGGAGGGGTCCCGCGCCTCGTCCCGCATTCGCGCCAACCCGGTGGAGATCAAGCTCGGCGACGAGACGGAGTACCGCTGGAAGGGCCGGATGGACTTCGTGGACAACGCTCTCGACACCGGCTCCGGCACCATCAGGGGCCGCGCCGTTGTACCGAACCCCACCGGTCTCCTCACCCCCGGCATGTTCGGCCATCTGCGCCTCCTGGGGTCGCGCAGCTACGTCGGCCAGCTCCTGCCGGACAGTGCAGTGGCCACCGACCAGAACCGCGACATCGTGCTGCTGGTCGGGCCGAACGGTAAGGTGATGCAGCGCGTGGTGAAGACCGGGCCCGTCGTCGACGGCCTGCGGGTAATCCGCGAGGGGCTGAGCCCGCAGGACCTCGTGATCATCACCGGCACCCAGCGCGCCCGGCCCGGGCAGGTGGTGAAGACCAAGATGATGCAGGTCACCCCGCCGGATGGCGGCCCCGTGCCCGCGCCCTACACCCTGCCGCCCTCCAGTTCCGCCCAAACCTCGGGAGAGGGCTGAATGGCGCGGCTCAGGGGTCAGCCCGGGTGAAGCTCGGCCATCTGTTCATCGACCGGCCGGTGCTGGCGGCGGTCATCTCGATCCTCGTGACCATCCTCGGGATCGTCGCCTACCCCACGCTGCCCATCGCGCAATATCCCGAGATCGTGCCGCCCACGGTGACGGTGAGCGCCACCTATCCCGGCGCCTCGGCGGAGACCCTGGCCGACACGGTGGCCAATCCGATCGAGCAGCAGATCAACGGCGTCGAGAACATGCTCTACATGTCCTCGAACTCGACCGGCGACGGGCGGGTGCAGATCACCGTCACCTTCAAGCTCGGCACCAACCTGGATACCGCCCAGGTGCTGGTTCAGAACCGCGTCGCCAACGCCCAGCCCCGCCTGCCGCAGCAGGTGCAGGCCACAGGCGTGGTGATCCGCAAGAGCTCGCCCGACTTCCTCCTCGGCATCCACTTCTACTCGCCCGACCACAGCCTGGACCGGCAGTATGTGGCGAACTTCGTGACCCTGACGGTGCGCGACCAGATCCTGCGCACCCCCGGCGTAGGCGACGTGATCACCCGCGGCCAGCGCGACTATTCCATGCGCATCTGGATCGACCCGGATAAGGCGGCTGCGCGCAACCTGACCGTCGAGGAGATCACCTCGGCGCTGCAAAGCCACAACGTGCAGATCGCCGCCGGCAACCTGAACGCCCCGCCCTTCGGCAAGGGCGGCCTCGGCTATCAGATCAACATCCAGGCCGTGGGCCGCCTGACCACGCCCGCCGAGTTCGGCGACATCGTGATCAAGCACGACAATCAGGGGCGCATCACCCGTGTTTCAGACGTGGCGCGGGTGGAACTCGGCGCTCAGGACTACACCTCCGAAGCGCTGATCAACGGCACGGACGCGGTGCTGCTGGGCATTCTGGCGCTCCCCGGCTCCAACGCCCTGGAGGGTGCCAAGAATATCAAGGCGACTATCGCCCGGATCATGCTCACCGCCCCGCCGGGCCTCGCCTACCGCATCGCCTACAACCCGACCGACTTCATCGGCGAGTCGATCAAGGAGGTGGAGCGCACCCTGTTCGAGGCTCTGATCCTCGTGGTGATCGTGGTGATCCTGTTCCTGCAGACGTGGCGGGCCTCGATCATTCCTGTGCTGGCGATCCCGATCTCGCTGATCGGCACCTTCGCGGTGATGAAGGTGGCAGGGTTCAGCCTGAACAACCTGTCGCTGTTCGGCTTGGTGCTCGCCATCGGCATCGTGGTCGACGACGCCATCGTGGTCGTCGAGAACGTGGAGCGGCACCTGCGTGAAGGCATGTCGCCCCGGGAGGCCGCCTACAAGACGATGGAAGAAGTGTCGGGGGCCCTGATTGCCATCGCGCTGGTTCTGATCGCGGTGTTCGTGCCCACCGCCTTGATCAGCGGCATCACCGGCCAGTTCTATCGCCAGTTCGCGCTGACAATCGCTGCGGCCACGCTGATCTCGCTGCTCGTGTCGCTGACGCTCTCTCCGGCGCTGGCCGCCATCGTGCTGCGGCCCCACCAAGAGAACCACCACCCCAAGCCGTGGGAGAAGCCGTTCATCGCCTTCGGCAACGGGTTCAACAAGGCGTTCGCCAAGCTTTCGGATGGTTACGCGGGGCTGGTGGGCACGCTCACCCATGTGGTGCCGCTGATGCTGATCATCTACGCGGTGCTCCTGGGCCTCACCGTCTGGCGGCTGCAGGCGACGCCTACCGGCTTCATCCCGAGCCAGGATCAGGGCAACCTGATCGCGGCCATCACCCTGCCGCGGGGTGCCTCGCTGGAGCGCACCCGCAAGGTGACGGAGGAGGTTTCGCGCCGCCTCGTCACCGTGCCAGGCGTCTATGGCGTGGCCTCGAACATCGGGGTGGATGCCACCACCAACACCCAGGCCTCGAACTCTGCTCAGCAGTTCATCGTGCTGAACTCATGGTCGGACCGCGAGAAGCACAAGCAGAAGCTCGCCGGCATCATCGGTGAGATGACCAAGCGCGTCTCCGGCATCGTGGATGCGCAGGTGCGGATCATCCCGCCGCCCCCGGTACGCGGCATCGGCACAGCCGGCGGCTTCAAGGGCATCATCGAGGACCGGAACAAGGTCGGCTATCCCCAGCTGGAGAAGGTGGCGCAGGGGTTCGCGGCCAAGGCTGGCGAGACCGCGGGCATCGGCCGGGCCTTCATCAGCTTCTCCACCGCCAGCCCCCGCCTGTTCGCAGACATCGACCGGGCCAAGGCCGAGATGCTGGGAGTGAGCGACAATCAGGTCTTCAACGCCCTGCAGACCTACCTCGGCTCGACCTACATCAACGACTTCACCTACCTGGGCTACAGCTACCAGGTGCGCGCGCAGGCCGACTGGCCGTTCCGCCGCGACGAAGCCAACGTCTTGCAGCTGAAGACGCGCTCGCAGACGGGCGCGATGGTGCCCCTGGGGTCGGTGATCAGCCTCAAGCACGTCAACGGCCCCTACCGCGTGCTGCGCTACAACCTGTTCCCCGCCGCCGAAATCCAGGGCGACACCGCCGACGGCTACTCCTCCGGCCAGTCGCTCGAAGCCATGCAGCAGGTCGCCAAGTCCCTGCCCGACGGCTACGGCTTTGAGTGGACAGAGATCGCCTTCCAGGAGACCACGGCGGGCAACACCGGCGTGATCGCGTTTGGAATGGCCGTCGTGTTCGCCTTCCTGGTGCTGGCGGCGCTGTACGAGAGCGTGACGCTGCCGCTGGCCGTGGTGCTGATCGTGCCCATGTGCCTGCTCGCCGCGCTTCTGGGCGTGTCCCTGCGGGGGCTGGACAACAACATCCTCACACAGGTGGGGCTGATCGTGCTGATCGGGCTGGCGGCCAAAAACGCCATCCTGATCGTGGAGTTCGCCAAGCAGGGCGAGGACGAGCACGGGCTCGATCCCTTCGAGGCCGCCAAGGAGGCCGCCCGCACCCGCCTGCGCCCTATCCTAATGACCAGCTTCGCCTTCATCTTCGGCGTGATGCCCCTGGCCTTCGCCAGCGGGGCGGGCGCCGAGATGCGCCAGGCGCTGGGCACGGCCGTGTTCTTCGGCATGATCGGCGTGACCGTGTTCGGCCTGATCTTCACGCCGGTGTTCTACGTCGCCATGCGCCGCCTGGGCGACAAGCTGCCCAAGCCGAAGCCGACCCCGAAGGCGGACGCCGGGGGATCGCCGGGTCCGAGCGACGGCTCTCAGCCCGACAAAACTGCTCGCGCGGGCGCAGGCGCATGACCCGCCTCGCGCCTGTCTGTGCGGCGGTGGCACTGGCTCTCGGCGTCGCCGCCTGCGCCGCGGGCCCCACCTATCGCAGCCCCGACACCCCCGCTCGCCTCGCCCCTGCCGCCTTTGCGGAGACCTCCGCCGCCACCGCCTTAACCCCCGCGCCGCCCCGGTGGTGGAAGCTCTACGACGCCCCCGGCCTCGATGCCCTGGTGGAGAAGGCGCTGGCGGCCAACACCGACCTGCGGCAGGCCGATGCCAACTTGCGCCTGGCCCGCGGCGCCCTGTCTGAAATCGCGGGCGAGCGCCTACCCTCCACCCAGCTCTTTGGCGGGGCCAGCTTCGGGCGTCGCAGCGGCACGAGCGGCGCTTCGGGCGCAACATCGACCAGCGGATCGACGACGACACCGTCGATCCGCTCCACCTACACCGACGGGTTCACCGTCGCTTACGACCTCGACCTGTTCGGCCGCCTGCGCCGGGGGATCGAGGCGGCCCGGGCCGACGTGGGCGCACGGGAGGCTGCGCTCGACCTTGCCCGCACGCAGGTCGCCGCCGAAACCACCCGCGCATATGTGCAGGCCTGCGCCTTCGGCCTGCAGGCCGACGTGGCACGCCAGTCCCTGCAACTGGTCACCGAAACCTACGCCATCACCGTTCGCCAGCGAGACCTGGGGGCCGGCACCGACTTCGACGTAGCCCGCGCCCGCACCCTGGTGGAGCAGACCCGCGCGCCCGTGCCCCAGTTCGAGGCCTCCCGTCGCTCGGCGCTCTACGCCCTGGCCGTGCTCACCGGCGAGCCGCCCGAGCGCGTGCCGGAGGCCGCCGCCGCCTGCCGCACCCCGCCCAAGCTCGTTCAGCCCCTCCCCGTCGGCGACGGCCGCAGCCTCATGGCCCGTCGGCCTGACGTGCGCCAGGCCGAGCGCACCCTGGCCGCCAGCGTCGCGCGCATCGGCGTGCGCACCGCCGACCTCTACCCCACCATCACCCTGGGCGGAAACGTGGCCGGCTTCGGCACGGGGCTCTCGACGCTGACGTCGGAACGGGGCCTGACCTTCGGCGTCGGCCCGATGCTGTCGTGGAGCTTTCCCAATGTGGTCGTCGCCCGCGCCCGCATCAGACAAGCCGAGGTCACCGCTCAAGCCTCACTCGCCGCTTTCGACGGAACGGTGCTGACGGCGCTGCGAGAGACCGAGACCGCCCTTGCCACCTATGGCGGTGAGCTCGACCGCAACGTCGCCCTGACCGAAGCCCGCAATCAGGCGCAGGAGGCTCTGCGCATCGCCAACCTACGCTTCCAGATCGGCTCGGCGAGCTTCCTCGACACGCTCGATTCCCAGCGCACTTTCGTGGACACCCAGGCCGCCGTCGCCTCATCCCTGGCGGCGCTGGCCAGCGACCAGATCAACGTCTTCAAGGCTCTGGGCGGCGGCTGGGAGCAGGCACCGCCGGTAGCGCAGCCGAAACTGCCGACGGCGCGCTGACGACTATCGCGGCGACGTCACCGCCGGCGGCGGGCTGATGAACGAGCCCGGCGCGCCCGGATAGGCGATGGGACTGGCCCAGCCGTCGGCCGACACGGACTGCACGCCGAAGAACCAGTCGTCGATCACCACGTCCTTCACCGTCGCCGTCAGCCCCGCAGACACCGCCTGGCTGTGCTCCCAGCGGGGGCTCAGGGTGTCGCGCCACCACACGCGATAGCTCGCGGCGCCGGGCGCGGCGGTCCAGGTCAGCGTGGTGTCGTCCTTCAAGGCGCCGTCGGCCTTGATCCCCTCCGGCGGCGGGGGCGCGCTGGCGAGGGCGGCGAGCGCGGTTACGTTCAGCCGGGTCACCTTGGCAAGGTAGGCGAAGTCCACGCCCTCGATCACGTCGCCGTAGCCGGGGCGCAGATCCTGGTGCTGGCGGTCCCAGTTCTCGGTCACCTCGGTGATTCGTACCGCGGGGTAGCCCGCCTCAAGCATCGGCGTCTGGTCGCCGCCGCGGCCGAAGCGGTCGGTGCGATAGATCATCTGGGCGCGGAAGTTCGGGTTGGCGACGGGCGCGAGCCCCTCGATGAAGCGTGCGAGGTTGCGCGAGGGGCTGTCCACCTCGCCCCCGGTCACCCGGCGACGCGCGGCGTCGGCGGGCGTCTCCACGGCCTTGGTGCCCTCCGAGAACACCCGCACCCGGTCGGTGACATGCGCGCCGTTCAGCCCGGTGGAGTTGCCGATGATGTCGTTGTTAAGCACGGCCTCAACCCGCCAGCCCTGGGCGCGGGCGTGGTTGGCGAGCACCTTGCCGCCGTAAAGCCCCTGCTCCTCGCCTGAGAGCACGGCGTAGACGATCGTGGCCGCAAACCTGTGTTTCGACAGGACGCGCGCTGCCTCCAGCACCGCGGCCACGCCCGAGCCGTCGTCATTGGCACCCGGCGCGTCGGAGGTGGCGTTCATCGCATCGGTGACACGGCTGTCGATGTGTCCGGAGATCACGATCACCCGCTCGGGGTCGGTGGTTCCGCGCTGGATCGCCAGCACATCCTGCACCACGCCGCCTTCCTTGGGCGTTCGGGTGCCGGTGAAGCGCTCCTGCGGCGTCTCGAGGGTGAGGCAACCGTTGCAGGCTGCCGAGATCGTGGCGAATCGCTCCCCTGCCCAGTGGCGCGCCGCGCCGATGCCCCGCGTGGGCGAGGTGGTGTCGGAGAAGGTGTGGCGTGTCCCGAAGCCCACGAGGTGAGTGATCGTCGCCTTCAGTTCGACCGGGCTCACGGCAGCCGACACCTCGCGCAGCAGCGGATGCGGCGAAGGCCGTGCAGGCGCGCGGGCATGGGCGGGCGCGGCGGCGAGCCCCACGATCAGGGGCAGGATAAACAGGGTTCGGATGGCATGCATGCGCAACCCTCGCCCACCGCGCCCCTTGGCCGCAAGGTGCGGGTGCGAGTTGCGTTGACTTAAGCCGCTCCCCGCCGATGATCCGGGCTAAGGGCAAGGCCGGGGCCGCTCTCACAGGCCCGGTCGTCTTTTCAGGGAACATGGTCATGGACGACGCCGGTGGGCATGGCGGCTTCGGCGCCGACGCCTCAAGACTCGACGCCCCCAGGATCGACGCCCTGGCGATTCGCGGGCTGACCAAGAGCTTCGGCCGCCCCGCCGTCGACAAGCTCGACCTGACCGTGCGCGCGGGCGAGCTCTACGCGCTCCTCGGCCCCAACGGCGCGGGCAAGACCACCACCCTGCGCATGGTCGCCGGGCTTATGAAGCCGGACTCCGGCTCCATAAGCGTGTTCGGGGTCGATGCCCTGAAGGATGCGCCCAAGGCCAAGCAGATGATCGCCTGGGTGCCCGACGAGCCCATGCTCTACGACAAGCTGAACCCGGTGGAGTATCTGGAGTTCGTCTCCGGGCTGTGGCGGGTCGATCCCAAGGTGGCGAGGAAGCGGGCGCAGGAACTCCTCGAGTGGCTCGACCTTTGGCAGCACCGGGGCGAGCGGTGCGAGGGCTTCTCACGCGGGATGAAGCAGAAGGCGGCCCTGGCCGGCGCCCTGATCCACGACCCCAAGCTCCTGATCCTGGACGAACCGCTGACGGGGCTCGACGCGGCGGTGGCGCGGCAGGTGAAGGATCTCCTGCAGGCCCGCGCCAAGGCTGGGGCCACGATCATCCTCACGACCCACATCCTCGAGGTGGCCGAGCGCCTCTCAGACCGGATCGGCATCATCCAGCACGGCAAGCTCCTCACCGAGGGCACGTTGGACGAACTGCGCGCCCGAGCGGGAGGCGCGAACTCGACGCTGGAAGACCTGTTCCTCGAACTCGTTGGCCAGAAGGCGGAGCCGGTGCTTTGAGGCTGTTTCCGGCCGGATCGGTCCCCTGGCTTCTGTCGCATGAGCTGACCTTCGCCTGGCGCAGCTTCGGCAAGACCAAGCTGGACAAGGACGGCAAGCCCAAGCGCAACCGGACGCAGGGTCTGGTTCTGGCGCTGGTGCTCCTGGGCGTCGGCGGGGCGCTGGTGCTGATGCTGCTACCGCAGATGCATGTCCTGAGCCGGGTCGCGGTGCGGCCCACGGGCTGGATCGTGCTCGGCGTGTCGGCCGGCATGGCGTTCATGTTCTCGCTGATGATGGCGCAGGCGCTGAACGGAGCCACCGTGGCGCTGTACGAGCGCAACGACCTCGACCTCCTGCTCTCCTCCCCCCTGCCGCCACGGCGCATCCTCACCGTGCGGGCGCTGGGCGTGGCGGTGATGGCGGGGCTGACCTACGCGATCCTGGCCAGCCTGTTCGTGATCCCGCTGACGATCATGGGCCAGCCGCAGTGGCTGGCGGTCTATGCAGTGATCGCCGCGCTGGCGCTCATGGCCTCCTCGGCAGGGCTGGCGCTGGCTATGGGTCTGTTCGCCCTGATCGGCCCCAAGCGCACCCGAACGGTGGCGCAGGTGCTGGCGGCCGTGATCGGCGCGTCGCTCTTCCTCGCCGGACAGGCGCGCAACATCCTGCCCAAGGAGACCCTGCGTCGCATCACCGACGACGTGCAGCGCATCGATCCCAGCCAGGTCGATCTCACCGCCCCCTACACCTGGCCTGCCCGCGCCGTGCTGGGCGAGCCCCTGCCGCTGGCGGTGGTGTGTGCGGTGGCGCTCCTGATCTTCTTCACCGTCACCACGCTCCTCGGCCGTCGCTTCGGCGAGGATGCGGCGGCGGCTGCGGGATCGAGCGTCAGCGGGCGGGAGCGCGCCAAGGCGGCCAAGCGCTCGAACAAGATCAAGGCCAGCTTCGGCGGCTCGCCCTTCCAGGTACTGTTTCGAAAGGAGCTGCGGCTCCTGATCCGCGACCCGTGGCTGATCAGTCAGGTGCTGCTGCAGATCGTCTACATCCTGCCCATCGGCCTCGGCTTGTGGAGGACCGGGCGCACCTCCGGCGAGATCGCCATGGCCGCCAGCGCTTCGGCCATCTGCTTCATCGGCGGGCAGCTCGCAGGCAACCTCACCTGGATCACGGCATCTGCGGAAGATGCGCCCGAACTGATCGCCAGCGCCCCCACCCGCATGTCTTCGGTGGTGTGGGCCAAGGTCTTGGCCGCCCTCCTCCCCGCGCTGGCCATCGTCATGCCCGCAGTGGGAGCGATGGCGCTGATTTCGCCACGGGTGGCGGTGATCGCGGCCTGCGGGGCGGCGCTGTCCATGTGCGCGTCGGCGCTTCTCAACCTCTGGTACGCCAAGCCTTCCAGCCGGCGGGACTTCCGGCGCAGGCGCTCCGGGTCGATGCTGATCGGCATCGTGGAGATGCTGATGCTGTTCGGCTGCGCGGGCACGACCTGGCTGGCGCTGACCGGGCTGTATGTCTATGCGGCCGGGGCGGTGATCGTGATCGTGGGCGTTCTCACCGTCATGCGACGGCCCCTGCGCCTCTCGCCGTTCGCGACCTGAGGGGCGGCGCCTAGCGCCCCGCCTCGTCCATCCGCACCCCGTCCGTGGCCCCGTGCAGGCGGAAGGCGAGGATGGTGTGGGTGTCGCGGATGCCCTCGATTTTGTGCAGCCGGTCGTTGATGAAGCCGCCGATGCTCATCCCCTCGGGGATGTAGAACTTGGCCAGCAAGTCCCACGAGCCTGAGGTAGAGTAGACTTCGCTCAGCTCTTCCAGCCGGTCGATGATGGCGTCGGCCACGGCGTAGGCCTGGCCGAGCTCGCATTTGATCTGCACGTAGAGGGGGGTCATCGCCACGGGGATCGCTTTCAGAGGTGGGTGCGAAGGTCTAGCAGCTCGGGAAAGAAGCGTAGGTTCACGATCGACGACAGGTAGGCCGTGCCCGCCGTGCCGCCCGATCCGCGCTTGAAGCCGATGATCCGCTCCACCGTCTTCAGGTGCGAGAACCGCCACTGGGCAAAACGGTAGTCGAGATCGACCAGCTTCTCGGCCAGGTCGTAGAGATCCCAGGCCGATGCGGGCTCGCGATAGATCGCCGTCCACGCCTGCGTGACGGCCTCATGCGCCGTGTAGGGCTCGCGCCAGTCGCGGGCGGTCACCTCCGGCGGCAGGTCGAAGCCGCGCCGATGCAGGAGGCGCAGGGCCTCGTCATACAGACTTGGTTCCTCCAGAGCAGCCGCCAGCCGGGCGCGGGCTTGCGGCGTGGTCTGGTGGCCGATGGCGGCGGCGTTCTTGTGGCCCAGCATGAACTCGAACAGTCGGTTCTGCTCCGACTGGAAGCCGGAGGACGAGCCGAGCCCCGCCCGCACGTCCACATATTCGGTTGGCGTCATGGTCGCCAACACGTCCCAGGCGCCGATCATCTGCTGCTGGATGCGCGCCACGCGGGTGATCATCTTCGACGCCGCGCCCAGCTCGTCGGCCCGGATGTGCTCCCGCGCCGTCGTCAGCTCGTGCAGCGACAGCCGCATCCACAGCTCCATCACCTGATGCATGACGATGAACAGGAGTTCGTCATGCCCCTCAGAACGGGGGGACTGCGCGGTGAGGATGCGGTCGAGCTGCAGGTAGTCGGCGTAGGACAGGTCGGGCTGCGCCTTGACGTATTCCATCAGGTCACCGCCAGGCGCTGCGCGTATCGGGGGTCGCGCCAGGCGCCGCTCTCAATCAGGGCGCACAGCCTTCGGGCGGCTTCCGCCACCTCGGCGTAACTCAGATAAAGGGGCGTGAAGCCGAAGCGCATCAGGTCGGGCGCGCGGAAGTCCCCCACCACGCCCTGCGCGATCAGCGCCTGCACGAGAGCATAGCCATCGGGGTGGCGCAGCGAGATTTGGCTGCCGCGGCCCGGTGCAGGCGCGCTTGCCACCTCGAACACCCCGGGCGCGCCAGCCTGCACGGCGCTGAGGAACAGTTCGCCTAGTGCGAGAGACTTCTCACGCACCAACGCCATGTCCACGCCGTCAAAGGTGCGCAGCCCCGCCTCAAGCGCGGCTAGCGCCAGGATCGGCGGGGTGCCCGCCAGCCAGCGGGTCATGCCGGAGGCCGGGCGGTGTTCGCCCTCGAAGGCGAAGGGCGCAGCGTGGCCCATCCAGCCAGGAAGCGGAGTCTGAGCGGCGGCTTGGTGGCGGCGGGCGACGTAGAGGTAGGCGGGCGCCCCCGGCCCACCGTTCAGGTATTTGTAGCCGCAGCCCACGGCGAAATCGGCGTCGCAGCCGTTCAGGTCCACCGGCACCGCCCCCGCTGCGTGCGACAGATCCCACAGGATCAACGCCCCCACCGCGTGCGCGCGGGCTGTCCAAGCGGCCATGTCTCGCACGGCACCGGTGCGATAATGTACGGCGCTGAGGCAGAGGAGCGCCGTATGCTCGCCCAGCGCCCGCTCCCAGCCGCTTTCCGGCACCGCGCGGAACGAGGCTCCGGTCTGCTCGGCCAGGCCCTGCAGCATGTAGAGGTCGGTGGGGACCTCGTCTGCGTCGGCCAGGATCACCGCCCGGCCGGGGCGCAGACCCAGCGCTGCGGCGGCAGCCTTGTATAGGTTCACCGAGGTGGAGTCGCAGGCGATCACCTCGTCGGCGCCCGCACCGATCAGAGGGGCGATCAGCGCGCCGACGCGCTGGGGCGCGGTGATCCAGCCGTGCTCGTTCCAGCCGCCGATCAGCGACCCGCCCCACTCGCCCTGCGTCACGCGAGCCAGCGCGGCGGGCGTCTCCACCGGCAGGGCACCCAGCGAGTTGCCGTCGAGGTAGATCAACCCCGCAGGCAGGCTGAACCGAGCCCGCGCGAAGGCGAGCGGGTCGTCTGCGTCGGCTTGCGCGATCTCCTGCGGGGTCATCGGCCGAGGTTTCGGCTACAGGGGGGCTTTCCGCAAGCCGGAGACGCAAGAGGAGCGCGGGCGCGTGAAGATCGACCTTTCCGGCCAGTGCGTGCTCGTCACCGGCGGCGGGCGCGGCATCGGGGCCGCCATCTCCCGCCGCTTCGGCGAAGCGGGTGCCCGGGTGCTGGTGCAATATAGCCGGGACCGCGATGCCGCCGAGGCCGTGGCGAAAGCGGTCGGCGGCCACGCCCTGCAGGCCGACCTCGCAGACCCCGCCGCCGTCCACGGCCTGTGGAGCGAAGCCTTGTCTGTCTCCCCGCGCATCCACGTGTTGGTGAACAACGCCGGTGTCGCGGTGGCCTCTCCGCCCGAGGGCGACGACGACCGCTGGCTCGCCGACTGGCACCGTACGCAGGCCGTGAACGTCACCGCCCCCGCCCTCCTTTGCCGAGCCGCCGTCAGCCACTTCAGCGCAACTGCCGGCGGGCGGATCGTGAACATCACCAGCCGCGCCGCCCACCGAGGCGACACGGCCGACTACCTCGCCTACGCCTCCTCGAAGGCGGCCCTGGCGGCACTCACCAAGTCCATCGCGCGCGCCTACGGCAAGGCGGGCGTGATGGCGTTCAACGTCGCGCCGGGCTTCACACGCACCGACATGGCGCAGGACTTCATCGACCAGTACGGCGAGGCCTACGCCACCAACGACATCGCCCTGCCTTCGTTGACCGAGCCCGACGACGTAGCCCCCACCGTGGTGTTCCTAGCGTCGGGCCTGGCCGACCACGCCACCGGCCAGACCGTGGACATCAACGCAGGCAGCTATATCCGCTGAGGCGGCGGGCTAGGGCCGGCGGACGATCTCGCCGCCCTTCATCACCAGCACCGGGTGAGCGGTCGCTGTGATGTCGCGGGCCGGATCGCCGATGACCGCCACGAGATCGGCGAGGTAGCCAGCCTTCACCCGACCGAGATCGGCGTCGCGCCCCAGCACCTTCGCATCCACAGCGGTGGCGGCGGCAAGCGCCTGCACAGGCGTCATCCCGTGCTCGACCATCAGCGCCAGCTCCTTCCAGCTGTCCCCGTGGGTGAAGACACCCACGTCAGAGCCGCAGCCGATCACGACGCCCGCCGCCAGCGCGCGACGGAAAGCCCGGTCGCTCTCCTGCATGGACTTGGTGGGGGCTGAGCCCGGCTTCCACTTCTGGAAGTAGCGGCTGGTGGCCTCCACCGCCTCCAGCGTCGGCATGTAGACCACGCCCTTCTGCTTCATCAGGGCGAAGGTGGCGTCAGTCCCGCCATAGCCGTGCTCGATCGTCTGCACCCCCGCCAGGATCGAGCGTCGCATGCCTTCGTCGGTGGCGGTGTGCACGGCGACCGGGCGGCCGAGGTCGTGCGCTGTGGCCACCATGGCGTTCAGCTCGTCCTGGCTGAACGTCGGCTCGGTCTCGCCCCGGGGGCCGACGCGGTAGTCGGCGTAGAGCTTGATCCAGTCGGCCCCCGCTGCCGCCTGCTGACGCACGGCACGTACGCATTCCTGAACGCCGGAACACTCCTGCGCGCCCTGCGGAAGGTCGGCACCCGCGCCGGAGTAGCTGCGGCGCGTCGGGCCGTAGGCTCCCAGCGCCACGATGGCGCGGGTGGATGTCCACAGACGCGGGCCGGGGATCACCCCCGCGTCGATGGCCCGCTTCAGCCCCACGTCCGCGTCGCCCGCGCCCTCGGTGCCGAGGTCGCGCAGGGCAGTGAAGCCGCTCATCAGCGTCGCCCGGGCATGGGAGACGGCGGCGGCGGTGCGGAAGCTTAAGGGCTCCTTTATCACCTGATCGTCCCACGCGGTCTCGTCGTAGGGATGCAGGAAGAGGTGGCTATGCAGGTCCATCAGGCCAGGGATCAGCGTGGCACCCGGCAGGTCGACGACCACGGCGTCGGCCGGGGCCTTCACCTCGGCACCGGGGCCGACGGCGGCGATGCGATCGCCCTGCACCAGCACCACCCAGCCGGTGTGCAGGGGTTCGCCCTCCGTCCACACCCGGTCGGGGCGCAGGAGGGTCGCGGGCTTGTCCGCGGCGATGGCGGCACTGCCGAGGCAGGTGGCGAGCAGGAAGGCGAGGAGCGGCTTGATCATGGCCGCTGAGTTCACAGCTCGATGGGGCCGTCCGCAAGGGCGTTCGTGCGCGGGCCGGTCGAGGGGAAGTGCTGCGCCAGGGCGGCCCCACAGATCTCCACCGCCGAGACGAAGCCCGCGCCGGGCTCGCCCCGCCGCATTCCGGCCTGCACGGCCTCCACCGTCTGCGCCCACACGGCCTCGCCCACGGCGTCGTGGATGCCCTTGTCGGCCAGTACCTCCACCTTGCGGTCGGCCATCGAGGCGAAGATCACCACGCCCGTGCGCTGCGTCTCGGAAGCGATCCCCGTGGCCAGGAACTGCGTCATCGCCGCCTTGTGCACCCGGTGCGCTTTCAGCGACCCCGGCGTGAGCGCGCGGCGCACCACCGGGATCAGCACAAACAGCAGCACGCCAGCAAAGACCGCTCCTTGCACGGCCGCATACAGGGCGATGGTCTCGATCAGGGGATGCGCAGCCCCCTGCCCCGCCCACGCCCCGGCTGGGATCAGGAGGGTGGGGTCAAAGCCCATGAGCACGGCGATGGGCGGCAGGAGCAGTGCCGCAGCCGCCGCCCACGCCAGCGGCGTCTCACGATATTCCGAGACCTCACGGGTGATGATGCACACGATCTCGCCTGTGGTCCGCGCCTCGGCCGCGCCCACGGCCTCGGCGATGCGCTGGTGATCGGTCGGGGTGAGGAGGGTCATGGGATCGTCCTCACCAGCTGCCCGAGGAGCCGCCGCCCCCGAAGGAGCCGCCGCCGCCCGAGAAGCCACCACCACCACCGCCACCGCCGCCGCCCCAGTCGTCGTCACCGCCGCCGCGGTTGGAGAGCGCTCCGAGGATCACCCACGGCAGCGAGCTCGCGCCGCCGCCGACCCCTCGCCCGCCGCGCCGCCCGAAGATGGCGGAGAACACGAAGAACATGATGAACAGCACGAAGACTATCGGCAGGCCGTGCCGCGCGCTGGGGCGTTCGGTTCGAGCGCTCGCCCGCTCCGTCGCAGCTTGTGCAGACTTGGCCTGCAGCTGGTCGGCAGGGAGCGCCATTAGGTCGGCCAGCGCATCGGCACCGGCTGAGACGCCACCCGGAAGGTCGCCCGCCCGAAAGCGCGGCAGGATCTTCTGGTTCATCACCACGCTGGAGAGCGCGTCGGTGATGTCGCCTTCGAGGCCATAGCCCACCTCGATCCGCACCTTCTTTTCGGTAGGGGCGACCAGGAGGATCAGACCGTTGTTCTTGCCCTTCTCGCCTACGCCCCAGGCGCGACCCAGCTTGTAGCCGTAGTCCTCGATCTCGAGCCCCTGCAGGCTTGGTACCGTGGCGACCACGAGCTGGCGCCCGCTCTGCGCCTCGACGGCGGCGGAGCGTTCGGTGATGTGCGCCACCGCCTCAGGGGTGAGGATGTGCGCCGCATCCACCACGCGCCCGGAGAGCGCCGGAAAGGTCGGGTCGGCCGCCAGAACCGGCGACGCGATGAGAAGGGTGAGGGCCGCGATCAGCCCGCCGAGCGCGGCCGCCACGGCCGGGAGCATGCGCCCCCGGCCGAGAATGCGCCGGGTCATTTCGCCGGCGCGGTCGTGGTCGTCGTGGTGGAGGAGGTGGAACGGGTCGTTCCGCCGCCCGGCATGGCGCTGTTCGCCGACGGGATGTTGAAGTTCACCGTCGGCGCGGACTGCGCGGCGGTGCTGGCGGCGAAGGGCGTCGCCGGCTTCTGCGAGGCGTAGAGCGTCTTGGCCCAAAGCACGGTCGGGAACACGCGCAGGGTGGTGTTGTAGGTCTGAACCGCACCGTTGTAGTCGTTGCGGGCGACCGTGATGCGGTTCTCGGTGCCTTCCAGCTGCGACTGCAGGGCCAGGAAGTTCTGGTTCGACTTCAGGTCGGGATAGTTTTCCGTGACCACGAGCAGGCGGCCGAGCGAGCCCGAGAGCTGCTCCTGCGCCTGCTGGAATTGCTGCAGCTTGGCCGGGTCGCTGATCGTGGAAGCGTCCACGTTCACGGCCGTGGCCTTGGCGCGGGCGTTGATCACGTCGGTGAGGGTGCCTCGCTCCTGCGCCGCATAGCCCTGAACGGTGGCCACGAGGTTGGGGATCAGGTCGGAGCGGCGCTGATACTGGTTCTGCACATCGCCCCAGGCCTTCTTCACGGCCTCGTCCTGCGTGGGGATGGAGTTCACGCCGCAGCCCGCGAGGCCCACGGTAAGCGGAAGCGCGATCATCAGGGCCGTGCGGCCAAGATGCCGGCGGGTGGTGACAGAACCGGATTGAACCAGAGCGTTCACTTGAGGTCGTCTCGCTTGCGCCCGAGGCTTCAGGCCGGGGCTTCGATGCGGCCAAGATTACAGCGCCGTCGCACGCCCCCAAAGCGAAACCGGACATGGCCCGGATTAACTCGCATTCACCCGGGCAGAGGATCAGCGCTGGAAAGGGTAGAAATCAGTCCCGAGGCTCAGGAGGCCACACAGCTCGTCGAGCGCCTCGCGGCTCTCCTGCAGCAGCAAGGGGTCGGCTAGGTCGGCGGGGGTGAGGTGGTCGCGGTAGCGGCGCTCCACCCAGCCGTTCAGCCGGTCGTGCAGGGCAGCATCGAAGCGCTGGGCAGGGTTCACGGCAGCCAGTTCATCGACGGTGAGCGCGAGGCGCAGGCGCAGGCAGGCGGGGCCGCCGCCGTTTCGCATGCTCTGGCGCACGTCGACGTAGTCCACGCCACCGATGGCACCGTTAGCCGAGGTAAGCCTTTCCGCCACAGCGCGCGCCCGGGCGTGGTCGCGAACCTCGACAGGCGCGATCAACGTGAAGCGGTCGGTGCCCGGCGGTCGCACCAGCATGGAGTTGAAGAGGTAGGTCGAAACAGCGTCGGCGAGGCTCAGTTCGCCTTCGGGCACCACTTGGAACTCGGGCTCGAACAAGCCGCTAGCTGAACGGCGGATGTCGCGCTCCAGGCCGGCGCGATCTTCGAAGGCGTGTTCGTGGAAGAACAGCACCGGGCCTGAGCCGACGCAGACCACGTCGTTGTGGAACGCCCCCGCCTCCACCGCCCGGGCGGACTGTCGGGCGAAGACGGGGCGGCGCGAGCCGTGGCCGCGCACCACCGCTTCGCTCGCCTGCCGGGTCTGGCGGCCGGGCTTGGTGCCCGCCCAGAGCTCGCCCGCGTCCCGGGTCCACACGAACAGCTCCACGCCCGGCTCACCTGCGCGAGCGGCAGAAAGGCGCACGTGGTTGGCGGCCCCCTCGTCGGCGAAGTCGGCTTGGGCAGGGAGGGGCTGGCGAACGTCGAAGCGCGACGTGTCGGGGAGCAGTCGGTGAAGGGCCCGGCCCGTCTGCTCGGCCTCAAGGCTGCGATGCAGGTTGGTGAGGAGGTTGGCGGGCGTCAGCTTCACCCGCCCGTCGCCGGAATCCGCAGAGGGCGTGACCGTGGCGGCGTTGGCGGCCCACATGGGAGACGCGGAACCGGCGGCGGCCAGAAGGTGGGGTGCTGTGCGGGCGGCGGCCTCCAGAACGGCCGACTCGCTGCCGCCGAAGCCGCAGGCGCGCAGGAAGGCGATGTCCACCCGCTCGTGCGGGGGAAGCACGAACTGCGGCACGCCCAGATCATGCAGCCGCCGCATCTTGGCGAGCCCCTCCAGCGCCGCGCCGCGGGGGTTGGACACCCGGCCCGCGTTGGATTCCGCAGCGAGGTTACCGAGAGCCAGGCCAGCGAAATTGTGCGTCGGCCCGATCAGCCCGTCGGCATTGGCCTCGACCGCCTGGCCGATCACGGGATCAGGCCGCGAATGTCCGCCGTGGTGTCGGCCAGCCGGTCCGCCTCGAAGCTGGCGACGGGATAGGCGCAGTAGTCGGCGGCGTAGTAGGCGCTGGGGCGGTGGTTGCCGCTGGCGCCCAGCCCGCCGAAGGGGGCGGTTCCGGCGGCGCCCGTGGTCGGGCGGTTCCAGTTCACCACCCCTGCCCGCGACCCGTCTAGGAAGCGCCGCCACAGGCTCGCGTCATCGGTGACGAGCCCCGCGGCGAGGCCGAAGCGCGTGGCGTTGGCACAGGCGACGGCGGCGTCGAAGTCGGCCACCCGGGTCACCTGCAGCACAGGGGCGAAGATCTCTTCGTCGGGCACGGCCACGCCGGTCACGTCCAGCACCGCAGGCGTCACGAAGGCCGCCGTGCGATCCGCAGGGGCTTCGAAGCCGAGCAGGGTTCCCGCCCCCCCCGCCTCCAGTGTGGTCACAGCCGCCCTCGCCCCGGCGGCGGCGCGGTTTGAGATGAGCGGGCCCACGAAGGGCTCCCGTTCGTCGTTCCACGCCCCGATGCGCAGGCGCAGGGCCAGGGCGACGGTCGCCTCGACCACCGCGTCGCCGAACGGGCCGCTGGGCAGGATCAACCGGCGGGCGCAGGAGCACCGCTGGCCGGTCGTGATGAAGGCGGACTGCACGATCACCGCGGCGGCGGCCTGTGGATCGGCCCCCTCCCACACGATGAGCGGATTGTTGCCGCCGAGCTCCAGCGCCAGGATCACCTCAGGCCGGTCCACGAACAGGCGCCGGAAGTGCGCGCCCGCCCCTGCCGAGCCGGTGAACAACAGGCCGTCGATCTCCGCATCCACCAATGCCGCGCCCGTTTCCCGGCCGCCCTGCATGAGGGTTAACACGCCGGGCGGAAGCCCCGCCGCCGCCCACGCTTGCGCCATCAGCTCGCCCGCCAGCGGGGTCTCCTCGCTCGGCTTGAACACCACGGTGTCGCCCGCCAGAAGGGCCGGCACGATGTGGCCGTTGGGCAGGTGGCCGGGGAAGTTGAACGGGCCCAGGACCGCCATCACCCCGTGCGGCCGGTGCCGCAGCACGGCGCGGCCGAAAGCGACCTGCGCCTCGCGCTCCCCGGCCCGCTCGGCCTGGGCGGCGATGGATGTCTCCACCTTGGCGATCATCGAGCCGAGCTCGGCTTTGGTCTCCCACAGGGGTTTGCCGGTCTCGCGCGAAAGGGCTTCGGCGAAGGCGGGCGTGCGGTCTTCGAGCTCGGCCTTGAACCGGCGCACGGCGGCGATGCGCTCGGCGAGGGGCGTGGCCGCCCACCCGGGGAAAGCGGCCCGGGCGGCAGCGACCGCTGCGGCCACATCCGCCGGCGTGGCGGCGGAACCTTCCCAGACGGTCTCGCCGGTCGCGGGGTCGGTGGAGCGGAACACGCCTTGCGTCATGCGCCCACCATCACCGGATCGCCGTCGCGCACGCCGAGCACCCGCGCCGTCTCGGCCGAAAGGCCCGCGCGGCCAGGCGTCGCATCGTCCACCAACGTACGCACGCAGCGGAAGCGATCGAGCGCTCCGGACGACACCAGGGCCGGGCGGCCGTTCGCCTCCTCACCGCCCACCTGCACGCTCAAACGCCGGGCCCCCTTCACCGTGCGGATGTCGTCGCGGCGGGCGCCGTAGGTGGGTCCGGCATCGAAGATGTCCACGAGGCCGGTGGCGCGAAAGCCCTCCTTCTCCAGAAGGGCGCGGGCGGGTTCCCCCTCGCGGTGCACGCGCCCGATGGCCTCGCGGGCGGGAGGTGCCAGCAGCTCCACGTAGATCGGATGGCGGGGCGCAAGGTCGAGGATGAACTGCCCGTCGGTGGAGGCGCTCATCATGTCGGCCTGATCGAAAGGGATGCGGAAGAAGCGGCAGCCCACCGTCTCCCAGAACGGGCAGGTGCCGTCGTCGTCGAACCAGCCGCGGAGTTCAGCCAGCACGTTCTCGGAGAACCGCGCCGGGTCTGCGGCGATCATCAGATAGCGCGACAGGGCGAGGAGCCCGCCCGCCCCGCCCTTGCGCCGCTCGGGCCGCAGGAACAGCGAGCCCACCTCGGTCCAGCCCGCATTCTCGTTCACGAGCACAAGCGCCGTATGATCGAAGCGGGTGGCGGCAACGGAGCTGGCCTGCGCCAGAGTCACCACGCGGAACGAGAAGAACGGCCGTTTCAGGCCCACGGCCGCCTTAACTCCGGCGACGCCTTCGACCTGCCCGGTGGCAGTGTCCTCCAGCATCAGGGTGTACCAGGCCTCGACCGGGGCCACCTCGCCGCGGAAGCTCAGCTGCGAGATCTCCAGCCGCTCTCGCAGAGTGGGCTCATCTTCGGGCAGGCTCGTGAAGCCGCGGCCCGAGAGCACGGCCAGCTCCATCAGGGCGGGAAGATCGTCTGGGCCAGCCGGCCGAACCACGAGCATGGCGGCTGGTTAGCCGAGGGATGCGAAGGGCGTAACCCCTTGTGAAAGGGCGGCGCGAAGCGCCGGCCCGTCGATCTCACCGGTGGCGAGGCGGATCAAGATCAGCGTGGTGAGGCGGGCGCGCTCGGCGAAGCTGTCGGGCCAGGCGTGCTCGGCCTCGCTGTGGATGTCGCCGCCACGCACGCCCAGGGTGTCAATGCCCGGGCAGCCCGCGGCGAACAGATTGTTGCCCTCGCACACCCCGCCGGAGGGCTGCCACTCCAGGCTCTGGCCCAGCGCTTCGGCCGCATCGCGCGCGGCGGCGAACAGCGTCTTCTGGGCAGGCACGAAGGGCTTCGGCGGGCGTGTGAGACCTCCGTGGAGATCGGCGGTGATACCGTCACTGGTGGTCTCGGCGGTGATGCGCGCGAACTCGGCGAGCGCCCATTGGCCTGAGGCCTCGTCCGGCAGGCGCAGGTTGAAGCGCACCACGGCGGCGTCGGGAACCTGGTTCAGGGGGGCCCCGCCGTCGATGCGGGCAACGTTGACGGTGACGCCTTCGCGCACGCCGTTCAGGGCATGCAGGGCGGCCGCGGCCTGTGCGGCAGCGGCGACGGCGTTACGACCCTCCGCGAACGCCCGACCGGCATGGGCGCTGCGCCCTCGCACCACGAGGTGGAAGTTGCCCGACCCCTTGCGGGCCGAGGCCAGCCGCCCGTCGGCCAGGGCGGGCTCGAAGGTGAGCCCCACATGCGCGCGAGCTCCCAGTTCGGCGAGCAGGGGCGCCGAGCCGAGGCTGCCGGTCTCTTCATCCGGGGAGATCAGCACCGTCCAGCCCAGGCGATGGGCGTCGGGGTGGGTCTCGAAGGCGGCGAGCGCTCCGATCATCACCGACAGCCCGCCCTTCATGTCGGCGATGCCGGGCCCGTTCAGGGCGCCGTCTGCCCTGCGAGCCACGGTCTGGAATGAGGTCTCCGACGGATAGACGGTGTCGAAGTGACCGGTGAGGGCCACCTGCGTCGGGGCATGCGGTCGCATGCTGAGGCGCAGCGCGGGGGCCGAAGCCACCTCGCGCACGATCCCGTCGACACCCACCCCCGTGGTGGGGGCCAGGGCGACGACCTCCGCCTCTTCGCCCAGCCGGTCGAGCTCAGGCTTCAGCAGAGCAAGCATCCGCGCCAGCCCCGGCCGGTTGCGGCTGCCTGAGTTGACGGCGCACCAGTCCGTCGCGCGGTCGATCAGCCTCTGGCCGTCGATGCGGTCCAGGCAGGCGGCGTCGTGCGGGGAAAGGCTCATGCCCACCGACTAGCCCCGCAGGCCGTCCGCGTCGACGCGGGGGTGCTGGCGACCGCGCGCGCCCCGCGCTATCCCCCGCACCATGAGCACACGCATCATCGATGGTAAGGCCTACGCGGCGGGCCTGCGCGAGCGGGTGCGGCTGGCCGTGGCCGACCTGGTGGAGACCGACGGCACGATCCCCGGCCTCGCGGTGGTGATCGTGGGCGAGGATGCCGCCAGCCAGATCTACGTCCGCAACAAGGGCGAACAGACGATCGCCGCCGGCATGCGCTCGTTCACCCACCGCCTGCCGGTGGAGACCTCGCAGGAAGAGCTACTGTCGCTGGTGGCGGCGATGAATGCGGACAGCACCGTGCACGGCATCCTGGTGCAGTTGCCCCTGCCGCCGCAGATCGACAGCCACGCCGTGCTGGCCGCCATCCACCCGGACAAGGACGTGGACGGGTTTCACGTCATCAACGCGGGGCGCCTCGCCACCGGCCAGCCCGCGCTCGCCCCATGCACGCCTCTGGGCTGCTGCCTCTTGCTCGAGGATACGCTGGGCGATCTGGCGGGGGCCCATGCAGTCGTGATCGGGCGGTCGAACATCGTCGGCAAGCCGGTGGCGCAACTTCTGCTGCAGCGCGACTGCACGGTCACAATCGCCCACTCGCGCACCCGCGATCTGCCGGCCCTGTGTCGCACGGCCGATATCCTGATCGCGGCCGTGGGCCGGCCACAGATGGTCACGGCCGACTGGGTGAGGCCCGGCGCCACGGTGATCGACGTGGGCATCAACCGCATCCCCGCCCGCGACCCGCTAGCCGCGGCGGCCGGGAAGACCCGCATGGTGGGGGACGTGGACTTCGACAATGTTGCGCAGGTGGCGGGCGCGATCACCCCTGTGCCCGGGGGCGTGGGGCCCATGACCATCGCCTGCCTGCTCTCCAACACCCTTTCCGCCTGCCGGGCGCAGCGCGGGCTGGAGCCCGTCGAGATCAAGTAACCGCGGATGTCACAATTCCACCAAATTTAAACCTGTCGCCCGCTAAATGGCACTCTGCTTCTGGAGTGCGTCTGTGCAGACCCCACTTGCGACAACCGGCTTCGCCTACGACGCCACCCTCGTTGTTATCGCCACAGCCATCGCGCTGGCGGCCGGGCTGAGCCTCTTTCGTCTGCGCTCACGGATGCGCGGCGCCATGGGCATGGTGCGTACAGCCTGGCTGTTCCTGGCAGGCTTGCAGGCCGGTGCCGGCATCTGGGCTGGGCATACGCTGATCATGCTTTCGGTTCGCCCGGTGGCTGCGCTCACCCACGATCCGTTCCTCACCCTCGGCTCGCTATTGATCTGCGCCGTGGGAGGCGTGTTGGCCCTGTCGGTGGCGTGGACCGGGCGCGATCTCCTGCGGACCATCTCCGCTGGCCTGATCGTCGGCCTGACGGTGGCGACCTCTCACTTCGCGGGCCTCTCGGCCATGCACGTGCAGGGCGCGGTCGGCTTCGAGCCGATCATCACCTGGGGGGCCGTCGTGCTCTCCACCCTGTGCGCCACCATGGCGTTCAGCACGGGCGACAAGGCGCAGACCTACCTGCGCCAGATCGCGGGCGGTGCCCTTTTCGCCGCCTCGGTGATCGGCCTGCAGCTGATGGCGCTCGGCGGTGCGAACATCGTCGCCGATCCCGCCCTGCCGGTTCCCCCGAGCCTGATGAGCGAGGGGCTCATGCTTCTGCTTGTGGTGATGATCTCGGTGATGATCGTGCTGTGCGGCGTCGGCGCGGCCTACATCGACGACACCAGCGCCGCTAACTCCCTGCGCCGCACCCGCCGCCTGGCCGACGCCGCGCGCGAGGGGATCGTCGTGATGGGCGAAGACGGAACAGTGCTCGACTGCAATGCCGCCTTCGCCATGCTGCTCGGTGAGCCGGTGGACGCCATCCTGGGCCGCCCGTTCCTGGAGACCCTGCTGGTTCTGGAGCCCGGCGTCACCCTGGCGGACGCGGGCCGGCTTACCGGCGAAATCATCACTGGCGACGTGCGCATTCCCGTCGAGATTTATGCCCGCCCGCTCGGCGAACTGCATCACGACGGCCGGGTGTCGACCGTGGTGGCCCTGCGCGACCTTCGCGAGCGTCAGGCCGCCGAGCGCCGCATCAAGCATCTGAGCGACCATGACGCCCTGACCGGCCTGCCCAACCGCGGCGCCCTCCTGCGCATGCTGGAAGGCGGCCTCGCCCGCGTCCAGGACAGCAAGGAGACGCTGATGGTGATCAACATCGAGGTCGCCAACTATCGCGAGACGAGCGAACTCTACGGCATCGCCGCCTCGGACGCGCTCCTGTGCAAGATCGGCGAGCGACTGCAGCGCATCGGCACCAAGCCCGCCTTCGCCGCCCGCCAGCACGGCGCAGATTTCACCTTCGTGGCCTACGGGCCCGAGGGAGGCACCTATGAAAGCGCGCTGGAGTTCGTGCGCTGGCTCGGCGCCAAGCTGCGGCGTCCGCTGGATTTCGGCGGCACGCAGATCGAGCCGCAGCTGCTGTTCGGCGTCAGCGCCTCCCCGCACGACGCCTTCACGTCGGAAGACTTGCTGAACCACGCCAGCGTCGCCCTGGAGCAGGCGCGCCGCCAAGGCGAAACCAACCCGGATGGTTGCTGCCTGTTCAGTCTCGACATCCACGAGGCCCTGCGCGAGCAGCGGGCCCTGGCACGCGACCTCAAGGTCGGCATCGGCGCGGGCCAGCTCGTGGTCTACTACCAGCCCCAGGCTCGCCTGGAAGACGGTGCCCTGTGCGGCTTCGAGGCCCTGGTGCGCTGGCGCCACCCCGAGCGCGGGATGATGCCGCCGGACACATTCATCAGCGTCGCCGAGGAAGCGGGTCTCATAGGCCAGCTGGGCGAATGGGTCCTGCGTCGAGCCTGCGCCGACGCCGCCGCCTGGCCGCGCCCGATGAAGGTCGCCGTCAACCTCTCTCCCCTGCAGGTGAGCCAGGACGACCTGCCCGAGCTCGTGCACTCTATCCTGTTCGAGACCGGCCTCTCGCCCTCGCGGCTGGAGCTGGAGATCACCGAGAGCGCCCTGTTCCAGAACTACCAGCGGGGCCTGGACATCCTGCGCCGCCTGAAGGCCCTGGGCGTGCGGATCGCCATGGACGATTTCGGCACGGGCTTCTCCTCGCTCTCGACCCTGCACTCGTTCCCGTTCGACAAGATCAAGATCGACAAGAGCTTCGTCGAAGGCATCGGCACCCTTGAGCGCTCCACCGTGATCGTGCGCGCCGTGCTCGGCATCGGTCGTGGCCTGTGCATCCCGGTGGTGGCCGAAGGCGTCGAGACCGTGGCCCAGCTGCAGTTCCTGCGAGACGAGAACTGCGCCGAGGTTCAGGGCTATCACATCGGCCGACCCGCCCCCGCCGAGACCTATGAGCAGATGATGCTCACCGGCTGCACGGCCGCGAGCCCGTTGGATACAAACGGCGACGTGGCGCCCCTCGCGTCGAAGGTCGCCTGATCCAAGCGCAGGGCCGCCGACTCCCGCCGGTGGCCTGACGGGTTGACCTCGCGCTAGTCTGCGCGGCGATGACCCAGCCCTACATCCTCTACGGCAGCCTCGGCACGGCCAGCCTGTGCGTGCACTGGCTCCTGATCGACCTCGCCGGTCCCTTCGAACTGCGCTCGCTGGACTTCGAAAGCCGCGACCAGAAGGCCGGTGCCTACCTCACCCTGAACCCGCAGGGCCGGGTGCCGACCCTGATCGTGGACGGCAGGCCGCACACGGAGTGCACCGCCATTCTCATGCTCCTGGCTGAACGCCACCCGCAGGCGGGCCTGGCCCCTGCCCCCGGCGCGCCCGGACGGGCGGAGTATCTGGAGCGGATGGTGTTCCTAGCGAACGCGCTCCTGCCCGCCTACCGCAACTGGTTCTATGCCGACACGGACGGCGACGCCTCGGGTGCCGAAGCCATCAAGGCGCGAGCGCGCGTGCAGATCGAGGCTGCCTGGAAACAGATCGACGGGGCGCTGGCGGATGGGCGCCCCCACCTTTTGGGTGCAAACAAGTCGGTAGCCGACTACCTCGCCGTCATGCTCGCCCGCTGGTCGCGCAACATGCCCAGCCCCGCCACCGACCTGCCGCACGTGAAGGCCTACCTCGACCTCTGGCGCAAAGACCCAGGCCTGCGCGAGGTGCATCGCCGCGAGGGGCTGACCGACTGGATCGACGACTAGGCCTTCACACCTTCTCCAGCGGCCCGGAGCCAGGCGTCGTGGTGGCGCGGACGCGGAAGGTCGCCAGCGTCTTGCCCTCGCTCGTGCGCTTGAGGTGCGGCACGGCGATGAGCTCCGTGCGGGCTTCGTCGGGGGTGAGCGTCAGGCGCATGTAGCCCTTGGCGAGCTGGTCGCAGAACTTCACCTCCTTGTTCTGCGCCACGAACACCGCACCGATCTGCACCCCGCCCGCCTGATCCCCCAGAGAGGGACTGGTGATTGAGCTCGACCCCACCTCGGTCGCGACGCGCAGGCCCGCCTCGTCGTGCAGTTCGCACCCCCAGAAGGCGTGGCTGTCGCCCGAGATCACCAGAGCATTGGCCAGCGGCCCGGCGGTTTTCACCGCGGTGTAGACCCGCTCCCGCGCCGCCGGGTAGCCGTTCCAGCTGTCGAGCTCGTAGGGCAGGCGATAACGGAAGCTGTCGGCCATCGACTGGGCGTATTTGCGCTACTCGGCCGGCTGGCGGGTGATCAGGCCGTTCACCGTCGCCTCGCCCATCATGGCGTAGACGTCCGGGTTCAGCCGCTTGGCCATCACGGTGCCGGAACCCAGAACCTGCCACGGGCGCCCGGCCTTGACCGAGCCCTGCATCTCCTGCGCCAGCCACTCTTCCTGCAGCGGTCCCAGCATCTGCCGGTCGGGGTTCCAGATGCGCTCGTGCACGGCGTCGAGGTCCGGCCCCAGCACATGACCGGCCGGGAGCGGGCCCGCGCGCATCAGGGCCGCCGCCTGCGCCTTGTCAGCAAGGGGCGTACGCAGGCCCTTGTCGCCGATCAGATAGACCGTCTGCGGGACGTCGCCGTCGCGGCTCAGCTCCAGCTGGTAGGATCGCGCCATCAGGCGGCTCTCCAGCATGATCACACTGGCGAGATCGCCGAAGGCGAAGCTGCGGTTGATCGCCTCGAACGCCCTGCCCGGCTGCGGATCGCGGATCGGCATCCACTCGTAGTAGGCGCGCAGGGCCGCCTTCTCGCGCTCGATCCAAGGCCCCTCCGAGGCCTCGTGATTCTCGGCCCCACCCGCCCAAGAGTCGTTGGCGGTCTCGTGATCGTCCCAGATGCAGATCCACGCGGCGCGGGCGTGGGCGGCCTGCAGCTCCGGCTCGCGCCGATACTGAGCATAGCGCTGGCGGTAGTCGGCGAGGGTGACGATGTCGTGCGCGGGCTCGGGGATGCGGCCGAGCTTTCGCCCCGCCTCCATGCCGTATTTTCCCGGCTCGGCCCCGTATTCGTAGATGTAGTCGCCAAGCTCGATCACCGCATCGAGCCGCTCGGCGGCGGCCATGTGGGCGTAGGCGTTGAAATAGCCCGCGGGGTAGAGCGCGCAGGTGGTCACAGCCAGAACCACGTCGGCCACCTTGCCCACGGGCAGGGTCTTGCCGCGCCCCACCGGCGAGACGGTGGCGCCGACGCGGAAACGGTAGTGGTGATCCACGCCGGGCTGCAGGCCGTCGGCCTCAGCCTTCACCGTCCAGTCGCGGGCCGCATCCGTGCGGGTCGCGCCCCGGGCCACGACGTGGGCAAACGCCTGATCCGTCGCGATCTCCCACGCCACCGGGATGAAGGCCCCCGCATCGCCCACGGGCGTCACCCGCGTCCACAGGAGCAGGCTGTGAGCGAGCGGGTCGCCCGATGCGACGCCGTGATCGAACCGCACCTTGCCCGGATAGGCCCGCGCCGCCTTGGCTGACACCGCCTGCGGTGTGGCCACGGCCCCGAGGGCGAAGAGCGAGAGGGCGCGACGACGATCAATCCGCATGGCGCTTTATCCCCGGTCCGATCTTCCCCGTCAGTTTCGACAGTGGTTTCGGCTCGATGCCACGCTAGCGCCCCCGCGTGACGCCCGAAAGTCGGCGCCGCCACATTCGGCAGATCGATTCGGGCGAGGATCACTCGCTCGGGAGGCGATTCGCCGCTTTCCGCTGGCGGGGCGGGGCGTTACGCTCCTTGTTCATACTTAAGCCGGGGTGGGCTCTTGAAACGCGGAAACCGCCGACCGCTGTCCCTCGAGGTCGAGCCCCTGGTCCCCGATGCGGAACCGGGCCCCTCCTCCGGTGCCGATCTGGAGATCGCCCCGCCGCCGGAATCCTCGCGCATCCGCTCCGCCATCCTGGCCGATCCCCCCAAGGCGCGGATCCAGGTGTCTGCCCCGACGGCAGAAGCTTCAGCAGACGCAGACACCGCGCCAAAAGCCTTCGATCCCCGCATCCCCGCCCGCGCGCACCCCCCCGCCCGTTTCGCCTACTGGATCGCCACCGGCTGCGCGCTCCTCTGGGCGGGGTCGCTGGTGGCTTATTTCGTCGGCTTCGGCCGCCTCGGCCCCTTCGACTACGCCCCCTTCCGCTATGGCGTGATCGCGGGGCTGGCGGTGCTGCCGGCGCTGTTCATGATGCTGTTCGCCTATGCCCTGCGGCAGAGCGCCAAGCTAAGCGAAGACGTGCGCAATACCCGCAAGCTGGCCGACGACCTCGTGGGGCCGGTCGCCCTCGCCGCCGCGCAGACGGGCGAGCTGATGCACGCCGTGCGCGGCGAGATCGAGCGCGCATCGCAGGCCGCCGAGCTGGCGGGCGAGAAACTGGCGGCCCTGCGCGACGGCCTCTCCGAGGAAAGCCGCCGGATCACCCAGGCGGCGCTGGAGGCGCAGTCGAGCGCCCATGCCCTGGCCCTCGCCCTCGGCAAGGAGCGCGGCGACCTGGAGAGCCTGTCCGCAGGCCTCGAACTTCGCACAAGCGAGATCACCGAGGCTGTCGGGCGACAGTCGCGGCTGGCCGCCGATGTCTCAGACCTCGCGCAGGCGCAGCTGGCCGAGGCGCAGGCCGCCCTCGCCGCGCGAGCCGCAGACCTTTCCGCCGCCGCCGCCGATGCCCGGGACGGGGCCGAAGCCGCAGCCTCCGCCCTGGCCGTCGAGACCGACCGGCTGGGCGTCGCCAGCGACGGGGCTTCTGACCGCCTGACGCGCCTCGGTGCCGAACTCGCCCGGGAACGCGACCGGCTGGCCGCGCTCACCGAGGCCCTGCGCGGCGACCACGAAGACCTTTCGGCCCGGGCCGAGAGCCAGCACGCCCGCCTGGCAGAGATCGGCCAGACCGTGCGCGAACAGGGCGCTGTCGCAGCCAGCGCCGCCGCCGATGCCGGGGAATCCCTGCGCACTCTCGTTGCAGAGGCGGCCGAACAGGTGCGCGCGACCGCCACCGGAGCCGCCCTCGCCCGCACCGATGCGATGGCCGACGCCGAGAGCGACCTGCAGCGCTTCACCGAATCGGTTCGGCTGCAGCGCGAGCGGGCCACCGCCGATGCCGCCCAGGCCGCTGCCGCCCTCACCGCCGCTGCCGATCAGGCCCATGCCGCCGCCGCCGCCCGCCTCGGCGAGCTGGAGGGTCAGGCCGAACGCGTGGGCGAGGCGGCGCTCGAGCGCATCGAACAGCTGGGCGAGGCGGCCTTCGCCGCCGGCCAGCGCGCAGACCAGGCCTTCGACACCCGCATCGCCGCCGCGAAGCGGGCCATCGACCAGTCTGCCGCCGCCGTGGAAGCCGCAGGCTTGCGCTCGGCGCAGCGGATCGAGGGCGGACTCGCCGCCGCCCGTGCCGCCCTGGCCGAACTCGACGCCCTCCTCACGGAGGTGGACGGCCGGTTCGAGTCCCTCCCGGCCGAAGCCATGAAGCGGGCCGATGCCGTGCGGTCCGCCGTGGAACAGGGGGTGGGCGACCTCACTGCCGCCGCCCGCCGCGCCGCGGAGGAGACGCAGGCGATCGACGAAGCTTTCCAGGAACGCGTGCGTCGCAACTACGACACCCTCAGCGAAGCCGTGCGCCTCATGGGCCGCGTCGCCGGTGCCGTGGATGCGGCCGCCCGCGTACCGGATTCCGACGCCGCCCCCGTCGCCCGCCCGACCCCCTTGGCGGACGTGCATCCCCTCGACCTCTCGGCCCGGGCCCGCGACCTCGCGCCGGCTGTCGCCCCCGAGACGGAGCGTGAGACGGCCGAAGTGCCCCTCCCCCTGGCGGTTGGCGACAGCCACGCGCGGTTCTCCGCCGCCCCCATCCTCGATCACAGCGCGCCGCTCGAATCGGCGCGGATGTTCCTTCGCGGGCTCGGAGACGACGCGCCCAGTGGCGGGTCTGGCTGGGACGGGGGAGCGTCCGACCTGTTCGCCCCGCCCGCTCCTCCTGCCGCAGAGGCCGAGGCCGCCGGTTTGCGCCCCCGGCTGAAGCTCACGCCCGCCGCCCCGTCGTCCGCCCAGTCCGAGCCGATCCGGGTGCCTCTGCCGGTGGCTCCCCGCGCGGCTGCGCCGGAGCCGGTGCGCGCGGTCGAACGCAACTGGGGCTGGAAGGATCTGCTCGCGGGCCTGCCGGGCGAAGCTGCGCCCGAACCCGCTGACGACGGAGATGAAGAGGCTCTGGCCGACCGGCTCATCGGCGAGATCGAGGCCCTGGGGCTGGACGCGATGGCGCTCCTGCCGCGCAGTCAGGTGGACGATCTGGCGCAAGGGCTGCAGGAGGGTCGCGGCTCGGGAGTTCGGGAAGGCGTGCGTCGTCTCGCACCCGCCGCCGTGCGCCGCCTGTCGCGCCGGGTGTTGACCGATACCGTGCTGCGTCGGGATGCAGACCGGTTCGTGCGGCGCTACTCCGCCCTTCTCGAAGATGCCGCCCGGCGGGACCGGGATGGCTTCCTGTCCACCGCCCTCCTCGGCTCCGATGCCGGGCGGGCCTACCTGCTGCTCGACGCGGCCATCGGCGACATCGCGGCATGATGCTGGACACGGGGCGACGTCTCGGCTCGGCCCTCTGCGCTCTGCAGGGGCTGATGGCAGTGGCTGCCGGCGCGTTCGGGGCGCACGCCACGACAGACGCCGGCGTACGCGAGCTCTTGCGCACAGGGGCGCAGTATCAGGGGCTGCACGCCCTGGCGGGGCTCGTGGCCTTCGCCGCCCTGCCCGCTGCCGGTCGGCTGGGAGGTGCGGCTGGGTGGCTGTTCTGCGCGGGCGCGTTCCTGTTCGGCGCCTCGCTGGATGCCCTCGCCCTCGGTGCGCCGAAGGTGATGGGCGCGATCACGCCCCTGGGCGGGCTGGCGATGATGCTCGGCTGGCTTTGCATGGCCGTGGCTCTGGTTCGCGTCTCCACCCCGAAGCGCCCGTAAAGCCTCAGCCCGCCTTCGGGGCGGCTCCGCCTGCGGCCTGCGCCTGCTGGCGAGCGGGCGGTGGCGGCGCCGCTCCATCGGTGCGGAAGCGTGCCTTCATGCGGCCCACCCAGCCCGCGAACACATCGGTGTCGCTCATGGCGGCGGCCAGACCGGCGCCCGGCGCGGCGGTCAGCCCCGTCAGCGCCACCTTCAGCTGGGCCGGATTGGGAGCGGTGTCGGTCAGGCGCATGTAATGGTCACGCAGGCGGGCCAGGCTGGCATCGTCGTTGGCGAGGCTGTAGCCGACCCCCGCCCGAAGCAGCATCGCGGCCTCTGGGGCGCTGAGCGGCTCGTTGCGCTTCCAGCGATCCCCCAGCCGCTGCTCGGCGGTGCGCGAGGCCCCCGCCCAGTCGCGCGAGCGCCACGCACATAGGGCGCGCACCTCCAGGGCATCGGGCGAGGTGTCGGGACCGATCACCTCCAGCGCATGGTCGAAACGCCCGAGATCGACCAGCGCCCGGGCTTCCAGCAGCCGGCGCTGCGAATTCAACGCCGTGGGCAGGAGTGTGGAGCGCGAGCCGTTGATGGCCCCCAAGGCATCCTCGGGCTTGCGGTCCATCAGGTAGACGAGCGCCAGATCGGTGGCGACCTGCGCCTTGGCGGCCCCGTCCAGCCGGTTGTCCACCTGATACTTCAGGAGGTCGGCGGCTTGGCCGAGGAGGTCCACGTCCACCAGCCGCCGCACGAGCCGGCGCACCATGAGGTCGCCCTCGGCCCCGATGGGGGTGTAGGCCTTGAAGTCGTAGAACAGGGCCAGCGCCTGCACGGGCTCCAGCCCATCGGCCCGCCCGGCCAGGAACAGGTCGCGGAAAGCCTGGGCAAGGTCGGCGCGGATGGCGGATGCGGCGGGCAGGTCCGGCATGCGGCTGCCCGCGGAGCGCCAGGCCTCCAGCGCCTCGCGATAGCGGCCCTGGCGCAGGTTCACCTGACCGAGCTCTCGCACCACTTCCAGCTCGGTGGCGTCGCCCCGCCAGCGGTATCGGATGGAGTCGAGGGTGACGATCGCCTCGTCGATCTTGATGTGGCCGGCCGCGAGCTTCAGGTCGGTCGCCTTGAGAAGCGCCGGCGCCGCCACCGCGCCGTAGCGGTCACTGGCGAGGCCTTCGTATAGGGCCAGCGCCTCGGGCGTGCGCCCCTCCTGCTCGGCGATCCGGGCGCGAACGAGCGACTGCTCCGCCCTGTCCTCCGGCGTTGCGGCGTCGCCACCGGCCGAGAGGAAGCTTCGGGCGGCCCCCGTGTCGCCCTGCGATGCGGCAGCGCCCGCCGCCGCGATCGCGAACCGGGCGCGCCAGGCGGGTGCCACCTGATCGAGGGTGATGCGTCCCGTGGCGAA
This sequence comes from Caulobacterales bacterium, assembly GCA_038226305.1. Classification (GTDB taxonomy): domain Bacteria; phylum Pseudomonadota; class Alphaproteobacteria; order Caulobacterales; family Caulobacteraceae; genus JASLDZ01. Next base: position 52,454 of record JBBRQN010000011.1, read on the forward strand.
CTGCGATTTGGCCGCGGCGAAGTCACCCTCCCTGGCGGCGGCATAGCTGCGCCACAGGGCTGCCGCGGGGTCGGCGACGATGGGGGGGGCGGAGAAGTCGGCCTGCGCATCCTTCCAGCGCCGCGCCATGATCCGCGACGCCCCCCGCAGGCCCCGGAACTCGCCGAGCCCTGTGACGGCTGGATCGGTCTTGGCCAGGGTGTCGAGCACGCCGATGGCCTCCTCGCCCAGCTCGGAGCCGACGAGGAAGCGCGCGAGGCCCAGCCGCGCCTCCATCGGCGCCCCCTTGCCGTGCGACCCCTCCTCCGCCGCCGCGGCGAGAAGCGCGTCGTAGCGGGCCAGGAAGCCGTGCTCGCCGGTCTTGGACCAGGCGGCGAAATCGATCAGGCCCGGCAGGGTCGACGGTTTGGGAAGGTCCAGCGCTTCGGCCACATGGGCGTGCTGAGGGGATCCGCCACCAGGCGCGCCGGCGGTCGCGGGCGACAGGACGAGGCCCTTCGGCCGAACTATCCTGACGCGATCCCCCTCCGTGGAAACGGTCAGATCGTCGGCGACGGGCTGCAGGGCCAGGCCGTGGGCGGAGCCCAGCATCCTGGCGTCCACGAAACTTCTGGGTGCGCCCTGGGCGGGTTGGGCGCCGGCGGTGACCACGGCCAGGCGATCGCCCACCTGCGGGTCGGATAGCCAGAACACGCCGCTCGCCCCCGGCAGGCGGGCGATCAGGGCGGGCGATCCGTCCTCGTCGCGGGCGACGGCTACGGCTGGCGGCGGCGGGGGCGGCGCACCCCCCAGGGTGAGCACCCAGGTGTTGCCATCGGCCACCAGCGACAGCGCCGAGGATTCCGGCCCTGTGATGCGGATGGCCGTGAAGTCTGCGCCGGGCACCGCCTCGAAGCGCTTGGCCTGCGGCAGGCCGCGAGGGGCACCGGAAAGGTCGAGTCCGGCCTTGGCGTCGAACACCACCCACACGCCGTCGCCGCGACGGAAGGCGGCGGCACCCACCGCCCCGCGCCAGGGAAACCGCAGGGTCAGCACTCCGGCCTTGAAAGCCGCCGCCATGCGTACGCCGCCGGGGGGAGCCGGATCTGGGCGGGGGGCCGGAGGCTGATTCTTGGCCACCGCCGTAGCGGCTGCGGCCGAGCGCAGGTTGATGAAGCGCGCCCCGTCAGCCGCGCCAAGGGTGACGACGGCCCCGTCGGCAGGCACGAGCCGCACCTCCACCCCGCCGTTCACTGCGGCGACGGTGGCGGACTTCAGGAAGGGCGGCGGGTCGACATGCAGGCGGGCGAGATTCGGGCCTGCTCCGGGGAACCGCACGATCACCGCCGCACCGTCACGACGCACATCTCGTTCGCCGTGCAGCACGAGCTGGGAAAAGCCGCCGCCGACGCCCACGGAAATCTCGCTCGCCTGCGGTGCGGCGGCGAAGGCCAAGGGCGCGGCCGCACCGTTCAGGGCCAGCGCCAGCGAGAGGGCGACGGTCAGGCCGGAGCGTGCAGGCGCGCTGATCGAGGAACGGCGGGTCACCCAGCGACCCTGACCCATCCGGCTGAAATCGCGGTTAACGCGCGATCAGGCGCCGGGCTTGGCGGCGGCGGGCGTGGTTGCCCCGGTGGCGGCGACGGCTGCGGGATCCACCGCCGGCGTTTTCGCCGCGGTCTTGGTGGGAGCACTGGCCGGGGCTTTCGCCTTCGGCGCGGCGCGGGCCTGCCTCTTGGCAGGCTTGGCTGCGGGCTTGTCAGGCGTCGCGGGCGCCGTGGCCGTCTGCGTCGAGGGAGCCGGGGCGGCCGTCGCCGCGGAGGCGGCGGCGGTCTTGCCCTCGAGCACCTGCGCCAGACTCTGGGCCGGATTGAAGCGCTTGGCGAGGCTTTCGGTGAGCGACTTGGCCTGGACGGTGCCCATCTGTGACAGGATGGCGGCCAGGGCGGCAGGCTTCATCTTGGCGGCCACCGGCACACGCACCTTGTCGTCCAGTGCGGCCATCAGGGGCCCGGCGTCGCGCGGCTTGATCTTCTCGTAGACGGTGACGAGGCGGTCGATCTCGGCCTGCTGCTTGCCGTCCGCCTCGCCCACCAGGGTCTGGATTTCGGCCTTGAGGGCGTTCAGCGCCTGCAGACGGCCGTCGAGCTTCTGTTCGGCGGCGGCGATGAGCTGAAGCTGGGTGTCCAGCGCCTGCTCCCGGGCATCCAGCTGCCCGCGGCGGGCGCCGAGGTTCTGGATCACCTGCAGTTCGGCGGGCGACAGCCCGGCCTGCCTCGCCAGCTCCGCAGGCGTAGGGGCGCAGACCGCCGGCCCCTGCGCGGGCGCGGACGCCGCAGCGTTGACCGCACCGAGCGCCGGGAGTTCACCCGGAACCTTGGAGACGGCGGGCTCGGCCTTCGCCTCCTCCGCCTTGGGCTTTGCATGGTCCTTGGTGTGAGAGGCACCCGATGCCTCTTCAGCCGACGCGGTGGCTCCGAACATCTGGGAGACGCCCTCGATGCCGCCCGCCATCTTCAGGGCCAGCACGCCCGCGACGGCGACGCCGACCAGCGGCAGGAGGCGCGGCAGGGGCTTCACGCGCGACCGCCCGACCGGCGCGCCCGGAAGCTTTCGAGCCGCGAACGCCGCGGCGCATCCTCGTTCGCCGCGTCGTCAGCCGCGGCATTGGACGGGACGATGTTGGCCTGACGGGCTCGGGCAGCGCGCTCCTCCAGGAACAGAGCGGCGGCGCGTTCGGCCGAGCGCAGCTCCTCAGGTGTGGCTGCGGGGCTTGCAGGGATCGCATGGGGGCGCAGGGGCACGACCACCGCCTCCGGCCGAGGGGCCTGAGCCACGGGTTCAGGCCGGGCCAGCGAGGTGCGAACCGCCGCGGCATCGGCCCGCGCGGCCGCGTCGCCCGCAGCCCGGGCGGCTTCGCTGGCGGCGGCGGCGGCAGATTCGGCCTCCGGCAGCACCCGGTCGAGGCGTGCGGCGAGGCCGCGGGCCGTCTCGATGCGGTCCAGGAGCTGGTCGTGGGCTTCGGTGGTGGCTTCGCGCAGGGCCTGCAGGCCGGATTCGGCGCGCATGGCCGCCCCGTCGAGCTCGCCCACGGCCTTGATGAAGCCAGTCTGGCTATCCTTCAGGTCGCGCAGCTTGCCGCTGAGGCGCATGCCTACCATCAGGGCTGCACCCAGGAGGAGGATCAGGAAGCCATCGAGGCCAAGGGAGATCGGGCTCATGTCACGCCCTTTCCGAGCGATTGCTTGGCGGCGGAGGAGAGTGGGCTCTCGACCCGAACCGCGATCTGCTGGTTGCGTCGGCCCATGCGGGCGCGGGTGAGCGGGATGGCACCGGCGCGAAGCTCCACCAGGCTGTCGGGGGTGGCATTGAGCATCAGCGTCTCGCCCACCTGCAGGTTCAGAACCCGCTTGAGATCGATCTGCTGCTCATCGAGCACGGCCGAGACCTCCATCTGCGTGGTCCAGAGTTCGGTGGCGAGGTGGCTTTCCCAGATGTTGTCGCGACCGAACTTCTCGCCCATGAACTGCTGCAGCAGCATCTTTCGAATGGGCTCCAGCGTCGAATACGGCAGCAGAAGCTCGATGCGGCCGCCCCGATCTTCCATGTCGATCCGCAGTTTCACGAGGATCGCGGCGTTGGCGGGCCGGGCGATGGCGGCGAAGCGGGGGTTGGTCTCCAGCCGGTCGAGCTTGAAGTTCAGGGGCGTCAGAGGCTCGAAGGCGGCCTTGGCGTCCGCCAGCACCACCTCGACCATGCGCTGCACCAGCATCCGCTCGATGGTGGTGTAGGGGCGACCCTCGATGCGCATCGCGGCCGATCCGCGACGGCCGCCGAGCAGCACATCCACGATCGAGTAGATCAGGTTCGAGTCGACCGTCAGCAGACCGTAGTTGTCCAGCTCCTCGGCCCGGAACACCGCCAGGATCGCGGGCAAGGGAATGCTGTTCAGATAGTCGCCGAAGCGGATGGAGCTGATGTTGTCCAGGCTGACCTCCACGTTGTCGGAGGTGAAGTTGCGTAGACTCGTGGTCATCAACCGCACGAGGCGATCGAACACGATCTCCAGCATCGGCAGCCGCTCGTAGGACACGAGCGCCGAGTTGATGATGGCCTGTATGCCGGTCCGACTGTCGTCGTCGTCCGAGACGTCGAAGCCCAAGAGGTTGTCGATCTCATCCTGGTTGAGGATGCGCTCTGCCGGGGCCGGTGGCGGCGTCTGATCGCCGACCATCGCCTCCCAGTCCTGGGCGAGCTTGTCCTCGTCGGCGGCGGCGATCTCGCTCATCGTCAGTTGATCAGCATTTCCTGGATGAGCACCGAGTTCACCTTGGCGGGCGCGATCACGAGGTTCACCCGGCGCTGGATCTCCATGCGCAGCTGATAGCTGCCAGCCGAGCCCGACAGGTCTTCTGGGCGTAGCTCGCGCAGGAAGCCCTGGAACATGTCGTTCAGGCGGGGCGCATTGGGCTCCAGTTCATCAGCCATCTCGGCGTTGGGCAGCTCGAAAGCCAGCTTGAGCTTCAGATAGCTGGGGTGACCGTCGGGGGTTTGGATGTTCGCGACGATGTCGGGCATCGTGTAGTAGACGACGCCGTCCGGGCCCTCGGTGATCGGGCTCTTGCCCTCCTTGCCCTTCTCGCCGTGGCCGGCTTCCTTCTTCTTGGGCTTCTCGTGCTTGGGCTTCTCGCCCTCGGCGTGAGCGGCCTTGGGGGCGAGCATGGTCATGGCCGCGAAGCCGCCGCCGCCCAGAATGACGAGCGCGCCGACGCCGCCGGCGATCAGGATCATCAGGGGCGGCTTCTTCTTGGCCGGCGCCTCGCCCTCGACCCCGTCCACCGCCTCGGCGGTGGCTTCGGTCTTGGAGGGCTTGGGCACCTTTTCCTTCTTGCTCATGGAAGCAGCCCCCGTCGCATGCGGGCGAAGACGCCCGAAACAAGTGAACGCACCTTGTCGCGAGCTTAGTTAACGGCAGGTTCAAAGGTGCCCGGCACGCCGCCTGTGCCTAGGCATTTCGTGCCGCCGCCACAGGGGCGGAAGCTGCCGCGTTAACCACCGAAAGTGTTGATGATGCTCACGAATTCCGTGGCCCGCCCCTTGCATGGGTTGGGGCTACGGAGGTTCGACCCACGATGGACAACACGCTCTACGTCGGATTGTCGCGCCAGATGACCCTGCGTCGTCAGCTCGACATCGCGGCCAACAACATGGCCAACGTCGATACCGCCGGCTTCAAGGTCGAGAAGCTGATGCTGCAGACCGATCCCCTGTCGCCCTCAGGCGTGGGTGCCGGTTCGCTGCTCGGCCCGGTCAAGTATGTGATCGACGACGGCGTGGCGCGGGACTTCGGCCAGGGCGGCCTGGAGCGCACCGGCGCCACCTACGACGTGGCCATCGAGGGCGACGGCTTCTTCACCGTGCAGACCAAGGACGGCCCCCGCTTCACCCGTGACGGCCGCTTCACCGTCGATGCCCAGAACCGCCTCGTCACCAAGGCGGGCGACCCGGTGGTGGATGCCTCTGGCTCGGGCGTGACGCTGGATCCGCAGAGCTCGCCCCCCGCCATCGGCAAGGACGGGGCCGTCACCCAGACCGACATCCACGGCCAGGTGAACAAGGTGGGGAAGCTTTCCGCCGTGCGCTTCGCCAACCTCTCCGGCCTGAAGAAGGAGGGCGACAACCTCTACAGCTCGCCCGAAACGCCCGTGGCCGCCAATGACGCCAACATCCGCCAGGGCATGGTGGAGCGCTCCAACGTGTCGCCCATGCTCGAGATCACCAGCCTCATCGACATCACCCGCGCCTACGAGCGGATCACCCAGATGATGGCCTCCAACCAGGACCTGTCGAAGAGCGCCGTCGAGCGCCTCGGCCGGGCCGCGTAAGGATCACCGACGATGAGAGCTTTGAGGATCGCAGCGACGGGCATGGCCGCCCAGCAGCTGAACGTGGAAACCATCTCCAACAACATCGCCAACATGAACACCGTGGGGTTCAAGAAGCAGCGGGCGGAGTTCCAGGACCTGCTCTACCAGAACCTGTCGCGGCCCGGCGCCCAGTCGTCGGATGCAGGCACCGTGGTGCCCACCGGGATCCAGCTCGGCTCCGGCGTGAAGACCGGCTCGATCTATCGGATCACCGAGCAGGGCACGATGACCAAAACGGACAACAAGTTCGACCTGGCCATCAACGGCCGCGGCTATTTCCAGATCCAGCTGCCCTCGGGCGACACCGGCTATACCCGGGCCGGCAACTTCAGCGTCAACGATCAGGGCCAGCTCTGCACCGTGGACGGCTATCTGGTGCAGCCGCAGATCACCATTCCGCAGGGCTCGACAGACGTCACCATCTCCAAGTCGGGGCAGGTGCAGGCCTCGATCTCGGGGCAGACCACGCCGCAGATCGTGGGCCAGCTGCAGCTCGCCAGTTTCTACAACGAGGCGGGGCTGGACGCGATCGGCGACAACTACTTCCTCCAGTCCGGCGCCAGCGGAGCCGCCCAGACCGGGGCGCCCAACCTGAACGGGATGGGCGGGCTGCTGCAGGGCTATACCGAGGCCTCGAACGTGGATGCGGTGACCGAGATCACATCCCTGATCGTGGCCCAGCGTGCCTACGAGATGAACTCCAAGGTCGTGAACGCCGCCGACCAGATGCTGTCGGCCACCTCGCAGCTGAAGACCTGATCATGCGCATCCCGGTCCTCCTGGCCCTCGGCGCCACCTTCGCATGCCTCTTCGTGCGCCCGGCCCATGCGGCGACCGACGTGGCGCTGCGCCCCTCGCCCACCAGCCACGGAGCGGCCATCACCCTGGGCGACCTGTTCGACGGCGCCGGATCGGCGGGTACGGAAGTCGTGGCCCCCGCCGCGACCACCGGCGGCGAGGCTGTTCTCGACGCCGCGCGGGTGCAGGTGACCGCCAAGCGTGCCGGGCTCCTGTGGGACAACCCCACGGGCCAGCGCCGCATCATCGTCTCCTCCCTTGGCGGCGTGCCCTCGCCCCGCCTGCCCGCGAGCGTGGCCTCTGCGGCGCGCGGCCGATCGGTGGCGAGCGCATCGAAGCGCAGCCAGACCCTGGCCTATGCCCGCAACGTCAACGCCGGAGACCTCCTGGCCGCCTCAGACTTCGTCTGGTCCGACGAGGCGGTAGCCCCCGGCGACGCTCCCACCGACGCCGAGGCGGTCATCGGCAAGGCCGCGCGACGCCCGCTCCGGGCAGGGGCCGCCGTGGGTCTGCACGACCTCGCCTCAGCCCGGGTAATCAAGCGCGACGACCTCGTTTCCGTCGCCTTCGAGGACGGGGGCATCAGCCTCGTGCTCCAGGCCAAGGCCCTGGCCGATGCGGGCGTGGGCGACACTCTCCAGCTTGTGAACATCCAGTCCAAGAAGACGCTTGAGGCCGTGGTCACCGGGGCCGGCAAGGCGGTCGTCGGCCCGGGCGCCGATGCCATCCGCGCCTCTGTGTTCGACCCCCTGCGCCTCGCCTCCCGCTGAACAGCATCTCTTATTCCTCCAGTCAGAGCGCCCCCATGCCCCGTTCCGCCCTGCTCGTCCCCGCCCTCCTCGCCTGCACCGCCCTGGCCGGCTGCGGCTCCATCCGCGAGGCGGTGAGCGCCCCCACGATGACCGCTATGAGCTATCCCGCGCCGCTGATGCCCCAGCGCCAGCAGGTGCTGGACGCCCGCGACGACGGCCCCCGCCCGGGCAGCGCCAACAGCCTGTGGCGCAACGGCGCCCGCGCCTTCTTCCACGACCAGCGCGCCAGCAAGGTGGGCGACATCCTCACCGTGCAGATCGACATCTCCGACTCGGCCAAGCTCTCGAACACGAGCTCCACCAGCCGCAAGTCCGACACCACGGTGGGCGTGAACCACCTGCTGGGACTGGAAAGCTCGCTCGGCAAGCTCCTGCCCAAGGGGTTCGACCCCACCAACGCCATCGGCACCAACAGCGCTTTGACCTCGGAAGGCGTGGGCTCGGTCAACCGGTCCGAGGCGGTGTCGCTCACGGTGGCGGCGATCGTCACCAGCGTGCTGCCCAACGGCAACCTCGTCATCGAGGGTCGGCAGGAGACCCGCATCAATGCCGAACTGCGCGAGCTGACCGTGGCCGGCATCGTGCGGCCGGAAGACATCTCCTCGGCCAACGTGGTCAAGCACAGCCAGATCGCCGAGGCGCGCATCTCCTACGGCGGGCGGGGAGACGTGAGCCGGGTGCAGAAGACGCCTGCAGGTACTGCGCTCGTCCAACGCTTCAGCCCGTTCTGAGGGCTTGCGGAACCCAACGGCGATTGCGCTGTTGATCAACCACAGGCTGGCGCACCGCCGGCTGATCGGCCGGACATTGCGCCATGCGCCTCTCCACCCTGGTTCTGATCCCCGCCGCCGCCGCTGGCCTTCTTTCGGTGGCAGCCTGCAACCTGCAGGGCGAGCAGACCTCGGCCCTGGCCCCGGTCACCGCCGCAGCTTCGCATGTGCTCGTGTTCAGCGATGACGGTTCGAACGCCAAGTTGGCGCTGGCCGAGTCGCCCGCGACGCTGATGCTGGAATGCGGCCACGGCACCGGTCGCGTTCACATCACCCACGCCTCGACCGGCGCGCCGCAGCCCGTGCTGACCCTGGCCTCCGGCTCCACCAGCGACCTTCTGCCCGCCCAGCGCCAGGCCTTCGAGGGCCAGACGCTGGTGCTGGGCGAGGCTGCGGCAGACGCCCCTGCCCTTACGGCCTTCCGCCGCAGCGGCCGTCTGCAGGTGAGCTATGACGGGCAGGGCCTCGCCGCCGATGCCCAGCCCGAAGCCTTCTTCGCCGCCTGCGAGCGCCACAGCTGATCGGCCCTAGGCTGGCGGTCGCTTCGACCCCGGCCTCGCCACCGCATACATCTCCCAGGCAATGGCCTTGCGCAGGCCCTGGTTGTCCTTGTCGATCCGGTACAGGTCGAAGTGACTGCGCCCTTCGACGTAGCGGAAGTCGGTCTTCGCCCCGAGCCCCTTCATCACCGCCTCCAGCCGCCGGGCCGACCCGTCCAGATAGAAGGTGTCGGCGGTGCCCACGGTGATGTGCAGCTTGCCGTTCAGGTCGCGTTTCAGGCTGGGCCAGTCGCGCTGCAGCCGATGTGCCACGTCGTAGTTCTCTCGCCAGTAAGCCAGCACCGCAGGGTCGAGCGCCCCCGTCTTGCGGTCGTACATCTGCATCGGCCGACCGTCCGGGCCCTTGGGCGAGAACACCCAGTCGAACGAAGCCTCCTGCCCGCCCGTCGGGCCGATGACCTCCTCGATCTTCGAGAACTGCTCCACCGACGCGACCACATTGCCGTCCATCCGCATCAGGGGCGACGCCGAACCATCTGGCTTGCGATAGACGTTGGCTCCGGGCGCGTAGAGATCCACCCCCGTCCAGTCGTGGAAGTCAGAGGGGTCGGGCGACGTAGGCCACGAGCCTCCGAACAGGGCCGGATATCGCGTCTGCACCCACAGGGCCGCCCAGCCGCCTGACGAGTGACCGGTGAGGAAGCGGCCCGAAGGCCGGGCATCCATGCGGTAGGTGCGTTCCAGTTCGGGAATCAGCTCGGCGGTCAGCGCTTCGCCCCAGGGGCCGTTGTTCACGCTGTCGGCGAACTCATGCGTGCCCGTGGGCGACGATTCGTCGAGCATCACCCAGATCATCGGCGGGCTGGCGCCGGCCTTCATCTCGCGCCAGACGCCGATACCGGTGTCGAGCTGGCCGCTGTGCGAGCCGCCGAACCCGTGGGTCTCATAGACCACCGGATACCGCTTCCCCTCGGACGGCGAATAGCCCGGCGGTGTCACGACCCACCCCGTCACCTGCACGGGTCGGCCCCAGAACCGGCTGAGGGCGGGGCTGGTGAAGGCCAGTTCGTGGATGGAAGAGCGGGCGTCCGCATAACCCTGCTTCTGTTCGGCGCTGGCCCGAGGATTGGGTGTCCACAGATCGCGAGGGGGGATGGCCGCGCCCAGGGCGAGCACGGGGGCCGACCCCCCGTCCGGCAGGTCCACCGCCGTGACGGGGCTGACGCAGTCGCCGGGGCCGCGGTCGCCGTAGTTGTAGTCATGGTTTCGGTCGAGCACCGCCTGCACGGCGTAGCGGCCGGGGGCGAGGCCGCTGAACGGCTGCGGATAGGCCGTCACGTCGGCGTCGATCATCACCGGCGTGCCCGCGACGAGGCTCATCACCTCCTGCGCGGCCACGCTGGCGGCGGACGGATCGAACGGTGCGATCTCCACGCTCTTGGGCAGGTCGCCTTTCAGGGGCGTCGCGAACAGCAGCATCCGGCCCGAGACCGGGCCAGCCGCGCACGCGCCGGCATCCACCCGAAAAGTCACCGGGGCGGCGTGGGCCGCGGCGGTCGCGAAACCCAGGGCGATGAGGGAGAGAGAAATCAGGCGCATGGAGGCTCCGGCGAGGTGACGCCAGCTAAGCCGCGACCCCTCGCCCCGTCCAGCCCGCCGAGGCTTAAGCTTTGGTCATGCGCCCGGCGGCAAGCACCGTCAGGCGCGCAGACCACCCGCAAGCTTCTGGTCGGTGCCGAGCGCGGTGCAGACCGCATTGACGATGCCCGCCGCATCCAGACCGGCCTGGGCATACATCTTGTCCGGGCTGTCCTGGTCCTGGAACACGTCGGGCAGGTGCAGGGTGCGGACCTTGAGGCCGCGATCCAGAGCGCCCTTCTCGGCCAGGAGCTGCAGCACGAAGGCGCCGAAGCCACCCATCGAGCCCTCTTCCACCGTCACGAGCGCCTCGTGGTTGCGGGCGAGGTTGAGGATCATCTCTACATCCAGCGGCTTGGCGAAGCGTGCGTCGGCCACGGTGGCGGAGAGGCCCTTGGAGGCCAGCGTCTCGGCGGCGAGCAGAACCTGCGTCATGCGGGTGCCGAAGTTCAGGATCGCCACGGCCGAGCCTTCGCGGACGATGCGGCCCTTGCCGATCTCCCAAGGCGGGGCGAGAGCAGGAATCTCGGCCCCCGTACCCTCACCGCGGGGATAGCGGATGGCGGAAGGCGCGTCGTCGATGGCGACGGCGGTGGAGACCGCCCCGGCCAGTTCCGACTCGTCCGAAGGCCCCATGAGCACCATGCCCGGCAGGGCGCCGAGGTAGCCGATGTCGAACGAACCGGCGTGCGTCGGCCCGTCGGCGCCCACCAGGCCCGCGCGGTCCAGGGCGAAGCGCACGGGCAGCTTCTGGATGGCCACGTCGTGGACGACCTGGTCGTAACCGCGCTGCAGGAAGGTAGAATAGATGGCGCAGAACGGCTTCATGCCGTCGGCTGCAAGGCCCGCGGCGAAGGTCACGGCATGCTGCTCGGCGATGCCTACGTCATAGGTGCGCTCGGGAAAGCTCTTGGCGAAGATGTCGACGCCCGTGCCCGAGGGCATGGCGGCGGTGATGGCGACGATCGTGGGGTCAAGCTTGGCGTGCTTCACCAGTTCCTGGCCGAACACGTTCTGATAGCTCGGCGCATTCGGCTTGGCCTTGGCCTGCTGGCCGCTCACGACGTCGAACTTGACCACGCCGTGGTACTTGTCGGCGGCGTTCTCGGCGAAGCTGTAGCCCTTGCCCTTCTCGGTCACCACGTGGACGACCACCGGTTTGTCGGTGATGTCGCGCACGTTCTTCAGCACGCCCACGAGGGTATCCATGTCGTGCCCGTCGATGGGGCCGACATAGTAGAAGCCAAGCTCCTCGAAGAAGGTGCCGCCGGTTACCATGCCCCGGGCGTATTCCTCGGCCCGCTTTACGGCCGTGGCCATGCCGCGGGGCAGGTGTTCGACCACCTGCTTTCCGAAGCGGCGCACGGTCTGGTAGCCGCCGCCGGAGACGATGCCCGCCAGATAGGCGCTCATCCCGCCCACGGGGGGTGCGATGGACATGTCGTTGTCGTTGAGGATGACGGTGAGCTGCTTGGTGGTCTCGGCGGCGTTGTTCATCGCCTCGTAGGCCATGCCCGCGCTCATCGAGCCGTCACCGATCACGGCCACGACGCGGTTGTTGTCGCCCTTCAGGTCGCGGGCGGCGGCAAAGCCTAGGGCCGCGCTGATCGAGGTGGCAGCGTGGGCCGCGCCGAAGGGGTCGTATTCGCTCTCGGCGCGCTTGGTGAAGCCGGAGAGGCCACCGCCCTGGCGCAGGGTGCGAATCCGGTCGCGGCGACCGGTGAGAATCTTGTGGGGATAGGCTTGGTGGCCCACGTCCCAGATGATGATGTCCTTGGGCGTCTCGTACAGCGCGTGCAGGGCCACGGTGAGCTCGACCACGCCGAGGCCGGAGCCGAGGTGGCCCCCGGTCTGCGAAACGGCATCGATCATCTCGGCGCGCACTTCATCCGCCAGCTGACGAAGCTGTGGCACGGTGAAGTTCCGCGTGTCGGCGGGAAAGGTGACGGTGTCGAGTAACGGAGTAACAGGCGGCATGGCGTCCTTCAGCTGGCTCGCACCAGCCCAAACCTCAAGCGCGCCGACCTAGCACGAAGTCGACGCAATCCCGCAGGTATCGCGCGCGGCGGCCGAAGATGTCGAGGTGTTTGAGGCACTGTGTGGCAAGAATGCCCACCCGTTCAGAAGCCGCGTCGCGTCCGAACAGGGTCACAAAGTTCACTTTTGCCCCGCCGATCGGCCCGTGCCCCCGGGGGTCGGAGCGACGGCGCAGCACGTCGGTGTCGGCCTCCTCATCGGTGAGGTCGTCGACGATCTGGTAGGCCAGCCCCAGGTCCTGAGCGAAATGCAGAAGCGCCGTGCGCTCGGCATCCGGTGCGCGGGCCAGACAGAGGGGAATTTCGAAGGCGAAGGCCATCAGCGTGCCGGTCTTCAGGCGCTGCATCCGGGCCGTGGCCCCCAGATCGTCGGCGGGGGCCAGAAGGTCGATGGTCTGCCCACCCGCAAGCCCCTGGGCGCCCGCCGCGCGGGCCAGCCGGCTGACCAGTTCGCAGCGAATCTCCGGGTCGTCGTGGGTGTCGGGGTGGCTGAGAATTTCGAAGGCGGCCGAGTGCAGGGCGTCGCCCGCGAGGATCGCCACCGCCTCGTCATAGGCCCGGTGCAGCGATGGGCGGCCGAATCGCTCGTCGTCGTTGTCCAGGGCGGGCAGGTCGTCGTGGATCAGGCTGTAGAGGTGGATGCACTCCAGCGCGCAGGCCGCCCGCAGCACGGCGCGCTCCTCCAGATCCCACATCCGCGCCGCCTCCAGCGCCAGGAACGGCCTCAGGCGCCTGGAGGGGCCGAGGGCGAAGTAGCGCATGGCCTCGGTGAGCCGTTGCTCCGGCCCATCGGCGCGAGGAAGCAGGGCATCCAGCGCCACGGTGACGAGATCGGCGACTTGGCGTTGGCGCCGCGCGAGGTCCGGAAGGTCCTCCTGCGCGGGCAAAGGCATCAGCCGAAGTCCGCGGGCTCGGTGCCCTTCGGCTGGCCGTCGGTGCCGAGAACGATCCGCTCCACCCGCAACCGCGCCTGCGAAAGGCGGCTCTCGCAGTGCTGCTTGAGTTGAGCCCCGCGTGAGTAGAGCTCGATGGACTGTTCGAGCTCCGCCTGCCCCGACTCGAGCCGGCCTACGATCTGCTCCAGTTCGGCCAGCGCCTGCTCGAACGACAGGGCGGCGATCTCGGCCGGCACGGGCTTGGCAGTGGCTGAGGGCGCATCCGTCATGGTTCGACCCTTAGTCGCGCCTTTGGGCGGCGGCAACGGCTGGGCGACCCGTGGCCCCTTCAGCGCCTTGAGAAGCGGCGCACAGACCAGTAGCGATAGCCGCGGTTCTCGATCATGCGCCAGCCGCGGCGCTTCAGCTCGTCGCCGATCATGTGGTTGAAGAAGCCGTGGGCCAGAAGCAGCACGTCGCCCTGCGTCTCGGCGGCGTGCTCCACCCGGTCGGCCGCGAGCCGCGCCCGCGCCTCGGCCGCCCGTCGCGTCTCCCCGCCCTCCGCATGGCCGAACCACCAGGCGAGGCGAGCCAGAAACCCCCACACGCGCGGGCCCACGCGGAACACTCCGGGAAGATGCGGCGGCGGCAAGGGGGCCTCGATAAATACGGGGTCGCTCGTGAACTCGCGCCCGGCGGTCACCGCCTCGGCACTCTCCCGAGCCCGGCGACGGGTGGAAGCGAAGATCACCGCAGCATTGCGGGCCAATTCGAGCAGGCTGAGCGGCGGCGAGTGCCCCACGCGGATGCCGCCCTCCTCATAGCGCGCCCACCAGTCGCGATAGCCCAGAGCGTCCAACGTCACCTCACGCGAGAGGGACGGCTCGCCGTGGCGGCACAGGGTGATGATTCCCGGCAGTCTTCGCTGCGGCGAGAGAGGCCGTTGCTGCGCGGGATCGGAGGGCGAGGTCGGAGGCGGCGCCATGGCGTCGGCCGGAATTCCGGCGCTCACTCCCCCTGCAAGGCCCGCACATGGGCGACGGTCGATGCGGACAGCCCCGCAAGGTCGTAGCCGCCCTCCAGCGCCGACACAACCCGACCGTGAGCGTAGCGGCGGGCCACCTCCAGAATGGCCCGGGTGGCGTGGGCGAAATCCTCCGCCTCCAGCTCCTGATGCGCCAGGGGGTCGCGGGCGTGGGCGTCGAAGCCGGCGGAGATGAGGATTAGTTCCGGGGCGAAGGCATCCATCGCCGTCATCAGCCGATCCTCGAACGCCTTGCGCCACGCCTGCGCGGGCGTGGCCGGCGCGACCGTGGCATTGACGATGTTGCCGACACCCGTCTCCCCCTCCCGCCCCGTGCCGGGATACAGCGGCCACTGGTGGATGGAGCCGTAGAACACGGAAGGATCGGCTGCGAAGGCCGCCTGCGTGCCGTTGCCGTGGTGCACGTCGAAGTCGAGGATCGCCACCCGACCGATCCCCTCCGCCCGAGCCGCAGCAGCAGCCACGGCCACCGACGAGAACAGGCAGAAGCCCATCGCCGTGCCCGGCTCGGCGTGATGGCCGGGCGGGCGCACGGCGCAGAAGGCCCGCGCGGTCTCACCTCGAATCACCGCCCGCACCGCTTCTGTGACCGCCCCCGCGGCGCGCAGACCCGCCGCCCCGCTGCCGACCGAGAGCACCGTGTCAGGATCGAGCTCCACCCTCGCCTCGGGGGGCGAATCGGCGGGGGGCTCGGCGCCGAGAATGCGATCGACGTAGGCGGCGGGGTGAATGCGCTGCAGATCGATCCGGCTCGCCAAAGGGGCCTCGCGCCGGTCTGCATCGAGCCCGGCGTCTCGCAGGGCGTCGAGCACGGCGATCAACCGCTCGGGTCGCTCGGGATGCTCCGCATGCTCGGGGTGCGCCGGGCCCGGCCGGTGTCGCAGCATGTCGGGATGGGTGAAGACGGGAACGGCGTGCATCGCCCTTGAGATTGCCGGGCTTACCCCCTGTAAGCAAACCGCATGAGCGACTTTATCATCAGACGCGCCGGCCCCGCTGACGCAGCGGCACTGGCGAGCCTCGGCCGCCGAACCTTCGTGGAGACCTTCGTGCAGGAGTTCGCCATGCCCTATCCGCCCAGCGACCTCGACCCGTTCCTGGAGCGCAAGTTCTCGGTGCCAGCCGCAGCCGCGGAGATCGCCGATCAGACACTCGGCGTATGGCTGGCGGAAACGAGTGCCGGGGAGGCCGTCGGCTATGCGGTGACCGGACCCGCCGGCCTGCCCCACCCCGCCCTGTCGCCAGCGGACGGCGAGCTTTACCGCCTGTATCTCGCTAAAGCCGCCCAGGGCTCAGGCCTCGCCGCCCGGTTGATGGACACCGCCCTCGCCTGGCTCGATCCTCAGGGCGACCGCCGTCTCTGGCTCGGCGTCTGGTCGGGCAACCTGCGTGCTCAACGCTTCTACGCCCGTTACGGGTTCGAGAAGGCGGGCGAATACGACTACCATGTGGGCGCCACCGTCGATCACGAGTTCATCCTGCGACGGGGGTGAGTTAGGATCGGCGCATGTTCCTCTCGCTGTTCACCGAACTTCGCCAGGCCAAGGTGCCGGTCAGCCTTCGGGAGTACCTGCTCCTGATGGAGGCGATGGACAAAGGCGTGATCGGCCTTTCCACCGACGACTTCTACTATCTCGCTCGCTCGGCCCTGGTGAAGGATGAGAAGAACCTCGACAAGTTCGACCGGGTTTTCGCCCACGTCTTCAAGGGGTTCGAGAAGGTTGATGACAGCCTGAATGCCGAGATTCCCGAGGAGTGGCTCAGGAAGCTCGCCGAGAAGTTCATGACCGAAGAGGAGAAGGCGCAGATCGAGGCGCTGGGCGGCTTCGACAAGCTGATGGAGACGCTGAAACAGCGCCTCGCCGAGCAGGAGAAGCGCCACCAGGGCGGCAACAAGTGGATCGGCACCGCCGGCACAAGCCCCTTCGGCGCCCACGGCTATAACCCCGAAGGGGTGCGCATCGGCCAGGAGCAGGGCCGCCATGGCCGCGCCGTGAAGGTGTGGGACAAGCGGGAGTTCAAGAACCTCGACGACTCGGTCGAGCTGGGCACCCGCAATATCAAGGTGGCCCTCCGCCGCCTGCGCAAGTTCGCGCGGGAAGGCTCACCCGACGAGCTCGATCTGAACGGCACCATCAAGATGACCTCGGAGCACGGCTATCTGGACATCCAGATGCGGCCGGAGCGGCGCAACAAGATCAAGGTTCTGATCTTCTTCGACATCGGCGGCTCGATGGATGGCCACATCAAGCTCTGCGAGGAGCTGTTTTCAGCCGCCCGCACGGAATTCAAGAATCTCGAGTTCTTCTATTTCCACAATTGCCTGTACGAACGGGTGTGGAAGGATAACCGCCGCCGCGATGCCGAGACGATCCCCACGATCGACGTCATCAACAAATACCCCCACGACTACAAGGTGATCTTCGTGGGCGACGCCACCATGAGCCCCTACGAAATCACCTACCCCGGCGGCTCGGTGGAGCACTGGAACGAGGAGGCTGGCGCGGTGTGGATGAACCGCGTGACCGACCTCTACGAAAGCGCCATCTGGCTGAACCCCACCCCCGAACGCTATTGGGAGCACACCGCCTCAGCCCAGGTGATGAAGCAGCTGATGGGCGAACGCATGTACCCCCTCACCATCGAGGGCCTGGACCGCGCCATGCGCGAACTGGTGCGCTAGCCCGCGTCGCTGGGGCTGGCGATGAAGACGGTGCGGAGCGCCTCGAAGTCCTCGGCGGCGTAGGTGGCGCGCATGTCGATCCTTCGGCCAAGCCGCGCTTCCAGGTTCATCATGATCCGCGTGTGCCGAAGCGAGTCCCAGCCGGGCACGTCGGCGACCGTGCCCTCGGGCGAGATGGATGAGGCGGGCGCATAGCACTCCTCGGCCACAGCTTCGATCAGGGCGGCGTAGAAGGGATCGGTGTGCAGGGGGTCCATGCGCGCACGTCCTTCAGTTCGGGGTGGTGAGCGTGGCCAGGATCGCCGATCCGATCGCGGCGTCCAGAGAGGGACGGAAGTGCAGGAGGTCCGACTCCATAGCCGCCTCCACCCCCGCCGCAAGAACGACGTCGCAAGACAGGAACGCCCGGATACCCCGGCCCATCGCCGCCGCCTTCATCTCTTCCGGGAAATAGCCGTCCCAGCTGACGGGATCGCCACGGGGGGAGAACAGGTTGTGCGACAGCATCAGGGCGACCCGTGAAGCGCCCAGCATTCCGGTGATCGCGCTGAAGTCGTCCAGGGCCTGATCGATGGTGGAGGGCCGCCCCCTCGCCATCAAGAGCACCTGCCGGGCCAGCGGATGGAGATCAGGCACGCGATCGAGGAGCGGCAGCATCTCCTCAACCGCAGCAGATCGAGCTTTTTCGTTCCTGCGCAACAGCCCGTAAATGTACCATTTGCGGGCCACCGCACCCTCCGCTGGGCCGAGGGCCACCAGGGGCGCAAGCAATATATCGTCCACCCGGCTGCGGATGAGGCGAAGCCCGCACATTTCGATGTCCGTCAGCGCTGAAAATTCGACTGCAGCGTATTCAGCAGCCCCGAGGAGCGTCGAAAGCCCCCCGGCAGGCGGAGCGGACAGAGCGATGTCGGTCAGCTCCCCTGAAATCTCGTCCTCACCGCTGAAGTGCCGCAGCAACTGCAAGGTCTCGCCCGGTGAGTACGACAGCGCGGGGCTGCTCCACACCGGCTCAACCTTGTCTTGCCTCGCGAGGGCGCGGACGGCGGCGTGCATGTGGCAGGATCCGAGAGCCAGCAAGCTAGGGCGTGCCGCGTCGCTCCGATCGACCGAGTATACCCGGCCGTTGATGTTCGGATCACTGCCATCGGACGAAGAGAAACGCAGCCAGCCTCCCCAATGGGAGAAGCGCCCCTGCCCCAATGCCACGATCTCGCTGTGAATCGCGTGTGGGCTGAGCGGTGACCCATCTTCTGAAAGTATCAGCCGGGAGCGCGCGGGCGCGTCTGCGTCGTCGCTTGGCCCGAAGTCGCCTTCGGGCAACGGGAGCAACCACTCCAACCCGTCACCTCGGATGAATGGACCCTGGATGACGCGGCTCATGGCCGTAGATCGGAAAAATCAATTCGGCCGTCAATGGCCGGTCGCAGCCTCGGGCTCTGGGCAGCGGGGTGTTGCGTTGGCACCCGCTAGCCGGCGGTGCCGCGGATCAGTCGGCGATGGCGGCGGCGTCGCGTTCGCCGGTGCGGATGCGCAGGGCCTGTTCGAGGTCGACCACGAACACCTTGCCGTCGCCGATCTTGCCGGTGTTGGCGGATCTGGCGATCGCCTCCACCACGCGCTCCACGATGTCGCCCGCGACGGCCACCTCGAGCTTCACCTTGGGCAGCAGGCGCACCTCGTATTCGGCACCGCGATAGACCTCGGTCTTGCCGCGCTGGCGGCCATAGCCGCGCACCTCGGTGACGGTGAGGCCGGAGGCGCCGGCTTCGGTCACGGCATCCAGAACCGCGTCGAGCCGGCTGGGCTTGATGACAGCGGTGATCAGCTTCACGACGGCGTTCCTTGTCTTGACCCCAGGCCTTGTCTTGACCCCAGGCCTGTCTTGACCGGAGCCTACGCCCCCTTCCTATGACGCACCAACCCCGCTGGCGCAAAGCCACCCCCTGAAGCTGAGCCTTTTCCATGCCCCTCGACGTGCGCCTGTTCCCCTGCCTGTCCGACAACTACGGCTTCCTCGCGCGGGATGAGGCGACCGGACAGGTCGCCGCCATCGACACGCCGGATGGCGCGGCGGTGCTGAAAGCGGCGGAAGAGCTGGGCTGGACGATCAGCGTGATCCTCAACACCCACTGGCACCCCGACCACACCCAGGGGAACGCGGCGGTGCAGGCAGCCACAGGGGCGGTAATCATCGGGCCGGAGGAGGCGAAGCGCGCCGCGCCCGTCGATCAGGTCGTCGTGCCCGGCGACCAGGTTCGCCTGGGCGAAACGGATTTCCACGTGCTGGCCTCTGGCGGCCACACCCTGGGGCACGTGGCGTTCCATGCACCGGAGGCGAAAGTGGTGTTCACGGGCGACACGCTCTTCACGATGGGCTGCGGCCGGATGTTCGAGGGTACGCCGGAGCAGTTCTGGCAGAGCCTGTCGATTCTGGCCGCCCTTCCGCCGGAGACCGTGGCCTATGGCGCCCACGAATACACCGCCTCCAACGCCCGCTTTGCCCTTTCGGTGGATCACGATCCGGCGGTTAAGGCCCGGGCGGAGGCGATCTTCGCCCTGCGCGAGCGGGGCGAGCCCACGGTGCCCACCACAATCGGCGAGGAGCTGGCCACCAACCCCATGCTGCGCGCGCAGACGCTGCACCCCGGGCTCGGCCCCGCCGAAGCCTTCGCCGCCGTTCGCAAGGCCAAGGACGACTTCAAGGGCTGAAGGCTCACTCTAGCGGGAGGGCGTTCAGCCCCGCTGCAGCAGATCCTGCGGCGTGGTGGGTTCGGAGATCACCCGTTCCATGCGCTTCCAGCGGGCCTCGGGGTTTGCCCCCGCCCCGTCCACGAAGCTGCGCACCATGTCCTGCCCGAGGCCATAATTGATGACGTAGCTGCGGTAGGTGTCGTCGAAATCGATCGATTGTTCGGCGCGAGCCTTGGAGACGAGGAGGTATTTCTGCGTCAGCTCCACCGCCTTGGCCCGATCGATCCGTCCGTCGATATATTCCCGGGCGATGCTGAAGCGGGCACCGGCCAGCTCCTTCATGGCTTCCAGCACAGCGGAATAGCGTTCGGCGTCGGCCGGGTTCAGCCGCGCCAAAGGATAGAGCACCCGGGCCTCGAACAGCCGTTGCTCGTCGGCCGGAAAGGCCAGTTCGATGCCGAAGTTGGCCGAGCCCTCCGCGATCAGGCTCTGCGGACTGAACAGGGGGTAGACGGCAAATTCCGACCAGCCCCGGGCCTTTGACAGGCGTTCCTCCAGAAGGAGGTTCAGCACGTGGTGGCCCGGATAGCCCTCATGGCAGCCGAGATCGACGGCCCGGCTGAGACGCACCGGCAGGTCGGTGTTCACCTGGATCAGGCTCGTATCGCCACCCTTGTAGTAGTTGTAGCCCGACCACGGCTTGCCCTTCACGAACTCCAGGGTGAACCGCTCGGTGGCCGGCAGCGGGATGTGCGCCAGGGTGCGCTTCCTGCACTCGGCGATGGCCGCGCGCATCACCGCATCCAGCCGGCTGGAGGGGATCACGAAGCGCTCGTTGAAGTCGTCCACCCGCTTCCACAGGGGGCCGGGGCCGGGCACCAGCACATTGATCCGGGCAAGCAGGGGATCGTAATCAGCCAGGGGCTTGAGGTGCGGGCGCACGCCGAAGAGGCCCTGCGCTTCGTCGTCGAAAGAAAAGCGCTGGCCAGCGCGCATGGCCAGCCGCGTCTCGGCCGCCGTCACCTGACCGATCAGAAAGGCCCGGCGGCGCCCCTCCAGCGGTTGCAGGCGCCGGGTGTCGATGGCCTGCAGCTTTAGGTTGAGGGCGTGGGCGTCGCTGCGCAGGGTGGCCACCTCACGCGGATGCGACTTGGCCTGCGCCTGCAGGTCTGCCGGGCCGTAGTAGGCATCAACGTAGCCTGGCTCGCGCTCGCCCGCCTCCAGCGACAGCCGCACGTAGTCCTTGGCCAGGACGTCGAGCCGCGCACCCTCGCCCGTCAGCCGCGGAGCCGCGCCCATCAGGCTGAGCGCAGCCGTGGCGAGGAACGTCAGGCGGGCGAGACGGGGGAACGAAGACATCGGCGACTCCGGCGGAGAACGCCTGAGTATCCGAAAGCCACCGTGGCGGTAAGAAGGCGTGACGCGCGCCTAGCGGCGGCTCAGCACCAGAAGAATGCGCTGCGATGAGGGCCGCCCGGCCACGCCCTTGCCCGGCGCCACGGTGATGTGCACCACGCCGCCGGAGGCCTGCGCCTGGGGCTGGCCCCCCTGCAGGAACTCCACCCGGCCGAAACGGGCGGCGAGGGAGCGGCCGTCCAGCCCCTGGCTGGCCAGGCGAATGAAGGCCTCGGCCGCGACGATGGCGGCGTCCGCGAACAGCCAGTCGGTCTTGGGGGTGGCGTCGGGCATGATCTCGAAGGAGATCAGGTGCTGGGCGGCGCGGCTGGCGCGGGCGCTGGATGTGGCGAGCGCGGCGAACAGAGCGTTGGGCCCGATGGAGGCGGAGGGGCGAACCGAACCCGCAGCCCCTGTCATCAGCGCCGCGGCCCCGTCCGGGTTCTCCGGAGTGAACAGGGTCACGCCCCCGAGGCGAGTGAAGCGCAGCACGGGTTCGCCCACGTCGTTCTTGAAGATGGTGTCGCCGCGCGGGCCAGACATGGCGGTGAGTGCCCAGATCTCCTGGCTGTCACCGAACTTCACCAGGGCGGAGCCGCCGGTGCGCTCCATCACGAAGGCATCGGAGCCGCCGTCGATCCGGTAGCGGGCCACGGGGGGCGGAGACCGCCTGTCCTGGCCGCGCCCGCCGAATAGGAAGTCTCGAAGGCTGGTGGGCGTGCCCAGATCAGGGCCTGCCGACCCTGTGGAGGGCGCGAACCCCTGCTGATTTCTGAACGGCTGTGCGTGGAAGCCCTGGGGCATCCCGCCGCCGCCGTGGCCGCCACCCGCGCCGCCCGGCCCCTGAGCACAGACGGCCGTGCCGAAGAGGAGCACGCCGATCGCCCCCAGGCCCGAAAGCCAACTCCCCTGAACGCACCGAACCATGCGCAACTGAGTGGCGGTCAGATGGGGCGGTTTTCAGGCGAGGGCGGGGTGCGCAGGCGGCTGAACACAGGAGAGACGCCGGTGATGCAGAGCGGACACACCCTGCACCCCGGCCCGACCGTCAGCCCGCGTAGAACTGCCCGCCGTTCACGGTGATGGTGGCGCCGGTGATGAAGGCGGCATCCTCGCGAGCCAGGAACGCGACGCAGGCTGCGATCTCGTGGGTCTTGCCGAGGCGGCCCACGGGGATGGTGCCGATGATGCCCTGCAGAACCTTCTCAGGCACGCCCGCCATCATGTCGGTGTCGATATATCCGGGCGCCACGGCGTTGACTGTGATGCCCTTGGCGGCGGTCTCCTGGGCGAGCGCCTTGGTGAAGCCGATCACGCCAGCCTTGGCGGCTGAGTAGTTGGTCTGCCCCATCTGGCCCTTCTGGCCGTTGATGGAGCTGATGTTGATGATGCGGCCATAGCCCCGCTCGCGCATGCCTTCGATCACGTTGCGGCTCATGTTGAACAAGGAGGCGAGGTTGACGAAGATCACCTCGTTCCACTGCTCGGGCGTCATCTTGTGGAGCATGGCGTCGCGGGTGATGCCGGCGTTGTTTACGAGGACGTCGATGGGGCCGACCTTGTCCTCGACCTCCTTGATGGCGCGGGCGGCGTCGGCGAATTCGCCCACGTTGCCCTTGACGATGGTAACGCCCAGTTCTTCGGCGCAGGCCTGGGCGGCGGTTTCATTGCCGGAATAGCCCGCAGCCACCGTGAAGCCGTCTGCCTTGAGCCGCTCGACGATGCCCCGGCCGATGCCCCGCGTTCCGCCCGTCACCAGTGCCACCTTGGCCATGAATTCGTTCCCCTGCACGGCCTGTCAGTCGGCCCTGCACGATCCCTAGCGAGTGCTGCAGCGCACCCGCAAGGGCTTGGCTTGACTAGATTTTGGCGTGGCGGCCCGCCACGCCCGCCGGAAAGGCTGCCGTCAGTCGCGCTCGACGCAGAGCGCCACGCCCATGCCGCCGCCGACGCAGAGGGTGGCGAGGCCCTTCTTCGCGTCACGCTTCTGCATCTCGTAGAGCAGCGTCGTGAGGATGCGGGCACCCGAAGCGCCGATGGGGTGGCCGATGGCGATGGCGCCGCCGTTCACGTTCACCTTGGCGGTATCGAGGCCGAGCTCCTTGACCACGCAGAGCGATTGGGCGGCGAAGGCCTCGTTGGATTCGATCAGGTCGAGGTCTGAAACCTGCCAGCCCGCTTTCTCAAGCGCTTTGCGGCTGGCGGGGATGGGGCCGGTTCCCATGATCTCAGGCTCCACGCCCGCGTTCGCCCAGCTCTTGATGCGGGCCAAGGGCGTGATGCCCCGGCGCTTGGCTTCGTCGGCGGTCATGAGCACCAGCGCGGCGGCGCCGTCGTTGAGGCCGGAGGCATTGGCGGCGGTTACAGAACCGTCCTTCTGGAAGGCGGGCTTCAGGCCGGACATGGTCTCGTAGGTGGCGCCAGCGCGGATGTATTCGTCGTCGGCCATCACCGTGTCGCCCTTGCGGCCCTTGATGGTGACCGGCGCAATCTCGTCCTTGAAGCGGCCGGAGCCGCGGGCGGCCTCGGCGCGATTCTGGCTCTCGACGGCGAAGCGATCCTGACTCTCCCGCCCAATTTGCCAACGTTCGGCGATGTTCTCGGCGGTCTGACCCATGTGGTAGCCGTGGAAAGCGTCCCACAGGCCGTCCTTGATCATGGTGTCGACGAAAGCCATGTCGCCCATCTTCTTGCCGTCGCGCAGGTGAGCGGCGTGGGGGCTCTGGCTCATGCTCTCCTGGCCGCCGGCCACCACGATCTTGGCATCGCCCTGGGCGATCTGCTGGTAGCCGAGCGCCACGGCCCGCAGGCCCGAGCCGCATAGCTGATTGAGGCTCCACGCGGGCGACTCGGCCGGTATGCCCGCTTTCATGGAGGCCTGACGGGCCGGGCCCTGCCCTGCCCCCGCCTGCAGCACCTGCCCCAGGATCACCTCGTCCACGTCCTTCGAATCCACGCCCGCGCGCTCCAGGGCGGCTTTGATGGCGATGGCGCCGAGCTCGTGCGCCGGCAGGCTTGCGAGACCGCCGTTGAACGAACCGACCGGCGTGCGGGCGGCAGAGGCGATGACGATGTCGGTCATGAAGGCGTTTCCCGTTGTGGCCGTGTTCTTAGGCGACAGTCTTGCCTCACGGGCGGCGCGTCGTCACCCCCGGCTGGCGCGACGGCGCAAACCCCGCGATAGTGCGCCGCAACACGGATGTCTTTGGAACAAGCGGGACGACGATGGCCGACAGTGCAGGTGTTCCGCCCAAGGCCTCCGTCGGCGCGGGAAACGACAAGCCAGACCGCGTCGTCATCAAGAAATACGCGAACCGCAGGCTCTACAACACGGGGGCCTCGGCCTACGTCACCCTCGACCATCTGGCGGAACTGGTGCGCAAGGGCACCGACTTCGTGGTCTATGACGCCAAGTCCGGCGACGACATCACCCGCCAGGTGCTGACGCAGATCATCTTCGACGAGGAGACCCGGGGGCAGAACCTCCTGCCGATCCAGTTCCTGCGACAGCTGATCAAGATGTATGGCGACCAGATGCAGGCGATCATGGCCCCTGCCTATCTCGAAGCGAGCCTCGATGCCTTCGCCCGCCAGCAGGAGGCGTTCCGCGAAAAGTTCACCACACTCGCCGCCGCCCCCACCCTGCCCGGCGGCAAGAACCCCTTCGAGGAGCAGGTGCGGGCCAACATGGCGCTGTTCGACCACGCCCTGAAGCTGTTCAACCCCTACGCCGCCGTGGTTCCGGGCGGGACCGCCAAGCCCGCCTCCCCCCGCCCCGCCGCCGACGAGATCGGCGAGATGAAGCAGCGCATGGCCGAGATGCAGCGCCAGATCGAGCAGCTCGCCAAGGGCTGATCCCGTCCTGGCCCGGGGCTTGCAGCCTTGAGCCGCATGACCTCGCGCCCCCTTCGCAACAGCACGCTTCCGGCCCTGATCGTCGGCGAACGTTCGCGCGACACCTCGGCGAGGGCGGGGGCGTTCGACGCCCAGCTTCTGGGCCAGCCGGGCCAGCGCCGGGGCCTCAGGGGCGGTGCGCCCGTGATCGCCTCGGCCAGGGGTGCCTATCTCTCGGCCGAATTCGCCGGTGCCGCCGACCGCCGCCCCGCGCCGGGCCTCGTCAGGATCGCCTGCATCTGAACGATCGCAAGGCCGCGGGCCTCTGGCTCGGGTCTTGCAGGCAGACGGGCGTAACCTGCCGGAGACGCCAGCCTTTGCCCCGCCTCACCCGCTTCTCGCGCCTGTTCGACTTCCTCGTGGTTACGGTGCTGTTCACCGTCCTCAGCTGATGGCGCTTCCCGTCAGGCGATGATGTCCACGTCTCGCTTGGCCGAGACGATGGTGACGATGAAGCCCGCCAGCACGTCCAGGATCACCATCATGGTGAGCAGGAAGAACGACGACACGCCAAAGCCTGGCAGGAGCAGGAACTCCACGAGGCAGGCCACGAACAGGATCATCGACAGGGAATGGTTGATGATGGCCGTGCGCCGGTTGGTGGTCGACTTCAGAAGCTCGATGAACAGCACCACGAGCGAGATGAAGATGATCAGATCGCCAAGGCTGACGCTCCACTTCGCGCCCGACGCCATCGGGATGACGAACAGAACCTGAGCCATCGTCTCGCTGGCAGCCAGTGTGTGCAGCCCGCCCGGGGCCGTGAACAGCGCCAGATTGTAGAGCAGCACGGGCAGAGCCAGCAGCGGAAACGAAGCGAACATCGGTCAAAGCCCCCAAGCTTGAGGGGGGGAGCGTCGCGCAAAGCGCAGCCCGTGGCAACGCTGCGCCCTTGCACGGCGAGCCCGAGCCGATCCAACCCCCCAGCGCGGCACAGAAAAAAGCCGCCGGGCACGAGGCGCCGGCGGCTGGAAGTTTATAGGGAGGAAACGCCCAGGAAGGGCATGCCGCGCCGAGGCGCGACACCGAACCATTATGCCGCAGCGCAGCGCAGCGCAAGCCAAAATGCTGCACGTGCGAACAGAAAATCTGCGGGCGGGATCAGGATTGCGGCCGGTGCGCCCAGCACTCCACCTCCACCTGCGCCCCCATCGCCAGGCCGCTCGCCCCCAGAGCACTGCGCGTCGGCAGGCGGTCGGGGCGGAAATAGGTCACGTAGACGGTGTTGAAGTCGGCCCACTGGCGCATGTCGGCGAGCATGACGGTGCATTTAAACACGCTGTCCATGCTCATGCCCTGACCTTCGAGCACACTCCGGATGTTCTCCATCGCCTGCCTCGCCTGCGCCGGCATGCCCTCCGGCAGGACGCCCCTGGCATCGACGCCGATCTGGCCCGAGAGATAGAGCACCTCGCCCACCTGCACCGCGGCACTGAACGGCGCCCCTTTGGCGGCTGGGATGAACACCGGACCGTCGGGGCGAACCCGCCCGGGCAGCACAGCCTCGACGGCGTCGGCCAAGCGATCCATCCCCGCCTGATTGGGGTGGAAAGGCACGCCGACGGGCCAGGTTGCGCCCTGCGTCGCCTTATAGCCGGCGATCCAGGGGTCGGCGGCGCAGGCGTCATGCCCCCGCGCCACGTCCTGGGACCGCACAAAGAGGGTGCCCGTTTCCTTCGCCGCCTGTTCGAACACCACCGCCATGCGATCCGCGACACCGCGCAGGCGGGCAGCATCCTCAGCTTTCAGGGGTACGAGTTCGCCGCATCCGGCCCGGCCTTCGGGCACCACCGGCAGGTAGCCCACCAGAACCACGGTCGCCTGCGGAGCGCGACGGCGAGTCTCGTCAAGAACCCGGTGCATGGCGGCCGGCAGGGCGGCGAAGTCTTGTGCGACCTGCGCATCCGACCGGACGGCGCAGGTTCCCCCCGCATCCCTGCACGAATAGCCCATCAGGTTGGCTACATAGCCTACGTCGTTGCCGCCGATGGTGATCGTCACCAGCCGGGTATCGGCGGTCACCGCCTCGATCTGCGGCGCAAACCCTGCCTGCGACCGGGTGAGGATATCTTCCGTGGTGGCGCCCGAACAGGCTACGTCCACCACCTGCAGCCCCCGGCGGGCGGCGATCTGGCGGGCATAGTTCGACATCGACCGGGCGCACGCTCCGCTCGCCGCGTCCCGCACCCCTACCCCCGGCCCGGCGGCGTAGGAACTGCCCATCGATACATAGCGCCCGCCCCCGGAAGGCGCGGCGACGGCAGGCCCTCCGCCTAGGGTCAACAAGCTCGCGAGGCCGATGCAGAACCCCGCCGCGTGGTCTCGTCGCGTGTCCGCTTTCGAAAAATGCCGGACATCAGGACATTGCCCCGAACCGCTCCCTTTTTTCCTGCGCGGCATAATGAAACGTGGCGGTGCGGAGGAAGGCGGCATGGGCAGAGGCTACGCCCCCCGCATAGGCATGGGGAAAGATTTCTCTGCACACTGGCTTCACGGCGTTGACGCCGAAGCTTCACGCCATTGTCGCGACAGGATGTTCAAGGGCCGTCCCAACGAATTTCGTCGGGGCAAGATCAATGAACAAGTGGCGACTGTACGGCGCGGCGAGCGTCGGCGTCTTGGCGCTCGTCTGCGCGCAGGGCGCGCGGGCAAGCGAGGTCGCTGTGCCCACGACGCCCCCCGCCGCCGCCACGGAGGTGGATGCGGTCATCGTGACGACGCCCAAGGGGCAGGCGGCCAACGTGGCACCGGTGGCCTCCTCCCTCAAAGCCACCGAGCCGCAGGCTGTGAT
Source organism: Caulobacterales bacterium (assembly GCA_038226305.1). GTDB lineage: Bacteria > Pseudomonadota > Alphaproteobacteria > Caulobacterales > Caulobacteraceae > JASLDZ01. Next base: position 80,291 of record JBBRQN010000011.1, read on the forward strand.
CACCCGCCGATTCATCGAGGAATCTGCCCCACGCATCGGCGACTACACCACGACGGCAGTGCTGGCGCCCTCGCTCTCCACCACCTCCAACCCCAACGGGCCGGGCTCGACCGATGGCTCCAAGCTGACCCTGCGCGGGTTCCAGGACGGGGAGTACAACACGACCTACGACGGGATCGCCTGGGGCGACACCAACGGGCCCAGCCACCACGCCAACTCGTTCTTTCCGTCCTCGACCATAGGCGGGATCGTGGTCGACCGCGGTCCAGGCGATGCCACGGCCCTGGGCCAGGCGAACTTCGGCGGCTCGTTGAACCTCTACTCCCTGCCGTTCGAGGACCACGCCCGGTTCATCCAGACGGGCACCCTCGGCAGTTTCAACCAGTGGCAGTCGGTGACCACCCTCGCCAGCGGCCCCATCGCCCAGCTCCACGACGCGAACGTGGTGGTGAACTTCATGGAGTACGGGACCGGCGGCTACCTGTCGCACTCGTCCAGCGAAGGGCAGAACCAGTTCATCAAGGTGACCGTGCCAGTCACGTCGACATTCCGACTGACCGGCCTCTACACCCACAACTACGATCAGTATTATCAGGGCGACGCCAGCAGCGCCGCGACCGTGGGACAGACCGAACTCTACGGGAAACGCTTCGCCCTGAGCGACAACCCAGGTCTGCAGACCTATTACAAATACAACGCCACCAAGAAGAAGACCGATTTCGAATATCTGAAGGCCGACTGGGACGTGGGCCACGGGCTGAACCTGCACGACACCGTCTACAGCTACGCCTACAACAACCGCACCCTGTCAGGTAACAACAACGGTGCCGACATCAGCCTGGGTGCCACGGCACTGGCGGCGGCCAACAAGGTGACCCTGTCGCCCACCGGGGCCTATCCGGCCGCGGGCAAGGCCTACACCACTGGGATCGTGAACGGTCTGCCGGGCTACCTCAAGCGCAACCAGTATCGCGTGGCCGGCAACATCTTCCAGGGTGATCTGGCCACGGCCATCGGCACGCTGACGGCCGGCGTGATGTACGAGGCGGCCAACACCCAGCGCTCGCGCTTCGACATCGACCTTCTGACCCGCCTGCCGGATTATCGCGAGAAGGCGGCTGTCTATCCCGGACCCTCCGGCTGCTCCACCGCAGGGTTTACGACGATCTCCGCCCCTGGAAAGACCAACAACGGTGCCTGCCAGGAACCGCTGAACGTTGCCTACAACGAATACTCAGGCTGGCGACAGTATCAGATTTTCGGCCAATTCGAGTGGCACCCCACTCCGGATCTCACGATCACGCCCGGCGTGAAATACGTGAACTTCAACCTGTTCATCAATGCCCCGACCCTGGCGATCAAGGGCTCGCTGCAGCCCTCGTACCAAGACTTCACCTATACGAAGACGCTGCCCTTCCTGACCGCCAACTACCGTATCCAGCCCAACTGGTCGGCCTATGCGCAATATGCGCAAGGGTTCCTCGTGCCCAACGTCAGTGCGCTCTACGTGCTGCTCCCGTCGCTGAAGCCGGTGGTGCCGCAGGAGTCCACAAACTACCAGGTCGGCACGGTCTATGCAGCCAGCAAGTTCACCTTGGACGCAGACCTTTATTACATCGACTTCAAGAACAAGATAAACACACTGATCGATGCAGCGACGGGAGAGACCTACGAGAGCAACCTCGGCGGTGCGATCTACAAGGGTATCGAGGTGCAGGGCACGTACCTGCTGCCCTACGGCCTCAGTGTCTTTGCCAACGGCTCCCTGAATGACGCACGTGGCAACGGCGACCCAACCAACCCCGGCTACAACGGCCACCAGCTGGCCAAGGCTCCGTTCTGGACCGCAGCCACCGGCCTTCGCTACCAGAAGAACGGCGTGTTTACGGCTGACGACGGGATCGTCGCCACGCTCAACACCAAGTTCATCGGCCAGCAGTATTCCACGACGGTCAGCGGCACGACCAATCCGACCGGTCTCATCCCGTCGTGGTCCGAGACCAACCTCTCGGGCACCTATCGTTTGGGGAATTACGCGCTCGAAGCGCAGGTGCTGAACCTTTTCGACGGCGGCGACGTAACCGCATTCAAGGGCAATGCGCTGATCCCCGGCACGAACCGGCCTGCCCTGACCGTGGCTCAGGGTGGCGGGGCTAACACGCCCGTCTACCAGGCAGGCCGCAGCGTTCAGGTGACGCTGCGGGCGGCGTTCTGACATGCTGATCGCCATCGCCGTCGCCCTGTGGAGCGGTGCCGCCCAGCCCGCTCCTCCCGCGCCTGCGCTCGCCCCCAAGCCCAAGAAAGTTCTCCAGCTGCTGGAACCGCCGGAGGTGGACGCCGAACGGCTTCTGCCCCCGCCCCCGGCGGAAGATTCGGAGCGAGGCAAGGCGGAGCTGGAGGCGCTCAGGCGGATCGCGCTCTCCGTAACGCCCTCCCGAATGGAGCAGGCGCGCTGGGACGACGAGCATGAGGATCCGTCGATGTTGGCACCCGTGCTTGGGGCCGACTTCGACATGACCAGACTGGCTGCCACCCGAGCGCTTCTCGCCATCGTGCAGGCGGATGCCTCCTATTCTGCAACGGCCGCCAAGAAGGTGTTCCAGCGCAAGCGCCCCTGGGCGGTGGATGGATCGATCAAAACCTGCGACCCGAACGACAAGCCGCTCACATCCTATCCCAGCGGGCACGCCACCCTGGGCTATTCGCTCAGCCTCACCATGGCGGCGGTGCTTCCGGGCAAAGCGCAGGCTCTCCTGGCCCGTGCCGACGACTACGCCTACAGCCGCCAGGTCTGCGGCTCGCACTTCGCGAGCGATACCCAGGCGAGCCAGGCGCTGGCCACCGCGATGGTGACGGCGTTGATGGCCAGGCCAGAGTTTCAGGGGAAGCTCGCGGCGGCCCGTGCGGAGCTCATGGCAAAAGGCTGGACGGAGCCCGGTCGTTAGCCGTCAAGCTCCGTAGATCGCGGCGTAGTTTGGGTCGCGGGCTGCGATGGCGTCGGCGGCGTCCACCAGCACCTTGGCCTGCTTCCAGGTGGCGTCGTCCTGCATCTTGCCGTCGAGCATGCCCACGCCCGAGCCATCGGGCATGACCCCCAGGATGCGCCGGGCAAAGGCCACCTCGTCCGGGTCGGGGGAGAACACGCGCTTGGCGATGGCGATCTGGTTGGGATGCAGGGTCCACGCGCCAGCGCAGCCCAGGAGATAGGCGTTCCTGAACTGCTGTTCGCACGCCACCCCGTCGCCGATGTCGCCGAAGGGGCCGTAGAAGGCCTTGATACCGTAGGCGGCGCAGGCATCCACCATGCGGGCGAGAGTGTAGTGCCACAGGTCCTGCTGCACGCTGGCCCGCTCGGCTCCGTCGGCCCGGGGGTCTTCGATCACCCGATAGAAGGGGTGCCCGCCCCCAACGCGGGTGGTCTTCATGCCCCGGCTGGCGGCGAGGTCTGCCGGGCCCAGGCTGATGCCCTGCATGCGGGGCGACGCGCCGGCGATGGCGGCAACGTTGTTCACTCCCTCGGCGGTCTCGAGGATGGCGTGCAGCTGGATAGGGCGGGTGATGCCGTGCCGGGCTTCGAGCACCGCCAGCAACTGGTCCATGTAGTGGATGTCCCACGGCCCCTCGACCTTGGGCACCATGATCACGTCCAGCCGGTCGCCGATGGCCTCCACGAGCTGGGTCACGTCGTCGAAGTGCCAGGGGGAGTTAAGGGCGTTGATCCGCGTCCACAGGCCCACGCCCATGCCCGCGAAGTCGTTGGCGCGGGCCATCTCGATCAGGCCGTCGCGTGCGGCGGTCTTGGCGTCGGCGGGGATGGCGTCTTCCAGATTGCCCAGGATCGCGTCGACGGACCTGGCCACCTCGCCCGCCTTGGCGCGCACCTTTTCCAGATGGGTGGGCACGAAGTGGATCATCCGCTCCACCCGGGCCAGCGGCTCGCGAAGGGGGGCGGGGGCGCCGATGGCCAGGGGCTTGTAGAAGCCGCGCGGAGTTTTTTGCATGAGCGAAGGCTTTCGCCGCACTGCAGCGAATGGTCAAGCCGCAGCGGGGCGGCCGAGCCCTCGGCTAGCGTTTGGCCAGGGGATGGGCCGCCTGCACCGCGGCCTGAAGCCGGTCGGAGGCGACGTGGGTGTAGATCTGGGTCGTGGCTATGTCGGCGTGCCCCAGAAGCGTCTGCACGCTGCGCAGGTCCGCACCGCCTTCCAGAAGGTGGGTCGCAAAGGCGTGGCGCAGCACGTGGGGGCTGACGCGGGCGGGCTCGATCCCGGCGGCCACGGCGCAGCCATCCAGAAGCTGCCCGACGCGACGGGGCGTCAGCCGCCGCGCCGCGCCCGAGGACGGGAACAGCCAGGGGTTGGCGGCATCGCCTTTCATCAGAAAGCGCGGCCGAACGGCGAGATAGGCTGTGAGCGCGGCATGGGCGGCGCCGTTCAGGGGCGCGATCCGCTCCTTCGCGCCCTTGCCGCGCACCCGTATCCACTGCGGCGCGGCTTCCAGCCCCCGCACCGGCAGGGCGCAGAGCTCGGACACCCGCAGGCCCGAGGCGTAGAGCAGCTCCACCACGCAGGCGAGCCGCAGGCCCTCGGGCGCGGCATCCGGCCCGACGGCGGCGGCGATCAGCCGGTCCACCTCGGCCCGGCTCAGAACCTTGGGCAGGGATCGCCCGGCGCGCGGGGCCTCAAGGCGGCGGGAAGGGTCGGTGGCGATCCAGCGCTCGCCCAGGGCGAACCGATAGAACTGCCGCAGCGCCGCCCGCCGTCGCCGGGCCGTGGCGGGCGACAGGCCGCGCCGCGACAGGCCCTCGAAATAGCGCTCCTCCGCCTCGGTCGAGGCGGTGAGGAGGTCGCTCCCCCCACCCGCAAGCTGGGCGCGGGCATCGGCGAGGTCGCGGCCATAGGCGGTCAGCGTGTTGCGCGCCGAGGCCCGCTCGGCCGACATCATCTCCAGGAAGGCCTCGACGGCACCGGCGCTCATGCGGACATCCTGCCGTGCGGGGGCTGAACGGGGCGTTAGCCGGGTGGGCGATCCGGTGCTAAGCGCAAGGCCCCCATGTCATTCAGCCTGCCCCCTCCCCCCGACCGCACCATCGCCCTCATCGGGTTGATGGGCGTGGGCAAGTCGTCGGTCGGCAAGCGCCTGGCGGCCGCCCTCAACCTGCCCTTCAAGGATGCGGATGCCGAGATCGAGGCGGCCGCCGGACAGAGCATCTCGAACATCTTCGCCAATCTCGGCGAGGCGGCGTTTCGCGATGGCGAGCGGCGGGTGATCGGGCGCCTCCTGGCCGGCCCGGTGCATGTGATGGCCACCGGCGGCGGGGCCTTCTGCCAGGAGCCGACCCGGGCCCTGCTCAAGTCGCAGTCGATCACCGTGTGGCTGAAGGCCGACGTGGCCGTGCTCGCCCGGCGCGTGGCCCGCAAGGACACCCGCCCCCTCCTGCGCGACCGGGACCCGCTGGAGGTGCTGACCGAGCAGGCGCTCATCCGCTACCCGATCTATGCCGAGGCCGATCTCGTGGTGGAAACGGGCGAGGGGCCGCATCAGGGGGTGGTGGACCAGGTCCTTCAGGCGCTGGGCCGCCTGCCGCCCACGCCGGTCAGGGCGGCCTCGTGATGCGCGAGATCGCCGTCACCTCGAGCACCCACGCCTACACCGTCCACGTCGGGCGAAAGGCCCTGTCGCAGGCCGGCGCCATCATCACGCCCTTCGCGCCTCGGGGCCGGGTGGCGATCGCCGCCGACGAGACCGCCTGGAGGTTCCACGGGGAGGCGTTCCTGGCCACGCTGAAGACCGCCGGGATCGCGGGGCACGTCATCACCATCCCTCCGGGCGAGGCTTCCAAGAGCTGGTCGGGGCTGGAGGCGCTCTCCGACGCCCTTCTGGAGCTGGAGCTGGATCGCGGCGAGGCCATGATCGCCTTCGGAGGCGGCGTCGCCGGAGACCTCGCCGGTCTGGCGGCGGCGCTCTACAAGCGCGGCATCGACTATGTGCAGGTTCCCACGACGCTTCTGGCGCAGGTGGACTCGTCCGTGGGCGGCAAGACCGCCATCGACACACGGCAGGGCAAGAACCTGATCGGCGCCTTTCACCCGCCCCGCGCCGTGATCGCCGACATCGACGCGCTCTCCACGCTTCCCGACCGGGAGCTGGCCTGCGGCTATGCGGAGATCGTGAAACACGGCCTCCTCGCCGACGCGGCCTACTTCGACCGGCTGGAGCAAGGGGGCGCCGGTGTGCTGCGCGATCCCGAGGCCCTGGCGGCCATCGTCGCCCGCTCGGTCGAGATCAAAGCCGACGTGGTGAGTCGCGACGAGCGCGAAGGCGGCGTGCGCGCCCTGCTCAACCTCGGCCACACCTTCGCCCACGCCTTTGAGACCCAGGCGGGCGCAGGCGAGGCGTTGAAACACGGTGAGGCCGTGGCGCTGGGTTGCGTCCTGGCCCTGCGCTACTCCGAGGCTGAAGGCCTGTGCGCACCGGGGGCGGCCGATCGCGCGGCCGCGGTCTTCGCCGCCGCGCACCTCCCCGTCCGGCTCGACGATCTGCCGGCGCAAGCCCTGGCCTCGGGAGGCCGCCTAGCCGCCCACATGGCGCACGACAAGAAGACTCAAGGCGGGGCGCTGACCCTGGTCCTGTGCGAGCACATCGGGTCTGCGGTGGTGCGCAAGGGGGTGTCGTCCGCGCGCATCGCCGACTTCCTCACCCGCCAGGGTGCGCCGCAATGAGCCCGGCCTGACATCAAGCAGACATACCGGGGTGCCTAGCTTTGCGGCCCTTTCCGGCCCGAGGAACCCATGATCGCTTTCGCCGCGCTGGCTCTCCTGTTCGCTGGTCCGGTGCTGGATTCCGGCGGCCTGCGCCATACGGCGGAGCACCTGCGCGGCAAGCCAGACGCCCCGGCCGAGCCCACGCCTTTTCGGCTGGAGTTTCCCATCGTGCCGGATCGCCGAACCGATCTGGAGGCTCTGCAGAACCCTGCGGGCTACAGCTACGACCGGGCGAGCGGCGTCCTCAACATCGACGTGGATCTGGGCGTCATCACGCCTGACAACTTCAAGAGCTTCGACAAGCTGGATCTTTGGAAGGCGCCGCCGCTGCGAACGCTGTTCTTCAGCACCCGCACCGGCCGCGACGTGACCCTCAACACCACGTTTAACGGGCGGGGCGACCCCGAAAGCACCCAGGGCTACCGGGTCAGCGGTGAGAGCTTCGGCCTGGCGATCGCTACGTCTGCGCAGGACAGAGGCATCAAGGGCGGAGACCTCCCCGACGACTTCGCCGTGCCGTTCCTGATCCAGATGCACGTCTCCCCTGACCGGGTCGGCTCGACGGCGGGCAGTCTGCGGTTGCGGGTGGAGGGCCATCTGCGCACCATCGGCGGCCATGCCGTGCTGTGCGGGCGCTCCGGCGGCGGAGGCTATGCGGTGGACGAGTTCACCCAGAAGACGCCCAACGTGATCGCGATCCAGCAGTGCTTCCTGCCGGCCATGATCTCTTCCATCTCGCTCGTGCGCACCACAGGCGGGCCGCCCCTCAAGGTGTGGACCCGCGCCTCGGCCGATCCCACGCCGGAGACCGAGGCGACGCGCGTGCAGACGGTGCAGGAGGCCATAAGGCTGAAGCCCGACGGCGGCCCTTCCTCGAGCCCCAACGCCACGGCACCCCTGCCGAAGCGCTGACGCGCGGGCCCTGCCCCCGCAGCAGGGGGAGGACAGCGGGGCAGCAATCCCCCGGCGCGCTCACTCCGCGCTTAGAGTCTCGCGCCGAGACCGGCTAGATTGAGCCGGCCGCCGTTCCGGCTGCGACTCGGAGCCATCCTTCCCTCATGACGACCGCCGGTCATGGTGCAGCCTTCGGCCCCGTCCTCGGCATCACCGCCCTGTTCATCCTGGCGCTGCTGGCGGTGTCTGGGGTGTTCTCCGCCGCGGAGACCGCGCTCACCGGGGCCAGCCGCGCCCGCATGCACCAGCTGGAGAAGGACGGGGACAAGGCCGCCAAGCGCGTCAACGGCCTCCTCGATCGGCAGGAGCTGATGATCGGCTCGGTGCTCCTGGGCAACAACCTCCTCAACATCCTGTCGTCGGCGCTGATCACCGAGACGATGGGCGAACGGTTCCCCGGGGCCTGGGGCGTGGCGCTCTCCACCGCCGTCACCACCGTCCTGGTGCTGGTGTTCGTGGAGGTGCTGCCAAAGACGCTGGCGATCACCCGGCCGGACGATGTGGCGCGCTCGCTGGCGACCCCCATCAGCTGGGTCGTGCTGATGTTCGGCCCGATCATCCGCGTGGTGCAGTGGTTCGTGGGCCATGTGCTGCGCCTGTTCGGCGTGGCCGCAGCGGTTGAGCCCGACGCCTCCGCCGCTCAGGAGGAGATCCGGGGTGCTGTGGAATACCACCACTCCGAAGGCCTGGTGGAGAGCCGCGACCGGCGGATGCTGGGCGGCGTGCTCGATCTTGCCGACATGGACGTGACCGAGGTCATGGTCCACCGCCGCAAGGTGGAGGTGCTGGATGCCGACCTGCCCCCGCGCCAACTCGTGCAGGAGGCCCTTGCGTCGCGCCACACCCGCATCCCCCTGTTCCGGGGCGAGCCGGACAACATCGTCTCCATCCTGCACGGCAAGGATCTGGCCCGGGCGGTGGTGGCCGCGAACGGCGATCTGGATGCGCTGAACATCGATGCGGTCGCCCGCGCGCCCTGGTTCATCCCCGACGCCACCAACCTGAAGGACCAGCTCGACGCTTTCCTCAAGACCCGCAACCACGTGGCGCTGATCGTGGACGAATACGGCGCCCTGCAGGGCCTGCTCACGCTCGAGGACATCCTCGAGGAGATCGTCGGCGAGATCGACGACGAGCACGACGCCCAGATCGAGGGCCTGCGCCGCCAGCCCGACGGATCCGTCAACGTGGATGGCGCGGTGACCATCCGCGACCTGAACCGCGCGATGGACTGGCAGTTGCCCGACGACGAGTGGGTGACCGTCGCGGGGCTGGTGATCCACGAGGCGCAGACCATCCCAGAGCCCGGCCAGACCTTCATCTTCCACAAGCACCGCTTCCAGGTGCTGCGCCGCCAGCGCAACCAGATCACCGCCCTGCGCATCAGCGCCCCCCTGCCGGAGACCGCATGATCGCCGCCCTGCTCGCCATGCTGTTGGCCGCGGCCGCTCCGGTCGGGTCGCTGACGCTCAAGTCAGCCGAAAACAGCGTGACGCTGACACCCGAGATGCTGGCCGCCATGCCGCACTTGACCGCCAGCGTGGTCGATCACGGAAAGACGCGCACCTATTCCGGCGTGCCAGTCTCCGCGCTCATGGCCAAGGTGGGCGCGCCGAGCGGCGAAGCGCTTCGCGGCAAGGCGCTTCTGGGCGTGGTGGTGGCCAGCGCCTCCGACGGCTACCGGGTGGCCCTGTCGCTGGCGGAGACCGACCCCGGCATCAAGGCCTCGAAGACCATCGTCGCCGATGCTGAAGACGGCAAGCCGCTCTCTGCGAAGGACGGGCCGTTCAAGCTCGTGGTCGAGGGCGACCTGCGCCCCGCGCGCGCAGCCCACGGCCTGACCGGTCTCGAGCTGGTCCGCATCCCTTAAGCCGGTGCCCGCAGCGCCCAACCGGCTGTGCACGCCTGAGGGAGGCGATGCGGATATCGACTTCCGCATCGGCCTCTCCCCGATCCCGCTGGCAGGCTGGTTCGAGGGGGGCGAGGCTGATCCCGCCAGCCGCAAAGATGCGATCTTCGCCGCCCATCCGGCCTTGAGCTGGGGCGAAACCGAAGGCTCTCGACAGGCGCAGGTCGAGGTGGCCCAGCTGGTCGGGGAGTGGGCCAGGGCCGCGGGCCGCCCGCATGCCCTCGACGTAACCCTCGCCCCCCTGCGCGCCGCTTCGCGACTCGTGTCGGACGACCTGTGCCTGATGGAGCGCAAGCCCGGCGAGCGTGGGGAACCGGCGTGGACGCTCACCGCCGTCAGCCTGTGCGCGCCCAGCTTCTTCAGCGTGGAGGACGTGCTGGGCCGGCCGCTGGATGCGATCCACGGCCCGGTGCCCACCTTCAACGACCGCTTCCTGCCCCGGGTGTCGCGCATCTTCGACCACCTCGCGGCCGACACGATCCTGACCCGCCGCAACTGGTCTCTGGTGCCCACCGATACGCTCTTCATCCCCTCGGCCGACGGTCTGCGGGCCGAGCTGCCACTGATGACCGCACAGGACATCGCCGGGCGGCTGCAGGTGCGCCGCGAGCGCCAGACCATCCGCAAGCTGCCGCAGACGGGGGCGGTGCTCTTCACCATCCGCATCTGGCTGGAGCCCTTCGTGGACCTTCTGGCCGAGCCAAGCCGCCGGGCCGCTTTCACCCGGGCGTGGGAAAGGCTCGCCACGTCCGAAGGCGAGGTGATGCGTCGCTACAAGCACCTCGGCCTCTTCGACGGGGCCGTGCGGCTGCTGCTGGCAGCGCAGGCCTAGGCCTCGCCGGGCGCCTTCACCTGCAGCGCCAGAGCGTGCACGCGGTCGGGCTGCAGTTCCTCGGCCAGCACGGTGTTCACGCGGCGCTGCCGGTCCACCCGGCTGAGCCCTGCGAACGCCTGCGCCGTGATCTTGACCGTGAAGTGCGTTTCTCCCTCTGGACGGGCCCCCATGTGGCCAGCGTGCTTGTCGCTGTCGTCGATCACCTCCAATAGGGTGGGTTCGAACGCCCGGGTGAGCTTGGCTGCGATTTCGTCGGCGACTCGACCCATGAAACCCTCTCGTCAATCCTTGAACGCTAGAAACGCCTTCATAGACTTAAGGCCTCGATGGCGCCCGTGAATCCCCCTTACAAGCCCAGGTTTCTGGACATCCGCGTTCGCCCCCCCAAGGAGGGCGAGAACGATGTCCATACGCTGAAGCCAGGCGAGCGCCGCTGCGAGTGGCCGGAGTGTACCCAGCCTGCCACCGCGCGCGCGCCGCGTTCGCGGCAGGATCTGGAGAACCACTACCATTTCTGCCAGCCGCACGCGGGCGAGTACAACAAGCGCTGGAACTTCTTCGAGGGCATGAGCGAGGGCGAGCAGAAGAAATTCCGCGAGGGCGCCCAGACCGGCCATCGACCCACCTGGGAGTTCAAGGCCAGCCGCGGCTCGCGCGAAGCCGCCGCTTTCGCCGCCAAGTTCGGAACGGGCGGGGCCAGCAAGGGCGCCGGCGCCTCCGACAAGTTCGACCTGTTCGGCGGCGGCGGTTCCGGCCCCAAAGTGAAGGCCGAGACGCGGCAACTGGGCAAGCTGGAGCAGCGGGCCCTGGCGGAACTCGATCTGGAGATGTCGTCCGACATGGCTGCGATCCGCGCCCGCTACCTAGACCTCGTGAAGCGCTTCCACCCCGACACCAACGGCGGCGATCGCTCCACCGAGGTGAAGCTGCAGCGGGTGATCCGGGCCTACAAGGCGCTCCAGAAAGCCAAGCTGGCCTAGCGCCTGCGCGGGCGCTGAGCCATGATCGACGCCATGCCGAGACTCGCCCTTCGCCTCTGTGCAGCCGCCGCCCTCGTCGCCACGATGGCCGGCCCCGCCCTCTCCGCCGCGCCCAAACGCAGCGAGGAGGCGGCCATGCGCAAGACGCTGACGGACAGCGCCGTTGCCTGGAATCGCGGCGACCTCGATCAGTTCATGGATTCCTATGAGCACTCCCCCGCAACCGTGATGGTGGGAAGCAAGGGCCTGATCCGCGGGTGGGGCATGTTGCGCGGCCACTACCGCCAGGCCTACGGTGGCAAGAAGGGCTTTGGCGTACTGAGCTTCTCGGACTTCGAGGCGACCGCTCTCGGCCCCGACTATGCGGTGCTCTACGGCCGCTACCACCTGATGCGGCCCGCGGCGACGAAGGAGGACACCGGCGTGTTCGACCTCATCATGCACCGCACCCGCAGCGGCTGGCGCATCGTCTCCGACCACACGAGCTGAGGCAGCACCCTAACCTGCCCGCGTGAGGCCATATAGCGGGCGGGATCGTCCGGCGCGGCTTTCCTGATCCGATCCGCCCGCTATATGGACGCCATGCCTCTCGATCTCGCCTCCGGTTCCGCCGACCCGCTCCTCTCCCATGCTCCTGACACGAGCGTTTCCGTGCGCGAGGCGTTCGGGATCGACAGCGACATGACGGTGCCCGCCTTCTCCACCTCGGACTCTCACGTGCCGGACGTGGACCCCTCCTACCGCTTCGATCCGGCGACCACCCTGGCGATCTGCGCGGGCTTCGCCCACGACCGGCGGGTCATGATCCAGGGCTATCACGGCACCGGAAAGTCGACCCACATCGAGCAGGTCGCCGCCAAGCTCAACTGGCCGCTGGTGCGCGTGAACCTCGATGCCCACGTCAGCCGCATCGACCTGATCGGCAAAGACGCCATCGTCCTGAAAGACGGCCGCCAGGTGACCGAGTTCCGCGAAGGCATGCTGCCCTGGGCGCTGCAGCGCCCTATCGCGCTCGTGTTCGACGAATACGACGCGGGCCGCCCCGACGTGATGTTCGTGATCCAGCGCGTGCTGGAAGCGAGCGGCAAGCTCACCCTCCTCGACCAGAACCGGGTGATCCGCCCCAACCCGTTCTTCCGCCTGTTCGCCACCACCAACACCATCGGCCTGGGCGACACGACCGGCCTCTATCATGGCACCCAGCAGATCAATCAGGGCCAGATGGACCGCTGGTCGATCGTGGCGACCCTGAACTACCTCGCCCACGACGTGGAGGCCGAGATCGTGCTCGCCAAGGTGCACGGCTACCGCACGCCAGAGGGCAAGCGCACCATCGCCGCCATGGTCCGCGTGGCCGACATGACCCGCAACGCCTTCATGAACGGCGACATCTCCACGGTGATGAGCCCGCGCACGGTGATCACCTGGGCGCAGAACGCGGCGATCTTCGGCGGCGACATCGCCACCGGCTTCCGCCTCACCTTCCTGAACAAGTGCGACGAGCTGGAACGTCCCACCGTCGCCGAGTTCTATCAGCGCGCCTTCGGCACCGACCTGCCCGAGAGCGCCGCACGGGTGAAGGTGGCCTGAGCCGCTACGGCCGCCCGGGCTGATCGGCGGCAGAACGCCCCTCGCCCCTCGCAAGGGCATCCTTGTCGCAGCGGCCGCATTCCGGGCCGTCGCTGTCTTCTCGCGGGCTCCACAGCTTGATCAGCCTGTCCTGAGCCTGGGCCACATCCTCGCTGCCCGCGTCGGCGAGGAACGCGGCCTTGGGCGTGGTGGAAGGTGGTGCCGTCGCCGAGGTCTTGAAGGACACCGTGAACGCAGGCGCGCCCACGCCGTACAGGTTCCTGAAGTAGGGGCGCGAGAACCGGCGGTTGAACGAGGTGGCGTAGGATTTCCCCGGCTCGGTCTTCACCGCGAAATAGAACGTCTTGTAGTCCCGCGTCAGCATCGCCGGCTCGTCGAGGAACTCAGGGGCTGGCGTGAAGAACGAATCCGCCAGCAGGAACCCGCAGGGACTCATCCGCTCGCTGTAGGTCACCCGCAGGTAGATCAGCCCGGCGGGGGGCGAGTCGGTCGGCTTGGGATAGCTGTCCACAACGTGCGGCGTCGCAGGCGTCACACCGTCCGCAGGCGTCAAGGCGCACAGCCGCCGCCCATCCACCACCAGCGCGTCCATCCCCGCGCCGACGGTGATGCCACTTACGGTGGTCGAAGCTTCAGCACGCGGGGCTTGCCGAGGCTGCGCATAGGTGAGTGTCGGGATTAAGCCGGTCACCGCGGCCATGGCGAGCCCCACCCCACCGGCTCGAGCCAGGCGGCGCATGGTCTTCAGCTTGCCGTCAGGCACCCTGCCAAGTGCGGAGCGGGCCGACGTCAACATGGACGAAGTTGGAGACGGGGTAGAAGCCGACGCCGCCGGCCTTCAGGCTCAGGGCCGCCTTGTGCAGGTGGCGCAGGTCGACGCCCGGGATGCGGATGTCGGTGGCCATGCCCTTGGTGTGGAAGCTGTTGGAGGCCACCTGCGAGCTCTTCTCGTGCATGGCCGCGTTGGTGGCGGCGCTGCGGTAGCCTGAGATGATCTGGATCGGCTGGTTGGATTCCACCTTGGTGGAGACGGTGTGCAGGAGGTCGAACACGCGAGGGTCCATCATGTGCTCCTCGCCGTTGCGCCAGTCTCGCAGCACCTTCATCAGGCTGGAGAGCGCCTGGGGAACGTATTTTCCGTTCTCCCAGTAGACCGCCTTGAGGCTCTCGCCCGTGTGGGTGTTGTGCAGGAACGCCTGACGGGCCGCCTTGCCCAAACCATGACCCAGGCCGTGGCCCGATGTGGCCAGCTTGCCGAGCACCGGGGAGATCACCCGCCCGTGGGCGAGGCTGGCGGTCGGCGCGGCCACCGCGGTCGCGGCACAGCCGAGACCCAGGGACAGCAACCGGCGTCGGGATGAAATCATGAATACAAGGCCGCGCGACCCGGGGGGCGGGTCGGTGTGGCGTTCCTATCGTTGGCGATGAGCCACAGATGACGGGACAGGTCACAAGGTTCAACCTTTGCCGGAGCCCAGTGCGTCAACTAGCCCCATCAGCTTGGCGTCCCACCCATAGGGGTCTGCGCGAAAAGCGAGCTGGGCGCCTTCGCCGTAAGCAGTGAAATACAGGAGGTAGACCGGCTCTCCCACTTTCAGGCTCACGCGCTGGGTCTCATTGCCCTTGATGGCTTCGGCGATTCTGGGCTGCGGCCAGTTTCCATTGGGGGCGAGCAGGAGGGCGGCGAGATCGATCGGCTTCTCCACCCGCACGCAGCCGTGGCTCACATCGCGCGAGGCACGGCCGAAGGCGGCCTGCGCAGGCGTGTCGTGCAGGTACACGCCGAAGGGGTTCTGGAAGTCGAACTTGATCTGGCCCAGGGCGCTCTTGGGGCCGGCGGCCTGCACCAGGGGCGCGATCTTGTTGCCGGGCTGAGTGGTGATGCCCTCGCGGGCGAAGTAGCCCTTGTCCTTGCGCTGCTTGGCGTAGATTTCCGGCGCGATCGAGGCCGGGATGTGCCACGCCGGGTTGAGCACGATGGAAGTGATCCGGCCCGCCAGCATGGGGGTGTGGTCATCGGGAACGGGCTTTCCCGCGGCGACGAGCATGGCCAGCGTCGGCTTGTTGTCGTCATAGACCTGAAGCGAGGCGGCGGGCACGTTCACCTCGATGCGCGAGGGCCGCAGATCGCGCGGCACCCAGCGCCAGCGCTCCATGTTGGCCGTGATCTGGCGAACGCGCTGGGCCGGCGACACGTTGAGGGCGGCCACGGTCGCCTTCGAGACGAGCCCGGTGGGGTTCAGGCCGTGCCGCGCCTGAAAGCGCGTGACGGAATCCTTCAGAGCGGCATCGAAGGGGGCGTCCGCGGCGGCCTTTGCCAGGGTGGCGTCTTCGTAGACCAGCCGGGCGCGAAGGGCGGCGACGCGGGGGCCGGTGGCCCCCATGCCGAGGTCAGGCCCAGCCGGAACCGGCTTCCACGGGTTCTGGCCGGCGATGCGCGAGTAGACGACGAGGCCGTCCTTCAGCTGGCGATAGCGGGCGAAGGGCGGGGGCAGGCTGTTCACCCAGTCGGCCAGCTTGTCGTTGCCGAGGGCGAAGGCGAAGTCCTTC
>JBBRQN010000012.1:0-87504 GCA_038226305.1 Caulobacterales bacterium
CCGTCCGGCGATTTTCGGACATTTTCGCCGACATTATCGCTTGATTTACAATGGTTTAGTGCGGAAAGAATACCGTCACTGGCTTCAATACCTCTGACGGTATCGCTGGATCGGGCCAAGTGCAAGTTTGCCGGATACCGTCACGCATGACGCCAGAGCCAACCGCTGCTCCGCGATTGATCCCGATAGATAACGTGAGATAATCTTTTCATTTCAATGCTTTGATGGGAAAATGCCGATTGATCGCGATAGCCAAAAACAGCCCCGAATCATTCCCACTCGATGGTGCCGGGCGGCTTGGAGGTGATGTCGTAGACCACGCGGTTGACGCCCTTGACCTCGTTGACGATCCGCGTCGCGGCGGCCTCCAGCACCTCCCACGGGAAGCGGAAGACCTCGGCGGTCATGCCGTCGACGGAGGTGACGGCGCGCAGGGCCAGCACCTTCTCGTAGGTGCGGGCGTCGCCCATCACGCCCACGGTGCGAACGGGCAGGAGCACGCTGAAGGCCTGCCAGATCGCGTCGTAGAGGCCGGCCTTCCGGATCTCGTCCAGCCAGATGGCGTCGGCGTCCTGCAGGGTCTTCACCGCGTCGGGGGTCACCTCGCCGGGGATGCGGATGCCGAGGCCCGGCCCGGGGAACGGGTGGCGGCCCACGAAGGCGGGGTCCAGCCCCAGTTCGCGTCCCAGCGCGCGCACCTCGTCCTTGAAGAGCTCGCGCAGGGGCTCGACCAGCTTCAGCTTCATGGTCTCGGGCAGGCCGCCCACGTTGTGGTGGCTCTTGATGACGGCGGACGGGCCGCCGTGGACGGAGACGCTCTCGATCACGTCGGGATAAAGCGTGCCTTGGGCCAGGAAGGCGGCGCCCTCGATCTTGGCGGACTCCCGGTCGAACACCTCGATGAACACCCGGCCGATGGCCTTGCGCTTGGCCTCAGGGTCGGTGACGCCCTGCAGGGCGCCGAGGAAGTCGGCCCCCGCATCCACATGGATCAGGGGGATGTTGTAGTGGTCGCGGAACAGCTCGACGACCTGCGTCGCCTCGTCCTTCCGCAAGAGGCCGGTGTCCACGAACACGCAGGTGAGCTGCTCGCCGATCGCCTCGTGGATCAGCACCGCCGCCACTGACGAGTCCACGCCCCCGGAGAGGCCGCAGATCACCTTTCCCGAGCCCACCTGCTTGCGGATGCGCTTGATGGATTCGCCGCGGAAGGCCGCCATCGTCCAGTCGCCCTTCAGCCCGGCTATGCCGCGGGTGAAGTTGCGCAGGAGGCGCGCGCCGCGGGGCGTGTGCACCACCTCGGGGTGGAACTGCACGCCGTAGAACCGCCGCCCCTCGTCGGCGATGACGGCGTAGGGCGAGCCGACGGAGGTGGCCAACACCTCGAAGCCCGCGGGGATGGCGGTGATCTTGTCGCCGTGGCTCATCCAGACGGGTTCGCTGTCGCCGATGCTGCCCAGCCCGTCCAGCAGCGGACTTTCGCGGGTGATGACGATGTCTGCGCGGCCGAACTCGCCGTCGTGCCCCGCCTCGACCTGGCCGCCGAGCTGCTGGCACATGGTCATCTCGCCGTAGCAGATGCCCAGGACCGGCTTGCCGCTCTCGAAGATCGCCATCGGGGCCTTGGGGCCGTTTGGATCGGAGGCGCTGTTCGGCCCGCCGGAGAGGATCACGGCGGCGGGATCGAAGGCCCGCACGAAGGCGTCGTCTACCTTCTGGCAGGGGTGCACCTCGCAGTAGACGCCGTCCTCCCGCACCCGCCGGGCGATGAGCTGGGTGACCTGGCTGCCGTAGTCGACGATCAGCAGGCGCTCATGAACAGGGGCCGGATCGCTCATGGCAGTCTCTCGAAAAGGGCGATGAAGAAGCCGTCGGTGCCGGTGCGGCGCGGCGTCATCTGCAGCATGTGGGGCGGGGCGGCGAGCGCCGACAGGCGGGCCTGCGCGGCGGTCGTCAGAAACGGCGTATCGGCCGCCGTCGCGATGGGCCGGGGCGCGAAGTCGGGGTGGCGCGACAGGAAGAGATCGGCCACCGCCCCGTTCTCCTCATGCAGCACCGAACAGGTGGCGTAGGCGAGGCGCCCGCCCCGTTTCACCCGGTTGGCGGCGGCGGTGAGGATGCGCAGCTGCAACGCCGCCAGTCGCGTCACGGCTTCGGGGGTGAGCCGCCAAGCCGCCTCGGGATGGCGCCGCCAGGTGCCGGAGCCCGAGCACGGCGCATCCACGAACACGAGGTCGGCGTGGGGCACTTCACCGGGGGTTCCGCTGTCGAGATAGTCGCGCTTCAACTGCCGGATGTTGGCGAAGGCCCCCGCCCGGTCGAGGCGCGGGGCGAGCGCGGCGAGGCGCTTGGCATCAACGTCGAGGGCGAGAAGCGTCCCCTCCCCCGCCATCATCGCCGCCAGCGCCAGCGTCTTGCCGCCACCGCCGGCGCACCAGTCGATCACGGTCATGCCTGGGGCGGCGCCGCTGAGGGAGGCGGCGATCTGGCTGGCTTCGTCCTGCACCTCCACCCAGCCGGTCTTGAAGGCGCGGGTATCCTGCACGTCGGCATAGCGGGCGGGGGGCAGGCGCAGGCCAAGCGCGGCGAAGGGGGTGGCCTCGGGCTTGATGCCATCTACGGCGAGGAGGCGCATCGCCGCCGCCACGTCACCGCGCAGGGTGTTCACCCGCAGGTCCACCGGCGCTCGATCGCCGATGAGCGCCTGAGCCTCGGCGGCCGCGTCGGCGCCGAACTGCGCCGTGAGCGCCAAGCCCACGAAGGCGGGAACGCCCGCTGCGATCTCGTCGGGCGGAGTGTCGAGCACGGCGGTGAAGCGTTCACGCTCTGCGTCGGTCACCGGCGGAGGCGCGTGCCCCTCCCCGCCGAACAGGCCGTCGATGTCCGGCGGCGACAGGCCGTCGAGCTCCACCAGAGAACCCAGCACCAGAGCCCGCCCGTCGTCCGCCCCCATGCGCCAGCTCAGGCGGGCCCGGGCGCGCAGCACGGCGTAGACGCGTTCCGCGATGGCGCGACGGTCGCCCGATCCGGCGAAGCGACGGGTTTTGGCCCAGGCCTTCAGCTCCACGTCCGCAGGGGTGCGGCGAAGGGCGATGGCGTCGAGCACCTCGATGGCGGCGGCGAGGCGGGCGGCGGGGGTCAACCTTGCGTCTGACGCCTCAGACGGGCCGAAGGATGGTGCAGATGATCGCGATCAGCGCCACCACGCTCAGCAGGAACACTAGGGTGCGCACGAAGGGCACGCCCAGAGCGTAGAGCGGAACGTAGACGATCCGGGCGCCGAGATAAGTCCACGCCGCCAGATCCACCGTCTTGCTCTCTCGTCCCGCCACGAAGGCGATCAGCACGGCGGCGGCGAACAGGGGCAGGGTCTCATAGAGGTTGGCCTGGGCTCGCATCAGCCGCCCGGTCACCTTGCCGACAGGCGGGCCCTCGGTGTCGCGGGCTCCGGCGTTGTAGGGCAGGCCGGTTTCCTGCGTGCGCAGGGCCGCGGCCAGGAAGATCTGCACGATGGCCAGAACCAGCGTCCAGCCTAGCGCGGTGAGCGCGGGCGTCATGGCGGAAGTCATTGTCTCTGGTCCCCCTCAGGAATGCGTCGGATAGTTCGGCGCCTCGCGCACGATCTGTACGTCGTGGACGTGGCTCTCGCGAAGGCCGGCGCCGGTGATGCGCACGAAGCGCGCCTTGGCCTGCAGGTCTTCGATGGAGCGCGCCCCGACGTAGCCCATCGCGGCGCGAAGACCGCCCACCATCTGGTGGATGATCGCCCCGATCGGACCCTTGTAGGGCACCTGACCCTCGATCCCCTCGGGCACATATTTGTGGCTGTCGCCGACCTCCTTCTGGAAGTAGCGGTCGGCCGAGCCCTGGGCCATGGCGCCCACAGACCCCATGCCGCGATAGGCCTTGTAGGAGCGGCCCTGAAACAGGAACACCTCTCCCGGCGCCTCCTCCGCGCCGGCGAAGGCGGAGCCCAGCATGGCCACGTGCGCCCCCGCCGCCAGCGCCTTGGCGAGGTCGCCCGAGTATTTGATGCCCCCGTCGGCGATGACGATGGCGTCGGTGCCTTGGGCCGCGCGGGCGGCCTCGGCGATGGCGGTCAGCTGCGGCACGCCCACCCCCGCCACGATGCGGGTGGTGCAGATGGAACCGGGGCCGATGCCCACCTTCACCGCATCCGCGCCCGCGTCGATCAAGGCCCTCGCCCCGTCGTAGGTGGCGACGTTGCCGGCGATGATCTGCACGCGATTACTCTCGCGCTTGATCCGCTCCACCGCCCGACTGACCTGGATCGAGTGGCCGTGGGCGGTGTCGATGACCACGACATCCACCCCGGCGTCGATCAGCATCATGGAGCGCTCATAGCCCTGGTCGCCGACCGTGGAGGCGGCGCCGACCCGCAGGCGGCCCTGCTCGTCCTTGGCGGCGTGGGGATAGGCCTCGGCTTTGTCCATGTCCTTGACGGTGACGAGGCCGGTGGCGCGGCCCTCGTCGTCCACCACGATCAACCGCTCGATCTTGCGCCGCTGCAGAAGCGCCTTCGCCTCGAACTGACTGACCCCTTCGCGCACGGTGGCGAGGTTCTCCGTGGTCATCAGCGCCGAGGCGAGTTCCGACGGGTCGCTGGAGAAACGCATGTCGCGGTTGGTCAGGATGCCCACGAGCCGCCCCGTGCCCCGCTCCACCACGGGAAAGCCAGACACCTTCTTGCGCGCCTTGATCTCGCGGATCTCGGCCAGGGTCGTATCCGGGTGGACGGTGATCGGATTGATCACCATGCCTGACTCGTAACGCTTCACCTCGCGCACCTGGTCGGCCTGTTCCTCCAGGCTCAGGTTGCGGTGGATCACGCCCAGGCCTCCGGCCTGCGCCATGGCGATGGCGAGCCGGCTTTCGGTGACCGTGTCCATCGCCGAGGACACGAGCGGTATGTTCAGCGCGATCTGTTTCGTGAGCCGGGTGGACGTGTCGGCCTGGGCCGGCATGACGTCTGAAGCGCCTGGTTCAAGCAAAACATCGTCGAAGGTGAGCCCTTCGCGAATCTCCATGCGGAGCCTCCGTTTTGCGAGGGTGGTATAGCGATGGCGCAGGGGGCTGTCACCGGGTTGGCTTAAGGAAGATAATAGCTATTATTAGACGGTTTGCTGCGGAGCCGCCTGCGCCATGACCATGACCGTCAATCTTGGTGACGCCCTGGAGCGCGCCGTAGAGGGCATGGTCGCGAACGGGCGTTACGGCTCGAGAAGCGAGGTGCTCCGCGAAGGCGTCCGGCTGGTGGAGGAGCGCGAACACCAGATTGCCAAGCTGCGCCGCGACATGGAAGAGGCTCTGGCCGATGTCGAGGCACGGGGCACGGCGTCCTCGACGCAGGCCCGCGCCAAGCTTTTGGCCAAGCTCGACACGCTGGAAACCGAACAGGCGTGAAGGTTACGTACAGCCTCCTGGCGGAGGCGGACATTGATGCGATCGCGACCTACATCGCTGCCGACAGCCCTCGAGCCGCTCGCAGGCTGACGAACGATCTTTATGACGCGGCGGACGACCTCGCGCAGTTCCCGGAAAGTTTCGCCTTGGCTCCGGGCGTCGAGAACCTGGGCATCAGGCGGCGGCCTTTCGGCAACTATTCGATCTTCTTCGTCGTCAGACTTGAAGACGTGCTCGTGCTGCGAGTGATGCACAGCGCGCGGGATTACCCCCGCCTCTTCCCCGCCGACTAGATCACCCCTTCCGCCCCAGGCACACGAGATACACCTCGCTGGAGTCGGCGCGGCTGGCCTTGGGCTTCACCTGTTTCACGGTGTCAAAGTCGGTCTTCAGGCGCTTGATCACCTGCTCCAGTTCGCCCCCCTGGAACGCCTTGGTTACGAAGGCGCCGCCCGGCCGAAGCGCCGTGGCAGCGAAGGCGGCGGCCTGCTCGATCAGCATGGCGATGCGCAGGTGGTCGGTCTGTCGGTGGCCCATGGTGTTGGGGGCCATGTCGCTGAGCACGAGGTCGGGCGCGCCGCCGGCGATCTTCAGCAGGTGCTCGCCCATGCCGGGTTCGTTGAAGTCCCCCTCGATCAGGTCGGCTCCGGCGATGGTGGTCACGGGCAGGAGGTCGATGCCCACCACGGTTCCGGCCCCCCGCTTCAGGGCTACCTGGATCCAGCCCC
Organism: Caulobacterales bacterium; assembly: GCA_038226305.1. GTDB lineage: Bacteria > Pseudomonadota > Alphaproteobacteria > Caulobacterales > Caulobacteraceae > JASLDZ01. The sequence goes on from JBBRQN010000012.1 coordinate 6,153, forward strand.
CCGGCGCGCAGCCGAGGTCGATCACCCGCGAACCTTTGCGGATAAGGTGATGCCGGTCGTCCATCTCGGTCAGCTTGAAGGCGGCGCGCGAACGCCAGCCCTCGGCCTTGGCGCGCACCACGAACGGATCGTTGAGCTGCCGCTCCAGCCACGCCTGCGACGACTGCGTGCGGTCGGAGGCGGTCTTCAGCCGCTTGTGGCCCTCGTTGCGACCGGCGGGGTCGCCGCGAGTGGGCGTGCGCACCATCCGGCGGCGCGCGGGGTCGCCGAGCGGTTTTGCAGGCGGTTCGGGGGGCTTGTCGGCAGCCATGTCAGCGCCGCCGACGACGGCGGCGGGGCGGCGTGCGCTCGGACAGGAGCGCCAGGAGCAGGCCCTCGCGCAGACCGCGATCCGCCACTCGCACCCGCGTGCAGGGCCAGGTCTCCTGCACCGCCTGCAGGATCGCGGCGCCGGCCAGCACGAGGTCGGCGCGGTCGGCCCCGATGCAGGGGGCCTTGGCGCGCTCCGCGGCGTCGAGCGCCATGAGCCGATCGGCGGCCGCCCCACAGTCGGCATCGGTGAGCCACAACCCGTCGACCCGGCTACGATCATAGCGCGGCAGGTCCAGGTGCAGGCCCGCAAGGCTGGTGATCGCCCCGGAGGTGCCCACGAGGTGCCCGCCGCCGCTGGCGAACACCGTGGCCAGGGCCTCGCGTTCGGGAAAGGGGGCCAGCGCGGCCTTCACATGCTCCACCATCGCCCGATACCACGGCCCGCGGTCCCCGGCCTCAGGGAAGCGTTCGGCCAGGGTCACGACACCAATCGGCATGGACATCCAGCCCCGCACCGGCGGCGCGCCCGAGCCACCGCTTTCACGCCAGGCCTGCAGATCGACCCAGGACAACTCGGTCGAGCCGCCGCCCACGTCGATCACCAGCGCCGCATCGGCCGCGCGGTCCAATAGGTTGACGCAGCCCGCCACCGACAGGGCGGCCTCCTCGGAGGGATCGATGACGCGCAGGTCCAGCCCCGTGCGGCGCTTCACCTCGGCGATGAAGGCGTCGCCGTTCTCGGCCGCGCGGCAGGCCTGGGTGGCGACGGCGCTGAGCTTGACCACCTTGCGACGCCGCACCTTGTCGGCACAGATCTGCAGGGCGGCCAGCGCCCGCTCCATCGCCGCCGGATCGAGGCGGCCGGTGAGCGACAACCCCTCGCCCAGGCGCACGATGCGCGAGAACGACTCCACCGCGCGAAAGCCCGCCTGGTCCCGGGGGCCGTGCGGGGCGGCGATCAGGAGGCGGCAGTTGTTGGTGCCGAGGTCGAGCGCGCCGTAGCACGGCGCAGGGCTTCGCCCCTCGACCGGACGCGCCCGGCCCGCACGCGGGCCGCTGGCGGCCGCCGCAGGAACCTCAACCATGTGCCCGCCAAAGCGCTTCCGCACGCGATCCAGCCAGCCTCGCCCTTGCGGCGCGGCGCGGCTGTCGCGAGCCGTTTCAGCGCAGACAGTAACAAGGCGCACTCCGACCGCAAGCGTCACGATAATGGCCCGAGGGCGGCCGGGCGCGCTGTTCGCAGGTGCGGCAAACCTTCCATCGACGGAACGACGCAGCTTTGTCATGCTCAGCCCATGGAGACGTCGATGCCAACGGCCAGGTTCCAGCTCGGGCAGGTGGTGCGCCATCGCATCTACCCGTTCCGCGGCGTGATCTTCGACGTGGACCCCGTGTTCGCCAACACCGACGAGTGGTGGGACTCGATCCCCGAGGCCGTGCGCCCCCGGAAGGACCAGCCGTTCTACCACCTGCTCGCGGAGAACGCGGAGAGTTGCTACACCGCCTACGTCTCCGAGCAGAATCTCCTGCCTGACGAGACCGGCGAGCCGGTGGGCCATCCGCAGGCCAAGGTGCTGTTCGACCACTTCGAGCAGGGGCGCTACAAGCCCCGCTCAGGCCACGCGCACTGACGCAGAAGGTTTCGCTGATCATGGCCGACGGTGCGCTCGCCTCTCCCCCGCAGGGCGTCTCGGCCGACTGGACGATCCCGCAGGGCTGGGAAGCTTACACCGCGGAAGACCACGCCACCTGGCTGACCCTTTACGATCGCCAGCAGAAGCTCCTTCCCGGCCGAGCCTGCGACGCCTTCCTGAAGGGCCTGGATGCGCTGGACCTGCGCGGCGAAGGCATCCCCGACTTCCTGAAGGTGAGCGAGAGGCTGACAGCCCTCACGGGCTGGAGCGTGGTGGCCGTGCCCGGCCTCGTGCCCGATGCGGTGTTCTTCGATCACCTGGCGCACCGTCGCTTTCCCGCCGGGAACTTCATCCGCAAGCCCGACCAGCTCGACTATCTGGAAGAGCCCGACGTGTTCCACGACGTGTTCGGCCACGTGCCGATGCTGACCGACCCCGTGTTCGCCGACTACATGCAGAAATACGGCGTGGGGGCCGGGCGGGCGCTGAAGCTCGGCCAGCTGGAGAACCTCGCCCGCCTCTACTGGTACACGGTGGAGTTCGGGTTGATGCAGGAGCACGGCGGCCTTCGCATCTACGGCGCCGGCATCGTTTCGTCCGCGGCCGAGACCGTCTTCGCCCTGGAGGCCGACGACCCCAACCGCATCGCCTTCGATCTGGAGCGCGTGATGAAGACGCCCTATCGGATCGACGACTTCCAGCAGGTCTATTTCGTGATCCCCTCGCTGGAAGATCTGCGCGAGACCACCCTGCAGGACTTCGGCCCCCTCTACGACCGTCTCAAGGGGGCCGAGCCTTTGGGCATCACGCAGGTGATGCCCTCAGATGGCGTCCTCACCCACGGCACCCAGCGCTACGCTGCGGAACGGGCGGCCAGCGCCGCGGGCTGAAGGCGCGGCCTTGCGCCTCCACGACAGGCCGAACACCGGCCGCAGCACCTGCACCCGCCGCACGGCCTCGTAGATTCCGAAGCACCCCGCCGTGGTGACCGCCACCAGGAGCGCCGCCTCCACCCCCTGGGGCAGGCCGAGGCTGACGAGCCAGGGGGCTGCGATCACGATGATCGTCTGGTGAACGATGTAAAACGGGAAGATCGCGTCGGTAAGATAACGGCGCACCGGCCCGTCCTGCGCGGCGGCGAGATGCACCCGCGCAAAGCCGAGGATGGCCACGACGCTGGCCCACTGATCCACTCCGAAGGCGAAGCGCACGGCGGCTGCGACCGACGCCGGGGCGTCATAGGCGGGGTAGGCGACTTGATAGGCGGCGTATCCGAGGTAGGCGATCACGGCCAGGAACAGCGCGGGCCAGCGGGCCCTGGCGATCGCCGTCCACACCGCGTCCGACTTGCCGAACAGGTAGCCGAACAGGAACGGCAGGGCCGACTCGGCGTGCACGTTCCAGTCTGAAACCAGCGCGTGGGTGTCGTGGAAGCGCGGCGAAACGATCATCCGCGTCGCCACCGCCCCGGCGAGCGGGATAACAAGCACCGCCCACGGGTGGCGAAACAGCCGCTCGCCAAGTTCGCGCGCCCGCTCCAGCCCGCCCCGTCCGACCACCAGCACGGCCCCCAGGATCAGGCTGTAGACGGCCAGATAGGTCACGAACCACAGGTGGTTCCACGTGGGCGTGATGATCGGGCCGGTGTGGGGATCGACCCAATGGCCGCTCGCGGTGAGATAGCGAGCGTAGAAATCAGCCACGCTGATCGACTGATGCAGGCTCTGCGTCACCTGCATAAAGGTCTGCGGCGGCACGATCACCAGCATGCCGAAGACCAGCGGCGGCAAGAGGCGCCACATCCGCTGGCGAACCAGCGCGCCCGCGGTCATCTTGTCGGCCATGAACCGCGTCGCCACGCCCGACACCAGGAACAGCAGCGGCAGCCGCCACGGGTTGGTCAGCACCATCAGGGGCTTGAGCGTCTCTACGGGATGGGGGCTCTTCACATGCCAGTCCCACGGCACATAGAACATGCCGCAATGGTAGAGGATCAGCAGCCCGAAGGCCGCGATGCGCACCCAGTCGAGGTCGAGCCTGCGCTCGCCGGAAACGGCTGCGGCTGGCGGTGTGGACGTCATAATCCGCTCCTGCGTCAGTGGGACCACGACAGGTGAGCGCGCCCGGGCCGGGGCCTGAAGCACCGGGGGCCGCCCCGTCGCCCCGCCGGGTCGAGCCTTCTGCCCGAGGGACGAGCGGCGGCCTGCAAGGGACGAACGGCGAGGCTCTGAGGCGCGGTGCCCTGTTCACCGCGGTCTCCGCCTTGGGCATCGCAGCGCTGGTGACGGTGAACATCTTCTCCCGCCTGCACGACCAGCCAAGCCTGCAGGGCGGCGACGGGCCCTGGCGCGTGCTCGTCGACGAGATCACCGCCGGTGTCACGGCAGCGCTGCTGGTGCCGATAGCGCTCCTGCTCTTGTGGGCGTCTCCCCCCGGGCGAGGGCGCTGGCTGCCCTTCGCAGCGGTGCAGGCGGCCGGGGCGCTGGCCTTCGCGGTGCTGCACGTGACCGCCTTCGTGCTTCTGCGGAAAGGGCTCTATGCCGGGCACGGCCTGAGCTACGTCTTCGGCGGGCCGACCGACGCCCTCTACGAGTTTCGCAAGGATGCCTTTGCCTATGCCCTCGGCCTGACCCTTGCGGCGCTGGCCGACACGCTGATGCGGCGCGAATTGCCTACGGCTCATGTGCCCGCCCCAACGGCCGAGGCTGCCCCCCCCGTCCTAATCCGCGACGGCCAGCGCACCCTGCGCCTGTCGGCCCATGAGATCGTCGCCGTGCAAGCCGCGGGCAACTACGTCGAATGGAGGCTCACCGACGGCCGCCGTCCTCTGGAGCGCGCCACGATGGCCGAGATCGAAGCCCGCCTCGCGGTCTGCGGCTTCGTTCGCACCCACCGCTCCTGGCTGGTGAATCCGGCGGCCGTGCGCGAGATCGCCCCCTCGACCTCCGGCGACCGACAACTGACCCTGACCGGCGGCCTGCAAGCCCCGGTCTCCCGCCGCTATGCCGATGCGGTGCTGGCCGCGATCCCGGGGGTCGCTCAGTAGTCCTTACGGAACCGCACCGAGAGGCGGGTGTCGCCGCCGGTCCAGACCTGGCTGACCAGCGAGAGGTTGCGCCGCACCCGCCATTCCACCGAGGCCGAGGAGCCGGTGCGGCCAGGGTCGGTCGTCGTGGTGGTGCGCTGGGCACCGGCCCCGGTCAGCTCCAGATAGATGTTGTCGGTGATGTACTTGCCCCCGGTGACGGTGGCTCCGCCCGCCGTGCCGCCGATGGCGAGGCGATCCAGCCCGGCAAACTGGCGCAGGCCCCCCAGGATGTCGAAGCCGCCCCCTGAGGCCAGCCCCGCCAGCGCCGACGCCAGCCCCGCCGCCTCGAACGGCGACAGCTGCGAGGCCGACACCCCGAACAGCACCCGCGACAGCACCTCGTCCTGCGGCAGGACTGGGGTTGAGGTGAGCGTGATCCTCGGCCGGGCCGCCGTGCCGGTGATGCGCACGATGGCGTTCAATGCGGGGTCGTCTCGCCGGGCGGTGAGGTCGAGGCGGATGGCCTCGGCGGTGGCTCCCAGGCGCACCGTCCCCGCCTCGTCGAAATCGAACCGCTTGCCCGAGAAGTCGTAGGAGCCGCGCACCACCCGGGCCACGCCCGACAGGTCAGGCTGCGAGGTCGAGCCGCCCACATGGGCCGTCAGCGAAAGCTCGGCATCCAGCCCGTTGCCCCGCACGAAGACGCCGCGGGGGGCCTGCAGCGTCACGTCGAGCGCCACCTGCAGGGGGCCGGGCCGCTTGGCGTTGGCGGGGTCTTCGCCCTCCTTCACGGGCAGGTTCACCTCGATTACGTCGAGAGGCGTCACGCCCGTGGGCTTGAGCGGCTTGGCGCTCACGTCGGCGCGATCCACTACAAGGGTGCCGGAAAGCTTGGCGTGGCCCTCGGCGTCGCGCACCACCTTCACCGAGCCCGAAGCCGTGCCGCGGGCCAGGGTGTTGTCGATCAGGCGGAACTTCGACAGCGTCAGGGCGAAGTTCGACCCCCCGTCACGCTGCAGGCTGATCTGTCCGTCGCCCGTGACCGTGCCGCCCTTCACGTCGGCACCGGAGAAGCGGCTGATGTCCACCACGTTGCGGGCGAAGCGCGCCTTCACCTCCAGGTCCTGCAGCACGAGGCCCGTGGGCGCGTCCTGGAACCGGCCCTTGCTGACCGAGGCATCGCCCGAGATTTGCAGGTCGTTCAGTGTGCCCGCCACGGTTCCCTGCGTCGCCACCCGGCCTGACAGGGTGCGGTCGCCGCCCACCAGCAAGTCCCACAGGGGGCGCAGTTCGCCGTCGGCCGAGAAGGTACCGCGCACGGCCTTGGTGCGGTCCACCGCGATGCGGAACGGGCTGGCGGCGGCCTCTGCGGGCAGGTCCGCATCCAGCCGGCTCATCAGGCCCTGGTCGTTGGTGGCCTGCGCCAGCAAGCGGATGCGGGTGTCGGCCAGGGTCGCGACCACCTTGGCATCGAGGCCGAGGGCGACCGGCGCCTCCCGGGCGCGGGCGTCCACGACGTCGGCCTCCATGCGCCCGTTCAGGCGCGGGCCCTTGCCGTCGAGGGTGACCACGGCCTGCACCACCCCTGCGAAGTCCGCATTGAGCTCGGTCAGGGAGACGTCGGTCAGGGTCGCCTTGCCTGTGACGGCGCCCCCCACGTCCCGGGCGTCGGCCTCGATGCGGCCCCCGGCGGCGGCGATGCGGGCGTGCAGCGAGCGTTCGGTAGGGCCGAAGCGCACGGTGAGCGGCTCCAGCGTCTTCACGTCGGTCTTTCGCAGCTTTCCGGTGCCGGAGAGCGTCAGCGTCTTGATTGCCTGCGACCCCTCGAACACCCCGTCGCCTGCGAAACGGTAGGGCGTGGGCGTCTGCGCCTCCACCGACACCTTGAAGGGCAGGCGCTCCAGCGGTCCGTCCGCCTTCAGGCTGATCGCGTGGACCGAGATCGCGGAGTCCAACGGCGACACGTTGCGACCCTCAAGCGCCGCCTGCGCGATCACGCCGCCGCCGCCGGGCCGGGCGGAGAGCTTCAGGCCGCCGGTCACGGTGCCCGACCCCAGGAATGCGCCCTTCCCGGCGGCCACCGTCAGGTCTGCGGTGGAGGGGGCACCATTACGGAGAGTGACCGCGCCGGAGAGCTTCACCCCGCCCGCGTCGGCGAAAAGGTCGCTCAGGGCCAGGCCGCCGTCGGCGAAGTGGAACGCGGTGCGGGCGGTGGCCTCGCCGTATTCGCTTGGCCCCTTCAGGGCGAGGCGCCCCTCCACCCCGGAAGGCCCGGAGGCGAAGGTCAGCGCCAGATGCGCCGGGCGGATCACGAGCTTGCCGAAATCCAGGCTGGTGAGGTCGGCCGTCAGATCGGCCTGCGGCTTGGAGAGTTCGCCGGTCACCTTGCCGTGGCCCCTGGCTTCGCCCGCGATCTCCACAGGGCCGGCGGCGAAGGGGCCCTTGGCCTTCCAGTCGAAGTCGGTGGTGAGCTCGCCCTTGGCGCCCAGCCCGCCGCTGCCGGTGGCGCTCGCCGCCTCGCCCGTGAGCTCCACGCCGGAAAGGGCGACGGCGCCATCCGCCCACACGCCCTTCGCCGCCAGCCGGGCTGTCGGACCGAGGAGCCGGTCGGCTTCGGCCAGCCCGGTCTTCAGCCCCCGCCCCTTGGCGTCGAAGCTGAATCGCCAGGCGGCACGGCCGTCGCGACCCTTGGTTTCGTCGGCGGTCCACTGGGCGTCGAGCCCCCCCGCCGCTCCGGGCCGGGCCCCGGCGACGCTCGCCACCTGCGCCGCGCCCTTGAAGTTCAGCCCGCCCAGGAGCCCCTGCCCGCCCGAGCCATCCACCTTCAGGTTGGCTCCCGCGATGTGGATCGACTTCAGGGACAGGCGGCCGTGCGCGAGCATCGATACGTCGGCCTGCACCCTCGGCCGCGCGCCGAGGAGCGTGGGGATCAGCCCCTTGCCCGAGCCGCCCGCCCCCTGCAGATCGCCAGTCACGTGCACCACACCCTTGTCGAGGGACATCGTCGCCGGTCCCTCCGCATGGGCGAGCGCATAGGCGGTGCCCAGCGTCAGCCGGTCTCCAGCGATGCGTCCGGTGTAGGTGAAGCGGTCGGGGCGGCCCTTGATCACGCCGACCGCCCGGGTGGGGCCGACCGTGGCGAGGTGGTTCCAGCGCGACAGGTCTGAGACCTGCAGCTCGACCTTCACGCCCGGCGTCGTGCGGTCCGACAGGCGCGCCGGGCCGGTCGCCTTGAAATGCGCGAAGGCCCCGTCCATGCGGGCGTCCAGATCGCTCGTGCCATCGGTGAGCGACCGCGAAACGATCGCCACCCGCGCCTCAGGCCCGATGCGCGCGACGTAGGGGCTGAGCACGCGGGAGGCGGCCAGGGTCACCCTGCCGTTCAGGCGCGCGCCCTCGGGCGACCACGTTCCGTCCCCGTCGGCGGGGCTGGTGTTGCCGGAACGGGTGCGCAGGGCGAAGCGGCCGCCCGCCGCCGTGCCGTCCGCCGTCGCCTTCAGCACGAAGGTCTGGCCCGTGGGCAGGCCCATGGAGCCCGCGAGAGCCCCACCTGCCGCCTCCTGCGCCTGAACCCGCAGCTTCAGTTCGCCCTTGCCGCCGAACGCCACGTCGAAGGCGGCACCGTCTCCCCGGTGCAGGCGGCTGGCGACAGTGACGGCCGTGTTGCCCTGGCCAGCACGGTCATAGGCGAAGCGGCCCTGCACGTCCCAGTCGCCCGGCGTCATGCTGGCCTCGGGCCGGGTCTCGAGCCGCAGCTTCAGGTCGTCGAGCACCACGCCCACAGGCGAGGGCTTGGGGGGCGTCGGCGGGCGCACCTTCAGTACCGGCCGCCGCAGCACGACCATGTCGGCCGCTCTGACAGTGACCAGATGCACCCGGCGCTGCACCAGCTCTCCCGGCCGCCACGACACAGCGAGGTCGCGGGCGTCGAGCCACACTCCGGTGGCATCGGCGATGGTCAGCCGGCGCACGGCGAAGGCCCCGAGCGGGTCGCCGGTAAGCCCCTCCAGATGAAGGTTGCCCACCGGCCCGAGTTCCCGGCCCTCGAGCGTGCGCATGAGGAAGGCGCGCCCGCCGTCGCCGCGCAGCCAGACCCGCCCGCCCAGAACCGCCAGCGCCAGCACCGCCACCACAGCGACCGCTATGCCCAGCGCCCAGCGCCCCCAACGCACCCGGCGGGGTGGCACGGGGGCGGGCGCACCCTCGACCCCGGCCGCAGTCTGGGGCTCCACCGGATCGGGGGCCGTCGCGCTCAAAACGCCTGGCCTATGGAGAGGTATATCTGGAACGGCGAAGTTCCCGCGCGCTGCACCTTCTGGAGCGGCGTGGCGATGTCCAGCCGCACGGGGGCGAAGCCCAGGTCGTAGCGCAGGCCCACGCCCACCGCAGGACTGACGCGCTTGAAATCGGGTGTGGAGCTGTCGCCCACCGAGCCCGCGTCGAGGAACAGCACCCCTCCGAACTTGGTCTGGCCGAGGCGCTGGCGAAGCTCGATCGAGGCCTCCACCAGCGACAGGCCGCCTCTGGGCGTGTCGTCGGCATAGCGCGGCCCCACGCCCTGGAACTCATAGCCCCGAACCGACCCGCCGCCGCCGCCGAAGAAGCGGTCCTGCGCCGGAACCGCGGGGATGGATCCACCGATGATGGAGCCCAGCCGCACCCGCCCCGCCAGCACGGTGGAGGCCTCGCGCCCGAACGGGAGGTAGGCCGATGCCTGCCCCGTCAGCCGCACATACAGTTGGTCTCCATCGCCCTGCAGCAGCGTCGGCACGGCCCGGGCGTCGAGCTTGAAGCCCCGCACCGGATTCAGGGAGGCGTTGGTGCGGTCGAGCAGGAATGCCCCCACGGCGCGCAGGGCCACGAACTTGGAGCGGCCGAGCTCCTTGTCGCTGACCTCGCTGTCGGTGACCGAGGCCCCCAGCGTCACGAACGAGGCCGCGCCGGAGCGCTGCGTGAAGTCGGTCGCCAGCACCGTGCCCGTCTCCGAATAGGCATCGGTGACGGTGCGGAAGTAGTAGCCGCTGGCCTTGGCCGTGCGGCCCGGGGCGGTGAAGTGCGGCAGGGAGATCTCGCCCCCCAGCCGGCTGTCGATCTGCGCCAGCCGCGCCTCGAAGGTGATCGTGTCGGCCCGGTGCAGGGTGTTGAAGATCGAGTAGCGCACGTCGAAGTCCGGCCCCTCGGTGGTGGAGTAACCGGCCGAGAAGTCGAACGAGCGGCGCGAGCGGTCTGTCAGGCTGACCAGCACGGGGCGCAGGCCATCCTTGGTTTCGCCCACCGGGGTGAGCGACACCGCCACGGTGTCGTAGGCCTGGGTTTCGGTGAGCCTTCGCTCCAGCTCCGCCACCCGGAAGGGCGTGTAGGCATCGCCCGGCTTCCACGGGGTGAGCTTGGCGATGTAGTCCTTGCGCGTGCGGCTTTTGGCCGACAGCCGCAGCTCGCCCAGCCGCACGAGGCTGCCGGAACTCACCTTGTAGGCAGGCCGCAGGGTGTGATCGGCATGATCGACGATCACCTCGCGGCTGACGGCGGCCGCATCTGCATAGCCGTCCTGCTCCAGCGCCGCGACCACGCGACCCTCGGCGGCCAGCACCTCAGCCGCCCGGGCGGGCAGCTTGTCCGGCAGGTCGATGGCCTCGCGCGCGGTGGCCTGCACGTCGGTGGGGGGCGGGGGGCCTTCCCACACGATGCTGGGTGTCGCGATCAGGGTGCGGGGGCCGAGCGTGATCTTCAGAACGGCGCGCGGGCGCTCGCCTTCGTCCACGTCGGGCGTGATCTCGGCGTCGTAGTAGCCTTCGGAGCGCAGGAGGGCGTCGGCGCTCTCGGCGGCGCTGATCGCCCGGCGGCGGGCATCCAGGCGGTTGGCGGGGGCGGCGGGTTCGTCTCCGATGGCGACGGCGAGGGCGGAGGCCAGGGCGCGGTCGGCCACGCCCGTGACCACGGCCTTGCGCTCGGCCGCGCCGGCGCTCCCCGGAAGGACGGCCGCGGCGAGGGCGCAGACGGCGATGACCGTCGCGGCCGTGGCGATACGCCGTTGCACCAAAAGCCGATCTCTCTTTGCCGTCCGCACCCGAACGCGCCGCAACATGCCCCCCGCCGGACATAGCCCGCCACGCCCCGGGGTGTCACGCGCCCCGGGAGCCTCGCAAGCGAAGGGTCGCGGCGGGTTTGTCGCGCCCACATCCGAAGGCGCGGTTGAGGGCGCCCGCGCCAGACGGTAGGACCACGGCTGCACACGCCTTCGGAGCCCGCATTCATGAACCGCGTCGAGACCCGCCTCGCCGAGCTCGGCCTCACCCTGCCGACGCCCGTGCCCCCCATCGCCACCTACGTGCCGAGCGTAATCGCGGGGGGCTTGCTCCACATCTCCGGCCAGGTCTCGGTCGACGCGAACGGCGGCATCAAGGGCGTGGTGGGCGAGGACGTGAGCCTGGAGCAGGCGCAGGACGCCGCCCGCATCTGCGCCCTGAACCTCGTCGCACAGATGAAGCTGGCCTGCGGCGGCGACCTGGCGAAGGTGAAGCGCATCGTGAAGCTCGGCGGCTTCGTGCAGGCGGGGCCGGAGTTCTTCGACATCCCCAAGGTGATCAACGGCGCCTCTGACCTCATGGTCGAGCTGTTCGGAGACGACGGCCGCCACGCCCGCTCGGCCGTCGGCGTCTACCGCCTCCCCCTGAACTTCGCCGTGGAGATCGACGCCATCGTGGAGCTCGGCTGAGCCGCGAGGCGCGGCGGCCACATCCATGAGGCTTCAAGGTCAAGCCACCCTGCACCCCGGCGTGACCGAGATCGGCCGCGCGGCGTGGGACGGCTGCCTCGGCGCCCCCGAATACGCCGCCAACCCCTTCGTCAGCTTTGACTTCCTGAGCGCGCTGGAGGAGTCAGGCTGCGTCGGTGCCCGCTCCGGCTGGCACCCCTGTCCGCTCTCGGTGGCGGACGAGGCGGGGGCGATTGCGGGCGTGATGCCCCTTTATGTGAAGAGCCACAGCCAGGGCGAATACGTCTTCGATCACAGCTGGGCGCAGGCCTACGAGCGGGCGGGCGGCGCCTACTACCCCAAGCTGCAGTGCGCCGCCCCGTTTTCGCCGGTGACCGGGCCGCGGCTCATGCTGCGCGAAGACGTGGACAGGGCGCAGGGCCGAGAGGTGCTGACCGCCGCCGCCGTCGCCGCCTGCCGCCAGCTCAAATGCTCCTCCCTGCACGTCACCTTCCCCCTCGAAGCCGAGTGGAAGGCCATGGGTACCGAAGGCCTGCTCTTGCGGCAGGACCGGCAGTATCACTGGACCAACGACGGCTATGCCGACTTCGACGACTTCCTGAGCCGCCTGTCCTCCAGCCGCCGAAAGACCATCAGGCGCGAACGCCGCGACGCGGTGCAGGGTCTGGAGATCGAGGCGCTGACCGGTGCCACCCTCACCGAAGCCGCGTGGGACGCCTTCTTCGCCTTCTACCAGGACACGGGCTCGCGAAAGTGGGGCCGCCCCTACCTGAACCGGCGCTTCTTCTCCCTGATCGGTCAGAGCATGGCCGACCGCATCCTCTTGCTCATGGCCAAGCGGGACGGGCGCTATGTGGCGGGCGCCCTGAACCTGATCGGCGCCGACGCCCTCTACGGCCGCAACTGGGGGGCGGTGGAGGACATCCCGTTCCTGCACTTCGAGCTCTGCTACTATCAGGCCATCGAGCACGCGATCCGCCTCGGCCTTCAGCGCGTGGAGGCCGGCGCCCAGGGCGAGCACAAGATCGCCCGCGGCTACCTGCCCGCCCCCGTCTACTCCGCCCACTGGATCGCAGACCCCGCCCTGCGAGAACCCGTCGCTCGCTACCTCGACCAGGAACGCGTCGCCGTGGAGCAGGAGATGGCCGCGATGACCGCCGAGTACTCCCCGTTCCGGGAGGGCAACTAGGGGCTCCACCGGACGCAATGGAGTTGCCGACCTAGGCCGCCCTCACGGCCCCGCTCAGCCAGGCTTTTTGAACCGGTAGACCATCTGGTCCGTGTGCCCGCGAACGCTCGCATCGAACACATGCTTGGTGTGATCGTCCGCCGGATTGCGCAGCGCGGAGCTCTCGCCGTCGAACACGAAGCCAGCCGCTTCTATCTCGTGGCGCAGAACTGCAGGATCGATCCGATGAATCCGGCTAGGCGCAGTGTCGTCGCCTGGGGCCGATATGTGATCAACCACGAGATACACCCCGCCCGGCCTCAGCGCCTTAAAGGCTACGGCGTTGAGCTTGGCCGCCGTATCGGCAGGCAGCAACTTCAGGTGCAGGTCGTGATAGTTCTGGGACTGGAAAACGAGGTCGAGCGGCTCTGGAAAAGCCAAGTCTGCGAATGTCGAACGTAGGGGCGTAAGCGCCAGCGGATAGTCCCGAGACAGGGTGTCGAGGGAGTCGCCATAGAGAGCTTTCTTCGCGCCGATGAACTCAGGCGGGCTCCAGGCATAGACGTGACCTTTGGGGCCGACCACTGACACGAACAGCCGGGTGAAGTATCCCGACCCCTGCATCAGATCTCCGACTTTCCAGCCCTTACTCGCGCCAGAAAATGCCACGATCGCAGCACCCTGCCGCGTGGCATCGAGCGCCACGTCGGTCGCCGGTCGGGCGGGATCGGCGATCGCCATGGCGATTATCTTGGACGGAGCGTGCGCCTCGGCTGGCGAGATCATCGAAAGAGATGCCGCCATGGCGGCGAAACCAAGAGTTGCGAACCGGCTTGATCGTCTGCGCATCAGCGTGTGACCCCTATCGCTCGGACAACTCTAGCGTCGCCTTTTTTGCAGGCGGAGCCTACGCTTCCTTCAGCTCAGCTCCCAGGCCTTGCGCAGCAGCGCCTTCACCCCGGCATCCACCTCGCCGGCATCCGTCAGCACCAGCGTCGCGGTGCAGCGTTCCGACCAGCCTTCGGTCTTGGCGGGTACGAGTCGCGGGTCGGCATCCGGCGGAACGGCCAGGCCGAGGCGCACGCCGCCCTTGGCCGGGCGCATGGCGGCGAACTGGAACTTGCGAGACCAGGCGGAGAAACTCTTGCGCTGGCCGGTGATCAGATCGGGAAAGCCGGAAACCACGGCCTTCACCGCCTCGAAGATCGCCCGGTCGCCCGGCCTGGCCCACAGGGTCTCCTCGAACGAGCCCGTGTCGCGAAGCTGCACGCCATCGGCCTCGGCCGCGGCGTGCAGCACCATCATCGCGTAGTTCTGGCCCAGGCCGTGGTGCTCCTTCAGCCACGCCTGCCGGGCGCGGGGCTTGGTCTCGGGGCAGGCGCGCGCGATCTCGACCCACTGGGGGATGGTCTTGCCGGTGGAGCTTTCCAGGGTGGCCTTCACCGAGGCCATCCACTTCTTCTGCTGCTCGGTCAGGGTCTCGTTCGGCACGGCGCGCTCCTCTAGTCTGCAGCCTCAGCCCAAGGATTTCCCCGCATGAGCCTCGACGGACCCTACGACCCGCAAAACGTCTTCGCCAAGGTGATCCGCGGCGAACTCCCCTGCCACCGGGTGTTCGAGGACGACGAGGTGCTGGCGTTCATGGATCTGTTTCCGCAGACGCGCGGCCACTGCCTCGTGATCTCGAAACGCTCGCAGGCCCGCAACCTGCTCGACGTGGAGCCGGACCGGCTGTGCGCCCTGATGACCGGCGTGCAGCGGGTGGCGCGGGCCGTGCGCGCGGCGCTGGAGCCTGACGGGATCGTGATCACCCAGTTCAACGGGGCGCCCGCAGGCCAGACGGTGTTCCACCTGCACGTGCACATCATCCCCCGCTGGGCTGGGGAGGAGCCGCTGCGCCACGCCGGGGGCTCGCCGGCCGACGCCGCCGAGCTCAAGGGCTTGGCGGAGCGGATCGCGGCGCGGGTGGGCTGACCACGGCGGCGGTCGCGGGCCTGGCTGTCGGCAGGTCGGCCAGCATGTAGAGGGGCGAGCCTCCGTCGCGGCGGGGGATGAACACCACCGCGTCTTCGTGGGGGGTGCCGCACCAGCCCAGCGGCCACAGCTCCATCCACGCCTGCGACAGCACCAGCGACCGGCGCCGGGCGGCCAGGGCGGCCGGCAGAGGCACCGCCACCACCGGGCGCGCCGTGGGCCGGGGCATCTCCACCCCGCGGCTGCGGAACCACACGGTGCCAGGGCGGGCGACGACGCGGATGTCGCCCACCGAGGGCCTGGCGCACGCCCCGGGGAGCGTCCGCCGGACGTGCGCCACCACGGAAAGCAGGGCCTTCTGCTGCAGGGCGGGGTCGGCCAGGCTCGTTCCCGGCAGAGGCGAGGCCATGCGCCAGGGCGGATCGCCACCGGCCCGCACCACGTTGATCGATTGCAGGCTGGCGCGGCCGCAACCCTTGACCTGCGTGGGCTGAACCAGCGCCTTCAGGTCGGGGCGACCGGCAAGGATGACGGGCCGCGCCCGCCCGAGGGAGACCGTCGCATCCGGGCACGGGCTGGCGGCGTTGCGGGCGAAGGCGGCCCGGGCCTCGGCCGAGACCAGCGCCTGGAACCGCGTCAGCTCATCGGCGCGCACCGCCCCGAATAGTCCGCCCACCAACAGAACAGCGACCAGCATCCGCCCCCCTCATCGAAGCGGAGCCGTTACCAGATAAGCGATCGCGGCCGAAAGCGCCCCGCCGTCGCTGCGTCAATCGGCGGGGCGCCCTCTGTTGCTCAGCCTCGGATCAAACCAGGGCGGGCTCGTCTGAACCGGCTTCGGCGGCGCCGGAGAGATCGGTATCCGGATGGATCTCGATCTCGCCGGGCCGCGTCTCGCCCGACAGGCTCTCGATGTCGAAGACGATCTTGCCGTCGTTCAGCTCGACCTTCACATGCCCGCCCGCCACGAGGCGCCCGAACAGGATCTCGTCGGCCAGGGGCTTCTTGATCGAGTCCGAGATGACCCTAGCCAGCGGCCTCGCGCCGTAGAGCTCGTCGTAGCCGTTCTTCGCCAGCCAGTCGGCCGCGTCGTCTGAGAGCTCGATGGTCACGTTGCGGTCGGCGAGCTGCGCCTCCAGCTGCATGATGAACTTCTGCACCACGTTGCGGATGGTCTCAGGGGCCAGCGCCTTGAAGGTGACGATGGCGTCGAGGCGGTTCCTGAACTCGGGCGTGAACAGGCGGGTGATCGCCGCCTCGTCGGCATCCGACACGCGGCCCCGGCCGAAGCCGATGCCCGCCTTGTTGTTGTCGGCGGCGCCCGCGTTGGTGGTCATGATCAGGACCACGTTACGGAAATCGACCTTCTTGCCGTTCGAGTCTGTCAGCGTGCCGTGATCCATGACCTGCAGGAGGATGTTGAACACGTCCTGGTGCGCCTTCTCGATTTCATCGAGCAGCACCACGGCGTGCTTGTGCTGGTCCACCGCGTCGGTCAGCTGGCCGCCCTGGTCGTGGCCCACGTAGCCCGGAGGGGCGCCGATGAGCCGCGAGACGGTGTGGCGCTCCATGTATTCGCTCATGTCGAAGCGCAGGAGCTCTATGCCCAGCGTTTGGGCGAGCTGGCGGGCCACCTCGGTCTTGCCGACGCCTGTGGGACCACTGAAGAGGTAGCTGCCGATGGGCTTCTGCGCGTCGCGCAGCCCCGCCCGGCTCATCTTCATGGCGGCCGAAAGGGCGTCGATCGCATCGTCCTGCCCGTAGACCGCGCGCTTGAGATCCGTCTCGAGCGCCTTCAGCGACTCGGTGTCGGTCTTGGAGACCGACTTCGGCGGAATGCGCGCCATCTTGGCGATGACGTTCTCGATGTCCTCCTGCTCCATGACCTTCTTGCGCTCGGCTTCGGGCAGCAGCATCTGGCTGGCACCCGCCTCGTCGATCACGTCGATGGCCTTGTCCGGCAGTTTCCGGTCGGTGATGTACTTGGCCGACAGGTCCACCGCCGCCTTGATGGCCGCGTCGGTGTAGGTGAGCTTGTGGAACTCCTCGTAGTAGGTCTTCAGCCCCATGAGGATCTTCACGGTGTCTTCGATGGTGGGCTCCACCACGTCGATCTTCTGGAAGCGGCGCACCAGCGCCCGATCCTTCTCGAAGTGCTGCCGGAACTCCTTGTAGGTGGTCGAGCCCATGCACTTCAGCGTGCCTGAAGCCAGCGCGGGCTTCAGCAGGTTCGAGGCATCCATCGCCCCGCCCGAGGTGGCGCCCGCGCCGATCACCGTGTGGATCTCGTCGATGAACAGGATGGCGTTGGGGTGGCTCTCCAGCTCCTTCACCACCTGCTTGATCCGCTCCTCGAAATCACCGCGATAGCGGGTGCCGGCGAGGAGGCTGCCCATGTCGAGGCTGAAGATCGTGGCACCGGAGAGCACCTCGGGGACTTCGCCGTTGACGATCTTGCGCGCCAGACCCTCGGCGATGGCGGTCTTGCCCACGCCGGGGTCGCCCACCAGAAGCGGGTTGTTCTTGTTGCGGCGGCACAGCACCTGGATGGCGCGCTCCACCTCGGCGTGGCGGCCGATCAGGGGGTCGACCTTTCCGCCGCGGGCCTTCTCGTTGAGGTCGACGCAGTAGGCTTCCAGCGCTTCGCCGCCGGTCTTCGGCTTGTCGGCCTTCTCCTCCTCGTCGGAGGCGGCGCCCTTCACGGCGCGCGGCTCCGAAGCGCCAGCCTTCTTGGCGATGCCGTGGGCGATGAAGTTCACCGCGTCATAGCGGGTCATCTCCTGCTCCTGCAGGAAGAAGGCGGCGTGGCTCTCGCGCTCGCTGAACACCGCCACCAGCACGTTGGCACCGGTCACCTCGTCCTTGCCGGACGACTGCACGTGGATCACCGCGCGCTGGATCACGCGCTGGAAGCCCGCGGTGGGCTTGGCTTCCTCGTCCTCGCCCTCGTCGACCACGAGGCTCTTCAGCTCGGTGTCGAGGTAGTTGACCACGCTCTTCTTGATGGCGGCGAGGTCGACGTTGCAGGCCTTCATGACCGCAGCGGCGTCTTCGTCATCGGCCAGGCTGAGAAGCAAGTGCTCCAGCGTGGCGTATTCGTGCTTGCGCTGCTTCGCATAGGCGATGGCGCGGTGCAGTGTTTCTTCGAGATTACGCGAGAATGACGGCATGGCCGGTCAATCCTTTTCCATTGTACACTGCAAGGGATGCTGGTGGCGCCGGGCGGTATCGGTCACTTGCGCGACCTTGGTCTCGGCGACTTCATGGGTGAACACGCCGCAGACGCCGACACCGTGCTGATGAACGTGCAGCATGATGCGGGTCGCATCCTCGCGCGATTTGTTGAAGAACCGCTCGAGCACGTAAACCACGAACTCCATCGGCGTGTAGTCGTCGTTGAGGATGAGCACCCGATACAGCGACGGGCGCTGCGTCTTGGGCTTGGTTTGGGTGACGACGGCCGAACCGACCCCGTTCCCGCCCACGCCCTCCTGGTCCCCCGGCTTCCGTTCAGCCACGCCCGCTCTCTCCACACGCCTTCATGGGGGATTAGATATGGAAGCGCGGGGCCTTGGGAAGGCCTTGAAATGGCGCATGCCCGTTCTAAGGACGCGGCGCCTTGGATAACGGCGCCGAATTCCGACCGGCCGTGAGCGCCTAAACGCCCTCCAGCCATGCCCCGTGGGGGTGCGATCTGGCCAGCAGCCGCTCCTCTCCACCCGGCCAGGCCGTGAGCCGCACCTCGGTGACGTGCACCCCGGTGGACCAGTCGGGCTCCATCCGCAGCCAGAAAACCGGCGCATCGGGTGTGGCACGGGTGCCGGCGGCCTCGATCGCGCCCCGCGTCGCCGCCTGGGCGGCGGGCGGCAGGTACTGCCACATGATCGAGTGATACAGCACCACCGCACGGCCGGGACGGGGGTGGAGGTGCTCGGCCGTCCACCGGGAAGCATCGGCGCTTTCGGGGGGCTGGGCGTCCGCCTGCTTGAGGGCGATGGCCGCCTTGAGGCGCGACAGCCGTTCCCACTGGTCGGGCCAGACGTAGGCCTGCAGCCGCAGCGCCTGGACGGGATCGCGCACGTCCACCGGGGCGATGTCGCAGGCGAACGCCTCAACGGGAACGGCTTGCGCGGTGAGCGGCGGGGTGCCGCGCCACTCGCCCCTAAGCACCACGGGCGAGGCCGCATCGCCCCATGCCCACACCCCGGCTTCGTAGCGGAAGCGGCTCCAGTTTGTGTTCAGCCCAGCGCTCGCCCCGATCTCCAGGGTGGTCAGGGGCATGCCCCCGGTCTCGCGGATGATGGCGAGGAACCCGGGCAAGAGGGCGAAGGCGCGCATCACCTCGTTGGTCTGCGGCGGCGAGCGCATGAACGCGATGAGGTCCGGCCCCCGCCGCACCACCACCTTGCGGATCGCCTCGATCAGCGCTCCATCGTCGGCCGTCGCATGCGCTGGAGGATACAAGGCCGCCAGATCCGGAGCGGCCCCGCTCAGCACCATGAAATGCAGGGCCCCCGCCAACCGCAGGGCGGCCGCATCGTCGACCACCCGCTTGCCCTCGGCACCCGTCCACGGCGCGGCGAGCACGGCGACCGGTCCGCCCCGCCGCACGTCATCGGCGCATAGCCGCAGCACCCGCGCGTTAAACGGCGACCCGTTCTCGTCGCAGAACTGTGCCTGTCCCTCCGTGGCCGACAGGAAGCCTTCGAAGCGCGCCATCATGACCTGCCGACCCAGCCTGACGTCATGCGCCGGAGTCCAGACGCGGAAAAGGCCCGGCGCGTTTCCGCGTCGGGCCTTCCCGGGAGGTCAGTATTGGAGGTTCAGAGGGCTCAGCGAGCCGACTGGACGGTTTCCATCAGGGCGGTGGCGCGCTCGTTGAGCGGGGCCATGGCGTCCTTCATCATGCCTTGCACGGTCTCGGAGGTGCGGGTCAGTTCGGCCATGTAGGCTTCCATCGCGGTCTTGGCGAAGGCGGTCTGCAGTTCGACGGCTTCCTGCACGGACTTGGCGGCGGCCATCTTCTTGGCGGCTTCGACCTGACCTTCGAACGTGGTCTTGGAGTAGGCCATCGCCTGGGCGCCGATCGCCTCGGCGCCCTTGGTGGCGGCGGTCACGCTGGCGACCACGGCTTCCAGGTTGCGCTTGCTCTGGGCGTTCATCTCGTTGAGCGCGCCGAGCGACTTGTCGGCGGCGTCCTTGAAGGCGGCGCCGCCCGCGGTGGCGGCGGCAGCGGCTTGGTTCATGCCCGTGGTGAAGGCTTCCTGGCCCTTGGCGCTGACGGTGTCGGCGGTGGCCTTGGCGGTGGCTTGAGCGGTCTTCAGGGTGTCGGCGGCGGTGGCCATGATCGATCTCCGAGAGGATGGGGTTCGCGCCGCGCAGGAGCGGCCGAGAGAGGGGGCAAGGCGGTTATGATCGGCCGACGGCCCCGCGTCAACGATTTTTGTGCAGTGCAACATGACATTGTGCGCCGCAACAATACCGTCGCTTTTGTCAGGTGCGACGGATGCGCGCCGCACTTCGGTTCGCGATTGTTTACCCTCGGGAAACACTCGATAACCGATGTTTACCGCTTCGACGGCCCCCGCCTTGCAGGGATCGTCCTCTTCGTCGGCAAGCCGTCCAAGGTTAGCGTATAGGGACGACCGCATGATCCGCTCCGTTCGGTGCCTGCCCCATCTGATTGCCGCGGTTTTCGCAGGCGTGCTGGCGCTGGTCGCCGCACCGGCCGCCTACGCAGGCGGAACGCCTCAAGGCCTGTCGCAGGGCCTGTTCGACCATCCGAAATACGCCTCCATCGTGGTCGATGCGAACACGGGCGAGGTGCTCTATGCCCTCCGCGCCGATGCGCCCCGCGTGCCCGCCTCCATCACCAAGATCATGACGCTCTACCTCACGTTCGAGGCGCTGGAGACCGGCCGGGCCAAGCTGTCGGACACCGTCAGCGTTTCCCAGCACGCCGCGGGGATGATCCCTTCCAAGACCGCGCTGCGCCCCGGCGAGACGCTGACCATCGACGAGGCGATCCGGGTCGTGGCGATCCTTTCGGCCAACGACATCGCCGTGGCTTTGGGCGAGCACCTGGCGGGCAGCGAGCAGAAGTTCGCCGCCCTGATGACCCTGCGCGCGCAGGAGCTCGGCATGAGCGGCACCCGTTTCGTCAACGCCTCGGGCGTGCCCGACCCCGGCAACCGGCAGGTGACCACGGCGCGCGACATCGCCATCCTCAGCCGGGCGGTGATGCGCGACTATCCGCAGTACTATTCGTTCTTCAGCCAGCGGGAGTTCGATTTCCGCGGCCGCCACCTGATCAACCACAACCACCTCCTTCTGCGCATGCCGGGGGTGGACGGGCTGAAGACGGGCTACACCAACGCGGCTGGCTTCAACCTCGCGGCCTCGGCCATGCGCGACGGGCGCCGGCTGATCACCGTGGTGCTCGGCGGCTCCTCCACCGCGGCGCGGGACGAGAATGTGGAGGACCTGCTGTCCGCAGGCTTCGACGTGCTCATGAAGCGGGCTGTCGGCGTGAAGACCACGGTCGCCTCCAACCTGCGCGCGCCCTACGAGGGCGCGAACGGCGTGGTGCGCCCCGCCTATGAGATGGGCTCCGGCGAGCAGGACGGGCTGCAGCTGGCCGCCGCCGATCCGCAGCACCTGCCCGGCTCGATCTCCGATGCCATGATGTCGCCCGCCCAGCAGGCCCGCGCCATCCGCGCCGCCACCCATCAGGTCTGCGACCGGGTGAAGATCGTCACCCACGGCCGCCATCACCGGGTGAAGGTCAGCTATACCGAGCGCTGCCGCCAATCGAGCGCACCCGCCTCCATCGACCGGGGCGTCACGGTCACCAAGGTGATCGCCGCCGCAGAACCCAGCTGCCGCAAGCTGCGCGGCCGGGCGAAGACCCGGTGCGAGCGCTCGTCGGCCACCTCCGGGGCACTCAGCATCGCCGCCGCCACGCCGCAGTGCGACAAGATCAAGAATGCCCGCCACCGCGCCTCCTGCCGCCGGATCGAAGGGGCAGAGGCCGGCCCGGTCGTCGCCTCGGCCGCCAAAACCTGCACTGGCAAGGGTCGCCACCGAGTGTGCCGCGCCGCCGCCTCGTCGGACGAGGGCGTGACGGTGGCCTCCGCCAAGCTGCGGGGCTGCTCCACCAAGGCCCAGCGCCGCTCCAAGGCCTGCCGCGCCGCCGAGACCGAAGTCGCCTCCGCCCCCGCGCGCCACGGCCGCGGCAAGGCCCGCACCCGCCAAGCCGAAGCCGACACCCCGAAAAAGCACCGCATCGCCCGCGCTGGGTAAAGCTCTTCCAGGCCTTCCCCGCAAGGCGGGGGAGATCTCGACGTAGCTAGCCCGCCCCTCTGCCCGTCGTACGTCCCCGCTTCGCCGGGGGTTGGGTCAGCGTCGTTCGCGCGGCGTTGAGCTGGGCGGCCAGGCCGGGGGAGCCGCCGTGGTCGGGGTGGGTGCGGCGGATCAGGCGGCGGTAGGCCTCCTCGATCTGGTCGCGCGTGGCTGTGGTCTCCACCCCGAGGATCGACGCCGCCTCGAACCGGCCCATGCCCGCCTGCACGGGCGAAGGGCCGCTCACCGCCCCGCGCTTGCGGGCGCTCAAGGCCAGGGCAAGGGCTGCGGCGAGCAGCAGCGCCGCCTCGAGCCAGGCTGAGCGCACCAGCATCATCAGCCCGCCTGCCAGGGCGATCAGTGACAGGATAGCCGCCCCCGGCCGCCACGGGCCGACGAGCCGCCTGCCCACCGCCTTCATGCCCGCGCCACCCAGAAGCACGCCGATCAGGAGCAGTGCGATGGCGGCGTACAGGATCACGCGGCGTCGATCTCCGGTTCGGTCTTGGCCTCCACGCCCAGACCCAGGGAACTCAGGATGGACCGCAGTTCCTGCCGCGCCGCCAGATGGCTCATCGTCACGGAGACGGGGCGCACCTTGCTGGAGAGGTCGGCGATGGTCAGGCCGAAGGGGAACAGCTCCCGATAGATCACCCGGTCGCGCAGGCCCGGCCCGACGCGGAAGCCCACCCGCTTGGCCAACGCCTGAATACGCTCGTCCAGCCGCTTTCGGTTACGGGCCTCGGTGGAGGCGAGGCGGTTGCGCAGCACGAGCCAGTCCACCGAGCGGCGGTCGTTCACCATGCGCAGCTTCCGCGCCTCCCACACCGCCTCGGCATAGAGCGAGGGTTTGGTTAGTTCGAGCGTGACCGGATCGACCAGCCCCAGCATGTCGAAGTCCACGAAACTGTCGTTCAGCGGCGTGACGATGCTGTCGGCCTTGGCGTGGATGAACCGGCTGGCGGCGGTGTCGGCGCCGGGGGTGTCGACGATCACGTAGTCGGCAGCGGCCAGCGCCGCCTCCAGCGCCGGGGCGAGGCGCGACTGCACCTCAGCCTCGCTCGCCTTCGCAAGCTCCATCCCATGGCCTTCCAGGGGATCGCTCACCGGCATGGGCAGCACCACGTCGTTGGCCGCCGACCAGGCTTTCCTGTGCGCGAAGAAGTGGTTCAGCGACTGCTGGCGCAGATCGAGATCCAGCACCGCCACCGTCGCCCCCTGATGCAGAAGCGCTGTCGCCAGATGCAGGGCGATAGTCGACTTGCCCGCTCCGCCCTTCTCGTTGCCGATCACCACGGTGCGCGGCGGTTGGGTCTTGGCCATGACGACCTTTCCGATCTCTCGAAGCTGTTACGCCTGACCGTGTGCGGCCTTTCCGGCTCGAGTCAGCCGCCAGAACTCGCGCCGCACCCGAGTCGCGTCAACGGCAAGGGCGCGACAATCCCCAGAAGACAATCAGAGCTTGGCCGTAAGCCTGCTTGCCAGGCGCAGCGGCTTGCGCTTCCACCAGCCGCATGAGCCTGCCCACCGCCCGCACCGTCCCCGATCTGCGCGCCTGCGTCGCCGCCTGGCGAGCCGCGGGGGAGCGGGTGGCGCTGGTGCCCACCATGGGGGCCCTGCACGCCGGCCACGCCTCGCTGGTGACCCTGGCGAGGTCGCGCGCCGATCGGGTGATCGCCAGCGTGTTCGTGAACCCGAAGCAGTTCGCCCCCGGCGAGGACTTCGACCGCTACCCCCGGGGCGAGGCCGCAGACGCGGCGCTTCTGGCCGGGGTGGGCTGCGACCTCCTTTACGCGCCGTCGCCCGAGGCCATGTACCCGCAAGGCTTCGCCACCACGGTCAGCGTCGGCGGCGTGTCATCGGTGCTGGAGGGCGAGGCGCGGCCCACCCACTTCGACGGGGTGGCGACCGTGGTGGCCAAGCTCCTGCTGCAGGCCCTGCCCGACGTGGCGATCTTTGGCGAGAAGGACTTCCAGCAGCTGGCGGTGATCCGCGCCCTGGCCCGCGACCTCGACCTCACCTGCGAGATCGTGGGCGCCCCTATCGCGAGAGCCGAAGACGGCCTCGCCCTCTCCTCCCGCAACGCCTACCTCACGCCCGCCGAGCGGCAGGCAGCGCCGGCGATGCAGCGCGCGCTGGTCGCGGCGGCGCAGGCTTTGGCCCGTGGCGAGCCGGTGGCGCAGGTGGAAGCGCAGGGTCGCGCGGCGCTGCAGGCCGCAGGCTTCACCGCCATCGACTACTTCGCCGTGCGCGGCCCCGTGACCCTGCAGCCGACCCCCACCGCCCCGTTCCGCATCCTCACAGCCGCCAGGCTCGGCACGACGCGGCTCATCGACAACGTGGGGGTGGCCTAAGGCGTCACCACGCCCCCAGCGCGCGCAGTTCGGCCGCGAGCGCCACCGGCATCTCGCCGGCTCCCGATCCCGCCTCGAGGTCCGGCGGGGCGTCTTCCGGTGTCAGATATCGCCAGCCCTGGAACGGGCGTCGCGGCGTGGGGGCCACGCGCACCACCTTGGGCGAGACCACGATCTGGCAGCGTTTCTCGCGCCCCTCGCCCAACGTCTCGATGCCCAGGATCGCCTGGCGGCAGGTAATCACGCCCTTGAAGACGCGATAGATCGACCCGCCGTCCAGCACCTCTTCCGCGCGCTTGGGGGTCATGCGGGTGTGGACCCGCCAGTCCGCCCCGCCCCGCGCCTTCTGCCAAGCCAGGAGCGCCTCGACACTGTCGGCCCCGACCACGAGCTTGATGATGTGCAACGCCATGTGGCGCTGAGGTAGGCGGCGACTCGCGCGAGGTCGAGGGCCGTCAGTCCGCCTTGTCCAGCGTGGCGAGGACGGCGCCTTCGGTGACCTGATCGCCCACGGCGAAGCCCACTGCGGACACCACGGCGTCGAAAGGAGCGGTCATGGCGTGCTCCATCTTCATGGCTTCGAGGGTGATCACCGGGGCGCCCTTGGCGATCCGGTCGCCCGCTTTGGCCGCCACCGCCACGATCCGGCCGGGCATGGGGGCGAGGAGCTTGCCGTCGGAGGCGGCCCCGGCGGCGGCGGCGAGAGGGGGAGCGAGGCTAAGGACGTGGGCCTCGCCGTGCTGGAAGACCACGCCGCCTTTGGGTACGCCGCCGAGCCCGAACCCCCGTGCGAAATCGATGCGGGCTTCCCGCCTGCCGCCGTCTACCCAGATGACGCCGGTTCGACGCTCGGGCGAGTTTAGGCGAAAGCCAGTCAGCGGATCGGCGTCGATGGGACCACCGTCACGCGCGACGTCGTTTTGCCGGATCAGGCTGAAAACTTGATCCAACGCGGCTTGCCCATACGGAGGTGCCTCCACCAGCGCAGGACGAGCGCCGATGAAGCCGGTGTCGATCTCACCGTTCCGAAAATCTGGGTCCGCCGCGAGTCTGGAAAGGAACCCCGCATTGGTCTTTACGGGCCAAACGCCCACTTCCGCGCAGGCCTCCGAAAGCGCATCGGCGGCTTCCACACGAGTCGCCCGGTGGACGATCAGCTTAGCGATCATCGGGTCGTAGAACGGTGAAACCTCGCCACCCTCCTCGACGGCCGAATCCACGCGGACGCCGTCTTCCGGCATCCAAAACGTCTCCAGCCTCCCCACGCTCGGCAAAAACCCCGTCGCCGGGTTCTCGGCGTAGAGCCTCGCCTCCATCGCGCAGCCGGTCATGGTGATGTCGTCCTGCTTCAGCGGCAGGGGCTCGCCGGACGCCACCCGAAGCTGCCACTCCACCAAATCCAGCCCGGTGATCATCTCCGTGACCGGATGCTCCACCTGGAGGCGGGTGTTCATCTCCATGAAGAAGATGCGGTCGGCGCGCAGGCCTTCGCTGGCGTCGGCGATGAACTCCACCGTGCCGGCGCCGCGGTAGCCCACGGCCTGCGCCGCGCGCACGGCCGCGCCGCAGACGGAGGCCCGGGTCGCCTCGTCCATGCCGGGGGCGGGGGCCTCCTCGATCACCTTCTGGTGGCGGCGCTGCAGGGAGCAGTCGCGCTCGAACAGGTGGACGACGTTCCCGAAGTCGTCGCCGAACACCTGCACCTCGATGTGCCGGGGCCGGGCCATGTAGCGCTCGATCAGCACGTGCGCGTTGCCGAAGCTGGCCTGTCCCTCCCGCTGGGCCGAGGCCAGCGCCGCCTCGAAATCCTCCGCCCTGTCGACCCGGCGCATGCCCTTGCCGCCGCCGCCCGCCACCGCCTTGATGAGCACGGGGAAGCCGACGATCGCCGCCTGCTCGGCCAGGTTGGCGAGCGACTGGTCCTCCCCCCGCCAGCCCGGCGTCACGGGAACGCCCGCGGCCTCCATGATGCGCTTGGCCTCGTCCTTGGGGCCCATGCTGCGGATGGCCGAAGGCGGCGGTCCGACCCAGATCAGCCCTGCATCCAGCACCGCCTGCGCGAAGTCCGCGTTCTCGGACAGGAACCCGTAGCCGGGGTGGACGCTGTCCGCCCCGGACTCGGCGGCGGCGGCCAGAACCTTGGCCATGTCGAGATAGCTCTCGGCGGCCGGCGGCGGGCCGAGGCGCACGCTGAAGTCGGCCTCGCGCACATGCGGCGCGGTGGCGTCGGCGTCGGAGTAGACGGCCACCGTCTCCACGCCCATGCGGCGGGCGGTGCGGATCACGCGGCGGGCGATCTCGCCCCGGTTGGCGATGAGGAGGCGACGGATCATCACCCTCCCATCGCGTTCAGCCCCACCCAAAGCAAGCCCAGCATCAGCAGGACGAAGCCGAACAGGGAGCCAAACCCGAGGAGCAGCATGCGCAGCAACGTTCCCGGGATGCTCGAGCCGTAGACGCCGCGCATGTGCAGGAAGAGGTGTACCGGCGCGGCCAGCAGCAGCAGACCCGTCCAATTGCCCAGACCGCCGACCACGAACAGCACGGCGAGCAACATGCCCTGGAACGACAGGGAGTGCAGGGCGAAGATCGTGTGGTCAAACACGTAGAACCGCCGCTGGAACACGAACAGCAGCGACAGGAGCGCCGCCGCGATCGGCAGCATCATGAACGCGAACCGCTCCGACCACTGCTCCAGCACGAGCTTGAAGGCCTCCGGGTTCTCAAGCGCGCGCTTCAGCCGCTCCCGCGCCCACTGGGTGACCTTCGAGTTGGGTTTGCGCCCTACGGTGACGTTCAGCTTGTTGAGCTCGGCCTCCGCCTTGGCGCGCTCTTCGGGTTCAGCCTTGCCTTGGCCGATCCCGATCACCACCCTGTCCGGCGTGGATTTCCCGCCCGCTTTCAGGCCTGCGCCGAACTGCTTGCCGCCCGTCGCGGAGCCGACGAGGAACACCATCAGCAGCACCACGAGGAACAGCCGCAGGGGCGGAATCTGCACCGCCCGGTGCCCCTCGATATACGCCTTGGTAACGGCCGCCGGCTTCCAGACCAGCTGCGGCACGGTGCGCCAGAACCGGCCATCGAAGTGAGTGAACCCCTCCACCGCCTCCAGCAGGAGCTTGGTGACCGAGCGATGGAAATCCTCCGCCACCTGGCCGCACTCGTGACACCACGGGCCCTGCAGGGGCGTGGCGCAGTTGGGGCAGGGTGAGCCGAGGGGCAGGGTGTGGGCGGGCTTTCGCCGCCGGAACCACCCGCCGATGCCGCCCAGGGCGGCCGCTTCGATCTCCGACATGCCGCCCCCGGTTGCGCGATCCGCAGTCTCGCTTGTGACGCGGCCGGGTTGCGCGGGCAAGGCGCAGGCTTCGGCCTAGAGGCGATAAACCGAACGTGCCGTATCGAAGAACAGCGCTGCCTTCTCTTCCGCCGACGCGCCCGCCACGGTGCGCTTCAATGCGTTCCACAGGGTGCGGTAGTCGCAGGTGTAGCGATCGACCGGGAAGTTCGACTCGAACATGCAGCCGTCGACGCCGAAGGCATCGATCGCCGTCTCGATGTAGGGCGTCCACGCCTTGGCGAGCTCTGCGGAGCGGGGCGTTTCAGGGTCCCCCGCCACGTCGCCGAAGAAGCACATCGCCAGCCCGCCGAGCTTGATCGCCACGTTCGGGCAGGTGGCCAGTTCCAGAAGACTGTCGCGCCACACGCCGAACCGCTCGGGCAGGCGGCCTGTGTAGGATGCCGTCCCCAGGGGCGTGCCCAGGTGATCCAGAACGATGGGCTGTCTGGGAAAGGCGCGGGCCAGCGCGGTCAGCTCAGGAATCTGCGGCTCAAGAAGCCAGGCGTCGAAGCTCAGGCCTCGCTCGGCCAGGCGCGCGAAGCCTTCGCGGAAGCGGCTGTCGGCGTAGAGCCCCTGCGGCGTGCGGGCGAGGGGGCCGAGCACGGTCGGATCGGCATCCCACGATCCCGAGTGGCGCACCCCACGAAAGCGGCCGCCACCCGCCGCCACATGCGCGTCGAGCACTGCAGAAACGTCGTCGCCCAGAGTGAGGTCCACGTGGCCGACGATCGCGGCACAGGGCCGCGCCGGCCCATAGACGCCGCTCTCGCCCATGGCCGCCACGCCCGCGACGAACTCGGTCTCGCCCACGGGCATGAACGCTTCCGGCCCAGCCTCCCGCCAGAAGGCCCGGCACTCGATGAACACGCTGGATCGCACGTCGTGGCCGCACGCCATGTCGGCCAGGAAGTCGTCGAGCATGTAGCGCGACGCCCGCTGCATGGTGATCGCGAAGGGATGCGCGTCGGCGGGCAGGTTCGCGTAGGCGTCGCGGCGGTCCCACAGGTGATGGTGCGGATCGATGATCGGCAGATGCGGCTCGATCACCGTTTCGGGCGCGCTGTCCACGGGCGTCACGCGGTCCAGCTCGCCTTGCGCTTGCCCAGGAAGGCGGCGACGCCTTCGCGCCCCTCCTCGCTCACCCGCTGGGCGGCGATGCGGCGGGCGGTGAGGTCCAGAAGGTCGCGGTCGATGTCACGCCCCGCCACCTCGGCGACGAGCCTTTTCGACGCGGCGACGGCCCCCGGCGCGCAGGCGGCCTGGCCGTGGGCGATGGCCCGGGCGGCATCGTGCAGGGACGCGGCGTCAGCGACCACCCGCTCCACCAGCCCCAGCCGCTGCGCCTCCTCCGCCCCGAAGCGCGCGCCCGTGGCGAACAGCGCCCGCGAGGCCCGGGGGCCGATCGCCTGGATCACGTAGGGGCTGATCACAGCGGGGATGAGCCCCAATTTCACCTCGGAAAAGCTGAAGAGCGCGTCGGGCGTGGCCAGGGCCATGTCGCAGGCGCAGGCCAGCCCGGCCCCGCCCCCGAACGCCGGCCCCTCGACCAGCGCCACGGTGAGCTGCGGCAGATCCCACAGGCCCTTCAGCATCCGGGCGAGCTCCAGCGAGTCCTCCCGGTTCTGGCTCTCGTCGAACTCCGCCGCGTCGCGCATCCAGTTCAGGTCGGCCCCGGCGCAGAACGCCCCGCCGACGCCGCGGATGAATACCGTGCGCACGTGCTCGGAGGCCTTGAGCGTGGTGAACACCTCGGTGAGCGCGCCGATCATCTCGGAGTCGAACGCGTTCTTCCGCCCCGGCCGGTTCAGGTTCACCACCGCCACCCCCGCATGGGTCGCCTCCATCACGACGGACGAGCCCTGCAGCTCCCCGGTGGGGAAGACGATGTCTGTGAACGGCGTGGCGATGGGGTCGGTCATGGGAACTTCCTGCGTTTCATGAGCAACGCGCGCAACCTGACTTCGTCGTCCTACATCCTGAACAGGCCGAACTTCGGCTCGGCGATGGGGGCGTTGAGGCACGCGCTGAGGCCCAGGCCTATGACGTCGCGCGTCTGAGCGGGGTCGATGATGCCGTCGTCCCACATTCGGGCGGTGGCGAAGTAGGGTTCGCCTTCGGTCTCGTATTTCTGGCGCACGGGGGCCTTGAAGGCTTCGGCCTCCTCCGGCGTCCATTTGTCGGCGTCGCGGTGCACGGTGGCGAGGACCGAGGCGGCCTGCTCGCCGCCCATGACGCTGATGCGGGCGTTCGGCCACGTCCAGAGGAAGCGGGGCGAGTAGGCCCGGCCGCACATGCCGTAGTTCCCGGCGCCGAAGCTGCCGCCGATGATGACGGTGAGCTTGGGCACGTTGGCCGTCGCCACGGCGGTGACCATCTTGGCCCCGTCCTTGGCGATGCCCCCCGCCTCGTACTTCCCGCCCACCATGAAGCCACTGATGTTCTGCAGGAACAGGAGCGGAATCTTCCGCTGGCAGGCCAGCTCGATGAAGTGCGCGGCCTTCTGCGCGCTTTCGCTGAAGAGCACGCCGTTGTTGGCCAGGATGGCCACCGGCATCCCCCACACATGCGCGAAGCCGGTCACCAGCGTCGTGCCGTAGAGCGCCTTGAACTCATCGAACTCCGACCCGTCGACGATCCGCGCGATCACCTCGCGCACGTCGTAGGGCGCGCGCACGTCCTGCGGGATCACGCCGTAGAGTTCGGCGGCGTCGAACGCCGGAGGCCGCGGGTCGCTCTTCACGCCCGAGCCAATCTGCGCCCGTGTCACGGGCCCGAGCCGCGCCACGATGGAGCGCACGATGGAGAGCGCGTGCTCGTCGTTCTCCGCCACGTGATCCACCACGCCTGAGCGGCGGCCGTGCGTGTCGGCGCCGCCAAGCTCCTCCGCTGAGATGATCTCCCCCGTGGCGGCCTTCACCAAGGGCGGGCCGGCCAGGAAGATCGTGCCCTGGTTGCGCACGATCACCGTCTCGTCGCTCATCGCCGGAACGTAGGCGCCGCCCGCGGTGCAGCTGCCCATCACGCAGGCGATCTGAGCGATGCCCTGCGCGCTCATGTTGGCCTGGTTGTAGAAGATGCGGCCGAAGTGGTCGCGATCAGGGAACACTTCGGCCTGGTGCGGCAGGTTCGCACCGCCCGAGTCCACGAGGTAGACGCAGGGCAGGCGGTTCTGCATCGCCACCTCCTGCGCGCGCAGGTGCTTCTTCACCGTCTCCGGGAAATAGGCGCCGCCCTTCACGGTGGGGTCGTTGCAGACGATCACGACCTCCCGGCCGCTGACCCGCCCCACACCGGTGATGATCCCGGCTCCCGGCGCTTCAGCCCCGTGCAGGCCGTGGGCGGCGAGAGGGTTCAGTTCGAGGAACGGCGAGCCGGGGTCGAGCAGGCGCTCCACCCGGTCGCGGGGCAGGAGCTTGCCGCGGGCGGTGTGGCGGTCGCGCGAGCCCTGCGGCCCGCCGAGCGCGGCCTTGGCCGTGTGCTCGCGCAAGGCGGCGGTGAGCTCGCGGTTCACGCGGGCGTTGGCGAGGAAGGCGTCCGAGTTCGGCTGAACGGCGCTGGTCAGCTTGGGCATGGTGCGGGTTAGCGCGTCTCCCCCGCGGTGCAAAGCAGAGGCGCGGAAGTTCGCAGCATGACGCTCCACACTGCCCCCTCGCGACTCGCACCCGTCGGCGTAAGCTGTGCCGCAGATGGACCCCGCCCACGACGACGACATCACGCCCGTTGAGGCCACCGCCGCCGAGGCCCAGGCCCGTCGCGATGCCGCCCATGTGAGCCCCCTCGCCCGCCTGTTCTTCGGCCGACGCCCCGTGCGCGGGGTGAACGGCTTCGCGCTTCCGGGCGGCAAGCGCCTGTTCCAGCCGGGCGACCCGGCCGACGTGTTCTACATGCTGCGTTCGGGGCGCCTCGCCGTGACCCGCCAGCACGAGGGCCGGGCTCCGCAGGTGCTCGGCTTCATCCGGCCCGGCGAGCCCGTGGGCGAGATGGCGCTGATCGTGGGGGGCGAGCACTCGGCCACCGCCGTGGCGCTGCGCGACAGCTGGATCCTGGCCCTGCCGCGAGAGCTGTTCATGCTGGAGGCGCGGCGTCGCCCCGGGGTGATGGGCGAGCTGGCCAGCCTTGCGGTCACCCGCTCGCGCCAGCTTCTGCATGCGGGCGCCGGGAGCGAGCGCGGCGGGTCGAGCGCCGCGAGCGAGCCTTCGGTGTTCGGCCTCACCTCGCTCATGCCCGAGGCGCCGGCCCGCCCTCTGGCCGAACGGCTGGCGCAGCGGCTGCGTGCCGAGGGTCGCACGGTGGCGGTGGTCGGCGCAGAGGGCCTCGCCATGACCGCCGAGCAGGGCAGCGCCATGGAGGAGGCCCACGACCTCGTGCTCATGGCCGCCGAGGCCGACGAGACCGAATGGCGCGCCGTGTGCGACCGGCAGGTGGACCAGCAGATGCTCGTCGGCCGCGCGGGGCTGCGTCCTCCCGCGTCAGCCTCCGGCCACCCCTGCGACGGGGAGCCGCGGCGCGAGGGCCGCAACGTCGATCTGATCCTCCTGCATCCGCACGACGGCTATTACGGCCGCGACGGACAGGCGTGGGTGGACGCGGTGGGGGCCCAGCGCCTGTTCCACCAGCGCGACGGCGCCCCTTCGGATCTCGCCCGGCTGGCGCGGGTGATCACGGGCACCTCGGTCGGCCTCGTGCTCTCGGGCGGGGGGGCGCGGGCCTATGCCCACATCGGCGCAGTGCGGGCCATGCGCGAGATGGGCCATCCCATCGACTTCATCGGCGGCGCCAGCATGGGCGCCATCATCGGCGCGGGCGTCGCCATGGGCTGGGACGATCGCGAGCTCGATGAGCGCATGCGCGCGTCCTTCGTGGACTCCAGCCCCGTGGGCGACATCTCCTTCCCGATGATCTCCATGAGCGGCGGCAAGCGGGTGCGCATGCGCCTGCGCGAGCAGTTCGGAGAGCGCGAGTTCGCCGATCTGGAGCTGCCGTTCTTCTGCGTCTCCTCAAACCTGACCACCGGCCTGCCGCGGGTGCACCGCTCGGGGCGGGTGCACCGGGCGCTGCGGGCCTCGTCCGCCCTCCCCGGCGTGCTGCCCCCCGTCATTGAGGACGGGGACGTGCTTGTGGACGGGGGCATTCTGCGAAACCTGCCCACCGACGTGATGCGCGAGACCCAGCGCGGCCCGGTGATCGGCATCGACGTGGCGCTCACCGACGAGCTGAACGCCGACGACGTGGCCCGCCCGCCCTCGCTCTGGAAGTGGATCGCCAGCGGCATGTGGCGCAAGGGGCCGCCGATCGTGGCGCTGCTGATCCGCTCGGCCACTGTCACCACCCACCGGGAGTTCGCGGCCGCCCGGGAAGCCTCGGACCTTCTCATCACCCCCATGATCGAAGGCGTCGACCTGCAGGACTGGAAGGCCTACGCCCCTGCCGTCGAGGCGGGATACCGCGCCATGAACGAGGCGCTGGAGGGGCTCGACATGCCCCTGACCGAGCTTCGCCACCGCCCGCCGACACCCATGTGATCAGGGCGATTTGAACACTGACCAGTTGAACTGAACTCCGTCACCGTCCAGCTTGGCTCTGACGAATGGCGGGCTGGGGATACGGCGATGGCGGATCAGGTTCTGGTGACGGGGGGCTCTGGCTTCATCGGCGGCTGGTGCATCGCGAAGCTGCTCGGCGCGGGCTACACCGTGCGCACCACCGTTCGCGACCTGAAGCGCGAGGCCGAGGTGCGCGGCGCCATCGGATCGGTGGAGCCCTCAGCGCTGGACCCGCAGCGCCTGAGCTTCCACGTGGCCTCGCTGGATTCAGACACCGGCTGGGCTGAAGCGACGGCGGGCTGCCGCTATGTGCTGCACGTGGCCTCGCCCGTTCCGGCCGTGCAGCCGAAGGATCCGGATGACCTGATCCGTCCCGCCCGCGACGGCGCCCTGCGAGCCCTGAAGGCTGCGGTGGAGGCGGGGGTGGAGCGCGTGGTCATGACATCCTCCGTCGCCGCCATCGGCGAAAGCGGCCGCGAGGGCGTGAAGGACGAGAACGACTGGACCGACCTCAGCTTGCCAGACGTGACCCCCTACTCGCAGTCGAAGACCATCGCCGAGCGGGCAGCGAGAGACTGGATGACGGCCAACGGCGGCTCCACGACGCTCGCAACCGTGAACCCCGTCGTAGTGCTCGGCCCGGTGATGTCGGGAGATTTCTCCGCCTCGGTCCAGGTCGTCTCGCGGATGCTGGACGGGAAGCTGCCCGGCGTGCCCAACCTAGGCTTCAACCTCGTTGACGTGCGCGACGTGGCCGACCTGCACGTCCTGGCCATGACCGCGCCTCAAGCCGCGGGGGGCCGCTACATCGCCGCATCGGACTACCTGTGGATGGAGGGCGTGGCCGAGATCCTGCGCGCGAACCTGCCGGAACTCGCGGCCAAGGTGCCCACCCGCAAACTGCCCGACTGGCTGGTGCGGCTCGTCTCGGTGTTCGATCCCGCCCTAAAAAGCGTCACAGGCGGCCTCTCCCGCAAGCGCGAGTTCTCCTCCGCCAGGGCGCAGTCGGAACTCGGCTGGCGTCCCCGTTCCGCGGAGGAGTCGGTGATCGCCGCGGGCCGCAGCCTGATCGCCCACGGGGTGGTGTGATGACCGACAGCGTTCTCGTCACCGGCGGCTCGGGCTTTGTCGCCGGCTGGTGCATCGAGCGCCTGCTGAGCGCGGGCTACGCCGTGAACGCCACGGTGCGCGATCTGAACAAGGCGCCCGCCGCCCGTGCCCAGATCGCCGCCCTGTGCCCCGCCGCCGCCGACCCGGAGCGGCTGAAGTTCTTCGCCGCCGACCTCATGGCCGATGATGGCTGGGCGCAGGCGGTGGCGGGCTGCCGCTACGTCCTGCACGTCGCTTCCCCCCTGTCGCCCCCGGCTTCCAGCGACGAGGACGCCTTCATCCGCCCCGCCCGCGAGGGCACCCTGCGGGTGGTGAAGGCCGCCGTGGATGCCGGGGTGGAGCGGATCGTCATCACCTCGTCGATGGCCGCCGTCGCCTATGGCCATCCGAAGGCGCGCTATCGGAACGGCCCACCTTTCACCGGCGACGACTGGACCGACCCGAAGGGCGGCGACACCTCCGCCTACGTCCGCTCCAAGACCCTCGCCGAGAAGGCCGCGTGGGATTTCATCGCCGAGCACGGCGGCAAGACGCAGCTTGCGGTGGTGAACCCCGCCGGCATCTTCGGCCCGGCGATGGGGCCGGACTTTTCGGACTCGCTGCAGATCGTCGCCCGCCTGCTCAACGGCAAGATGCCCGGCCTGCCGCCCATCGGCTTCAGCGTGGTGGACGTGCGCGACCTGGCCGACCTGCACCTCCTCGCGATGACGAAGCCGGAGGCCGCCGGAAAGCGCTTCCCCGCGGGCGGCCAGTTCCTGTGGTTCGCAGACATCGCCGACATCCTGCGGGAGGAGCTGCCGCCGGAAATGACCGCCAAGGTCCCCACCCGCACCCTGCCCGCCCCCATGCTGCGCATCGTCGCCCTGTGGGACGGGCAGGTCCGCCAGCTCGTCCACTCGCTGAACCTGAAGCGCGAAATGAGCCAGGACGCCGCCTTCGCCCTGGACTGGCACCCCCGCCCGCAGGAGGAGTCGATCCGCGACACCGCGCTGAGCCTGAAGGCGGTGGGGGCGGTTTAGCGGCCTCACGGCGCCGACGGCCGAAAACCGGCGTGGCGGGTTCCGTGAAGCCGGGGCGATGGGCTAAGCCTCCCCCGCGCCCACCCGCCGGAGACCACCGCCTTGCCGACCCGTACCGAGACCGACACCTTCGGCCCCATAGAGGTGGAGAGCAGCCGCTACTGGGGGGCGCAGAGCCAGCGCTCCATCGGCAACTTCAAGATCGGCTGGGAGCGTCAGCCCGCCTCGGTGATCCGGGGGCTCGGCGTCGTGAAGCGGGCGGCGGCCGAGGCCAACATGGCGCTGGGCCGGCTCGATCCGGCCGTGGGCGCCGCCATCGTGACCGCCGCGCAGGAGGTGATCGACGGCAAGCTCGACGCGCACTTCCCCCTGGTGGTCTGGCAGACGGGCTCGGGCACCCAGTCGAACATGAACGCCAACGAGGTGATCTCGAACCGCGCCATCGAGGCCCTGGGCGGGGTGATGGGCTCCAAGTCGCCGGTGCATCCGAACGACCACGTGAACATGAGCCAGTCGTCCAACGACACCTACCCCACGGCCATGCACATCGCCTGCGCCGAGGAGACCGCGCGCGCGCTGCTGCCAGCGCTGGAGCACCTGCATGGGGCGCTGAATGCCAAGTCCGAGCAGTTCGCCCACATCATCAAGATCGGCCGCACCCACACGCAGGACGCCACGCCCCTCACCCTCGGGCAGGAGTTCGGCGGCTACGCCCACCAGGTCGCCATGGGGATCGCCCGGGTGAAGCTGGCCCTGCCCGGCCTGTACGAACTGGCCCAGGGCGGCACGGCCGTCGGCACGGGGCTGAACGCTCCTGTCGGCTTCGCGGAGACCGTGGCCGAGCGCATCGCCGACATCACCGGCCTGCCCTTCGTGACCGCCCCCAACAAGTTCGAGGCCCTAGCCGCCCACGACGCCATGGTGTTCGCCCACGGGGCCATGAACACGGTCGCGGCCAGCCTCTTCAAGATCGCCAACGACATCCGCTTTTTGGGCAGCGGCCCCCGCTCCGGCCTCGGCGAACTGGCCCTGCCGGAGAACGAGCCCGGCAGCTCCATCATGCCCGGCAAGGTCAACCCCACCCAGGCCGAAGCTCTGACCATGGTCTGCACCCGGGTGTTCGGCAACGAGACGACCATGACCTTCGCCGGCGCCTCCGGCCACTTCGAGCTGAACGTCTTCAACCCGGTGATGGCCTACAGCTTCCTGCAGTCGTGCAAGCTGTTGGCCGATGCGGCGGTCAGCTTCACCGACAACATGGTGGTCGGCATCGAGGCGCGGGAGGACAACATCAAGGCCGCGCTCGATCGTTCGCTGATGCTGGTGACGGCGCTGGCCCCGAAGATCGGCTACGACGCCGCCGCCAAGATCGCCAAGACCGCCCACAAGAACGGCAGCACTCTGCGCCAGGAAGCCGTCGGCGGCGGCTACGTCACCGACGCCGAGTTCGACGAGGTGGTTCGGCCCGAGAAGATGATCTCGCCGGGCTGAACCCCGCTTTACAGCCGCCCCCCAGATCGCGTCATAGTTGAGCGATGTCGTTGTTCAGCCCGGCCCAATACTGGCGCGAAGCCCGCTTTGAACGGCGGGAGGACTGGGACGACCACAGCTATCCGTTCAACCTGCCCGTGCTGCGGGGGCTGGAGAGCCTTAAGCTGCACCCGAAGGTGACCTTCCTCGTGGGCGAGAACGGCTCGGGCAAGTCGACGCTCGTCGAGGCGCTGGCCGTGGCTTGGGGCTTCAACGCCGAGGGCGGCAGCCAGAACTTCAACTTCGGCACGCGGGACTCGCACTCGCCCCTCCACCGCTTCGTGCGGCCGATCCGCGGGGCGTTGCGGCCCCGTGACGGCTTCTTCCTGCGGGCGGAGAGCTTCTTCAACGCCGCCAGCTACATCGACGAGATCGGCGCCGGTGACAGCTACGGCGGCCTGTCCCTGCATGCCCAGTCGCACGGCGAGTCGTTCTTCGCCCTTTTCGACAACCGCTTCCGCGGCGACGGGCTCTACATCCTGGACGAGCCGGAGGCGGCCCTCTCGCCCAGCCGGCAGCTGTCGTTCCTGGTGCGGATGCACGAGCTGATCCAGGCCCGGTCGCAGTTCATCGTCGCGACCCACTCGCCGATCATCCTCGGCTACCCCGACGCCCTGATCTACCAGGCCTCGGCCAACGGCCTCGATGCCGTCGCCTATGAGGAGACCGAGACTTACCGCATCAGCCGAGGGTTCCTGAACCACCGGCAGGGCATGCTGAAGACCCTGCTGGAGGACGACTAGGCGCCCGCCTCCTCAGCGAACCCGCACCACCTCGCGGCCCACCGGCGCGAAGGCCAGGGAGGCGAGTTGCAGGTCTTTGAAGGCGAAGGGCAGGCCGACGATGGTGATGCCCTCGACGAAGGCGGCGATCAGGTGGCTGAGGGCGATGTGCCAGCCGCCCACGATGAACCAGATCACGTTCAGAACCACCGACACGGGGCCGAGGAACGGCGCGTGGCCGCCCTCGCGCTCCACGATCTCCTTGCCGAAGGGCCAGAAGGCGAAGCCGGCGATGCGGAAGGCCGCGAACGTCCACGGCAGGCCCACGATCGTCAGCGCCATCAGGCAGCCGCCGAGGATCCACAGCAGGCCCGAGAGCCAGCCTCCGAGGATGAACCAGAGCACGTTCAGGATGAAGCGGATCATGCCACAGAGGTGGTCGCCCGGCCGATGACCGTCAAGCCGGGTGTCCGTTACATCGCGTTCAGGCGCAGTTGACGCCGGCCTAGCCCCTTGAAACCCTGCGCCCGGCAAGCCTGTGGAAGGTCGTCATGTCCTCGATCGTCAACCTCAACCGCGCGCGCAAGGCCAAGGCCCGCGAGGTCGAGAAAGCCACCGCCGCCGCCAACCGCGTGAAGCATGGCCGCACGGGCGGACAGAAGGCCGCCGACGCGCTTACAGCCGCCCAGGCCGAGCGTGCGCTGGAGGGTCACAGGCGCGAGGACTAAGCCCGCCTCAGCGCGGCCCGGCGTAGCGGTGGGCGGGCTCGGCCCTTCCCTCGGTCATGGCGGCCAGGGCGCGGCCCTCCACCCGGATGCGCCACCACAGCATGGCAAGGTTCAGCCCGCCGAACAGGAGCGACGCCCACCAGAGCCGCACCGCCAGCGGCAGCACGAACATCTCCAGCGCCACCACCGTATAGTTCGGGTGCGGAATGAAGCGGTACGGCCCCCTCGCCACCAGCGTCTCTCCCGGGATCACGAACACCCGGGTGGTCCAGCGCCGTCCGATGGAGCCCAGCACCCAGCCCCGCGCCACCTGCAAAGCCACGTACACGCCGGTCCACAGCACGTTCAGCGGGTTGTTCCAGCCGAACACCCACAGGGCCACGAGCCAGGCCGCATGCAGGGCCACGATGAACGGATAGTGCGCCGCCCCGATCTCCACGGCGCCCTTCGCCTTGAGCAGCGTCTCGTTGGCCCGAGCATAGACCAGCTCGCCCAGCCGCTGCGCGGTGACGAGCAGGAGGAGGATGATGGTGGAGATCATCGGGCGGCCTCCGCATCCAGCGCCACGAAGCTGCCGGTGAAGCCCGGCCCCAACGCCGCGAGGGTGATCGGCCCCGCCTCCCCCGCCTTCAGCACCCGGTCGAGCACGAAGAACACAGTTGGGGCGCTCATGTTGCCGAACTCGCTCAGCACCTCGCGCTCCACGGTCAGCGAGCCCTCGGGCACGCCCATCACGCTCTCCAGCGCGGGCAGCACTCGCGCCCCGCCGGGGTGACAGACGTATCGGGCGTCGCGCTCGCCCACGGCCTCGCGGAAGGTCTGCACGGCGGCCCCGAAGTTCTTCGCCACGAAGGCCGGGAGCGAGGCGGCCAGCACCACGCCGAGCCCGGTGGGGTCGATGCGCCATCCCATGATGTCCAGCGTGTCGGGCCACAGGTGCTGGGCGTCGCCCACGATCGGGCGGCCCGGTCCCGGCCCGGCCTGCAGCACCACGGCCGCCGCCCCGTCGCCGAACAGGGCCGTGGCGATCACGTTCTCCTTGGCGGGCTCGGTGCGCACCGACAGGGAGCACAACTCCACCACCACCAGCAGCACGGGCTTCGACGGATCGGCGGAGGCGAGACGGGCGGCGATGGCGAGGCCGGAGACTCCCCCCGCGCACCCCAGCCCGAACACCGGCACGCGCTTTACCCTGGCGGCGAACCCCATCCGCCCGTGCAGCCGCGCCTCGAGCGTCGGCGTGGCGATGCCCGTGGAAGACACGGTCACCACCGTGCCGATGTCGCCCGCGGCCACGCCCGCCGCATCCAGGGCCTTCTGCGCGGCCTCCACGAACAGGGCGTCGGCGGCTTCGACGTAGGCGTCGTTGCGGGCGTTCCAGCTGCGGGGCTCGAGATACCAGGCCATCGGCTTGGCGGTGTGGCGGGTCTTGATGCCGGTGTTGGCGAACACCGAGATCAGGTCCGGCGTGCGGAACACCTTGCCCCCGAACGCCTCGACGGCCGCGGCCGCCGCGGTCTCCTGGTCGATGATGTGCGGGGGAATGGCCAGGCCCAATCCCAGGAGGCGGGCGGGGCTCATGTGGCGCGACGCGGCGACAGGCGGGGCTGTGGGTTCAACGGTTTAGCCCCTTGCAGTTCACGGCTTAAGGTGTGGCTCCGCAACGGTCGCGGCAAGGGAGAACGGCGCAGTGGCCAAGCTGTTGCACAAGCGCTCGATCATGCTCAGCGGCCACGCCACCTCCCTGGCCCTGGAACCCGAGTTCTGGGCCGTGCTCGACGCCCGGGCGGCGACGGAGGGGCTGACGCTGGCGAAGCTGTTGGCGCGGATCGATGAGGCGCGAGGGGAACGGCCACTGGCGTCGGCCTGCCGGGTGGCGGCGCTGGGGTGGGCTGCGGGGGGTGGGTGACCGGCTGGCGTGGTGGAGTGCCACCGAAGAGCGGTCGCCGCGAACGTTAGCTAGTGGTTTTCGGACCGTCTGGAGCGCCTTCGGGGGTAGACGCTGACCGCCTCTACAAGCGTTGCATCAAACCGAACGGGACTCTCAAACACTTCGATCTGAGATCTGGATTTCATCCAGAACCGGCCGGTGAACGTTGCCATGGTCGTTCGGTCTAACCCTCCATCGACGGGCGTGCCTACCGCTCGGTCAAGGGTTTGCGCCTGGGCAGGCGGCACCGCGTCCGTGGACCGGAGCTGGATTCCCCGAAGGCAGCCTGAGTGGACGAGATAGGTCCCGTGGTGCCAGTCAGTCAGAACAGCGGCTCGAAAGCGCACGAGCTTGCTATTGAAGGCTCTCGGATTGCCTACAACAGAGCAGAGTGTCGTTTCGAGGGGAGCAGCTCCAACCAAGAGGGCAGCTGTAAGAGCTAGCATCAGCGCAGCCATCAGCGTCATTTGCACATTTGATCGGGCAACGGCAACGTCAGACTCGGTTCGAAAACTGAAGTCGGCCTTCTGCCAGCTTCTTGCCCTGCTTCGATCCGCCCTGTGTTCGACGCGCCGCAGGCTCGTCGAACTTCAATCCATAGGGACGCCCCGCGTCCCGACGCCGGCCAGTCAGCCGTCGAGCGCAGGGCGGGTCAAGGGCGGAGAGTGAGCGCAGCGAGCGTCCCTTGACGCGGCCGAGCACGGCGGCACGCACCACGCCAACCGACGACCCGCTACCCCAAAGGCCTCCCCCGTTCACGGGGGAGGTGGCGCGGCGGTCATCGACCGCCGTGACGGAGGGGGCAACGCGACGGCGGGTGATCGGACACGCCGGCGTGCCCCCAACCACCATCGCTGCGCGATGGTCCCCCTCCCCCGCAGGCGGGGGAGGTCTTAAGCGCCCATACTCCCGACAAAAATACTCCCGGCAAAAATCTATCCTCCCCCCTTTGGCGCGGGCGCAGGGTGTCGGCTGTGACCCGTTCCGCCGCCCGCTCCACGCCCTCCACCCGCCGGACGACACGCCTCCACCCCCTGTCCGGAATGTCCGCATGTCCGGCGTTTTTCGGAACCGGACACCGCCCGCGACGTGGCGCTTCTGCCGCCGCCTCCACCGCCCCCCTCAAATTCCGCGCCCTTCGTGCTACATCTGTTCTCGTGAGTCAGACCGCCGTCCCCGCCCCCCGCATCAGCGACCTCGCCCGCGCGCGCCCTCCGGCGTCGCAGGCGGAGGATCGGCTGCAGCTCGACCGGCTGAACCCGCAGCAGCGCGCGGCGGTGGAGGCCACGGAAGGCCCCGTGCTGGTGCTGGCCGGGGCGGGCACCGGCAAGACGCGGGTGCTCACCACGCGGCTCGCCCACATCCTGAACCAGGGCAAGGCGCGGCCTTGGGAGCTTCTCGCGGTCACCTTCACCAACAAGGCCGCCCGCGAGATGCGCGAGCGGATCGGCCACCTGATCGGCGACGAGGCGGAGGGCCTGCGCTGGGTGGGCACCTTCCACTCGGTCGCCGCCCAAATCCTGCGTCGCCACGCCGAGCTCGTGGGGCTGAAGTCGAGCTTCACCATCCTGGACACCGACGACCAGGAACGGGTGATGAAACAGCTCATTGAAGCCGCGAACATCGACGTGAAGCGGTGGCCCGCCAAACACCTCGCAGGGCTGATCGACGGCTGGAAGAACAAGGGCCTCGCCCCCGACAAGCTGCCCCCCGCTGAGCAGGACGGCTTCGCCCCCGACAGCTCCGGCAAGGGCAAGGGCGGCGCGCTCTACGCCGCCTATCAGCAGCGGCTGCGCACCCTGAACGCCGTCGATTTCGGCGATCTCCTTCTCCACAACCTAACGATCTTCACGACGCACCACGACGTCTTGGCGGAGTACCACCGGCGCTTCCGCTACATTCTGGTGGACGAATACCAAGACACGAACTCCGCCCAGTATCTGTGGCTGCGCTTGCTGGCGCAGAACACGGGCGGCCAGGGCTCGCGCAACGTCTGCTGCGTGGGCGACGACGACCAGTCGATCTACGGTTGGCGGGGCGCCGAGATCGACAACATCCTGCGCTTCGAGCGGGACTTCGAGGGCGCAGCCGTGGTGCGCCTGGAGCGCAACTACCGCTCGACTCCGCACATCCTGGGCGCCGCCTCAGGCCTCATCGCCGCCAACAAGGGG
Organism: Caulobacterales bacterium; assembly: GCA_038226305.1. Lineage (GTDB taxonomy): Bacteria > Pseudomonadota > Alphaproteobacteria > Caulobacterales > Caulobacteraceae > JASLDZ01. The sequence goes on from JBBRQN010000012.1 coordinate 48,769, forward strand.
CGACTGGGCAAGACGCTTTGGACGGAGGAGGCCGCCGGCGACAAGGTGGCCGTGCGCGGCGTGTGGGACGGCGAGGCCGAGAGCCGCCTCGTGGCCGACGAGATCGAACGCTGGAAGCGCACTCCCGGCGCCAAGTACCGCGACGCCGCGATCCTGGTGCGCGCCTCGTTCCAGATGCGCAGTTTCGAAGAGCGTTTCGTGCTGCTGCAGATCCCCTACACCGTGGTCGGCGGCCCGCGCTTCTTCGAGCGGGCGGAGATCCGCGACGCCCACGCCTACCTGCGGCTGGTGATCTCGGAAGACGACGACCTCGCCTTCGAGCGCATCGTCAACGTGCCCAAGCGCGGCATCGGCGACACCAGCGTGCAGAAGCTGATGGTGCTGGCCCGCGCCAACGACCTCTCCGCCAGCCTGGCCGCGCGGGGGCTGGTGAACACCGACGAGCTGCCCGCCCGCACCCGCACTCAGCTGGCGAACTTCATCCGCGACGTGGACCGCTGGCGCGCGCTGAGCACGACAGTGAAGCACCCGGAACTGCTCGAGACGATCCTGGAGGAGAGCGGCTACACCGACGCCCTGCGCGCCGACCGCGGGCCGCAGAGCCAGACGCGCCTGGAGAACCTGAAGGAGCTGGTGCAGTCCATGGCCCAGTTCGACACCCTGCAGGCCTATCTCGAGCACGTGTCTCTGGTGATGGACCTCGACCGGGGGGCGGGGTCGGACTCGGTGCAGATCATGACCCTGCACTCCGCCAAGGGGCTGGAGTTCCCGCTCGTGTTCCTGCCCGGCTGGGAGGAAGGCGTCTTCCCCAGCCAGCGCAGCATGGACGAGAAGGGCGAGAAGGGCCTCGAGGAGGAACGCCGCCTCGCCTACGTGGGCATCACCCGCGCCCGGCAGGAGGCCCGCATCTCCTTCGCCGCCAACCGGCAGGTCTACGGCCGCTGGACCTCGCAGCTGCCCTCGCGGTTCGTGGACGAGCTGCCGGTCGCTCACGTCGATGCCGGGTCGGACACCGGCTACTACGGCGGCGGCCCGGGGATGAGCGAGGCCAAGAGCCGCTTCGACGACCTGACCACGAGCTTCGGCGGCGCGGGCTACAGCTCCCCCGGCTGGAAGCGGGCGCAGGAGAAGCTTGGCGGCGGCGGCTTCCGGGCCGCGACGCCCCCACCCTCCGGCGGCTACGGGCGGCGAGGGCAGGTGATCGAGGGCGAGGGCCGCCTGATCGCCACCTCCGACCCGTCAGCCTCGGCGGGCAAGTTCGCCCTGGGCGCCCGCATCTTCCACCAGAAGTTCGGCTACGGCGCGGTGACGGCGGTGGAGGGCAACAAGCTCACCGTCAGCTTCGAAAAGGCCGGCGAAAAGCGCGTGCTCGACAGCTTCGTCGAGGCCGCCTGAGCGGGCTTGGCAAAGGTGAACGGAGCCTAACGGGCGCTCTCACGCTTAGGTCAGTCCGCCACCGCTAGTCGGAGGGTCGGAACAACGATCTGGGAGACCGCCATGACCTCGACCTCCAACCGCCTCGCCGCTGCCCTGGGCCTCGCCCTCGCCGCCGCCAGCGTCGCTGCCCCCGCCTTCGCGCAGGACCGCTATGACGACCGGCGCGGACCCGAATTCCGTGGCCCCGACGGGGCACCCGGCGAGCTGCGCGGCCGCGGCGTCGGCCTCCTGATCCCCGAACTGCGCGACACCCCGCGCGGCCACGCCTTCGTGCTGGAGCGGTTCGACTTCAACCACGACGGCTTCGTCAGCCCTGAGGAGGCCTCGGCCGCCAACCGCGCCTTCCAGGACCGCCGCGACGAACATCGCTTCGACCGCGACCACCGGGATGACGGCCGACGTGATGAAGGCCGCCGGGACGACCGCGGCCCCGCTCCGCCGATCCCCCCGCCCCCCGTTGAACGGGCCGCCCCGTGGGACCGCGCCGGCATGCGCGACTACCACTTCCGCCAGGGTCGCTACGGCGCGATGTTCACGCTGGAAGACGTGCTGTTCGAAACCGGCAGCGCCCGCCTGCGCCCGGGGTTCGAGGCTCGCCTGCGCCCGCTGATCGGCTACCTGCGCAACAGCCCGGGCGTGAAGCTGCGCATCGACGGCTACACCGACTCCGTGGGTTCCGACGCCGCCAACCTGCAACTCTCCAAGGACCGCGCCCGCTCGGTGGCCGACGCCATCGCCTCCTACGGGGTCGACGGCCGACGGTTGCAGCTGGCGGGTCACGGCGAGGCTTCGCCCGTCGCCAGCAACCGCACGGAGAGCGGGCGTCGCCTGAACCGGCGTGTTGAGGTGACCCTGATCGGCCAGCGCGCCTCCAGCTTCCGCTAGAGGCTGCAGGGGCGGCGGCGTTCGCGCCGTCGCCCCGACCGTCACATCCGCTCTGGCGTCTCGATGCCCAGGAGGTCGAGGGCCAGGGTGAGCTGCTTCAGCGTCGCCTCGGCCAGAGACAGGCGGGAGGCCCGCTCGGCCGCGGCGTCGGCGGCAATCACCGGGCAGGCGGCGTAGAACTTGGAGAAGCTCTGCGCCAGGCGATAGGCGTGTTCGGCGATCAGGTTGGGCGCGCGCCGGTCGTAGGCATCCGAGAGGGCTGCGGCCCAAGCGTCCAAAGAGAGCGCCAGTTCGCGCTCGGCCGGGGCGGCGATCACGATCTCGCCTGCCGTGAAGCCCTGATCGGCCGCGCGACGCAGAAGCGAGCGGATGCGCACCGCCTGGTACAGCAGGTACGGCCCGGTCTTGCCCTCGAAGCTCGTGAAGCGGTCGAGGTCGAAGATGTAGCTCGTGCTGCGGTGATTGGAGAGGTCCGCGAACTTCAGCGCCGCGATCCCCACCTTGTGTGCGGTGGCCTCGAACTCTTCCGGGCTAAGCTCCGCGCCGAGGCCCGCTTCCCGCAGGCGTTCGCGCGCCTTCTCGCGGGCGGTCTCGATCAGGTCGTGCAGCTTCAACACCCCGCCCTCGCGGGTCTTGAAGGGCTTGCCGTCGGTCCCGTTCATGGTGCCGAAGCCGAGGTGCTCCAGCTGGCCCTCTGCGGCGTAGCCCGCGAGTTCGGCCGCGCGGAACACCTGCAGGAAGTGCCCCGCCTGCCGCTGGTCCACCACGTAGAGCACGAGGTCCGGCCCGAAGCCTTCCTTGCGGGTCGCCACCGTCGCGAGGTCGGTGGTGCCGTACATGGCCGAGCCTTCGGAGCTGACCACCAGCAGGGGATCGGGATAGGGCACCTCGATCACCGAACCGTCGGGCAGCTTCTTCTTCTGCGTCTCGCCTTCCCGGGCGACCCGGACGATCCGCGCGCCCTGGTCGTCGACGAGGAGGGATTTGGCCTCCAGTTCCTGGATCATTCGCGGGATGCGGGCGTCGGCGTCGCTCTCGCCGTGCCACAGGTCGAAGTCCACGCCCAGCGCGTGGAACTCGCGCTGCAGGGCGCTGCGGCTGACGGCGACGAAATGGGCCCACAGGGCGCGATACCCGGGGCGTCCGGCCTGCAGCTCGGCGGTGGCCTTGCGGGCGCGCTCGCGATAGGCGGGATCGCCCTTGGCGGCGTTGGCGGCCAGGGGATAGAGCCGCTCAAGGTCTTCCAGGCTCACAGGGCTGTCGGCCGGGAACGGCCCCGCTCCCGGTGCCAGGAACGGCGAGCCCGGCTGCTCGTCGCCCACCGCCGCGATCAGGAGGCCCATCTGAAAGCCCCAGTCGCCGAAGTGGGCGTCGCCCACCACCGTGTCGCCCCGCGCCCGAAACAGGCGCTTCAGGCTTTCACCGATGATGGAGCTGCGCAGGTGGCCCACATGCATGGGCTTGGCCACGTTCGGCCCGCCATAGTCGATAAGCACTCGGCGAGAGGCGGCCACCGGGGAGGCCCCCGCCAGCGGATCGGCCGCAAGCTCAGTCACCCGCTGCGCCAGCGCCGCATCGGTCACCTTCAGGTTCACGAACCCCGGCCCGGCCACCTCCACCGACCCAACGGCAGAATCAGCCTCAAGGCGGGCGGCGATCCGCAGGGCGATCTCGCGCGGGTTGGCGCGCGCGGCTTTCGCGGCGGCCAGGGCGCCGTTGCACTGGAAGTCGGCGAGGTCGGGCCGGTCCGACGGCGTCACCCGACCCAGCCCCGCGTCGAGCCCTTCCTGAGCGAAGGCGGCTGCGGCCGCTTCGCCCAGGCGGCTCTTCAGGTCGGTCATTTTGTCGAGGTGGTCGGCGTCAGGCTGGCCACGGCCGGTGCCGCGTTGACGCGGAAGCGTTTGCCGTCGCGGTTGAAGGCCGCCATCTCGGGCGTCACGTCGAAGCCCACCAGGATCTCGAAGTTGCCGCCGCCCACCTTGGCGTCGCGACGGGGTATGGTGATGGTGTCGATGCGGTCGGACACGGCGACACGGTCGGCACCGGCCGGGAAGTCCACGTTCAGGTCGAAGTCGCTCTTGGCGAGGATGGCCTCGTTCCGGCGGGTGACGGCCACCCAGTACTTGTAGGTCTTGCTGGTGCCGCTGGCCTGCGGGCCGCGACCCAGGCGGAAGTTCACCTGCATCTGCACCTGGATCGGCTCGGAGCCCTTGTACTGGCAGTTGGACTGCACGTTCTGGATCTCACCGGTGTAGGCGGCCGAGTTGGCGCTCTCGGCACCCCCCCGCAGCTCGACGTAGCGGCTCGCGTCGTAGAGCACCTTCACATAGGGGCAGGGGCCGGCGTTGCGCACGTTGGGAAGCGGGGCCTGGGCGGTGTTCCACTCCTGCTCCTTCTTCTTCTTCTTGGTGGCGGCGTCGGCCTCTGCCTTGCGGCGGGCGTCGTCCTGCGCCTCCCGGGAGGACTGCGCGTGCACCACGGCGGGAGCGACACCGAGGACCGCGAACGCCAGCGCGACAGCGCTGATGGCGGCGAGGGGGGACTTGCGCATGGGGCGCCTCACGTCTGGAACAGAGTGCGGATGTAAGCCCAAGCGGGGGCCGCCGCAATCGACCTGTAAATCGCGCGCCCGCAAGCGCGTGAACCGCTGGCGCCCACGCGCAAGCGTGCTTACTTTCATCGGCACATGGACGCCCCCCGGCCGCCCTCCGTTCGACGCTGTGCGACCAAGCCGCCCCTTCTGGTGCGCTTGGCGACACCCCGCGGATTCTGCGCAGGGGTGGACCGGGCCATCCAGATCGTCGAACGGGCTCTGCAGAGGTATGGCGCGCCCGTGTTCGTGCGCCACGAGATCGTCCACAACACCCACGTGGTCGAGCGGCTGAAGGCGCAGGGCGCCGTGTTCGTGGAAGACCTCAGCGAGTGCCCCGACGGGCGGCCGGTGATCTTCTCAGCCCACGGCGTGCCCAAACACGTTCCCGCCGATGCCGCAGACCGGGGGCTGTTCTTCCTCGATGCCACCTGCCCCCTCGTCTCCAAGGTCCATATCGATGCGGAGAAGCATTTCGCCGCCGGTCGAGAGATCGTGCTGATCGGCCACACCGGGCACCCCGAAGTGGTCGGCACTCTCGGCCAGCTGCCCCCCGGGGCCATCTCGCTGGTGGAAACGCTGGAGGACGCCGAGGCCTTCACGCCGCACGATCCGACGAGCCTCGCGTTCATCACCCAGACCACCCTTTCGGTGGACGATACGGGCGCCATCGTGGACGTGCTGCGCCGCCGCTTCCCCGATATCGCCGGGCCGCACCGGGAAGACATCTGCTATGCCACCACCAACCGGCAGGAGGCCGTGAAGGGTTTCGCCGGGGCCTGCGACCTCGTGCTCGTGCTGGGCTCGACCGCCTCGTCCAACTCCCAGCGGCTGGTGGAGACCGCCCGGCGCGCGGGCGCCCGGGCTGCCCGCCTGATCGACGACGCGGACTGCATCGACTTCGCCTGGTTCGAGGGCGTGAAAACCCTGGGCCTCACCGCCGGCGCCTCCGCGCCCGAACGGCTGGTGAAGGGCGTGCTCGACAAACTGGCCGGCCGCTTCTCCCTCGACGTGCAGGGTGGCGAAATCGTGCGCGAGACCGTGGTGTTCAAACTGCCGCGAGCGCTGGCTTAGGGCGCTATCGGCTTGACCTCAACATCCGGTCTCCGCCATGCGCTCAACCGTGGCTGTCTATACTCCCCTTCAAGAGCCTGAACTCTCAGCGCTACTGGCGCGCTACGACATCGGCCGCCTGCGCGCGTTTCACGGCATCGCGGAGGGGATCGAGAACTCCAACTTCCTGGTGGAGACCGATGCCGGGCGCTTCGTGCTCACGGTGTTCGAGCGGCGGGTGAAGGCTGACGAGCTGCCGTTCTTCATGGAGCTGATGGGCTGGCTCTCCGCCCGGGGCTTCCCCGCACCGCAACCCGTGGCCGACCGGAGCGGGGCCGTGCTGCAGACGCTGCAGGCCAAGCCGGCGTGCATCGTGAGCTTCCTGCGCGGCCGCCCGGTGGAGCCCCCCACGGTCGAGACCTGCCGCGGGGCGGGGGCGGGCGCGGCGGGGATGCATATGGCGGCGCAGGGCTTTCCCGGCGCGCGGCCCAACGACCTTTCCGTCACCGCCTGGCGCCCCCTGTTCAAGGGCTGGGAAGCGTTGGCGGAGCGCCTGCGCCCTGGCCTCTCGGCCCTGATCGCCTCCGACCTCGACGTCCTGGAGGCCGCCTGGCCCACCGCTCTCCCCCAGGGGGTGATCCACGCCGACCTCTTCGCCGACAACCTGTTCTTCGATGGCGAGCACCGTTTCGCAGGGGTGATCGACTTCTACTTCGCCTGCACAGACGCCCTCGCCTACGACCTGGCCGTGATGCTCAACGCCTGGCCGTTCGACGTGCCTGCGCGAGCCGACCCCGCCAAAGTGCGTGCACTGATGGAGGGCTACGAGGCCGTGCGCCCGCTGACGCCCGCCGAGCGAGCCGCCCTGCCCGTGCTGGCCCGAGGGGCGGCCATGCGCTTCTTCCTCACCCGGCTGGCGGACTGGGAGGCCACGCCCGACGGCGCGATCGTCACCCGCAAGGATCCCCTCGACTACGCCGACCGACTCGCCTTCCACCGGGCGGCCGCGGACGGGACCGGCCCGTCGCTTCTGGATTTCGCATGACCCCCAAGGTGACGATCTTCACGGATGGCGCGTGCAGCGGAAACCCCGGTCCGGGCGGCTGGGGCGCGATCCTCATGTCCGGCGAGAAGGAGCGCGAGATGTGGGGCGGCGAGCCGCTCACCACCAACAACCGCATGGAACTGATGGCCGCCATCCAGGCTTTGGAGGCGCTGAAGCGCGACTGCACCGTGGAGCTGCACACCGACAGCCAGTACGTGCGCCAGGGCATCACCGAGTGGCTGCCCGGCTGGAAGGCACGGGGCTGGCGCACCGCCGCCAAAGCCCCGGTGAAGAACGACGACCTGTGGAAGCGCCTCGATCAGGCCCGCCTGCGCCACACCGTGGACTGGCGCTGGGTGAAGGGGCACGCGGGCCACCCGCTCAACGAACGGGCCGATGCCCTCGCCCGGCGGGGCTGCGACGAAAACCGCACCGCCCGCACCGCGGCCCGGTGACGGAGCGGGCGCCCTTGCGCTAACGTGGCCGCAGTCATGGCCGTCCTCGACTGGATCACCGCCGACACCGGACGCGCCCTGGAGGGCGAGGGCGTTCGCCTGCGCCCGCCGCGCTCGGGCGACTATGCCGAGTGGGCCGAGCTGCGCCGGGTCTCCAGAGAGTTCCTGCAGCCCTGGGAGCCGATCTGGCCGGCTGACGACCTTTCGCGCGGGGCCTTCAAGCGTCGGCTGTCGATCTACGCCCGCGATCAGGATCTGGGGCAGGGCTATCCGTTCTTCGTCTTCTCCACCGCCGACAACCGGCTCGTGGGCGGCGTGAACCTGCGGGATGTTAAGCGCGGCGTCAGCCAATCGGGCGCCATCGGCTACTGGGCGGGGGCTTCCCATGCCCGCAAGGGGCACACCCTGGCGGCGGTGCGCGCCATCACCGCCTTCGCCTTCGACCAGCTGGGCCTAAACCGGGTGGAGGCGGCCTGCGTGCCCGAAAACGCCGCGTCGGCCGGGCTTCTCGACCGGGCGGGCTATGAGCGGGAAGGCCTCGCGCGCTCATACCTCAAGATCAACGGCGTGTGGCGCGACCACCTCCTGTTCGGCAAGGTGCGGCCTTATCCTTGAGTGGGCGCTAGGCCCGCCCGGCCACAGCCGAGAGCTGGCCCGCGCTCACACCCAGCTTCGCCAGGGCCCGCACCCATTTGGTATCGTAGTCGCTGTCGAAGATCAGGGCTTCGTCCGCGTCGCAGGTCAGCCACACGTTGTCGCGCAGCTCCTGCTCCAGCTGCCCGCCCGACCAGTCGGCGAAGCCCAGCGCCAGTATGGAGTGGCGTGGCCGCTTGATCGCGTCGCCCAGGGCGTCGAGCACCTCGCGGGTGGCGGTGAGCGCCACGCCCTCCGCCACCGCGCGGGTGGAGTCCGTGGCCTGATAGTCGTCGGTGTGCAGCACGAAGCCGCGCTCCCGCTCCACCGGCCCGCCCACCAGCACGGCCTGCGCCGGAATGCGGATCTGCGACTTCACGCCCAGCCGCTCCAGAAGCTCCGGCAGGTTGAGCCCGCTCATGGGGCGGTTCACGGCGATGCCCATCGCCTCGTCGGAGGTGTGGGCCACCATGAGGATCACGGCGCGCTCGAACCGAGGGTCGCCGATGCCGGGCATGGCGATCAGCATCCGGCCCGCGAGGTTGTCGCCGCCCGTCCACTGGTCCGCGGCGGCGCTGTCGAAGGCCCGCAGTTCTTCGCGATCGAAGTCCATCGGCAAAAGATCGGTCCATCTCATGCCCGAAACAAGGCGCGAATGGCCTTGCGGTTGCCGCCCCGGGCCACTTATCTCGCCCCCAAGTCAATCAAAGGATCACACCCCATGACCATCAAGGTCGGCGACCGCCTGCCCGCGACCAACTTCATGACCCCCGGCGAGAAGGGGCCTGAGCCGGTCTCGACCGACGACGTGTTCAAGGGCAAGCGCGTGGCCCTGTTCGCCGTGCCGGGCGCCTTCACCCCCACCTGCGATGCCCGCCACCTGCCGAGCTTCAAGGACAACGCCGAGGGCCTGAAGTCCAAGGGCGTAGACCTGATCGCCTGCGTGTCGGTCAACGACGTGTTCGTGATGAAGGCCTGGGGCAAGGCTTCGGACGCCGATGGCATCATGATGCTGGCCGACGGCAACGGCGACTTCACCAAGGCCCTGGGCCTGGAGCTCGACGCCTCCGGCTTCGGCATGGGTCACCGCTCGCAGCGCTACTCCATGCTGGTGAACGACGGCGTGGTCGAGCAGCTGAACGTGGAGAACGGCGGCGCCTACGAGGTGTCGAGCGGCGACTACCTCCTCAGCCACATGTGACATCCCGAGCGACGGGGCGCACCGTCACGGAGCTGTCGTAAGGCCGACCTAGAGCCTCAGTGAGGAGACACCATGACCCGTTCGCCCTTCGCCCGCCGGCCCCTGGCCATCGTAGCTGCAGCCTGCCTGACATCGATCGGGCTGGCGGGTTCGGCGACCGCGCAGGCGGTCCGCCAGATGGGCGCGTCGACGCAGAGCCTCCCCGGCCCGGTGCCGGGGGGCTCGAACCTTCCCAACGGTTGGCGCATCACCCCTGCGGGGGCCGTGGTGGCCGACCTGAACGACCTGATCCTCAAGCTCCTGCCCTCGCCAGACGGGCGGGTGATCGCGGCAGTCCACTCCGGCTACCTGGCCCACGGCGTCAGCCTGATCGACGTGAAGACCCGCAAGGTGGTGCAGGAGGTTCCCCTCAAGACCACCTGGCTGGGCCTCGCCTGGTCGCCGGACGGCCGCAGCCTCTACGTCTCGGGCGGCAACGCCAACGGCGAGAAGAAGATCGCGGCCTCGGTCGCGCCGATCTACGCCCTGGCCTATGCGAACGGGCGGCTGAATCCGGAGCCCAGAGCCACCTTCATCGACCCCACCCTCGACAAGGACCAGGTGTGGTGGGCCGGGCTGGAGACCGATGCCAAGCGCGGCCTGCTCTATGCCGCCAACCGCGGCGGCTCGCCTGAGCCCACCGACGTGGTGGCCTTCGACCTGAAGACCGGCGTGGTGCGGAAGCGCATCCGCGTGGGGGCCAACCCCTATGAGGTTCGGCTGTCGGCCGATGGCCGCCGCCTCTTCGCCTCCAACTGGGCGGAGGCGACGATCAGCGTGATCGACCCCGACAAGGGCGTGGTGGTGAAGACGCTGAGCGTCGGCCCCAACCCCAACGACCTCCTCACTACGGCCGACGGCCGCCTGTTCGTGACCTGCGCCGGCGACAACACCGTGCGCGTGTTCGACACCCGCACCCTGGAGCCCCTCGAGACGATCTCCACCGCCCTCTACGCGGGATCGCCCGAGGGCTCGACGCCCAACGCCCTGGCCTATGACGGCACCCGCAAGCTCCTGTTCGTGGCCAACGCCGACAACAACGACGTGGCCGTGATCGACGTGCGCGACCGGGCGCACAGTGCCGTGGCGGGCTTCATTCCCACCGGCTGGTATCCCTCCGCCGTGGCCGTCGGGCCGGGCGCAGGCTCGCTCTACGTCGGGGCAACCAAGGGCGAGGGCGGCCACGCCGACCTGCGCGGACCGGGCAGCCCTCTGGCGATCAAGAAGGGCGGCGACGAAAGCATCAAGACGCTGCAACGCTCCACCGTCGAGCGGGTCGAGCTGCCTGCGGTCAAGGCGCGGCTGAAAGCCAGGCTCGGCCGGTGGACTGCGCAGGCCACCGCCAACTCACCCTATCGCAGCGAGCGGTTGAAAACGGCGCTGGCCCCGGCCGCGCCGTCGTCCGTCCCGGCGAAGGTGGGCGCGGGCTCGCCGATCAAGCACGTGATCTACATCATCAAGGAAAACCGCACCTACGATCAGATCCTAGGCGACCTGCCGGGTGCCAACGGGGATCCGCGGCTGGCGATCTTCGGCGCGAAGGTCACGCCCAACATCCACGCCCTGGCCGCGCAGTTCACCACCTTCGACAACTGCTACGCTGACGGCGACGTGAGCCAGGACGGGCACTCCTGGTCCAACGGGGCCTACGCCACCGACCAGAACGAGAAGTCGTGGCCGGCCAACTACGGCGGCCACAGCCGGGGCGCGGTGCTGAGCCAGGCCTACATTCCGGCGGCCGGCTATCTGTGGGACCAGGCCAAGCGGGCGGGCCTCACCTACCGAAGCTACGGCGAGTACGCCACGCGGGTCAGCGACGGCACGAGCGCACGGATGGAGGCGCTGGGCGCGGTCTCAGGGCTCAAGGGCCACGTCTCGGACGCCTACAAGAACTGGGACGCCCGCGACACGGAGAACGCCAAGACCTTCATCGCCGAATTCGATCGCTATGAAGCCGCGTTCGACAGCCCAGACCCTGCCAAGCGCCTGCCCAACTACATCGTCATGGGCCTGCCGGAGGATCACACCAAGGGCACACAGGTGGGCAAGAACACGCCCGTGGCCATGGTGGCCAGCAACGACCAGGGCGTCGGCATGGTCGTGGAGCGGGTCAGCCACAGCCGCTATTGGCCCCAGACCGCCATCTTCGTCATCGAGGACGACGCGCAGGACGGGCCCGATCACGTAGACGCCCGCCGCACCGTGTGCCTGGCGATCAGCCCCTATGTGAAGCGTGGCCATGTGGATTCCACGCTCTACAGCACGAGCTCGATGGTGCGCACGATGGAGCTGCTCCTCGGCCTGCCGCCGCTCAGCCAGTACGACGCCGCCGCCACGCCCATGTATGCCGCCTTCGCGACGACACCCGACCTGTCGGCCTTCACGCTGAAGGGGCCGCTGGTGGATCTGTCCGCGGTGAACCCGCCCACAGCCTACGGCGCTCGCGAGAGTGGCCGCATGAACTTCGCCGACCTGGACGACGCGCCCATGCACCGGCTGAACGAGATCATCTGGAAAAGCTTGCACGGGGCCGCTTCGCCCATGCCGCCGCCGGTGCACCGCTATCGGGCGCTGGTGGACGTGTCTCAGAATCCCTGAGACACAGCCTCATGAGCACGCCCATCGACATCGCCCCGGCCAATGACCGCGAGCTGGTCATCGCCCGCCTTCTGGAGGCTCCCCGGGAGGCGGTGTTCCGGTGCTGGAGCGATCCGGCGTTGATCGTGAAGTGGTTCACGCCGCCGCCCTGGAAGACCGTGGAAGCGGTGATGGACGTTCGCCCTGGCGGCTCCAGCCTGATCGTGATGGAGGGGCCGGACGGCACCCGCATGCCCAACCCCGGCGTGTTCCTCGACGCGGTGGAGAACGAGCGCCTCGTGTTCACCGATGCCTTCACGGCCGCGTGGGTCCCTTCGGGCAAGGCCTTCATGGTGGCCACGCTGACCTTCGAGGACGCCGGCGAGAGCCGGACCCGCTATGTCGCCCGCGTCGCCCACTGGTCGGCGGAGGACAAGTCCGCCCACGAAGCGATGGGCTTCCACGCGGGCTGGGGCATTACCACCGACCAGCTGGAAGCGCTGGCGAAGACGCTCTAGCGAGCCGCCGCCGGGGCGCAGGCCGCGCCACATTTGGCGAGGGCGTCGGCGAGCTTCCGCTTCGTGACGCTCAGCTCCAGCCGGGTGAGGTAGGTCTGGGCGTCGGAGCGCTCCATCTCCTCCTGCAGCTTCACCTCTGCGAGCGCCGAGGCGTCCTGCGAGGCCTTCAGTTTCACGGCGCAGCTCATCGGCTTGCCAGCGGGAGCGGCCACGGCCACCGAGCCGATCGAAAGCGCCAGCGCGAGGATGACGGCGGGGGTGCGGATCATGGTCTGTATCCTTCTCGCAGACGCGCTCAGGCGGGCTTCTTGAAGCGCAGCACGAACTGGTCCGTGTCGCGGTTCAGCTCGCGGTCGAACACCATCTTGGTGCGGTCGTCCGCAGGGTTGTGCAGGAACTCGCCCTCGCCATCGAGCACGAAGCCCGCGGCCAGCACCTCCTTCTTCACCACCTCCTCGTCGATGCGGTGCAGGGAGAGCAGCACGTCGTCGCCCGCACCCGCGCCCGCCTTGGCGGCATGGTCGACGATGAAATAGATGCCGCCGGGCTTCAGCGCGTCGAACACCGCCTTGTTGAGCAATCCGCGGCCCGCACGGATGTCGTGGTAGTTCTGGCTGGTCCAAACGAGGTCCACAGGCTCCGGCGCGCCGAGCCTCGCGGGCGATCCGGCCAGAAGCGTGATGTTGGCGTAGGCGGCGTCCTTGGCGATGGCCGCGCTCTGGCTGGCGCGGGGCTCGCCGAACGGGATCGTGTAGACGTGGCCGGAGGGGCCGACGGCGCGGGACAGGAACCGCGTGTAATAGCCGTTGCCGGGGATCAGCTCGGCCACCTTCATGCCGGGGCGGATCCGGGCGAAGGCCAGGGTCCGGGCAGGCTTCCTGCGGGTGTCGCGGAACACGTCCTTCGCGGGGCGGTCCTTGTCGGCGACGGCCGAAGCATAGGACACGGGCGACTGGGCGAATGCGGGGGTCACGGCGACACCGGCGAGGATCGACAGCGACGCGGCCGCCGCGAACAGGGTCTTCATGCAGCGTCCTCCGCAGGCCGACGACATGCGGCCTCGCAGCCGGGGTCGTGCGGCAAGGCCGGCTCTGCGGCAAGCGGAAAGCGAGCGCCGCCGGGTTGGCGAAGGCCCGCAGCGGTCTTAGCTTCCGCCTTCATCTCAACCCCCGGAGATCTGCCCCATGTTTGCCAAAGCCGCAGCCGCCGCCCTCAGCCTCGCCCTTATGACCACGACCGCAGCGCACGCCGCCACCCTGCGCTTCGCCGCCACCCTCTCAGGCGCGCAGGAGGTTCCCGCCAACACCGAGACCGGCAAGGGCGAGGTCTCTGCCACCCTCGACACCACCACGAAGGTGTTCACCTACACGGCGACCTATGCGGGCCTGACCGGCGCGGCTGGCGCGGCCCACTTCCACGGTCCGGCCGCCCCCGGCGCCAACGGCCCGCCGGTTGTTGCAGTCGCTGCTACCGCCAGCCCGATCACGGGAACCGCCACCCTAACCGACGCCCAGATCGCCGACCTGACGGCGGGCAAGTGGTACTTCAACATCCACACCGCCGCCCACGGCGGCGGCGAAGTCCGCGGACAGCTGAAGCCCGCCAACTGACGACAAAGGGTCCGTTCCGCAATCGCGGGCGGACCCTCTCCTCACCGTCCAGGGATCGCCGGGGCGTCGCCGTAGCTGAAGGGGTCTGTGGCGCGCGGCTGCGTGGGCGTCACGTTGCCCGGCAGGGGCGTGTCGGCCTCGGCCGCGTCCATAAGCATGGTCGCCATGATCACTGCGGCCTGGCGCAGATCGGCGGCGCGCAGGTGGTCGTAGGTGTCCAGATCGGTGTGGTGGGTGCGGGTGTCGTAGTCGAGCGGGTCCTGGATGAACTGGAACGCCGGCAGGCCGATGCGCTGCATGCCCACGTGGTCCGTGGAGCCCGTGGGCGCCGCCACCACCGCGTTCGCGCCGAGCGACGAGAAGGGCTCCAGCCACGCCTTGAAGGTGGGTATCACCGCGAAGTTGCCCTCGGCGTAGATGCCCCGGATCTTGCCCGACCCGTTGTCCAGATTGAAGTAGCCGTGCATGTCGGCGTAGCCCGGCAGCGTCTTGATCGGATAGGCGTCCCCCCGGAAGTACGAGGGCGTGTCGGCCTGATCCTTGGGCGGCGGCGGGCGCACGCCGAGGAACTTCTCCACATAGGCCGCGGAGCCGAACAGGCCCTGCTCCTCCCCCGCCCACAGGGCGAAGCGGATGGTGCGCTTGGGGTGCACGTTCAGGGCGGCCAGGATGCGCGCCGCCTCCATCACCACCGCCGAGCCCGCGCCGTTGTCTGTGGCGCCGTCGCCCGCGACCCAGCTGTCGAGGTGGGCGCCGGCCATGACGTAGCCCGCCTTGGGATCGCGGCCGGGGATGTCGGCGATGATGTCGTAGCCGTTGGGGTCGCTGTCGTCGTATTTGACCACGCTCTCCACCTCGACCTTCACCGGACCGATCTTGGCCAGGCGGGCGATGCGGCGGTAGTCCTCGGCGCCGAACTCGAAGCCGGGCACGAGCGGCGTCTGCCCCACCTTGAAGCCCGCCCCGCCGTCGCCGTGCACGAGGCGGCCGTCCGAGCGGCTCATGGTCACGAAGGCGATGGCGCCTTCTGAGGCCAGAAAGGCGTCGCGCTTGGCGGCGAAGCCCCGGCGCTCCACGTTGCGGGCCGCGGCCTCGGGATCGAAGTTCCCGAGACGATAGGCATCCTGCTTGGCGATCTCGTCGTCGGTATAGCGGGCGAAGGGCGCCTTCAGCTCGTCGCGCGGCGGGCTGGGGAAGCTCAGCATCACGATCTTGCCCGAGAGCTTGCCCTTGAAGCGGGCGAAGTCGCGCTCAGAGGTCATGGGAGCGATCACCACTTCGCCCGACTGCACGCCCTTGGTGGAGGGCGTCCACGACACCGGGATCTGGCGAATCTCGATGGGGCGGGGCGCGATCACCCGGGCGGCCGACTTTTCGATGGTCCAGCCGCGGCCGAAGTCGAACGGCACCTTGCGCACGTCCTTCAGCCCCCACTCGGTGAACTTGGACGAGGTCCAGGCCTCGGCCTTGCGCATGGCGGGGGAGTTGGTCATGCGCCCGCCGATCTGGTCGGACAGGTGCTGCACCGTCTCCATCACCTCGCCGTGGTTGAAGCCCTGATCGGCGATGCGGTTGATCGTAGCCGCATCGACGCCGGGGATGACGCCCGGCGTCGGCCCTGCAGCCAGCCCGGGCCCCGCGATCAGAAGGGCGGCGGTCGCGACGGAGGCGAGGGCGAAGCGCTTGAGCATGGACGGTCCTGAAAGAGCGGGAACACAAACCTTAAACGCCAAGCCGCTCCGCGCAATGTCAGGCTTGGCACGTACGCTCCCGGTCAGGCCGCCGAACGGCGGAGCGCCGTCAGGGCTTCGTCGAGGCAGGCGCGGTCGCCGCCTGCGACCACCTGGCCGCCGCTCAAGCCCACCGGGTCGCCGCGCCAGTTCACCACGAAACCGCCGGCCCCTTCGATGAGGGGGATGGCGGACTCGATGTCCCAGGCCTTCAGGCCGCCTTCGATCACGAGGTCGATCAGGCCCAGCGCCACCATCGCGAAGAGGTAGCCGTCGCCCCCAAGCCGGGTGAGCCTCGCGGCAGCGCGCACCTGCTGGAAGGCGGCGATCTCGGGCGGGGTCATGTAGGCGTGGGGGTCGGTGGCGGCGATGGTGGCTTCGGTCAGCTTGAGACCGGTGCGCACCATAAGGGGGCGGCTCCCTCCCCGGCTGAGCAGTCGCGATCCTGCGGCTTGCGAGCCGATGAACAGCTCACCGATGTAGGGCTGGCCGATGGAGCCCAGAACGGGGCGGCCGTGGTGGCGGAGCGCGATCAGGGTCGTCCACAGGGGCAGGCCGGAGATGAAGGCGCGGGTGCCGTCCACGGGGTCGAGCACCCAGGTGAACTCCGCGTCCGGCCGGTCTTCGCCGTATTCCTCGCCGATAACCCCGTGCTCGGGGAAGCGGGCGGCGATGGCCTTGCGGATGGCGGCTTCGGCGTTGCGGTCGGCGGCGGTGACGGGGTCGAACCGGCCCGGTTCGGCCTTGTTGTCCAGCCCGTGATCGCCCCGGAACAGGGGCAGAATCTCGGCCGCGGAAGCCTTGTTGAGCTCGATCAGGAAAGCGTCGAACCCGGAAAGCAGGTCATAAGAAAGGGCGTCGGCCATGAGGGCATACTAGCGCCCTCATGGCGCGAAGCGGAAAGCGTAAGCGTCGGTTTTACAGGGTCAGCTCGTTGCCGTTCAGCGACTTGGCGAGGTCGAGCAGGCGGCGGCGCGGGCGCTCGCCGAGCTGATAGTAGGCGCGGATCAGATCCAGCGTCTCTTTGCGGCCCATCAGTTCGCCGCCGCCGCTGCGTTCGCCGTCATCGGCCGAACCGCCTTCGAGGCCGTCGTAGAAATAGCCCACCGGCACCTGCAGCGCCTGCGCCAGCTGATACAGCCGGGCGGCGGAGATGCGGTTGGCGCCGCATTCGTACTTCTGGATCTGCTGAAAGCGGATGCCCACGGCGGTGGCGAGCTGCTGCTGGGTCTGCCCGAGCAGCCGACGCCGACGGCGCAGTCGCTTGCCGAGGTGCGTGTCGATGTCTTCCATGAGCCCGGCCCGTCCCTGGGTGGAGAGGATGAGGCCGTCCCACGACGGGACAGCCACTCCACAGGCGAGCAATCGAGGGGCCGGGTTCGCGCCGGAGGGGAGAGCTTGGCCGTAAAAGCGGCGTGCCCGCCCCTACGATCAGTCGGCGCGGACGCGCTTCTTGCGGAAGCTGGGGTTCAGGGTCTGCTTACGCAGGCGGATGGACTTGGGCGTCACCTCAACCAGCTCGTCCTCCTCAATGTAGGCGATGGCCTGTTCGAGGGTCATGCGCTTGGGCGGGGTGAGGCGCACGGCCTCGTCCTTGCCGCTCGCGCGCACGTTGGTGAGCTGCTTGGCCTTCATGGGGTTCACGTCCATGTCGTCCAGGCGGGCGTTCTCGCCGATGATCATGCCCTGGTAGGTCTTCTCGCCGGCGCCCACGAACATGGTGCCGCGCTCTTCCAGGTTCCAAAGGGCGTAGGCGGCGGTTTCGCCGTCGCCGTTGGAGACGAGCACCCCCTTACGCTGCTGGTCGAAGTGGCCCTTGAAGGGCTCATAGTGGCTGAACACGCGGTTGAGCACGCCCGAGCCGCGGGTGTCGGTGAGGAACTCGCCCTGGTAGCCGATCAGGCTCCGCGAGGGGGCGACGAGCGAGATGCGGGTCTTTCCGGCGCCCGAGGGGCCCATGTCCTTCAGCTCGGCCTTACGCGCCGAGAGCTTCTCGATGACGATGCCTGAGAACTCGTCGTCCACGTCGATCACCACGTCTTCGATGGGCTCGAGGCGTTCGCCGGTGACCTCGTCCTTCTTGAACACCACCCGGGGGCGGCTGATGGAGACCTCGAAGCCTTCGCGGCGCATGCCTTCGATCAGCACGCCCAGCTGCAGTTCGCCGCGGCCGGCCACCTCGAAGGCGTCCTTCTCGGAGGTTTCGGTGACGCGGATGGCCACGTTCGACTCGGCCTCCTTGTGCAGGCGGGCGGCGATCACGCGGCTCTGAACCTTGTCGCCTTCCTTGCCGGCTAGGGGGCTGTCGTTGACGCTGACCGTCATGGAGATGGTGGGCGGATCGATGGGCTGGGCGGGAAGCGCGTCTACCACTTCCATGGCGCACAGGGTGTCGGCCACGGTGGCCTTGGAGAGGCCTGCGATGGCGACGATATCGCCGGACTCGGCGCCCTCGTCCACCGGCTGACGCTTCAGGCCGCGGAACGCCAGCACCTTGGTGATCCGCCCGCGCTCGATCTCCTTGCCGTCGCGCGACAGGGCGTGGATCGGCATGCCGGGCACGGCCTTGCCCGCGGTAATGCGGCCGGTGAGGAGGCGCCCCAGGAACGGGTCGCTCTCGATCAGGACGCTCAGCATCTGGAAGGGCTCGTCGGTGTTCTTCACGACCGCGGGCTCGGGTACGTGGCGCACGATCAGGTCGAACAGGGGGGCCAGGGTGTCGCTGGGCTGGTTCATGTCCAGCGTCGCCCAGCCGGCCTTGCCCGAGGCGTAGATGTGCGGAAAGTCGAGCTGCTCGTCGGTGGCGCCGATGACCGCGAAGAGGTCGAAGGCCGCGTTCAGCACCTTGTCCGGATCGGCGTGGGGGCGGTCCACCTTGTTGAGGCAGAGGATCGGCTTCAGGCCCATCTTCAGCGCCTTGCCCAGCACGAACTTGGTCTGGGGCATCACGCCCTCTTCGGCGTCGACCAAGAGCACGCAGCCGTCCACCATGCCGAGGATGCGCTCCACCTCGCCGCCGAAGTCGGCGTGGCCGGGGGTGTCGATGATGTTGATGCGCGTGTCGCCCGCCTCGCCATGCCAGAGCACGGACGTGCACTTGGCCAGGATGGTGATGCCGCGTTCCTTCTCCTGATCGTTGGAGTCCATGGCGCGCTCGGTCTGCGCCTCGTTGGCTCGGAAGACGCCGGACTGCGCCAGGAGCTGGTCCACAAGCGTGGTCTTGCCATGGTCAACGTGGGCGATGATGGCGATGTTGCGTAGCGACATGGGTGCGTTCTGGCTCGGTTCGGGCGTGCGTGCGGGGAGGCCGCGGCGCGTGGTGACGCGCAGGCCGGGGCGCCTGAGGGTTCGGGTGCGGCGTCCCTCTAGGCGATTTGCAGCCAACGCGCCAGCCTTCGCAGGTGCGGCGCCTGCGGCGGCGCGTCCGATGGCGACGGGGGAGGCTCATGTTACAACACTGAAATGATTCAACGCTCCAACAGTTTCGATCTCCTGAGACTGGCCGCCGCCGTTCTCGTTGTGGGCGGACATGCCTGTGTGCTGGCCGGGACTCCCCTTTCGGACCCGCTGGCCCGTTGGACCGGGGTGGGCGGACTGGGCGCGGTGGGTGTGTCGATCTTCTTCGTGCTGTCCGGGTTTCTGGTGACGGCGAGCTTTACGCGACGTCCGAACGTGGCGGCATTCGCTACGGCTCGCGCCTTGCGTATCCTCCCGGCGCTGGTGGCCGTGGTGGTGCTGACCGCGCTGGCGATCGGGCCGGCGCTCACCACCAAGCCGCTGCCCGCCTACGCCGCATCGGCTGGAACGTGGCTGTATATGGTGCGCAACGTGCTGATCCTGCCGGTCGACTATCACCTGCCCGGGCTGTTCGAGACGAACCCCTACGCCTTTGTGGTCAACGGCTCGCTGTGGACGCTTCGGCTGGAGGTGGCGTTCTACCTGCTGGTCGCCGCCCTGGGTTGGCGCGGCTGGCTGACGCGCGGTGTGTTGACGGTGCTGTTCTCCGCCTTCGCCGTCGGGCTGCTGGCGGTCGTGGCCATGCACTCCCCTTCGGTGCAGGCGGTGCAGTTCCTGCGCTGCGGGGCGCTGTTCCTCGGTGGCGCGGCGGCCTGGACGTGGCGCGGAGATGAAGGCTGGGCGGACGCTCGGACGCGGCTCACCGCCCTCGGCATCCTTGTGGTGATGCTGGCGCTCGCGACGTCACGCGCCTGGGGCGACGCCGCTGTGACGATCCTTCTGCCGCTGCCGATCCTGGCACTGGGTTCGATGCGCCTGTGGGGAGCTCGAAGCCTGGCGAAGGTGGGCGACCTCTCCTACGGCGTCTACCTATGGGCGTTTCCCGTGACGCAGGGCCTCGTGCAGGTTCAGTCCAAGGCGCTCCCCTCGGCCCCGATACTCACCGTCGAGGTGTTGCTGATCGTGCTGCCTCTGGCGTGGCTTTCCTGGCGGCTGCTGGAGCGGCCTTGTCTTGCGCTGAAACCAGCCACCCAGCGATGGCTCGCCCGTTTCGATCGGCCCATCGATGAGCCCGACGTCGAAGGAAGCCAGATCAGGGCTTGGTGAACGGCCCGATCACCGGCGCGTCATACCCCCCCGTCGCCACGAACGCCCCGTTCAGATACCCCGGCTTCCTGTAGCGGAACGTCTCCCCGTCCGGCCCCACGGTTCGCCCCCCCGCGGCGGCGAGCACGGCCTGGCCGGCGCAGGTGTCCCACTCCATCGTGGGGCCGGTGCGGGGGTAGAGGTCGGCCTCGCCTGCGGCCACGAGGCAGAACTTCAGGGAGGAGCCCGAGGCGATGCGGTCTCCCATCGGCACCTGCTCCAGATAGGCCTCGATTCCGGGATCGCGGTGGCTGCGGGAGGCCAGCACGGTGAGCCGATCGCCGGGGGGGCGCACCCGCATCGGCTTGCGGCCACCTACCCTGGCCCCCGGCGCGACCCGCGAGCGCCACGCGAGGCCCGCGGTCACGTCGCCCACGAACAGGTCTGCGCGGGCGGGGGCGTAGATGATGCCGAGGGTGGGCTCCTCCCCCTCGATCAGGCCGATGTTGACGGTGAAGTCGGTGCCCTTGCGAACGAACTCGCGCGTGCCGTCGAGGGGATCGACGAGGTAGAACCGCTGGCCCACCTGCGGGGTGCGCCCGGCGGCGGCCTCCTCCTCGGCCACGACAGGCGTGGTGGGATCCAGGCGGGCGAGGGCGGCCAGGATAATCGCCTCGGCCTCGTGATCGGCGGCCGTCACCGGCGAATCGTCCGACTTGGTGAGCACGGTGAACCCCGCATAGAAGTGGCGCTGGATCGCGGCCCCCGCCTGCAGGGCCGCTTCGATCAGCCCCTCGCGCAGGGTCGCCCGTGCGTCCGCGCCGTGTTCCCGTGCGTTCATGATGCAGGGCGGTAGTCGCAGCCCTGCCTGCGGGCAAGCACCGCTTGTGGGGCGAAGCGGCGGGGCCTAGGTTCCGCGACCCTCGCGAGGCGGGTTCGGGCCCGGTGTTTGAGGACGGCGGAGACACATGGCGGCCAACGCTCGACACTACCTGGATTTCGAGCGTCCCATCGCCGACCTCGATGCCAAGATCGAGGAACTCTCCAAGATGTCGGAGGGCGCCGGCGGGTTCGAGAGCGAACTCACCTCGCTGCGCGCCCGCGTCGAAAAGCTGACCCGCGAGGCCTATGCGGGCCTCGACCCGTGGAAGAAGCAGCAGGTCGCCCGCCACCCAGAGCGGCCGCACTTCTCCGACTACGTGGCGGCGCTGGTCACCGACTTCACCGAGCTGAAGGGCGACCGGCAGTTCGGCGACGACCAGGCGATCATCGGCGGCATCGGCAAGATGAACGGCCGCGCCGTGATGGTGATGGGCCACGAGAAGGGGTCGGACACCGCGTCGCGCCTCAAGCACAACTTCGGCATGGCGCGGCCTGAAGGCTACCGAAAGGCCGTGCGCCTGATGGACATGGCCGACCGTTTCGCCATGCCCGTGGTCACCTTCGTGGACACCGCGGGCGCCTTCCCCGGCAAGGAGGGCGAGGAGCGCGGCCAGGGCGAGGCCATCGCCCGCTCCACCGAGCGCGGGCTGATTCTCGGCGTGCCGATGGTGGCGGTGATCGTCGGCGAGGGCGGCTCGGGCGGGGCGCTGGCTCTGGCGGCGGCCAACACGGTGCTCATGCTGGAGCACTCCACCTACAGCGTGATCTCGCCGGAGGGCGGATCCACCATCCTGTTCCGCGACCACAGCCACGCCCCGCGCATGGCCGCCTCCATGAAGATCACGGCGCAGGACCTGATCGGCTGCGGCATCATCGACGGCATCATCAAGGAGCCGCCGGGGGGCGCCCACTCCGACCGCGACGGGACCATCGCGGCGGTGGGCGAGGCGGTGGAGACGGCGCTGGTCAAGCTCGACGGCCTATCCCCGGAGCAACTGCTCAAGCAGCGCGCCGACCGCTTCTACGCCATCGGCAGGAAGCGCTAGGCCAGCCCCTTCAGTGTCTCCACTAGCTCCTCCACCGCGGCGTCGGTGGTGGCCCAGGAGCACATGAAGCGCACCGATCCGTCGATGAAGCGGTAGGCGAAGAAGCCGCCTTCCACGAGGCGCAGGCGGGTGGGCTCGTCCATTTCCACGAACACGGCGTTGGCCTCCACCGGGTGGGTGACGGGGAAGGGCATGGCGTCCCGCAGTTTGCGCGCCATGGCGTTGGCGTGGGCGGCGCGGGCGATGAACGCCCCCGTCTCGATCATGCCGATGAAGGGGGCCGCGTAGAACCGGCCCTTGGACGGAAGCTGCCCGCCCTGCTTGAGCCGAGCGTCGAACCGGCGCGAGAGGGCGGGGTCGAACAGGCACACCGCTTCGGTGGGGGGCATCCCGGCCTTGGTGCCGCCGACCACCAGGATGTCCACGCCCGACTTCGCGATGGCCTTCAGGTCGAAGCCGGAGGCCGCGGCGTTGGCGAGGCGCGCTCCGTCCAGATGCACGCCGAGGTCCTTGGCCTTGGCCGCTTTCGCGAGCGAGGCGATCTGGGCCGTTTCGTACACGCCCCCGTATTCGGTGGCGTTGGTCAGGCTGAGGGCGGCGGCGGACTGGTGATAGCTGACGTCCGGCTCGGCGAGGGCCGCGTCCAGAGCGCCAGGGTCGATCTTTCCGTGGGCGCCCGGCAGGCCGATGAGCCCCAGGCCGTGGCCGAAGAAGCCGGGGGCGCCGGTCTCGTCGGTGCAGATGTGGGCGTGCTCGTGGGCGATCACTGACTCGAACGGGCGGCAGAGGGCGGCGCAGGCCACGGCGTTGGCGCCCGTGCCGGAGGGGACGAAGCGCACGTCGCAGTCGGCGTCGAGCATGCCGCGCACCGCGTCGGCAGCCCGATGGGTGACGTGATCGGTCCCATAGCCGGAGGCGAAGCCGGCGTTCGCCTCGATCAGGGCGTCCATCGCCTCCGGGCAAGCGCCGGCGGTGTTGTCGGAGGCGAAGTCGTATCGGGCCATCAAACCGGATCGTACGGATACACGGTGGGTGTCGCGCCGAGGTCGGTGAAGGCCGCGCGCATGCCGGCGAAGCCTTGGCTGATCAGCGTGTCCGGCGTCCAGCCTTCGCTGCGCACCACCGAGCGGATCGGCCTCGGCTGGCTGTAGAGCGAGACCTCGTTGCCGCGCACGCTGAACACCTGGCCGTTGGTGTCGCTGCTCGGCGCGGCGAGCGCCACCGCGAGGGGCGCGACCTGATCGGCGCGCATGCCGTTGCGGATGCGCTCCACGCGCTGGGCGCCCGCTTCGTCCTTCACGGGGATGCTGGCGATCATGCGGGTCCAGGCGAAGGGGGCGATGCAGTTGGAGCGCACGCTCTTGGCCGCGCCCTCCATCGCCACCACGCGAGACAGCCCCACCACGCCCAGTTTGGCCGCGGCGTAGTTCGACTGGCCGATGTTGCCGATCAGCCCGGAGGTGGAGGTGAAGTGGACGTAGGCGCCCTCCCCCTGCTTTCGGAACATCTCGATGGTGGCGCGGGTGATGTTGTAGGCGCCGGTGAGGTGGACGTTGATCACCGCCTCCCAGTCCTCGTCGGCCATCTTGTGGAACATGCCGTCGCGCAGGATGCCGGCGGGATTGATCACCGCGTGCAGGGCGCCGAACACGTCCTTCGCCTGCTCGATCATCGCCTTCACGCCGGGCATGGAGGTGACGCTGTCGGAGTTGCCGACGGCCTCGCCGCCCGCCGCCTTGATCTCCTCGGCCACGTCGTGGGCCGGGCCCGCGGAGCCGGAGTCGTCGCCCTTCAGCGATCCGCCGAGATCGTTGACCACCACCTTGGCGCCCTCGCGAGCGGCCAGGAGGGCGCACGCCTTGCCGATGCCGCCCGCCCCGCCCGTGACCAGCACCACCTTGCCGTCGAGAACGCCCATGCGCTTTTCCTCCACCTGATCCGCTCATTCCCGCGCACGCGGGAATCCAGGCTGTTCGACAGCCCGGCTTCTGAAGCGATCCATGTCAGCACCGTTGAGCTCGCTCAAGTCTGGATCCCCGCGTGCGCGGGGATGAGCGGATCTAGGTGGAGCTGGCGGAGCCGGGAACGGGATCGGTGAGCCGGTCGGCCTTCCTCAGTTGCGGGAACAATTTCGCCCACAGCCCGACCACCACCAGCGAGCCGAAGCCGCCGAAGAGGGCCGCCCCCACCGGGCCGAGCACCCGCGCCACGAGCCCCGTCTCGAACTCTCCCAGTTCGTTGGAGGCACCGATGAACACGCCCGATACAGCCGAGACGCGGCCCCTCATGGCGTCGGGCGTCACGATCTGCACCAGCGTCTGGCGGACGTAGACGCTGATCATGTCCGCCCCGCCCAGCACCGCCAGGGCGAAGACCGACAGCCACAGGTTCTTCGATATGGCGAACAGCAGCGTAGCCAATGCGAACACGGCCACCCCGCCGAACATCCACAGCCCCGCCTTGCGCTGCAGCGGCCTGCGGCTCAGGGCGAAGGCGACCAGCGCCGCCCCGATGGCCGGCCCCGCGCGCAGGATGCCGAAGCCGCCCTGCCCCACATGCAGCACATCCCTCGCGAATACGGGCAGGAGCGCGGTGGCCCCGCCTAGCAGCACGGCGAAGAGATCCAGGCTGATGGCGCCCAGGACGATCTTGTTGTCGCGGACGTAGGCCAGCCCCTCGCGGATCAGGGCGATGCGCGAGCGGGGGTCGGCCACGGGCGTCGTGTTCACCCGGATGAAAAGGAGCGCGACGATCGCCCCGGCATAGAGCGTGATGATGCCCAGATAGGCCGCGAAGGGGGAGATCACGAGGAGCAAGCCACCGATCAGCGGCCCCACCACCGACCCGCCCTGCCAGGCCAGCGAACTCCAGGCTACGGCTTTGGGCAGCTCGTCCCGGGTCACCAGCATCGGCCCCATTGCGCCTGATGCCGGGGAGAAGAAGGCCCGCGCCGCGCCGAACACGCCCGCGATGCAGAACAGGGGCACGAGTGACGGCTGCGGGTGCAGCGACAGCACCGCCAGCCCGGCGGCGCAGGCGATCTCCACCCCGATGCAGATGATCAGGATAAGGCGGCGCTGATATCGATCCGCCGTCTCGCCCGCGATCAGGGTCAGGGCGAACAGCGGCAGGAACTGCACCAGCCCCACCATGCCCACCAGGAACGCGCTATGCGGCACGTCGTGGGTGAGGCGCGCCACCGCGTAGACCTGCCAGCCGATGGCCACGCTCTCAATCTGCACCCCCAGCGTGCCGAGGAGGCGGTTGGTCCAAAACAGGGCGAAGGCCGGGCGCTTGAAGACGCTGGCGGGGGGAGGGTCGCGGTCTGTCATGCCTGCGGCGCACATGCCCGGCATGGGTCGCGGGCGCAACCGCGGCGTCGCCGCAACGGGGTGGAAGTCATCAGGCGCCGCTTCCCCGCTCAGCCGTGTAGCGTGGGGCTCGACCCATCCGCGGAGCCCTCATGCCCACCCACACCGTCGCCGTCGTCCAGGCGGGCACGAGCCTCTTCGACACGCCCCGCACCTTGGAGCGCATGCGCGCCCACTGCGACGCCGCACGGGAGACCGGGGCCGGGCTCGTGGTGTTCCCCGAGGCCTATATCGGCGGCTATCCCAAGGGGCTCGACTTCGGCACGCGGCTGGGGAGCCGCACGCTCGAGGGCCGCGGCGACTTCCTGCGCTACTACAACTCCGCGATCGACGTGCCCGGCCCGGAGGTCACGGCCATCGGCGAGTTCGCCGCCCAGATGAAGAGCTGGCTGGTGGTCGGCGTGATCGAGCGCGGGGGCTCCACCCTCTACTGCACCGCCCTGTTCTTTCCGCCTGCGGGCGAGCTCGTGGCCAAGCACAGGAAGCTCATGCCCACGGCGATGGAGCGGATCGTGTGGGGCCAGGGCGACGGCTCCACCATGCCGGTGATCGATACCCCGGTGGGCCGGGTGGGGGCGGCCATCTGCTGGGAGAATTACATGCCCGCCTATCGCCAGACGCTCTACGCCAAGGGCATCAGCGTGTGGTGCGCGCCCACGGTTGACGACCGCGACGTGTGGCAGTCGTCCATGCGCCACATCGCCGTGGAGGGGCGCAGCTTCGTGCTCTGCGCCTGCCAGTATCTGACCCGCGCCGACGCCCCGGCCGACTACCCCTGCGTGGAGGGCGACGACCCGGCCACGGTGCTGATCCGCGGCGGCAGCGTCATCGTCGGCCCCCTGGGCGACGTGCTCGCCGGGCCGGTCTACGGGAGGGAGGCGGTGCTGAGCGCGCAGATCGACCCGCAGGACGTGATCCGCGCCCGCTTCGACTTCGACGCCGCCGGCCACTACGCCCGCCCCGACGTGTTCAAGCTGACGGTGGACGAACAGGTCCGCTCCGCGGCCCACCTCGACTGAAGCTCGTCGACTGCGCCCTTTCGCCCGGGCCCGGCCGCGCCTAGATCGCAGTCATGCCCCCGTCGGACGTCCTCGCAGAGCTCAAGCCCGCCCCCGTGGTGCGCCCTGCCCTGCGCCTGGCGTGCGAGCGGGTGCAGGATGGGGCGGCGGTGGACGCGCTCATGCGGCGCGCCTTCGGCCCCGGCCACTACGCCAAGGTGTCCGAGCGGCTGCGCGAGGGCAATGTGATGCGGGCCGACCTGTCGTTCTGCGCCTGGGCGGGCGAGACGCTGGCGGGGGCCGTGCGCCTGTGGCCGGTTCGGGCGGGCGATGCGGCGTTCCTGTTCCTCGGCCCCATCGGGGTGGACGAGGCGTTCCAGCACAGGGGCCTGGGCGCCCTTCTGGTGGAGCGGGCCTGCGAGGCGGGCGCGGCGGCCGGCGAGCCCCTCGTGGCTCTGGTGGGTTCGGGGGCGTTCTTCGAGCCGCTGGGTTTCAGCGTCGTGCCGCGCGCCACGCTGGTGCTGCCGGGGCCGGTGGATGCGAACCGGGTGTTCTGGCGGGCGCTGCGGCCGGGCGGCACGGACGGCGTGTCCGGCCCTGTGCGGGTCGCTCCTGAGCTCGGGCGGGCACCATGACCGACCCATCCGTTCCCGCGGGCCTCGCAGGCGTCACTGCCGCCGTGGCGCGGGTGAAGGGGCCGCCGCCGGTGCACCTGTGGAACCCCACCCACTGCGGCGACATCGACATCGTGATCCGGCGCGACGGCCTCTGGTTCCACGAGGGCACGCCCATCGGCCGGGAGGCGCTGGTGCGCCTGTTCGCCAGCGTGCTGCGGCTCGACCCGGACGGCTTCCACCTCGTGACTCCCGTGGAGAAGCTGAAGATCACGGTGGAGGATGCGCCCTTCATCGCCGTGCGCGTGGATCGTGTGGGCGACACCCTGCGCTTCCAGACCAACGTGGGCGACGAGGTCGACGCGGGGCCGGAGCACGCCCTGCGCGTGGTCGCTGACCCGGAAACGGGCGAGCCGCAGCCCTATCTGCACGTGCGCCGGGGGCTGGAGGCCAAGCTGTCTCGCCCGGTGTTCTATGAGCTGGTGGAGATGGCCGATCTGGAGGGTGGCGACTACGTCGTGCGCTCCGGCGGCGCGCGCTTCGTGCTGGGCCCCGCGGGGTGAGCCCAGCCATCGGCCCCGGATCGCCCCCTGCGCTTCTGGAGCCGCACATCGCCGCGCGTCTGCGCCCCCTTTCGGCGAAGGACCCCGGCCAGCACGCCTCCGACTACGACCTTAACCCGCAGATGCCGCGCCCCGATCGCCCCCTGGCCGAGGCCGCCGTGCTGGTGCCCCTGGTGGAGCGGGCGGACGCCCTCACCGTGCTCCTCACCCGCCGGGCGGACCGCCTGCGCAAGCACTCGGGCCAGGTGGCCTTCCCCGGCGGGCGCTGCGATCCGGGCGAGACCTCCGTGCAGGCCGCCCTGCGCGAAGCCCACGAGGAGGTGGGGCTCGACCCCCGCTTCGTGCGCCCCGTAGGGCTGGGCGATCCTTACGAGACCGGCACCGGCTTTCGGATCACGCCGGTGGTGGCCTTCGTGAACCCCGGCTTCGACCTGCGCCTCTCGGCTGACGAGGTGGCCGAGGCGTTCGAGCCGCCGTTCAGCTTCCTGATGGACCTCGCGAACCATCAGGAGAACGAGCGCAGCTTCGGCGACGTGAGCCGCCGTTTCTACTCCGTGCCGTGGGAGGGGCGGTTCATCTGGGGTGCCACCGCCGGGATCGTGCGCGGCCTGCAGGCGCGCCTGTTCGGCTGAGCCGCCTCAGCCCGCGGGCTTGGCATATTGCGCCAGGCCGTTGCCGAGCGACCAGTTCTCGGCCTTCACCTCCAGAAGGCTGATGTAGCAGTCCTCCGGCCGCAGGCCGGGGTCGATCGCCAGGTGGTGGGTGATCGCCGCGAACAGCGCCTGCTTCTGCTCTGTGTTGCGCGTGTCGTTGACGGTGATCTGGATCACCACGAGGTCAGCCGACCGCTCGATGCCGTAGTAGCCGGGGTCGCAGATGAACGCCGCGTCCTCATGCTCGTGGATCAGGGTGAACTTGTTGTTCTCGGGCACGCCGAAAGCTGCGCGCAGCGCCTGATGCACCCCCTCGGCCAGGGCGGCGAGATGCTGCGGCGACTTCCCCTTGCGGAGCGAGATGCGAACGAGGGGCATGGGCGAGGTCTCCGAAAGGGTCAGCCGATATAGCCTGCCGCGCGGCGCAGGCGATCATTGATCGCTTCGCCCAGGCCCTCGTCAGGGATCGGGGCGACGGCGATGGCGAGCGGGTTCAGCCTGTCCGCCGCCCGTAGGTGGGCGAAGAGATTCGCGGCGGCTTCGCGCAGGTTTTGCGAGGGGCTGAGGTTGAGGGTCAGGGGGCCGGTCGGCGCGGGTCCGAAGGCCAGGAACGCCTCGCCCTCGCCGGGGGCGTCGGCCTCCAGCCGCACGGGGGCATTGGGCGCATAGTGCAGGGCGAGGCGGCCGGGGGATCGGGCGGCATCCGCCCCCTCCGCTGCGGCCAGCGGACCCACCACCGCCTCCAGCGCAGCCCGCTCCAGCCCGCCGGGCCGCAGGAGCCGCAGGGGCTGGCCGGGAATGACCGACACGACGGTGGACTCCAGCCCCACGGCGCAGTCCCCCCCGTCGAGCGCGACCGCGGCGAAGGCGCCCGTCTCCTCAAGTGCGTCGGCGAAGCGCGTGGGGCTGGGGCGGCCGGAGCGGTTGGCGGAGGGCGCGACCACCGGCCGCTCGAACGTGCGCAGCACGGCGCGGGCCACTGGGTGGGCGGGAACGCGGATCGCCACGGTGTCGAGCCCCGCCCGGGCCAGATCGCAGACTGCCGCGCCCGCTCGCACGGGTGCCACCAGCGTCAGCGGCCCCGGCCAGAAGGCCTGCGCCAGAGCCAAGGCGCGGGAGTCCAGATGCGCGATCTCCAGCGCCGAACTCAGGTCGATCACATGGGCGATCAGGGGGTTGAAGCGCGGGCGGCCCTTGGCCTCGAATATCGCGACCACGGCGCCTGCGTTGGCGGCGTCGGCGGCCAGGCCGTAGACCGTCTCCGTCGGCAGGATCACGAGCCCGCCTTCGCGCAACGCCTCGGCCGCGGCGGTGCCTTCCGGGGTGGGGTGGGTGTCGGCCATGCTCCCTTTCCCGGTCCAGTCGTGGCAGAAGCGCGGGCGAAAGCCGCCCGGCGTATTTCGGGTAGCGTGGAGACGGTCCGTGTTCAAAGCCCCCGTGCGCGATCTTCAGTATGCGCTCGACGTCGTCGGCCTCCCCGCCCTTGCCGCCGGAGCCTTCCCTGAGGCCGATGCCGACACCGTCACCGCCGTGCTGGAGGGTGCAGCCCAGGTGGCCGACGAGGTGCTGGCCCCCCTCAACCGCATCGGCGACCGATCCGGCGCCAGCTTCGCCGACGGCAAGGTCACCGCCGCCCCGGGCTTCGCCGCCGCCTACAAGACCTACGCCGAGGGCGGCTGGACCAGCCTCGCATCGCCCCCCGAACACGGCGGCCAGGGCCTGCCCAAGGCCGTCTCGCTCGCGGCCTTCGAGATGACCCACGCGGCCAACATGGCGTTCGGCCTCTGCCCCATGCTGACCGAGGCCGCGGTCGAGGCGCTGGTGGAGCACGGCACGCAGGCGCAGCAGGCGCTCTACCTGCCCAAACTCGTGAGCGGCGAGT
Organism: Caulobacterales bacterium; assembly: GCA_038226305.1. GTDB lineage: Bacteria > Pseudomonadota > Alphaproteobacteria > Caulobacterales > Caulobacteraceae > JASLDZ01. Next base: position 79,093 of record JBBRQN010000012.1, read on the forward strand.
GGACCGGCTGCATGAACCTGACCGAGCCGCAGGCGGGTAGCGACCTCTCGCTGGTGCGCAGCACCGCCACCCCCGATGGCGAGGGCGGCTATCGCCTGCACGGCACCAAGATCTACATCACCTGGGGCGACCACGACGCGGCCGACAATATCATCCACCTCGTGCTGGCCCGCCTGCCCGACGCCCCTCCCGGCGTGAAGGGCATCAGCCTGTTCCTCAGCCCCAAATTCCTCGTCTCGGCCGAGGGCACGATCGGGGAACGCAATGCGATCACCGTGGGCGGGGTGGAGCACAAGCTGGGGATCCACGCCTCGCCCACCTGCACCCTGATCTTCGAGGAGGCCAAGGCCGAGCTCATCGGCCGCGCCAACGAAGGGCTGGCGCACATGTTCACCATGATGAACGCCGCCCGGCTGAACGTGGGCGTGCAGGGCGTGGGCATCGGCGAGCGCGCCTACCAGCAGGCCGTGCTCTACGCCAAGGAGCGCCGCCAGGGCCGCTCCCCCTGGAGCGTCGGGGGGAGTCCGGACGCCACCGCCCCCATCGCCGACCTGCCCGACGTGCGCCGCATGCTGATGCTGATGAAGGCCAAGATCGAGGCCGCGCGGATGATCTGCCTCAGCGCCGCCGTCGCCGCCGACACCGCCAAGACCAGCGGTGATGAGGCCGCAAGGCTGCGGGAAGACTTCCTGATCCCCATCGCCAAGGCCTGGTCCACAGAGGTGGGCTGCGAGGTGGCGAGCCTGGGTGTGCAGGTCCACGGCGGCATGGGCTTCATCGAGGAGACCGGGGCCGCCCAGCACTACCGAGACGCCCGCATCGCCCCGATCTACGAGGGCACCAACGGCGTTCAGGCCGCAGACCTGGCGGGCCGCAAGCTGTCGATGGCGGGGGGCGAGGCGCTCAAGGCCCTTCTGGTCGACATGCGGGACACGGCGGTAGGGCTCGACGGCGATCTCGCCGGCCTGTCACGCCAGCTGATGGCCGGGATCGACGCGGTGGAGGCTGCGGGAGCCTGGCTCGGGGCCCGCAAGGGCTCGGCCGACGCAGCGGCGGGGGCGACGATGTTCCTCGCCCTGTGCGGAGACGTGATCGGCGGCTGGATGCACGCTCGCTCCGCCCTGCACGCCCGCACCGCCGACGGCGATCCGGCATGGCTCGCGAGTAAGAGCCAACTCGCCCGCTTCTACGGCGATCAGGTGCTGAGCGCAGCGCCGGCGCGACTGGCGGCGATCACGGCAGGCAGCGCAGACCTGGAAGCGTGGGCGGCCTGACGGCTGTAGCGTCACGGAAGCGCCGCAGCGCTAAAGGCCCGCGACCGTCTCGTCGAAGGTGCGCCAGAAGACGGCGCGTTTGTCGTCGGTTTCCATGAGCACCTCGTGCCAGGCGCCTTCGACCTCCACGTAGCGGCCCTTGGGCGCGCGGTCGGCCACGGCCTTGGCGGCGGGGGAGAGGCACAGGCGGTCGTCGCCCGCCGCCACAACAGCGAAGGGCACCATAATACGCGCAGCGGCATCGCCCGTGGCCATGCGTCGGCACAGGGCGAGGGCGAACGAGAGCCAGCCCCAGGTCACGCCGCCCAGGCGCAGCTCGGGGTGCGCCGTGATCAGCGCCTGCGTGCGCTCCCACCGCGGGCGGTCGTGGGTGAGCGTCTGCGTCTCGAAGGTGTCGTTCAGGGGGTCGGAGGCGGGGAGCGGCGAGGCCTGCCCCCGGCCGATGAGCCCCATAGCGAAGGCCACCCAACCCACCTCGGAAGGCGAGCGCTGGCCCGTGGTCACCCCCAGCATCGGGGCCGAAAGCACCGCGGCGGCGAGACGCGGCTCGCCCTCGCTGAGGACCAGTGCCGTGAGCCCGCCGCCCATGGAATGGCCCACGGAGATCCAGGGCTTGGGAAGCTGGGCCTCCCAGACATCGAGCACGACGCGATAATCCTGCACGAAGGGCCGCCAGCCGGTGGCGTGGCCAGAAAGCGCATCCGTGCTGAGGCGGGTGGAGCCCCCCTGCCCGCGCCAGTCATGGGCCAGCACCGCAAAGCCGCGAGCGTGCAGCTCGCCCACGATCTCGGCATATTTCTCGAAGGGTTCGGTGCGGCCCGGGCTGAGCACCACCGTGCCGCGGCCGGGTGCGGGCGCGGGGAAGAACGCCGTGCGCAGGCGAATGCCGCCCGGCCGGTCGATGAAGCGAACTTGCGCGCCGGGCGGCCAGGGCGCGCCCGCAACGTCGGCCAGATCGACCGAGGCGGGGGGCGCGCCCGTCATTTCGGGATGGCTCAGCCGCGGGCCTTGGCCAGCAGCGGCTGCAGCTTCATGGCGACGCCCATGTCGCCGTTGATCTTCAGCTTGCCCTGCATGAACGCCATCGTGGGATCGAGGGAGCCAGCGGCCATCTTCTCGAAGTCTTCCTTGTCGACGATGATCGTGCAGTCAGCGGGCAGGTCTTCGTTCGACACGGTGCCGCCGTCGATGAAGATGAAGCCTTCGCCCTTCATATCGAACTTGATGGTCTTGCCGAGGCCGGAGTCGGAACCCACGGCGGTCTTGAAGCGGTCGGTGATCTCTTCGAGCGTGGCCATCGGGGGCTCTCCTGCTAGTCACCGCAGGCTGCGGCGGGCGTTGCGATAAATCACCGCCCCAGGCGTCGCACAAGGGCGCCGCGAGGGAAGCGGGGCGGGCGGCAGGGCCTCCGTCAGCCCGCGGGCGTCAGGTCCACCTTCGATGGGGTGCGCGTGAAGTGCAGGCGCACGGCGCCCTTTTGCACCGCGGGATCGAAGACGGGCACGCCCCCCACCACGGGCAGGGGCGTCTCGCCGCCCGAGGCGTTGATCGCGACGCCCGAGCCGCCGCCGGGGAAGCTGGCCCGCACCGCAGGCATGAGCACGGCCAGGGCCCCCACCGTGGCCCGCACCACGCCGCCCACCTGGCGGATGGCCGCGGTCACCTCGGCGGCGTCGATGTCGGGCCCGCGGTTCACGATGGCCTCGATCTCGATCCGGTTGGAGAGCTTGGCGTCGGCGGGCGCATCCACCGCCAGCTGGGGCTTCCGTTGCATCTGTTCCAGCGTCGGCAGGCGCTCGAACCGGCCGCTGGCCGCCAGGGGCAGCGGTGTGCGCACGTCCCCGTCGACCAGCACAGGATGCAGCCCCACCGCCGGCGCGCCGTTGCGCAGAAGGTAGAAGTTCACGCGGATCTTGGACCGCTGGGCCGCCGGCACCTCCAGGAACTTGTCGAGGTAGCGGAACGCCTTGGTGGCGCCCACAGACTTGCCCTCAGCGGGCGCCTGGGCGGCCGCCGGAACCGCGATGGCGAGGGAGGCGAAGGCCAGGGCGGCGGTGAGGGTGCGGGTCATGCGGGCTTTCGGAAACGGAGGGTCATACGATCGCTCTCGCCGATGGCGTCATAAGGGCGCTGGTCGAACTTGGGGTTCGGGGCCTGGCCCCGGGGCGAGGAACGGCGAGTGGGCGGCAACGTCCACACGCCGAAGGGATGGTCGTGGTCATCCTTAGGGTTGGCGTTGATCTCCGAGGAGGCCTGGAGCTTGAACCCGGCCTCCTGCGCCATCTGCACGAGGTAGCGCTGCTGGACGTAGCCGGTGGCAGCCAGGGGATCCAGCGCCCCGCTGTCGGGCGCGCGATGCTCCTCCACGCCCAGAACGCCGCCGGGCTTCAGGGCGGCGTGTGCGTCCTTCAGCACCTTTTCGGCCAAGCCAGCGCCCATCCAGTTGTGGAAGTTGCGCATGAACAGCACCACGTCCGCCGTCCCCGTCGGGCAGAGCGGCCCAGACGTCGGGCCGAAGCGGGTGATCTCGGGCTTGCCGTAGAGCGCGGGCCGGGCGGTGAAGCGGGCGCGAAAGTCGTCCACCACCTGGGCGGAGGCCGGGTCGTCCGCCGACGGGGTCTGCAGCTGGGCGGCATAGAGCTTGCCCCCCGTGGCCGCCAGGAAGGGGGCCAAAATCTGAGTGTACCAGCCCGAGCCCGGCCACAGCTCCACCACCGTCGCGCCCGGCTTCACGTCGAAGAACGACAGGGTCTCGGCGGGATGGCGCCACACGTCGCGGCGCTTGTCCGCCGCCGTGCGCCAGGGGCCGGCGACGGCCGCCTCCAGCGTATCGGGGTGGTTCGGATCGACGCGGGGCGCAGCACCCGTTGCGGTGGCCTGAGCAGCCGGCGCCACAGCCTTGCGCCCGCACGCCGACAGGGCCCCGGCCATCGCCAGCGCCCCGCCGCCCGCCAGCCACCGCCGACGGGACCAGCCGATCCCGAAACCCTCTGTCATGCGCCTGGGATCAGGCCTTCGGCTTGACGAAGCGCAGGGTCATCCGGTCGCTCTCGCCGATGGCGTCGTACTTGGCGTGATCGAACTTCGCATCGGTTCCGGCTGGCGCGTCGGGCTTGCCCGAGCTCTGGCGGGTCGGCGGCAGGGTCCACACGCCGAAGGGGTGGTCCTTGGTGTCCTTCGGGTTGGCGTTGATCTCGGACTTGGCGGCGAGCTTGAAGCCCGCCTTCTCCGCAGCGGCGACCACCGTGGAGGTGAGCACGTAGCCCGCCGAACCGTCGACCGGAGCCTTGGAGCCATCCGCGCGATGTTCCTCGACCGCGAGGACGCCGCCGGGCTTCAGGGCGGCGAAGCTGTCGGCCATGCCCTTGTCCAGCATGGAGGCGCCCATCCAGTTGTGGATCTCGCGAGAGGTGAGCACCACGTCGACCGTGCCTGCCGGGGCGAAGGCCGCCGAGTCCTTGCCGAACAGGGCGTATTCCACCGTGCCGTACTTGGCGGTGTCGGCGAACTTACCGGTGAAGCCCACGCGCCCGCGCTCTGATCCGCCCGCGATGTAGCGGCCGTGCGTCTTCGCGGCGTAGGGGGCGAGGATCGCGGTCCAGTAGCCGCCGCCGGGCTGCAGATCGACCACGGTGGCGCCGGGCTTCACGCCCCAGAACTCCAGGCTCTCGGCCGGGTGACGGTAGGCATCGCGCTTGCGGTCGTTCTCGGGCCGGTCGGGCGAGGCGACCGCGGCGGCCAGGGCGGCATCCTTCACGGCGGCGAAGGCTGCGGGCGCGACGATCAGCACGGCGACGGGCGCCGTCAGGGCGAGCGCGCAGGCGGCGAACAGGGCGGGGCGAAGGGTCATGGGGGATCGGTCTCTGCGTGGGCCGGATCGGCGGGCGGACAACACCGTCATTTCGCGCCGAAAACAAGGCGCATCCCCTCTTGCGAGGGGGATGAGGTCACCCAATCTCACACTTGCGGGAGCGCCGGATCGTCCGGGTTCGCGCAGATCGGGGCGGCGCCTGATGGGCCGCGGACGGTCGAACTCATAGCGCTTCCGGTCACGCAGGCCGGGGGCGATGCAACCTTGCTTTTAAGGAGGATGCCTACATGCGTACCATCGACTTCTCCCCCCTCTATCGCTCCGCCGTGGGCTTCGACCATCTCGCCTCGCTGATCGAGCAGGCGTCCAAGGCCGATACTGCGGGGGGCTACCCGCCCTACAACATCGAGACGACGGGCGAGAACGCCTACCGGATCGAGGTGGCGGTCGCGGGCTTCAAGCCCGAGGAACTGAACGTGGAAGCCAAGGCGAACCTGCTCACCGTGCAGGGCCGCAAGACCGCCAACGACGCGGCCAAAACCTACCTGCACCGGGGGCTGGCCGCCCGCGACTTCGAGCGGCACTTCCAGCTGGCCGACTATGTGGTGGTGACGGACGCCAGCCTCAGCGACGGCCTTCTGTCCATCTCGCTCAAGCGCGAACTTCCGGAAGCCCTCAAGCCCCGCCGCATCGAGATCGCCACCTCGGCCCCGAAGGCGGACGGCCTGATCTCGACGGAAGCTGCGGCGCAATCTGTCCTGACCTCCCCCGTTCGCGGGGGAGGTCTTTCAGGCCTAGGAGATCAGCGACAGGTTGCGCACCCCGATGAGGTTCGCGCCGGTCACGTCCATGCCGCGGGTCAGGGCGCCGGAGAAGTTGGCGCGCTGCAGGTCGGCTTCCACGAGGTTCGCCCGGCGCAGGTCCGCGCCGGAAAGATCCGACCCCTTCATGATCGCGCCCTGCAGGTCCGCGGGCAGCAGACGGTCGCCGCCGATCATCAGCGGGCTGAGCTGGGCATCGCGCAGGTCGGCGGCGGAGAGCTTGGCACCCTTCAGCCGGGCGCCCCGCAGATCAGCCCGCCGCAGGTTGCAGCCGCGCAGGTCTGCCCCTTCGAGGTGGGCCCCCTGAAGCTGCACCCCCTCCAGGTCCACCCCGTAGAAGATCGCCCCTTTGGCCGAGAGAGCGGTGAGGTTCAGCCCCCGCACGGACTTCAGCTGGCGCAGATCGGCCCCGTCGAAGGTGGAGGGAGCGCCCTCGACCCCGCCGGTCTCGCACCACAGGGCATGGGCCTGCAGCATGTCCTGATAGGGCATGTCCATAACCGCGGTGCCCACGGGCTTGTCGGTGAGCACCCCGGTTAGGTTGGCCTTGGCCACGTTCCACAGGGTCGTCTTGGCGCCGATCAGCACCGCGCCCTCCAGGTCCGCTCCCGTCAGGTCGGCGCCGGAGAGATCGGCACCGGCCAGATCGGCCCCGCTCATATTGGCGAGCTTGAGGTTGGCGCGCACCAGCTTGCAGTCGCGCATGATGGCGTCGGTGAAGTCGGCCCGGGTGGCCATGACGCCGGAAAGCTTGGAACGCTGCAGGTTGGCCCCCGCCAGCACCGCGCCCTGCAGTTCGCCCGCGCGGTTGACGTGCTCCACCTTGCGATAGCCCGTCACGCGGTCGTGCTCGGCCACCGCGCCCTCGCGCAGGTCGGCTTCGAAAAGGTCGGCACCGGTCAGGTCCGCGCCGCGAAGGCAGGCCCCGCGGAGGTCGGCCCGGCGCAGGGACGCCTCCACAAGCCGCGCGCCCTGCAGATCTGCACCGTAGAGATTGGCGTGGTCGAGCCTCGCCCCTGTGAGGTCGGTCTGGGCCAGCAGCGCGCCGGTGAAATCAGCGTCGGTGAGGTTGCGGCCCCGCAGGTCAAGGCCTGAGAGATCGGTCCACGAGAAGACGGCGCGGGCCCCGCCGGGCTTGGCCTGCCACAGGCGATCGTGCCGGTTGCACAGTCCGTCCACCTCGGCCTGGGTAGGCTTGCGGCAGATCACACTGGCATGGCTCTGGTTGGCGAGCGCGGACATGCGATGCGTCGGGAGTGAGGGCCCGACCTCCGTTACTGGAGAATGATCCTACGCCACGGCCCTTAACGGACGCTTGTCGCCCTATGCGGGCAAAGGCTGCGCCCGATTCGCGTCCAGATAGCGGGCATTCGCGGGGCGGCCATAGGTGTCGAGATCGATCACCAACGGGTTGCCGGTAGGGATCTCCACCCCCGGGATCGCCTCGTCCGAAACCTGGAACAGGTGCTTGACGATGGCCCGCAGGGAGTTGCCGTGCGCCGCGATCAAGAGGCTCTCGCCCGCCTCGATGCGGGGCGCGATCTCGGCGGTCCAGTAGGGGAGCACGCGCTCCAGCGTGGTCTTCAGGCTCTCGGTGTCGGGGATGGGCAGGCCCGCGTAGCGGCGGTCCTTCGAGAAGTCCCACTCCGACCCGGCGGCCAGAGGGGGCGGCGGCACGTCGTAGGAGCGGCGCCAGACGTGGACCTGCTCTTCCCCGTGCTTGGCAAGGGTCTCCGCCTTGTCGAGACCCGTGAGCCCGCCGTAGTGGCGCTCGTTCAGCCGCCAGTCCTTCACCATCGGCACCCAGAGCTGGTTCGACAGCCGAAGGGCCATGTTGCCGGTGCGGATCGCCCGGGTGAGCACGGAGGAATAGGCCCCGGTGAATTGCAGCCCCGCCTCGCGGATCAGCTCCCCGCCCCGCTCGGCCTCGCGCACGCCCTGGGGCGACAGGTCCACATCCACCCATCCGGTGAAGCGGTTCTCGAGGTTCCAGGCGCTCTGGCCGTGACGCAGCAGGGTGAGGGTGGTCATGGGCGGGATGAAGCGGCTGGCGCGCTCGCGGTCAAGGCCGTGCGCAGCGCCGCACAGGCTGCTAGAGGAGCCCCATGAGTGACGCGCGTTTCTTCACGGCGGCCGGGATCGCGGCCCTGGCCCTGATCCTCCTGGCGCTGGTGTTCCCGCAAGGCCGAGGCGCCCGCTCGCCCAAGCCCTTCGGCCACGAGACGGAGGCTTCTCGGGAAGCCTGGGTGGCCGCCCACACGCCGAAGCCCGCGCCGGGGAGTGCGGCACCGAGGCCGGCGTTCTAGGGATCGGCTGACGGGGGCACGCCCCGCGGTCCGGCCACCGAACACCTCGCCCCTTGCGTGAGAGGTGTGAACGCGACTTCCCCCGCGGCCTCCCACGGCCCGCCCGCGTAATGCCAGAGCTGGAGGGCTCCTCCGGTGACTGCGAAGGGCGTGAACGCCGCCGTAAGCTGATCGAACAGCGCCGCGGCCACGCCGGGATC
>JBBRQN010000013.1:0-84022 GCA_038226305.1 Caulobacterales bacterium
CTCGCCGACCGGCTGACGCCCAGTTCCGTGTACGGGTCGTTGGCCAAGGCCGCCTCTGCAAGGGTTGCGAGGCCTTCAATTAGGCGAACGCGCGCAGGGTGCAAGTTGAACTGTGGCGTCAGAGCCACAAGGTCTGTTGCAGGGCCGCGCCCAGACCGAACACCGCCGAACGCTGCCGCACGCGCAGGATCAGGGAACCTGGCACCCCGGCGGGAAAGTCATCCGCAAAGGCTGACGCCGCATAGGTCGCGCTCGGCGCGTCCACGTCGAAGGCGCGCAGAACGGTTGCTCCGTCACCCGCGAGCACCTCGGCCAGGTAGGCCTCACGCTCCTCGCCCACCGGAACCTCCTCGGCATCCCAGGAGTCGCCGTGCAGGCGCGTGCGGCGGATCCAGGCCAGGTCGATACCGCCGTCATCCCGCAACGCCGCCGAAAGCCGAGCCGGGGCGAAGGGGCGGTAGGCGATCCCCGTCCAGGTGAAGGTCGTCGTCGACGTCGCCATGCCCGGTGCCCCGGCCGCCCCCGCCCGCCAAATCAGCGGCAGGCGCAGCTCCGACGCCGCGACCCGGCCCCGCGCCAACCCGGGGAGGAGCAGCACCACGGCGGCTCCCGCGCCGGCACCCGCCGCCGTCGATGCGGAGGCGAGGGTGGCCCCGTCCACCTCGAGTTCGAGCGTCGAGCCCTCGTCCCACCGCCCACACGGCCCCGGTGGCAACGGCGACAGGAGCCGACCCACCGGGGCCGGATCGCTGACGCTGGCGCGCAGGCTCAGGGCATCGAACGCAGCATCGCCGCCCAAGGCTCGGTATCATGCGGTTGCGGCGAAGGCGCGGGCGATGGCGTCTGCCGCCTGCGCCGCATCCAGCGGCAAGTCGGCGAGTTCGGCGGCGCGCGCAGCCTCGCCACCGCCGCGGAGGAGGGCCGCCAGCACGGCCAGGAGATCGCGGGCGTTAGACGTGCGCAGATGCTCCAACAGGTCCGTCACGGAGGCGACGCTCAGCCCGGTCTCGACCTCGGCCAGGGTGCCCGGCGTCAGGCAGCCTTCGCTCGCCAGCGACGATCGCGGTCACCTTGCCCCTCGCCGCGTTGGCCGGGACTGCGTTGGCGACGGCGCAAGGCTTCGTAGTGAGGGCGCACCCCCGGTTCGGCCAGGGCGATCAGGCCGGAGGGGCCGTCGATCATCACCTCCCGCACGTCGTGCAGGCTCGGCCCCACCAGCGCCAGCCGGGTGTCGGGCAGGGCGCGATCCGCGAGCCAGCGAGCTCCGGCGAAGGTCTTGCCGGCCCCGCGACCGCCGAGGAAAAGCCAGGTGCGCCACGCCTCTTCGCCAGCTTCGGTATCAGGAGGTGTCTGGCCCGGGCCCGCCCAGAGGAGGGGCCAGCGGGATGTCGTCTTCTCGTCCGGAGACTGCATCCTCTTCAGGGTCTGCTCGCGTGATTCCGCGCTCTTGAAGGCTTGCGACCCCACGATGAATAACCGCTCGCGCCGCAATTCGCTCGGGGTGGTCGGGGGGAAGCAGGCGTTCGTCGTCAAAAGTTTCCCCCTCCGGTTCCGGCGGTGCGACAGTGGCCCTGGCGTCCTTGCGGATCGTGGCGCGGGCCATCACCAGCGCCCGCGCCGCCGAGGCGACCCGGCCCGCAGCCAGCGCGCCCTCCTGCGGGCCTTCGCGGCACAGCAGCGCGATCTGGTCGTCGATGAGCTGCAGGATGCTGGCGTTGGGGTCCGCGCCGGAAGCCGCCGCCGCCCCGCCCTCACCCGCTTCTGTGGCCATGACTGAACACTACCCCCGCAGCGTCCACGGCGGATCGAATGCGCGCGCGCGAGGGCTAAACCCTTGAAGATAGGAGGATTATCGAGCGCGGATGGGGGAAGAAGGCGGGTTCTATGCCCCTTCCCGGCCTACTCCGGGTCTTGCGACAGTTCCGGCGCTTCGAAATCCAGGGCGTCTTCGATGTCCTTGAAGGCCTTCTCGTTCACGACCTGACCCGCCACGCTGACGCCGGCGCGCTTCACGCTGTCGGGGTCGCCCGAGATGAGGGGGTGCCAGTCGGCCAGCCCGCGGCCTTCGAAGATGCGGCGGTAGGCGCAGGACTTGGGCATCCACTTCAGGGCGGAGACCTTGCGGGGCGTCAGCTGGATGCACTCCGGCACGAAGCGCTTGCGGTTGGCGTAGTCGCCGCACCGCGCCGTGTTCCCGTCCAGGAGGCGGCACGACACCCGGGTGGGGATCACCTGCCCGGTGTCCTCGTCCTCGAAGCGCACGAGGCAGCAGCGGCCGCAGCCGTCGCAGAGGCTTTCCCACTCCTGCGGCGTCATCTCGCGGAGGCGCTTCACCTCCCAAAAGGGTTTCTCGTCCATACTGCGCCAGCCCGTGCGCCCTCTCCCGCACCCGCGCAAGACAGGACTCCGTGGACCGCCCGCCAGAATCCCCGCAGCCGACTATCCGGGCGGACCTGGCGCACAAGGCCGACCTGCGCGCGCGGCTGTTCAAGGCGCTGGCGCTCACCGCCCTGGGGAGCGCCGCGCTCCTCTGCGGGCTCCTGCTGTTCTTCCTGTGGCGGTTCACCTTCGTGGGCCTGCCGCCGCTGCCCGACGCTGATCGCCTGTGGAGCCTGAACCGCCCCCCCGGCATCACCTTCCTCGACCGCAACGGAGCGGTGATCGCCGTGCGCGGCTCCCGCCACGGATCGGCGGTGCGCCTGGCCGACCTTCCCCCCTTCGCCCCCCGCGCTTTCCTGGCGGCGGAGGACCGGCGCTTCTACGGCCACATGGGCGTGGACCCGGTGGGCATCGCCCGGGCGCTGCGGGCCGACCTGAAGGCGCACAAGGTCGTGCAGGGCGGCTCGACCATCACCCAGCAGATCGCCCGCGGCCTGTTCCTCACCCCCAACCAGAACCTGAAGCGCAAGTTTCAGGAGGCGGTGCTGGCCCTGCAGCTGGAGGGCCGCCTTTCCAAGGACGCCATCCTCGAGCTCTACCTCAACCGCATCTACTTCGGCGCGGGTGCCTACGGGATCGACGCCGCCAGCCGCACCTATTTCGGCAAGGATCCCCGGCGGTTGACCCTGGCCGAAGCCGCCCTCCTCGCCTCCCTCCCCAAGGCGCCCACCCGCCTGTCGCCCGCCAACAACCTGGAGGCCGCCCGCCGCCGGGCCGGGATCGTGCTGGGCCTGATGCGCAAGGAGGGCTGGATCGACGCCCCGGCCGAAGCCTTAGCCCGCGCCCACCCCGCCTCCCTCGCCCCCGAACCGGGCGGAGAGGGCGACCTTGGCTACGGCCTCGACCTCGCCGCGTTCGAGGCGAAGGCCCGCGCCGCAGGCCGCGCGCCGGATCTTGTGGTGAGAACCACCCTCGACCCCGCCCTGCAGCGCGCCGCCGCCGACGCCGTGCGCTGGGCGGTGGCGGAGGGGCGGCCGCGCGGCGTGACGCAGGCCGCCCTGATCGCCCTCGCCCCCGACGGAGGCATCGCCGCCGTGCAGGGGGGCCTGGACCACCGCGACAGCCCCTTCGACCGGGCCACGCAGGCGCTTCGCCAGCCTGGATCGGCCTTCAAGCCCTTCGTCTACGCCGCCGCCCTGGAGGACGGGATCAAGCCCACCGACGTGCGCGCCGACTCCCCCGTCGACATCAAGGGCTGGCGACCGCAGAACTTCGAGCGCGGCTACCTCGGCAACGTCACCCTGACCGACGCCCTCGCCAAGTCGATCAACACCATCGCAGTGCGCCTCACGCAGGAGGTGGGGCCGGACAAGGTGGCCGCCCTCGCCCGCCGCTTCGGGATCAGCACCGCCCCCGTCCACGCCACCCCCGCCGTGGCGCTGGGCGCCTACGAGGTGCGGCTGGCGGAGCTCACCGGCGCCTATCAGGTGCTGCAGCGCGGCGGCGGCCAGACCCCGCCGTTCCTCGTGACCCAGGTGTCGGACGCCCGCGGGCAGGTGCTGTGGAAGCGCCCCGACACCCCGCCCTACCCCGTGTTCGACGGCCCCCGCGCCCTGGAGCTGACCCGCATGATGCAGGGGGTGATCGAGCACGGCACCGGCAGGCGCGCGCGACTCGACCGCCCCGCCGCCGGCAAGACCGGCACCACTCAGGACAGCCGCGACGCCTGGTTCGTCGGCTACACCCCCGACTGGGCCGCCGGCGTCTGGCTCGGCGACGACCGCAACGGCAAGCTCGACGGCCTCACGGGCGGCGACCTCCCAGCGATGGCCTGGGCCCGGTTCATGACCGTAGCGCATGCGGGCCTGCCCGTGCGCGACTTCGGCCCTGCGGGCCCAGCGAGAGCCGACCCGCGCGCCGGGTTCTACACCAGCCTCGCGGATGAGCTGGAAGCCGCTGCATCTTCACCTCTCCCGCCTGCGGGTGAGGAAGGGGCCCGTCGCGCAGCGATGGGAAGGTGAGGGTCAGGCGGCTCTGGGTTCTGTTGCAAGATAGCCGACCTTCCAGTCAGCCATGTGTTCGACGCGCCGGAGGCTCGTCGAACTTGAGCTAAGGGACGCCCCGCGTCCCGACGCCATCCAGCCAGCCGTCGACCGCCCGCACCCGCCCCGTTGACCCCCCCGCCCTCGCGACCTACCTAGCCCCCGCCCCCCGCCGCCCCCGGAGCCTGCCCGCCCATGACCGCCCTGCCTCCCGGCGTGACCGGCGTCCTGGCCCTGGCCGACGGCACGATCATCCCCGGCGTGGGTGTCGGCGCCCCCGGCGAGGCGCTGGGCGAGGTGTGCTTCAACACCGCCATGACCGGCTACCAGGAGATCCTGACCGACCCCTCCTACATGGCGCAGATCGTCACCTTTACCTTCCCCCACGTGGGCGTCGTGGGCGTCAACCGGGAGGATGTGGAGCAGTTCGGCCGGGAATACGCCCTGGCTCCCGGCTCCGAGGCCGGCTTCGGCGGCGCCCGCACCACCGCCCGGGGCGCCATCTTCCGCAGCCCGCCCACCGCCGCCGCCAACTACCGCGCCACAGGCGGCCTGGACGACTGGATGAAGGCCCGCGGCGTGGTGGGCCTCGCGGGCATCGACACCCGCGCCCTCACCAAGCGCATCCGCGAGCAGGGCATGCCCCACGCCGTCATCGCCCACAGCCCGGACGGCCGCTTCGACCTCGACCGGCTGGTCGAGACCGCCCGCGCATGGTCCGGCCTCACGGGGCTCGACCTCGCGAAGGAGGCCACCACCTTGCAGAGCTTCGCCTTCGAGGAGGGGCTGTGGGCCTGGCCGGGCGGCTACGACGGCCCCCGCGACAAGCCCCGGTTCGAGGTGGCGGTGCTCGACTACGGCATCAAGCGCAACATCCTGCGGGCGCTGACCTCCATCGGTGCCCGCGCCACCGTCATGCCCGCCTCCACCACTGCCGAGGAGATCCTCGCCCGCAAGCCTGACGGCGTGCTCCTCTCCAACGGCCCGGGAGACCCGGCGGCCACCGGCGAATACGCCGTGCCGGAGATCCGGAAGCTGGTGGACTCAGGCGTGCCTGTGTTCGGCATCTGCCTCGGCCACCAGATGCTCAGCATCGCGCTGGGCGCGCAGACTTCCAAGATGGACCAGGGCCACCACGGGGCGAACCACCCGGTGAAGGATCTGGAGACCGGCAAGGTCGAGATCGTCTCCATGAACCACGGCTTCACCGTCGACCGCGACACCCTGCCGAGCGCCGTGAAAGAGACCCACGTCTCCCTCTTCGACGGCACCAACGCCGGCATCGCCCTGAGCGACCGCCCCGTCTTCAGCGTGCAGCACCACCCCGAAGCCAGCCCCGGCCCCACCGACAGCCTCTACCTGTTCGAACGCTTCGCCGGGCTGATGGAGGCGGCGAAGCGCTGAAGTTCGCGAAGGGCGGCGTTCGCACGCCAACACCCCCTTAACGCCAGCCCCCTATCCTGCCTCTCCATGAGCGAGGCCCACGCCCTCACGTCCGCACCGCCCGAGCCGCCGAGGCGTGCGCGGCTGGCGTTGATCAAGCGGCTGGCCGACGTGGTGTGCCTGCCCGGCAGCCGGGTGAACGCCTTCGAGCGCGCCATGACCGCCGACCTTCTGGTCGAGATGCTGCGCGAGGCCGATCCGCGAGAGCGCGTGCGCGTGTCTCGCCGGGTGGCCGCGCTGGGGGAAATCCCCTCCAGCCTCCTGCGCCTGCTTCTGCACGATGCGGTGGAGGTGGCGCGGCCGCTTCTGGAGGAGGCGCGGCTTTCCGACAGCGACCTTCTCGCCTGCCTCGCCGAGACGGGCTCGGCCCACCGCCGCCTGATCGCCGTGCGCAAGCCGGTGAGCGAGGTGGTGTGCGAGCACCTCGTGGAGAGCGGAGACGCCATCGCCGTGGCCACCCTTCTCGCCAACGGGGAGGCCAAGCTGTCGAACGTGGCGCTGGAGCGGGTGACGGCCCTCTCGCGCACGCAGGCCTCGCTGATCCCGGCGCTGCTCAAGCGCATCGAGCTGCGGCCCAGCCACGCCTACATCCTGTTCTGGTGGGCCACGCCCTCCGACCGGCGCATGATCCTGCAGCGCTTCGCCGTGAGCCGGGAAATCCTGCAGGACGCCGCCGCCGACATCTTCGCCATGGCCGCAGACGAGGGCTGGCAGGACCCCCTCGCCCGCAAGGCCTTGCAGTTCATCGAACGCCGCCAGCGCAACCGCGCCGCCGTGGAGAAGAGCCCCTACGACAGCCTGGAGGCCGCCGTCGTCGCCGCTCAGGACGGGCTGACCCGCGAGCTCGTGCAGGAGATCGGCTACCTCTCCGGCCTCAAGCCCACTACCGCCGCCAAGATCCTCACCGACCTGTCGGGCGAGCCCCTCGCCATCCTGTGCAAGGCCACCGGCCTGCCCCGCGACGCGGTGATCGCCCTCTGGCGCGGCCTGCGACGCCCGGAGGCGGACGCGCAAGGCCGCATCGCCCCCGCCCTGGAGCGCACGTGTCAGATCTTCGAGGAGATCGCCGTCGACCGCGCCCAGACGGTGCTGCGCTACTGGAACTGGGCGCTCTCCTCCGCCCTCACCCCCGCTCTGGTGCGCGCCATCCGCGAGGGCGACGAACAGTCCCTCGACCCCTTCAGCGCCCCCCAGCGCGCCGCCATGCTGGCCCTCGGCGGAGACTTCGGCGCGCGCTGATCCACCGAACCACAGCTCTTCCGCAGGCGCGGCGAGGCGGAAGAAACAAGAACAAACAACGAATCGTCTTGACGTGCGCCAAGGCCATTGCCGCGATTCGGAGGTTAAGCGATGGTAACCGCCTGATTCCAAGTGCTTGCGAGAGACTCCGAAGATGCTCGCGCAGATCGAACCGCCCACCGCGGCCGTCAGGGCCCACCACGAGCTCCTGGCCTACTGGACCGGAAAGAAGGCCACCGGCCTCCTGCCGAGCCGGGCAGACATCGACCCCAGCGATCTGAAACGCCTCCTGCCCACCGTGTCCCTGATCGACGTGCGACGGTCGAGCCGCATGGGCCGGGCGTTCGACTACCGCCTGCGGCTGGCGGGCACCGGCCTCTATCGCATCTACGGCGGGGAGATCACCGGCAAGGGGCTGGACGACGTCTACCCCAGCGAGGTCAGCGCCCAGTGGCGCCGCGAGCTCGACGCGGTGGTCGCCGATCGCAAGCCGGCCGTCGGCGTGCACTCCTTCGCCTGGCGCGGCGCCTCGCATCTCTCCACCATGTGGATGCGCCTGCCCCTGGCCTCGGACGGGCGGGAGGTGGACATGATCCTCGGCTACGACGCCCCCATCAGCGGCCATCCCGACCCGCGCAGCGGCATCCGCGCCGCCTGATCCCTCCTCTACCGCGCGGCCCGACTGCGACATCCCCGGACGTGCTCCGCGGGAAAGATTAGGAATTCTTTCCTCCCCCCTTCCCCGCACCCTTAGCCTTGCATCGGTCGGAGCGACGGTCGCGACGACGCCGGCGTGCGGGAGCAGGGAATGTTGCGGGAGACTTTCAGCGGGGCTCACACCGCCGTAGGCGCGCCGGACCTTGGCCGGGACCGGGGGCCGGACGTGGCGGACGCGGCGGCGCTCGGCGCGGCGCTGGCGCACGGCCCCCGCCGCCGCAGCCGGGGCGAGGGAGATCTGGCCGCCGCCGCCCTCGTCACCCAGGTGACCGCCTTCGCCACGGGCGTGCCCGCCGAGGAGATCGCCCGGCTGGGGCGCAGCGCCGCCCACGTCTCCCGCGCCCGCCACATCGCCATGTATCTTGCGCACACCGTCTTCGGCTGGCCCCTGTGGCGGGTGGCGCAGGCGTTCGGCCGCGACCGGACCACCGCGGGCTACGCCTGCACCCTGATCGAGAGCCTGCGCGACGACCGGGTGTTCGACCGCAAGCTCGACGCGATGGAAGCCTGCATCCGCTCGGTGCCGCCCTCGGGAGCCCTGGCGTGAGCCCGCCGCCCGACGCAGTGGAGGCGCAGCGGGAGCGGGCGGCCGACCGCCTCGCCCGCCCGGAAGCCTGGCTTGAGGCCACCGGCCAGACCTACGCCGTGCGCCGGGGAGAGGACCGGCGCCGCACGCCCCTGATGAGCCTGGGGCCAGAGGTGTTCGAAGCGCTGACGGTCGATCCCGGCCTCTCGCCCCGGGCCGCCGGAGGCTGGCGGCTGGCCCGCCGCGCGACCGTCGCCCCCCTGCCGCCCGCCCCGCCTCCCGGCCGACCGGGGGTGATCGAGGGCGAGCGGTCGGTCATCGAGGCCGACGGCACGTTCACGACCCGCCGCGTCAACCTCGGCGAAGGGGCCCTCGGCTGGCTGGCCGCCCGCCGGGACGCGCAGGGACGACCCTGGCTGGACGTCCGCGCCCTGGCCGCCGCCGAACGCCTGCGCGCCGATCACGAGGCCGGCGGCATCGTCGGGCGCCTCACCATGAGCTGGGACGCCGGACCCCGCGGCGGCGGCGGCGAGCGGCTGGAGCCGGCCGAGCGCGCCCGCGCCGCCAAGGCCCGGCTGAGCGCGGCGCTGGGGGTGCTCTCAGGCCGGCAGCAGTCTGTGGCGGAACGGATCGTGCTCCTCGACCATCCCCTGCAGGCGGTGGAGCGGCATCTGGGCCTGCGCCGCCGCACCGCGCGCGACGTGCTCAAGGCGGCGCTGGAGGCCCTGGCGGCGCACTACCGCCTCTAGGTCGCGGCGGCGTCCCGCTGGATGCGCTTCACCATGGCGGCCAGCCCGTTGGAGCGCTGCACGGAGAGCGCCTGCTCCAGCCCCAGGCTCGCGAGGCCCGCCTGGGCGTCGAAGGCGGCGATCTCGGCAGGCGTGCGGCCGGAGTAGAGCTGCAGCGTCAGGGCCACGAGGCCGCGCACGATGTGAGCGTCGGAGTCGCCGCGGAAGGCCAGGCGTCCGTCCGCCGCGGGTTCTGTGACGAGCCACACCTGGCTGGCGCAGCCGCGCACCTTGTTCTCGTCCGAGCGCTCGGCATCGCTCAGTGGCGCCAGCGTCTTGCCGAGGTCGATCAGGTGCCGGTAGCGCTCCTCCCAGTCGCCCAGAAGGTCGAAGGTGTCGCGCAGTTCGGCGAGTTCGGCGTCGATCGTGGGAGCGGGCATGGGCGCGACTTAGAGGGCCGCGACCGCAGGCTCAAGCCGCGCCGGTCAGGCGGCGGGCAGGCGCACGCAGGCGGTCAGGCCGCGCCCGGGGGCGCTGTGCAGGCGCAGGTCGCCGCCCATGCCCTTGCAGAGGAGCTTCACCACCGTGAGGCCGAGCCCGGCCCCGTCCATCGCCCGCAGGCTGGACTGCTCCCCGTGGTCGAAGGGGCGCAGGAGGCGGCGCAGGTCGTCCGCGCTGACGCCGGGGCCCTGGTCCTCCACCTCGATCCGCACGGTCGAGCCGACCCGACCCGCGGACAACCGCACCGACGCGCTCACGGGGGACATGGCCACCGCCTGCGCCAGGAGGGTCGTGAGGATGGTGTGCAGCCCCCGCCCGTCGGCCAGGAGGCTGAGGGCGCCGGGGGCGATCTCGCCCAGGATAGTGATGCCCCGGGCGGCCGCGGCTTCGGCCACCGTCTTGCCCGCGTCGGCGAAGGCGACCTCCGTCAGCTCGGGCCGGGGGTCGAGGTCGGCCGCCCCCGCTTCCAGCCGGGCGATCTCGAGGACGAGGTTCACCAGCTTGAGCAGCTTCAGCCCGCTGTCGCGCACCACCTGGGCGTGATCGCGATAGCGCGTGTCGCCGATGGGGCCGTGCAGTTCGTGGGTGATGATCTCGGAGAAGCCGATGATCGCGTTCAGAGGCGTGCGCAGCTCGTGCGAGGCGGCGCGCAGGAAGCCCCGCCGGGCGTCGTCCACGGCCCGGCGCCGCAGCTCCGACACGGGTCGCGCTTCGACCGTGGCAGGCACGGCCTGCGGGCGGTTGTGCGCGCCGGGTGGCGACGGCTCGGCATCGATTCGGGCGAGGGCGGCGGGGGGTGGCATGCAGGGCTCGTTCTGAGGCCTGCGGATATGGGCACGGCGCCGCTTACCATCCGGTTTCCAAGCCAGACACCGGCCCTAGCCATCGAATATCGTGGCGGGGTGCGGCACGGTTCGCCCAGCGATTGCAACGGCTCGCGGCGGGGCGAAGACCGTGCCTATCTGGCTCGATCCGAACCTGTCCGCGCCTCCCCGGCTCGCACGCACCTTGCACCCCTGGCTCCAACCGGCATCCTGACCGCACCCGTGACCGACGCCCACCCCGAGATCGAGGCCGAAGCCGAGCTCGCTCACGCCCCGGGCACGGAGGTCGACGAGGCCGTGAGCCCGGTCGAGCGGCTGCTGGCCTCGCCCCGCACCTGGGCGATGGCGTGGGTGGCGACACTGGGGCTGGCGGCCGTACTGCTGCTGACCGGAGACCCGAACCGTCCGCCCTGGGCGGCGATGGGGGCGCTGCTCCTGGCCGCTCTGGCGGTGCTGGGCGGCATGGGGGCCGTCTGGGCGATGAGCCGACCGCTGGACCGTTCGGGCCGACTGGCGCCGACGCGACCCCTCCCGGGCGAGGCGACCCACGCCGACCGGCTGGTGCGAGAACCAGCACCGCCCGTGGCCCCGTGGCCCGCCCTCGTGGCGGCTCCCTTGCCCGCACCCGCCGACACCAACGCCGGGGCCGCCGCCGAGCTGGCCCGGTTCGAGACCCTGATGGGCGACCTGCCCGAGCTGGGGCTGCTCCTTCCCCAAGGCGGTGGCGCTGCGGGTGCCGCGCTGACAGGCGACCGCGCCGAGGTGGTGTTCGGCCGCCCCCTGCCCGGCGTGTCGAGCGATGCCCTGCACGCGGGCCTCCTGTCGCTGGTGGCCGAGGGCGACCGTGCGGCCGTGGGCACCGCCCTGGCCGCCGCCCGGACCAACCATGCGGATCAGGCGTTCGCCCTCGCTGCAGACCCGACGCGACGCCTGCGGCTCAGCGCCCAGCCCACCGCCGCGGGCGGGGTCGCCGCCATGCTGCTGGAAGCCCCCGCACCGGCCCCCGCACCCGCGCCAGCGCTCCTCACCGCTCCGGCCCCTGCCCCTGACGAAGCGCTCGAACAGGCCCGGACCGAGCGCGATGCGGCCCTGGCCGAGTCCGCCTCCAAGAGCCGGTTCCTGGCCAACATGAGCCACGAGCTGCGCACGCCCCTGAACGCCATCCTTGGCTTCTCGGACATCATGCGCACCCGCCTGTTCGGCCCCCTGTCGGACCGCTACGCCGAGTATGCCGAGCTGATCCACGAGTCGGGCCGCCACCTCACCGACCTGATCAACGACGTGCTCGACATGTCCAAGCTGGACGCCGACCGCTACGTCCTGCAGCGCGAGACCTTCGACGCCCGCGAGCCCGTGCAGGCCGCGCTGAAGCTCATGCAGCTGCAGGCGCAGGACAAGGGCGTGGACCTGCGCGGCTCCCTCGGCTCCGAACCGCTGAAGGTAGATGCCGACCGGCGGGCCCTAAAGCAGATCGCCATCAACCTCGTGTCCAACGCCCTGAAGTTCACCCCTGCGGGCGGGCGCGTGGACGTGCGACTGCAGGCGGCGGCGGGGGAGCTGGAGCTGGCCGTCTCCGACACGGGCGTCGGCATCGCGCAGGAAGACCTGGCCCGCCTCGGCCGCCCCTTCGAGCAGACCGACGCAGGCCGTCGGGTGGAGGGCACGGGCCTCGGCCTGGCGCTGGTGAAGGCGCTGACCGGCCTGCACGGCGGCGACCTGCAGCTGGAGAGCCGCCTCGGCGAAGGCACCACCGCCGCCGTGCGCCTGCCCGTTCTGGTGACGGCCGAAAAGGCCTAGCGGCCCACCGACAGGAAGGCGACGCCGGCGGCGAAGTCGCCCACCTCCACCGTGGTGGCCAGGGTGCGCTCGCCAGAGGGAGTGGAGAAGGCCCACTCCAGCCGCATCTGCTCACGGGGGTCGAGGCGCGACAGGGCTTCGGTGGCCTCGACGGGGAAGCGCGTCATCCCCGCGTCCGAAAGGCCTGGGGGGTTCAGGCTCTTGGGTGCCGGGGCGCGGCTGGCGGCCAGGAAGCGGATCACCGCATCGGGCGGCGCGATGGCTCCACCGTTGAGATAGGGCTCCGGCGCCTTCACCGGGTCGCGCATCACAAGGCGCACGGCGAAAGCCTGGCTGAGCGAGGGGGTCGTGGCCAGCGCCAGGCCGCGCCCGCCGTCGGTGGTCAGCCCCAGAACGGCGGGCCCGCCGCCGGCCTTGAGGGGCGTCTCCAAAAGCCAGCGCGGCTCCTTGGGTCGATCATTGCGCCGGGCCGACCAGCGGGACTGCACGCCCGGAAAGTCCATCCCTGAGAGCTTGGACCAGCCGTCGAAGGCGGCCCGCACCCGCCCCGCCGCCTTGCGCAGGTCGGGAGAGGTGCAGGGCGTGGACTCCGCCTTGATGCGGGCGCGGGTGGCCACGCCGTCCATCGTGGGGGCGTCCGCCCCGGCGCGCAGGGCCGCCCCCCGCGCCTGCCGGGCCGAGGCCGCCAGGGCGTTCTGAACGGGAAGCGGGAAATAGCGGCACAGCTCCCCCGCCCGCGCCATCAGCGTGCGTTCGTAGTAGAGGTCGGCCGGAGCGCCGGCCGCCGCCACGCCGGGGGCGGCCACGGCTGCGAAGGCGAGGGCGGGGATGAGGAGGCGTCGAAGCATGAGGCGGACGCTGCCCTCATCGCCTTGCCTTTCCGTGAACGAGGAGCCGCCGTGCCGTCGCAGCTGACCACCGAGTTCTGGGTCTCAGCCCTCATCCGCCGCGCGACCGTGGGCGGGGCCAATGCCGTGGTGGCCCGCAAGGGCGACCCCACCGCCGGGGCCGTGCTGGTGAAGCTCTACGACCCGGTGACCCGCACCGCCCGCCTCTACGCAGAGGCGCTTGGCGGTGCGGAAGGTGAGCGGCGCTGGATGCAGCCCCACCCCGACGCCCCCGAACCCGACCTCGACGCCTACGCCGAACGCCAGATCCGCTACGACCCCGACCTGTGGGTGGTTGAGATCGAAGACCGCCACGGCCGCCACTTCCTGACCGAGCCGGTGGAGTAGATCGGGGGCCGGCAACCCCCGGTTAACCCCCCTTCGCAACCGGGCTGAAAGCGCGAGGGGGTAGTGTCCCCCTCATGTTGTTCCTGCTTAACGATGCCCTGATCACCCTGGATGGCAAGGACGCCCCGCCCCTGGACGCCGGGCGGTTCCGCGCGCTCAGCCTGCCGTTCTTGCTCAAGCTCGGCGCCGAGATGTTCGCCGAGGAGCCCTTGATGCACCAGACCAACCCCGAACGGGCGAAGCGCCTGGCGACGCTCATCAAGTCCAAGAGCCCTCAGGTGAACGCCGCCCTGTTCGTGGCTCCGGCGAAGAACTGCCCGGTGGATCAGGTGATCAGCCGGGTGGCCGAGGTGTCGATGGAAGTCATGGGCGCCCTGCACAACCGCGCCAAGGCAGGAGAGCTCAACCCCGTCACCGCGGACCGCGAAGTCTGGCGGCGGATGGCGGCCTAAGTTTCAGGTTTCCCCCGTGCAACGGGGGAGGCCTTGAACGCGATCAGACCCGCAGCGGCATCAGCACGTACTGCACGCCGCGGTCGGCGGGATCGAGCACCAGCGTCGGGCTGGCGGGGTCGGCGAAGCGGAGTTCGGCGGTGTCGCCCGTGATCTGGCCGCACACGTCGAGCAGGTAGCGAGCGTTGAAGCCGATCTCGAAGCTGTCGCCGTCGTAGTCGATCTCGACCTCTTCGGTGGCCTGCCCGGCCTCCATGTTGCGCACGGTCAGGGTGAGCTTGCCCGGCTCGATGGCGAGCTTCACCGAGCGGCTCTTCTCCGCCGAGATGGTGGCCACCCGGTCCACCGCCTGGGCGAACATGGCGGTGTCGATCAGGACGATCTTCTGGTTGTCCTTCGGGATCACCCGAACGTAGTCGGGGAAGGAGCCGTCGATCACCTTCGAGGTGAGCGCCGCACCGCGACCGGCAGCGGTGGTGAACTCCAGCTTCACCTTGGCCTGGCTGATCTGCAGCTGAACGCTCTCGCCCGCGTCATCCAGCAGGCGCCGGGCCTCGGCGATGGTCTTGCGCGGCACGATCACGCCGGGAAGGCCCAGGGCGCCTTCGGGGGCGGGCATCTCGGCGAGGGCCAGGCGGTGGCCGTCGGTGGCCACGGCGCGGAGCTTGGCTTCGCCCCCCTCCATCACCGTGTGGAGGTAGAGGCCGTTCAGGTAGTAGCGGGTTTCCTCGGTGGAGATGGCGAAGCGGGTCTTGTCGATCAGGCGGATCAGGTCGTCGGTCCCCACGGTCAGGCGCGGGCCCAGCCCCTCGGCGTTCATCACCGGGAAGTCACCGTGCGGCAGCACCGGCAGGTTGAATTTCGAGCGCCCGGCCGTCACCGACAGGCGCGGATCCTCGCCCTGGTACTTCAGCTCGACCTCGGCCCCGTCCGGCAGCTTGCGCACGATTTCATACAGGGTGTGGGCGGGGGCGGTGATCTGGCCGGCACCGCTCACCTTGGCGTCGGTCTCGTCCACGATCTCCATGTCGAGGTCGGTGGCGGAGAACGACACGGTCTCGCCATCGGCCGAGAGCAGCACGTTGGACAGGATGGGGATGGTGTTGCGGCGCTCCACCACGCTTTGCACATGGCCCAGCGCCTTCATCAGCGCGGCCCGCTCCATCGTGAGCTTCATTGAGGTCGTCCGGTCTCTTCAGGGCGTCCGCGAGGCGAAGACTCGAGCGCGGGTCGCGGGGGGGCTTGGGCTTGGACGCCGGAGATTAGCGTAAGCGCGCGCGGTTGGAAGCGGCTCTTGCAGTTCAGACGTGCGGCGTGCGCGCCATCGAGCTGGCGAGCACGATCGTCCACGCCAGTCCCGACGCCAGGGCGGCCGCCGCGCCGACGCTGAGCGGGATGCGCAGGCGGCGATACCAGGTGGGCAGGTCGGTGGAGGCGGCGTCGGCCACGGCGGTCAGCGCCACCAGGAGCATGAGCCCGCCATAACGCGTCACGGTGGGGATGGGGGCCACGACGAGCAACCACGCCATCACCTGCGGCACGGTGGAGAGCGCCAGCATCTGCGGCCGGGTGCCCTCCCCCCGCGCCATCTCGGCCCCCCAGCGCACTCCGCCGAGGAAGGAGACGATGGTGGCCGCATAGGCGAGGAGCGCTACGGGCGCGATGAACACGAGCTGCCCGAACCGCTGCGGCCCGGCCCACAGGGCGCCCCCGGCCAGGAAGAACGGGATCAGCCCGGCCATCCCCAGCACCCAGCCCGCGCGGGCACCCCCGTCAGAGGTCGGGCTATGGCTGGAGAGGGGAGCGGTCGGGCGGGGCTGAGGCTTCAGAGGCATGAGGCCTTAAAGCACGAAAGCCGCCGCGGGGGTCCGCGACCGCACCTCAAAAGCCTCCCCCGCGAACGGGGGAGGCTTTTGAGAGATCAGCCGCGGTACTGCTGGATGCGGGTGGTGCGCAGGCCGGCGAGGCCGTGCTGCTCGATCGCGGCCTGCCAGGCGCCGAACTCTTCCGAGGTCAGCGAATAGCGCCCGCAGGCGTCCTCGAGGCTCATGAGGCCGCCGCGCACGGCGGCGACCACTTCGGCCTTGCGACGGATCACCCAGCGACGGGTGTTCGACGGCGGCAGGTCTTCGAGGGTGAGGGGGATCCCGGTGGGGCCGATCACGTACTTCTCGCCTCTGCTGTTCAGACGGTGGGGCTGGAACATGGGAGGAAACGCCTCTTTGCTCGGATACTAACGAGCCTCAAGGTACCCCCATCCGTATAACATCGGCTTAAATGTGACAGTAAACCGATGGTAAAACTCAGTGTATCATTATGATACGAAGTGATGACTGACTCATTAATCTCAAGACTAATAACAGTCGGCCGCTAGCTATTTAGCGCTTGATGTCGATAAGCTCCTGCAACATCTGGTCTGCAGTGGTGATTATCTTGGATGACGCCGAGTATGCGCGCTGGGTGGTGATCAGACCGGTGAATTCCGACGACAGATCGACAGTCGAAGCCTCGAGCGCGGCCGAGGTGATGCCACCCGCGCCACCGGAACCGGGGGTCTTCAGGTTGTAGGCGCCGCTCTCGATGGTCACGCGGTAGGCGTCACCGGTGACCGAGCGCAGTCCGTCGGGGTTGAGGAAGGTGGCGGTGGCCACCTGGGCGATCTGGCGGGTGACACCGTTGTCGTAGGAGGCGGTGACAAAGCCCTGGTCGTCGATGCTGATGCCGTCGAGGTTGCCGAACGAGGTGCCGTTGGTTGTGATGGAGGACACCACCGACTTGGACGAGAACTGGCTGAGCCCCCCGGGAGACTTGGCGAGCTCGAGGCGGATGTCCTGGCCGGAGATGCCCAGGCCGTCGGCCCAGTGGATCGCCCCGGTGGAGCCCGAGGCCCCGAACGTGAGCGTGGGATCGGTGGAGCTGGCGAACAGTCCGCTGGTCGATGCCAGCGAGCCGTCGCTGTTGAAGGTGACCGTGCCCGACGAGATCAGGCCGTTGGCGGTGTTCACCGACGAGGCCGGCACGGCGGCGATCTCGGCGTACCAGGTGTTGGGCGTCGACGCCTTGAGGAAGCTCAGCTGCAGGGTTCGCTGGCCGCCCTTGGAGTCCGAGACCGGGATCTGCAGGCTGTAGTCCGGCTTCACCCCCGTGCCCGCCGTCGCGTCGTAGGACGACAGGTTGTTGGTGGAGGCGTCGTAGGCGCCCACGCCGGGGGGCGTCGCCGCCGCGGCGGTGGCGGCGGCCGAAACCGCCTGCCCCGCATTCAGGTTGGCGTTCACCGATGCCCGGGTCGTGGGCTGGGCCGACCCACCGGAGCTCGACACGTTGATCGTCGAAAGCTTGGTGAGGTCCGAGGGGTCTGTGGCGATCACGCCGTTGGCGTCTGCGGCCCAGCCTTGAAGGTAGAGCCCCGCCGAGTTCTTCAGATAGCCCGCATTGTCCGGCGTGAAGGAGCCCGCACGGGTGAAGCTGCGAACATCGGTGGAGGTGAGATCGGTAGGCTTCTCGGTGGTGACGAAGAAGCCGGGGCCGGAGATCGCGAGATCGGTCTTCGAGGTGCTCTGCTGGATGTCGCCCTGTTCGCTCAGCAGGTTGCGGGTGGTGGCGTAGACGCCGCCGCTTCCGGTGCTCACCGAATAGCTGCTGGCCGTGATCACGTCATGAAAGTCTGTATAGGCCCGCTTGTAGCCGATGGTGTTCACGTTGGCGATGTTGGTGGAGATCGAGGACAGGGCCGTCGAATTGGCTCGCAGTCCTGAAATTCCGGCGAGAAGCGCTGTGTTGATGGACATGATGTATCCCTCGAACTGAAAGGTGCAGGTGAAAGAGGCGGTGCGCGCAGGCCCTTAGGAGCCGCGAACCGCCGTGACGGAGCTGAGCGGGGCGGTGTTGTTGCCGATCTTGAGAACGACCTGCCCCGCGGTGTTGGTGGCGGAGGTGACGATGCCGGTGACCAGCGCCTGGCTGGTGACGGCCGTGCCGTTGGCGTCGGCCGCGGCGACCGACAGGGTGTAGGTGCCCCCGTCGCCCACCTGGGCCCCGGCGGTGGTCTTGCCGTTCCAGGTAAAGCTGTGGGTGCCGGACGAAAGGTCGGGCGCAGATCCGGTCCACACCGCCTTGCCCGAGGCGTCGCTGACGGTGAGCGTGGCGCTGGAGGCCGCCTTGTCCAGGCTGTAGCCCCAGTCGGCCTTGCCGCCGGTGAGGACGGCGGAGGAGCTGGCCGCGTCCACCGTCTTGCCGATCAGCCCCACCGCCCCCGACACGCCGCCCGCGCCGGAGCTGGCGCTGACGAGGCTCTGCAGGAGCTGGTTGGACAGGAGTTGCTGCTGCACCCCGGTGAGCTGCACGAGCTGCTGGGTGAACTGGTTGGTGTCGAGCGGGCTCGTCGGATCCTGGTTCTTCAGCTGGGTGGTGAGCAGCGCCAGGAACGTCGTCGAGGCCGACGACAGGTTGGCCTGCCCCGCCAGGAGGTTGGCCTGCGATGCGCTCGCCGCGGAGTTGGCGGCGGTGGTGGTCGTGGGCGTCGAGGCGACGGTGGTGGTCATGGCCTGATCCTTCAGATGCGGATGTCGAGGCCGCGCGAGGCGCGACCCGAGGCGTAGGGGGAGGACGCAGCACCCGAGAGGGCGTCGTCGGTGTCGTTGGCGGCGCGCCAGGCGGCTGGCGGGGCGGAGCCGCGGCCCTCGCCCGACGAGTTCTGACCGCCCGAGGTGTCGGAGAACCCGGTCGAGGCGGCGAAGCCCTGGGTGGTGGTGTCGATGCGCACGGCATCCGGGGCGAGGGTGAAGCCTGCGGTGGCGAGGGTGGCGGTGAGCTCGCCCAGCCGATCCTTCAGGGCCTGCGCCCCTCCGGCCTGATCGCAGCGAAAGGCGGCCGAGAGGGCTCCGTCGGCGGCGATCTTGAGGGACACGTCCACCCGGCCGAGGCCGTGCGGGTTCAGCGCCACATCGAACTTGGACGTGCGCTGGTCCAGCCTGCGGACGAGCTCTGCGGCGAAGCTCGCCACGGTGTCGGGGGCGCCCCGCACCGCCTGCGCGGTGGGCGCGGTGGCCGAAGCCGTGCCCGCCTCGGCCGCCTGGCCCTGCGACTGGCCGACGAGGGCTGAGGTTTCCGGCGTGATGTCGGCGGTCTGCGGCTCGGCGGGGGGCTGCGGATCGGTGGCGACCGCGTGCGCCTCGGCCACGGCGAAGGCGGTGACGACGGCGGGGGCGACCGGCGCGAGGGGGCTCGCAGGCGCGCCGGCCACGGGGGCTGTGGAAGCGGCCACGCGGGAGGGGCCAGCGGAACGGGCGGTGCTGCGCGGGCGGGCGTCAGCGGTGTCGAGGCGCTGGCCCAGACCCTGCGCTCCGATCGCCTGCGGGGCGGCGGTGGCCTCCGCCGCAGCGACGGGCGCGGCTGAGATGTCGGTGGCGGCGGCCACGACTCCAGCATCCGGCGCTGGAGCGGGCGTCGGCGCGTTACGGGCGGCGGCGGGCTCGGGCGCGGCCGCGGCGACCTTGAGCGTGGCGCTCGCGAGGGCGGTGGAGGCAGGAGCCGCCGCGTTGGTGGCGGGTGTCGCATCGGGTGGAACGGCGACCGGAGGCACAGGCTGCGCGGGGGGCGGGGCGACAGCGACGGGAATCAGGAGGGCGTCGTCACGCTGCGCGGGTGGTGGCGCATCCTGGGCCGGTGCCGCGTCGGCGACGGCCTTTGCCGGGGCATCCTTGGCGGGGACCGCAGCGGCGGCGGGCTTGGCGAATTTGGCGGCGGCGGCGCTGGCGTCGGTCGGCGGCTGGACGGCCGCCACCTGCGGAGCCGCGGCGGGGCCGGTGGACGTGGGAGCGGGCGTCTGTGGCGGGGCGGGGGCCGCGGCGACGGCTTTGGCCTTCGCGTCGCTGGGAACGGCGTCGGCCACGAGGGAGGCGAAGTCGCCCGGCCCCTGCGACGCGGGGTCCGACGCCGCATCGCGACCCCGGCCGTCGAAGCGCGACGACGGGAGGGCGACGGGTGCGGGCGGGCTGTCGACGGCAGCGGTGGCGGACATGGACGGGCGAGGCGTCGCGAATGAAAGGATCGCCGGTGCGGGCACCGGGGGCGCTTGCTGCACCGAATGTTCGGGAGGGTCTCCAGCAAGCCGCGCGCCAGCCGAACTTGCGGCTCATCCATCTGAATTCATTGAGATATTGGACCGGAAGCCGCGTTCATACCTTGCTAACGGCGGGGGCGGAGTTGCCGGGTGGCCGACCCCGGCCTCCCCCTTTCTGCCGGGCGGCTGGCGGGCCGGGGCGACTGGCGCCGCGATTGCGCCTCTGCCCTCATCATGTGGCCCCTCGCCCTTCCCGCCTGTAACGAATTCAACGGCTTGCGTCGGCGCAAAGCCGTGCGCTGGGCAGTTTGCGCCGAGGATGCGGCAGGTTACGCCGGGCCGAACCGTGCCGGAGAGCGGTCATGACCCTCAGCTCGATCCTCTCCATCGCCAACTCGGGGCTGAACGCGGCCCAGGCGGGCCTGCGCACCACCTCCGACAACGTCTCCAACGTCGGCACCGCGGGCTACGTCCGCAAGGTCGCCGACCAGAGCTCAGCCTCGGCCAGCGGCGTGGGGGTGGGCGTCTCTACCGCCCAGTTGCGCCTGGCGACGGACCGGTTCCTGGCCGCAGCCGGGCTGCAGGCCGCGGCGGACGGCAGCTCGGCACAGGCCCGCTCGGACCTCTTAGATCAGGCGCAGACCCTGTTCGGCGACCCGAACGCGGCCACCTCGTTCTTCAACGGGCTGGATGCGGTGTTCTCATCGTTCACGGCCCTGGCCGCCACCCCCGGCGCCGCCTCGCGCGCCGACGCCACGGCCAAGACGGCGAGCTTCCTCGACCAGGCGAGCACGGCCGCCTCCGGTCTCTCCGACCTCGCGTCGCAGGCCGACGCGCGCATCGACTCCGACGTGACCACCATCAACGGCCTGTTGCAGCGCATCGACAGCCTGAACGCCGAGATCAGCCGCGCCTCGACCGGCGGGGGCGACGCCACCGGTTCGCAGGAACGGCAGAACCAGCTCATCGATCAGGTCTCCACCCTCCTGAGCGTGAAGGTCTCGCCCCGCCTGCAGGGCGGCGTGACCCTGCGCACCGCCGACGGCATCGCCCTGGCCGGCGACGGGGCCGCCACCCTGCGTTACCAGGCCGACCCCGCGGGGGGCCGACTGTTCGTGACGCTCGGCTCGGGCACGGAGCAGCCGTTCGCTCCCGGTTCGGGCGAGGTCGCGGGCCTTCTGCAGACGCGCAACGTCGACCTGCCCGCCGTCTCGGCCCAGCTGTCGGAGCTGACGGGCGGGGTCGTGGATGCCCTCAACGCCGTCCACAACGCCAGCGCCACCCTGCCCGCCCCCACCACGCTGATCGGCCGCGACACCGGCCTGCCCCTCGCCACGGCCGTGGGAGGCTTCACCGGCAAGACCACCATCGGCGTGGTCGACGGTTCGGGCGTGCTGCAGGCCAAAGCGGCGATCGACTTCGGCGCGGGCACGATCACGACAGGTGCCACGACGACGAGCTTCACGGCCGCCACCTTCCTCTCCACACTGAACACAGCTCTTTCGCCCACGGCGTCGGCCAGCGTCAGCGGCGGCACCCTGAGCCTCTCGGCAGCATCGGGCGCCAACGGCATCGTGATCGCCGACGACGCGACCAGCCCGGCCACCAAGGCGGGCAAGGGCTTCTCGGACTTCTTCGGCCTGAACGACCTCGTGTCGTCGACCGCCCCTTCGGACTTCGCCACGGGGCTCACCTCGACCGACGCGACGCCCTTCGCGGCCACGGGCGCGATCGGCCTCCGACTCACCGGATCGGACGGGGCCTGGCTGCGCGACATCAGCGTCTCGCCCCCTGCCTCGGGCACGGTGGGCGACCTCGTGACCGCCCTGAACTCCCCCGCCACCGGCACGGGCCTCTACGGCACCTTCGCCCTGGATGCGGACGGGCGTCTGGGCTTCACCCCCACGCCCGGCTCGGGCATCACGCTGACCGTGGCGTCGGACACCACCTCGGCCACCGCCTCCCCCGGCGTTAGCGTCAGCGGCCTGTTCGGGCTGGACCCCTCGATCCGCGCCCGCAGGCCGCAGGCTTATTCCGTGCGCGGCGACATCGCCGCAGACCCCAACCGCCTGTCGCTCGGCAAGCCCGACCTGACGGTGGCCGTGGGCAGCCTTGCCCTCTCCACGGGCGATGTGCGCGGGGCCGATGCCCTGTCGCAGGCGGGGGGCACGAACCGACGCTTCGACCCGGCAGGCGGCGTGGGCGCGACCACGGTGAGCGTCTCGGCCTATGCTTCGCGGATCGCCGCGGCCCTGTCGTCCCGGGCGGGCAACGCCGCGGCAGGCGCCACTCAAGCCGCCGCCGTGGCCACCGAGGCCGCCGCCCGACGCAGTTCTGCCGAGGGCGTGAACCTCGACCAGGAGCTGATCAGCCTCACCAGCTATCAGCAGGCCTACAACGCCTCGGCCCGCCTAGTTCAGGCGGCCAAGGACGTCTACGACATCCTCCTGCAGATGGTCTGAAGTCTCATGGATCGCATTTCCACCGGCTCGAGCTACCAGTCGGCGCTCCTCAGCATCCTGCAAGGGCAGAACCGCCAGGCCGACGCCCAGGCCCGCGTCTCGTCCGGCTATGTGGGCAACGACCTCAAGGCCTATGCCGGGCAGGCCGACACCCTGACGGCGCTGAAGACCGTGGCCTCCAAGCTCGACTCCTACGTCAACTCCACCGGCCGGGCCGCCGATCGGCTGGCCTCGCAGGATCAGGCGCTGAACGCGGTGTCCGACTCGGCGAGCGGCACCCGCCAGACCGTTCTGGACGCCGTGGCCAACGGAGACGGCTCGACCCTGATCTCAACCCTGCAGGGCTGGTACTCCCAGGCCGTGGACGCCCTGAACACCAACACCGGCGGCGACTACCTGTTCGCCGGGGGCAAGACCACCACCAAGCCGATCGCCTCCGACCAGTTGTCGGACATCCCGACCGGCCCCATCGCGACACTGTTCAACAACGACGGCCACAAGGCGCAGGCCCGGCTCGACGACAACATCACCCTGACCACGGGCGTCCTGGCCAGCGACGCGGGCACGCCCCTGTTCTCGGCGTTGCAGCAGGTGGTGGCGTTCAACAACGGGCCGAACGGGCCGTTCTCGGGCAAGCTGACGGCCGCGCAGGAGAGCTTCCTCAACGGCCTCCTGCCCACCCTGCAGACCGCGGGCGCAACCGCGATCGGCACGGTGGCCGCCAACGCCGTGTCGCAGAAGCGCGTCGAGACCGCCCAGGCCCAGCTCGCCGACCGTAAGACCGCCACCGACGTCCTCGTGGGAAAGATCGCCGAAGCCGACCCCGCCAAGGCCGCCATCGACCTCAACCTCGCCACCACCGCCCTGCAGGCCTCGGCCCAGGTGTTCTCCGTGCTGAAGGGCTCAAGCCTGCTGAACGTGCTCTCGAGGTAAAGGGGGGCGCGGCTCCCGGACCGCGCGCTTCAGCTCACCACGGCGCGGTCGGTCACGCGTCGCCAGGCGGTGCCGTCGGAGAAGGCGGGGACGGGGCCGCCGGCTTCGTCGGTGACGAAGATCTGGGCGCCTGCCCCGGCGCCGGCTGCGGAGGGCAGCGTCGTCACGGTCGCCGAGCGGGGCTTCAGCGGGGCCCACAGCGCCGCGCCACGCACCACGAGCGTCCCTTCGGCCTCCACCCACGCCAGCCAGCCGACGCCCGGGACGGCGAAGCCCCAGGCTCCGTCGCGCCACATGGCGATCGCACCGTCCCTGCCTGCCCAGGCACCCGTCGCCGCTGCTGCGACGATGTGGCGTTCGCCCTCGCCGGGCGCGGTCGGGGGCGCCGTGCGGTCGCGATCCTTCACGGAAAGCTGCACCACCGCATCGAGCCGCCTCAGCGCCTCGTTGTGGGTGACGTGCTTCTGCGCCTGCGAGGGGGCGAGATAGGGCAGGGCGAGGTTGGGCGTGTCGTCCACCGGGAGAGTCCTTCCTGAAAGCCGTCTAGGGCGTGGCGGTCAGGACGGGGGCGGCCCCGGCGTGGGGGGACCGAATGCAATCTCTTCCCCTAACTCGCGCTCGCGACAGGGTGATCGACGGCGCCCTTAACTCACAATTCACCATGACCCCGGAAATAGTTGCCTAGCGGAGGGGCCGGCGTGTGCAGCCCCGTTCGCGACAGGGGCCGGCGTTGCAGTCTTTTCTCAAGACACTGATGGGCTACGGCGTGCCCCGCCTGGTGGCGCTGGGCGGCACCGCCGCCGGCGTGATCGCGGTCGTGCTGGCGCTGATGTTCAAGGTGGGCGGCGAGCCGCAGAGCCTGCTCTACGCCAACCTCGACCCGAAGGAGGCCGCCCAGGTCACCTCCACCCTCGACCAGTCCGGCATCAAGTACGAGGTGAAGGGCGACGGCACGACCATCACCGTGCCGCGCGACAAGGTGGCCTCCACGCGCCTGCTGGTGGCGGGCAAGGGCCTCGTGACCTCCGGCAGCGTGGGCTACGAGATTTTCGACACCGCCCCCGCCCTCGGCCAGACCGACTTCGTGCAGCATCTGAACCAGCAGCGGGCGCTGGAGGGCGAGCTGGCCCGCACCATCCGCGGCATCCAGGGTGTTTCGGCCGCCAAGGTGCTCCTGAACATGCCCAAGAAGCAGCTGTTCGAGGACGATGCCGACGCCCAGGCCTCCGCCTCCATCATGGTCACCTCCGGCGTGCGCAAGCTGGGCGCGGACCAGGTGGCGGCGATCCGCAACCTCGTGGCCGGCGCCGTGCCCAACCTAAAGCCCGAGCGCGTGACCATCGCCGACCAGACCGGCGCCCTCCTCGCCGGGGCCGATGGCTCCTCCGGCGCGGCCACCGGCCAGAAGACCGACGCCGAGGAGCGCGTGCGCAAGACGGTGATGAACATCGTCGAGGGCGTGGTCGGTCCCGGCCATGCGCGGGTGCAGGTCTCGGCCGACGTGGACATGGCGCGGGTGACCACCTCGGAGGAGAAGTTCGATCCCGACGGGCAGGTGGTGCGCTCCACCCAGACCGCGGGCGAGAAGAACGACGAGTCCAAGCCCGCCACCTCAGGCGCGGCCTCCGCCTCGCAGAACATTCCCGGGGCTGCGGGCGCTGCGGGCTCGAGCGCCAACGACCGCTCCAAGTCGGACAAGACCGACGAGACCACCAACTACGAGATCTCCAAGACCACCCGCACCGAGGTGACCGAGCCCGGCCGGGTGAAGCGCCTGTCGGTCGCCGTGGCGGTGGACGGCTCGACCGCCGCCGCCGTGAAGGGCAAGCCCGGCCCCTATACGCCCCGCTCCGCCGAGGAGATGAAGCGGATCGAGGCGCTGGTGCGCTCGGCGATGGGCTTCGACCAGAGCCGAGGGGATCAGGTGAGCGTGCTGAACGTGCGCTTCGACCAGCCGGTGAACGATGCGGCGGCGGGCGGCGGCTCGGGCCTCGGCATCGACAAGAACGACATCATGCGCGGGGCCGAGCTGGCGGTGATGCTGGCGGTGGCCGTGATGCTGATCCTGTTCGTGCTGCGGCCCATGCTGAAGCCGGGCGCGGGCGGCGGCGGCGGTGGCGGAGGCGGCTTCCTGGCGGCCCCGGCCATGCAGCAGGCCGCCGCGCGGATGCAGTCGATGGGGGCCAGCGACGCGGCGGGTGCGGTGGGCGGCGGCGGGTCGGCAGGCCTCCTCTCCGGCCCGGACGAGCGCATCGACATCGCCAAGATCGAGGGCCAGGTGAAGGTCACCTCGGTGAAGAAGGTCGCCGAGTTCGTCGACAAGCACCCTGAGGAGAGCGTCTCGATCCTGCGCGGCTGGCTGCACGAGACCGGCTGATGGCGACGCTGATCCGCAAGAAGGCCATCGAAGATCCGAGCCGCCTCTCCGGACCGGAGAAGGCTGCCGTGATCCTCCTGGCGCTGGGCGAGGACCACCACGCCCTGTGGGCCTCGCTGGACGAGGACGAGATCAAGGAGATCAGCCAGGCGATGTCCACCCTGGGCACCGTCTCGGCGCACGTGGTCGAGCAGCTGCTGGTGGACTTCGTGTCGGGCATGACCGGCACCGGGGCGATCATGGGCAGCTTCGAGCAGACCCAGAAGCTGCTCATGTCCTTCCTCCCTAAGGAGAAGGTCGAGAACATGATGGAGGAGCTCCGCGGACCGGCGGGGCGCACCATGTGGGACAAGCTCGGCAACGTGAACGAGGCCGTGCTCGCCAACTATCTGAAGAACGAATACCCGCAGACGGTCGCGGTGGTACTGTCCAAGATCAAGAGCGAGCACGCCGCCCGCGTGCTCGCCTGCCTGCCCGAAGAGTTCGCCCTGGAGTGCGTGCAGCGAATGCTGCGCATGGAGCCCGTGCAGCGCGAGATCCTCGACAAGATCGAGCAGACCCTGCGCAACGAGTTCATGTCGAACCTGGCGCGCACCTCCAAGCGCGACAGCCACGAGCAGATGGCGGAGATCTTCAACAACTTCGACCGCCAGACCGAGGCCCGCTTCGTGGCCGCCCTCGAGGAACGCAACCGGGAGTCGGCCGAGCGCATCCGCGCGCTGATGTTCGTCTTCGAGGATCTCGGCAAGCTCGATCCGGGCGGAGTGCAGACCCTGCTCCGGGCTGTGGAGAAGGACCGGTTGGGCCTGGCGCTCAAGGGCTCCTCCGATGCCCTGCGCGAACTGTTCATGTCCAACATGAGCGAGCGCGCCGCCAAGATCATGCGCGAAGACATGGAAGCCATGGGCCCCGTGCGCCTGAAGGACGTGGATCAGGCCCAGGTCGCGATGGTGCAGGTCGCCAAGGATCTGGCCGCCAAGGGCGAGATCGTGCTGGCCGGCGCCGGCGGCGACGACGAGCTGATCTACTGATGGCCGCCCCCGCCCCCGGCCTCTCCCGCCCCTTCACCTTCGACACGGTGTTCGAAGGCGAGCGCGTGATCGAACCCGCCCGCGCCAAGACCACCTACACCGCCGCCGAGTTCGAGCGCGCCGCGGTCGACGCCGAGGCCCGCGGCCGCGCCTTAGCCCTGGCCGAAGCCTCCGCCCTGCAGGCCATGGCGCTGGATCGCATCGGCGACGCCGTCTCCGGCGCCCTCGGGGCCCTGGCACGGGTGGCGCACGACCACCGCACCGCATCAGCCGAACTGGCCCTGGCCTGCGCCCGGTCGGTGGCCGGTTCGGCGCTGGAACGTTTCCCCGAAGCCGCCGTCGCGGCAGCCTTCCAGAGCCTGGCCCGGGAGGTGGAGGCCCAGCCCCGCCTCACCGTGAAGGTCGCCACCGCCGATCTGGAGCGCACCCGCCCCACCCTCGAGGCGCTGGCCGCCCGCATGGGCCACGAGGGCCGCATCGTGGTCTCCGCCGACACCAATCTCGCCCCCGCCGCCTTCAGCTTCGACTGGGGCGACGGCCGCTGCACCTTCGATCCCGCCTCCGCCATCGCCCGGGTGGAGTCGGCCCTTCGCGAGGCCCTCGCCGTCGAGGGCCTGCACGCCGAACCCCCGCCCCTGTTCTCGTCCACCGGAGTTCACCCATGAGCGAAGCCCTCGACCTCGCGCAGTTCGACGCGCAGGCGCTCCCCGACGCCGAGGGGAGCGAGCCGAAGACGGCCCACGACCTCGCCACCGTCTTCGACGTGCCGGTGTCGATCTCGGCCGTCATCGGCAAGGCGCAGCTCTCGGTGGCGCAACTCCTCAAGCTCGGCGCGGGGTCGGTGCTGGAGCTCGACCGCCGCGTGGGCGAGGCCATCGACATCTACGTGAACAACCGACTGGTCGCCCGGGGCGAGGTCGTCGTCGTCGACGAGCGCCTGGGCGTGACCATGACCGAGATCATCAAGGACGGCGACCAAGCCGGCTAAAGCGCCGAAAGGCGAACGTTTTCAGCGCCCGCGCCTCCCTCAGGGAGCCGGGCGAGAAGGAGTGGAGATCATGCGGCTGTTGGTGGTGGGTCGGTTGTCCGGCCAGCTTTCCGTGGCGGTGAAGATGGCGATGAGCGCGGGCGCCAAGGTGGCGCACGTGGAGACGATCGCCATGGCCACCCACGCCCTGCGCTCCGGCCAGGGGGCGGACCTCCTGATGGTCGACTACGACCTCGACATCGCAGGCCTCATCGCCGCTAACGAGGCCGAGCGCATTCGCGTGCCCGTGGTGGCCTGCGGGATCGCCGCCGACCCCCTGCGCGCCGCCGCCGCCATCCGGGCGGGCGCCAAGGAGTTCATCCCGCTTCCGCCGGAGGCCGAGCTGATCGCCGCCGTGCTGGCCGCCGTCTCCGACGACGACCGGCCGATGATCGCCCGCGACCCGATCATGGAGCAGGTGATCGCGCTCGCGAACCAGGTGGCCCCCTCCGAAGCCTCCATCCTGATCACCGGCGAGAGCGGCGTCGGCAAGGAGGTGATGGCTCGCCACGTCCACAAGAAGAGCCGCCGGGCGCAGATGGCGTTCGTCTCGGTCAACTGCGCCGCGATCCCAGAGAACCTCCTGGAGAGCGAGCTCTTCGGCCACGAGAAGGGGGCCTTCACCGGCGCCCTGGCCCGGCGCATCGGCAAGTTCGAGGAGGCGGACGGCGGCACGCTCCTCCTCGACGAAATCTCCGAGATGGACGTGCGCCTGCAGGCCAAGCTCCTGCGCGCCATTCAGGAGCGCGAGATCGACCGCGTGGGCGGCGGCAAGCCCGTGAAGGTGGACATCCGCATCCTGGCCACCAGCAACCGCGATCTGGCGGAGGCCGTGAAGGTGGGCACCTTCCGGGAAGACCTGCTCTACCGCCTCAACGTGGTGAACCTGCGCGTGCCCGCCCTGCGCGAGCGGCCCGGCGACATCACCGCCCTGGCCGAGCACTTCGCCAAGAAATACGCCGCCGCGAACGGCGTGCCCGCCCGCCCGCTCTCCGCCGACGCCAAGCGCCGCCTGATCGGCCACCCCTGGCGAGGCAACGTGCGCGAGCTGGAGAACGCCATCCACCGGGCCGTGCTGCTCTCGGTCGGCCCGGAGATCGAGCCCGACGCCATCCGCCTGCCGGACGGCTCGGCCATGATGTCCGGCCTGATCGGCGACGGTCCGGCGGTGCGGGCCGCGCAGGTGGCTCAGGCCGTCGCCTCGGCCCCGATGGTGGGACAGACGGTGGCGCAGGTGGAGCAGCAGCTCATCCTCGACACCCTGGGCCACACCTTCGGCAACCGCACCCACGCCGCGGTGATCCTCGGCATCTCGATCCGCACG
The DNA here is from genome assembly GCA_038226305.1 of Caulobacterales bacterium. Classification (GTDB taxonomy): domain Bacteria; phylum Pseudomonadota; class Alphaproteobacteria; order Caulobacterales; family Caulobacteraceae; genus JASLDZ01. The sequence continues at coordinate 29,099 of JBBRQN010000013.1, forward strand.
CTGCGCAACAAGCTCAAGGAATACGGCGACGCGGGCGTGAACGTCCCCCCGCCCCAAGCCGGAGTGCTGGGAAGTGCTGGGGCCTATGCCGCCTGAGCCCACCCGCCGCACAGCCCTGCTCGCCCCCGTCGGCGCGATGCTGTGGGCCTCAGCCCCTGCGCAGGCCGCGTCGGGTAATGCTTCACGCGCGTTTGCCGATCTGGAGGCGCGGTCGGGCGGGCGCCTCGGCGTCTACGCCCACAGCGGACGTCGCGTACTGCAGCACCGCGCGGCCGAGCGGTTCCCCATGTGCTCCAGCTTCAAGATGCTGCTCGCCGCGCGCGTGCTGGCCGACGCCGACCGGGGCGCGATCTCTCTCGACGAGCCGGTCGCCATTCCTCGCTCGGCGCTGCTCGCCCACGCCCCAATCACCCGACCCGCGGCGGAGGCGGGCCGCTCCCTCACCGTCGAGGCCCTCTGCGCCGCGATCGTGACGGTGAGCGACAACACCGCCGCCAACCTCCTGCTCGCCCGCGTCGGTGGCCCGGCGGGCCTCACCCGCTGGCTGCGCGCCTTTGACCCCCACACCCGCCTCGACCGCCTCGAGCCCGAGCTGAACGAATCGCGCATCGGCGATCCCCGCGACACCACCACGCCGGAATGCATGGCCCGCGACGTGGAGACGCTCCTCACCGGCGACGTGCTATCGAAGTCCGCGCGCGCCAAGCTGTTGCGCTGGATGACCGACTGCACCACCGGCCCGAACAAGCTGCGCGCGGGCGTGCCCGCAGGCTGGAGCGTCGCCGACAAGACCGGCAACAACGGCGTGCACACCTCAGGCGACGTGGCCCTGATCACCCGCCCCGACGGCACCCGCATCTTCGTCGCCGCCTACGTCACCCAGTCCACCCTGCGCGGCCCCGCGCAGGAAGCCATCTTCGCCGACGTGGCCCGCCTCGTGACCGACAGGTTCGCCCGTGGCTGATCTCGCGCTCTCTCCTCCGCCCACGGGCGCGCCCACGTTCGGGGAGCTGCGGGGGTGGATGCTGCGGGGCGAAGTGGGGCTCGCGATCGGGATCATCTCGATCGTCCTGCTCCTCGTGCTGCCCGTGCCGCCGTTCCTGGTGGACTTCCTCTTGGTGCTGTCGCTGACCACCGCCGTCCTGATCCTGATGACGGCGCTCTTGATCCGAAAGCCCCTGGAGTTCACCGCCTTCCCCACGGTGCTCCTGGTCACCACCCTCTACCGCCTGGGGCTGGACATCGCCTCCACCCGCCTCGTGCTGAGCCACGGCCACGAGGGCGGGGAGCCTGCGGGTCAGGTGATCCAGGCCTTCGGCAAGCTGATGATGGGGGGCAACTTCGTCATCGGGGTGATCGTGTTCGCCATCCTCGTGATCGTGAACTTCATCGTCATCACCAAAGGCTCGAGCCGCATCGCCGAGGTGGCGGCGCGGTTCACCCTCGACTCCATGCCCGGCAAGCAGATGGCCATCGACGCCGACCTCTCCAGTGGCGTCATCGACGACAAGGAGGCCAAGCGCCGCCGCAAGGAGCTGGAGCAGGAATCCACCTTCTTCGGCGCCATGGACGGCGCCTCCAAGTTCGTGCGCGGCGACGCCATGGCAGGGCTGATCATCACGGTGATCAACATCGTGGGCGGCATGCTGATCGGCATGCTGCAGCACCACGTCACCCTGCAGCAGGCCGCCTCGACCTACACCGTGCTCTCCATCGGCGAGGGGCTGGTGAGCCAGGTGCCCGCGCTGGTGATCTCCATCGCCGCGGGCCTGCTCGTCTCCAAGGCGGGGGTCGAGGGCGCGGCCGACAAGGCGCTGGTGGCGCAGCTGGCGACCAACCCCATCGCGCTCGGCATGGTGTCGGCGACGGCGGGGGTGATCGGCCTGGCACCCGGCATGCCGCTGATCCCCTTCGCCCTCGTGGCCATCGGTGCGGGGGTGCTGGCGGCGCGGAGCGCCCGCAAGCCGCTGCCCCAGCCCGAGGTCGACCTCAAGCCCGCGGGGCCGCCGGAGGAGGAGCCCATCGGGGCGTCGCTGGCCATCGACGAGGTGAAGATCGAGCTGGGCTACGGCCTCCTAACCCTCATCAACGATCTGGAGGGGCGCCGCCTCACGGATCAGATCCGGGCGCTCCGCCGGACCCTGGCGCAGGACTACGGCTTCGTGATGCCGTCGGTGCGGATCCTCGACAACATGCGCCTGCCCAACCAGGGCTACCGCCTGCTCATCAAGGAGATGGAGGCCGGGGCAGGCGAGGTGCGGATCGGCTCGCTGATGGCCATGAACCCCGCGGGCGGCCAGGTCGACATCCCCGGCGAGCACGTGAAGGAGCCCGCGTTCGGCCTCCCCGCGACCTGGATCGACGAAGCCCTGCGGGAGGAGGCCACCTTCCGCGGCTACACCATCGTGGACCCGTCCACCGTGCTCACCACCCACCTGACGGAAATCCTGAAGGACTCCATGCCCGACCTCCTCGGCTATGCCGAACTGCAGAAGCTCATCAAGGAACTGGGCCCCGACCAGAAGAAGCAGGCCGACGACCTGATCCCCGCCATCGCCCCGGCCACCACGGTGCAAAGGGTGCTGCAATCCCTTCTGAAGGAGCGGGTGTCGATCCGCGACCTCCCCACGATCCTCGAAGGCATCGGCGAGGCCGCGCCGCACGGATCGAGCGTGACCACGCTGGTGGAGCATGTGCGCTCCCGCCTCGCCAAGCAGCTGTGCTTCGCCAACCGCGGCGAAGACGGGGCCCTGCCCATCGTCACCCTGTCGCCCGACTGGGAGCAGATCTTCGCCGACAGCCTGATCGGCACGGGCGAGGAGCGTCAGCTGGCGCTGGCCCCCTCCAAGCTTCAGGAGTTCATCCGCAACGTGCGCGACGTGTTCGAGCGCGTGTCGCTGGCGGGGGAGACGGCGGTCTTGCTCACCAGCCCCGGCGTGCGGCCCTACGTGCGCTCCATCGTGGAGCGGTTCCGGGGTCAGACCGTGGTGATGAGCCAGGCCGAGGTACACCCTCGCGCCCGCCTGCGCACGGTGGGCAGCGTCTAGGGCGTCAGGCCCGGCCGACGGCGGTGCGCAGGGCGGCTTCCACGTCGTTCATGCTGAAAGGCTTCTGCAGGGTGGGCCGGTCGCGCCAGGCTTCGGGCACGCCGCTCTCGCCATAGCCTGTGGCGAAGATGAAGGGCTTGCCGCGGCTGGCGAGCATCTCGGCCACGGGGATCACCGGCTTGCCGCCGAGGTTCATGTCCAGGATCGCCACGTCGATCTCGGCAACCTGCGCCGTCTCCAGCGCCTGGGCCACGGTGGAGGCGGAGCCCACGAGCTTGCAGCCCATGTCCTCCAGCATGTCCTCGAGCAGCATGGCGACGAGCGCCTCGTCCTCGACGATCAGCACGCGCACGTCCTGCAGGGAGGTGTCTGGCGAGGCGGTCGTCATCGTGTCCAGTCTACGGGCGGGGGTTGAAGGCGCGTTCTAAGCTCGCGGACGACGCAACATGGGCGGTCACAGCGGCTAAGCCAGCCCGAATTGTGTCTTGGAGCCACTGATGCGTCAAACGACCACAGATTGCGACGTTTTCAACTCCACCAACCTAATCAAATGATTAGCCAACCTTTGGGTTTCTGCGAGCGGCTCGTAACTCCAGCTCTCCAGCCGGCCGTCGAAGGGCCGCACCGCTCCGCGCCCGGCTAGGGCGGCATGAAAGCGGTCCTTTCGGGCCTGCGAGCCTGACAACGGCACGATCTGGACCGGCTTCCCGGTGGAGGCGGCCTCGGCGACCATGTTGATGGAGTCGGCCGTCACCAGCACGTGGTCGGCGGCGGCCAGGATCGCCGGATAAGGGTTTGGGCCGGGCTCGTCGGCGGCCCCGTCCCAGATCACGCCCGGGCGACCGGCCAGCCGCTCTGACAGGATGTCTCTCGCGGCTTGAGGGGTGCGGCGCGAGAACGTCATGAGGAGCGATCCCCCCGTCTCGTCGAGCAGGGCGGCAATCTCGTCGGCCAGCGAGCGGGCCCGTTCGGGCGGCAGGTCGAAAGCCTTGGAACGCCCGCCCACCAGAACCGCGATCCGCGGATGCGGCAGCTCGGCAAACTGCGGAAAAGCTGTCAGCCCCGCCGCCAGCGCCTGCGGCGTGACCCGGTGCGCCGACCCCAGCATGGGAAACACGTTCGGCCCGGAAAGCTCATCATGGGCGGGGGGTGCCACGAGATCGAACAGCCTCGTTGGGCGCAGGGGATCCTGAAGCTGCACCACGAAGGTGCGCCCGCCTGACCAGCGACGTATGGCGATGGAGAAGGGGATGCTGGCGCGGCCGTTCCCGATCCACAGGTCGGGCCAGGGCGGGGCGATGGGATCGGAGGCTTGCGTGAGCAGCCCGCGTGGCCACAACGCCAGGGGCGTCGGCATTCGTCGCAGCCAGGGCCGCCAGGCGATGCGCTTCACCACCACCTGCGCGGGGCGCAGGCGCGCCACGGCCTCGGCCACGCCCAGCGCCTGATTTTCGATCCCGGCCCGGCCGTCCGAAACGGCCCAGATGACCAGCGGGGCCACGGGCACGTCCTCGGCCAGACTCAGCGGATCAGGCCCATTCGACCTTGAGGATCTCGTAGGACTTCACGCCGCCGGGGGTCTGCACCTCGACCACGTCGCCGGACTCCTTGCCGATCATGCCCCGCGCCAGGGGCGAGGTCAGCGACAGGCGGCCCTTCTTCACGTCGGCCTCGTGCTCGCCGACGATCTGGTAACGGGCCTCGTCCTCGGTGTCCTCGTCGACCACCGTCACGGTGGCGCCGAACTTCACCTGCTTGCCAGAGAGCTTGGACACGTCGATCACCTGCGCGCGGCTGATCTTGTCCTCGATCTCGGCGATGCGGCCTTCGATCCAGCCCTGACGGTCCTTCGCGGCGTGATACTCGGCGTTTTCCGAGAGATCGCCATGCTCGCGCGCCTCCGAAATGGCCGCGATGACGCCCGGACGTTCAACGGTCTTCAGACGCTTCAATTCATCGTCGAGGGACGCATAGCCCTCGCCGGTCATCGGCACTTTTTCCATACGGGATCGGGTCTTGTCCGCCTGTGGGAGCTCGCCACCGGCCGCAGACGGTCGCGGTCGGGGGAAGGAAGATAGGGTCAGGCGCGCCCGCCCGCAAGTTCAAGCGTGGCCGCAGCCGTCAGCCGGGGGGCGAACGGCCGCGCAACCGCACCGCCAGCACCCAGATTCCCAGGCCCGCCACGCCGACGGCCCCCACCCCGATCAGCATCAGGGCGACTGCCAGTTTCAGCACGAAGGCGACCACACCCGCCACGAGGCAGACGACGACGGCCAGCGCCAGGAGGAAGAGGGTGCGGTTCATGGGGCGCTCAACGGCGAAGGGCCGGCCGCGGTTGCCGACGGGCGGCCATCACGCGGCGTAGGCGTAGGCGCCGCCCCGCTGCAGGGCACGCTGATAGGCCGGGCGGGCGTGGATTTTCGCGAGGAAGGCGGCGCAGTTCGGACGCCCCTCGCGCAGGCCGCCGCGGGATGCCGCCGCCTCCAGCGGGAAGCTCATCTGGATGTCGGCGGCGCTGAACCACGACCCGGCGAACCACTCGGACTTGCCGAGTTCGGCCTCCCAATAATCCATGTGCGCAAGAAGCTGCGGCTCCACGAAGCTTTCCAGGGCCGCCTTCGCCACGCCCTTCACCAGCGGCTTGGTCAGCCCGGGGGCGCGCTGCGGCAGGGCGGTGAAGATCAGCTTGAGCAGCAGCGGCGTCATGGCCGAACCCTCGGCATAGTGCAGCCAGTAGGTGTAGCGCGCCCGCTCCGGCGTGCCCTTGGCGGGCTCCAGCCGCCCCTTGCCGTGCTCCTCGACCAGATGCTCGATGATGGCGCCGGTCTCGGCGAAGGTGCCGTGCTCGTCGGTGATCACGGGAGATTTGCCCAGGGGGTGGATCGCCTTCAGCTCCGGCGGGGCCAGCATGGTGGCCTTGTCGCGCTCATAGCGCTTCACCTCGTAGGGCACGCCCAGCTCCTCAAGCAGCCACAGGATGCGCTGCGACCGCGAGTTCTCGAGGTGGTGGACGGTGATCATGCGCGATGGGCCTTCGTGGCGATGTCTGCATCATGCAATATCGTCAGGCCCTTAAACAGCGCTCGTCCACGCTTGGCGCAAGTGGCTCCAGCGATGCTCACGCCGCGAGCCCTCGGAGCGGAAGCTGGGTGAAAGCTGAGCACTGGGTGCGTGTGCCGTCCGACCTTCACCGGATCGGTGGAGCCCAGTCGGAGCCGCGGAACACGCCTGCGTACTGGGCATAGGCGGTGGAGGGCAGGGCGGGGTCTGTGGGCTTGAAGCTCTGGCCGAGCTTGGTCTCCACCGTCACGAGGTCCGCACCGCTGCGATAGGGTGAGCCGGGCGCGTCCAGCCGCCACAGCACCACCGCGTCGCGGCGGGAAGCGGCGCGCAGGGTCTGCGCGCCTGCAGCCACGACGAACGGTCCGTCCACGTTCAGGGTGGTCATCCGGGTGGCGGTCTTGCCGGGGATCATCACGGCGCTGTCGAGCGACAGGATGACGATGCTGGCCATCGAGGCCGCCGCCGGCAGGGTCGAGCCGCGCACCTGCATGGCAAAGGGCTTCGCGCCGCTGATGCCCGCCTGCATCACGTGGAACAGGCCCCACAGGCCGTAAGCCTGCCGGTCGCCCAGCTCTCCCGATCGCACCGCCTGGGCGTAGCTTTCGAACAGCGTCTTCTCCCGCCCGGCCTTTCCCGCAGTCAGCGACAGGAGGGTGCGCAGACGCTCGCGGGTGAACGCGGGGGCCCGCACGGCGCCATCGAGCCAGGTCGCGGCGGTTGCCGCGGCGACGGAGTCCTTGGTGTCGCTGGTGATCGCGGACCGGTCCACCGGCGCGCCGTTCGCCTCCAGCCAGTCGAGCAGCAGCGGCCAGTCCTGCACGGCGTCCAGGCCGATAAAGTGGACGCGCCGGTCGGCGGGCAGGCGCAGGTTGAGCGAGCGCACGCCGCGCACCTTGCCCATGAAGGCGGTGTTGCCCCATTGGGCCACGTCCTTCCACGCGGAAAACACACGCACGAGGGCGGCCTCGTCGCCGGTGTCGAGATAACGGTTCAGGGTGATCGCCTGCACGGGGTCGACCTCGGCCACATAGTCCCGCAGGCCGGTGCGCCGGTTCAGCTCGGTGAGAAGCGCAAGGTCCACGACCTGCGGTGCCGCGCTGCCGTGGCTCTCGCCCAACAGAATCAGCCTCGCGTGAAGGAGCGCTTCCGGCAGCCGCAGGGCCAGCGGCCCGGCGACGGGGCCGGAACCGATCTCATGCGCGCGCAGCCACGCAACCTTGGCCGGATCGGCCTCGCTTGCAGCCGCCGTCTGAACGGGGGCGGGGGCGGGCACCTGCGCAACGGCCGAAGCGCTCCCCGCCGCGAGTTTCAGGGCGACGAGGCAGGAGATCAGGGCAGGACGCATCGCGGCATGTGGCCGACGCCTGGCCTGCCTCACCAGTTAAACTTCGGTCAGGCGTAGCTCTGCAGCGGCCGCACTTCGAGCTCGCCTGCGTTCAGGGCGGCGATGCCCTGGGCGGCGGCCTGAGCCCCGGCGGCGGTGGTGTAGTAGGGGATCTTCATCAGGAGGGCGGTGCGGCGCAGGGCGAAGCTGTCGGTGAGGCTCTGCTTGCCTTCCGTGGTGTTGAAGACGAGCTGCACGCCGCCGTCCTTCATGCGGTCCACGATGTTGGGGCGGCCTTCGAGCACCTTCTTGATGACCTCGACATGTAGGTCCGCCGCCCGCAGGTGCGCGGCCGTGCCGCCCGTGGCGACGATGGTAAAGCCCTGTTCGATCAGGATGCGCGAGGCCTCCACGATGAACGGCTTGTCGGCCTCCTTCACGGAGACGAAGGCGCAGCCCTTCGACGGCAGCGACACGCCGCCCCCCAGCTGGCTCTTGGCGAAGGCGCGGGCGAAGGCCGGGGCCAGCCCTTCGCCTTCGCGCATCCAGTCCAGGCCCATCACTTCGCCGGTGGAGCGCATCTCGGGGCCGAGGATGGTGTCCACTCCGGCGAAGCGGGCGAAGGGGAACACCGCCTCCTTCACCGCCACATGGTTTCCGGTGGAGGGGTCGAGGTCGAACGCGGCGAGGGGCTCGCCCGCCATCACCTTGGCGGCGATGGCGGCCAGGGGGCGGCCGATGGCCTTGGCCACGAAGGGCACGGTGCGGCTGGCGCGGGGGTTCACCTCCAGAACGTAGATGCGCGGCGCTTCCGATAGGGGCTCCTCGATGGCGAACTGCACGTTCATCAGGCCACGGACGTTCAGGGCGCGGGCCATGGCCTCGGTCTGGCGCTTCAGCTCCTCCACCGTCTCCGGCCGCAGGCTGAAGGGGGGGAGCGAGCAGGCGCTGTCGCCCGAGTGCACCCCGGCCTCCTCGATGTGCTCCATCACGCCCGCGACCACCACGTCGACGCCGTCGCAAACGGCATCCACGTCCACCTCGGTGGCGCGGGAGAGGTAGTGGTCGAGGAGGATCGGGTGGTCTTCGTCGATCTCACCGGACTTGGCGATGTAGCGCTCCAGTGCTTCCTCATCCCGGATGATCTCCATCCCACGCCCGCCCAGCACGTATGAGGGGCGCATGACGAAGGGGTAGCCCAGAGCCACCGCCTGCGTGCGAGCTTCAGGCCAGCTTCGCGCGGTGGCGTTTTCGGGCTGCATCAGGCCGATGTCGTGCAGCATCTGCTGGAAGCGCTCGCGGTCTTCCGCGAGGTCGATGGCGTCGGGCGAGGTGCCGAGGATGGGAATGCCCGCGTCCTGCAGGGTCTGCGCGAGTTTCAGCGGCGTCTGCCCGCCGAACTGCACGATCACGCCGATCAGTTCGCCGGCGCTCATCTCTACACGGATCAACTCTAGCACGTCCTCGGCGGTGAGGGGCTCGAAGTAGAGGCGGTCCGAGGTGTCGTAGTCGGTGGAGACGGTCTCAGGGTTGCAGTTGACCATGATCGACTCGACGCCGATCTCGGCCAGGGCGAAGGCGGCGTGGCAGCAGCAGTAGTCGAACTCGATCCCCTGCCCGATCCGGTTCGGCCCACCGCCGAGGATGATCGCCTTCTTGCGGTCGGAGGGCTTGGACTCGCACTCGGGCGCCTGGCCAAACACCCCGGTCTCGTAGGTGGAGTACATGTAGGGCGTCTTCGCCTCGAACTCGGCGGCGCAGGTGTCGATGCGCTTGAAGACGGGACGGACGTTCAGGCCGTGGCGAGCGGTGCGCACCTCGGCTTCGGACACCCGCATCAGCGTCGCCAGGCGCGCGTCCGAGAAGCCCATCGCCTTCAAGGCGCGCAGGCGAGCGGCGTCGATGGTCAGGCCACTCTCGCGCACGACCGCCTCTTCCCGCACGACCGCCTCGATCTCGCGCAGGAACCACGGCTCATAGCTGCAGGCGGCAACGATCTCGTCGACGCTCAGCCCGTGACGGAAGGCCTGGGCGATTACGCGCAGGCGGTCGGGGGAGGCGTAGCCCAGCGCGCGCACCACGGCGGCCTTGGCGGCGACGGGATCGGCGTCCTCGGCTCCCGCGATCACCACCTCGTCCAGCCCCGTCAGCCCCGTTTCCAGCCCGCGCAGGGCCTTCTGCAGCGCCTCGGGGAAGGTGCGCCCGATGGCCATGACCTCGCCCACGCTCTTCATGGAGGTGGAGAGCACAGGCTCGGCGCCCGGATACTTTTCGAAGGCAAAGCGGGGGATCTTCACCACCACGTAGTCGATGGCGGGCTCGAAGGCGGCGGGGGTGGCGCCGGTGATGTCGTTGGTGAGCTCGTCGAGCGTGTAGCCGACCGCCAACCGCGCCGCGACCTTGGCGATGGGGAAGCCAGTGGCCTTCGACGCCAGCGCGGAGGAACGAGACACCCGCGGGTTCATCTCGATCACCACCATGCGCCCATCGGCCGGGTTCACGGCGAACTGCACATTGGAGCCGCCTGTCTCCACCCCGATCTCGCGCAGCACCGCGATCGAGGCGGCGCGCATGCGCTGGTATTCCTTGTCCGTCAGGGTCAGGGCCGGGGCGACGGTGATCGAGTCACCCGTGTGCACGCCCATCGGATCGATATTCTCGATGGAGCAGACGATGATGCAGTTGTCCGCGCGATCGCGGACCACCTCCATCTCGAACTCCTTCCAGCCAAGCACGCTCTCTTCGATGAGCACCTCGGTGGTGGGCGAAAGGTCGAGACCCCCTTCGACGATGGCCTTGAACTCCTCCAGGTTGAACGCGATGCCGCCGCCCGTTCCCGCGAGTGTGAAGGAGGGGCGCACCACGGCGGGCAGGCCCACGAACTCCAGCCCCTCCAGCGCCTCGGCCATGGTGTGCGCGGCGCGGGACTTGGGGGATTCGAGGCCCAGCTTGTCCATGGCGTCGCGGAATTTCTGCCGGTCCTCGGCCTTGTCGATCACCTCGGCGCGGGCGCCGATCATCTCCACATCCCAGCGGGCGAGCGCGCCGTTGGCCTCCAGGGCGAGCGCCGTGTTCAGAGCCGTCTGCCCGCCCATCGTCGGCAGGAGCGCGAAGCCCTTGGAACGGTCGCCCCGCTCCTTGGCGATGACCTTCTCCACCATCTCCGCGGTGATCGGCTCGACGTAGGTGGCGTCGGCCACGTCGGGGTCGGTCATGATCGTGGCGGGGTTCGAGTTCACCAGCACGATGCGATAGCCCTCGGCCTTCAGCGCCTTGCAGGCCTGCACGCCCGAATAGTCGAACTCGCACGCCTGCCCGATGACGATGGGCCCGGCGCCGATGATCAGAATGGTCGAGAGGTCGGTGCGCTTGGGCATGGTCGGCGAAGGCTCAGGGCTGGATGCGCGCGCGCGAGCCCGCCACCGCGTGAGCGGAGGGGGTCGGCCGGGTTGAAAGCTAAGACCGCGGTCTAGAGGGCTGCGCCCCCATGGGCAAGGCTGCCGCGCCACGCGTGATCAGGCCAAAGGCGCACACGTTGCGGGGTGCGGCGAGGATCGCGCTTGCTAGCGGGCGCGCAAGACGGCAGCTTGCGCGGGCATCAACGGCCCAGGCGTTCAGTTCCCTTGTCTTCGTCGGCCCTCTCTGCACCCACCGACGCCGCGGCGAGGCTGGCCGAACTGCTGTCGCAGGTGGGCGCGGGCGACCGTCGTGCACTGGAAGCGCTGTATTCGGCCACGTCGGCGAAGCTATTGGCCGTGTGCCTGCGTATCCTTTCCGATCGAGCGGAGAGTGAAGACGTGCTGCAGGAGGTCTACATCACGGTCTGGAGGCGGGCAGGCAGCTACGACAGCTCCCGCGCGGCCGCGATGACCTGGTTGTCGACCGTGGCCCGCAATCGCGCCATCGACCGGCTGCGGGCGCGCGGCCCCGCCGGCCGCACCACCACCATCGACGGTTTCGACGCCCCCGATCCGCAGCCCCTGGCCGACCTCGGCCTGGAGAGCGCGCAGACGATGGGCCGCCTGTCCCTGTGCCTCGACCAGCTGGAGGCGCGCACCGCCGCCGCCATCCGCACCGCCTTCCTGGAGGGCGTCACCTACGAGGCGCTGGCCCAGAAGCTCGGCGCGCCCCTCGGCACCGTGAAGAGCTGGATCCGCCGGGGGCTGCTGCGCCTGCGCGGCTGTCTCGAAGAATGAGCCCTCCCCCCTCCGACATGGGCCCCGACGACGCGCAAGCCGACCTGGGCGCGCCCGAGCACGACGGCGCCTGGCTGGCCGCGGAATACGCCCTGGGCGTTCTCACCGGTCAGGCCCTGGCGCACGCCACCGCCCGGGAGGCGCAGGACCCTGGTTTCGCGGCCGAGGCCCAGGCGTGGCGCCTGCGGCTGCAGCCCCTGCTCGACGCCCTGCCGCCCGAAACACCTTCGGCTGAACTGTGGCCCCGCATCCGCGACGCCATCGAGCGCGAGATCGCTCAGCCGCCCAAGCCCCTGCTGCGCGAGCCTGTGCGCCCGCCTGCCGCCCGGCGTCCGCGCCTGTGGGGTGCCGGGCTGATCGCCGCCGGCGTGGCTGGCCTTGCCGTGCTCGTGGGCGTGCGCACCTGGATGGTGAACGAGCCCGCCCTCACCGCGGTGCTCAGCGCCCCCGCCGAGCAGGGGGGAGCGCCGCTCTACAAGGCCCGGCTGGAGCCCCGTCGTCACCGGGTGATCCTCACCGCCCTCTCCGCTCCGCCCGGCGCGTCTGAGCGGGACAAGTCACGCGAGCTGTGGCTGATCCCCGCGGACGGCAAGCCGCGACCGGCGGGGATCATCGACCCCCTGCACTCCACGCCCCTGCCGCTGGACGCGCTGCTGCTGGTGCATGCCCAGCCCAAGACGGTGCTGGCCATTTCGGTTGAGCCCGCGGGCGGCTCGCCCAGCGGCCTGCCCACCGGCCCGGTGATCGCCGCAGGCCCGCTCGTCGGGGCCTGAGCCCCGGGAGCAGCCCGCGCTGCCCTCCGAAGGGCGGCTCAGCGGAACGTGCGCTCGTCCTCGAAGGGGAACAGGTCGGGCAGGCCGTCTGAAACCTTGTCGGGCCACTGGGCCGGGCGCTTTTCGAGGAAGGCGGCGATGCCCTCCTTGGTGTCGCTCGAACGCCCGCGGCTCTGGATGGCGCGGCTGTCGGCCTTGTGGGCCTCCATCGGGTGATCGAAGCCCATGCCGCGATAGAGCAGCTGCCGAGACATCGCCACCGACACGCCGGACGCATTGTCCGCGATCTCCCGAGCCAGCGCCCGGGCGGCGGGCATCAGGTCGGCCGGTTCATGGACCGAGCGCACGAGCCCGCCCTTCAGCGCCTCCTGCGCGTCGAACACCCGCCCGGTGAAGCACCACTCCAGCGCCTGCTGCGGCCCCACGAGGCGCGGCAGGAACCAGCTCGACGCGGCCTCCGGGGTGATGCCCCGGCGGGCGAAGACGAAGCCGAAGCGCGCGGTGGTCGAGGCGAGGCGGAAGTCCATCGGCAGCTGCATGGTGACGCCCACGCCCACCGCGGCGCCGTTCACCGCGGCGATCACCGGCTTCTTGCAGTCGAAGATGCGCAGGACGACGCGGCCGCCGCCGTCGCGATAGACGTCGCCGACCTTGGCCTCCTCCCGCGCCTGATCGCCCCGCTCGGCGTAGTTGAAGGTGTTGCCGCCGCTGGATAGGTCGGCGCCGGCGCAGAACGCCCGCTCGCCAGCCCCGGTCACGATCACGGCGCGCACGGCATCGTCGGCATCCACCGCATCGAACACGTCGATCAGGTCGAGCATCATGCGGGTGTTGAAGCTGTTCATCTTGTCGGGGCGGTTGATCGTGATGGTCGCGATCCCGTCCTCCACGCCATAGAGCAGGGTCTCGAAGGTGGGGGCGGTGGTCATGGGGCGGGCGTTTCCGTGGAGAGGCGCTGAGCGGCCGTTACACCGACAAGAGGCGACCCTGCGACCTGCCGTCAACCGGCTTCCCGCACACCGCAGGCGGGTCCATAACTTCGCGCAACGAACAAGAACGCAGCGGGAGACGGACATGGCGGGACGGGTGGCCGAGGCCGACTATGTGATCGTGGGCGCAGGCTCGGCCGGGTGCGTGCTGGCCGACCGCCTGTCGGAGAACGGCCGCCACCAGGTCGCCCTTCTGGAAGCCGGCGGCGACGACAGGCCCACCAAGAACCCCGGCCAGTTCATGGCCAACCTGATGATCCACGTGCCCGTGGGCTATGCCGCCAACCTGAAGGACCCCAAGGTCAACTGGCTGTACGAGACCGAGCCCGATCCCGGCACGGGCGGGCGGGTCCACACCTGGCCTCGGGGCAAGGTGCTGGGCGGCTCGTCCTCCATCAACGCCATGCTCTACGTGCGCGGCCAGCACGCCGACTATGACGGCTGGCGCCAGCTGGGCTGCACCGGCTGGGCGTGGGACGATGTGGCCCCCTACTTCAAGAAGGCCGAGCACCAGGAGCGCGGCGCCGACGACATGCACGGCGTGGGCGGCCCCCTGAACGTGGCCGACATGGCCGACGGCCACCCCGTTTCCGACGCCGCCATCGAAGCGGGCGTGCAGGCGGGCATCACCCGCCGCCCCGACCTGAACGGCCCCGAGCAGGAGGGCATCGGCTGGTATCAGGTGACGCAGAAGAACGGCGCCCGCTGGTCAACCGCCGTCGCCTACCTGCACCGCGCCATGACCCGCGCCAACCTGCACGTGGAGACCGACGCGCTCGCCACCCGCATCCTGTTCGAGGGCACCCGCGCCGTGGGTGTGGAGTATCGGCAGGGCGGCGTTTTGCGCACCATCCGCGCCCGGAAGGAGGTGATCCTATCCGGCGGGGCGATCAACTCGCCGCAGCTCCTGCAACTCTCAGGCATCGGCCCGGGAGCCTTGCTCCGCGAGCACGGCATCGCCGTGATCGCAGACCGTCAGCAGGTGGGCGAGAACCTGCAGGATCACCTGGCCGTGGGCGTTCGCTATCGCCTGAAGTCGGGCGTGGTGAGCGTGAACGAGCTCACCAAGGGCGTGCGCTTCATGCGCGAGGCGGCGCGCTACGTGTTCCAGCGCAAGGGCCTCCTCACCCTCTCGGCCGCCCACGTGGGCGCCTTCGTGAAGAGCCGCCCGGATCTGGAGCACCCCGACATCCAGTTCCACATCCTCCCGGCCACGATGGATTCCGAGAAGATGACCCAGCAGAAGATGGTGCTGGAAGATGCACCGGGCCTCACCCTCGTGGCCTGCCAGCTGCGCCCGGAGAGCAAGGGCTGGGTGCGCATCGGCTCAAGCGACCCCTCGGCCAAGGCGCGCATCTTCGCCAACTACCTCGCCGACCCGCTGGACCAGCAGGTGGCCATCGCCGGCTTCCACTGGAGCCGCAAGATCGGCGAGCAGGCGGCGCTGGCCCCCTACATCGATCACGAGATGAACCCGGGGCCGGACTTCACGAGCGACGAACAGCTCCTCGCCTACGGCCGCGCCACCGCCACCACCCTCTACCACCCCGTCTCCACCTGCCGCATGGGCGGCGACGCCGAAGCCGTGGTCGACCCCGAACTGCGGGTGAAGGGCGTGCAGGGCCTGCGCGTGGTCGACGCCTCGATCATGCCTAGGCTGGTGAGCGGCAACACCAACGCCCCCACGATCATGATCGCGGAAAAGGCGGCCGACATGATCCTCGGCAAGGCCCCCGCGGGGGCGCTTGCGGCTTAGCGCATTCCAGTTTCGCTCATCTCCGCGGTAGCGGGGACCCGGACTGGGGCGTCAAAGGTAGACTTAGCGACCACCCTCAACGCCCTCCGTAACTCCCCGCAATCGCGTCCAGCGCCGCCGCGTCCGGCGTGACCTTCGCCACTGGTCCGGCGTTGGTGAACTCCAGCAACCTGTCTCCCGTGTCGTAGCGGGGCCAGGCGGGGCGGCCGGCTCCGTTGGGGTCCCCGGTCTTGGCGAAGGCGACCCAGTAGGCGCTGATCGTCGAGGCCAGCGCCGCGTCGCGGGCGTCCGTCGGCCAGGGGGAGGCGGCCAAGGTCTGGAAAACATACTGCCGGTCCGAAGCGTGCACCGCCCCCTTCAACGCCTTGGGCGCACCGGCCGACAGTACCGCGAAGCGGTAGAGCCAGACGGGCGCGCCGGTCCTGGCCTGCGCCCGCGCCAGAGTGCGGGCGGGTTCGCCGAATACGGCGTCGGTGACGATGTGCTCGTCGTATGCCGGCTGCCCGCCGTAGGCCGCGACTACGCCCGGCTTCTGCGCATCGGTGAGTTTCACGCCGAGCCGGAAAGAGCCTGCGAAGGCGCCGGGAATCTCAAGGTCGTTGGAGCCGATAAGATAAGGAACCCGCGCCGTCTCGCCTTTCCGGAAGGCGTCCATCGCCGTCCGGGTGAGGAGGCGCCCGTCCAGGGTCAGGGTCTCGTTCTTCAGCATGTTGAGATCGCCCGCCGCCACGATGGCGTCGGCGGGGATGGCGCGCAGGGCCGCGGCGTTCGCCGGGGTGGCCACCCCGAGGCCGGTCGCGAAGGCCGCACCAGCCGCCTCGGCCTCCGCCAGCGAGCGGTCCGCCTCCCGGCCTGCGCCGGATTCCACGATGGCCTTCTGGAACAGCCCCCGCACCGACGGAATCATCATCAGGCGGTTCACCGACACCCCGCCAGCCGACTCCCCGAAGATGGTCACGTTTTTCGCGTCGCCCCCAAAGGCCGCGACGTTGCGCTTCACCCATTCCAGCGCCGCGATCTGGTCCATCAGCCCGTAGTTCGCGACGAGGCCTCCCTCGGCCTCGGCCGTCAGCGCCGGGTGGGCGAAGTAGCCGAAGCGGCCGAGGCGGTAGTTTATCGTCACCACCACCACGCCCTGCCGGGCCAGCGCCGAGCCGTCGTAGAGCTCCGCCGTGCCCGAGCCGTTCACGAGGCCGCCCCCGTGAATCCACATCATCACGGGCAGCTTGGCCGGGGTTGTCGCGCCCGCCGGAGCGAAGACGTTCAGCGTCAGGCAGTCCTCCGAAGCGGGCTGGAGGCCGACGCCGTTGTCCTTGGCGATCTTCTGCATGCAGATCGCGCCGTAGCGGTCGGCGACCCGCACGCCGTCCCACGCCTTCGCTCTCTGCGGCGGGTGCCAGCGCAGCGGCCCCGCCGGCGGCTCTGCGTAGGGAAGGCCCTTGAAGCTGACCACGTCGCCCGCCGTGACGCCCGCCACGGCACCCGTGTCGATCCGCACCCGCTCAGGCGACGCGAGGGCTGCGGCCCCCGCGAGGAAGGCGACGAAGAGACCGGCCGAGAGGCGGATGGCAGTTGATCGCACGGCGTTTCCTTCCAGATCTTCGTCCAGATGGGTCCGAACCTACGCGGCTGGGCAATGGCCGTCGAGAAACTCTCCCCCTCGCGCTCCGCCTCGCCTATCTACCCGCGCACATGGCTCGCTCCCCCAACACCTCCCCCCCGATCGCCGCTCTGAAGGACGTGAAACTGGCCGATGGGCCGGTGATGCTGTTCGACGGGGTGGACCTGGCTCTGCAGGCCGGGGTGCGCGCCTGCCTCGTGGGGCGCAACGGTGCCGGCAAGTCGACCCTGATGCGCGTGCTCTCGGGCGTGATCGAGCCGGATGGGGGCGAGCGCTTCCTGCAGCCCGGCATCACCACCGCCAACGTGCCTCAGGAGCCGGAGATCGTGGGCGACACCGTGCTCGACCACGCCATGGCCGGCGGCGCCGACCACTGGAAGGCGGAGGCCGAGCTGGAGGCCTTCGGGCTGGACCCCGCCAAGTCCACGCAGGGCATGTCCGGCGGCGAGATCCGCCGGGCGGCGCTGGCCCGCGCCTTCGCCGAGGAGCCGGACCTGATGCTCCTCGACGAGCCCACCAACCACCTGGACATCACCGCCATCGAGACGCTGGAGCGGCGCCTCAAGACCTCCAAGGCCGCCGCCCTGATCGTCAGCCACGACCGCGCCTTCCTGGAGCGCACCACCAAGCGTTCCTTCTGGCTTGCCCACCGCAAGGTGCGCACCCTCGATGCCGGTTTCGCCGAGTTCGACGCCTTCGCCGAGGCCGCGGAAGCCGAAGAGTCGGAACGCCTGCGCCGCCTGGAGAAGACCATCGAACGCGAGGCCTACACCTTCCAGCGCTCCATCACCGGGAGGCGAACCCGCAACGAGGGCCGCGCCCGCTCGCTCGACGCCCTGCGCGACCAGAAGGCCGCCATCCTGAAGGACCAGACCCGACCCCTGGAGATGGCCATCGACGCGGGCGGCATGACCGGCAAGCTCGTGGCGCAGGCCAAGGGCGTGTCCAAACGCTTCGGCGACAAGGTGATCGCGAACGCGTTCTCCACCCGAATCCTGCGGGGCGACCGGGTGGCGATCGTCGGCCCCAACGGCGCGGGCAAGACCACGATGGTGAAGCTGCTGCTGGGGGAGATCGAGCCGGACGCGGGCGAGGTGAAGCTCGGCACCAACCTCGAGATCGCCTACCTCGACCAGTCGCGCGCCACGTTGAAGGACACCGACACCCTGTGGGAGACGCTGACCCCCTCGGGCGGCGACAGCATCATGGTGCGCGGCTTCAGCCGCCACGTGGCGGGCTATGCGAAGGACTTCCTGTTCCGTGACAACCAGTTGCGCCAGCCCGTTTCGACGCTTTCAGGCGGCGAGCGCAACCGCCTCCTGCTCGCCAAGGCGCTGGCCAACCCCGCCAACCTGATGATCCTCGACGAGCCCACCAACGACTTGGACATGGAGACGCTGGACCTCCTGGAGGACTTGCTGGCCGACTACACCGGCACGCTGATCCTGGTGAGCCACGACCGCGACTTCATCGACCGCCTCGCCACCTCCACCATCGCGCTCGACGGTCGCGGCAACGCGGTGGAGACGCCCGGCGGCTGGACAGATTTCAAGCGCCAGAACCCGCACTTCCTCGATGTGCGCTCTGGCGACAAGGGGAGCACGAAGGCCGCCCCCGCCCCCGTGGCCGCGCCCAAGAAGCCGGGCGGCAAGCTCAGCTTCAAGGACCAGCACCGCCTCGCCGAACTGGAGACCCTCACCCGCGAACTGCCCGGCAAGATCAGGGCCGACGAACGCCGCCTGGAAGACCCCGCCTTCTACGCCCGCGACCCCAAGGGCTTCGACACCCTGATGGGCAAACTCACCCGCGCCCGGGCGGAGCTCGCCAAGGCGGAGGAGGAGTGGCTGGCCCTGGAAGAGAAGCGCGAAGCGCTGGCGGGGTGACTTGAAAGGGGCCACCGCTAAGCTCACCTCCATGACCGTGCATCGCTCAGCCCTCACCCTCCTCGCCACCCTCCTCGCCCTCGCCGGCTGCGCGCCGAAACCCGCCGCGCCCGCAGCACCGGGCCGCACCGCCATCCGGTTCGTCACCGACTGGAAGGCCGAGGCCGAGCACGGGGGGTTCTATGAGGCGCTGGCGACCGGCGAATACGCCAAGCGCGGGCTGGATGTGACGATCATCCAGGGCGGCCCGGGGGTGAATGTGCCGCAGCTTCTGGCCACGGGCGCGGCCGATCTGGGTATCGGCTCCAACGCCTTCATCGTGGCTTCGCTGGCGCAGGAAGGCGTGCCCGCCAAGGCGGTGATGGCCGCGTTCCAGCATGACCCGCAGGTGCTGATGGCCCACCCCGACCCGAGCCTGAAGACCCCAGCCGACCTGAAGGGCGATCGGCCGATATTGGTCTCCGCCGGCGCCACCGCCTCGCTCTGGCCGTGGCTGAAGGCGAAGTTCGGCTTCGCGGAGAGCCAACGCCGCACCTACTCCGGCGACAGCGCCCCGTTCCTGGCCGACAAGCGCGCCGTGCAGGAGGGCTACGTCACGAGCGAGCCCTACGTGATCCAGAAGGAGGGCGGGTTCGCCCCGGCCGTGTTCCTGCTCGGCGACTACGGCTACGGCGGCTATGCGGGGATGGTGCTGGCTTCCGACGCGGTGATCGCGAAGAACCCCGCCGCCGTGCAGGCCTTCGTCGACGCCTCGGCCGCCGGCTGGAAGGCCTACCTGCACGGCGATCCCAAACCCGCCGACGCCCTGATCCGCAAGGACGACCCGGAGATGCGGCAGGACGTTCTGGATCAGGCCCGCGAGCAGATGCGCAGCCACCAACTGGTCGAGGCGGGCGCCGTCCCCGTCGGCTCCATGACCGAAGAGCGCTGGGGCGCCTTCAAGACGCTGCTGGTGAGCCTGAAGCTGGCTCCGGCCGACGTCGAGTTGCGCAAGGCCTACAGCTTAAGCTTCCAGCCGAAGTGAGCGGAGCGGCGGTCGCGCTCGAGGGCGTCAGCGTCCGCTACGGCGCGGCATCGGGGCTGTCGGACGTGACGCTCGCCATCGGGGCGGGCGAGCGGCTGGCGGTTGTCGGCCCGTCCGGGTGCGGCAAGTCCACCCTCCTGCGGCTGGTGGCGGGGCTTGAGGCTCCGGGCGAAGGGCGGGTGAATCGGGGTGGGTTGCAGCGTGGCGAAACAGCCGTGGTGTTCCAGACCCCCACCCTCGCCCCCTGGCTCAGCGCGCTCGACAACACCGCCCTGCCCCTGCGCCTGCAGGGCGTCGCCGCGGACGAGTCAGCGGAGCGCGCCCTCAGCGCCCTCGCGTCGGTGGGCCTGGCAGATGCCGCGCAGAAGCGCCCGGCGCAGCTTTCCGGCGGGATGGCCATGCGGTGCTCGCTGGCACGTGCGCTGGTCACCCGGCCGCGTCTGCTCCTGCTCGACGAACCGTTCTCGGCGCTGGACGACCTCGTGCGCCGCCGCCTCGCCGACGACGTTCTGCGGCTTCAGGCCCAGATCGGCTTCACCCTCGTGCTCGTCACCCACGCGATGGAGGAGGCGGCCTATGTGGCGGAGCGGATCGCCGTGCTCAGCCCCGGTCCGGGGCGGCTGGCGGCGCAGATCGCCAGCCCCGGCCCCTCCCCGCGCCCGGCCGGATGGCGTGACGAGCCGGCGTTCCGCGCCGTGGTCGAGAGCATCGCCGCCGCCATGAGCGCCTCGGGCGTGGAGCGGGCGGCGTGAGCGGCGCGGGCTTAGCGCGGCTGATCGCGCCCGTCGCCCTGATCGCGGGGCTGCTCCTTGCATGGGAGGCCGCCTGCCGGGGCCTGCACATCGCCGTCTACGTCCTGCCGCCTCCCAGCGCCGTGGCGGCCGCCGTCGCAGCGAGCGCGCCGGGCCTCCTCGTCTCCGCCCTGACAACGCTGGGCATGGCGCTGGCGGCGCTTCTGGTGGCAGCCCTCTTCGCGTGGCCGCTGGCGCTGATCGCCGGTCTGAGCCGCACGGTGGAGCGGGCGGTGCGGCCCCTGGCCGTGACCCTGCAGGTGACGCCTGTGGTGGCCATCGCCCCCCTTGTCGTGATCTGGTCAGGGCTGGACCATCCGGGGCGGGCCATCGTGGCTTTGGCGGCGGTGGTGGCGTTCTTCCCCCTGTTCTCCGGGGTGCTCACGGGCCTCAAGTCCGCCGACCCGGATCTGGAGCGGCTGTTCGATCTCTACGGCGCCACTCCCGTGCAGCGCCTCGCCCGCCTGCGCCTGCCCTCGGCGGTGCCCTTCGTGCTGGAGGGGCTAAAGGTGGCGACCGGCCTTGCGGTGATCGGGGCGGTGGTGGCCGAGTTCGTGGCGGGCTCCGGCGGCGCCCACGGCCTGGCCTCGCGCATCGTGGAGGCGGGGGCGCGGCTGCGCACCGCCGACATGTTCGCCAGCCTCGTGGTGCTGGGCATCCTCGGCGCGGGGCTGCATGCGGCGACGGAGGCGGCCGAACGGGCGGCCCTGCGACGCTGGCGGGGTCGTTAACCGCTGCTCAAGCTCACCCGCTTAGCTTGGAGGTCTATCCACGCCTTCTGACGGAGCGCCCCGCCATGCGCGCGACTGCTGCAGCTCCCCTGATCCTCGCCACCAGCTTCGCCCTGGCCGGAGCGGCCCACGCCCAGGCCACCGGGCCCGCCCAGATCGACCGTTACGGCGGCGGCATGTCCGCAGCCACCTACGCGCCCGAGGCCTATGTCCCGCAGGGCTACACGCCGCAGCCCTACCCCACGACGGGTTACGCCCCGGCATCGTCGATGCGGGGAGCGCCGCCTGCGCCCTATCCCGTGCGGATGGCCCCCGCCCGCTATGCTCCTCAGGCACAGGTCGCCGATGCCGGCCTTCGCACCCGGTTCCTGACTTGGTCGGGCAAGGCGGACGCGAGCGCCCCTCAGCCCGCCCCGACCTACGCCCCGCCGCCCCCGACCCCCACGCCCGCCCCGATGCCCTACAGGGCGGCCTATGCGCGCCCCGTTCAGCCCATGCCTCGCACCGCGCCCGGCTATGGCTACCGGGCTCCGCAAGCCTACGCCTTCGCCGCGCCGCCAGCCTCCGCGAGCGCCGCCCCCGCCAGCATCTATGCCGACGGCGGCCCGAGCCTGCGCACGACGCCGCAGCTCCCGCCGCAAGCCATCCTGGCCGCACCCGCAGCGCCTAACCCCCCGAGCGCCCCGAGCGCCTATGCCGCCCAGCCGGGCGCCCCGTCCTCCACCGCGCGGCTCTATTCGGTGCACCGCGACTTTGGGCTGACGCCGGACCCCGCCCCCATCCCGCCGCAGTTCTTCGCCGCCACAGCCGACCTGTCTGCGCCCGAGACGCCCGACGTGGCCCCTCGCGCCACAACAGCCGGCACGAGCACCTCCTCCGCCCGCGCCGCGCAGAACGCGGCCCGCCTCGCCGCCGGAGCCGCTCAATGACCCCCGCAGAGACCTCCGGCGGAACCGCCTCCAAGCTTGCCGACCTGATTTCGCTCGCCGCGGAGCCCTCCAGCGAGCGGCGGCGCGAGGTGCTGCGCCAGGTCACCGACCTCTTCATGAACAGCCCCGAGGGGGCTCGCACCCGCGGAGCTGAGGCGTTCGGCGGCGTCATGAACCTTCTGTGCGCCGACATGGAACTGGCGGTGCAGGAAGAGCTCGCGCAGCGGCTGGCCCCCATGCCCGACGCCCCCATCGGCGTGCTGCGCCGCCTGGCTTCTCAAGACATCCGCGTGGCGGCCCCGGTGCTCAGCCTGTCGCCTGCCCTGACCGAGGCCGACCTCCTCGGCGTGGTGCGAACCCAGGGGCAGGCCCACCTCCGCCTCGTCTCCGCCCGCAAGTCCCTGACCGAGGGCGTTTCCGACGTGATCGTGGAACGCGGCGACGACGTCACCCTCGGCGTGCTGCTCAAGAACCAGGACGCCCCGCTCAGCCGCCGGTCGGCCGAGGCGGTGGTGGATCGCGCGATGGTCAACCCGGACCTGCACGAGGCCGTCGTCGAGCGCCGCACCCTGCCCGCCGACCTTCTCAACGAGATGTATTTCACCGTGGAGAGCCGCCTTCGCAGCCGCATCGCCGCGCGCAACGCCTCCATCGATCCCGCAGCGCTGGAAGCCGCCCTTGCGGCCGGGCGCAAGCGCATGGCCGTGGCCGACGGCCTCTTGCCCCCCGACTATGCCGATGCCGAGATCTTCGTACGGGGGCTCGCCGCCTCGGGCACCGTTCTGGCGCACGCCCTGCCGGGGATGCTGCGGAAGAACGAGCGCACCCGCTTCCTGATCGCCCTGGCTGAACTGTCCGAGGTCGATTTCGGCACGGCGAAGCACATCATCGACAACCGCGACCTCGATGCCTTGGCCATCCTCAGCAAGGCGGCGGCTTTCGATCGCTCCCTGTTCATGACGCTGGCCGTGCTCATCGACGGAGCTGGCGAAGGCCTAGCCAAGGCGGAGACCTATGGCCGCCTCTATGGCCAGCTTTCGCGCGAGACCGCCGAACGCACCCTGCGATTCTGGCGGATGCGGCAGGACAGGTCGCAGGCGGCCTAGACCGCGACGGCCAGCGCCGCTTCGGCGAGGGACTTCAGCCCCCGCTCGGTGAACACGTCCACCGCCGCTTCCAGGGCCAGCGTGGCGTGCGAGCGATCGGCCACTTCGCCGGAGACCTGCGCCTTCAGCCCATAGATCCGGGCCAGCGCCACCTGCAGGCAGGCCCAAGCCACGGGATCGACCACCGGGTCGTGCGCCGACAGTCGGGCCTTCAACGCCCCCTCGGCCCAGGCGAGTCCCCGGGCATCGGCCACATGCTCGGCCCGGCGGGCGAGAGACAGCGCCCGGTCGAAGGCGCAGGCCGCGCGCAGAGGCAGGGCGGGGGCGTCGGCCAGGGCGAGGAGCGCCATGTCGAAGCTTTCGGCCGCCAGGTCGTAGAGGGCGGGTTCGTCGGTGGCCTCGGCCAGGGCCTGGCGGGCGAGGCCGAGGGATCGGGCGGCCCGGGCGCGATCGGTCGGGCTCCAGCCCTGCGGAGCGGCGTCGAGGGCGAGCACCAGGGCCGCGGCCCCTTCGGCCAGGGCGGCGGCGTCGCCGTTCAGCTCACCAACGGCACACAGCGCCTCGCCCCGCAGGGTTTCCACCCGGCAGAAGGTGAGGGGCATGAGGTCGGGGTCGAGGTGGTCGGACAGGTGGGCCAGGTCGTCGGCGGCCTGGGCGGCCAGCTGGGCTTCCTTCAGGCGCAGGGCGAAGCCCACCAGAAGTTCGGCCCGGGCCACGCGGGCCAGGGCGGCGTCGGAGTGGAGCGTCACGTCCTTGCGGGCGAGGATGTCGAGCGCCTCCACGGCGTGGTCGTGGTCCTCGGCGGCGGCGATGGCGTGGTCGAGATCGTTGTCTGCCAGGGCGCAGCCGCCGTTGGCACGAGCCGAAGCGGCGGCGCGCCGGGCGGCGTGCACGGGGGTCTGGCCGTCGGCCTCGTCTTCGGCGAGGCGGGCCTGGGCGGCATCGAGCGCGGCGCCGTCACCGAACAGCTCGGCAGCAGTGAGGGCGCAGAGGGCGAGTTCCAGCCGGGCCTGAACCGGAGTGGTCGCAGCCAGGCGACGGGCCCGGTCGGCGAGGTCGGCGGCCTTGGCGAGGTCTTCGGCGGCGCCAGTGCGGCGGCCGTGTTCGCGCAGCAGCATGGCCTGCACGAGCAAGGCGTCGCCACGATCATCGGGGGAGCCCTGCGCCGAAGCGAGACCGGCGGCGGCGGCCTGGGCGCGCAGCATGGCGACGTCCACCAGCTCCAGCTGCGCAGGATTGCGCACCAGAAGCCGCGCCAGCCCGGAGGCCTCGCCGAAACGTCTCTGCATGTCGCGGCCGATGGCCATGAGGGGTAAGCTCCGTTCACGTCCCGCCGCGGAACACGGCGGCGGGTCACGGGACGCACACGAGCAAAGCCGGAGCCGCGGCCAGTCGTTCCCTGCGAGACCGCTCGCTTCCCCTGTGGCCACGCTTGCGCTTAGCTGCCGGTCGATGAGCTCGCCCCTCCGCGCCCCGGCCGATCGCAAGACCCCGGCGTGGGTGTTCCTGCCCCTGCTGCTGCCCTTCGGGATCTCCGCCGGCTACGCGTCAGTCACCCTGTCGTTCATGCTGAAAGGAGCCGGGATGGCTCCGGCCATGATCGCGGCACTGGTGGCGTTCTCGGTGTGGCCGCAGACCTGGAAGGTGTTCTGGGCGCCCCTGGTGGACACGACCTTCGGCCCCCGGCGCTGGCATGTGGTCGGATCGCTGGGCACGGGCCTCGCCATCCTGGCCCTCAGCGTCGTGCCCGCGAGTGCCAAGACGGCCGCGCTCCTCACCGTGCTGATCGTGGTGTCGAGCCTGGCCTCCACCCTCGTCAGCATGTCGGCAGAGGTGTTCATGGCGCACGACGTGGAGGACGAGCGCAAGGGCGACGTTTCCGGCTGGTCGCAGGCGGGCAACCTGGGCGGGGCCGGTCTGGGCGGCGGGCTCGGCCTCTGGCTCGCCCAGCACGCCCCGCAGCCCTGGATGGGCGGCGCGGTGCTGGCGCTCATGTGCTGCGCCTGTTCTCTGGCGCTGCTGCTGGTGCACGCCGCGCCGCGCCCACGCACCCGGCCCCGGATCGTCGAGGGACTGCGAGACGTGCTGGCCGATCTGTGGGCGGTCGCCCGCTCCCGCGCGGGGCTGCTCGTGCTGGTGCTGATGCTGCTGCCCATCGGATCGGGTGGGGCGCAGGCCCTGTGGGCGGCCATCGCCGGGGACTGGCGGGCCGACGGCGACACCGTGGCGCTGGTGAACGGCGTGCTTTCCGGCCTCGCGAGCCTTGTAGGGGCGGTGCTGGCGGGCTGGCTGTGCGACCGGCTGGACCGGCGCACCGCCTACTGCGCCTTCGGGCTGATGCTGGGCGCGGTGGCCGTGGCGATGGCGATCGGCCCCCGCACGCGCGAGGTGTTCATCGCCGCGACCCTTGGCTACGCCTTCGTGCTGGGGGCCTGCTACGCGGGCTACTCCGCCGCGGTGCTGGAGGCGATCGGCAAGGGGGCGGCGGCCACCAAGTTCAACCTCCTGGCCTCGGTGTCGAACATCCCCATCGCCCTGATGACCACCTGGGACGGCCAGTTCCACGACCGCTTCGGCGCCGGCGGCATGCTGTTCGCCGAGGGAGGGATCGCGCTTGCGGCCGTCGCCTTCTTCGCCCTGTTCGCCGAGGCCACGCGCAACCGCTCGCAGCCCCGCAGGTGGTCGCTGCGCCCCCGCACGACCTGAGGCCCCCCAAGCCGAGTTGACGTAAGGTCACCACTTCGGTTGTGCGGGTGCGGCATGTGCTGTTAATTCGGGCAAGAAAATGCGCCGGAGACACGGTGCGTCACCCATAGGGAGCCATTCATGCCTCGCCCCGCCCCCCGTTTCTCCAGGCTCGTGCTGGGAACCGCTCTGTTCGCCGCGGTCTGCACGATCCCGCTTCAGCTGCAGGCGGCGACCCCGCATGCCGGCGCCATGAAGCCCCTGCGCACCGCCTATGGCGCGCCCGACCTTTCCGGCAACTGGACCAACGTCTCCATGACGCCGGAGATGCGCCCGGGCTCGGCCAAGGCCGCCGTCTACACCCCGGAAGAGGTGAAGAAGATCGAGAGCGCCGCCGCCAAGGAAGAGACCGAGGCCAACGAGAACTCCGACCCCAACGCCGGCGCCCCCACCGTGGGCGGCGACAAGCCCAAGGAGGGCACGCGCCCCGAGTTCGTGGCGGCGGGCGGCGGCGTCGGCGGCTACGACCGTGGCTGGCTCGACCCCGGCAACCACGTGATGCGCGTGCGCGGCGAGCCCCGCACCTCCATCCTCACCACGCCCGACGGACGCGTGCCCAAGCCCAAGGCCGGCGTGAAATCAGCCGGCGGCTTCGGTGGCGGCCTTGGCTCCTTCGAGAACCCGGAGAACCGTTCGCTGGGTGAGCGCTGCATCATCGGCTTCGGCCGCAACGCCGGCCCGCCGATGCTGGCCAACGGCTTCTACAACAACAACTATGCCATCGTTCAGACCAAGGACGAGGTCGATATCGTCATCGAGATGGTCCACGACGTGCGCAAGATCCACATCGGCGGCACGCACCGCACCGACGGCTCCCGGCCCTACATGGGCGACTCCATCGGCCGCTGGGACGGGAGCACCCTCGTCGTCGAGACGACCAACATCCCCAAGGGCCAGGCCTATTACGGCAGCTGGGAGAACCTGAAGGTGACCGAGCGCTTCACCCGCCTGTCGCCCGACAGGCTGGCCTACGCCTACACCGTGGAAGACCCCAGCCGCTGGGAACAGCCCTGGGGCGGCGAGTACGAGTTCGCGCCCCTCAAGGGCCAGATCTACGAATACGCCTGCCACGAAGGCAACTACGCCCTCCCCGGCATCCTAGCCGGCGCCCGCGCCGAAGAAGCCAAGAAGGGCGCCCCGCAGAAGGGCAGCTGACCCGCGGCGGGAGCGGGGTCAGCCCCGCTCCTTGGCCCGCAGGAACCCAACCTTGGGGTAGCGTTCGGCCACGTAGCCGGTTTCCCAGCTGGTCTTGGCGAGGAAGACGGGGGCCTGGTCGATGTCTCGCGCCATGGCGCCCCGGTGCTTGCCCATGAAGTCTTCGAGGTCGGCCGCGTCGCCCTTGATCCAGCGGGCCTCGGCGAAGGGGCTGGGCTCGAAGAAGACTTCGAGGTTGAACTCGGTGGCCAGACGGTCGGCCATCACCTCGAACTGCAGAGGCCCCACAGCGCCCACGATGAAGTCGGCCCCGATCTCCGGGCGGAACAGCTGCGTCACCCCCTCTTCGGCCAGCCCTTCGAGGGCGCGGGAGAGGTGCTTGGCCTTGAGGGGATCCTTCACCCGCACCCGCTGCAGAATCTCGGGCGCGAAGTTGGGCAGGCCCTGATAGCGCACGAGGCCTGACTCGCTGAGGCTGTCGCCCACCCGCAAGACGCCGTGGTTGGGGATGCCGATCACGTCGCCCGGAAAGGCCTCGTCGGCCAGCTCCCGGTCGCTGGCCAGGAACAGGATCGGGTTGTGGACCGACATCTGGCGCCCGGTGTTCTGCACCTTCAGCTTCATGCCGCGTTTGAACTCGCCCGAGCACAGCTTCACGAAGGCGATGCGGTCGCGGTGGTTCGGGTCCATGTTCGCCTGGATCTTGAAGACGAACCCGGTCACCTCCGCATCCCCCGGGGCGATCTCGATTTCTGCGCCCGACCGCGCGGCCTCCACCGGCTGGGGCGGCGGGGCGAAGGCGGAGAGGCAGGCCAGAAGCTGATCCACCCCGAACCCGCGCAGGGCCGAGCCGAACAGAACCGGTGTGAGATGCCCCTCGCGAAACGCCTGCAGATCGAACGGCTTGGCGGCCTCGCGCACCAGCTCTGCGGCTTCCTCCACCTCGGCGGCCTCGCCCTCCTGGAACAGCGCCGCGGTGGAGTTGGCGCGCCACGCCACCGGGGCCCGCTCCTCCTCCGACCCGTCGCGGGAGTAGGGCACGAACATTTCCGAGCGCAGATCCATCATCCCCCGGAAGCGATTGCCGGAGCCCGCCGGCCAGTAGAGCGGCGCGGGGTCGAGCGCGAGCTTGGCGGCGATCTCGTCGATCAAGGCGAACGGGTCCAGCGCCTCGCGGTCCATCTTGTTGATGAACGTCACGATGGGGATGTCGCGCAGGCGGCACACCTCGAACAGCTTCAGGGTCTGCGGCTCGATGCCCTTGGCGGCGTCCAGAACCATCACCGCGGCGTCGGCGGCGGTGAGGGTGCGGTAGGTGTCTTCCGAGAAGTCCTCGTGGCCCGGCGTGTCGAGGAGGTTGAAGTAGAGTCCCTCGTGCTCGAACGTCATCACGCTAGCGGAAACCGAGATGCCCCGCTCTCGCTCGATTTTCATCCAGTCCGACCGGGTGCGGCGGTTCTCGCCCCGCGCCCGCACCGCCCCCGCCTGCCGGATCGCCCCGCCCCGCAGGAGCAGGTTCTCCGTCAGCGTCGTCTTGCCGGCGTCCGGATGCGAGATGATCGCGAACGTGCGCCGCCGCGCGGCTTCGACGGCCAGGGTTTCAGATGACATGGGCGGTGGGCGATCCTGGTGGAGCCGAGGGGAGTCGAACCCCTGACCTCCTCATTGCGAACGAGGCGCTCTACCAACTGAGCTACGGCCCCCTTAGGAAGGGAGCGGCACATAAGGTTTGGCGCGTCGGCCTGTCAAGGCGACCGGGGCTGCGGCGGGGGAGATACGGATGGCGGAGTCGGGGGGGGCCGCTGCTCAGGTAGCGGGTGCGCAGGCAACAGGCGCGCTGGTTACCGGTTCCAGCGGCTTCATCGGCACGCGCTTGGTGCGGCGGCTGGTGGCGGAGGGCCGCCGGGTGGTGGCGCTCGACATCCTGGCGCCGCGCGAGACCCTGCTGGGGGTCGACTATCGCCGCATCGACGTGGCCGAGCCCCTCGACCCGGCGCTGGGGGCGGGCGTGGGCGAAATCTACAATCTGGCGGCGGTGCATCGCACGCCCGGGCACCCGCCCGAGGAATACTATCGCACCAACGTCCTGGGCGCCCTGAACGTGACGCGCCTTGCGGAGGATGCGGGCGTGGGGGCGATCCTCTTCACGAGCTCGATCTCGGTCTACGGCCCGCAGGAGAGCTTCGTCACCGAGGCGTCGCCGCTCCTGCCCGTGTCGGACTACGGCCGCTCCAAGCGCATGGCCGAGGTGATCCACAGCCAGTGGCGCGAGCGCGACCCGTCGCGCAGGCTGGTGACGGTGCGGCCCGGCGTGGTGTTCGGACCCGGCGAGCGGGGCAACTACACCTTCCTGGCCCGGGCGCTGAAGCGGCGGATGTTCGTCTTTCCGGGGCGAACCGACGCCATCAAGAGCGGCGGCTATGTGGACGAGCTGCTCGACACCTTCGCCTTTACCCTGGGCCATGCCCGCGATGGGGCCGAGCCGGAGATCCGCTACAACTTCGCCTTCCCCACCCCCTCCACCACGCAGGACATCGTGGAGACCTTCGGAACGGTGGCGGGGCTGCCGGGGGCGCTCGGCACGGCTCCCCTGCCGCTGCTGCTCGCCGCGGCCACGGTGTTCGAGGGGGCGGCGAAGGTGGGTGTGAAGACGCCGATCCATCGGGAGCGGGTGCGCAAGCTCGTGAACTCCACCGCCGTCACGCCCCGCTGGCTGCTCGACAACGGCTATGTCTTCAGCAGCGACCTCGCCTCGTCGCTTGAGAGCTGGAAGGTCGAGACGGACGGGGCGTTCACCTGAGGCTTCCACGGCGGGGGGGCGGCGTTCACCTGCCGTTAGCCGCGTTGGCGCACCCGGCCTTAAGCGCGCACGAGCTAGGTGTGGGGCGTCCGCAAGGAGCCTCATCGTCCGTTGAGCGATCCCGTCCGCCACCCGCAGCCCGCGCCTCGCTTGCTTCGCGCCTCGGCGCGTCGGCAGCGTTCGCCCGCGAAGCACCGCGGCATGGGCGCGACCGTCCTGCCCGACCCGCAGGTGGAGCCCTGGCCGGCCGCCGCCCGCCTGGCGCTGGTGTTCACGAGCTGCGGCCTGTTCTGGACCGTCGTGGGCACAGCCGTCGTGCACGCCTTCGCCCGCTGAGAGTTGAGGCGGCGCGGCCAACGCCGCTCTTGCCAAGCTTTCCCGCGCCGGGCCAAGTCGCCCCGGCCCCTGAGGCGGCCGCGCCGAGACCCGTCCGCCCATGTCGACCGACCCCGTTCCAGGCCCGCCTGAGATGACCGCCCCGGCACCGCGCAAGCGCTCGCCCGACTGGTTTCCGGCCGACTTCTCGCCTGCGAGCTATCCCAACACCGGCCCCATCGCGGTGGCCACGCGGGTGGTGTTCCTGGCGGCGGGGCTGACGGTGCTGGTGGCGGCGCTGGGTCCGCATCAGTTCAAGCCGCGGCTGGTGGGCCACTATCACCTGCAGCGCTTCGCCGCCTGGTACCTGTTGAGCGGGATGGCGGCGGCGGCGTTCCCTAGGCTGCGGCTGCGGTGGATGGCCCTGGCGCTGATCGTCTTCGCCCTGGGGGCCGAGTTCACCCGCGCCCTGCCCCGGCCGTTCACGTCAGGCTTCAAGGACAACGTCTACGCCGACATCGGCGGCATCTATGCCCTGATGTTCCCGCTGATCCTGGCGCGCTGGCGTGAGGCGGTGAAGCCGCGCCCCTGAAGGCTTAGGCCTCAGTAAGACCCGCGGGACAGGACCACCGCCGGGATGGTGGCCATCAGGATCTTGCAGTCGAGCGCGACCGACTTGTTGCGGGCGTAGGCCACATCCAGCGCCACGCGGCGGCGATAGCTCGTGTTGTTGCGGCCGCTCACCTGCCACAGACCGGTGATGCCGGGGCGAACGCTCTGGTAGGCGGCCATGCGGCGGCCATAGCGCACGCGCTCGGCATCCACGATCGGGCGGGGGCCGACGAGGCTCATGTCGCCCCTCAGCACGTTGAACAGCTGCGGCAGCTCATCCAGGCTCGTCTTGCGCAGGAACCCGCCGAGGGGGGTGATGCGCGGGTCGTTCTTCAGCTTGTGATCGGCGGCCCATTCGGCGCGGGCCGTGGCGTCGGTGGCAAGGAGGTCGCGCAGTCGTGCATCCGCGTCGGGGAACATGCTGCGGAACTTGAGGCACTGGAAATGCAGGCCGCCCCGGCCGATCCGGCGATGCCCGAACACGATCGGGCCGTCGCCCTGCACCCACATCAACGCCACGATGGTGAGGAGCAGGGGGGCCGTGAACAGGAGCACGAGGCTGGCGAGGGCGATGTCGATCCCGCGACCGGCGTCGAAGCCCACGGCTGGGAGCGCCACGTCTGCGCGGTGCGGGACGAAGGCGCGCGCGTCCAAGGCCCTTTCGTGCACCGTCATGTCCAATCCCCCGACGAAGCGATTGGGGCCAGGCCCCGCATCGCTTCCTGTGAGCTCACTGCCAGCACGTTAACACCCGCGTAACCTTTGGCGGAGTCGGACCGGCGCGGCGGCTGGCCGCAGGCCCGTGTCGCCTCCAAAGTGGGCAGCAGGCTCATCCGCCAGCCTCAGCGCCAGCTGCTGCAGGTGGGGCCGGCACAGGGCGGAGCCATCATCAGCACCGCTGCGGGCATGCCCTGCGGGATCACCCGCGTGTTCAGCTTGCCGAGGTCGGGCATGGAAGCGCGCACGATCTCGGGCTTGGCCATCTCGGTCACCGTGTTGTCGCCCACGGCGGCGAGCTTGGTTCCCGCGGCTGCGGTCGAGGCCTGCAGGCCCCGGGCTTCCAGCTTCACTTCCGGCGCGGCCACGATCGCAAGATCGGCGGCGCGGGAAGAGGCGACGAGGATCGGCACGATGGGAACGGCCTTGGGCGTCATGGCCCCCGGGGGCACCAGCAGCATGGCCACCAGCTCAGACCCGCCGTAGGGCGCCACCAGCCGACCGTCGGGACCGGGCCAGCGGTAGAACAGGTGCTGGCCGACCATCACCAGCTTGGTCATCGTCGGCATCCAGTAAGGCACCACATACTGCGCATGATAGTGCGTCGCCTGCCCCACGGCCGGGGCGACGAAGCCGTTCAGAGCCTTCTCGGCCACATCCTTGGCGCGCTTCCACGCCACGGGATCGGCCACGCGGTTGCGGGCTCCGTCGCAGGTGAAGGAGAACTGGCAGCCGGTGGGCAGGTCGGACCCTTGGAACACCACGCCGCACACGGTCTTGGGGAAGATCGGATGGCGAAGGCGGTTCAGCACCACCTGGGCCACGGCCTGGGCGCCCGGCAGGGGCTCTTGGCCGGCTTCGTAATAGACGGCCTCGGTTAGGCACTGCACGGCCTGGGCGCGCTCGGCCGGATCGGTGACGACCAGCTTGAAGGGGGCGGCGGCGGGGTTCGGCCCGGTCCAGAACGGCATGGCCGCGTTCACCTGGCCGGCGGCTTCGGGCGACATCTGGCGGAACAGGAGGGCGGGAGGCTGGCTCGGATCACCGCTGACCGGATCGATCGCGGGCGTCAGCGGTCCCGACGTGGGACCGGCGGCCGCGGTTGCCGTCGGCGCGTCCGTGGCGGTGCGGCCGTGCAGCATCTGCGACAGGAGGCTGTTGGGCGACGCGGCGACCCACACGAGGTAAAGCGCCACCAGGAGCAGGCCCGCCACGCCAAGTGCGATGTTGCGGCGGATGCTCGGGCGCAGGGCCTCGATCACGGATTCCATACAGAAAGCTCTCTCGGACTGACGCGGGCAGATACTCAGCTCTTCGCACTTGCGAAAGCGGCGCCACGCGGGGTGCGACGTAATACCTCATTAACCTTTGCCGCAACACTCCCCCCGTCAATGCATCCTGCGTCGCCGGCGCGATCTCGGCGAAAATCGGAGGCTTTGGCGGTCACTCTGCCTCTATTTTAGCCTCTGGAAGCCGCTCGGATGCTTTTGCCGCCCACGGCCTAGTCGAGCCCCGCCTCGCAGGATTTGGCATCGTCCATGACACATTTGGTCGGCCTGCCGGCTGCGAGGGCTTCGTCTGCCCGCGACCAATGCGCAACTGCCGGCTAGGGCGCAGGGTCGGCCGACGACAGGCGGACCAGCCGCTCTGGCTCCAGTTCCAGCGCGCGCAGGAAGGTGACGAGGAAGCCGTCGCTCGAGCCGGTGAGCCCTTTCAGAAAGCCCATCGTCATGGACGCCGCCCCCTCCAGGGCGAAGGTGCAATCCTCAAACGCGTTGCGGGTCAGGCTCGTTTCAGCCTCGCCCCGATAGACGATGCGGCAGCCCACGAAGCGGCAGCCCTCGAAGCTGCGGCCATCCAGCTCCACGGTCTCCCCCGTGAACGTCACCTCGCTGATCGTCATAGACGCCCCATCAACGCACCGGCCAGAGCCCTCGGCCGCCCGCTCGCAACCCCTGATCACACAGTATGCGGAGCGAACGACCCCGATCCAGTCTTATGATTAAGGCGCATTAGTCTTAATACAGATAAACCCCATCAGGTCAGCATTGCTTGACCAAGTCGTCTAACCTAGATTTCAGGCCGATCGACGATGCTCTCAGCTGAAACAGCGAGAGGTTTCGTTGAATGTCTCCCCAGTTCAAGCCCAAGTTCGGCAAGCTTCTCGCCGTGGCTGGCACGCTGATCGGTCTTGGCGGGTGTGCAACGTCGCTGCCCACGTCTTCGGCTATGCAGATCGGTGAGGTCGCCGTTGCGCCCAGCGGCTTCATGTCGTTCTGCCAGCGCGAGCCGCAGGAATGCGGGCTGGGCGGTGTGCAGTCCAACGCCGAGCTCGATGCCGCCCTCGCCGGCGCGAACCGGGCGCAGTGGTCGGCCCTGTTCGCCCAGGCCCCCGGTGGGTTCCGGGGGGGCTTCAGCAACGTGACCTCCACCGCCCCCGGCCTCCCCCTCAAGGATGGCTACGGCTGGGCCGAGCTCTTCGCCGCCAACAACGCCGCCGCCGCCACCCCGGCCCAGACCCCGCCCGTCGAGGAGATCGCCCTGGCGGACGACGCCAGCCTGCAGGTCTCCGCGGGAGAGCCCGCCGCCACGCGACCCACCCTCCAGATCGCCGAGGTTTCGGTCGCCGCACCGCTAGCCACGCGCGCCGCCTTCGCCGTAGAGCCGCCGCCCCGCCTCGACGAGGCGCTGATGCATGTGCTCGACACGGTGAACCAGTCGGTGAACAGCCGTATCAAGCCGGGCGAGGATGCCGAGGTGTTCGGCCAGGCCGACTACTGGGCCCTGCCCCTGTCGCGGGGGCTCGGCACCCGGGGCAACTGCAAGCATTACGCCCTGGAGAAGCGCAAGGCGCTGGCCGAGCGCGGCGTGCCCACCAGCGCGCTTTCCCTGGCCATCGTGCGCACCCGGGAGGGAGCGACCCACGCGGTCCTGCTCGTCGCCACAGATCGCGGGGAGTTCGTGCTGGACAACCTTAGCCCCTGGGTGGCGCCCTGGCGTCAGACCGGTTACGTCTGGCTTGAACGGCAGACCCCAGGCGATCCGCTGCAGTGGCGGACCCTGGCTTCACTCACGACCGGCCCGTTCGCCTGACGTCGCCAGGAACGAGTGTGCGCGGCGCGCTTTAGACGATGGGGAGTCGCCTCAACTGTTCGGTTTATGGTCGCCCAAGCGAAACAAGTTCAACTCGCGCGAATACTACGCTCTGCGAGAGGCGCAGGCGTTGCGGCTTCAGCACGACTTCGGCGCGGAGGCCTTCTGCGACGCCAAGCTGGACAACCCGGCGACCACGCCCCGGGACATCAGGTTCTATCGCCTCGTTCGCAAGGCGCTCAAGAAGGTATGATGCCGCGGCATGCCCAGGGCATGGGCCGCGCGATGATCCTTCCGTCGGCCTCCCCATGCTGAAGAAGCTCCTGAGCTTCGGCCGCGCCGCCCGCAGCGAGCCTGTGGCGACGGCGCCATCGGCCATGCTGCCCGGCGTGGTCTGCTACGCCGTGGGTGACATCCACGGCCGGCTCGACCTTCTGCAGGCGATGATCGAGCGCGTGGAGGCCGACGCCGCCACCCTGCCCGCGACCCGGCGGGTGGCGATGATCCTGGGCGACTGCATCGACCGCGGCCCGGACTCCAAAGGCGTGATCCAGCGGCTCATCGAATGGCGCGATGCCGGCCCCTTCGAAGTGCAGGTGCTGAAGGGCAACCATGAGGCCACCGCCCTCGACTTCCTGCAGGACGCGGGCGCCGGCCAGGGCTGGAGCAGCTTCGGCGGCGACGCGACCCTGGCGTCCTACGGTGTCGCAGCGCCCCGGATGCGCAACGACATGCAGGGCTGGGAAGCGGCTAGGGACGCTTTCGGCCACGCTCTGCCGCCTTCGCACCTGCGCTTTCTGGAAACCCTGCCGACCATGCAGGTGCTGGGCGACTATGTGTTCGTGCATGCCGGGCTGCGGCCGGGCGTGCCCCTCGAGGAGCAGTCGGACCGCGACCTCCTGTGGATCCGCGGCGAGTTCCTGCAGTCGCCCCACACTTGGGAAAAGGTCGTTGTGCACGGCCACACCCCCGCGGGCGAACCACAGGATGTGGGCGAATATCGCATCGGCGTGGATACCGGAGCCTATGCAACGGGCATTCTGACGGCCGTGCGGCTATGGAATGTTCAGCGCCAATTCATCCAGGCACGGCCAAGGTCCGTATCAGGCACGGGGCATGCTCCATGCTAAACGAATGTTAAATCGGAGTGTCGAGATGATACGCCTGCCAAAGGCCCTGTTCGCCCTGCTCGGCTGCCTGGCGCTCCTGCTCGGTGCGCCGGCGGCGGCGCTGGCCCAGCCCTTGCCATCGGCGGCGGCCGACCCGGCCACCTCGGTGGACGTGGCCTATCGCCTCGGCTCTGGCGACAAGGTGCGCATCATCGTGTTCGGCGAATCTGCCCTCACGGGCGAGTTCGTGGTGTCCGGAACCGGCACGATCGCCCTGCCGCTGGTGGGAGAGATCGCCGCCAAGGGAATGACGCCGACGCAATTGCAGAGTGCGGTCGAGGGTTCGCTGCGCGAGGGCTACCTGAAGGAGCCGCGCGTCAGCGTCGAGGTGCTGAACTACCGGCCCTTCTATATTCTGGGTGAAGTCACCAAGCCCGGCGAATACCCCTACACCAATGGGCTCACCGTGATGAATGCGGTCGCCACAGCCAACGGGTTCACTTACCGCGCCGATTCCAAGCATGTGTACATCCGGCGCACCGGTGACACTTCCGAGAAGCGCTACGATCTCAGCACGTCCACTTCAGTGGCGCCGGGTGATACGATCCGCATCGGCGAGCGCTACTTTTGAGGCTTTCGCGTCTCACCGATGAGACAGCCGCAGCTTTGAGGCTCGCGGGTCTAGACTCTCGGTCGGAATTAGGGTTTGCATCTTTTAACTTTTCGGGGGTCCGCCATGCGTAACAAGCTCGCCATCACTCTTTCCGTCGCCAGCCTTCTGGCGGCGCCGACGTTCATCGTCAGCGCAATGGTCGCAACGCCTGCAATGGCGCAACCTGCGCCGACCGTGGAGAACGTGCGGGCAGCCTTGCTGCGGGCTATCCGCAGTGCCCAGGCCAGCAACCGGGCCGCGGGCATCACCGGGGCCGCCGCGGAGGCGAACATTCAGTCGGCGATTCAGGCGGCGATCATCGCGGCCAACGCCCCGGCGGGGATCGTCCAGTCGGCCCTTAGCAGCATGGGTTCCGTCGGTCGCGAGGCCGGCGTGGCTGGCGCGATCGCCGCGGTGCAGCTAACCGTCAACGCCGTCGTCGCCCAAAACAATGCGACGTCGGGCGTGGCTTCCACCTCTGGCGGCTCGACTATTATTACGGCGAGCTCGTTCAGCGGAAGCAGCGGCGGTGGCGGCGGAAGCGACTACCGGCCCCCCAGCGGGTCCTGAAACCAGCACTGCTGGGCCTGTACGTTAATTTGGGAAGGCGTGTCCGCGGGGGTCTCGGGCGCGTTGCCGTTGGGGGATATTACACCGTGCGCCTATCATTCGTAATTTCGGTATGGTTTGCGGCAGTGCTGGCTATGCCGGTCATGGCCCACGCTCAGGACGACACCTCGCTGGCGCGGACCGGGCTGTTCGCCCGCGACCGCAACGTCACCGTCCGCCAGCGTCCCAAGCCCGAGTACGCGAACTCGCCGATCGGCTACGGTGCCTTCCTGATCTCGCCCACGATCACGACTTCGGTCGAGGGCAACGACAACATCTACGCCACGGCATCCAATACCACCTCTGATGTGATCTTCCGTCTGCAGCCGAGCGTGATCGCGCAGACCAACTGGTCGCGCAACCTCGTATCGGTCTACGGCCGCGCCAGCGTTAACCAGTACGTCGACCATGGTTCGGAGAGCACGACTGACTTTCAGATTGGAGGCCTCGGCCGTCTGGATGTGCACAGCGACTTGGGCTTCTCGGGCGGCGGCTCCTACGAGCACGACACCGAGCCGCGCACGTCTTCCGGTTCGCCCCAGAACATCAAGGAGCCGATCCGCTACTACCTGGCGGACGTCTACGGTCAGGGCACCAAGCAGTTCAACCGCCTGCGTCTGTCCGGCCGGGTCGATTTCCGCGACTACAACTATGAAAGTGCAGTGCTTGTCGGCGGCGGCGTCAGCAATCAGGATTACCGCGACCACACAGTAGTGTCGGCCGGCGGGAAGGCCGACTACGCGATCAGCCCCGACAAGTCGGTGTTCTTGACCGCGGTCGTCAACAACCGCGACTTCAGCACCTCGATCGTTGGCCAGCCAGCCCGCAGTTCGACAGGCTTCGATATCGCCGTCGGATCCAATTTCGACCTGTCGCATCTCATCCGCGGCGAAGTGCAGCTTGGCTACACCCAGCAGGACTATGACGCCTCGGTGTACTCCAGCGTCAGCGGCCTCTCCGCCCGCGGTCTGATCGAGTATTTCCCGACCGAACTCACCACGGTGACCCTCACCGGCAGTCGCACCGTGGAGGACTCGTCCATCACCGGTTCGAGTGGCTATCTGTCGAGCAACGTCTCCGGCCAGATCGACCACGAGCTGCTGCGCAACCTGATCGTCACCGGCACGGTCTCCTACGGCAACGACGCCTACAAGGGCATCGACCGCAGCGACGACCGCGTTTCGGTCAGCGGCGGCGGCACCTATCTGCTTAACCGTGCCGTCGGTTTGAACGTGACCTTCACACATTACAACCAAAGCTCATCCGGCGTTCGCTCCGGACCGAGTTTTGATGTGAACCGGATTGTCGGCTCGCTGGTGTTTCAGTTCTAGACTGAAACGGGGCGCGGCCGTTGCGCTGACGATCACCCCCCGGTTACGTCTCCGGCCCGCGTTTCGTGCCGGTGCAAACCCGGTCTGCATTGGTAAGACATGAACGTACACGTTGAGCCGCAGACGATCGGGATGCAGCACCTCGAGGGCGACAAGCCCGCGCTGGACCTGCACCGCCACATCGCCCTGTTCCGGCGGCGGCTGCGGCTGTTCCTGGCCGTTCTGATCACCGTGTTCGCCGCAGTGATGCTGGTCACGCTGCAGCTGACGCCCCGCTACACGTCCACCTCCACCGTGATGATCGACACGCGCACTCACAAGGTGGTCGACATCCAGCAGGTGATGTCGGGCCTCGG
Organism: Caulobacterales bacterium; assembly: GCA_038226305.1. GTDB lineage: Bacteria > Pseudomonadota > Alphaproteobacteria > Caulobacterales > Caulobacteraceae > JASLDZ01. Next base: position 67,826 of record JBBRQN010000013.1, read on the forward strand.
CAGCGACACCGGCACGATCGACAGCGAAGTGGAGATCCTGCGCTCGCGCAGCCTGGCCGAGAAGGTCGTCGACCAGCTCGACCTCGTCCACGATCCCGAATTCAACAAGCGCCTGAAGGTGGGCCACGGCCCAGTCTCGATGATCTCGGGCCTCCTGGGCCGCGGCCCCAAGGGCGATCCGGTCGGCGCCGAGGCGCGCAGCGCCACGATCGGCTCGGTGATGACCCGCCTGAAGGTCGCCCGCCAGGGCCTGACCTACGTGCTGAACGTGTCGTTCCAGTCGGAATCGCCCAAGCGCGCCGCCCTGATCGCCAACACATTCGCCGAGCGCTACCTCACCGAGCAGCTCGACGCCAAGTTCGATGCCACCCGCCGGGCCAACGCCTGGCTGAGCCAGCGCCTGCAGGGCCTGCGCCAGCAGGTCGAAACCGCCGAGCACTCGGTGGAGATGTACAAGGCTTCCAACGGCCTGATGGGCCTGGGCGGCCCTGAAAGCACGACGATCACGCAGCAGGAGATTTCGAACCTCAACACCCAGCTGGCCACCGCCCGTGCCCAGCAGGCCGAGAGCGACGCCCGGCTTTCCACCGCCCGCCAGCAGCTCGCCAAAGGCTCGACCGGCGAGGACGTGGGCGAGGCCCTGGGCTCCCCCGTGATCCAGGACCTGCGCAAGCAGCGCGCCGCCATCTCGGGCCAGCTGGCCGACATGTCCGCCCGCTATGGCCCGAAGTACCCCGACGTTCTGAAGGCCCAGCGCCAGCTCGCCGACATCGACGGCCAGATCCAGGCCGAGGTGAAGCGCCTGATCTCCAACCTCGACGCGCAGGCGCAGGTGTCGCGCCAACGCACCTCGTCGATCGCCGGCAGCCTCGGCGGCTCGCGCGCGTCGCTGGGGGCCAACAACCTCGCCTCGGTGAAGCTCGCCGAGCTCCAGCGCAACGCCGAGAGCGTGCGCACGCTCTACCAGTCGTTCCTCGACCGCTTCAAACAGACCTCGACCGATCAGGGGCTGGAGCAGTCGGATGCGCGGGTCGTGTCGGCGGCCGTGCCCGCGGGCAAGGCCAGCTTCCCCAACCTCCTCCTCAGCGCGGTTCTGGGCCTGATCCTGGCCATCGCCACCGCCGTGGGCATCCTGTTCGTGATGGAGGCGCTGGAGGCCGGGCTCTACACCTCGGAAGACGTGGAGCGCACGTTGAACGTGCCCTACATGGGGGCCACGCCGCAGCTGTCGTCGGTGCTCGACGGCCTGGACAAGAAGTCCCGCGTGTCACCGGCCCGCTTCGTGGTGGAGAAGCCGCTCTCCTCCTTCTCCGAGGCGTTCCGCGCCTTGAAGACGTCTCTCCTGGCCTCGCGCATCGGTGAGAAGGTCAAGGTGATCGCCATCACCTCGTCGCTGCCCAACGAGGGCAAGACCACGACCTCCATCTGCCTGGCACGCGTGCTGGCCCTGGGCGGCGCCGCGACCCTGGTGATCGACTGCGACCTTCGCCGCCGCACCGTGAATCGCCTCTTCGCAGAGGAGCCCAAGGTGGGCCTCCTGGAAGTGCTCAACGGCAGCTGCACCCTGGACGACGCCATGCTGCGCGACGAGGAGACCGGCGCCTACTTCCTGCCCGTGTCCAAGTCGAGCTTCACCCCCAAGGACGTGTTCTCCACGCCTGCGATGGACCAGCTGATCGCCCAGGCCCGCGCCCGGTTCGACATCGTGCTTCTCGACACTGCGCCGGTGCTGCCCGTGGCCGACACCCGGGTGATCGCGCCCAAGGCCGACGTGGTGCTGTTCCTCGCCCAGTGGAAGCGCACGCCCAGGAAGGCCATCGAGAACGCCCTGAAGCAGCTGCAGAGCGTGGGCGCCCACGTGCCCGGCATCGCCCTGACTCAGGTCGACATGAAGGAGCAGGCCCGCTCCGGCTACGGCGACGCCAGCTACTACTACCGGGCCTATCGCAGCTACTACCACTCGTAAGGGGCCTGCCGCGGCCCGGCGTGGCGCTCCCGCTCCGGGCGCGCTATGTGCGGGGCTGACTTCGGCTAGGAGCCTTCATGGGCAGCGCGATCCTGTTTCTGATCAACTCGCTGGTGGATCTGGCGATCTTCGTGGTGATCGCCTCGGCCATCCTGTCGTGGCTGATCGCCTTCGACGTGCTGAACGTGCGCAACCCCACCGTCTACAAGATCGCCGCCGGGCTGGAGCGCCTGACTGATCCCTTGCTGGCGCCGATCCGGCGCTTCATCCCCAACCTGGGCGGGATCGACATCAGCCCGGTGATCCTGATCCTGCTCCTGCAGGCGCTGAAGATCCTGGTGAACAACACCATCGGGCCGTTGCTGGTCGCCACCACGGGCTGAGGGCCCTCCCCCAGCCCCTGAGCCCCAGCCCGGCCTGCGGCGTCAGCTCCCCAGGAAGGCGTCGAGGGTGGCGTCGAAGGTCTTGGGGTCGTCGTACATCAGGAAGTGCTTGGCGCCCGGCGCGGCCGACACGAGCGTCGTCCTGGGCGCGGCGGCGTAGTCGGCCTTGATGAGCGGCTCCAGCATCGCCTCGTAGATCACCGTCACGGGCACGGTGAGCGACGCCATGCGCGGGCGCAGGTCGGTCAGCATGTCCTCCTGCATAGCCTTGATCATGGTGGGGCGGGCCGAAGCGACAGACCACGCGCTGACCATCGCCTGATCGGCCGGGGCGGAGACGAGGGCGGCCCCGGTCTGCGCCGCGCTCTTGGCGAAGGCCGCGTCGGACACGCCGAGCATCTGCGCGCCCATGCCTTCGACCATCGGCCGCACGCCCTCGACGGTCGCCGAGGGGCCGGCGAACAGCTCCGGGTAGAAGCCGAGGCTGTCGACGATCATCAGCTTGCCCACGTGGGCCGGGTGGTCGAGCCCAAGCTCCAGCGCCATGACGCCGCCGAGGCTATGACCCACCACCGCGGGGGCCTTAAGCCCAGCCGAGACGATGTAGGCGTCGATCGCCTCCACCACGGGCACGGTCACCGGGCCGGAGGCGTTGGCCCGCGCCGGCTCGCCGGCGAAGCCAGCCACCTGCACGAGGTGCAGGCGATAGCGGCCACGCAGGCGCTCCGCCGTGCGCCGGAACGTCTCCCGGGAGGAGGCGAGGCCGGGGATCAGCACCACGTCCGGGCCCGTGCCCACCACCTCCACACTGATGCGGTCGCCCGTCACCATGCGGCTGTCGGCGAAAAGCTTGAGCGAGGGCGCGGCGGCCACCGCCTGGGCGTGCGCACGCACCGGGGCCATCACCTGCGCCAGCACGGGCAGGCTGGCGCAGATCGCGAGCGCCCGCAGGGCGGTCTTCTGCTGGGTGGTCAGGGAGATCATGGCTTCGGTTCCTGTCCTTAGGGTGAGGGGTGAGGCGGCTCAGGCCGGCTCGGTGAAGATGTCTTCGATGCGCGCCTCGAACAGGCGGGCGATGCGGAAGGCGAGGGGCAGGCTGGGGTCGTACTTGCCGGTCTCGATGGCGTTGACGCTCTGGCGGGAGACCTCGAGCTTGGACGCAAGGTCGGCCTGGCTCCAGCCCCGCTCGGCGCGCAGCACGCGCAGGCGGTTCTCCATCAGCGCCGGTCCATCAGGCTGGAGACGCCCTGCAGGGCGCCGAACGCCCCCATGAACAGGATGAACACGCCGTAGAGCGGCGGCGTGGGCACCTCGGCGTAATTCTGCAGGAACCCCCACGCGGTGCACACGCCGAGCGTCAGGCCGGTGGCGCGCAACAGGGCGGTGGCCAGCCGCAGCCGCTGATACTCGTCGGGCAGCTCGACCATGAACGCGCCCATGGCCCAGATGACGCCGATCACCGGCACGGCGGGGGCGATGGCGGCGGCATATTTCAGCGCCCCTTGCGGCGGCGTGGCACTCCGAAACCAGATGCCGTCAGCGACGATCAGCGCCGCGTAGACGGTCATGAACCCCACGAGCCGCAGGGTGTAGCGCCGGGCGTGTGGAGCCTTCCAATCACTCAACATGTCGAGTCCCCTTGTCGTTATGACAAGGAAACACGACATGCCCAGGCGTGTCAAGCGACGTTGACTCGCGGTCGTGCGGACGGCGCGAAAACGGAGTCGGGAAAGTCCGGTCTGGCAAAGACCTCCCCCGCGCGGGGGGAGGTCTGAAGCCCTAGACGTCCACTTCGGCGTCCAGGGCATTTTCCTGGATGAACTCCCGGCGGGGTTCGACGAGGTCGCCCATGAGGCGGCTGAACATGTCGTCGGCGTCGTCGGCGTGGTTCACCTTCACCTGCATCAGGGTGCGGGCGTTGTGGTCCAGCGTGGTCTCCCAGAGCTGCTCGGCGTTCATCTCGCCGAGGCCCTTGTAGCGCTGGATCGAAAGGCCCTTCTTCCCCGCCTCCTGGATCGCCGCCATCAGATCGAGGGGGCCGCGGATGGTGGTCTCCAGATCCTTGCGACGGAAGGTGGCGGGCTTGGCGTAGGCTTCGGTGAGCGGGCCGAGCCGCTCGGCCAGGCGACGCGCGTCAGCCGATTGGGTGAGCACCCCGTCGAGCACGATCTTCTCGGAAACGCCGCGCTTCATGCGGCTGAAGGCGAACCCGCCCGCCGCGAAGCCCAGGCCCCCGGCACCCGCAGCCTCGCCCGACCACATCCCGTCGCCTTCCTCCGCGTAGAGGTTGAAGCGTGTGGCGGCCGCGTCCACGTCGGGGTCGTTACCGTAGAGCCCGGCCAGGGCCGACTGCTCCACCGCGAAGGCGGGGGCGCGGGCGGCCAGGCGCTCGATGATGGCCTTGGCGGTGCGGGCCTCGCGGACCAGCGCACCCAGATCCTGCCCGGTCATCTCCTCGCCGGAGCTCAGGCGAAGGACGGCACCTTCGACCCCCTCGTCGATCAGGAACTCGTCCATCTCGGGGTCGTCGATCAGGTAGCGCGAGCTCTTGCCCTTGGAGGCTTTGTAGAGCGGTGGCTGGGCGATGTAGAGATAGCCCCGCTCGATCACCTGCGGCATCTGCCGATAGAAGAACGTCAACAGAAGCGTGCGGATGTGCGCCCCGTCCACGTCGGCGTCGGTCATGATGATGATCTTGTGGTAGCGGATCTTCTCGATGTTGAAGTCGTCGCGACCGATCCCGGCACCGAGCGCCGTGATCAGCGTGCCGATCTGCTCAGAACCCAGCATCTTGTCGAAGCGGGCGCGCTCCACGTTGAGCACCTTGCCCCGCAGCGGCAGCACGGCCTGGTTCTCGCGGTTGCGGCCCTGCTTGGCTGAGCCGCCGGCGGAATCGCCCTCCACGATGAAGATCTCGCTCTTGGCAGGGTCCTTCTCCTGGCAGTCGGCGAGCTTGCCGGGGAGCGAGCTGATATCGAGCGCCGACTTCCGACGGGTGAGGTCGCGGGCCTTCTTGGCGGCTTCCCGGGCGGCGGCGGCCTCCACGATCTTGGCGACCACCTGCCGGGCTTCGTTCGGATGCTCCTCGAACCAGCTGCCCAGCACTTCGGTCACCAGCGCCTCCACGGCGGGGCGCACCTCGGAGGAGACGAGCTTATCCTTGGTCTGGGATGAGAACTTGGGGTCGGGCAGCTTGACGGAGAGCACGCAGGTGAGGCCCTCGCGAGAGTCTTCCCCCGAAACTGTGATCTTCTCGCGCTTGCCCACGCCGGATGAGTCGACGTAGCCGCCAATGACCCGGGTCAGGGCGGCGCGGAAGGCGGCGAGGTGCGTGCCCCCATCCCGCTGGGGGATGTTGTTGGTGAAGCACAACATCTGCTCGTGGTAGCTGTCGTTCCACCACAGCGCGATCTCCAGCTCCACCCGATCCTTGGCGCCGCGCACCACGATCGGGGTGCTCAGAACCGGGGTCTTCGACTTGTCCAGGTGGCGCACGAAGGCCTCGACGCCCCCGTCGTAGTGCATGATCTCCTCATACGGCTCCGCCCCCCGAAGGTCGCGGAAGCGGATGGTGACGCCGGAGTTCAGGAAGGCGAGCTCGCGCAGGCGGTGCTCCAGCGTCTTCCGGTCGAACTCGATGAAGGCGAAGGTGCCGTCGTCCTGGCCCACACGAAGCGACGGCATGAACGTCACGCTGGTGCCCGTGAGCGGCTGGCCCGCGCGAGGCCCCTCGGTGCGGATGGGCGCATCACCGGTGACCACCAGCGAGGAGACGGCGTCGCCCCGGGCGAAGCGCATCTCGTGCTCCTTGCCGTCGCGCCAGATCTTCAGGTCCAGGAAATCGGAAAGCGCGTTCACGACGCTGACGCCCACGCCGTGCAGGCCGCCGGAGACCTTGTAGGAGTTCTGGTCGAACTTACCGCCCGCGTGCAGCTGGGTCATGATGACCTCGGCCGCCGAGACGCCTTCGCCCTCGTGGATGCCGGTGGGGATGCCGCGGCCGTCGTCGACCACGGTGGCCGAACCGTCCGGGTTCAGGCGCACTTCGACCGCGGTGGCGTGGCCGGCCAGCGCCTCGTCGATGGCGTTGTCCACCACCTCATAGACCATGTGGTGCAGGCCCGAACCGTCGTCGGTGTCGCCGATGTACATGCCGGGGCGCTTGCGCACCGCGTCGAGGCCCTTCAGCACCCGGATGGATTCCGCGCCGTAGTCGGCGGCCTCGTCCTCCTGCGTGCGGGGGGCCTTGTCGTCTTCGTCGGGGCCGATTTCCGGCACGTCGTCGCTCATAGTCATCCGTTCTCTGAGGAGAGCGAACCCCCGTCGACGTGGACGGATTGGGCTCGATCTCCAAGGGCCTGGAAGAGGGTTTTGTCCGCGCCGGTGAGGAAGGCCTGCAGGCGAAGGTGCACGATTTCGTCGAACAGTGCGGCGCGGCGCAGCGGGTCCAGGTGCGCCGCTGCTTCGTCCAGCAACACTATCGGATTTGGCGGGGAAACCGCACCTTTTTCGGCAAGCGCGGCCGCCGCCCGCGCCAGCCTCGCGCTCTGTGCGAGCACGAGGTTCAGCACCAGCGCCTTCTGCTCGCCGGTGGAGCCTTCGGCAGCCGGCCGGCCCGTCTCGCGCAGGGTGGCCAGGAGGTCGGACCGGTGCGGCCCGGTGAGCGCCCGGCCGGCCCCGGCGTCACGCTCGCGGCTGGTGCGAAGGGCCTGGGCGAGGCGCGGGGCGAAGTCGGGATCGACGGCGGCCCAGTCTCCCGAGAGCGCCAGCTGCGCCATCGGAAACGGCCGGTCGCCCCGATCGTCGATCTCGTCCTGCAGGCTTTGCAGCGCGCGCATCCGGGCGTCGGAGAGCGCCTCACCGGACTCGCCCATGCGGGCTTCGAGCGCATCGAGCCAGGCGGGGTCGGCGGCACGGTTCGCGTCGCGGGCGTCGGTGAGGATGCGCATCCGCTCGCGGGACGCCTTGTCGTAGGCCGCGGCGACAGCGGCGTGGGCGGGCTCGGCGGCCCACACCAGGCGATCCAGAAACCGCCGCCGCTCGGAAGCAGGCTCCACGAACAGCCGATCCTGATCCGGGGTGAGCCACACGAGGCGGACGTGCTGCGCCAGCCGGGCGGGCGAGACGGTCTCGCCCTCCAGCCGCACCGTGCGCCGGGCGCCGCCTGCGGCCAGCCCCGCGCCCAGCCGCACGGGCTCGGCCTCCCCGCGCTCGGCCTCCCCGCGCTCGACTTCCACGTGGACGGCCCAGGCCCCGCCGGGTCGGCCCCCGGCTTCGCGCCGACCCACGTCGGACGCAGGCGCGCCGCGCAGGCCGGAGCCGGGGGACAGGAAGCTGATCGCCTCCAGCACATTGGTCTTGCCCGCGCCGTTGCGCCCCCACAGCACCACCGGCCGCCCGTCGAGGGCGAGCTCGGCGGAGGCGTAGGAGCGGAACTCGGTCAGGACAAGGCGGCGGATCACGGCGCGGGGCATGGGCGCAACCGTCTTAGCGGGTTCCGCGCAAGACGGCGACGCAGGCGGCGCACCCCGTTCGTAACGCAGATTGCGGCGTTTTAACTTGGCTGCAAGTGAGCGGAGGCATAAACCCCGCTCAGCCGCTGGGCAGGCATAACCTACTCATGAGCGTGTGTTAATGAGGCAAGTCTCACCAATTGGGACGGCCTGCGCAGCGGAAACGATCCATAGGGGATATTATCATGTCTGCAGCTTCCAACCTCTTCCAGCGCACCGCCGATCTCGTGATCGTGGTGATGCTCGCCGGCCTGCCGCTGGGCGCGCTGGGCTTCATCGCCGGCGGTCTCTGACCGCGGCATTGTGAGCGTCGGCGACGCTCACAAGCGCGGCCCGACGGGCCTCGCAGATCGACAGGGCCGCCTCTTGCCTCAGCGAGAAGGCGGCCAGGTCGCCCGCAGTGACCACCGCTTCAGGGGCGGGGCGCGGGCAGGGCTCGCGCAGGCTCCGCGCCACTGGAACCATCAGGAGCGGAGGCGGCGTCGGGCTGGCGCAGGCGCTCAAGGCCAGCGCGCCAATTCCCGAGCACAGCAGGATCGAGCGGCGCATCGGCGCCGTGGGCGGTTTGGACGGCACGGGCGGCCTCCTCTGACTGAATGACGACATGAACGGTTCGGGCGGCGGCGGTATCGACCGCGCTGGTCGCGGCGGCCTCGACCGAGCCCTGCGCCACCGCGGTGCGGGCGACGGCCTGCGCGGCCACCACCTTCGGTCGCTCAGCGGCGACCCCGTGGGCCCGGCCCGACAGCCAGATCAGGCCCACCGCTGCAGCGACGATGGCGCAACCTGCGGCTAAGGCGGCGGCCCGCACCGCCAGCGCCTGGGGAAGGGGAAGGATCTCCGCCAGTCTCTCTGCGAACGTCACGCGGGGCGCTCCCCGGTGCGCAACTGCTCGGCCAGGCGATGGGCGCGTCGCGGCGTCTGCCGCTGCGCCCAGGCGCTGTCGAGGATCAGGGCGCTGGCCCGCTCCCAGTCCCGCGCCTGCAGGGCGGCGGCGGCCCGGCGGAAGGCGAGCACGCCGGAGACGCCCATCTGGAACGCCATCTGCACGATCACGTCCTGGCGCACGTCGTCCAGATCGCGCCACCAGGGGGCCCGGGCGTCCAGCGCGGTGGTGCAGCGGGCGATGTCTGCGGCCAGGGCGGCGTCGATCTGTTCGGACGTCCACTCCAGGTCGGGCGTCACCTCGCGGCCGGTGTGGCCGACGCCGATGGTCCACGGGGCGCCGCCGGTGAGAGGGTCGGCGTAGGCGCAGGCCTCACGGCCCTCCTCGCGCTCTATGTCGTGGGGCAGGTGGGGCGTGGTCACCGCTCGCACCCCCTGTGAGAGAGAACGGCGATGGTGGCGTCCTTGCCCTGCGAGCCCTTCGACGAGCCGAAGAAGAAGCCCACGATGGTGGAGACCGCCGACAGGACGCCCACCGCCAGAGTGGTGGCGAGGTCGCGGTTGCCGGTGGCGAAGGCGGCCCCCAGCGCCGCCCCGAGGAGGAGCACGAGCCCCCCCGCCAGCGCCGTGCGCGCCTGCGGTCGCGGCCCCCACGGGAAGCGGGGAGGAGGCGGTGGCGACGGGTCGAAAGACATGGGCGGCGGCTCCGAAAGGCGAGCCGCCAGCATCCCTCCGCCCCGGGATCAGGGGCGCCGAATGCAATCTCTTCCCCTACTTTCAGAAGGTCTCCCTCGCGTAGCGGGGGAGGTCTTCGGAGGGCTACATCTTGGTCTTCTTGAAGATGGCTTCGGGGAGGTGGGTGATGATGGCCATGATCAGGCGCCACACGGGGCGGACGTAGATCACCTCGCCTCCGCCGCGGCAGGCTTTGAGGATGGCGGTCGCCACCTCCTCCGGCTGGGCGACGAGGGGGCCCTTGAGGTTCATTGAGGCGGTCATTGCAGTGTCGACGAAGCCCGGCTTCACCGTGATCACCCGCACGCCGGTTCCGGCAAAGCGATGCCGCAGGCCCGACAGAAAGGCGGTGAGCCCCGCCTTGGCCGAACCATAGACGTAATTGGTCTTGCGCCCGCGATCGCCCGCCACCGAGCTGATGCCCACGATGCAGCCCGAGCCCCGAGCCTCCATCCGGGTGGCGGCTTCGCCCAGGAGGAGCGCCGGGCCGGTATAGTTGGAGTCCATCACCCGCCGCGCCGTGGCGGGTTGCGCAGCGCTCTCCGCCTGATCGCCGAGGAGGCCGACCACGGAGATCACCGTGCCGGGGAGTTCGCCCAGACGGTCGAAGAAGGCGGCCGGGTCCATGTCCAGCACGTCGAGTTGCACCGCGCGCGCCGTCACGCCCGAACGCAGGGAGAGATCGGAGACGTCGGCCTCCAGCGAGGCCACGTCACGGGCGGCGAGAATGACCCCGCACCCCGCCTTCGCGAACTCCACCGCGATGCAGCGGCCGATGTCGGAGCGGGCACCCAGGATGAGGACGGGGCCTAATAGTTCGGTCAAAGGCCGAGCCTTTCGGATTGCAGGGAGCGGAATCGCGAGTTCGGATCGACCTTCGCGCGAACCTCGCGGAACCGGTCCAGCTCTGGATAACCGCGAAGCATTGACGTTCCCTGACGGGCGTCCTTGGCGAGGTAGAGGCGGCCCCCGTGGTCGGCGACCACGGCGTCGAGCTCCAGCATCAAACTGAAGTTGGCGGCGGTGGCGGGGAAGTCGAGCGCCAGCGTCCAGCCCTTCATCGGGAACGACAGGGGGCCCGCCCCGCCGTCGGCACCGCCCTCGCCCATTCCCTTGAGCACCACGAGGAAGGAGCCAGCACCCCTTGCGGCGATGCGGTCGAGCAGCGCCTTCAGCCCGGCTCGCCCGGCCTCGGGGGGGATCACGCACTGATGCTGCACGAAGCCGTTCGGGCCGTAGATGCGGTTCCACTCGCGGATGGAGTCCAGCGGATAGAAGTAGGGTTGCAGGCCGACGTAGCTGCGGCCCGCAACGCCGCGGCGGTAATACAGTTCGTTGAAGGCCCGCACGCTGAGCGGGTTCAGGGCGAAGTTCGGGAAGTCGATCGGGATACGCTTGGCGGGGCGCACGGTGGGCTCGGCCAGGCCTGGGGGCAGTTCGGCGCGGGTGGCGTGCTCGCCGAAGTAGACGAGGGAGCGGCCTTGCCGGGCGCCGGTGGTCAGGCAGTCCGTCCAGGCCACGGAGTAGGTCGCGTCGGGGCGGCTCTCGAAGGCCTGGAGGGTCTCTTCCAGGTCGCGGCAGACGACGGTGTCCTGCCGCATCGCCTGCGTCTCGATGGGGATGAGCGTGAAGGCCAGGCGCAGGATCACGCCGGTCAGGCCCATGCCGCCGAGGGTGGCGTGGAACAGGTCGGGCTCGGCCTCGCGGGAGCAGCGCCGCACCTCGCCGGTGGCGATCATCAGATCGAGCCAGGCCACGTGGCGGCCGAAGCTTCCGGCACCGTGGTGGTTCTTGCCGTGCACATCGCAGGCCGCCATTCCGCCCACCGTCACATACTGGGTGCCGGGGGTGACGGGAGGGAACCAGCCCCGCGGGGCGAACACGGCCACCACGTCGCGCAGGCTGACGCCCGCCTCGCAGGTGAGGAGGCCGGTGGCCGCGTCGAAGGCGATCAGCCGGGCCTGCCGGGTGAGGTTCAGCACGCCGTTCGGGTTCAGCGCGGCGTCGCCGTAGGCACGGCCGAGGCCGCGGGCGATCAGGGTGTCTGAGGCGAGCACGGCGGCGCGCACCTCGCCCTCGTCCCGGGCGAAGCTCTGGACGCAGTCGGCGCGGGGGAAGCGGCCCCAGCCGGCGAGGGGCACGGGTCGTCGGGCGGGGGCGGTCAAGGGCGGCCCGGCTTCAGGCTCAGGCGCGGTTGAAGACGAAGCGTCGGTCGAGCCGGAACTTCACTGCATAGCCGACGGCGAGGCCGAGGGCGCCTGCCACGTAAACGGCCATGTTGTTCTTCGGATAGGCGTGGCCCGCGAACTGCTCCAGCCCGTAGGGGATCGCCGTCGTGAAGAGCCCGCCCATCGCGTAGAGCGAGAAACGCTTGGCATGGGCGCGGGCGCCGGTGGATCGGTCCTGAAAGATGAACCGCTTGTCGAGCACGTACTTGAGGCACAGCCCTGCGGCGGTGCCAACGGCCACGGCTCCGGTGATCTCAAGCGGGCGCCACATGCGAAACAGGTAGGGGCCATAGTGCAGCACGCCCCACTGCGCCCCGAGGTTCACGGCCGAGGCTCCCACCGCGAACACGCAGTACGCCACGGCGATCTGGGCCGAGCGAGACAGGCCCCCCGCCACGGTGGCGCTCACAGGCTGACGGCCACGACGATGCCCGACACCACGCCACAGGCCTGGCTCGTGCGGTCGCGCAGGGCGAACACCACGGGGTCGTCATGCATCTCGCCCCGGTGGGCCTTCATGAGCATGCGGCAGATCCAGAACAGGGTGATGACGCACAGAACCCACAGGCGGTGGGGCGCGCGGTAGAGGTGCGAGACCTCAGGGCTGTTGAAATACAGCGCCAGAACCAGCACCGCCACGAAGCCCGACGCCGCACCCATCGATCCCACCATCGGCAGGTCGGTCAGGCGATAGCCCCGGCCCGAGGGATCGCCCTTGCCCGCCAGCACCCGGTCCGACAGCTCGCCGATGCGCTTCACCAGGGCCAGGCTGAGGAAGAAGAACACCGACAGGGCCTCGAGCCAGGGTGAGATCGGCACGTCGGTGGCCGCCCCCCCGGCGAAGATGCGCGCGCCGTAGAGGCAGGCGAGCGCGATCACGTCCACCGTCATCACGCGCTTGAGGCCCAGCGAATAGGCCAGGGTCAGGGCGTAGTAGCCGCCAAGCACGGCCAGGAACTTGATGGGCAGGAAGGCCGCGATCACGAGCGAGGTGATCAGCAGCGCTGGCGCCAGGATCACCCCGCTGAGCAGGGGTGCCCGGCCCGAGGCGAAGGGGCGGTTGCGCTTCCTGTCGTGCTCGCGGTCGCCCTTCAGGTCGAGGAGGTCGTTGAGCAGGTAGACGCTGGAGGCGCACAGGCTGAAGCTGACGAAGGCTGCCACGCAGGCGCCGAACGTGTTCATGTTGAACTGATGTCCCGCCAGAGCCGGTAGGAAGATCAGGGTGTTCTTCATCCACTGGTGCGGACGGATGGCCTTGAGATAGGCCTTGGCCCGCCCGCCCCGCTCGCTCACAGGGGTCACGGTGAGACCAGCGGAAGCGATGGCGCGCTTCAGCCCGCCCGAAGGGGCGATGACGAAGCCTTCGCGCGCCTTGGCCCAGACGGCGGTATCCATCGCCGCGTCGCCCACATAGTCGAAGAAGCCCGTGCCGAAACGCTCCACCAGATGCGCGGCCTTGGTGGCGCCGGAGAGGTTGGCACCCCCCGCCGTGCCCTCGACCCCGTCGAAGAGCTGCAGGTGATCGGCGACGGCGCTGACGTAGCGATGGTCGGAGGCGGAGACGAGGAACGTCTGTCGGCCCTCGGCGCGGGTGTCGCGCACCATCGCCAGAACAGCCTCGTCGTAGGGAAGCGTGGATACGTCGATCTCGGCCGTGTCGGCGATCTTGGCCTTCAGGGCGGCCTTGCCGTCCTTCAGGGCGAGAAGCGCGCGACCGGCCTGAACGGGGTCGGAGGCGAGGAGCGACAAGAAGGATTCTATGAGGAGGTCGCTGCGAATCAGCGTGCCGTCCAGGTCCACGACCAGGGGCACCGTGGCGGGCGCGAGGGCGCCTCGGGCGTCGGGCACACCGGGCACGGCGTCGGCGATCTGCAAGCGGGGAAGTCCCATCACGTCCGCCTATGGCACGGGCGGGGTCAATCCATCGCTAACGCCGCCGCAGCGCGCAAGCGTGACGGGCGCTTCAGCGGGGCGGACGGGGCCGAAGCTCGCGATTCCACGGTGACCAAGGCGTCCACGCCATCGCAGGGAGCAGGGCGCGCAGTCCGAAAGGGGAGCGTCGTCGGGCTGCGAGGATCGCGGGCAGCCCCGCCCACGCCGCGCGATAGGCCCGCCAAATAGGCCTCGGGAAGCCCCGCCGGATCGCCAGCGCCATGTAGAGGGCGTTGAAGATCAGGTGATAGGGCAGGAACACCCACAGCCACACGCCCGGCATGTTGCGCCAATAGGTCCAGATGCGGTTCCGGTGCCCGTGGAACAGGGTGAAGTCGCTGGCCCGGCCGGTGATGCCGGAGCCCGCGTGGCGCACCACCGCGTCGGACGCGCGCACGCTGCCCCGCCCCATCAGGCGCAGGCGAAAGGCGAGGTCGACGTCCTCGCAGTAGCAGAAGAACGGCTCGTAGAAGCCGCCCGCGGCTCGAAAGTCAGCGGTGCGGTAGAGGGCGGCGGCGCCGCACGGCCCGAAGATCTCGCCATCGCCCGGAGCCTGCGCGGCGGGCTTGCCCTCCCCCGCCCGCCAGGCGAGCCCCGCCACGTGCCAGACGTCGCCGACGCCATCCATGATGTGCGGCTCCTCCAGGCGGAGCTGGAGCGCGCCCACGCTGGCAGCCTGGGGGTTCACGTCGGCGGCGGCGATCATGCGCTCCAGCCACTGAGGTTCGGGCACGGCATCGGGGTTGAGCAGCACGAGGAACTCGGAGGTCGCGTCGGCGGCGGCGCGGTTGTTGCCGACCGCGAAGCCCAGGTTGCCGCCCATGTCGCGCAGGGTGAACCGGGCGTCGGGCAGGCGGAGATCGGCGATGGACCGGTCTGCGGAGCCCGGCGGGGCCCCGTTGTCGGCGATCACCGCCTCGAAGTCGCGGAAGGTCTGGGCGGCCAGCGCGTCGAGGCAGGGCTGCAGGTAGGAGCCGGAGGCGTAGGCGACCACGATCACCCGCGCCCGGATCACGCTCATGCCGAGCCGCCGTCCGCCACCCACTGCGCCAGGGTGGGCCACGCCAGATCGCGGGCATTCAGGGTCGCTTCAGCCGCGTCGATAGGCCAGTCGATCCCAAGCGCCGGATCGCTCCACAGGATGCCGCCCTCGGCAGAGGGCGCATAAGGCGCGCTGGCCTTGTAGAGCACCTCGGCATCCGGGGTCAGGGTCTGGTAGCCGTGGGCGAACCCGCGTGGGACCAGGAGCTGCAACCAGTTCTGCGCCGACAGCTCCACCGAGTACGACCAGCCGAAGGTGGCCGAGCCGGCGCGGAGATCCACCGCCACGTCGAAGATCGCCCCTTTGGAGACGCGGATCAGCTTGTCCTGCGCCGCCTCGCCCTTCTGGAAGTGCAGGCCGCGGACCACGCCCGAGGCTTCGGAGCGGGCGCAGTTATCCTGCACGAAGGGGTTGGTGAAGCCGTGGGCGGCCAGGGCGTCGGCCCGGAAGGTCTCGGTGAACACGCCGCGCTCGTCGCCGAAGCGCTTGGGCTCGATGACGAGGAGGCCGGCGATGGGGGTGGTGTCTATGCGCATGAGGGGCTCGGCCGCGATGTCGGCGGTTAGAGCGGCGCTCGCCCGGCCTGTCCACCCCGTGCTAGGCGCAGAGCCATGTCACGCGGCGCTGTGTTCTTCGATCGGGACGGGGTTCTGAACCGGGACGTGGCCTATGCCCACCGCCCCGACCAGATCGAGTGGATGCCCGGCGCCGCCCAGGCGCTGAAGCTGGCCAACGACGCGGGGCGGCTCGTGTTCGTGGTCACCAACCAGTCGGGCATCGCGCGGGGCATGTTCGCCGAGGCCGACGTGCAGGCCCTTCACCGCTGGATGGGCGAAGCGCTCGCGGCGGAAGGTGCCCGCATCGACGGCTGGCGCTACTGTCCGCACCACCCGGACGGCACCGTGCCCGCCTATGCCCGCGAGTGCGACGACCGCAAGCCCGCGCCCGGGATGATCACCGCCCTGATCGCGGAGCACGACCTAGACCCCGCCCGCAGCTTCCTGATCGGCGACATGCCCAGAGACGTTCAGGCGGCTGAGGCGGCGGGGATAAGGGGCCTGTTGTTCGACGGCGGCGACCTGCCTGCGCTCGTGGCGTATGGACTGACCCTCACCGCCTGATCCGACCCGGAGCGCCCCGCCTTGAAGACCGTTTTCGTCACCGGCGGCGCCGGCTACGTCGGCAGCCACTGTTGCAAGGCCTTCGCCGAGGCGGGGTGGACGGTCGTCACCTACGACAACCTGTCCAAGGGCTGGCGCGAGATGGTGCGCTGGGGGCCGCTGGTGGTGGGCGACATCCTGGACCGCACGGCTCTCGAGGCCGCGATGGCGGAGCACCGGCCCGACGTGGTGGCCCACTTCGCCGCCCTGAGCTCGGTGGGGGAGTCGGTGTCCGATCCCGGCATCTACTACCGCAACAACGTCTCGGGCACCTGGACCATCCTGGAGGCCATGCGGGATGTGGGGGTGGACAAGATCATCTTCTCCTCCACCGCCGCCACCTACGGGAACCC
>JBBRQN010000014.1:0-72539 GCA_038226305.1 Caulobacterales bacterium
CAAGACTCTGGCCGCCTACAACGCCGGGCCAGGGGCGGTGGACCGCTTCGGCGGCGTGCCCCCCTACCGTGAGACCCAGGCCTATGTGGCCGCCGTGCTCGACCGCATGAGCCTGGCCGCCAGCGCAACGACGAGGTGACCATGCAAGCGAAGCTCCCCCCCAGGACCAACAGGGGCTCGACGGTGGTCGCCGCCCTTCTCGGTGCCCTGACGGCCAGTGTGGCCCACGCCCAGTCGACGCAGCTCGACCCCGCGGGCTCGGGCGTGATCCTGAATGCTGTGGGTTGGCTGCAGGGCACGCTTCTCGGCAACGTGGCCACGGCCCTGGCCGTGATCGCCGTCGGAGCCACTGGCATGATGATGCTGACCGGCCGGATAGACTGGCGGCGCGGCGCGGTTGTGATCCTCGGCTGCTTCATCCTGTTCGGGGCCGCCTCCATCGTGGCGGGCGTGCGCTCGGTCGCCTCCGGCGGCATCTGAGCCCGTGGCCGAGCTCGAACGCGATCCGGTGTTCGGCGCACTCACCCGCCCCCAGATGTTCGCGGGCGTCACCTACAGCTACTTCGTGCTGAACGCGGTGGTGACGCTGGAACTGTTCCTGATCACCCACTCGTTCTGGGCCCTGCCGGTCGCCCTGGTGGTGCATGCCATCGGCTATTTCGGCTGCCTGAAGGAGCCGCGCTTCTTCGACCTGTGGCTCGTGCGCGTGAGCCGCTGCCCTCGCGTGAAGAACGCCCGGTTCTGGCGCTGCAACTCCTACTCGGCCTGATGGTGTCCGAAGGTCTCGTCACCCGCTCCGCGAAACCCCCTGCCGCGCGCGAGCAGTCGGCGGGCCAGCACCTGCCCTACGCCCGCCATGTGGACGACGCGACCATCGCCACCCGCGACGGCCGACTGATCCAGGTCATCAAGCTCGACGGTTTCCTGTTCGAAACCGCCGACACCACCGAGCTGAACTATCGCAAGACCGTGCGCGAAACGATGCTACGCGGCATCGCGAACTCGCGCTTCGCCCTCTACCACCATGTGGTGCGTCGCGAGGTCGACCCTGAGCTTTCGGGCGATTACCCCGACGCCTTCAGCCGCTCCCTGCACGAGGCGTGGCGCGCGCGCCTCTCCACCCGCAGGCTCTACGTCAACGACCTGTTCCTGACCGTCGTGCGCCGTCCGCTGCAGGGTCGCCTGGGCGTGCTCGACGATCTCCTGGCTACCCTGCGCGGGGCCGCATCGAAGGCCGAGGCCGCCGCCGCCGAACGCCGCGACCTCTCCGCCATCAACGCGGCGCGCGACGCCCTGCTGTCGGCGCTGTCTCCCTACGGCGCACGCCTGCTCACCGCGTACGACGGTCCGCAGGGGGCCTGTTCGGAGCCGCTGGAGTTCCTGTCCACCCTTTACAACGGCGAGCTTCGGCCGGTGCGGCTGCCCAAGGCCGACCTCGGCCTCTACCTGCCCTATCGCCGCATCAGCTTCGGCGCGGACGCCTTCGAGCTCTCCGCCGCGGGCCGCACGCCGTTGAGCTTCGGCGCGATGATCTCGGTGAAGGACTACCCGGGGCAGACCGCGCCCGGAATGCTGGACGACCTCCTGCGCCTGCCCGCCGAGATGGTGCTGACCGAGAGCTTCGCCTTCGTGGAGCGCCAGGCCACACTGGACCGCATGAACACCGCCATCCGCCGGATGCGCGCCGCCGACGACGAGGCGATCAGCCAGCGTCGTGACCTCGTCACCGCCAAGGACGACGTTGCCGCGGGGCGCTCCAGCTTCGGCGAGCACCACCTCAGCGTGATGGTGCGGGCGCCGAGTTTGCCCGAACTCACCGAAGCCGCCGCCGACGTGCAGGCCGCGTTCACCGAACTCGGCATCATCGCCGTGCGGGAGGACGTGAATCTGGAGCCCGCGTTCTGGGCGCAGTTCCCCGGCAACTTCAAGGACATCGCCAGGCGCGCCTTGATCTCCTCGTCCAACTTCGCCGGGCTGGCGAGCCTGCACAGCTTCCCCGTGGGCCGGGCGAAGGGTGCGCATTGGGGCGATGCGATCACGCTTCTGGAGACGACCTCGGCCGGGCCGTACCACTTCAACTTCCACCACGGAGACCTGGGCAACTTCACCATCATCGGCCCCTCCGGCTCGGGGAAGACGGTGGTGCTGGGGTTCCTGTTGGCGCAGGCACAGAAGCTGTCGCCCCGCACGGTCTATTTCGACAAGGACCGCGGCGCCGAAATCTTCCTGCGGGCCATCGGCGGGACCTATTCGGTGCTGCGCCCCGGCGAGCCCACCGGCTTCAACCCGTTGCTCCTGCCGCAGAGCCCCGCCAACCAGCGCTTCCTGATCGACTGGACCGCCAAGCTGATCACCGGTTCCGGCCCGCCTCTGGACGTGGAGGACATGGCCGCCATCGCCGAGGCGGTGGACGCCAATTTCACCCAGCCTCCCGCCTATCGCCGCCTGCGCCATTTCGTGGAGCTGTTCCGGGGCGGCCGGCGCCCTTCCGCGGGCGATCTCGCCGCCCGACTGGCGCCCTGGCACGGGGCGGGCGAGCGGGCCTGGCTGTTCGATCATCCTCCCGCTCCGGGCCAGACCGCCGACAGCCTCGACCTCGAGACCCGCACCCTGGGCTTCGACCTCACCCAGATCCTGGACGACCCCACCGCTCGCACGCCGGCCATGATGTACCTGTTCCACCGCATCGAAGAGCGGCTGGACGGCACGCCCTCGATCATCGTCATCGACGAGGGCTGGAAGGCGCTGGACGACGACGTCTTCGTGCAACGCATCCGCGACTGGGAAAAGACGATCCGTAAGCGCAACGGCATCGTCGGCTTCGGCACGCAGAGCGCCGCCGACGCGCTGACCAGCCGCATCGCCTCGGCCATCATCGAACAGGCCGCCACGCAGATCTTCATGGTCAATCCGAAGGCGCAGAAGGCCGAATACTGCACGGGCTTCGGCCTGACGGACCATGAGTTCGAACTGATCCGCACCCTGCCCGACACCGCCCACTGCTTCCTGATCAAGCACGGCAACGACAGCGTCGTGGCGCGCCTGAACCTCTCCGGCATGCCCGATCTTCTCAAGGTGCTCTCGGGCCGGGAGAGCAGCGTTCGCCATCTCGACGCCCTGCGAAGCGAGCACGGCGACGCACCCGAGGCGTGGCTGCCGCACCTGCTCAAGGGGGCCGCCTGATGGCTGGTGCCTGCCCCGTGCCGACGCCCGGCGATCCGTTGGTGTCGAGCCTCCTCGGCTCCACCGACTGCCATGTGCAGACGCTGGTGCGCGCGGGCTATGGCGCGCTGTTCGAGGGATCGGGTGCCTTCTCCGCGGTGCTGACCGTGCTTCTCACCGTCTATGTGGCGCTGATCGGCTACCAGCTCCTGCTCGGGCGCTCGCAGCTGAACGTGAGCGATCTGGCCCTCTCGGCGGTGAAGATCGGGGCCGTGGTGGCGCTGGCGACGCAGTGGGGCACCTACCAGACGGTGGTCTACCGGGTGCTGTTCGACGGCCCGCAGGAGGCCGCCAACGTGATCCTGCAGAGCCTGGGCACCCACGGGGCGGGCTATGGCGGCGACGTGTTCGCCGGGCTTCAACACGCCTTCGACGACCTGACGATCTTCTCGCCCGCCGCCCCCCCCGGCACGGTCGCGCCGGTGGCGCCGCCCCCGATCCCGCCCGGCATCATCGCCGCCTCGCCCATCGCTTCCAGCCTCGGGCCGGCCGCCGCGGGGGGAGCGCAGATATCGGCCCTCCTGTCGAAGGCGGGGTTCGACTCGCTCCTGCTGCTGAGCTCAGCCCTGATCCTCCTCCTGTCGACGCTGGGGGTGCTCCTGATCTCGAAGATCGTGCTGTCGCTGCTGCTGGCCCTGGGGCCGATCTTCGTGGCGCTGTTCCTGTTCGACTCCACCCGCGGCCTGTTCGCGGGCTGGCTGCGGGCGAGCGTGGCGTTCGCCTTCGCCCCCCTGTCGACGACGCTGATCCTAGGCCTCGGCCTGACCCTTCTGGCCCCCTCGCTCACCGAGGTGGAGGTCATGCGTGACACCAACACCTACATCCCCGGCGTGGCCTTCGGGGTGCTCATCCTCGTGATCGTGCTGGCCGGGGTGTCGCTGGGGTTGATGATCGCGGCGGGCTTCATTGCAGGCGGCTTCAAGCTGCCGGGCTTCGCGGCCCGGGCTCGCGGCGAAGGTTCCGCCACAGCCCCTCCGGCGCGCGGACCCTCCCCGTCGTCCGAGCCCGCGCGGGCCGAGCGGGTGGCCACGGCCGCCGCGGCGCTGGAACGGCGGGACGCGACGATCTTCGCGCGCTCGGCCGCGGCCTCTGCCGCAGCCGGCGCCGCCGACGAGCGCCGCGGGGCGAGCCCGACCCCGGGCGAGCGGGGCATCGACCGCGACATCGTCTCCACCAAAATCCGGCTCGGGCAATCGCCCCGCCGCAACGCCCAACCTCGCGCAGGTCGCGCCCTTCGAAGTGAAGCATGAGCGATCCCAGCCAAACGAAGAGCCGCGACCGCTACTACGCCGAGGCGGCCACCTGGGCCGCGGACGTGCACGCCACCCTGCGCGCCTCACGCCGCCTGGCTTGGATCATCGCGGGCGTGGCGGTGGTCGTGGCGCTGATGGAGGCCATCGCCCTGGCGGCGCTGGCCCCCCTGAAGACGGTGGTGCCCTACACGATCAGCGTGGACCGCCAGACCGGCTATGTGGAGACCGTGCGGCCCCTGGCGCAGGGGCCGTTGACGCAGGATCTGGCCGTCACCCAGGCCTACCTCGCCCAGTACGTGCAGGCCCGCGAAACCTTCGACGCCACCGACCTGCGGGACGCCTATCGCCGGGTGATGCTGCTCTCCGCCGGAGACGCGAAGGCGCAGTACCAGCGGCTCATGCAGAAGACGACGCCGCAGAGCCCGCTGGCCGTCTACGCCCCCACCACCGTGGTCGCCACGACGGTGAAAAGCGTGTCGCTGCTGACGCCCACCACCGCCCTGATCCGCTTCGATACCTCACGCAGCGATGCGAGCGGCCCGCCCGGCCCGGCGCAATCGTGGGCGGCGGTGATCGCCTTCCGCTACACCAACGCGCCGATCAGGATGGGCGAGCGGCTGGTGAACCCCCTGGGCTTCCAGGTCACCCGCTATCGCCGCGACGCCGAGGGCGCGCCGGGTGCCGTGTCGCTGCCCGTGACGACCACCATCACGCCGGTGCTGCGGTGAGGCTCGTCTGCACCGTGCTCGCCCTCGTCATCGGAGGCGTTGCGGGGAGCGCCGTCGCCCAGGCGCCCCTCGCCACGGCCCCTCCGCCGCTGGACCCCCGCATCCGCGTGCTGCGCTATGACCCCGACCGGGTGACGACGGTGGATGCCGCCTTCGGCTTCCAGATGATGATCCAGTTCGGCCCGGACGAGCGCATCCAGAACGTCTCCATCGGCGACGGCTCGGCCTGGCAGGTCACGCCCAACAAGGCGGCGACGCTCCTCTTCATCAAGCCGGTGGACCTCGCAGCCCGCACCAACATGACCGTCGTCACCGACCGGCGCAGCTATCTGTTCGAGCTGAACGCGCGCACGAGCGGCGGGCGCTCGGCCTATGGCGACCCGCCCTATGTGATCCGTTTCACCTACCCGGCCGACAAGCCCGCAAGCGTGGCCGCCAACGCCCCGCCGGAGCGTCGCAACACCGCCTACAGCTATACCGGCTCGCGCACCTCCCTGCCCTCGTTGGTGTTCGACGACGGCCGGTTCACCTACTTCCGCTGGCCGGAGGCCGTGTCGGTCCCCGCCCTGTTCCTGATCGCCGCCGACGGTTCCGAGAGCCTCGTCAACTACAGCGTGCGCGACGGCTTCCAGGTGGTGGAGCAGACCGCGCCGCGCTTCGTCTTGCGCAACGGCAAGGAGGTGACGGTGGTCATCAACGAGGCCTGGCACGAGCCCGCCCCCGTCTCTGGCGCCCCCCGGCCGGCCGACGCCAAGACCGCGCGAGCGGCCGGCAAGGTGGGGCGCTGAGCATGTCCGACCCCCGCCCTGCCCCGGCACAGACCCAGCCCGACCTGACCCTCGACGGCGATCTTCGACCCACAGTGGGCGCCGCCCGCTCCCCCGGCGGATGGCTGGTGGGCGGAGGGGCCGTGCTTCTGGGCCTCCTCACCTTCCTGTGGCTGTCGAGCCATAGGCAGCCACCCCCCGCCGCCCTCAGACCGGAGGTCTCCGCGTCGGGGGCCCTGGCCGCCGAGCCCCTGCCGCCGCAGGAGTTGATCGCCCTGCAGTCCGCCGCCCGGGGCATCTCACCTGCCGTCGCGGCCCCTCCGCCCCCGCCGCTGCCGCCCATCGTCTCGCCCATGCTGGCACCCGCCGCCGTTGTGACCGCGGCCCCCCCGACGGTCGTCGTTCAGCCCGTGGACGGCGGGGCCCGTCGCAAGGCCCCTACGCTGGTGGTGGACTTCGGCGACGGCAACGTCGTGGCCACCGGCAACACCACGGGGGCGAGCCCAGGCGGCCGCCCTGGTGCGGCCCTGAACGGCGACGAGCAGTTCGCCCTGCGCACCGAAGCTGCCCAGCCCGACCGCTCCCGCGCGGTGATGCTGCGCAACACCTCCTCGGTCGTGGCGCAGGGGGCCATGATCCCGGCGGTGCTGGAGACGGCGCTGAACTCCGACCTGCCGGGGTTCACGCGCGCCGTGGTCAGCCGTGACGTGAGGAGCTTCGACGGCCGGGCCGTGCTCATCCCCCGGGGCAGCCGGGTGATCGGCCAGTATCGCAGCGGCTCGGCGCTGGGTGCCTCCCGCGCCTTCGTGATCTGGACACGGATCCTGCGGCCGGATGGGGCCTCGATCCAGATCGGCTCTTCCGGCGGCGACGAACTGGGCCGGGCGGGGCTGGCGGGCAACGTGGATCGCCACTTCTTCGAGCGATTCGGCGGCGCGATCCTGCTTTCGGTGCTCAACGCAGGCCTAACCGCGGCCGCGGGCACGCCCTCCACACAGGTGGTGATCGGCTCCTCGCAGGAGGCGAGTTCGCTGGCTTCGTCGGCCTCGTCGCTTCTGCCCACCGCCATCTCGCCCACGATCAAGGTGCCCCAGGGCACGGCAATCCGCATCTTCGTGGCCCGCGACCTCGACTTCTCGTCGGTGGACGCCGTTCCGCAATGAGCGCGCAGCCGCTGGAGCGGGGAGCCTACCTCACGGCGTTCCTGCGCCCCCTGGCCCCGTGGCTGGAGCGGACCGACGTCACCGACATCCTGATCAACGCCCCCGGCGAAGTGTGGATCGAGACGCTGGGCGCTCCGCCCGAACGGGTCGCCGCGCCGGAGCTGAGCGAGACCGCCCTGCGCCGCCTGGCCGAGCAGATCGCCGCCGCCACGCACCAGGGCATCAACCGCGAGAACCCCCTCCTGGCCGCCACCCTGCCCGACGGAGCCCGGGTGCAGATCGTGGCCCCTCCCGCCACGCGCGGAGGCATGGCCATCGCCATCCGCAAGCAGGTGGTCAGCGACCTGAAGCTCGACGACTACGCCGCCTCAGGCGCCTTCGAGGGCGTGCGCATGGCGGACTTCGGCACCGTTTCCGAGGTGGACGTGGAGCTGCGCACCCTTCTGGAGAGCTGCCGCATCACCGAGTTCCTTCGCGGGGCCGTCCGTGCCCGAAAGAACATCGTCGTCTCGGGCGGCACCTCCACCGGCAAAACCACCTTCCTCAACGCTCTGGTGCGTGAGATCCCGCCCGAGGAGCGGCTCATCCTGATCGAGGACACGCCGGAGATCGTGCTGCACCACGCCAACGCCGTGGGCCTCGTGGCCGTGCGCGGGCGCCTGGGCGAGGCCAGCGTTTCGGTGGACGACCTCCTGCAGGCGTCGCTTCGCCTCAGGCCTGACCGGATCATCCTGGGCGAACTGCGCGGGGCGGAGGCCTACAGCTTCCTGCGGGCGGTGAACTCCGGCCACCCGGGCTCCATCACCACCGTCCACGCTGACAGTCCGGCCGCAGCCATCGAGCAGATCGCCCTGATGGTGCTGCAGGCGGGCGCCAACCTGCAGCGCAGCGAGATCGTGGAATACGTGCGGGGCGTGGTGCAGATCGGCGTGCAGCTCCACCGGGTGCAGGGCCGCCGCTCAGTGTCGCAGGTCTCCTTCGCCTGAGCCGACCGAGGCCGGGCCGATCTGACGAAGGCGCAGAATTTCGCAGGCGTAATCGACAGCCCTGCCAATAGCGCCCATCATGACGACGCTCACTTCGAGAGGCGCGGACGTATGAGACTGCTCACCCTGTCGGCGGCGGCCGTGGCCTGCCTCGTCTTCGCGGCGTCGGCGACCGTTCAGGCCTCGGCCCCCGCATCCTCCGCGCCTGCGCCCGGCGCGCATGTGGACGACTTCCAGCTCACCGACACGAGCCTGATGGCACACCGGCTTTACTACTACCGCTATGCCCCCGCGATCGTCCTGATGACCCGCACGGAGGCGACGCCCTACTCGGCCGCCGCCTCGGCCGAGATCGAGAAGCTGGCCGCCGCCTACAAGGCGAAGGGCGTGCGGTTCTTCATGATCGACTCCACCCTCGGCCAATCGCGCGAGGCCGCGGCGGCGCAAGGTGCCCGTGAGCACCTGACCGTGCCCGTGCTGATGGACGAGCAGCAGCTCGTGGGCGAGGGGCTCGGCGTGAAGCGCGAGGGCGAGGTGTTCGTCATCGACCCGCACAACTGGCGCGTCGCCTACCGCGGCCCTGTGGACGACCGCTTTGCATCGGGTGCCCGCACGGCTGCACCCCCGGCTCACGCCTACACGGCCGACGCCATCGACGCCGTGCTGGCCCGCAAGGCTCCGGAGGTCGCCTCCGCGGAAATGCACGCAGGCAAGGCGATCGCCTTACCCGAAGAGGCCCGCGCGGCCTCCTTCGCCAAGATCTCCTACGCCCAGACCGTGGCCCCCATCCTTCAGCAGAAGTGCGCCACCTGCCACCTGCAGGGGGGCATCGGCCCCTTCCCGATGGACAGCTACGAGACCATCAAGGGCTTCTCGCCGATGATCCGCGAGACGGTGCGCACCCAGCGCATGCCGCCCTACTTCGCCGACCCGCACATCGGCGTCTTCAAGAACGACCAGGGCCTCACCCCGCAGCAGACCAAGACGCTGGTGCACTGGATCGAGGCGGGTGCCCCCCGCGGCGACGGGCCTGATCCGCTGCTGGTGAACAAGACCCGCGTGGCCTCCGAGTGGCCGGAGTCTCTGGGTAAGCCCGACGTGGTGGTCGAGCTCCCCGCCTACACCGTGCCCGCCGCTGGAATCGTGGAGTACCAGTTCCAGCGGGTGGACAATCCGTTCAAGGACAATACCTGGCTGCGCGCCATCTCGATCCGCCCGGGTGACCGGCGGGCGCTGCATCACGTGGTGTCGAACTACGTGGCCGATCCCAGCCTGCCTGCGCCGAAGATCCCCGGCGGGTCGGTGGGCTCCTACACGCCGGGTGCCGATGCGCAGGTCATTGCCGACGGCGCCGGAGCGCCCGTGCCCGGCGGCGGCAAGCTGATGTTCCAGATGCACTATACGACGTTCGGCAAGGAGACGACCGACCGCACCAAGGTGGGCTTCTACACGCTGAAGACGGAGCCGAAGTACATCAAGCGCTCCGCCGTGATCGGCGACTTCGCGCTCTACATCCCGGCGGGCGAGGCGCGCCATAAGGAGGTCGCCTACATGACCTTCCCGGCAGATGCCTATCTCTACACCCTGTATCCGCACTCCCACTACCGCGGCATGCATGTGGAGCTGAAGGCGCGGGACGCGGCCGGCAAGGACACCATGCTGCTGGCGCTGCCGAAGTACGACTTCAACTGGCAGCGCGACTACGATCCGGTGCAGCCGATCCTGGTCAAGGCGGGCACGAAGCTGATCGCCACCTGGGTCTACGACAACTCCGAGCACAACGCGGCCAACCCAGACCCCAAGCGCAACGTCACCTGGGGTGAGCAGACGCCGGACGAGATGATGTATTTCCGGGTGAACTACCGCTGGGCCGACGAGACGGTGGACCACGTGCGCGGCGACCTGGAGGCCAAGCTCAAGGCCTCGCAGCTGATCGGCAGCCTCGACGCCAACCTCGATGGCGTGATCGAGCCCGAGGAGCTGAAGGGCCCGCTGTCAGGCCTGCGCGCCCGCTTCGCCGCCCTCGACCGTGACCACAGCGGTGGCCTGGACGCCAGCGAGCTGCGCGGCGTGAACCTGTTCATGCTGGCCCGCAGCAAGCAGAAGGCGGGCGACAACCCTGACCTCTAGCCCTCAGCCCTTAAAGCCGGGGCGAGCATCGCAGGGGGTCAGTGCCCGTCCGGCTGCTCAGGCTTCGGCCCGCCAGCGTAGACGTGGTTCATGTTGGCCAACAGGTAGGCGTTGCCGTTGTGGAAGAAGTCGTAGAGCGGCGCGTCCTCCGCTCCCGCGCCATAGCCCACCTGCCACAGGGTGACGCGGGTGGCACCGGCGCCCGCATCCTCGAACTCGGCGGTGGAGACGATGTGGCCGAACCGGTCGCGTCCCGGCAGGCCAGCGGGAGCCTGCACGTTGCGGAACACCAGCATGCGCTCCGGCTCCACCGCGACGATCTCGTTCCTGATGTTCTGCGGATCGCCCAGCTTCGCAGCCTTGTCGTAGCTGGCCTCGATGTAGCCGCCGGGGCGCAGGTCCACGAAGGCTGTGGGCGCGTTCCAGCGCCTGAGCTCGGCAGGGTCCACCAGAGCCCGCCACAGCACCGTGCGAGGGGCCGCTATCACCACTGAAAGCCGCATCACCCGCGCCGTCGTCGTCTGCGTGGAGCCGTCGATCACGCCGGCATAGCGGTTCGCGGCAGAGGCCGCTCCACTGGCTCCAGCGGTGATGACTAGGCCCATCAGGGCCGAAAGGGCGGTGGCTCTCATGGCGGCGGCTTCCCCGTTTTCCTGGATCACCACCCCTGCGGGCGGATCAGTCAAGCTCGGAGGTGAGAGGCGTCTCGGCCAGCCTGTCCCCGACCAGGGGCGTGCGCGCCAGGCGGTGCAGCACCACCCAGGCGGCGAAGGCGATGGCCGAGCCCAGCGTCCACCCTGCCAGCACATCGGAAGGCCAGTGCACGCCGAGGTAGACCCGGCTGGCGCCGATGGCGATCACCAGCAGCACGGACCCCACGACCAGGAGGCGACGCGCCGCGGGTCGCACCTCGCCCGCCGCCACGATCACCGCCAGGGTGAAGTAGACTACCGGGGCCATCACCGAATGGCCGCTCGGAAAGCTCGACGAATAGGTCAGGTCGAGATGGGCGACGAGGTCGGGGCGGGGGCGCGCCACCACGAGCTTCACGGCCTCGGCCGACACCTGCGCCAGCACCACCACCACGCCGAACACCAGCGCCTGCAGCCGCCGACGATAGATCAGGAGCACCGCGATCGCCGCCAGGGTGATCAGGGTCAGCACGGTGAAGCCCCCGAGAGCCGTCACGTCCCGCGCCGACTCCTGCACCCAACGCGGCCCCAGCGGCTGGTCGGGGTGCCCGGCATGGCGGAAGGCGAGGAGGATGGCGCGGTCGAACGCCCCCGTCTCGCCCTCCTTGACTTCCGACCCCGCCTTGAGCACCGCCCACAGGCCGCCGAAGACGACGGCGACGGCCAGGAGCCCACGGGCCTCGATACGGCGAAGTTTCATGGGTCACACAACCCATCCGAACCCGAACGGTTCAACGCCTGCCGTGGGCTCAGGCGCTGACGAACTTGCCGTGGAAGCCTGCGGGGATCGCCGCCTGCGCACGCCACATGCACAGGGGGCCGTCGTCCACCCGCCGCGCGTCGAACACCGCAAGCTCGGTCGCCTGCGCCTGGAGGTTCAGGGATGGGGCCACGAGCCACCCGTCGAACTCGGCGGAGGAACCGGGCCGGGGCACGAACACCGCCTCCTCCGCCACGGTCTTCACCCCGTAGTCGAAGCTGCGGGTGCGCCCGGTCTTCCAGTCGCGCACGGCCAGACCCTGCATCATCGGGCGACCCTTCGAGGGCGCGGCGGTGTGCACGCTGTAGCGACGCTGCACCCCGGCAAAGCGCGGGTCGCCGCCCGGGAATTCCGCCGCCTCGCCCACAGCGGTCATCTCGGCGCGGCCGTTCGGGTGCAGGGTCACGAGGTTGAGCTGGGCGGTGGCGTCCTGCGGCAGGAAGCGGCCCTCCAGCAGCATCTTGGCCCCCTCCATCGCGAAGGCGGGATCGGGCTCGGCGCAGATGTCGAAGCGGATCGTGCCGTCGGCTTCGGTCCAGGCGTCGCCCATGTGGAAGAAGAAGAACGCGGGCAGCTCGTAGATCCGCCGCTTCGAGAGATCGGCTTTGTCCACCACCAGCACCTTCACGCCCTCCTGCGGCCGCCAGTCGAGGGTGGAGACGAAGGCCTGCGACCCGCCGCGCGAGAGCCACGGCTGCAGCACGATCACCAGATGCCGGTCGGTGGCCGTGAAGTCGTGGACGTAGGAGGCGGCAGGCAGGGGGATCACCTCGCCCGCCTCCAGCGAGCCATCGGCCGCCAGCCGCCAGACGAAAGCGTTGGCCCCCGCCATCCCCAGGTTCCAGATGCGGCCGCCAGTCTCCACCCGGGGATGCGCCAGGAACGGCATGTGGGCGAGGTCAGGCCGCAGGGTGCGCTGACCCTTGGTCTCCAGGGTCACCGGGTCGATGGCGGTGGGCGATCCGGCTTCCCACAAGGCCCAGATCTCGTTGCCCACGTGCAGCACCGAGGTGTTGGCGGCGTTGGCCGAGTCGGCGGACGACACCTTGGCCCCCGCCCGCATGGGGGTGCCGAAGCCGGGCTGCACCACGGCTTGCGCCTCGGTCTCGTTGCGGCGCTTGGGCGTATCGACAAAGCGGGCGGCGAGGCTGGCCTTGCCGTCGGCGATGCGGAAGCTGCGCACCATGCCGTCGCCGTCGAACCAGTGCGTGGCCGATCCGCCGGGGCGGTGGAACTTGGCCGGGCCGTTGCGGAACAGGGTGCCGGAAAGCTCGGCGGGGGCCCGGCCCTGCACGAGGCGCATGGGCGCCCGCGGCACGTCGGCCTCGAGGTCTTTCACCGCCAGGGTCCAGTCGCCGGCGGCGAGGGCGGCGACGGCGGCGTGCACGGCCTCGGGGCTGGCGAGGGTGGCGGCGAGGGCACCTGAGGCGGTGAGGAAGGCGCGACGGTTCATGGGCTCGGTCTCCGGCTAAGGGGGCGCAGGGGTCAGTCGATGACGATGGATTGGGCGGCGCCTTCTTCCGGCACGTCGAACGCGGCGGCCGACCAAGCGGGCGGGGCCATGTGCGCGGGGGCGTTGTTGGAGAAGGCGTAGGGCTCGGTGGGAATGCCGAACGGGTTGGCCTTCATCTTCCCGTCGCCGTCCACGTCGTGGAACGCCTTGATGGCGTAGCGACCGGGCTTCAGCCCCGGCACCACCTGCGAGACGCTGTCGCCGCTGACCGGCATGCGCAGGGCCGCGACAGGGGCGGCACCCGAGGCATAGGCCGCCTCGCTGTCGAACACCGCGGCCATCACCGCCCCCGTGGGCGTCTTGATGCCCGTGAAGCTGAGGGTGAGGTCGGCGGCGTGGGCGGTGCCGGCTGCCATGAGGCCGAGGGCGAGGAGGAAGGCGGCGGGGCGGATGGTCATCGGCTCGTTCCTGTCGGATGCGGATGACGATGAGTGGCTCCGGTCTCCCGGCCAGCACCAGCGGCCTTGCGTGAATCGCCGCGCCGGCGTCGTCGGTGGCCGAGCCTGCGCTTGGCGCTTCGCGAATGGCGGGGGGTGGGCGGGCGTGATAACGCGGGGCATGCCTCGCAAGCGTTCATTGGGAGCGGCGTTCTGGGTCGCCATACTCGCGGTCTTCGCCACATTGGCGGGGCCGGTGCGCAGCGTGCAGGCCCACGCCCTGATGACCGGGCCGCCTGCGCACAGCGAGGCCGCCCACGCCAGGCCGATGAGCATGGCGATGGCCATGCCGATGGGGGCGGACGCCCCCGCCGCAGCCGCGCCCTGCCATCACGAAGGCGACTCACCCTGTGCCCGCGCCTGTTTCGTAGGGGGGCAGTGCCTCGCCGCCCGGCTGGAGCGCCTGCCGGAACCCGCGCGGCGCACCTCCCTCGCCGCCTACAGGCAGCCGATCGCAAGCTTCGGCGGCGTCTACACGGAGCCTGGAGAGCCCCCTCCCCGATAAGCCGGCCGCAGCCACAGCCGCTCAGCCGTTCGCGGTGCCCCCGGGCGCCGCCATCCCCTTATCGGAGCTACCTCCCATGCGTTTCGCCCTTCTGGCGGCGACGGCCCTCTGTGCCGCGGGCCTTGCCGTGCCCACCCTCGCCTCCGCCCAGGCCTCAGCCGCACCCCCGCACGACATGTCCGCCATGCCAGGCATGGCCATGCCGCCCGCCAAGCCTCCAGCCGAGGCGGCCCCATCCGCACCCGAGCCCGAGATGGCAGGTATGGAGGGCATGGAGGGGATGCACATGGGCCACATGGCGGGCGCGCTCGGCTCCTATCCCGCCACCCGGGACGCTTCGGGCACCGCCTGGCAGCCCGACAGCGCCCCCCACGACGGCCTGCACCTCAGCTATGGCGAGTGGTCGGTGATGACCCACGGCTATGCGGCCGTCGTCTACGACAACCAGGGCGGCAGGCGCGGGGGCGAGAAGACCTTCGTGCTCAGCCACCTGATGGGCATCGCCTCGCATCCCCTGGCGGGGGGCACCCTGACCCTGCGCGGCCTCGTCTCGCTCGACCCGCTCATGGGCAAGTCGGGCTACCCCCTGCTGCTGCAGACGGGGGAGACGGCCGACGGCCGCACCCGCCTGATCGACCGCCAGCACCCGCACGACCTGATCGGCGAGCTGGCCGCGGCTTACAGCCATCCGATCTCGCCGGGAGTGTCGGCCTTCGTCTACGGCGGGCCTGCTGGGGAGCCGGCGCTTGGCCCGGTCGCCTATCTGCATCGCTTCGCCGGCCAGGCGAACCCTGAGACGCCGATCGACCACCACTGGCTGGACTCCACCCACGTGGCCTATGGCGTGGTCACGGCGGGGGTCGTTGCGGGGGCGTGGAAGCTGGAGGCCTCGCGCTTCACGGGGCGCGAGCCCAATCAGAACCGCTATGACATCGAGCACCCGCGCTTCGACTCGTGGTCGGCCCGCCTGAGCTGGAATCCGACCCGCGACCTCGCCCTGCAGGTCAGCCGCGGCCGCCTCAAGTCCCCGGAAGGGCTGGAGCCCGACACCGACCAGAACCGCACCACGGCCTCGGCCACCTACAACCGCGCCTTCACGGGCGGGAACTGGCAGACAGCCTTCGCCTGGGGTCGGCTGGAGATGCTGCCACCGGGGGGCAGGCCCGGCCCGACTCTGGACGCCTACCTGCTGGAATCGGCCCTAACCAAGGGGGCGGACACCGTCTTCGGCCGGGTGGAGACCGCCGACAAGAACGAGCTGTTCACAGAAACCGACCCCCGCGCTGGCACCGTCGAGACGGTGTCGAAGCTCAGCGTGGGCTACTTTCGCACCCTGCGCCTGCGCAGCCACGTGGCCGTGGATGTGGGGGGGCTGGTCAGCCGCTACGCCTTGCCGTCGACCCTGGATTCCACCTACGGCAAGGATCCCACGAGTTTCATGCTGTTCGCGAGGTTCAAGCTGACCGGCGCTTAGGGCAGCCTAGCCGGCGCGGCCCGGCTGGGTCGCGTCGGGGCTGGGGAAGAAGGTGTAGCTGAGCGTGATCTCGGAGAACCCCTGCGTGTCGCGGTCTTTCGCGAAGCCTGGCTGGATGTAATAGACCACCGGAAACTCGATGGTCTTGCCAGGCGCGATGGTCTGGTCGTTGAAGCAGAAGCACTGCGTCTTCACGAGGTACTGCCCGGCGGCCTCGGGCGCCACGTTGTAGCTGGCGCGGCCGGTCATGGCCTTGGCGCTGCGATTGGTGACCCTGAAATAGGCCATGTTGGCGGTGCCGACGCGGATGTCCTGCGTGGTCTTCACCGCCTCGAAGGTCCACGGCAGGGTGCGCACGTTGGTGTCGAACCGCACGCGCAGCGGCTGGCCTGCGACGGCGTCGGCGGCCAGCGGCGCCTCGCCCCGCTTCACCACGCCGTTGAAGCCAGTGAGCTGGCAGAAGCGCTTGTAGAGGGGCACCGCCGCATAGGCCGCGCCCACCATGGTCACCGCGAAGGCGGCGCAGGCCAGGAAGATCATCCCCCGACGACGCCGGGCGGTCGCCTCCGGGCCGAGGGGCGCCTCAGCCATGATGCATATTGGCCGAGAGCTTCAGGATCGAGACGGCGAAGATCAGAACCACGAACAGGATCAGACCCCCCGCGATGGCCAGGGAGCGCATCTTGCGCGCGCGCGCCGCGGGCAGACCTTCATTGTAGGGGTCGCGCGCACGCAGGGCGGAAAGATTGCGGGGATCGGTCATGGGTGGTGAAGAACCAGCTGCTCGACCAGAAGGGTCGCGAACAGGATAAATAGGTACCCGATCGACACGGCGAAGACGTCGCGCGCCGGTTTTGCTTCCGGCCCCGGGGCGTAGAGGCCCGTCGCCTGATCCACGAGACCCTCGCCGGCGCTGGAGAACGCCAGCCGCACCGCCAGGGCCACCATCAGGAGCCCCCCGGCCGCCGAAACCGCGAGGTAGACCGGCCCGCCGAGCCCCGTGAGCGCGGGCAGCACACCGGCAGGCGCCAGCAAAAGCGAGTAGGCCAGGATCTGGCGGCGGGTGGACTTCGCTCCCTTCACCACTGGCATCATCGGCACGCCTGCCCGGGCGTAGTCCTCCCGGGTGTAGAGGCCCAGCGCCCAGAAGTGCGGGGGCGTCCACAGGAAGATGATCAGGAACAGGAGCCAGGCGTTCAGGGGTGCCTGGCCCGAAGCCGCGGCCCAGCCGACCACGGGGGGCAGCGCACCTGCAGCCCCGCCGATCACGATGTTCTGCGGCGTCCAGCGCTTGAGCCAGCGGGTGTAGACGATGGCGTAGAACGCGATGGTGCCCGCCAGAAGCGCCGCCGCCGTCCAGTTGGTGGCGAACCCCAGCATGGCGACCGCGAACATGGAGAGCACCACGCCGAACGCGGCGGCCTCCGCCGGGGCGACCTTGCCGGTGACGGTGGGCCGCCGCCGGGTGCGCTTCATGCGGGAGTCGAGATCGGCCTCATAGGCCATGTTGAGGGCACCGGAAGCCCCCGCGCCGATGGCGATGCACAGGATGGCGATGGTGCCGGTGAGCCAGTGCATCGGTGCCTGGGCACAGATCATGCCGGTGAGGGCAGTGAAGATCACCAGCGACATCACCCTGGGCTTCAGAAGCTGCAGGTAGTCGCGGGGCGACGCGAGCGCGGCCTGCGCTTCGTCCACGCTCTGCGCGGGTTCGATGCGGGGGGCTGCGTCGGTCAAGGCGGTGTGGCTCCGATTGGGAAAAACGGCGGAAGGCGCGGGTTCGAGCCCCGCGCCTTCCTGAACGCCCGCTAGGGCGCAGAGTGCAAGCGACGCGGGGGGTAGCTCCCCCCGCGCAGCCAGGATCAGTGCGCCTCTTCGATGGCGTGGATCACCGGCAGTTCGTTGAACTGGTGGAACGGCGGCGGAGAGGACAGGGTCCACTCCAGCGTCGTCGCACCGATGCCCCACGGGTTGGCCTCGGCCTTGCGGCGGCGGATGGCGCTTTCGGCCAGCATGACCAGGAACACCAGGACGCCCAGCGCTGTGATCACGTAGCCGATGGACGACACCTTGTTCCAGAACGCGAAGCCTTCCGGATAGTCCACGTAGCGGCGCGGCATGCCCTGCAGGCCGAGGAAGTGCTGCGGGAAGAACACCACGTTCACACCGATGAACATCAGCCAGAAGTGGGCGACGCCGAGGAATTCGTTGTACTTCACGCCCCACATCTTCTCGAACCAGTAGTAGAAGCCCGCGAAGATGGCGAACACGGCGCCCAGGCTCAGCACGTAGTGGAAGTGCGCCACCACGTAGTAGGTCGCGTGCAGGGAGTAATCCATCCCGGCGTTGGCCAAGACGACGCCGGTGACGCCGCCGACCGTGAACAGGAAGATGAAGCCCACGGCGAACAGCATCGGCGTCTTGAACTCGATGGAGCCGCCCCACATCGTGGCGATCCACGAGAAGATCTTCACGCCCGTGGGCACGGCGATCACCATGGTGGCCGCCACGAAGTAGGCCTGCAGGTTCACGTTCATGCCGACCGTGAACATGTGGTGGGCCCACACCACGAAGCCCACGAAGCCGATGGCGACCATGGCATAGGCCATCGCCAGATAGCCGAAGACCGGCTTCTTGGAGAACGTCGAGACCACGTGGCTGATGATGCCGAAGCCGGGCAGGATCAGGATGTAGACCTCGGGGTGACCGAAGAACCAGAACAGGTGCTGGTACATCATTGGGTCGCCGCCGCCCGCCGGGTTGAAGAACGACGTGCCGAAGTTGCGGTCGGTCAAGAGCATGGTGATCGCGCCCGCCAGAACCGGCAGCGAGAGCAGCAGCAGGAACGCGGTGATCAGCACCGACCAGGCGAACAGGGGCATCCGGTGCAGGGTCATGCCCGGCGCGCGCATGTTGAAGATGGTGGTGATGAAGTTGATCGCGCCCAGGATCGAGCTCGCACCCGCCAGGTGCAGCGACAGGATCAGCACGTCCATCGCCGGCCCGGTGTGGCCCGTGGTGGAGAGGGGCGCGTAGAGCGTCCAGCCGCCGCCGAAGCCCTTGCCGGGGCCGCCGTCCACGAACAGGCTCGTGCACAGCAGGCACCACGAGGCCACCAGCAGCCAGAACGAGATGTTGTTCATGCGGGGGAAGGCCATGTCCGGCGCGCCGATCATCAGCGGAACGAACCAATTGCCGAAGCCGCCGATCATGGCGGGCATCACCATGAAGAAGATCATGATCAGGCCGTGGGCGGTGATCACCACGTTGTAGCCGTGGTTCGAACCCTCGATCAGGCCGGACCGGGCCAGCCATGAGCCGGCGCGGAAGATCTGGATGCCGGGTTCGGCCAGCTCGGCGCGGATCAAGCCGGAGAAGATGCCACCCACCAGGCCCGCCATGATGGCGAACAGGATGTAGAGCGTGCCGATGTCCTTGTGGTTGGTCGACAGGAACCAGCGCGTGAAGAACGGCGGCACGTGTTCGTGCACGGCCTCGTGTTTGGGCGCGTGGCGCGCCGGCGGGTCGTAGTCTGCGGTGGTGGTGGCCATGGGGATTAGAGCCTGTGCTCGAAAGACATCATGATCGGGGGAGGATCAGGACTTGGCGGGGGCGGCAGCCCCGGAAATCGGTGCGGCGGGGGTGGTGGCGGCCGGGGTGGCGGCTGCGGCGTCGGCCGCGGGAGCCGCTGCCGGAGCGACAGGCGCGGGAGCCGCGACGGCCACCGTCACCGGCGGCTTTTTGGCGTGCGCCGCGACCCAGGCGTCGTATTTCGCCTGGCTGACCACGTCGATCTGGATCGGCATGAAGCTGTGGTTCACGCCGCACAGCTCGTTGCACTGGCCGTAGTAGACGCCTTCCTTCTCGGCCTTGAACCACACCTGGTTAACCCGGCCCGGGATGGTCGTTGTCTGGATGCCGAAGGCGGGCACGAAGAAGGCGTGCAGCACGTCGGCGCCAGTGGCCAGCACCTGCACGGTCTTGCCCACGGGCACGACCATCGGGTTGTCCACCGCGAGGCGATACAGGCCGTGGCCCTGAGCTTCGGCCTTCACCTGGTTGAGCGGGTTCGAGTCGAAGGCGTAGCCGCCCATGTCGGGGTATTCGTAGTTCCAGTACCACTGGTTGCCGGTGGCCTTCACCGTCACGTCCGGCTTGGGCATGTCGTGGTAGGCGTAGAGCAGACGGAACGAAAAGATGGCGATGAACGCCAGGATCACGACCGGCGCCACGGTCCAGATCACCTCGATGGGGGTGTTGTGCGTGAAGCGGTCGGCCGTGGGGTTGGCCTTGGCGTTGAACTTGAGCGCCACGTAGATCAGGAGCGCCAGCACGAAGAGGCTGATCACCACGATAATCGGCAGCAGTACCCAGTCATGGAAAAAGGCGGCCTGCGTGCGCAGGGCAGAACCAGAAGGCTGCAGGCCCAGCGCCTTGTCCGTCGGCTGACCCAGCACGCCCTGAGCGAACGCGGCCCCGGCGAACATCGTCGCCGAACCCGCCGTGACCAGACCCGCCACCTGCCGCCCGGAAGCCTTGAGTCCAGACATCAACTGCGACGCGGAAACGCGACCAACCATTCCTGCCGTCATCCTCAGTTTCGAGGCGCCACTCGGGCGCAGGCACGGGCGACGCAACAGCCGCCGGCTCTCAAGGTGTCGCCATAGACCCAAGCGACGGCCTTGCCAACCGCTGCGGAGCCTTGTGCGCAAGGAGATTGCCCGTTCGGGCGCGACGACACCGCCGCCGCGCCCCCTGCCGTAACGTCAGGCGCTGTGAAGGCTGCGCACCTCGGCCAGATGCGGCGTTTCCGATGCGCCTGTGGGGGGCGGCGGCTTGTCGAGCGGGCCCACCGGATCGGCAGACAGGTTGACCCTGCGCATGCCCAGCTGCGTCTGCACGGTGGAAAGCTCCCCGTGGGCCGAGGCGGTCTCGCGACGGGCCGACATGAGCTCGGCCAGGGCGGCGGCCAACCGGTCTCCCGCCCCGCCCCCCAGAAGGGTGGAGACCCGCATGTCGCTGCGGGCGGTCATCAGGCCGTCGATCAGGCGGCAGGTCTTGGCGATGGCCTCGTCGATCGAAGCCTCCGCTTTAGCGAGCTGCAGGGCCACACCCCGCACGATTGCGATCTTGTCCATAAGTTCCCTTTCAAGTTGTATGGACATGGAGTCATGGACCTTGAATCCCGTCAAGGTTGTATAATAAGCCCACTTTGCTTGACGCTTACGTCAGCGTAACTTAAGCCGCGCCAGACCTCGGAGAGCCCCGTGCCAGCCGATCTGCGCAAGCCCGAACGCACGTTTTCCATCCGCCAGCTCGGGCTCGAGTTCGGCGTCACCGCGCGTGCCCTGCGATTCTATGAGGACAGGGGCCTGCTCGCGCCCGAGCGCGTCGGTCAGAACCGGCTCTACCACTCCCGAGACCGCGCCCGGCTGCAGCTGATCCTGCGCGGCAAGCGGGTGGGCTTCAGCCTCGCCGAGATGCGCGAGATGCTCGATCTGTATGACGAGAACGACGGGGGGGCCGTGCAGATGGCCAAGAGCCTCGGCCGCTTCCGCCAGCGGATCGCCGCGCTCAAGGCGCAGCGCGAGGACATCGAGGGCGCCATCGAGCAGCTCGAGGAAGGCTGCGTGCGCCTGGAGCAACGCCTCGCCGAAGACCGCCCGGACCTCCTCCCGCAGGCGCAGGACTATGAGGCGGCGATCCGCTCGCGCCTCGACGATCCGCCCGACAGTTTCGACAAGCCGCCCTTCGCCGGCCTTCGCCGCACGGCCTGACCCCTTCCCCTCGATCCTAGAGAATCCATGACCTACCGCGCCCCCGTCCGCGACCAGATGTTCATCCTGCGCGAGGTGCTGAACATCGACAGCCACTCCAACCTGGAAGGCTTCGCCGACGCCTCCTCCGACACCGTCGAGCAGATCCTGGAGGAGTCGGCCAAGTTCGCGGAGGAAGTGCTGGCCCCCCTGAACCACATCGGCGATGTGGAGGGCTGCACCTGGTCGCCCGACAACACGGTCAAGACCCCGACCGGCTTCAAGGACGCCTACAAGAAGCTCGTGGAGGCGGGCTGGACCTCGTTGGGCTCCGACCCGGCCTACGGCGGCCAGGGTCTGCCGGCAGTGGTGAACGTGGCGTTCTCCGAGCAGCTCTCCTCAGCCAACATGGCGTTCGGCATGTACCCGGGGCTGACGCACGGCTGCTACGCCGCCATCCGCGAGGGCGGATCGGATGAGCAGAAGGCGCTCTATTGCCCCAAGCTCGTGAGCGGCCAGTGGGGCGGCACCATGAACCTCACCGAGCCCCAGTGCGGCACCGATCTGGGCATGCTGCGCACCAAGGCCGTGCCCAACGGCGACGGCAGCTACGCCATCACCGGCCAGAAGATCTGGATTTCCGGCGGCGAGCACGACATGGCGGAGAACATCGTCCACCTCGTGCTGGCCCGCATCGAGGGCGCGCCGGCCGGGGTGAAGGGCATCAGCCTCTTCATCGTGCCGAAGTTCATCCCTGACGCGGAGGGGAACCCCGGCCGCCGCAACGAGCTGGTGTGCGCGGGCCTCGAGGAGAAGATGGGCATCCACGGCAACGCCACCTGCGTCATGGCCTACGACGGGGCGCAGGGCTGGCTGGTGGGCGAGGCCAACACCGGGCTGAAGCTCATGTTCGTGATGATGAACGAGGCGCGCCTGGGCGTTGGCGTGCAGGGGCTGGCGCAGGGCGAGGCGGCCTATCAGGCGGCCGTGACCTTCGCGAAGGACCGGCTGCAGGGCCGTTCGCTCACGGGCGTGAAGAACCCGGAAGGCCCAGCCGACCCGATCATCGTCCACCCCGACGTGCGGCGCATGCTGATGGACTCCAAGGCCGTGCTCGAAGCCGGCCGCGCCTTCATGTTCTGGACTGCGCTGCAAGGCGACCTGCAGCACAAGGCCCCCGACGAGGCGACCCGCGAGAAGGCCTCCGACTACATGGGCCTGATGACGCCGGTGGTGAAAGCCTACCTCACCGACCGGGGCTACAAGGCCTGTTTCGACGGAATGCAGGTTCACGGCGGCTCCGGCTTTACGGAGCACTTCCCCGCCAGCCAATACCTTCGCGACTGCCGGATCAGCCTGATCTACGAGGGCACCAACGGCATCCAGGCGCTGGACCTCGTGGGCCGAAAGCTCGCCGCCAAGGGCGGCCGGGCGGTGATGAGCTTTTTCGCAGAGATCGATGCGGCGGTGGCCGACGCCGAGGGTGATGCCGAGTTGAAGCCCTTCGTCGAAGGCCTGGCCGACGCCAAGGCCAAGCTGCAGGAGGCCACCTTCTGGCTCATGCAGAACGGGCTGGCGAACCCCGACAACGCGGGCGCTGCCTCTACCGACTACCTGCACCTCTTCGGCATCACCGCCTGCGCGTGGATGTGGCTGAAGATGGCGACCGCGGCGCAGGCGAAGATCGCTGGAGGCGACGCCGATCCCTTCTATACGGCTAAGCTCACCACCGGCCGTTACTTCCTCGCCCGCATCCTGCCCGATTCTGCGAGCCATCTGGCGAAGCTGAAGACCGGCGCCGACACGATGATGGCCCTTCCGGCCGAAGCGTTCTGATCTAGGGTCTGGCGCAACACCGGCGCAGACCGGAGGAGGAGACCAGGATGGCCTACGTCGACGGCTTCGTGCTCGCGGTCCGCAAGGATCGGCTGGAGGAGTACAAGCGCTTCTCCGCCGAGATGAGCCACATGTGGATGGACCACGGGGCCACGGCCTACGTGGAGAGCGTCGGCGACGACGTTCCCTATGGTGAGCGCACCTCCTTCCCCCGCTCGGTGGAAGCGACCGACGACGAGGTCGTGGTGCTGGCCTGGATCACCTACCCCTCGAAAGAGGTGCGCGACGCCTGCAACGCCAGGATGATGGAGCAACCGATGCCCGAAAACATGCCCTTCGACGGCAAGCGGATGTTCTGGGGCGGCTTCTCGCCCTTCATCCAGCTGGGCACCGGCGCGTGAGCGGCGCAACCTTCGCCCCCGGCATGCTGGCGGGGAAAACGGCCTTCATCGCGGGCGGCACCAGCGGCATCAATCTCGGCATCGCCAAACGCTTCACCGAACTGGGCGCGCGGGTGGCGGTTCTGGGCCGCAACGTGGAGAAGGCGAACGCTGCGGCCGCCGAGATCGGGGGCGGATGCATCGCCGTCACCGCCGACGTGCGCGACTACGAGGCCGTGACGGCGGCGCTGGGCCAGGCCGTGGGCGAGATCGGCAAGCTCGACATCATGATCGCGGGCCAGGCGGGCAACTTCCCGGCCCCGGCGCTGGGCATGAGCGCCAACGCCTTCGCGGCCGTGGTCGGCATCGACCTTCTGGGCACCTACAACCTCTTCCGCGCGGGGTTCGAACATTTGAACCTTCCGGGAGCGTCGCTGATCGCCATCACCGCCGGGCAGGCCGTGAAGCCCACTCCCCTGCAGGCCCACGTCTGCGCGGCGAAGGCGGGGGTGAATATGCTGTGCAAGTGCCTCGCCCTGGAGTGGGGGCCGATGGGCGTGCGCGTGAACCTGATCAGCCCCGGCCCCATCGAGGGCACCGAGGGCATGGCCCGCCTCGCCCCCACGCCGGAGGCCGCCGAACAGGTGAAGGCCGGCGCCCCACTGAAACGCTACGGCCGGGCCGACGAGATCGGAGACGCGGCCGCCTACCTGTGCAGCCCGGCCGCCGGCTACGTCACTGGCACGATCCTCGAGGTGGACGGCGGCACGGGCCTGATGGGCTATCGCCTATCGGACGCCGGCTTGTGAGCCTCCTGCGCAAGAGACTCGGCTTCCGCTGCGTCAACGCTCTAGAGCCGTGCGGGTGAGCCTGCACAACGCCACGATCGACTGGTCTGCGGCCCCGGGGGACGACTTCCTCGCGGGTCACTACAGCCGTGCGCATGTGATCGGGTTCGACCAGGGCATCACCCTACCCGGCTCCGCCTCGCCCAGCGTGGTCAAAGCCCCGTGGAGCGTGGAAGCCGCCGCCGACCCGGAGGAACTGTTCGTCGCCTCCATCGCCAGCTGCCACATGCTGTGGTTCCTCGACTTCGCCAGACACGCGGGCGTCCGGGTCCTCAGCTACCGTGACGAGCCTGAGGGCCGCATGGGAAAGCTTAGCTCTGGCAAGGTCGGCGTCGTCACCTGCGTGCTGCGGCCTTCCGTCGATTGCGACGCCGCCGCCGAAACCCTGGCCGATCTGCACCACAAGGCGCACGAAGCCTGCAACATCGCCAATTCCGTGATCACCGAAGTGCGGGTCGAACCCGCCGAATCCCTTCCCGTCTGAGGAGACGCACCATGGCCGACGCCTACATCTTCGACGCCGTTCGCACCCCCCGCGGCAAGGGCAAGAGCGACGGCGCCCTGCACGAGATCACCGCCCTTTCGCTCGCCACCCAGGTGCTGCAGGCCCTGCGCGACCGCAACGACCTGGACACCTCCAAGGTGGACGACGTGGTGCTCGGCTGCGTGTCGCCCGTGAACGAGCAGGGCTCGGACATCGCGCGCACCGCCGTGCTCGCCGCCGACTACGCCCAGACCACCGCGGGCGTGCAGGTGAACCGCTTCTGCGCCTCGGGCCTCGAGGCCTTCAACATGGCCGCCGCCAAGGTGATGACCGGCGAGGCCGACATGGCCATCGGCGGCGGCGTCGAATCCATGAGCCGGGTGCCCATGGGCACCGACCGCGGCGCCTGGCCGGTGGACCCCTCCTCCGCCTTCAAGACCTACTTCACGCCGCAAGGCATCGGCGCCGACATGATCGCAACCCTCTACGGCTTCTCGCGCGACGACGTAGACGCCTATGCCGTCGAGAGCCAGAAGCGCGCCGGTCGCGCCTGGGACGAAGGGCGCTTCTCCAAGTCCGTCGTGCCGGTAAAGGACCAGATCGGTCTGACGATCCTCGCCAAGGACGAGCACATGCGCCCGTCCACCACCATGCAGAACCTCGGCGCTCTGAAAGCCGCCTTCGCCGGGATCGGCGAGATGGCCTTCGACAGCGTGATCACCCAGCGCTACCCCGAGGTGGCCGAGGTGAACCACGTCCACCACGCGGGCAACTCGTCCGGCATCGTGGACGGCGCGGCGGGCATCCTCGTCGGCACCAAGGAGATGGGCGAGGCCCTCGGCCTGAAGCCCCGCGCCCGGGTTCGCGCCATGGCCTCGATCGGTTCCGAGCCTTCGATCATGCTCACCGGCCCGGCCGACGTGAGCCGCAAGGCCCTGAAGAAGGCGGGCATGGAGGTCGGCGACATCGACCTCTATGAGCTGAACGAAGCCTTCGCCGCGGTGGTGCTGCGCATGATGCAGGCGCTCGACATCCCGCACGAGAAGATGAACGTGAACGGCGGCTCCATCGCCATGGGCCACCCGCTGGGGGCCACCGGCGCCATGATCCTCGGCACCGTGCTCGACGAGCTGGAGCGCACCGGCAAGTCCACCGCCCTGGCCACGCTCTGCGTCGGCGCCGGCATGGGCACCGCCACGATCATCGAGCGCGTCTGAGGCTCTCGCCTTGGACACCCGCCCCGTCGTCCTCGCCGACGTCGAGCTCGTCACCGATCACCGCACCCGCATGTTCGCGGAGAACGGCAAGAACGCTGACGACCTCGCGGCGATGGGCGCGCCCTTCCGTGTTTGGCTGACCTCCCACCTGCGCTCCGGCCAGTACATCGGCTGGGTGATGCAGGAGGGCGGGGCCGTGGCGGCGAGCGGCGGGATCATGTTCATCGACTGGCCGCCGCACTTCTCGCATCCCGAGATCGACCGGCGCGCCTACGTGCTCAACATCTTCGTGGAGCCGGCCTTCCGCGGGCGCGGTCTCGCCCAGGACCTTATGAAACTCTGCGAAGACGAAAGCCGGGCTCGCGGCGTGAACTACATGGTGCTGCACGCCAGCCCCATGGGCGCGCCGGTCTACGACAAGATGGGCTGGAGCCGCACAAACGAGATGGCGCTGGATCTCGCTGGCGGGACCATCCAGGCATGACAGCCCCCGCCCCTCGCCCCGCCACGATCCGCGACCTCGACGTGATCTGCGCCCAGCGCGAGGCGATCTTCCTGGAATCCGGGAGCTCGCCAGAGACGGTGGCGCGCTTCTCCGAACCGTCACGCGAATGGCATGCGGAGCGCCTGGCCGATGGCCGTTACCGCGGCTGGCTGACCGAGGCAGATGGCGAGGCCGTGGCGGGCGTCGGCCTGCACCTGTTGGACTGGGCGCCCGGCCCCTCCCACGCCGACACCGACCGTCGGGGCCTCGTCCTCAACGTCTGGGTCGACCCGGCCCACCGCGGGCGGGGTCTGGCCAAGCGGCTGATGCTGGAGCT
This sequence comes from Caulobacterales bacterium, assembly GCA_038226305.1. Classification (GTDB taxonomy): domain Bacteria; phylum Pseudomonadota; class Alphaproteobacteria; order Caulobacterales; family Caulobacteraceae; genus JASLDZ01. The sequence continues at coordinate 26,973 of JBBRQN010000014.1, forward strand.
GCAGGCCGAGGCGCATCGCCTGGGCGTCTTCTTCCTCGTGCTGCACGCCACCGACGCGGGCCGCCGACTCTACGAACGCACGAACTGGAGGGCGACCAACGAGATGTCGCTCTCCCTCACCCCATAAGAACCCTCAAGGAAACGCAGATGGAAACCTTCAAGATTGAAGTCGACGCCGACGGCATCGCGCTCATCACCTTCGACGTTCCCGGCCGCTCGATGAACACCATCACCGGTGCCGTGAGCCGCGAGCTGCCGCAGGTGATCGAGCGCATCAAGACCGACGAGGCCATCAAGGGCGCGGTGATCTGCTCCGGCAAGGCCTCGGGCTTCTGCGCGGGCGCAGACCTCGGCGAGATGGGCGGGCGCACCACCAACCCCGGCGCCTCGGCGGAAGACAAGCTGCGCTCCGACTATGAAGCCGTCGGCGGCCTGTCGCAGACCCTGCGGAGCCTGGAGACCTGCGGCAAGCCCGTGGCCTGTGCCATCGGCGGCCTGGCCCTGGGCGGCGGTCTGGAGATCGCGCTCGCCTGCCACTACCGCGTCTGCGCCGACAACCCGAAGATCCAGCTCGGCTTGCCGGAGGCCAAGGTCGGCCTCCTCCCCGGCGCCGGTGGCACGCAGCGCCTGCCCCGCCTGATCGGCGTGATGGCCGCCGCCCCGCTCATGCTGGAAGGCAAGCCGAGCCGCCCGCAGGAGGCCAAGGCCGCGGGCTTCATCGACGAACTCGTCGCCCCCGGAGCCGAGATCGAAGCCGCCAAGACCTGGGTGAAGACCAAGGGCGACCCCGTCGCCCGCTGGGACAAGAAGGACTTCAAGGTGCCCGGCGGCGGCGGCCCCTACACCACGGGCGGCAGCCAGCTGTTCGTGATGGGCAATGCCATGCTGAGGAAGTCGACCTACGGCAACTACCCTGCCCAGCTGAACATCATGAAGGCCGTCTACGAGGGCCTGCAGGTGCCGATGGACGCGGCGCTCCGCATCGAGAGCCGCTACTTCTTCAACACCATGCGCACCCCGCAGGCGAAGGCGATGATCCGCAGCCTGTTCATCTCCATGCAGGCGCTGAGCAAGGGCGCGGGCCGCCCCGCCGGCGTTCCCGCCTACGACATCAAGAAGGTGAGCGTGCTGGGCGCCGGCATGATGGGCGCGGGCGTCGCCTATGTTCAGGCGCTGGCCGGGGTCGAGACGGTTCTGATCGACGCCACGCAGGAGCAGGCCGACAAGGGCAAGGCCCACGTGGCCGACCTCCTCGCCAAGTCGGTTTCGCGCGGCAAGATGGACCAGGCCAAGGCCGACGGCGTGCTCGCGCTGATCACCGCCACCACCGACTACGCCCACGTGAAGGGCTCCGACCTCGTGGTCGAGGCGGTGTTCGAGAACCGCGAGGTGAAGGCCGAAGTCACGAAGAAGGCCGAGGCCCAGCTCGCCGAGACGGCGGTGTTCGGCTCCAACACCTCCACCCTGCCCATCACCGGGCTGGCGGAGGTCAGCGTGCGCCCCGCCAACTTCATCGGCGTCCACTTCTTCTCGCCGGTCGACAAGATGGGCCTGGTCGAGATCATCATGGGCGACAAGACCAGCCAGGAGACCCTGGCCAAGGCGATCGACTACGTCCTCAAGATCAAGAAGACGCCCATCACCGTGAACGACAGCCGCGGCTTCTACACCTCGCGCTGCTTCGGCACCTTCGTGCAGGAGGGGCTGGAGATGCTGGCCGAGGGCGTTCCCCCCGCGCTGATCGACAACGTCGGCCGCATGACCGGCATGCCCCGCGGCCCGCTGGAGATGAACGACGACGTGGCGCTCGACCTCTCCTACAAGATCGGGCAGCAAACCAAGGCGGACCTGGGCGACAAGTACGTCGAGCCGAAGATCGCCCCGGTGCTGGAGAAAATGGTGGTCGAGCTCGGCCGCTATGGCCGCAAGAACGGCAAGGGCTTCTACGACTACCCCGCCGAGAAGGGCGCCAAGAAGAAGCTGTGGCCCGGCCTGGCCGAGCTGATCCCGCCAGTGAAGTCCACGATCAGCCCGGAAAGCCCCGAGTACAAGGCTCTGGGCGAGCATCTGAAGAAGCGCCTCCTGCACCGCCAAGCCGTGGAAGCCGCGCGCTGTTTCGAGGAGGGCGTGATCGTCGATCCCCGCGAAGCCGACGTGGGCGCCATCCTGGGCTGGGGCTTCGCCCCCTGGACCGGCGGGCCCATCAGCTACATCGACGGCATCGGCACCAAGACCTTCGTGGAGGAGTGCGACGCCCTGGCCGCCGAACTCGGCCCGCGCTTCACGCCTCCCGCGCTGCTCCGCGACATGGCCGCCAAGAACGAGAGCTTCTACGAACGCTTCGGGGCCAAGACCGCGGTCGCGGCCTGAGCGCTTACGGCCTCCCCGTTTGCGGGGAGGCCGGCTGCCCCTGAACCCAAACCCGCATGAAGCCCGTCCTCTCGGCGTTCAAACAGTCCCCCGATCGCGGCCGGGGGCTGGCGCGCGACCTGCGCGTGCGCTGGGCCCTGGGCGAAGCGGGGGTGGACTACGACGTGCGCCTCGTGACCTTCGCGGAGATGAAGGAACCCGAGCATCTGGCGCGGAATCCCTTCGGGCAGATCCCCACCTACGAAGACGGCGACCTGACCCTGTTCGAGTCCGGCTCGATCGTGCTGCACGTGTCCGAAGGACACCCGGGCCTTCTGCCGAGCGATGCCGACGCCCGGGCGCGGGCCATCACCTGGATGTTTGCGGCGCTCAACACGGTGGAGCCGCCCCTGGTGGAGCTGGGCATGGCCATGCTGATGGAGCGGGATCAGCCCTGGTATGAGGGGCGCCTGCCCATGCTGCAGGAGCGCGCCCGCAAGCGCCTGGACCAGCTCTCCCGCCATCTCGGCGACGCCGACTGGCTGGACGGAGCCTTCTCGGCCGGCGACCTGATGATGGTGGCGGTGCTGTTCCGCTCCAGGGCTTCGGGCATTCTCGACGACTATCCAAACCTGACCGCCTATGTCGCCCGGGGCGAGGCGCGGCCGGGCTTCCAGAGCGCGTTCGCGGCCCAGCTGGCCGTCTTCAACGCATCGGGCGGCTGATCCTGCGACAGCCCTGCCGGCGGCGACCACCTTGCCTCGCCACCCGCCATGCCTAATGTGCCGCCCGAACCCCGACGGCCCGATCCAAGCGGCCGCAGCCAACCTTTGAGGAAGCCAGCCGAATGCGCGAAGCCGTCATCGTCTCCTACGCCCGCACGGGGCTCGCCAAGTCGATCCGGGGCGGGTTCAACTCCACCCACGGGGCGGCGATCACCGGCCACGCCCTCAAGCACGCCATCGACCGCGCGAAGATCGAGGGCGGCGACATCGAGGACGTGATCGTGGGCTGCGGCAACCCCGAAGGCGCCACCGGCGGCAACGTCGCCCGCCTGGCCGCCACGTGGGCCGGCTGCCCGGTGACGACCTCGGGCACCACCATCAACCGCTTCTGCTCGTCGGGCCTGCAGTCCGTCGCGGTGGCCGCGGGCTACATCCGCAACGAAGGCGCGCCGGTGGCCGCTGCCGCGGGCGTGGAGAACATCAGCCTCGTCCAGATGGGCGGGCACATGAACACCTACTTCTACACCGAAGAGAAGCTGATGCGGGAGAAGCCCGCCCTGTGGATGCCGATGATCGACACGGCCGACAACGTGGCCGAACGCTACGGCCTCTCCCGCGAATACCAGGACGAGTACGCCCTGCGCTCGCAGCAGCGCATCGCCGCGGCGCAGGCCAACGGCACCTTCGACGACGAGATCGTGCCCATGCACGTGAAGATGAAGGTCGTGAACAAGGAGACCAAGGAGGAGTCCATGGTCGACTACGTGGTCGATAAGGACGAGTGCAACCGCCCCCAAACCACGATGGCCGACCTCGCCAAGCTCAACCCCGTCAAGGGCGAGGGCAAGTGGGTGACCGCCGGCAACGCCTCGCAGCTGTCCGACGGCGCGGCCGCGGTGATCATGATGGACTCCAAGGAAGCCGAGCGTCGCGGCGCCGAGCCCCTGGGTGCCTTCCGCGGCTTCGCCGTGGCCGGCTGCGAGCCTGACGAGATGGGCATCGGCCCCGTGTTCGCGGTCCCGCGCCTCCTGGAGCGCCACGGCCTGAAGGTGGACGACATCGACCTGTGGGAGCTGAACGAAGCCTTCGCCTCGCAGTGCCTCTACTCGCGCGACCGCCTCGGCATCGACCCTGAGAAGTACAACGTGAACGGCGGCTCCATCGCCATCGGCCACCCCTACGGCATGACGGGCACGCGCCTCACCGGCCACGTCCTCATGGAACTGAAGCGCCGCAAGAAGAAGTGGGGCGTGGTCACCATGTGCATCGGCGGCGGCATGGGCGCAGCCGGTCTGTTCGAGGCCTACTGAGGGCTCGCTCCCGAGGCATCGCACTCAGAGCAAATCACCCTAGCGTGGGTCGCCGTGACACCCCGGCGGCCCACGTTCTACGAATTCTTCGCCGGCGGCGGCATGGCCCGCGCTGGCCTGGGCGACGGCTGGGATTGCCTGTTCGCCAACGACTTCCATCCTACCAAGGCCGACAGCTATCGCGACAACTGGGGCGGGGCCGACCTCAAGGTTGGCGACGTGTGGCAGCTCACCCCCCGGGACCTGCCGGAGCCTGCGGGCGGCGGGCCTGTCGATCTCGCCTGGGCCTCCTCCCCCTGTCAGGATCTAAGTCTGGCGGGTAAGCGCGGCGGGCTGTCGGGCGAGCGATCCTCCGCCTTCTGGGGCTTTCACGCCCTGATGCAGGGGCTGGATGCGCAGGGCCGCGCCCCCCGAATGCTGGTGATCGAGAACGTCGGCGGCCTCGCCACCTCCAACGGCGGGGAGGATTTCACCGCCCTCTGCGCGGCCCTGGCGAGGCTGGGCTACACCTTCGGGGCGCTCGAGATCGACGCGGCGCACTTCCTGCCGCACTCGCGCCCGCGCCTGTTCGTGGTGGCCGCCAAGGCGCTCAGCGGGCGGGGGCTCACATCTGCCCGGCCGATGGCGCCCTTCCACTCGCCCCGCCTCGTGGAGGCGCACGCCCGCCTGCCGTGGGAGCTGCAGGCCTGCTGGCGGTGGTGGTCGCTGCCCGTGCCGCCCGCCCGCAACGCCGATCTCGCCACCCTCTTGGAGCCAGACGAGGCGGTGATCTGGTTCGACGAGGCGCAGACGAAAGCGCTGACCGACGCCCTGTCCCCCCTTCACCGCCGCCGTCTGGATGCTGCGGCAGCCCTGCACGGCCGGGCGGTGGCCCCCGTCTATCGCCGGATGCGGATGGTGGATGGCGAGAAGCTGCAGCGGGCCGAGCTGCGCCTCGACGGCTTGGCCGGGTGCCTGAGAACCCCCGGCGGCGGCTCGTCCAAACAATTCCTGATCGTCTCGGAGGGAGGCCACCTGCGCGCCCGCGCCCTGTCGGCGCGAGAGGGCGCACGCCTGATGGGCCTGCCCGACGACTACCGCCTGCCGAGCTCCGCCACCGCCGCCCTGCAGCTCACCGGAGACGGGGTGGCCGTGCCCGCGGTGCGCTGGCTGGCCGAGCACCTGTTAGAACCCCTATCGGCCTCCGTAGGAAAGCGGGCGGTCGCATAGGGGTCAGACCCGCGACAGCGGCGCGCCAGCGGCCTATCTTCCACCTCATGACCGACCTCGCCACGCCCACGCACACGCCCACCGTTCGCGGCCGCATCTATGCGTCGCCGCTGGAGCTCGTGGGCGATACGCCGCTCGTGCGCCTGCCGCGCCTCACCGCCGAGCTGCGGCCGAAGGCGGAGATCCTCGCCAAGCTCGAGTATTTCAACCCCCTGCATAGCGTGAAAGACCGCATCGGCTTGGCGATGGTGGAGGCGATGGAGGCCGACGGGCGGCTGAAGCCGGGCATGACCATCGTGGAGCCCACCAGCGGCAACACCGGCATCGCGCTCGCCTTTGTGGCCGCGGCCAAGGGCTATCCCATCGTGCTCGTCATGCCCGAGAGCATGAGCATGGAGCGTCGCAAGATGCTGGGCCTCCTCGGCGCCCGGCTGGAGCTGACCCCCGCCGAGAAGGGCATGCGCGGCGCCGTCGCCCGGGCCACCGAGCTTCTGGCGGAGATCGAGGGCTCGGTGATGCCCGGCCAGTTCGAGAACCCCGCCAACCCCGACATTCACCGCCACACCACCGCCGAGGAGATCTGGCGCGACACCGGCGGCGCGGTCGATGCCGTGGTCGCGGGCGTGGGCACCGGCGGCACGCTAACGGGCGTTGGTGAGGCGCTCAAGGCCAAGAAGCCCGGCCTTCGGATGATCGCTGTGGAGCCCGAGGCTTCGGCGATCCTTTCGGGCGGTGCCCCCGGCCCGCACAAGATCCAGGGCATCGGCGCGGGCTTCGTGCCCGAGAACCTGCACCGCAACGTGGTGGACGAGGTGATCGCCGTCTCCAACGAGGACAGCTTCGCCATGGCCCGCCGGGCGGCCCGGGTGGAGGGGCTGCCGGTGGGGATCTCGTCCGGCGCGGCGCTCACAGCGGCCTTCCGCATCGCGCAGGACGATGCCTATGCGGGCAAGCAGATCGTCGTGATCATCCCGAGCTTCGCCGAACGCTACCTGTCGACGGCCCTGTTCGAAGGGCTCTAGGCCGCTGCCGCACCGGCGGGGCGCGATGCGTCTGCACCGGCGTGCCGGGGTCGCAGGGCGGAGTCGATCGTGCCGTAGAAGGTCTTCGGCTCCAGCGGCTTGACCACCCAGCCGGTCATCCCCGCGGCGAGGTAGGTGGCCAGCGCCCCCTCGTGCACCGCGCCGGTCATGGCCAGCATGGGCGTCTCGCGGTTGGGGCCATCGCCGCCGCGCAGGCGCTTGGCCAGGTCCCGACCGTCGAAGTCCGAGAGGTGCACGTCCATCAGGATCAGGTCGAAGGGCTCGGCGGCCATGCGCTCCAGCGCTTCGGCCCCCGTCTCGGCGTAGTCGGCCACGAGGCCCACGGCTTCCAGAAGGATCGCCACGGCTTGCCGCACCAGGGACTGATCGTCCACGACGAGGATCCGCACCCGCCCGGCCGCCTTGGCGGTTGCCGCCGCGGGAGGCACCGGCTCCGCCTGGGCCTCGATGGCTTCGATAGGCCGTTCGACAGCGGGGGCCGTCGCGAGCATGGCCGCTTCCTGTGCCGCCGCCAGAGCCACGGTGAGGGTGAAGCGCGAACCCTGCGGTCCCGACTCGGCGGTGAGGTCGCCTCCCATCAGCCGGGCGAGCTCCCGGCTGATCGCCAGACCCAGCCCCGTGCCACCGTGGGTGCGCGCCACCGAGTCGTCGCCCTGCTCGAACGGCGAGAACAGCCGCGCCAGGCGCTCGGGCTCGATGCCGCAGCCGGTATCGACCACGCAGATGCTCACACCGGATGCCCCGGCCGCCAGCGGCGTCGTGCTCACCTCCAGCCGCACGCAGCCGGAGGGCGTGAACTTCAAGGCGTTCGAGACGAGGTTGTTGATCACCTGCCGCAGCCGCCCGGGGTCGCCCGTCACGAGGTCGGGTAGGCTCTGCACGCCCACGAGCTCGAGCGACAGCTCGGCGCCGGCCACCTCGGCCGCCCACAGGCGGCGCAGGTCTTCCAGAAGAGCCCGGGGCGAGAAGGCGATCGCCTCCACCCCCATGCGACCCGCCTCCATCTTCGCGAGGTCGAGGAGGTCGTCGAGCAGGCGGCGCATCTGGCGCCCGGCGTCGCCCACCATGCGGGCGCACTCGGCATCGGCGGGAACAGCGGCCCGGCGCGACAGGGCGTCGGCGGCGGCGAGGATGGCGGTGAGCGGCGTGCGCAGTTCGTGGCTGACCGCAGCGGCATAGCGCGTCTTGGCCAGGGTCGCGGTTTCGGCGGCCTGTCTCGCCTGCGCCTCCCGGGTGCTCAGCCGCTCGATCCGGCGCCATGCGGCCGTCAGCCCCATGAGGAACAGGCCGGCGCTCAGCATCAGCACGGCCACAAGGTTGTCGTTGGCCAGGGCGGGCGGACCGGCCAGCGGTCCCAAGATCAGGAGGGCTGCGTGAGGCGACGCCGACGCCACCAGGGCGATGGCCGAACCGCGGGAAAGGGTCATCACGTTGAGCAGGCAGCCCGTCAGCACCAGCATGGCCGCGGCCGGGCCAAGCGCATCGGGCAGTTGCCACAGGGCCAGCGTGCCCACCGCGAATCCGGCCGACACAAGAACGGTCGAACCCAGACCCACCATCGTCGCGACCCTCCCTGGCAGGGGAGCGCCCGGCCGGAACCGCCACAGAACCGCGATCTCCAGGATCTGGCTTCCGGCCGCCGCCGCCGCCCAGCCCCACAGCACCGGGCTTGTCGGCGAAAGATGCATCACGAAGACGGCGCACAGCAGGAAGGCGACGATCACGGCGAAGCGGCTGGGCACTTGCAGGCGCCGCTCCTGGGCGTTCACGGCCAGGGCCCGGGCCTCGCACAGCCAGAAGTCGGGAGCGCTCAGGATGCCGCCCGTCTCGCCCGCTGCGCGCGCCATAGCCACGCCACCCTCCCAAATCTGGCGGGACAGTAACGCGGGCCGGCTAACGGAGGGTCAACACCCGCCGGCTGCCGACGAATCTCTCAGCCAGCGGCCGTCATCAGCGGGCCAAGGCCGGGGATCGAGGAAAGGACTTCGCGCAGGAGGTCGGAGCCCGTCTTCTCCTTCACCCAGGCCATCGCCACGGGGAGGATGTTCTGCATGTCGCTGGTGGTGACGCCCTGCTTGGCGAGCTTCTGGCCGATGGCCATCGCGTCGCTCATGGCCGCACCCGCAGCGCCGCCCGCACCGCGCATCAGGCCGCCGAGAAGGCCACCCGACTTCTGCGCCGTCATCGCCCCGCCCTCGGTGGCGAGATCGGCGGCACCGGGGATGGCGTCGAACAGGGCGGTGACCCTGTCGGACTCTCCGTGCTTCTGGATCAGGGAAAGGGCCGCCGACAGCCCCAGCCGGGTCTGGTCAACGGATAGGCCAGTGGCGGAGGCCGCGCGGGTCACGAGTTCGTCGATCATGCCCGCAGCCCTAGCCCGAAGGCCGTCTGGAGACAAACCGGCGAGCGCGCCAACCTCGCCTTACGGATGCGGCCGCAGGAAAACGAACTCGCCCTTCGACGAAAGATCGGGTGCAAAGCGATAGCCCTCCCGGTCGAAACGCTTGAGATCCTCGGCCCGCTCGACCCGCTCGTCGATGGCATAGCGGGCCATCAGGCCACGCGCGTGCTTGGCGTAGAAGCCGGGGTGGGTGATCTCGCCTGTTCGGGTCTCCTGCTTGAAGAGGCAGGCGATCACCGGGCGCTTGAGCGCCTTCACTCGCACGGCCCCGAAATATTCCTGGCTGGCGAGGTTCACGATGGTCTTGTCGGCGTGGCCGCGGGTGGCGGCCGCCAGGGTCTGCGTGACCCGCTCGCCCCAGAAATCGTACAGCGTCTCGCCCCGGGGGTTGGCGAGCTTCACCCCCATCTCGAGGCGGTAGGGCTGGATACGGTCCAGCGGCCGCAGCACCCCGTAGAGGCCGGACAGGATGCGCACTCGCCCCTGCGCCCACACCAGCGCCTCGGCATCGAGCTCCCGCGCCTGCAGACCGCGGTAGACGTCGCCGGCGAAGGCGAGGGCCGCCTGAACGTCGGACCGGCGGCCGCGCGGGCTGAATGCCTTGAACCGCTTGGCGTTGAGCTTGGCCAGATCGTCGGAGATCGACATCAGCCGCTTCAGGTCGGCGGCCGTCTGCGTCTTGGCGACGGCAGCCAGCTCGGCCACGTCCGACCGCAGCTGAGGGCGCGTCGCCGGCAGGGCCGAATCAGGCGGCGTGAAGTCGAGCGTCTTGGCCGGGGAAAGCACGAAAAGCATGGCTGCGCTTTAGCGTCCGGGGCCTCGCAAGGCGAGAGCAGGCATCGCAACCCTGCGCGGATTGACGCACCATCGGCATTGCGACTGCCAAATCCTCATTTTGGGGAGCCGTGTCCTTCGTTGCAAAAGCGACATGGTTAAGCTGAGCCGTAAGAGGCGCGCAGTCGCCTCGGGGAAGTTCGGAGCGCCGTCATGCCGCTTTACACTGTCTGGAAGATGGGCCCGCTGTGGCGCTGGCGCATCGGCGACGATTGGACGGGCTGGGGCCTGACCAAGAAGTCCGTGAAGATCAAGGCTCAGCGGTCGCTGGGCCTGATCTGAACCCTCGGCTCCCGCGGGTCAGAACAGCACCCGGGGGTTCATGATCCGCCCGGGGTCGAGCGCCGCCCGCACGGCGCGCATGGCCGCGACCGACGCCGGATCCTTGTAGCGCAGCGCCTCGGCCGACTTCATCGTGCCCAGGCCGTGCTCGGCCGAGATCGAGCCCCCCAGGCGGTCCACGATGTCGTGGACGATCCGCGCTCCTTCATCCCGCCGGGCATCGTGGGCGTCGTCCGAGCCGCCGATCGGGCGGGCTACGTCGTAGTGGATGTTGCCGTCGCCCACATGGCCGAAGGCGATCACGCGCACGCCCGGCTCGAGCCGCTCCACCGCCGCGGTGGCCTCGTGCAGGAAGCGCGGCACAAGGGCCACGGGCACGGAAACGTCGTGCTTCCAGGCCGCGCCCTCCCCCTTTTGAGCGGCGGACTGGCCTTCGCGCAGCGCCCAGAACGCCTTGGCCTGCGTTTCGTCCTGCGCCAGGGCGGCGTCGGCGATGACCCCGTCCTCCAGCGCTCCCTCCAGCAACCGCTCGAGCAGGGGAGAGGCCCCGTTCGCCTCGGCGCTGGTGAGCTCGATCAGCACCGTCCAGGGGAACCGCGCGTCCAGCGGCGCGCGGGCGTTGGGCAGCACCCGCACGGCCAAGGCGAGGCCGGCGCCCGAGATCAACTCGAATGCCTCCACCGCACCCCCCGCCGCCGCCTTGGCGCGTTCGAGGAGGGTCAGCGCATCCTCCACCCGCGCCAGACCGACGAAGGCCACCGCCCGGCTCGCGGGCCGGGGAAAAAGCTTGAAGGCGCCCGCGGTGATCACGCCCAGCGTGCCCTCGGCACCGATCAGCAGGCCGCGCAGGTCGTAGCCCGTATTGTCCTTCCGCAGGCGCTTGAGCCCATGCATCAGCGACCCATCGGGCAGCACCGCCTCGACTCCCAACGCCAGCTCCCGAGTGGTTCCGTAGCGCAGCACGCCCGTGCCGCCCGCGTTGGTGGAAAGGAGGCCGCCCACCGTGCAGGTGCCCTCCGACGCGAGGCTCAGCGGGAACAGCCGCCCCGCCGCCTCGGCCGCTTCGCGCACGGCGTGCAGGGTCACCCCCGCCTCGGCCACGATCACATCGTCCTGAGCCGACACGTCGCGGATGCGGTTGAGGCGTTCGGTGGAGAGCAGCACCTCTCCGTCGGGGATCTGCCCGCCCACGAGGCCCGTGTCTCCGCCCTGGGGCGTGACGGCCGTTCCGGTCTCGGCGCAGATCGCGATCAAGGCCGCCACCCGCTCCGGTGTGTCGGGCAGAAGCAGGAGCGGGGTGTTCCCCACGAAGCGGCCGCGCCATTCCTTCAGCTTGGGTGCGATGCGCGCCTCGTCCTGCGACCAGCCGCCTTCGCCGGCGGCGGCCTTCAGCCGATCGATCACGTTTGCGGAAGGCGGGTTCATGCTCGCAGCCTTATCAAAGCCGCAGCGGGGGCCAAAGCCGCAGCGAGGACGGGAGCGGCTTGACCCGACGCCTGCGCGACGGCCCACTCCCGCGCATGAAAGCCGCAGACTTCACCGCCACGTGCCTGGCGCTGCCCGCCACCACCGTCGACATCAAATGGGGCGAGCACCAGGTGTTCAGCGTCGGCGGCAAGATGTTCGCCATGGGGGGCGGCCCGGACGAAGACGAGCGCTACACCTTCAAGGCCTCGGACATGGGCTTCGAGCTCCTGGTCGAAGAAGGCTTGGCGATTCCTGCGCCCTATATGCAGCGGGCGAAGTGGGTGCAGCTGACCCACATCGACGCCCTGCCAGACGACGAGCTGACCGCGCTCCTGAAGCAGGCCCACGCGATCATCTCAGCCAAGCTGACGAAGAAGGCCCGGCGCGAACTGGGCCTGCCCGAGCCGGGGCAGCCGTGACCCTGCCCATCACAGAGGGGCGGCTCGATCCCCTCCCCGACTGGCTGACCGCGCAGCCCGCCCGCGCGGTGATCGCGGCCCTGGAGGCGGCAGGCGGCCTAGGCTGCGCGCGCTTTGTGGGCGGCTGCGTGCGCGACACCCTTCTCGGCCGCGCCGATCAGGTGACCGACGTGGACATCGCCACCCCCCTCACCCCGCCGCAGGTGACCGCGGTGCTGGAGGCTGCGGGCCTGCGGGCCATCCCCACGGGCATCGAGCACGGCACGATCACCGCGCTCTCCGGCGGCCGCACCTATGAGGTCACCACCCTGCGCCGGGACGTGGAGACCGACGGCCGCCGGGCCGTAGTGGCCTTCACCGACGACTGGGGGGAAGACGCCGCCCGCCGAGACTTCGGCCTCAACGCCCTCTACGCCGACCCCGATGGCACGCTCCACGACCCCACGGGCGGGGGGCTGGACGACGTGGTCGCGCGCCGGATCGTCTTCGTCGGCGATCCCGAGACCCGCATCCGCGAGGACTACCTGCGGATCCTGCGGTTCTTCCGCTTCCTGTCGCGGGTGGGAAATGCGGCACAGGCCGACCCGGCGGGACTGGCGGCCTGCGCCAAGCTGAAGGACGGCATCGCAGGGCTGAGCGGAGAGCGGGTGCAGCAGGAGCTGTTCAAGCTTCTCGGAGCACCTAATCCGGTCCCGGCGGTGCGGCTGATGGCGGCGGCAGGCGTGCTTGGAGAAGTGATCCCGCAATTTCGGGAGACCGGCCTTTTCACGGAGCTTGTCGCGAGCGACGCCTTGGCGGACGAAATCTCCGATCCCTTGCTGCGCTTAGCTGGTCTGATCGGTCAGGCATCCGGTGCAGAAACAGCTAAGCAGCTCCGCATGTCCAACGAGGACCGGAACCGCTTGCTCGCCTGCACAAGCGGATTTGGGCGCTTCACCCAGGACATGGCCGACGCTGACGCGAGGCGCGCGATCCACCGGATGGGGCGTCCGGCCTATCGGGATCAGATACGGCTGTCGTGGGCTTACCAGCCGCAAGACCCTTCCGATTGGAAGCGGCTGCTGGACCTTTCGGACTGGTCCCCCCCGCCCTTCCCCCTCTCCGGCGAAGACATCATGGCGCTGGGCGTGCCCGAAGGCCCTGGAGTGGGCGCGGTGCGCAAGGCGGTCGAGCAGTGGTGGATCGACGGCGACTTCCGGGCCACGCCTGAGCAGGCCCTGGCCTTCGCCCGGACCGTGGCGGCGAACCTGCCGTCCTGATCGCCCGACGTTGCGGCCCGGACGCCTGTCCCCCAGTCGAGACGCGCTGCGGCGGGCGGGTCAGCGTCCTCCGGCACCGTTGCGCCAGAAGGCGGCAATCCAGTTGTGGGTGAAGGGGGCGAAGCCGAACCACATCACCGCCACAAGCCCCGCCACAGCCGCACAGGTGAGGAGGGCGCGGCGCCGGTCGTGATCGAGGATGTCGGCGCGCCCTCCGTCGATCGCGGCGTGGCAGTCGGGGCACAGGGCGTAGGCGCGGGTGACCCAGCGATAGGTGAAGGGCGCCCGAGGGCTGTCGGCGGCGGTGGCGGGCGGCGGCGCGGGGCCGGGCGCCGCGTCGGCCATCACAGCCTCCCTCACCCGCACCGGCTGGCGGGTGAAGCTGCGCAGGCGCTCGCGCTGGGTGAACAGGCGCAGGGCCTCGTGCGGCGTGGGCATCTCGCAGCGGGCGCAGGGCTGTTCGGGCGTGAGCACGGAGCTGAGGATACGCCTGCGCCGCCCCCTTTCCAGTGGCGAGTGGCCGCGGGGGCGGCGAGGGTTGTAGAGGTCGTGGTCCTCCCGCCCACCGTCACGCGAAGCCCTCATGACCCAGACCCTGACGCTCGCGTCCAAGATCGACGGCTTCGGCTTCACGGCCCTCCATGCGCAGGCCGTGGGGGCGCGCCGGGGCGGGGTGGTGATCCTGCAGGAGATCTTCGGTCTCGATCGCTTCGTGCAGGCCGATGTGGAGCGCTGGTCCAAGCTCGGGTTCGAGGTTCTGGCCCCCTCGCTCTTTGATCGGCAGGCGCCGGGGTTCGTCGCCGAGCACACGCCCGAGGGCGTGGCCGAGGGATTTCGCCATGCCCAGGGCAACGGGCTGGAGAACCCGGTGAACGACGTGGAGACCTGCGTCGACTTCCTCGCCCCCCGCGGGCCCGTGTTCGTGGTGGGCTACTGCTACGGCGGCGGGATCGCCTGGCTGGCCGCGCACCGCATCGAGACGCTGGCGGCCGTGTCGGGATATTACGGCGGCATGATCGCCGGCCACGCCGGGCAAGCCCCGCGCTGCCCCACGCTCCTGCACTTCGGCGAAGTGGATGGTCACATCGGGCTGGATCGCGTGGAGCTGATCCGCCAGGCGCGGCCAGAAGTGGCGGTGCACGTCTACGAGGGGGCCGGTCACGGCTTCAACAACCTGGGCGGTGCGGCCTATGACGCGGACGCGGCGCACATGGCGCTGGAACGCACGCTGGCCCTGTTCGCAGCCAACGGCGGGGGGGATAGGCTCACCGCAGGATGATGCCGCGGATCTTGGGCTCGCGCTCCAGCCAGGTGGTGAGGATCGCCTGCGCCAGCAGGATGCCGAGGCCCGAGCCCAGGGCGGAGAACGCGCCTGCGGGCCAGCGGCCCCCGTGCGCGGCCCTCGCGATCTCGGCGAACAGGAACGCCCCGCCCACGCTCAGCACCCCCAGGCCGGTGACGACGGACAGCACCGACTGCCCGAACCCCGAGACGAACGACAGCCACACGTATCGCTTCAGTCGCCTGCGCACCGGGGCGATCACCAGGGGCACCCACAGGCTCAGCATCCCGAACACCGCGGGGAAGACCAGGATCACCGAGCGCTTCAGGTCCAGGGAGCCCTCCAGCGACGACCACGCCCGCAGGGCGGCGGCTCCATACAGCAGCGCCACGAAAAGGCAGGCCGAACCCTGCATCCGCCGGAAGTTGCGCCATGCCAGGGTGTAGTTGGGGTCTGAACCCGGCCGCAGGAAAGACATCGATCAGGGCC
Source organism: Caulobacterales bacterium (assembly GCA_038226305.1). Taxonomy (GTDB): domain Bacteria; phylum Pseudomonadota; class Alphaproteobacteria; order Caulobacterales; family Caulobacteraceae; genus JASLDZ01. The sequence continues at coordinate 42,042 of JBBRQN010000014.1, forward strand.
TCGTTCCGTGTTCCAGCCCCCGCTCCCGAAGGTAGGGCTCCCACGCGGCCAAGGGAACCGCCCTTGCGGAAAGCGGCGCGGCGGGTGTCTGATGCGACCATGTCGATCCGCACTGCCCTGGCCCCCGTTCTCGCCCTCGCCCTGGTGGCCCTCGCGGGCACAGCCACAGCCACCACCCCGGCACCCCCCGGCGTGAAGCCCGACTCCATCGACCTCCTGCGCTGGACGGAGCCACAGCGGGAGTTCGGTTTCCGCCACATGGAGAGCGTGTTTCCCACCCATTCCGTACGTCGCGGCTGGCGGGCGCATCCCCTGCCCAAGGGCGACACCGTGGCCCTGCCGGCCGCCGACGCCCTCTTCGCCAAGGAGGACGCGGCGGCGGTGCTGGTGGTGCAGGACGGGCGCATACGCTTCGAGCGCTACGGCCGTGGCTATGGCCCGGACCAGCGGTGGACCTCGTTCTCGGTGGCGAAGTCGTTCACCTCCACTCTGCTGGGCGCCGCGATCCTGGATCGGAAGATCAAGTCGATCGACGATCAGGTCGTGACCTACCTGCCTGAGCTGAAGGGCTCGGCCTACGACGGGGTGACGGTGCGTCAGCTCCTCACCATGACCTCGGGCGTGAAGTGGAACGAAGACTATGCCGACCCCAAGTCGGACGTGGCGCTCATCGGCCAGCAGCCCGTGGTGGCGGGCAAGGACGCCACCATCGAATACATGAAGAAGCTGCCCCGCGAGGCGGCCCCAGGCTCCAAGTGGGTCTACAAGACGGGTGAGACCAACCTCGTGGGCGTGCTCGTCAGCCGGGTCACGCACAAGACCCTGGCCGAGTATCTCCAGAACAAGATCTGGATCCCCTACGGCATGGAGCAGGAGGCGATCTGGCTCGCCGATGCCAACGGGCAGGAGCCGGGGGGCTTCGGCCTTTCGGTCGCGGCCCACGACTACGCCCGCATGGGCCTGTTCGTTCTGGGCGGCGGACGAGGCGTGGTGCCCACCTGGTGGTACGGCATGGCAGGTTCGAAACAGGCCGACATCGGCCTGCCGGGCTTCGGCTACGGCTTCCAGTGGTGGACCCGCGACGACGGGGCGTTCGACGCCCGGGGCATCTTCGGCCAGATGATCCACATCGACCCCAGGCGGAAGCTGATCGTCGTGATCAACAGCGACTGGGACAAGGCCACGGGCAAGGAACACTCGGTGGCCCGCGAGGCCTTCCTCAAGGCGGTGAACGCCGCCGTGGACGCGGCCCCCCAAAAACAACCAGAAGAACCTCAACCGGTCATAGGGAAATAGCCTGCATGGATAAGCGGATCATCGTCGGCGCCGCGGCGTCTTTCACACTCCTCGCGGGCGGGTTCGCCCTCGCCCAGGCCCCCGCTGCGGCCCCGGCCGCGGCCAAGCCTTCGCCGGAATACTCCACGGCGGCGGCGACGGTGGAGGTGTCAAAGCCTCTCGCCGAGACCATGAAAAAGGTCGGCGGCTATTGCGACATCGGTGCCTGGCTGAAGACCACCTGCGTGCAGACCGGCCCCGCCGAGCAAATGGGTGCGGTGCGCCTGATCGCCGGACGCGTGGTCGAGATGATGGTCGCCAAGACCGCCACCTCCTACACCTACGCCCAGCCTCTGGTGCCCAACTCGTACCACGGCACGGTGGAGTTCCAGCCGAACGGGGCCGGCACCAAGATCGTCTACACCCTGTTCTTCGACCTCGCCGTGAACGCCGACCAGGCCGCCAAGGACAAGGACCTCGCCACCCGCAAGGCCACCGTGAAGCGCTTCGTGGACGCCATGAAGGTTGCTGCTGAGGGGTGATCTCCTCCTAGACCTCCCCCGCGGCGCGGGGGAGGGGGACCATCGAAGATGGTGGGGGGGGGGCGAGCCCCAGACTCAGGCGTGCTGGAGGAAGTTCGCACCCTCCGACCGCTACGCGGCCACCTCCCCCGCTGCGCAGGGGAGACCTTTCATCAGTGCCCGCTGAACTCCACGAGGGCGGTCACCGGCACGCCCAGGTCGCGGATGCGCTGGGCGCCGCCGAGGTCGGGCAGGTCGATCACGAACACCGCCGCCACCACCTCGGCCCCGCCACGGCGGAGGAGCTCGATCCCCGCGGCGGCGGTGCCGCCGGTGGCAATCAGGTCGTCGACCAGCACCACCTTCTCGCCGGGGGTCACGGCATCCTCATGCATGTGCAGTTCATCGACGCCGTATTCGAGTTCGTAGCTGGCGAAGATCGTGCGGAAGGGCAGCTTGCCCTTCTTGCGCAGGGGCACGAACCCACAGGACACCTGATGCGCCATCGCCCCGCCCAGGATGAAGCCCCGCGCCTCGATCCCGGCCACCTTGTCCACCTTCGAGCCCGCGAAGGGCGCCACGAGCTGATCCACCGCCTGCCGGAAGGCGCGAGCGTCGCCCATCAGGGTGGTGACGTCTCGGAACAGGATGCCGGGCTTGGGATGGTCCGGGATCGTGCGGATGGAGGCGCGCAGGTCGATCAGGTGGCTTGGGGCGTTCACCAGTAGTCCTTCATGATCTCGTCGGCCCAGGCCGGTTGCGTGACGACGCCGCGCAGCTCGAAGCCCCGCATCACCGGCTTTATGTCGAGGACCGGCGTGCCGTCGATGGCGTCCAGGCCGCGCACGGTCAAGGTCCGCCCCTCGACGGCCAGCACCTCCACCGTGGTGACGCCCAGCCGGTTCGGCCGGGGGCTGCCGCGCTGGGCGAAGATGCCGACCTTGGGCCAATCGGCGTTGTCGCGCGGGTGCCGGGCCGAGGTGTTCACCTTGGCCGGATCGAGGCGGTCGAACACAAACACGATCACCGCGTGGGAGAAGCCGTCCAGCCCTTGCAGAGCCTCTGGCGGCATGTGGTCAGCCAGGATGATCTGCGCCTCCACCGCACCCCAGGCGTCGTCTTCGTTCTCGATCCGCCCGCCCCGCACCGTAGCCACAGGCGTGAGGGTGAAGTCTGTCACGCCGCGCTCACCCTTTTCAGGATCGCCTCCAGCTTGAAGGCGAGGCCCGGGTCGCGGTGTGCGGGGGCGGTGATGAGGGCGGCGTCGAGCACCGTATCGATGGGCGACGGCGTGCGGGGCGTTAGGCTGAGGGTGCGGCACAGGCCGGCCACGGTGGCCTTGGCTTTGGCGGCGTTGGCATGCATCACGGCGACGATCTGCGACACCTCCACGGCGTCGTGGCCGGCGCGCCAGCAGTCGTAGTCGGTGATCATGGCGACGCTGGCGTAGGGCAGCTCGGCCTCGCGGGCGAGCTTAGCCTCGGGCATGTTGGTCATGCCGATCACGTCGCAGCCCCAGGCGCGGTAAAGCTCGCTCTCGGCGCGGGTGGAGAACTGCGGGCCCTCCATCGCCAGATAGGTGCCGCCCTCGCTGACGGTGGCGCCCGCCGCCCGTGCGGCCGCCGCGGCCAGGGCCGAGAGGCGCGGGCAGACGGGTTCGGCCATCGACACGTGGGCCACGATGCCGTCGCCGAAGAACGACTTCTGGCGGGCGAAGGTGCGGTCGATGAACTGGTCCACCACCACGAAGTCGCCGGGGGCGTAGCGCTCCTGCAGGGAGCCCACGGCGGAGAGGCTGACGATGTCGGTGACGCCGCAGCGCTTCAGGGCATCGATGTTGGCGCGATAGTCGAGGTGGCTGGGGGACAGGCGGTGGCCCCGGCCGTGACGCGGCAGGAACCGCACCTCCACCCCGTTCAGCACCCCGTGCAGCACCTCGTCGGAAGGCTGGCCGAGGGGCGACTGCACCCGCACCCAACGCTGCTCGGTCAGCCCCTCGATCTCATAGAGACCGCTGCCGCCGATCACGCCCAGAACCCAGTTCACGGTGCAGGCACTCCCGAAAGGCGCAGCACGATGGCCGCCGTTGCGTTCCAGCTGGGCGTACCGGGAGCGATCTCCTCCGCATGGCCGCCCGGGGGCGAGGAGACGTGGACGACGTCGCCTGCGGCACGGGCCAGGCTGGCGAAGCGCTCGCCCACGGCCAGGGGCACGGTCTCGTCCCGCGCGCCGTGGACGATGAAGAGCTCGGCACCGGTGGGCAGGCGGTGCGCGGGCGAGGTGGCCTGATAGTTCGGCGGCGATCCGGCCATCTGCGCCACGACTTCGGGCCCGCAGCCAGTGGAGATGTCGTTCTCAAGGTCGGTCAGCCCGGCGAGGTCGATCACCGCGCGCACATGCGGAAAGCCCGGAAGTTTAAGCGGACCCGTCTCGGCGAGGCGCGAGGCGCCCGCGGTCCACAGGGCCAGATGCCCCCCGGCGGAATGCCCGATCACGACGAGACCGGCCCCCAGATCTAGCCGCCGCTCGCCCGTCTGCCGCTTCAGGGTGAAGAGCGCCTCGGCCACGTCGCGGTAGGTTCCAGGATAGCCGCCGCCCGGTTGATCGGCGCGGCGGTACTCGATGTTCCACACGGCTACGCCGCGCTGGGCGAGGTCGGCGGCGGCCTGATCCATGATGTGCAGGCTGGCGACAGAGGCCTGCCAGCAGCCCCCGTGGATCATCGCCACGACCGGATGCGGTCCCGGCGTCGCGGGTCGCCACAGGTCGATGAACTGGTTCTTGTCGTCGCCGTAGCGGATGCGCTCGGGGCGCAGGGTCGGCTTGGGGCGGGCGAGAAACTCTGCCCAAGTGAGGAGCGGCCCGTCGTCCGGCACGGCGGCACTCGTCTGCGCGGCAGGGAGAGGGGCCGTCGCGGACGCGGTCATCAGCAGAGCAGCGAGGAGGAGGGGGCGGATCGCGAACGCGGCGATCCGGCCCCCTCCAGCCCTCAACCTTTGTGCTCGGGTGCGGCGGCCGCGCCCGCGGGCAGGCCCGCGCCGTGCTTGCCCGACAGGACCGGGCTGGAGATCGTCTCCGGCATCTGCAGAGGCGTTTCCATCAGGCCCAGCAGCGGCAGCACCACGAGGAAGTAGGCGTAGTAGTAGATCGTCAGGATGCGCGAGACCCACAGCACGGTCAGGCCGGTGGCCTCACCGGTCACGGCATCGCGACCCACGGGGATCACCACCTCGTCAGGCAGCTTGCCGCCGCACCAGCCGAGGAACAGCGTGCCCACCACGAAGAACAGGAAGAAGTAACGCGCCGTGGGGCGGTAACGCATTGAGCGCACCTTCGAACGGTCGAGCCACGGCACCACGAACAGGAGTGCAATGGAGCCGAACATCACGAGCACGCCGCCCAGCTTGTCCGGCACGGACTTCAGCATCGCGTAGAAGGGCAGGAAGTACCACTCGGGCACGATGTGCGCCGGGGTCTGCAGGGGGTTCGCCTTGATCTGGTTATCGGCGTGGCTCATCGCCTCGGGGGCGAAGAACACGAACCAGGCGAACAGGATGAAGAACACCACGATCGCGAAGGCATCCTTCACCGTGTAGTACGGGTGGAAGGGAACGGTATCTTCCTTCGACTTCACCGGCACGCCCGTGGGGTTGTTGTTGCCCGGAACGTGCAGCGCCCAGATGTGCAGCCCCACCACGCCCGCGATCATGAACGGCAAGAGGTAGTGCAGGCTGAAGAAGCGGTTCAGCGTGGCGTTGTCGACCGCGAAGCCGCCGAGCAGCCAGGTGTGGATCGCCTCACCCACGAAGGGGATGGCCGAGAAGAAGTTGGTGATCACCACCGCGCCGTAGAAGCTCATCTGGCCCCAGGGCAGCACGTAGCCCATGAAGGCCGTGGCCATCATCAGGAGATAGATCACGCAGCCCAGGATCCACAGCACTTCGCGGGGAGCCTTGTAGCTGCCGAAATACAGGCCGCGCATCATGTGGATGTAGACCGCGAGGAAGAACATCGAGGCGCCGTTGGCGTGCATGTAGCGGATCATCCACCCCATGTTCACGTCGCGCATGATGTGCTCGACGCTGTTGAACGCGCCATCAGCCGTGGGGCTGTAGTGCATCGCCAGCATCACGCCGGTGATGATCTGGGTGACGAGGCACACCGCCAGGATGCCGCCGAACGTCCACCAGTAGTTCAGGTTCTTGGGCGTCGGAAAGTCGATGCCCGTGTCGTAGGCCATCCGGATGATCGGCAGGCGAACGTCGAGCCAGCGCTCGAATCCGGTCTTGGGTACGTAGTTTGAGGGTCCGCTCATGATCAGCCGATCTTGACCTTGCTGGGGCCGGTGAAGGCGTATTCAGGCACTTCGAGGTTCTTGGGGGCGGGGCCCTGCCGGATGCGCCCCGACGTGTCATAGACCGAGCCGTGGCAGGGGCAGAGCCAGCCGCCATAGGTGCCGGTGCCGAAGTTGGGCACGCAGCCGAGGTGGGTGCAGACGCCCACCACGATCAGGTGTTCGGCGTGGCCGGGCTTGGTGCGCTGGGCGTCGGTCTGCGGGTCCTTCAGTTCGGACAGGGGCACCTTGGCCGCGGCTTCGATCTCGGCCGGGGTGCGGTTGCGCACGAACACCGGGCGGCCGCGCCACTTCACGACGATCTGCTGGCCGACCACCACCTTGGAGATGTCGACCTCGATGGAGCCCAGCGCCAGGGTGTCGGCGGCGGGGTTCATCTGGTTAATGAACGGCCAGGCCACGGCCACGGCACCGCCACCGGCCATCGCCACGGCGGCGATGTGGATGAAGTCGCGGCGGCTTTTCGGCTCGCCGTCAGACCCGTGCCCATCCGGGCCCGGCGCGACGTTTGGATGCCGGTTGATGACTTCGACCACGGGCTGGAGCTCTCCGGCGACTGGATGTTCGCGCTTGTCCTGCGGGAATTAGGCCGGTGGGCGGGAATTTTCAACCGGCGCCGTGCTTGACGACGCGCCTTCGTGAGGCGACCCAAGCGGATGCTCTCTCCAGAAGACCTGACCGCCCGAAAACTGGCCGCCCGCGCCTGGTTCGAGACCCTGCGCGACAGGCTCGTCAGCGCCCTCGAAGCGGTGGAGGCCGCCGCCCCGCCCGAGCTCTATGGAGAAGGCCCGCCCGCCAAATTCGAGCTCAAGCCCTGGTCGCGGCCCGAGGGCGGCGGCGGCGTCATGGGGGTGTTGAACGGGCGGGTGTTCGAGAAGGCGGGCATCCACGTCTCCACCGTGGAGGGCGAGTTCTCGCCGGAAATGCAGGCGAGCATGCAGGGGGCGGAGGACGATCCGCGCTTCTTCGCCACCGGCGTCAGCGTGATCGTGCATCCGAAGAACCCGCACGCCCCCACGGGCCACATGAACACCCGCTTCATCGCCACCACGAAGAGCTGGTTCGGCGGCGGCGGCGACCTCACCCCCGTGCTGGCCGAGCACCGCCGGCAGGACGCGGAAGACACGCTCTACTTCAAGGGCGCCTATAAACGGGCCTGCGACGCCTATGACCCGACCGCCTACGCCGAGCACCATACCCACTGCGACCGCTATTTCTTCCTGCCCAACCGGGGGGAGCCCCGGGGCGTGGGCGGCATCTTCTACGACCACCTGGACTCAGGTGACTTTGGGCGAGACTTCGCCTTCACGCAGGCCGTGGGCGAGGCGTTCCTCGAGACCTACCCGGCCATCGTGGCCCGCAACATGGCCAAGCCCTGGACCGACGACGAGCGCCACCGCCAGTGCGTGCAGCGCGGCCGCTATGTGGAGTTCAACCTCCTCTACGACCGCGGCACCCTGTTCGGCCTGAAGACGGGCGGCAACGTGGAGTCGATCCTGAGTTCCCTCCCCCCCGAAGCCCGCTGGCCCTGAGGCCCGCCGCACCGGGTGCGGCGGGGGGTATGCTCAGCGAGGCTGGTGGCGCGACACCTTGGCTTCGAGCAGCGCCACAAGGGCTGCGTCCATGAAGGCGTAGTCGTCGGGGATGTCGAGGCAGATCAGCCGCTTGCCGTTCAGGCTTTTGCGAAACCGACGCTGCAGCTTCGACCGGTGCGCCTTCTCCATGACGAAGATCACATCGGCCCAAGCCACGAGTTCGTGGGAGAGCGGCGTCTCCGCATCATGGTTCGTCCCCGCCGACTCGACCTCCAGATCGACACGGCGGGAGACGCCTGCTCCGCCGTGGGACTGCGGAGGCGGTTCTGGCTGCAGATGAAGAGGACGCGCTAATTTGCCTGCGACTCGCCGTAGGCTACCTACTGAATTGTCGGAGACTGGGATGTCCACTGAAATACCGGTCGCCAACCTTGGACGCTTATGGGCTGGAAATATATACGGTACCAACACTGGGAAGCTTTTCGTTGAGATCGTTCCTTCGGATACCGGCATAAGTGCCCATGTAAATTTGAACGATGATCAATACGGCACGCATACGTACGAAGGCGCCGGAACCTTTGATGGGGCAACCATCACCGTTTCAGCCACCGAAGCGGTAGCGAACGGGCCCTCTCCCACGATTCAGCTAACTGGGCATCTTACGCCCGAAGGAATGCTTCGCGGCAGATGGGACAGTCCCGTCGGAACCGCGGGCACGTTTGTCCTCTATCCGCACGACAACGCCTTACCACGCCCTAGCGCCAGCGGCGGGCCCCCGCTCGTGGAAGAGTTCAACACGTCCACTCGGAAAGTGGGGGCGATCCGAATGTCAATGTCAGGTCTTCAAGAGTTGCTTCGAGTGGCCGGATCTGACTTTCGGCAGCCCCGCCCTGTAATTACCTACCGAGACCGCGGAAAGGAGGTCGCAAAATACGCCGATGACTTTCAAAGAAGCCCGCCAGTTGGCGCGCCTTTGAAGTAAATCAGAATATTTATATCAGAGCCCGAAGCATTTAACATAAATCGGGTCGTGACAGTCGAACTCGATGCTGGTGGAAAAAACGAGGTCCGCGTTCAGGGCGTGCAAGAATCTTGGGTCACAGGAAAGGCAGAGTCACTCAGGGCTGAAATAGCAAAGAGCGAGCGCAAATTCCTAACTACAACGAGACGATTTGGGCTCAATATAAACGGCGTACTTCTGATTGCAGCGATTTGTGCGCTACCCAATCTTGCAGACTGGTGGAGGAGATTGGTCCTCATGGGCACCATTCTCGCGATAATTCAAATTATAGGATATCTTCACCGCAAGTATATATCTAACGTCGTAATCGATCTAAAAGAGACGGGATTCGGTAGCCAAGGAAAGCTGTGGCCGCAAGTGTTGTCAAGCGCAATCGCAGCTACCGCGAGCCTCTTTGGCGCAGTAATTTATGGACTCTTGAAGGGCGACGTTCATCTTCCAAGAATTTTACACTAAGCATGTTTTACCCTAAGCATATTGGCTAGTGCACCGCCGCCCGCCCGATCACCAACCCCTCGGCTCCCGCGCTCACCCCAATCACCGACCCGTCCGCGAACTCCCCTGACAGGAGCTTCCGCGCGATCGGGTCGACCAGTTCCTTCTGGATCACACGCTTCAGCGGCCTAGCGCCGTACACCGGGTCGTAGCCGCGTTCGCCGAGCCAGTGGAGGGCGGAGGCGTCCACCGAGATCGCCATACGGCGGTCGGCCAGGAGCGTCTCGAAGCGGGCGAGCTGCACCTTCACGATGGCGTCCATGTTCGTGCGCGAAAGGCGCTGGAACAGGATGATCTCGTCGATGCGGTTGAGGAACTCGGGGCGGAAGTGGGCGCGCACCACGTTCATCACCTGCGGGCGCACGCTCTCCACCGGCTCCCCCTCCCCTTGCGCCGCCAGGAACTCCCCGCCGAGGTTGGAGGTCATGACGATCAGGGTGTTCTTGAAATCCACCGTGCGGCCCTGGCCGTCGGTGAGGCGGCCGTCGTCCAGCACCTGCAGCAGCACGTTGAACACGTCGGGGTGGGCCTTCTCCACCTCGTCGAAGAGAACGACCTGATAGGGCCGGCGGCGCACGGCCTCGGTCAGCGCGCCGCCCTCGTCGTAGCCCACGTAGCCGGGGGGGGCGCCGATCATCCGCGCGGTGGAGTGCTTCTCTCCGTATTCGGACATATCCAGCCGCGTGACAGCCGTCTCGTCGTCGAACAGGAACTCGGCCAGCGCCTTGGTAAGCTCGGTCTTGCCCACGCCCGTGGGGCCGAGGAACAGGAAGCTGCCGATGGGGCGGTTGGGGTCGTTCAGCCCGGCGCGGGCGCGGCGGACGGCGTCTGAAACCGCGGCCAGCGCCTCCTCCTGCCCCACCACGCGGGCGCGAAGCACGTCTTCCATGCTGAGAAGCTTCTCGCGCTCGCCCTCCAGCATCTTGTCCACCGGCACGCCGGTCCAGCGGGAGACCACCTGGGCGATCTGCTCGGCGTCGACCACTTCGGGGCTGAGGGTGTCACGGTCGGCGGCGGACTCGGCTTCCGCCAGCCGCTTCTCCGTGAGCGGAATCTCGCCGTAGAGGATCTCCGAAGCGCGGGCGAGGTCGCCGCGCCGCTGCGCCTGCTCCAGCTCCAGCTTCAGCCGGTCCAGCGCCTCGCGGGCGGTGGCGGCGGAGCCCAGCTGGTCCTTCTCGGCGCGCCAGCGGGAGGTCATCTCCGTGGACTGACGATCCAGCTCCGCAAGCTCGGTCTCGAGGTCGGAGAGGCGGGCCTTGGAGGCGGAGTCGGTCTCCTTCCGTAGGGCTTCCCGCTCGATCTGCAGCTGCATGAGCCGGCGATCAATCTCGTCCAGGGCTTCCGGCTTGCTATCCACCTGCATCCGCACGCGCGAGGCCGCCTCGTCCATCAGGTCGATGGCCTTGTCGGGCAGGAAGCGGTCGGCGATGTAGCGATTGCTGAGCGTGGCGGCGGCCACGATGGCGGCGTCTGCGATGCGCACCCCGTGGTGAAGCTCATACTTCTCCTTCAGTCCACGGAGGATCGACACGGTGTCCTCCACCGTGGGCTCGGTCACGAACACCGGCTGGAAGCGGCGGGCGAGTGCGGCGTCCTTCTCCACGTGCTTGCGATACTCATCCAGCGTGGTGGCGCCCACGCAGTGCAGCTCGCCCCGGGCGAGGGCGGGCTTGAGCAGGTTGGAGGCGTCCATCGCGCCCTCGCCTTTGCCGGCGCCCACCAGGGTGTGCATCTCGTCGATGAACAGGATCACGCCGCCCTCGGCCGCGGTGACCTCGTTCAGTACGGCCTTCAGGCGCTCCTCGAACTCGCCGCGGTACTTCGCCCCGGCGATGAGGGAGCCCATGTCGAGGGAGAGGAGCTTCTTGTCCTTCAGGCTCTCGGGCACGTCGCCGTTCACGATGCGCAGCGCCAGGCCCTCGACGATGGCGGTCTTGCCCACGCCGGGCTCGCCGATCAGCACGGGGTTGTTCTTGGTGCGGCGGGAGAGGACCTGGATCGTGCGCCGGATCTCCTCGTCGCGCCCGATCACGGGGTCGAGCTTGCCGTCGCGGGCGGCGGCGGTGAGGTCGCGGGCGTATTTCTTCAGGGCGTCGTAGCCCTCCTCGGCGCTGGCGGTGTCGGCGGTGCGGCCCTGCCGCACCTGGGCGACGGCGGCGTTGAGGGCGGCGGGTGCCGCGCCCCCGGCCTTGAGCGCGGAGGCGGCGGGGCCGGTGTCCTTCGCCAGCGCGATCAGCAGCCGCTCGGTGGTGACGAAGCTGTCGCCCGCGGCCTTGGCGTCGGCCTCGGCCGCCTGCAGCACCCGCGCCAGCGACGGCTGCATGTAGATCTGGCCCGAGCCCCCCTCCACCTTGGGCAGCTTGCCCAGCGCCGCCTCGTTGGCGACGCGCACCCGCTCGGCGTCGCCCCCGGCCGCCTTGATGAGATCCCGCGCCAGCCCGTCGCGCTCCTCAAGGAGCGCCTTGAGCAGGTGCTCGGCGGAGAACTGCTGGTGCCCGGCGGCCAGCGCGAGCCCCTGCGCGGCGGAGATCGCGGACTTGGCGCGGTCGGAATAGACTTCGATGTTCAAGGCGGCATCCCCAGGTGGCGGCGAACGCGCGGTCAGATCACGGAGCCTTGCAAGAAGCGCTCCCGACCGCCCAGTTCAGGTGGGTGTGGCGGATCGGTCACACAAGGGTTCAGCGGCCAACAGGGCGGAAACGGCGAGCCCAACCGCCACATCGCCTCCAGCCCTTGCACGGCCTAGCTTGGCTCTCATGTTGCGTTCCCGTCTCGCCGCCGTTGCTGCCGTGGTCGCCCTCGCTGCGGCCGCACAACCCGCTTCGGCACAGGAGAGTCTGGCGGCGCCTGCGACGGCGGGCGGTCCGCATTTCACCGGGGCGCAGTCCACCGCGTTTGCGTTTCAGATCGAGCAGGAGCTCACCCGGCGGGGCGCGGGGCTGGCGGTGGTGTTCCGGTCGGGGCGGCCTCGGGACAAGCTGCCCAAAGGGATCGCCTACACCCACGGGGCCTTCTGGGTGCGGCGCGCCTTCACCGAGCCCGACGGCAAGGTCACCTTCGGCTACCTCGTCTACAACCTGTATGCGGGCGACGGGGTCGCCACGCCGCCCGACCAGTCGACGCTCGTGCAGGACTTCCCCACCGACTTCACGCCGGGCTCGGCGATGGACGACGTGGCGATCCTGATCCCCACCCCCGCCATGCAGGCGAAGATCGTCGCCGCCATCGACGGCCCGGCCTACGAGGCGATGCACATCGACAGCTATTCCCTGATCGCCAACCCGCTTCTGCCGCTGCACCAGAACTGCAACAGCTTCATGCTGGACGTGATCGCCGCCGCGGGCTGGGGCATCGACAACCCCGCCACCATCCGCGCCCGGCTGAAGGCGCGCTATACGCCGGCGACGGTGTCGGTGGGGGCGGTCGAGCGGCTGCTGGCCCCCATGAGCGACCCCCGGGTGAAGACCGACGACCAGGGCCTGACCCTGCGCACCGCCACCTACGAATCCATCGCCGCCTTCATGCGCGCACAGGGCTGGCTGGCAACCACCTACAGCCTCACGTTCAAGCCCTAGCCGCGGTCGCTCGCCTCGCGACCGAATCGCGGAACATGCTAGGAACGCGGGCATGACGACCGTTCTCCTGATCCTCAGCTGCATCGCCTCCCTGGCTGCCTGCGTGGGGGCGTTCCTCAGCTGGCGGGCGGCGTCGCGACCGGTGCAGGGCCCGTCCACGGCCGACCTGATCGCGGAACTGCGGATGCTGCAGAACGCGGTCAATGCCGCACCGCGCGATATTCGGGACGACCTGTCTCAAGACCGGCAGGGGCGCACGGGTGAGCTTGAGGCGCTCTCCACCGGGCTCTTCACCAAGCTGAGCTTCAACGCCCGCGACACGTTGGAGGCCATGAAGGATCTTCGCGAACGCACTGAGGCTTCGCTCAAGGGGCTCAGCGAAAAGGTCGAGTCCCTGGCCAAGGACGGTGCGCTTCAGGCCGAGACCCTGCGCGAAAAAGTGCGCGTCGAGCTGGAGACCCTACGCACCGGGAACGAGGTCAAGCTCGAAGCCATGCGCGTGACCGTGGACGAAAAGCTGCAGGGCGCCCTGAACGAGCGCCTCGACCAGAGCTTCAAGCAGGTGAGCGAACGGCTGGAGGCCGTGCACAAGGGGCTGGGCGAGATGCAGAGCCTGGCCACCGGCGTTGGCGACCTCAAGCGGGTGCTCACCAACGTGAAGACCCGCGGCACCTGGGGCGAGGTGCAGCTCGGCTCTCTTCTGGAAGACATGCTCACCCCCGACCAGTTCGAGCGGCAGGCGAAGGTGCGCAAGGACTCGAACGAGATGGTGGACTTCGCCGTGCGACTCCCGGGCTCTGACGAGAAGGGCCGGGTGCTCCTGCCCATCGACTGCAAGTATCCCCAGGAAGACTATGAGCGGCTGATCACGGCGCAGGAGGCGGCCGACCCTGTCGCCGTGGAGGCCGCGGGCAAGGCGTTGGAGCGCGCCCTGCGCGTCCAGGCCAAGTCTATCGAAGAGAAATACGTCCACCCCCCGGCCACGACGAACTTCGCCATCCTGTACCTGCCCACCGAGGGGCTGTTCGCCGAGGTGGTGCGCCGCGCATCGTTCGCCCAGTCACTGCAGCAGGATCATCGGGTGACGCTGGCGGGGCCGACCACGCTTTCGGCGCTGCTCAACAGCCTGCGGATGGGCTTCAGCACCCTGGAAATCCAGAAGAAGTCGAGCGAGATCGCCATCACCCTCGGCCAGACCAAGACCGCCTTCGAGAAATACGGCTTTGCGCTGGACGCCGTGGACAAGGCCCTGGACGGAGCCAAGAAGAAGGTCGCCGACGTGGGCGTGAAACACCGCGCCATCACGCGCCAGCTGCGGGGTGTGGAGGCGGCGGCGGAGGCCGTATCCCTGGGCGCGCCGCCGCTCCTCTCCCTTGGACTGGGAGATGAGCTCGACCTATCGGAAGACGAGGCGGAACTCGTCTGATCGGTGGCGATGTCTCGCTCACCCGCTCGACGCCTGCTCGTGCTGCGCTAGTCTCGTCAGATGCCCGCGCCTGAGCTCCCGCTCCTGACCTTTGCCGATGCGCCTGCAGTGGACGCCTGGCTGGCGGAGCAGCCTGAGGATTCGGCCGGGGCCTGGCTTCGTTTCGCCAAGGCGGGTGCGCCCGAGCACACCGTGTCCAAGTCAGACGCCATCGACTGCGCCCTGGCTCATGGGTGGATCGACGGGCAGCTGGGCACGGTGGACGCGGCCTATTTCAAGACCCGCTTCACCCCCCGAAAGGCGAAGAGCCGCTGGTCGCAGGTCAACGTGGAGCGGTGCGAGCGGCTGATCGCGCAGGGGCGGATGACGCCCCGCGGACAGGCGCAGATCGGTGCCGCCAAGGCCGATGGGCGCTGGGTGGAAGCCTACGCCCCCGCCAGCCGCATCACTGCGCCCGACGACCTGCAAGCCGCGCTGGATGCCGACGCGCCAGCCGCAGCCGCCTTCGCCGCGCTGAGCGGGGCCAATCGCTATGCCGTTCTGTATCGCGCCCATCACCTCAAGCCGGGGGCGGGGCGGGCGGCGAAGATCGCGGCGCTCGTGGCCCAGCTCGCTCGCGGCGAGACGATCCACCCGCAGCCCGCATCGAAACCCGCGTGACGTCGCCCGCCCCTGCACCTGTGCGCCCGCTCGACCGGGGCATGAAGGTCGCGGGGATGCTGTTCCTGACGTTGTCGGCCGCCACGCCCGCTTCGTCGGTGTTCGTGATCGTGCCGGGGGTGGTGCAGGCGGCGGGGTCGGGCGCGCTCCTGGCGATGGGGGCGGCAGGGGTCGTGGCCCTGTGCATGGCGCTGACCTATGCGGAGCTGGGCTCGCGCCACCCCTCGGCCGGGGGCGAATACGCTATCGTCGGGCATGCCCTCGGCCCGGCCAGCGGCTTCGCCATGCTGGGGGTGAACCTCCTGAATTCACTGATCGCTTGTAGCGCCCTGTCGCTGGGGGTGGCGGACTATCTGCAGGCGTTGCTGCCGGGGCTGCAGCCCGTGCCGACGGCTCTGGCCGTCATGGCGACGGCGACGGCGCTAGGCGTGCTGAACATCCGGTCGAGCGCGGCCGTGACCGGGGCGTTCCTCGTGGTGGAACTGGCGGCCCTGGCGGCGGTGACGGCGCTGGGCTTCGCGCATCCGATGCGGGGGCTGGGCGAGCTGATGCTGCATCCGGTGGTGGCCACGGGCACGGGCGGGCTTGCCCCCGTGGGCCTGTCGGCGCTGGCGATGGGGGCGGTGGTCGGCCTGTTCGCCTACGATGGCTACGGCTCGGCGGTCTACCTGTCCGAGGAGGTGGTGGAGGTGCGCAGGCGCCTGGTACGGGCCGTGCTGTGGGCCCTGGGCGTGACCGCCGCCGCCGAGATGCTGGCCCTTACGGCTGTGCTCGTCGGGGCGCCGAGCCTGCCCCGGTTGCTGGCGGGCGGCGACGGCATGATCGCAACCTTCGCCACGGAGCGGGGCGGCCGGGCGTTCGGGGCGACCATGAGCGCAGGCGTGGCGCTGGCGATCCTGAACGCGGTGATCGCGCTCGTGCTCATGACCGCGAGGCAGCTCTACGCCACCGCGCGGGACGGGGCATGGCCCAGCCCCGTGAACACGGTGCTGACGCGGGTTTCGGCCCGCACGGGTGCCCCCTGGGCGGCGACCCTGGTGGCGGGGGGCGTGAGTGCCGGCCTGTGCCTCGTGCCGCTCGATCGGCTGCTGATGCTGTCCGGCTCAGGGGTGACGCTGATCTACGCGGGGCTGTGCATCGCCTCCCTGCGCGGAGGGCGGCCTGCCCGCGCAGGCGCGGAAGGCTGGCGGATGCCCCTGTGGCCCGCGCCGCCCATGCTGGCGCTGGCCCTCCTCGCGCTCGTCACCGCGTCGAGCCTGAAGGACTCCGTGGTGAGCCTGGGGGTCAGCGTCGGCGCAGGCGCAGCCGCTGCTCTCTACTACGCCCGAGTGCTGAAGCGCCGCGGAGCGTGGTCGCTCCGCGGGCCGCAGGTGGACTAGGCGGGTTCAGCCCTCGGACGACTCGCCGCCGCCTTCGCCTTCAGAAGCCGCAGCGCGGGTGCGACGGCGACGGGGGCGGCGGGTCTCACCATCCTCGGCCTCTGCCGCTGAGGGTGTGGGGGCCGGCGCGGCCGCACCCTGCAGGAACGCCGGAAGCTGGCTCACGCCGCCATCTTCACTGCGCAGCACCCGCGCGGCCTTGGCCCGGGCCACGACCTCGCTGACCGGGGCGATGACGGGGGCGGCCGCGACAGCCTCGGCGGCGTCTTCGCGCGGGGCGCGATCGTCGCGGGCATAGGTGCGCTCGCCGCGATCTTCCCGCGGGCGATCATCGCGCGGACGATCCTGGCGGTCGCGGTTCTCGTAGCGGGGGCGGTCCTGCTGCTGCTGTTGAGCGCCGTCGGTGCGCGGCCGGTCGCCCCGGTCGTCGCGGTTGTAGGGGCGGTCGCGGTTCTCGTAGCGGGGGCGATCGCCCTGCTGGTTCTGGGGCTGACCCTGGTTCTGCGACTGGCCCTGGCCCTGACCCTGACCCTGGCCGTCGCGGTTGTAGGGCCGGTCGTTGTAGGGGCGGTCGTTGCGGTTTTCGCGGGGGGCGCGGGTTTCCCAGCGGTCGCGCTGCTGACCGTTCTGGCCGTCGATGGCACCGGCTTCCGAGCCCTCGCCGGATTGCGGCTGCGCTTCGCCGGGGGGCGGGCCATTCAGGGCGGCGGCATCGGTGGCCTCGAGCGCGGCCTGCATGCCCTCGTCCTCGAAGTCGATGTCGAAGCCCGAGGCGAAGCTCTCGCGGCCCACGATGTCGGTCACCTGCCGGTTGGGCGAAAGGGCGCGGATGGTGCGGAAATAGTGCTCTGCGTGCTGCAGGTAATTCTCGGCCAGCACGCGGTCGCCAGCGGTGGAGGCGTCGCGCGCCAGCTGCTGGTACTTCTCGTAGACGTGCTGGGCATGGCCGCGAATCTTGATGTGCTCCGGCCCGTTGGAGTCGAAGGCGCGGTTCACGTTCTGCTGCGGCTTGGCCCCGCCGCCCTGCTGGCCTGTGTTGCGATTGCGCCCGCGCTGGCGCTTCATGTTCTTGAAATCTCTCATGGTCTTGTCGGTCTCTTGGATGTGGGCGGGCGCGCGAAGTCGCTGGCGCCGCTCAGGAAAAGGGGTGGGTGGAGCGGGGCGGAAAGTCGCCTCGCCATGATCGCCTCACGGTCCGAAGGGCGGTCCGGGCGCTGTGCGCCAACCCGGCCCTTGGCTCGCCCCGCACGAACGCACGGGGTGGAGAGCGACCTGCCCTTAGCCCAAAGGGCGCCCGATGGCTAGGGTGACTGAGATGACCCTACAGGGCAGCGCTCAGTCGACGACGCGAAACTTGCGGCTGTCGAATACCTTCAGCACCAGTTCCAGCTCATGGCCCCGGCGCACGATCAGCCCGCCCGCGCCGATCACCGACCACGCCCCCTGCCGCCGGGCCAGGGCCGGGCGCTTCTCGATGCGGTAGGCGGGGGCCTCGGTGGCGCGGCGGAACACGCTGAAGCTGCACGCCTCGTCGTCAGCGTTGATGGCGTAGTCGCGCCACTCGCCCTTGGCCACCATCGACCCGTAGAGGCGCAGCAGGCGCTCGAACTCCCGCCGCTCGAAGAACACCGCGCCTTTCAGGGGAGGCGCATTCGGGGGCAGGCTGTCCAGGCTCATGCCGGCAATTTAGGACAACCACCGACGCCGACAAAGGGTGCCGCAGCCCCATCATGCGCAGAGAATGGATACGGACACGAAATGGTCACGATCCCGACCCATCGCGGACCCACGGCGGATCGATAAGGCTCATGTCGATCGGACGGGGCGCTTTCTGCGGGCCCCTGGATCCTGAACAGCCCCCCCAGCCCCTGGGGGTCAGGCGGAACCTCCGCCCGGTCGACACCTACAGATCAGGCCCGCCGGACCCCTCGCCGGCGGGCCTTTTCGTATCCGGAGCGCGAGGGGCGCGCCTCGGCCTGGGTGGGCCTATAGCGTCGCCGCCGAGACGATGGCCCCGCCCCGGCCGCCCTGGATCAGCACCACCGAACGCAGCGCCGGCTCCATCGGGTCGAGTGGCTTGGCCGCGGGCGGCACCCGCAGGCGCTTGGCGGCGCCCGACCATGATCCGAGGCGCACGAGCTCTCGCACCACGTTCTCCTGCACCACCGTCTTGCCCTTGTTGTCACCGGTGGTGACCTTCACGACGCGCTCGCCGGGGTCGTAGCGGACCAGCCACACGTCCCCTGCCAACGATCCGGGTGCCAGGGCGACGCGCGAGGGGCGCCCCTGCGCATCCAGAGTCGCGGTCGCCCGAACGTGCGCTCGCCTGCGGGCCTGCGCCTCGGAAACGAGCTGGGTGACCCGGGCCCGGTCGAAGCCCCGAGCCTCGCGGCGGCCATCCACGACCACTTCCGGCGTGTAGATCTCGCGCAGCTTCAGCCTGGCGATGTAGGCGCGCTGGCGGGCTGTGTATTCGGGCCGGGCGAAGGTGTCGGCCCACCCCAGATAGTCCCAGTAGTCCACCGGGAAGGTGAGCGCGACGACGCCGGCCTTGGATGCCAGCTCGCCCAGCAGCGCATTGGCCTGGGGGCAGGCCGTGCAGCCCTGGGCGGTGAACAGCTCCACCACCACGGGAGCGTGCGGGGCGGGACGGGGGCGGGCCACTGCAGAGCCGGCCGCCGCCACCACGGCGACGATCACCGCCGCGACGGCTGAGACATGCGAACGCTTCATCGCCCGCAACTTACAGCCCCCCTGCCGCCCCGCCCCTCACGGATGCGTGAACGCTACTCCGCCGCGATCGCTTCCGGCGTCTGCCGGGCGAGGTTGCGCAGGACGTAGGGCATGACGCCACCCGCCTTGAAGTAGTCGAGCTCGGTCTCGGTATCGATCCGGCAGGTGACCGGGAAGCGCGCGACCTTGCCGTCCGACGGGCGGTAGAGCTCCACGATCAGGGTCTTGCGGGGCGAGAGCGCGGTCAGGCCGCGGATGGTGATCAGCTCTTCGCCGGTGAGCCCCAGCTTCTGCCAGCCCTCGATCTGGTACTGCAGGGGAAGCACGCCCATGCCCACGAGGTTGGAGCGGTGGATCCGCTCATAGGTCTCGGCGAAGACGGCGCGAACGCCCAGCAGCTTGGTGCCCTTGGCGGCCCAGTCGCGTGAAGAGCCGGTGCCGTATTCCTTGCCGGCGAAGATCACCAGCGGACGGCCTTCACCCTCGTACTGCATGGCGGCGTCGTAGATCGCCATCGTGCGCCCCGAGGGGTAGTGCCGGGTGATCCCGCCCTCGATGCCGGGCACCATGGCGTTCTTGATGCGGATGTTGGCGAAGGTGCCGCGCATCATCACTTCGTGGTTCCCGCGGCGCGCGCCGTAGGAGTTGAAGTCCAGAACGTCCACCCCGTGGTCGATCAGGTACTGGCCGGCGGGGGAGGTCTTCTTGATGTTGCCGGCCGGGCTGATGTGGTCGGTGGTGATGGAGTCGCCGAAGATCGCCAGGATCGCGGCACCCTGCACGTCGGTGACGGGCTTGGGCTCCATGGTCATGCCCTCGAAGTAGGGCGGGTTCTGCACGTAGGTGCTGTCGCCCTCCCAGGCGTAGGTGCGGCCGCCCTCGATGGCGATGCCCTGCCAGCGGGCGTCGCCCTTGAACACGTCGGAGTAGCGGCGGGCGAAGAGGTCGTTGGTGACGACCGCGCGCTGGATCGTGGCGATCTCTTCGTTCGTGGGCCAGATGGCGCCGAGGAACACCGGGTTGCCGTCCGCACCGATGCCGATGGGCTCCTTCGACAGATCCTTCAGCATGGTGCCCGCCAGGGCGTAGGCCACCACGAGCGGCGGCGAGGCCAGGTAGTTGGCCCGCACGTCGGGGTTCACCCGGCCCTCGAAGTTGCGGTTGCCGGAGAGCACGCTGCACGCCACGAGATCGTCAGCGTTGATGGCGTCCGACACGTTCTGCGGCAGGGGGCCGGAGTTGCCGATGCAGGTGGTGCAGCCGTAGCCCACGAGGTTGAAGCCCATGGCGTCCAGGTCGTCTTGCAGCCCAGCCTTGATGAGGTAGTCGGTGACCACCTGCGAGCCGGGGGCCAGGGAGGTCTTCACCCAGGGCGCGACCTTCAGGCCCTTCTCGCGGGCCTTCCTGGCCACGAGACCGGCGGCGATCAGCACGCTGGGGTTCGAGGTGTTGGTGCAGGAGGTGATCGCCGCGATCACCACGTCGCCGTGGCCGATCGAGAAGGGCTCCTGCCCGTCTTCGACCTTCACGGGCACGCGGGCGTCTTCGTGGCCCGCCTTGCCGAAGTCGGTGTGCAGGTGCTCGGCGAAGGCCGCGGCCGCGTCGGTGAGCAGCACCCGGTCCTGCGGGCGGCGGGGGCCGGCCAGCGAGGTCTGAACGGTGGAGATGTCGAGCTCGAGGGTGTCGGTGAACACGGGTTCGAGCGCGCCCGGCTCGCTCCACATGCCCTGCGCCTTGGCGTAGGCCTCCACCAGCGCCACGCGCTCCGGCGTGCGGCCGGTGTCGGACAGGTACTTCAGGGTGGCGGGCGACACGGGGAAGAACCCGCAGGTGGCGCCGTATTCGGGGGCCATGTTGGCGATGGTCGCCTGGTCCTCGATGGTCATGTGGCCGAGCGCATCGCCGAAGAACTCGATGAACTTGCCCACCACGCCCTTCTTGCGCAGCATCTGGGTGACCGTGAGCACGAGGTCGGTGGCGGTCGTGCCTTCGGACATTACGCCTGTGAGGCGGAAGCCGATCACCTCGGGGATCAGCATCGGGATCGGCTGGCCCAGCATGGCGGCCTCTGCCTCGATCCCGCCCACGCCCCAGCCCAGCACGGACAGGCCGTTGACCATCGTCGTGTGGCTGTCGGTGCCGACCACGGTGTCGGGATAGGCGACGGCTTCGTCCCCTTCCTTGCCGGTCCACACCGTCTGGGCGAGGTATTCCAGGTTCACCTGGTGGCAGATGCCGGTGCCCGGCGGCACCACGCGGAAGTCGTCGAACGCCGAGGAGCCCCAGCGCAGGAAGCGGTACCGCTCCCCGTTGCGCTCGTATTCCTTGACCTCGTTCTGCTCCAGCGAGGCGCCGGTGCCGAAATTGTCGACCATCACCGAGTGGTCGATCACGAGATCCACGGGGTTCAGCGGGTTGATCTTGGAGGGGTCGGCGCCCAGGGCGTGCATGGCGTCGCGCATGGCCGCGAGGTCCACCACGGCGGGCACGCCGGTGAAGTCCTGCATCAGCACCCGCGCCGGGCGGAAGGCGATCTCGTGCTCGATCTTCCCACGATGTTCCGCGAAGGCGGCCACGGCCTTGATGTCTTCCGCCTGAACCGCTGCGCCCTCGTTGCGCAGCAGGTTCTCCAGAAGCACCTTCATGGAGACCGGAAGGCGCGAAACGCCCGCAACGCCGGCTTCCTCCGCAGCCTGCAGACTGTAGTAGGTGTAGGTCTTGTCGCCGACCTGCAGGGTCCGGCGCGTATCGAAGCTGTTGGAAGTGGTCATGAGATCGTCGTCTCCGTCATGGGTCCGCCCCGACCTCGGGAAGGCGGGATCGCGCGCTTGACGCCCGGACACACAGGGACCGGGCGCGCGCCGCGTTCGCCCCGCGCGGACGGGGGCGGTCTATACCCGCAGCCCTTCCAAATCCATGACTGGAGCGGGGTTTTTCCAGCCGCTTGCGCCTTATGCTGACGCTCGCCTCCCTCGACCTGATCCGGGGCGGCCGCCGCCTGTTCGCGCCTGTGTCGCTCACCCTCGCGCCGGGCGAGGCCGTGGTGATCGCCGGGCCTAACGGGGCGGGGAAGACGAGCCTCCTGCGCGCCGTCGCGGGCCTCCTGATCCCCGCCTCGGGCGAGATCGCCTTCGCAGGCTTCGATGATCCGGACCGCGCCCGCGCCGAGGCCCTGCACCTGCATGGCTGGAACGACGGCCTCAAAGCCGCCCGCACCGCCCAGGCAGAGCTGGCCTTCTGGGCCAGGTGGTCGGGCGCCACAGACGACCACCTGACCGCCGCCGTCGACGCCTTCGACCTGCACCCTCTGCTCCATGCCGAGGTGCGACGCCTCTCCGCCGGGCAGCGACGGCGGCTGGCGCTCGCCCGCCTCCTCCTGCCACCCCGGCCCCTGTGGCTGCTCGACGAACCCCTCGCCCCCCTCGACGCCGCCATGCGCACCCGCTTCGGCGAGGTGATGGCGCGGCACCTCCAAGGCGGAGGGTCCGTGCTCGCCGCCGCACACGATCCCCTGCCCGTCCCCCACCGCACCGTGACCCTTCAGCTTGCGGAGGAACCGGCGTGAGGCCGCTCGCAGCCCTTCTCCAGCGAGAGATCGCCCTGGCCTGGGGCGGCGGGGGCGGACCCCTGTTCGCCTGCGCCTTCTTTCTGGGCGTGGTGATGCTGCTGCCGCTCGGCGCGGGCGCCGACCCCGCGAAGCTGCGCGCCGTCGCCGCCGGGGCCACCTTCGCAGGCCTCGCCCTCGCCTCGATCCTCAGCCTGGAGCGCATCTTCGAGCGCGACTACGAAGACGGGGCCCTCGACCTTCTGGCGCTGGGCGCACCCCCTCTGGAGGCCGTGGCGGCGGTGAAGGCCCTGGCGCAATGGATCGCCACCGGCGCGCCCCTGGCCGTGCTCTCCCCCGTGGTGGCGATCATGTTGGGGGCAGACATCGCGCTCGCACCGCTCGTCTTCACCACCGCTCTCCTCGCAGGTCTGGCCTTCGCCTTCACGGGCGGCATCGGCGCGGCCGTGACCCTGGGGGCGAGGCGGGGCGGGGTGCTCACGGCGATGGTGGTGCTGCCCCTGTTCACCCCGCCGGTGATCTTCGGCGCGGGCGCGGTGACGGCCCTGAGCCAGGGGCTGGACTGGCGCACCGGCCTCCTGTTCCTGGCCGCCTACACCCTGGCGACCGCGGCGCTGGCCCCCTTCGCCATGGCGGCCGCGATCCGCAACGCCCTGAGCTAGAGCGAGCAGACATGGCCCTCATCACCACAGACCGCCTGATCCTGCGCCCGCCCATGGCCGAGGACTTCGACGCCTACGCCGACTACGTGAGCGACCCCGAGGGCATGGCCATGATCGGCGGCGCCCAGAGCCGCCCCGTCGCCTGGCGAAGCTTCATGACCTACGTGGGCGCCTGGGCGGCGACCGGCGTCTCCATGTTCTGGGTGTTCGAGCAGGCGGAAGACGGAGACCAGGGCCGCTTCATCGGCCGCATCGGCCCCTGGGCCCCCGAGGGCTGGCCCGGCACGGAGATCGGCTGGGGCCTGCGCACCGACGCGCAAGGCAAAGGCTACGCCATGGAAGCCGCCGAAGCCTGCATGCACTTCGCTTTCGAGGAACTGGGCTGGACGCAAGTCATCCACACCATCGACCCCGCCAACACCACCTCGCAGGCCGTCGCCACAAAGCTGGGCTCGACAAACCTCGGCCCCTGCCTCCTCCCCGACCCCATCAACAAGACCGTCGACAAGTGGGGCCAGACCCGGGAGCAGTGGATGGCGCGGTGGGGGTAGGTTCGGATAGCCGAGGCCGCCGGCCGACACGCTCGCCCCCGTGGAAAGCTGGGCTATGGTCGGGGGAGTGGACCGCCGAGTCCGACCCGGAGGATTTTCATGCTGCTCCTGACCACGCTCCTCGCCGCTGGCGCTCTCGCCGGAGCCGATGCTGCCTCCCCTCCGGTCGCCTTGACCCCCAGGGGCGTGGCAGCGGCCGTGATCTACGTCGCCGACCTCGACGCCGAGAAAGCTTGGTACATGCAGAAGCTGGGCATGACCGTAACGGGCTCGGCCCCGCCGAACACGGAAAAGCCGTTCGAATGGTTCCTCGGCTACGGCAAGGGACCTGGGGCCGTGATCGTCCTGGCCAAGTCCAGCAAGCGCCCGGCCGGCGACAACCTCTACAGCCGTTCGGTGCTCCTCGTGCCGGACGCTAAGGGCTTGGCCGCTTGGCTGAAGACGCAGGGCGTGGACAGCCGAGAGGCAGTGCCGGGCGTTGCCTACATGATCCAGGACCCCGAGAAGAACACGGTGGAGCTCTATTCGCCCAAATAGGCCGCGCGTTTGGGGAGACGGCCTGATCGGTGTTCAGAGCGGCCAAGGCAAATGGGAGCCGTGCCAAGATCCACCGTCAGCGGGCCTTGAAGCGCCCGATCACAGCGGCACGCCGACCGACGACCGGCTACCCCTCGCCCGCCGGCGGGAGAGCGGTTTGGGCGACAGCCCCCGGGGGAGGAAGAAGGCGAACAGACAGAAATCCATCCTCCCCCCTCTGCGCCACGCATAATCTCGCGCGCATGACCCGCCCGTCCCTCGCCACAGCGTCTGCCACACCCCGCCGCCCCCATGGGCGCAAGGTGTCCGGATGTCCGGATGTCCGGCGTTTTTCGGGAACGGACACGGGCACCCTCGCAGCCTGCGCCTTGTTCCCACCCACCTGCCCAGCTATCTCCCGCGATCCTCAGGAGTGAAGACGATGGGTTATCGGGTCGCCGTCGTGGGCGCCACGGGTGCCGTGGGCCGCGAGATGCTGCAGATCATCGAAGAGCTGGCGTTCCCGGCCGATGAAGTGTTCGCCATCGCCTCGCGCAAATCCATCGGGGTGGAGGTCGATTTCAGGAACGGCGTCCTGAAGTGCAAGGACATCGAGACCTTCGACTTCGCCTCCTGCGACATCTGCCTGATGAGCGCCGGGGGCGAGGTCTCCAAGGCCTGGGCTGAAAAGATCGGCCGCACCGGCTGCATCGTGATCGACAACTCGTCGGCCTGGCGCATGCACCCGCAGGTGCCGCTGATCGTGCCCGAGGTGAACCCCGATGCGGTGGAGGATTTCCGCAAGAAGAACATCATCGCCAACCCCAACTGCTCCACAGCACAGCTCGTGCTGGCGCTGAAGCCTTTGCATGACGAGGCGCGGATCAAGCGCGTGGTGGTGTCGACCTATCAGTCGGTCTCGGGCGCGGGGAAGCCGGGCATGGACGAGCTGTGGGAGCAGGCCAAGGGCGTGTTCGTGCTCGGCCCCACCGACCCCCGCGCCTTCACCAAGCAGATCGCCTTCAACGTGATCCCCCACATCGACGTCTTCCTCGACGACGGGTCGACCAAGGAGGAGTGGAAGATGGCGGCCGAGACCAAGAAGATCCTCGATCCCTCCATCATGCTGCACGCGACCTGCGTGCGGGTGCCGGTGTTCGTGGGCCACTCGGAATCGGTGAACATCGAGTTCGAGACCGAGATGACGGCGGACGAGGCGCGGGAGATCCTGCGGGAGAGCCCCGGCGTGATCGTGATCGATAAGCGCGAGGACGGGGGCTACATGACGCCCCTGGAAAGCGTGGGCGAGTTCGCGGTCTACGTGTCGCGCATCCGCGACGACTCCACCGTCGAGAACGGCATCTCGCTCTGGTGCGTGGCCGACAACCTGCGCAAGGGCGCGGCCCTGAACGCGGTGCAGATCGCCCAGCTCCTCCACGACCGCGGCCTGATCGAGGACCGCAAGGCCGCATGATCGGGTCGGTGTGACGGGGGGCATCTCCCCCGGAGTCGGGACGCAGACGGATCGTGGCGGCCTGATCGCGGGGCTCGCCTGCTACTCGATCTGGGGGCTCCTCCCGATCCTGTTCCAGGCGCTGGAGCGGGCGGGTACGCCGCCCTTCGAGCTCGTGGCATGGCGCACGGCCTTCGCCCTGCCCGTGGCGTTCGGGCTGGTGCTGGCTGTGCGTCAGGGCGGGGCCGTGCGCGCCTTCACCGCCGCCACCTGGCGGGCGCTGGCGCTTTCGGCCGGGCTGATCCTGTTCAACTGGAGCCTCTACGTCTGGGCGGTGGGGCACGGGCGCACGCTGGAGGCGAGCCTCGGCTACTACCTCAACCCCCTCCTCAACATGGCGGCGGGGCGGTTCCTGTTCGGCGAGAAGATCGAGCGGGCCGGCTGGATCGCCATCGGGCTCGCGGCCGTCGGCGTGGCGGTGCAGGCCGTGGCGCTAGGGGCGCTGCCCCTCGTATCAGTGGGCCTGGCCTTGAGCTTCAGCGCCTATGCCGTGGTGCGAAAGCGGGTGGACGCCCCCGCCCAGGCCGGCCTCTTTGCCGAGTGCCTGATCCTGTTCCTGCCCGCCTGCGCCTTCCTGGCGTGGACTGCGACCCACGGCGGCCTCGCCATCGGCCGGAGCCCGGGCGTCACCGCCATGCTCCTGGCCTGCGGACCCGCAACGGTGGCCCCCCTCGCCCTGTTCGCCATCGCCGCGCGCCGCCTGCCCCTGACGCTGGTCGGCTTCCTGCAGTTCATCTCGCCCACCCTGCAGTTCGCGGTGGGGGTGGCGGACGGGGAGCACCTGAGCCCCCTGGCCCTCCTGTCTTTCGTGTTCATCTGGGCAGGCGTGGCCGTGTTCGCGGGGGCCGCCATCCTCAAGGGTCGGGCAGGGCGGCGCGCGTTGGCCCCGGCCTGAGTTCAGTCGCCCGCGTCGCCGTGGTCGGGAGAGGGTTCGTCGTCGTCGGCGACTTCGGTGAGAGGGGCGCAGGTGACGCGGCCCGCGGCTATGTCCACGTGGGGCACAGCTTCCCGGGTGAACGGGTGCAGGAGGGTGGCGCGGCCCGCGCCCGGGTCGATCTCCAGGATGTCGCCGGCCCCGAAGTCGTGGACAGCCTTCACCCGGCCCAGCGGCTCGCCCTCCGGCGAGACGGCGGCCAGGCCGATCAGGTCGGCGAGGTAGAACTCGTCCTCGTCGGTCGGAGACGGCAGGTCGGTGCGGGCCACGTGCAGGCGCAGGCCCTTGAGAGCCTCGGCCTGTTCGCGGGTGGTCACCTGCGTGGCGCGGGCGATCACCTCGGCCCCGCCAGCGCCGGGCTTTCCGGGACGCGCATCGGTGAGGGTGAGGACGACGCCGCCGTCCTCACCCTTCAGCATCTTGTAGTGCATGAGCGCCAGGGGCTCGGCGGTGTAGGCGGTGAGCTTGATCTCCCCCTTCACCCCGAACGCCCCGGCCACGCGACCGACGAGAATGAGCTTGTCGGTCGCGGTCACGGCGAGGTGGCTTTAAGCCTTCGGCTCTTCAGCGGCGGCTTCGGCCGCGGGCTCGGCTTCGGCGGCCGGAGCATCCGGAGCGGCTTCCGGCTCGGCAGCGGCTTCGGGCTCGGGGGTCGGTTCAGGGGCGGGCTCGGGAGCCGGTTCCGGAGCGGGCGGGGGAGCGGCGGCGGCGGTCGCCTTGGCTTCCTCGAGGTCGGCCTCGCGCTTGGCGCGTTCGGCGCTGCGCTCTTCCGACTTCTTGCCGGGCTTGCCCTTGTTGGGGTTCTCGCTGTGCTTCCACTCGCCGACGCCAGCCTGGGACAGGAAGCGCGCCACGCGGTCGGTCGGCTGGGCGCCCTTGCCCATCCACTCGGCGATGCGGTCGAGCTTCAGCTTGATGCGCTCAGGCGAATCCTTGGCGACCAGCGGGTTGTAGCTGCCCACGCGCTCGATGAACTTGCCGTCGCGCGGAGCATGCGAGTCGGCGACCACGATGTAGTAGTAGGGGCGCTTCTTGGCGCCGCCGCGGGCGAGACGAATCTTCAGCATTCTGACTAATTTCCTGTAATACGGTCTGTGTTCTGATTATTTCTTGAAGCCGGGGAAGCCGCCGCCGAGTCCCGGCAGGCCTCCGGGGCTTCCCGATCCCATGCCGGGGAGCTTGCCGCCCCCCAGGCTCTTGAGTCTTTCGAGGTCGATCCCCCCGGGACCGCCACCCATCTGGCCGCCGCCGCCGGGGGGCATGCCGGGCATGCCACCCATTCCACCGGCACCGCCGCCGATGCCCATCGCGGCCGCCATCTGGGCCATGCCCCGTCCGCCGCCCTTGGACATCATCTTGAACATGTCGGCCATCTGCTGGTGCTGCTTCAGGAGCCGGTTCACCTCAGCCACGTCCACCCCCGAACCGGCCGCGATGCGGCGCTTGCGGGAGGCCTTCAGAATGTCGGGGTTCTTGCGCTCGGCAGGCGTCATGGAGCTGATGATCGCCCCTTGCCGGGCGACCATCTTGTCGCCCGCAGCGCCGCTCATGCCCGAGGCGTCGAGCTGCTTCTTGACCTTCTGCACGCCGGGCAGGAAGCCCATGATGCCGGCCATGCCGCCCATCTTCTGCATCTGCTTCAGCTGCATGGCGAGGTCTTCCAGGTCGAACTGACCCTTGGCCATCTTCTTGGCGAACTTCTCGGCCTGAGCCTGGTCGATCTCCTGGCTGGCCTTCTCGACCAGCGCGACGACGTCGCCGGCGCCCAGGATGCGGCCCGCCATGCGCCGGGCGTCGAAGGGCTCCAGCGCATCGATCTTCTCGCCCGAGCCCAGGAACTTGATCGGCAGGCCGGTGACGTGGCGCATGGACAGCGCCGCGCCACCTCTCGAGTCGCCGTCGGTGCGGGTGAGCACAAGCCCGGTCAGCGGCAGGCGCGCGTGGAAGGCCTTGGCGGTCTGCACCGCGTCCTGACCCGTGAGAGCGTCGGCGACCAGCAGGGTCTCGGTGGGCTGAGCGATGCGGGCGATCTCGGCCGCCTCACCCATCATCTGCTCGTCGAGCGTAGTGCGGCCCGCGGTGTCGAGGATCAGCACGTCGTAGCCGCCGAGCTTCGCGGCCTGCATCGCGCGCCTGGCGATATCGGGGGCCGACTGCCCGACCATGATCGGCAGAACCTCGATCCCGCCCTGCTTGCCCAGCGCCGCCAGCTGCTCCATCGCGGCGGGGCGGCGCGTGTCGAGGCTCGCCATGATCACGCGCTTCTTGGCGATCCCCTGCAGGCGTACCGCCAGCTTGGCGGAGGTGGTGGTCTTGCCGGAGCCCTGCAGGCCGGCCATCAGGATCACCGACGGTGGCGTCACGTTCAGGTTCAGGTCTGAGGGCACGCCCTCGCCCAGCATGTCGGCCAGGCCGTCGTGGACGATCTTGACCACCTGATCGGCGGGCCGCACCGCCTTGATGACCGCCTCGCCGGTGGCAGACTCGCGGGCCTTGGCGATGAAGTCGCGCACCACGGGCAGGGCCACGTCGGCCTCGAGCAAGGCCAGACGCACCTCGCGCAGGGCCTCGTCCACGTCTTTCTCGGAGAGCACGCCACGGCCGGTGAGCCGATCGAACACTCCCGTCAGCCGTTCCCCAAGAGCGTCGAACATCGATCCATCCACAGGCTGGGCATCGGCCAAACGCAATTCGCCCCCGTGGACGATCACGTCGACGGGGGGCCTCGCCGCCCTCGTCCGTCCTGAGATAGGAGCGGGGTCGTGGCGGTGGAGGGCGCGTTTGGAAATGCGCCGGAGGGGGCGGCTTCTACGCGCGCTGGACCTTCGGGTCAATCTGAGCGTTCTTCCGCCCATGACCGAGACCAGCCAGACAGGCGGCGTGTTCACGCCCGCCGGGACCGAACTCGCCTTCCGCCGCATGGGCTATGGCGCCATGCAGCTGCCTGGCCCGCATGTGTGGGGGCCGCCCAAGGACGAGGCCGCGGCTTTGGCCGTTCTGCGCGAAGCGATCGCGCTCGGCGTGAACCACATCGACACCGCAGATTTCTATGGCCCGCAGGTCTCCAATCGGCTGATCAGGGAGGCGCTGCATCCCTACCCCGACGACCTGATCCTCGTCACCAAGGTCGGCTTCGAGCGCGGCGACGACGCCTCGTGGCGGGTGGCGCAGAGCAAGAAACAGCTCACCCGCGCCGTGCACGACAACCTGCGCAACCTGGGGCTAGAGCGGCTGGACGTGGTGAACCTTCGCCTCGGCGGACCGCAGGGGCCGGTGGAGCGCTCCCTGGCCGAGCCGCTGGGAATCCTGGCAGGCCTGCAGAAGGAAGGGCTGATCCGCCACCTGGGCCTCAGCACCATCACTCCGGTGCAGTTCGAGGAGGCCAAGCTGATCGCGCCCATCGTCTGCGTGCAGAACCAGTACAACCTCGCCCATCGGGCCGACGACGCCTTCCTCGACACCCTGGCGCAGTCGGGGGTGGCCTACGTCCCCTACTTCCCCCTGGGCGGCTTCACGCCTCTCCAGTCGAGCACGCTGGACGAGGCGGCCAAGGCTGTGGGTGCCACGCCCATGCAGACGGCGCTGGCGTGGCTGCTGCATCGCTCGCCCAACATTCTCCTCATCCCCGGCACCTCCTCGGTGGAGCACCTGCGACAGAACATGCAGGCGGCGGCGATTTCGCTGTCGCCCGAGATCATGGCTTTGCTCGATACTATCGGAGCCTCCGAAGCGGTGGCCTGAGGCGCGGCTTGCGCTAGGGTCGGCGCTCGTCGCCGGAGACCC
>JBBRQN010000015.1:0-71143 GCA_038226305.1 Caulobacterales bacterium
CCCCGACCCTTCCCCCATCGAGGGGGAAGGGAGTCACGACGCCACCCATCCGTGCGCCTTGAGCCAGCGCCCGACGCTGGGTTCGCCCTCGTCGGTCTCGCTGCCGGGGACGGTGAGGATCACCTCCCCGTCTGGCCGCACCACATCGACGGGGTCATAGGAGCCGAACTGCGGCCCGGGGTGGTACTTGTGGCGACCCACCAAAAGCATCCCCCGATAGGGGCCGGTGCGGATGATCGACTGAACCCCGCCGTCAACGACGAACCGTTCGGCGCGCGTCTTGATGTTCACCTGATGAACGGCGGGCGAAGTCGCCCAGGCGCTGGCTTCGACGTAGATGTAGTCCCCGTCGAGAGACCAGACCGGGTGGTCGAAGCTGTGGAAGGCGCGCTTCGGGTCTTGCGGCGCGGTCGCCTGCCCGCGGATCAGCACACGACCCGGCCCGCTGGCACCGACCCGCTCGATCCTCAGCATGCTGGTCGGTCCCGAGGCCGGGTCGGCGTCTGCGCCTGCTTCGTCGATCACGGCACGCCAGCGCCCGTTCGGCGACACTGCGCTGCTGTCTGAAGCGGGGGAGGCCGCCCCCCCACACAGCAAAAGGGCGGCCGAAGCCGCCCCTGCCGTCAGTAGACTGAGCCGCCTTGAGGTCACGCGGCCTTGCGGTCGCGCAGGAAGGCGGCGAATTCGACGCCTTCGCGCAGGCGGCGCTTCATCATGTCGAAGTCCATCACCATCTCCTTGACGATGGAGCCGATCTTGGCGGGGCGGAAGTAGAATTTCTTGTAGAAGTCCTCCACCGAGTCGAAGATCTGTTCGTGGCTCAGCACGCCCGGATAGTGCAGGGGCGCGATCTGCACGCCCTTGTCGTTGATCAGTTCGGCGTTGGCGGCGTCGAGCCAGCCGTTCTCCACGGCCTGATCGTAGAGGAAGGTGCCCGGATAGGGCGCGGCCAGCGACACCTGGATGGTGTGCGGGTTGATCTTGCGCGCCCAGGCCTTGGTCTTCTCCAGGGTCTCGGGCGTCTCGCCGGGCAGGCCGACGATGAAGGTGCCGTGGATCTGGATGCCGAGGTCGTGGCAGTCCTGCGTGAACTTCTCGGCCACCTCGATGCGCATGCCCTTCTTGATGTTGTGAAGGATCTGCTGGTCGCCCGACTCGTAACCCACGAGGAGGAGGCGCAGGCCCCCCGCCTTCAGCTTCACCAGCGTCTCGCGAGGCACGTTGGCCTTGGCGTTGCAGGACCAGGTGATGCCCAGCTTGCCCAGGCCTTCCGCGATGGCTTCGGCGCGGGGCAGGTCGTCGGTGAAGGTGTCGTCGTCGAAGAAGAACTCCTTCACTTGCGGCCACATCTCCTTGGCGCGGCGCAGCTCCTCGACCACGTTCTCGACCGAGCGGGTGCGATAGCGGTGGCCGCCCACGGTCTGCGGCCACAGGCAGAAGGTGCAGCGGCTCTTGCAGCCCCGGCCGGTGTAGACCGAGATGTAGGGGTGCTTAAGGTAGCCGATGAAGTAATCTTCGATGCGCAGGTCGCGGTGATAGACGTCGATCACGCTGGGCAGGTCGTCCATCGTCTCCAGGATCGGGCGATCCGGGTTCTTGACGATGTTGCCGTCTTCGTTGCGATAGCTGAGGCCGAGGATCGTGGACCAGGGCCGCTCTTCGGCCACTTCCTTGATCGTGTAATCGAACTCGTTACGGCAGATGAAGTCGATCACCGGCGCTTCGTTCAGGCTGTCGTCGCCCTCCACGGCCACCTTGGCACCGATCATGCCAATCTTCAGCTTCGGGTTGGCCGCCTTGAGGGCCTGGGCGACCTTCACGTCGCTGTCGAACGACGGCACCGAGGTGTGCATGACGCACAGGTCGTAGTCGTTGATCTGGGCGACCACCGTCTCGAGCGAGATGTTGGTCGGCGGGGCGTCGATCAGCTTGGAGTTGGGCACCAGCGCCGCGGGCTGGGCCAGCCACGTCGGAAACCAGAACGACTTGATCTCGCGCTTGGCCTGGTAACGCGAGCCCGCGCCCCCGTCGAAGCCGTCGAACGAGGGAGCCTGAAGAAACAGCGTGCGCAGCGACATAGCGATCCAGACCTCAGGCGGGCGTGAGTTCGCCGCCGCGCCCCACATGGAAGCGCGAACCGCGCCATTCCACCCTGCGGGCGAGATGGGCACCGACGAACACGGCGATACTTAGTATATCGCGCGCCGGTATCAGCCACCAAGGCCCTGATGTCGCGCCTGTGACGTCGTCCACGCGGCTTTTCAGCCACAGCCGTGTTCCCAGAGCGACAGCCGTGACCGCCATCCCGGCCCAAGCCACAGGCGAGCCCGAAAGGCAAAGCAGCCCCCAGCCCATCAGCGCCAAAGGCAGGGGGTGGGTGACCACGCTGCCCGCATAGCCGCCCGGATCGATCTCGCGCGTAGTCTTCGCCCAGCGCACCTCGTGGCGCCACAACTCAGCCAGCGTCTCCTCCCCGCAGCCGTGGGCGACGAGGAACGGCGGCACGATCGTCTTTAGCCCGAGCGCCCGCACGGCGGCGCCCAGTTCATAGTCGTCGGCCAGAACATCCTTCACGCAGGCGAATCCGCCGACGGCCTCCAGCGTCTGCCGGCGGAGCGCGATGGTGGAGCCCATGCAGGGCGTCGCCCCCACGCTCACCCCCACGGCGAATATGGGCAGGGAGCCGTAGGACACGCCCATCGCCGAGAGCGCGGCGCTGAAGCCTCCCCGCGACGCCCGGCCGAAGTAGAGGCAGCTCACCGCCCCCACCCCCTCCTCCGCCAGCGCGGCCGTGAGCCGGGTGAGGTAGTCGGGGGCGACGGCGATGTCGCTGTCGGCCAGCACCACCACCTCAGCCTCGATCCGCCGCGACAGGTTGATGAGGTTGGAGACCTTGCGGTTGGAGCCGTGCTCGGTGGCGTCCAGCACCACGGTGGCGCGCGGGTCGGCCGCAACGAGCGCCCGCGCGACCTCCAGCGCCGGATCGGCAGGGCGCTGCACCCCCATCCGCATGGACACGACCCCGGCATAGTCCTGAGCCAGGGCCGCGCGCAGATCGGCCGCCAGCGTCGGTTCCACTCCGTGCAGGGGCTTCAGCAGAACGACAGAGGGCGCCGCCGTCGCCTGTTGGGGCACCTCTGACCGGTACCGCCGCAGCGACCGGCCCGCGTGGACGCAGAACCCGCACCCCGCCACGGCAAGGAGAAGGAAAACGGCACCTGCGATCAGGAAAGCGAGGCCGATCCCGCCCATGTTTGCGCCCCATTCCTCGCCCAAAGCACGACAGCCAAGGTCGCGGTGTCCGTCCTCCCGCAGCGCGGGGGCGGGCGCAAGCCGGGCCGCTCGCGTTTGTCGCCACTGAAATGTATGGAGGCTCATGCTCTCGCTCCGGTCCTCCCCCTGGCCCTCCCCCCGGTTCGGCGGCGCGCGGCTGGCTCCGCTGGTCGTGGTTGCTGCCATCGCCCTGTCCACCGGGGCGGCGGGGGCGGCCCACGCGCAGGCTATGGCCGTCACCCCGGCGCAGGCGGTGGCCGCCGCCCGCCAAGGCTCGACCTCCGACCCGTTCGAGCGCCTGAACCGCAAGACCTACGCGTTGAACCAGATGCTCGATCGCGTGGTTCTGCGGCCATTGGCGGTGTTTTGGCACCGGGCGGCTCCGAAGCCCTTGCGCACCGGGATCAACAACCTGCTGTCGAATCTGGGCGAGCCGCTCGTGTTCATCAACGACGTGCTGCAGGGCCGGCCCGAGGCCGCGGGAAAGACGGCGGTGCGGTTCGTTGCGAACTCCACCATCGGCGCGCTGGGCGTGATCGACGTGGCGGGGGCCACCGGCCTGCCGCACCACGACAACGGCTTTGCCCTGACGCTCGGGCGCTGGGGCGCCAAGTCCGGCCCCTACCTGTATCTGCCGGTGCTGGGCCCCTCCAGCGCGCGCGACCTCACGGGCACTCTGGTCGACATCGGTCTGAACCCCCTCACCTACAGCCGCAACACCGGCAGCGGCGGGCTGACCACGGGGCTCGGCGTCGTGGGCGGACTGGACGCCCGGGCCCGCGCCGACGGCGACCTGAAGGCCCTGGATGCCATGGCCACCGACGGCTATGCGGCGCTCCGCTCGTTCTACCTGCAAAACCGGGAGAGCGAGGTGAACGGCGGCAAGCTGGACCTGAACGCCCTGCCCGACTTCGACGACCCCGAAGCCGCGAAGGCAACCGGCGCGACACCTGCGGCCGACACGCCAGCCGATCCGGCCGCCGCCAAGCCTGTGGCCCTGCCGACGCCCGACAATCCGGTCGCCCCGCCCGCTGCGACCCCGGCGCCGGCTCCGGCCGCTGACCCCTCTCCCGCAGCGCCCAAAGGCGTGTAAGACAGCCGCCGCGCGCGGGCTGATCCGGGCGCCAAGTCTTCTTCTTCAGGACGGGGGATCACGTCGTGGCGGCCGAGCGGGTGCTGGTGACCGGCGCGACGGGCTTCGTGGGCTCGGCCGTGGCGCGCAAGGCGATCGCGCGTGGCCTCACCGTGCGCGTGCTCGCCCGCCCCACCAGCGACCGCCGCAACCTGAAGGGCCTCGACGCAGAGGTTGTGGAAGGCGACGTGACGGACGAAGCCTCCATGCGCCGGGCACTCGCCGGCTGCGATGGCCTGTTCAACGTGGCCGCCGACTATCGTCTGTGGGCGAAGGATCCATCCGAGATCATCCGCAACAACCGCGCCTCCACCCAGGCCGTGATGACGGCCGCGCATGCTGCTGGTCTGCGCCGCATCGTCCACACCTCCAGCGTGGCCACCCTGAACCTCGACGGCGAAGGACCGGCGGACGAGACGCGGCCCTTGCGCGAAGGCCAGGCCATTGGGGCCTACAAGGAAAGCAAGGTCGTCAGTGAACGGATGGTCGAGCACATGATCGCCGAACGTGCCCTGCCGGCGGTGATCGTCATGCCCTCCACCCCCATCGGCCCCCGCGACGTGAAGCCCACGCCCACGGGTCGGATCCTGGTGGAAGCCGCCACCGGCAAGATCCCCGCCTTCGTCGATACGGGCCTGAACCTCGTGCATGTGGACGACGTGGCCGAGGGACACCTCCTCGCCTGGGAGCGCGGGCGCATCGGCGAACGCTATGTGCTGGGCGGGCAGGATGTGGCGCTGAAAGACATGCTGGCCGAGATCGCCCGGCTGCGGGGCCGCAAGCCTCCCACCGTGCAGCTGCCCACCGCGCCACTCTACCCCGTGGCGATGATCGCCGAGGCTGTGGCGCAGTTCACGGGCAAGGAACCGATGCTGACGGTGGATGCCCTCAAGATGGCGGGGCACCGCATGTTCTTCTCCTCCGCCAAGGCCGAGCGCGAACTGGGCTACACCGCCCGGCCGTGGAGAGAAGCCGTGGCCGACGCCCTCGACTGGTTCGGCTTCGAAGGCTACCTCGCGTGAGCCCGGCCGTGATCATCGGTGTTCTGACGGTTCTGATCTGGGGCTACCTCGTTCTGCTGAACGGCGGCTTCTGGCTGGCGCGAGAGCGCGACGATCGGGATATGCCGCCCGCCTCCTCGACCTGGCCAAGCGTCACGGCCGTGGTGCCCGCGCGGGATGAGGCGGACGTGGTCGCCCGGTCGGTCGGCTCGCTCCTGACGCAAGACTATCCGGGACCGTTCCAGGTGATCCTGGTGGACGACGGATCGACCGACGGCACCGCCGCGGTCGCCCATGCCGAAGCCCGACGCCTTTCACGCGAAGACCGGCTGACGGTGGTGACCGGTGCCCCCCTCCCCCCCGGTTGGACCGGCAAGCTGTGGGCCATGAGCCAGGGCACAGCCCACGCCGCGACCGCCCATTCATCCGAATACGTCTTGTTTACCGACGCGGACATCGGCCATGCCGACGATAACCTCCGAACACTGATGGCTCGCGCGGACGCGGGTCGGCTGGTGCTTACCTCGCAGATGGTGCGGCTGCATTGCGAGACCTGGCCGGAGCGCCTGCTGATCCCGGCTTTCGTGTTCTTCTTCCAGATGCTCTACCCGTTCCGCCGGGT
Source organism: Caulobacterales bacterium (assembly GCA_038226305.1). Taxonomy (GTDB): domain Bacteria; phylum Pseudomonadota; class Alphaproteobacteria; order Caulobacterales; family Caulobacteraceae; genus JASLDZ01. The sequence goes on from JBBRQN010000015.1 coordinate 6,029, forward strand.
TAACGACCCGCGTTCGAAGACGGCGGGCGCGGCCGGGGGCTGCATGTTGATCGAGCGGGCCGCCCTGGAGCGCGCGGGCGGCGTGGGGGCCATCCGCACCGCCCTGATCGACGACTGCACCCTGGGCGCCCTGATGAAGCGGCATGGGCCGATTTGGCTGGGCCTGACAGACCGGGCGCGCAGCCTTCGCCCCTATGCCACCTTCGCGCAGGCGGGCCGCATGATCTCGCGCTCGGCCTACGCCCAGCTGAACTACTCGCCCTGGCTCCTGGCGGGCACGCTCATGGGGCTGGTCCTGACCTATCTCGCCCCGCCTCTCCTCGCCCTCTTCGGCGAGGGCTGGACGCGCCTCCTCGGGGCCGCCGCCTGGCTGATGATGGGAGTGAGCTTCCAGCCCATGTTGCGCTTCTATCGCCGCTCCCCCCTGTGGGGCGTGGCCCTGCCCGTCATCGGCGCCGTCTACGGTGCCCTGACCTTCCAGAGCGCGTGGGACGTGTGGCGCGGCAAGGGCGGCATGTGGAAGGGCCGCGCCCAGGCCCAGACCGGACGGGCCAAAGCCGGCGACCCCGTGGAGATCGCCGCATGACCGCCGCATCCGCCGCCGACCTCGCCTCCGGCAAGGGGCACACCGACGAGAACTTCCCCGTGGCGTCGTTCATGCTGAAGCCCGCGCACCGGGGGCCGATCATGGCGTTCTACCGCTTCGCCCGCACCGCCGACGACGTATCGGACAATCCCGATGCTCCGTCTGCGGAGAAGCTGGCGCATCTCGAAGCCATGCGCGCCACCCTGAACGGCGAAAGCAATGCAGACGCCCCGTCGCTGGCCCTGCGCCAGTCGCTGATGCAGCACGCGCTGGGCCCCCAGCACGGCCTCGACCTTCTTGAGGCGTTCCGCCGGGACTGCACCAAGACCCGCTACGCCGACTGGGCCGAGCTTCTGGATTACTGCCGCTATTCCGCCGCCCCCGTCGGCCGCTTCGTTCTGGACGTGCACGGCGAGGATCGCGCCTTGTGGCCCGCCAACGACGCCCTGTGCGCGGCGCTGCAGGTGATCAACCACCTGCAGGACTGCGGCAAGGATCGCCGCGACCTGGACCGCGTCTACATCCCCCTCGACGGTCTGGCCGCCGCCGGGCTGGAGCCCGACGCCCTGCTCCTGCCCGCCGCACCCCCCGCCCTGCGCCAGGTGATCACGGGCCTCGCCACCCGCACCCGGGACGAGCTCCTGGTTAGGTCTCGCCCATTTGCGTCACGGATCAAGGACCAGCGCCTGGCCTTCGAGGTGGCGTTCATCCAGCGGCTGGCGGAAGACCTGTGCGAGCGGCTGACCCGCAACGACCCCTTGAGCGAGCGCGTGCATCACACCAAGCCGCAGATGGCGGCCCTGGCCGTCCGCGCCGGCCTCGATCGCCTGACGGGCCGCAAGTGAGCGACACGGCCGCAACCTCCGCTTCGCAGGCCGCAGGCAGCTCGTTCTACGCCGGGATGCGCATCCTGCCGAAGGCGGAGCGCGAGGCGATGTATTCCGTCTACGGATTCTGCCGCGTGGTGGACGACATCGCCGACGACCTGGAGGGCGACCCCGCCTTCCGCCGGGTGGCGCTGGACGGATGGCGGCGGGACATCGGTGCGCTCTACGCCGGGAACGACCCCGGCCGGGCGGCGGCGCTGGCTCCCCACGTCGAACGCTTTGGTCTCGCCCGCGAAGACTTCCAGGCCGTGATCGACGGCATGCAGATGGACCTCGACGGCCCCATCGTCGCCCCGGATGCCCAGACGCTCGACCTGTACTGCGACCGGGTGGCCAGCGCTGTCGGCCGCCTCAGCGTGCGCATCTTCGGCATGGAGCCGGAGCCCGGCGTGACGCTGGCCCACCACCTCGGGCGCGCCCTGCAGCTCACCAACATCCTGCGCGACTTCGACGAGGATGCCTTGATCGGGCGCCTGTACCTCCCGTCCGAACTCCTCGACTCGGTGGGGATCGACACGCGCGAACCTTTGGATGTCGTGGATCACCCGCGCATCGACCGGGCCGCCCGGGTGCTCGCCGAAACCGCCCGCGCGCACTATGCCGCCGCCGACACGGTGATGGCGGCCGCCACCAAGGGCCGCCTGATCGCCCCCCGGCTGATGAGCGCCGTCTACGCCCGCACGCTGGAGCTGACCTCCGGCGCCGGCTGGGCGCCGCCCCGCGCCCGGCCAAAGCTGTCCAAGGCCGCCCTCGGGCTGACCGTCCTGCGCACGGGTCTGCGGTGGGGCTGGCGGTGAGCGCGGGCGAGCCCGTCCGCATCATCGGGGCCGGACTGGCCGGTCTGGCCGCGGCGGTGAAGCTGGCCGGGGCGGGCGTGCCGGTAGAGCTTTCGGACGGCGCAGCGCAGGCGGGCGGGCGCTGCCGCAGCTATCACGACCCGCAGCTCGACATGGTGATCGACAACGGCAACCACCTCGTCCTATCGGGCAACAAGGCCGTCTACGACTACTTGGGTCGGGTCGGCGCCGCCCACGCCCTGGCCGGGCCTGACAAGGCCGAGTTCCACTGGACCGATATCCGCACCGGCGAGCGCTGGCTCCTGACGCCGGATGAAGGCCCGATCCCGTTCTGGGTGTTCGACGCGAAGCGCCGCCCGCCGGGCACGCGACTGGCGGATTTCCTGCCCTTGGCCAAGCTGATCCGGCCGCCACGGGGCAGGCGCGTGGATCAGGTGGTGCCCGCATCGGGCCCCGCTTGGGAGCGCCTCCTGGAGCCGTTCCTCCTGGCCGTGCTCAACACCGCCCCGGCGGAAGGTTCGGCCGATCTCGCCGCCGCCGTCGTGCGCGAGACACTGGCCAAGGGCGGGCGCCACTATCGCCCGAGGATCGCCGAGCCCACGCTGTCGGCCGCCTTCATCGAGCCTGCCCTGGCCTATCTGGCGACCCGCAGCGCGACGGTCCGCACCGGCCGGCGCCTGCGCGGCATGGAGTTCGCCCCCAATCGGGTGAGCACCCTCACCTTTCCCGACGGCACCGAGGCGGTGGGGGAAGGCGCTGCAGTGATCATCGCCGTGCCGCCGCAGCAGGCGCAGGCGCTGGTGCCCGGACTGTCTGCGCCAACCGAACACCGCGCCATCGTCAACGCCCACTTCAAGATGACGCCGCCCGCGGGCCTCCCCGCCATGATCGGGGTGATCGGCGGCACGGTGGAGTGGATCTTCGTGTTCGAGGACCGCGTCTCCATCACCGTATCCGGCGCCGACCGGCTGCTGGACGAGCCCCGCGAGGCTCTGGCCCAGCGCCTGTGGGCCGAGGTGGCCAAGGTTCACGGCCTCGGCCCCGACCTTCCCCCCTGGCAGATCGTGCGCGAGCGCCGCGCCACCTTTGCCGCCACTCCGGAGCAGGACGCCAAGCGCCCGCCCGCTCAGACCCGGTGGTCGAACCTGATCCTGGCGGGCGATTGGACGCAGACGGGCCTGCCCTCCACCATCGAGGGCGCGATCCGCTCCGGCTTCAGGGCCGCCGACTTGGCGCTGCAGGTGCGAAGGGTGTAGTTTCCCGCCGTCTCGGGGAGATGCGAACTCACATGTACGACCTGGGCCAGATTCCGCCTGAAGACGGGCCGACCGATCTCGACCGCGCCGTCACCCGCGCCGCCGAGGGCCTCGCGCGCTTCCAGAGGCCGGACGGCCACTGGGTGTTCGAGCTGGAAGCCGACGCCACGATCCCCGCCGAATATCTCCTGCTGAAGCACTACCTCGGCGAGCCGGAAGACCTCGAGCAGGAGCGGAAGATCGCCAATTACCTGCGCCGCATCCAGAGCGCGTCGCACGGTGGCTGGCCGCTCTATGAAGGCGGGGCCTTCGACATCTCCGCCACCGTGAAGGCCTACTACGCGCTGAAGATGGCGGGCGATGACGTTGCCGCCCCGCACATGGCCCGAGCCCGGGCGGCGGTGCTGGCGGCGGGGGGTGCGGGGGCGGTGAACGTGTTCACCAAGATCCAGCTCGCCCTCTTCGGAGCTGGCCCGTGGGGTGCGATCCCGACCATGCCGCCGGAGATCATCCTTCTGCCCCGATGGTTTCCGATCCACCTGTCGAAGATGAGCTATTGGGCGCGCACGGTGATCGTGCCGCTGCTGGTTCTGCAGGCGAAGAAGCCCGTGGCCAGGAACGCTCGCGGCGTGAAAGTGGACGAGTTGTTCGCAGCGCCCGGAACCCGCCCGCCGCCCAAGCCCACGCACCAGAAGCTCGCGTGGAAGATCGGGTTCGAGGCGCTGGATGTGGTGCTGAAGGCGGTGGACGGCCGGTGGCCGAAGCCCCTGCGCGCCCGTGCCATCGCCCGGTGCGAGGCCTTCGTGGTGGAGCGGCTGAACGGCGAGGATGGCCTCGGCGCCATCTACCCGGCGATGGCCAACAGCGTGATGATGTTCGACACGCTGGGCTACGCGGAGGACCACCCGCATCGGGCCATCGCCAGAAGGTCGGTGGAGAAGCTGGTCGTCGTGAACCCCGAGGGGCGCTCGGCAGACGAGATCTACTGCCAGCCCTGCGTCTCGCCGGTGTGGGATACGGCGCTGGCCGCCCATGCCATGCTGGAGGCCGGGGGCGAGGATGCCGAGCGTCGCGCCGCGGCCGCCCTGGCGTGGCTCAAGCCCCTGCAGGTGCTCGACGTGAAGGGCGACTGGGCGGAGGAGCGGCCGGACGTGCGCCCCGGCGGCTGGGCCTTCCAGTACCGCAACGACCACTACCCCGACCTGGACGACACCGCGGTGGTGGTGATGGCGATGGACCGGGCGCGCGGCCCGCTCGGCGCGAAAGGCTACGACGAGGCCATCGCGCGGGGCGAGGAGTGGACCGTCGGCCTGCAGTCGAAGAATGGCGGCTGGGGCGCCTTCGATGCGGACAACACCTACCACTACCTGAACAACATTCCGTTCGCGGATCATGGTGCCCTGCTGGACCCTCCGACAGCGGACGTGTCGGCGCGCTGCATCTCCATGCTGGCGCAGCTAGGCGAACCCCGAGACTCGACCCGGATGCGCGCCGCCATCGACTACCTGCGCAGGGATCAGGAGGCGGACGGTTCGTGGTTCGGCCGCTGGGGCGTGAACTACATCTACGGCACCTGGTCGGCCCTGTGCGCGCTGAACGCCGCCGGGCTGGGGTCAGCGGACGACAGCGCCAGGCGGGGTGCCGACTGGCTCCTCTCCATCCAGAACGCGGACGGCGGGTGGGGCGAAAGCTGCGACAGCTATGCTCTGGACTACAAGGGCTACCAGCCGTTCCGCTCCACGGCCTCGCAGACGGCGTGGGCGCTTCTGGGGCTGATGGCGGCGGGGCGGAGCGACGATCCGGCCGTGGCCAAGGGCATCGCCTGGCTCTCCGCGCAGCAGAAACCAGACGGGCTCTGGGACGAGGAGAGCTATTCCGGCGGCGGGTTCCCGCGAGTGTTCTACCTGCGCTACCACGGCTATGCGAAGTTCTTCCCCCTGTGGGCGCTGGCCCGCTATCGCAACCTGCAGCGCTCCAACACCCGCGAGGTGGCTTGGGGGATGTGAGCGGCCCACCGGCGGGCTGGGAGGGCTGGCTGGCGGTCTGCGGGCTCAAGCGTGAGGCGGCGATCTGGGGCGGCCGGGCCGTTGTCGGCGGCGGGCGGTCCGATGCCCTGGCGCTGCGGCTGGAGGCAGCCATAGCCGGCGAGCGCCCTCGCGGCCTGATCAGCTTCGGGGTGGCCGGCGGGCTGCTCGACAGCCTGGAGATCGGCCATGTGATCGCGGCCGAGAGCGTCGTCACCCAGGCCGGCGAGCGCTGGGGCTGCGACGCGCTCGCCCGTGCTCGACTGCCGGGCTCCGCAGGCGTCGTGGTGGGTGGCGATACGGTGCTGAGCAGCCCGCAAGAGAAGGCCGCGCACCAGAACCTCGGCACCCTCGTGGACATGGAGAGCCATGTCGCCGCCCGAGCCGCCGCACACCACGCCCTGCCGCTGGCCGTGCTTCGCGTGGTTTCGGACGCGGCGGGCCATGCCCTGCCGCCCGCCGCGATCGCAGGCATGGGGCCGGACGGCGACATCGACGTGTGGGCCGTGATCGCCGGCCTCGCCCGCGATCCGCGCCAGCTTCCCGCGCTCCTGCGCATGGGTCGCGACAGCGGGATCGCCTTCGGGCGCCTCGTGGCCGCCCGGCGCGAGATGGTCTCCCGTCAGTAGTAGCAGCCCCGAAATCCTGGCGGCCCTGCCGCGTGAGAGACAACCCGCATGGCTTCGACAGCGCAGATCAACGGCAAACTCTGGGGCGCCTCGCCCCGCGACTGGGCCGACCTTCAGGAGGGCTCGGCCCTCGCCGCCTTCGAGGCTGTGCTCGGCCGGGGCGGGGTTGAACCTGGCGTGCGCTATCTCGACGTGGGCTGCGGCTCTGGCATGGCGGCGCAGATCGCCGCGGCGCGGGGGGCCAGCGTGACAGGGGTCGACGCCGCAGAGCCGCTTCTGGCCATCGCCCGGGAGCGCACGCCCAAGGGCGACTTCCGCGTCGCCGATCTGGAGACCCTTCCCTTCGCAGACGGCGCCTTCGACTTCACCACTGGCTTCAACGCCTTCCAGTATGCGGGCGAGCCGGTGAAGGCGGTGCGGGAAGCCGCGCGCGTCACCCGGCGCGGCGGCACGGTGGCCCTGGTGGTCTGGGGCGAGCCTGCGTCCATGCAGGCCACCGCCATGCTCACAGCCCTGCGCACCCTGATGCCGCCGCCGCCCCCCGGCGCGGCCGGGCCGTTCGCCCTCTCCGAACCGGGCGCTCTGCGCAAGCTCGCGACAGACGCGGGGCTAGATCCCGGGGCGGCGTTCGACGTGGATTCGGTGATCGCCTACCCCAACCTCGAAACGGCGGTGCGGGGCTGGAACGCATCCGGCGTGGCGGCCCGGGCAGCGGCGAACTCCAGCGCGGAGGCCGTCACGGCAGCCCACCGGGAGGCCCTGGCGGCGTTCGCGCACGACGACGGAACCTACCAGATCACCGCCCGCTTCAAGTGCCTGTTCGGCCGGGCCTAGCTTCGATCAGACCTCCCCTGCGAGCGGGGGAGGTCTAGCTGATCTTACTCCGCGGCGATCACGGGCTCGCGGTTGCGCTTCTTCTTGGTGATGTCGATGGTCTGGAGCTTGCCGGAGCGGATCTCCTCCAGCTTCTGCTCCACGTGGGTGGAGTAGACGTCCTGGGCGGGGCGCTGGCGGGAGAGGTCGATCTCGGGCGCGAAGTCGCCGGTGGTCTTGATGCCGCCGAACGCCACCTTCATCATCTTGAGCGGGTTCTTCAGCGTCTCCTTCACGGCGGAGCCCTCGAAGCCGCAGTGGACCATGCAGTCGGCGCACTTCTCGTAGTTGCCGACGCCGTACTTCTCCCACTCGGTGCCTTCCATCAGCTCCGCGTAGGTGTCCACATAGCCTTCGCCGAGGAGGTAGCAGGGCTTCTGCCAGCCGAAGACGGTGCGCAGCGGCATCGACCACGGGGTGCAGCCGAAGGTCTCGTTGCCGGCCAGGAAGTTGAGGAACAGGTCAGACTGCGTGAACTCCCACTTCTTGGCGGCGCCCTTGCGCTTCTGGCCCTCGGCGAAGAAGTCGCGGAAGAAGGTCTTGGTCTTCTGGCGGTTCAGGAAGTGCGCCTGATCGGGCGCGCGCTCATAGGCGTAGCCGGGCGAGAGGGTCACGCCCACGTCCAGCGTCTTCATCTCGTCCATGAAGGCGGCCATGCGCAGGGGGTCGGCGCCGTCGAACAGGGTGCAGTTGATCTGCACGCGGAAGCCCTTGGCCTTGGCGACCTTGATGGCCTCCACCGCCTTGGTGAACACGCCTTCCTGGCACACGGCGTGGTCGTGCATGGCTTCGTCGCCGTCGAGGTGGATCGACCACGAGAAGTACTTGTTGGGCTTGTACTTATCGATCTGCTTCAGCAGCAGCAGCGCGTTGGTGCAGACGATGGTGATCTTCTTGCGGGCGATGGAGCCCTCGACGATCTGCGGCAGGTCCTTGTGGAGCAGGGGCTCGCCGCCGGCGATCACCACGCCCGGCGCGCCGCACTCGTCGATCGCCTGCATGCACTGCTCGTAGGACAGGCGCTGGTTCAGGATCTCGTCGACGTAGTCGATCTTGCCGCAGCCGGCGCAGGCCAGGTTGCAGCGGAACAGGGGCTCCAGCATCAGCACCAGGGGATACTTCTCAACCCCGGCCAGGTGCTTGCCGAGAACGTATTTGCCGACCGTCACGGTCTGCGTCAGCGAGATGCTCATCTGTCGTTGTGTCCTTAAGCGACCGGTTCGGCGACGGCGGCAGCACGATCGGCCACTCGCGCATCCGGCCGAAGCGGCCCGGGCAGGCGGAATTCAATGTTCTCGGAGATGCCGTTCATCTGCGTCACCTCCACGTCGTCATCCAGCGCGCGAAGCGCCGCGATCACCTGCAGGATCAGTTCCTCAGGGGCCGAAGCGCCCGCCGTGAGGCCGATCACCGTGTGACCCTTGATCCAGTCGGGATCGAGAGACAGGCCGTCGGCGACGAGGTGGCTGGGAACGCCCAGCTCCTCCCCGATCTCGACCAGGCGGTTGGAGTTGGAACTGTTCTTGGCCCCCACCACGAGGATGGTGTCGGCCACGCCCGCCAGATCGCGCACCGCGGTCTGGCGGTTCTGGGTGGCGTAGCAGATGTCGTTCACGTCGGGCCCGATCACGTCGTGGTAGCGCGACTTCAGGGCGCCGATCACGCCGCGGGTGTCGTCCACCGAGAGCGTGGTCTGAGTGATGTAGGCGATCGGGGTGTCGAGCGGGATGGCGAGGGCCGCCACGTCGCCCTCGGTGGCGACGAGATGCACGGGAGCGTCGATCTGGCCGATGGTGCCCTCGACCTCCGGGTGCCCGGCATGGCCGATCATCACCAGCGTGCGGCCGCGGCTTACATATTTGCGGCCCTGAGCGTGGACCTTGGAGACCAGGGGGCAGGTGGCATCCATCACCGGCAGGCTGCGGGCCTTGGCAGCATCCACCACCGACCGGGCCACGCCGTGGGCAGAGAACACGGTGACGGCACCGGTGGGCACCTGGTCCAGCTCTTCAACAAAGATGGCGCCCTGGGCCTTGAGGCTGTCGACCACATGCTTGTTGTGGACGATCTCGTGACGCACGTAGACGGGTGCCCCGAACTTCTCGAGGGACTTCTCGACGATGTCGATGGCGCGCACCACGCCCGCGCAGAACCCGCGAGGCTGCGCCAGAACGACCTTCAGCATTGCGACTCCTTGAGCGTCGCGACCGCAGGGAGGCGTCGCGGACTCGAACTGCAAGGATAGGTCGGGATGACGGCTACCGAAAGGCGCCTGTTCATGTTGGCCGGCAAGGGAGGCGAAATCGCCACACCTGCACGCACGAATGGCCCACTCGACTTCACCCTACGCGCTAGCAGGACTATATGCCGCCTATGAGCGCGATGCACGACGATCACCGGTCCGTTCGGCCCTGGCGCATGATCCAGCGGCGCAAGAGCCGCAAGATCAACGTCGGCAAGGTGGAGGTGGGGGGCGATGCGCCCATCACCGTGCAGTCCATGACCAACACGGTCACATCCGACGCCAGCGCCACCATCGGCCAGATCCGCGAGCTGGAAGAGGCCGGCGCCGACATCGTGCGCGTCTCCTGCCCGGACAAGGAATCGACCGAGGCGTTCAAGATCATAGCCAAGGCGGCCCTCGTGCCGCTCGTCGCCGACATCCACTTTCACTACAAGCGCGGCATCGAAGCCGCCGAGGCGGGTGCCGCCTGCCTGCGAATCAACCCGGGCAACATCGGCAGCAAGGACCGGGTTCGCGACGTGGTTCAGGCCGCCCGGAACAACGGCTGCAGCATGCGCATCGGCGTCAACGCCGGTTCGCTCGAGCCGCACCTCCTCGAAAAGTACGGTGAGCCGTGCCCCGCCGCGATGGTGGAAAGCGCCCTGTTCCACGCCAACATCCTGCGCGATCTCGACTTCCACGAGTTCAAGATCAGCGTGAAGGCGAGCGATCCCTTCCTGACCGTGGCCGCGTACAACGAGCTGGCCGACGCCATCGACTGCCCGCTGCACCTGGGCGTGACCGAGGCCGGCCCGCTGCGCTCCGGCACGATCAAGAGCGCCATCGGCCTTGGCAACATGCTGTGGGCGGGCATCGGCGACACCATCCGCGTGTCGCTGGCGGCCGACCCCGTCGAGGAGATCAAGGTCGGCTTCGACATCCTGAAGTCGCTGGGCCTGCGCCACCGGGGCGTGAACATCATCGCCTGCCCCAGCTGCGCCCGTCAGGGCTTCAACGTGATCGAGACTGTGCAGCGGCTGGAGGAGCGGCTGGCGCACATCTCGACGCCGCTTTCGCTCAGCATCATCGGCTGCGTGGTGAACGGGCCGGGCGAAGCCCTGATGACCGACGTGGGCTTCACCGGCGGCGGCGCCGGCAAGTCCACCGGCATGGTCTATCTGGCCGGAAAGATCGACCACAAGCTCGGCAACGAGGACATGGTGGAGCACATCGCGGGCCTCGTGGAGAAGAAGGCCGCCGAGCTGGATGCAGCCGAAGCCGCCCGGCTCGCCGCCACACCCTTGGTCGAGCGCACCCTCGAGAAGCTCTCCGCCGGGTGAAGCCGCGCCGCGCCAGAGCCGGAAGCTGGGCGTGGAGCACGATGCTCCTCGCCCTGCTCGTGCTGCTGGCCGGCCCGGTCATGCCCGCTTCCGCCCTGTCGCCCTCGGGCATTGAAGCTGGCGGCGGGTGCGTGGAGATGGCCACCGGCAGCCCCGCGGCGACCAAAGCCACTCAGGGAGGGGCCGCCAAATCCCTCTGCGCCGACACCTGTGGCGTGGCGTGTCAGTTGATCGTGGCGCCCGCCTCCACCGTTTCGCCCCCGGCACCGCACAGAATCGCGACGGCCGGGCCACGCCTCGCCCGCCCCCTGTGGGGCCGGAACATCGCACCCGATCCGCCCCGCCCCCGCTGAGCTCCGACTTCAGACAGACGTCTTTTTCTCTTCAATCTGAAAATCGGAAATTCACATGACACGCATCCTGACCACGGCAGCCCTGCTGCTCGTCGCCTCCGCCGGAGCCGCCTACGCGGCCGCTCCCGAAGCGGTAACCAAGGCCGTCTCGGCCTGCTGCGCCGTCGGCGCCGCCTGTTGCGGCGTCGGCAGCCCGTGCTGCTGATCTAGCCTGTCGACCTGAGCCGCAAGGTTGAGGTCAGGCGCCCGCCTCGCAAGGGGCGGGCGTTTCCATGTCTGGAGCGGAGCGGGTCGAGCCGCGAACGGAGAGCCCCTTCGTGGAGGCCATCGCCAGGAGCAGGAGCCCGTAATAGGCCGCGCCCCCGATCCACAGGTTTTCGGTCCAGAGCGCCGCGGCCAGCCCTCCGAGGCAGGTGATCGCCACTTTCCCCATAGCCAGTCCCCCAACCGCACACGCTGTTAGGAGTTTGCAAACCATGCGCCGAACAGTCGGCGCATGGGTGACGCTCGCAGCGGCGGGCGCTAAAGCTCGTCGCGATGACGCTCACAGACACGCTTTCCTCAGCCGACCTGGGCGCCGCCCTGAAGGCCGCCGCCGCCGAGACCGATGCAGCCCTGGACCGGCTGCTGCCCGCCCCGGCAGGCGGCGGCAGGCGGGTGATCGAGGCCATGCGCTATGCGATCAACGCGGGCGGCAAGCGCCTGCGCCCGTTCCTCGTGCTGGAAAGCGCCAGCCTGTTCGATGCCCCTCGCGAGCGGGCGTTGCGGGTGGCGGCGGCCATCGAGTGCCTGCACACCTACAGCCTGGTCCACGACGACCTGCCCTGCATGGACGACGACGACCTGCGCCGGGGCCAACCCACCACGCACAAGGCCTTCGACGAGGCCACGGCGGTCCTGGCCGGAGACGCGCTCCTCACCTTCGCCTTCCAGCTTCTGGCTCACCCGGACACCCACCCCGATGCGGGCGTGCGGGCTGCGCTGGTTACCCGCCTCGCCACCGCCAGCGGCTTCGATGGCATGATCGGCGGCCAGATGATGGACATCGAGGCCGAGGCCGGGGCTCACCACGGGCGTGACGAGATCATCGCCCTGCAGCGCATGAAGACCGGCGCCCTGTTCGAGTTCTCGGCCGAGGCCGGAGCGATCCTCGGCCAGGCGGGCGACGAGCATGAGACCCGGCTGCGCGACTACGCCCGGGGCATGGGCTTCGCCTTCCAGATCGCCGACGACTTGATCGATGCCACCGGCGACGAGGCGATGGCTGGCAAGGCGGTGGGCAAGGACGCGGCCGCCGGCAAGGCCACCTTCGTCTCGCTCTACGGGGTGGACGGAGCCCGCACCGAGGCCGCGGCCTTCGCGAAGGCCGCCGTGGATGCGGTGGCGCCCTACGGCGACAAGGCCCCCCGGCTGGCCGCCCTGCCCGCCTATCTCCTCGACAGAACGAACTGAGCCGTTCAGCGCGCGTTCAACGCCAGACGCCTATTCCCCGCGACGACCTTCCCCGGAGCCGCTCCATGACCTCTCGCCCCGCCCTTTCGTTCATCGCCGCGCTGGCGGTGATGGCTCCAGTGGCCGTCCATGCTCAGGCCGGCGACCCAGCCGCGGCGACCATCGACAGCTTCAATGACTCCCTGATCGCCACCATGAAGACCGGCGGAGCGGTTTCGGCGCGCCTGAAGAAGATCGAGCCCGCAGTGGATCGCGCCTTCGACCTCACCGTCATGACCCGAACGGCGGTGGGCCCGGCGTGGACCGGCTTCACGGCCACCGACCAGGCGTCGCTGGTGAAGGCGTTCGGGCGCTTCACGGCCGCCACCTACGCCAAGAACTTCGATTCCTACTCGGGCGAGACCTTCACGGTTGACCCCAAGGTCGAAACCCGCGGCGTGGACAAGATCGTGAAGAGCGCGCTCGTGCCCAAGTCCGGCTCGCCGACCAACTTCATCTACCGGATGCGCGGCGGCAAGATCGTGGACGTTTTCTACAACGGCACCGTCAGCCAGGTGGCCGCCCAGCGCTCGCAGTTCGCCGGAGCCACCAGCGGGGCCGTTCTGGCCAAGCAGCTCAACGACAAGGCCGATGCCCTGTTGAAGTGATCTCGCGACCCAGGCCTCCCTCGCAAAGGGGGGCCTAAACTCCCTCCCGCGCCTCGTCGGGCTGCGGGCCGAGGAGCGCGGGTTCGAAGATCAGGGCGCACACCAGTGTCCAGAACAGCGAGATCATCAGGATTTTGCCCATGCTCGCAGTGCCCGGGTGGCTGGACAGCCAGAGCGAGCCGAACGCCGCCCCCGTGGTCAGCGCGCTGAACAGAATCGCCCGGGCGAGGGACGACTGCAGGAGGTCGCGCGCCCCTGCCCGCCACGCCATCACGAAGTAGATGTGGAACGCCGTGCCGACGCCCACCAGCAGCGGGAAGGCGATGATGTTGGCGAAGTTGATCGGCTGGCGAATGATCGCGCAGGTGCCCAGCGTCAGGAAGATCGACAGCACGATCGGCGCGAGGGTGAACAGCACCTCCTTCACCGACCGCAACACGGCGAACAGCAGCAGCGTCACCGCGATCAGGCTGAGAATCCCCGCCTGAACGAAGGCCCCGGTGATCGTGCGCCCGGCCTCCACGGTGGAGATCGGCGCGCCCGAAGCCTCCGGCGCGATCTTTCGCACGGCATCAGCAAAACGGCGCAAGACCGCGTTGTCGTTGCTGTCGCCCTTGGGGAACGCCTGGACGCGCACCTCGCCGTGGCGGCCGATCCAGTCGGCCTTGAGGCTGGCGGGCAGGGTGTCGAGCGACACCGGTTGCGGATCGAGCAATAGCCGAAGCTGGTTCAGAAGCGTGTTCAGCGGCGGGATCAGCGTCTCGGTGGCCTTGACCCGCAGGGCGGGCGGGCCGGCGGCGATCTTGTCGAGGGCGGCGGCGAGGCTGCGGGCATGCTCGGCTTCGAGGATGTCGGTAGCCTCGGCCTTGGCCGGGCCGGCCGCATCGCGCAGCGCCCCGGCGGCCACCTGCAGGACGGTGACCACGTCCGCATCGGTGGGCGGGGCCGCGGCGGCGACGGGGTTGAGAGTGAAGTCCAGCAGGCTGCGCGCATCGGCGACGGCGGCGAGCTTGGCGGGCTGATCGTCGGGCACGAAGCTCTCGAGCGTTACGGCCTGGCTCACCTGCGGCAGGGCGGCCAGGCGCCTGGCCATCACGGTGCCCGCGGCGGCGTTGGGAGTCAGAACATCGATTGTGTTGGGGGTGCGCTCGGCATCCTTGAACAGGTCCGAAAGGGTGGCCATCGCCTCGCCCTTGGGATTGCGCAGGTGGAATGGGTTGAAGTCGAAGCGCACGAACGGCACCAGCACGAGGCAGGCGACCACCGCGGCGGCGAAGGCCCACAGCACGGTCTTGCGCTTCTCCACGAGGTAGCGATCCAGGGGCGCCATCGCCTTCCAGCCCACTTCCAGCGACTGCGGCGCGGGCTTCAGGATGACGAGGAGCGCCGGCAGGAGCGTCAGGGTCAGCAGCAGCGCCACCACCATGCCCACGCCCGCGATCACGCCGAGTTCGGATACGCCGATGTAGCTCGTGGGCAGAAAGGCGATGAAGCCGAGGGTCACCGCCGCCGCCGCCAGCGTCAGCGCGCCGCCCAGCGCTGCCGCGGCTCGTTGCAGCGCGGACCGGATGTCGTCGCTCTCCAGTCGCTCGGCCCGGAAGCGCACAGAGAACTGGATGCCGAAGTCTACGCCCAGGCCGACGAACAGGGGCACGAACGCCACCGAGATCAGGTTGAACCGCCCCACGAAGGCGAGGCCGAGCGCCGCCGTCACGATCAGCCCTGCGAAGGTGGTGATCAGGATCGCCGCCACGATCTTGGCTGAGCGCGTCGCCAGCCACAGCATGAGCAGCACAGCGCCCAGCATCACGCCGGTGATCAGCCACACCCGGTCGGCCAGGGAGGCAAACTCCTCGTCGGACAAGGGCGTGGCGCCCGTCAGGCGCACGGTCACCCCGTGGGCAGCGTCGAGCGAGAGATCGCGGGCCGCCTCGCGCACCGCCTGGCTCGAGTCTTCGCCGGGCGTGAGAGCTCCGAAGTCGAGCTTGGGGTGCAGGGTCACGAAGCGGCGGGTGGGCGCGGCCAGGCCGCCCTTGCCGCCGCCGTTCACCAGCGCCTGCCAGGAAAAGAACGCAGGGCGCCCCTCGGCCACATCGGTCAGCGCCGCATCCAGGGCCGAGATCGGCGCATCGACGGACTTCAGCGTCGTCTGCTTGGCGCTGACGCCCTGGGCCAGGGTCTGCAGCGTGGTGGCCACGCCCCGTAGGGAGGGGTCGGCGGCGAGGCTGCCGAGGAACGGCTGCGCCTGCACCAGCTGGTCGGTGGTCTTGGCAAGGTCGGCCGGGGACAGGAACAGGAGGCCTTCGCGCGCGAAGAAGTCTCCCCCGTCGGGCCGGCTCACCCCGTCGATCACGTCCGTGCGGCGGGCGAGGCGGGCGGCAAGGCGGGCGGCCGCGGCGTCGGCGAGTTCAGGCGTCTTGCCGTCGATCACCGCGACGCTCTGGTCGCCGTTCTGCGGGAAGGCGCGGTCCAGCGCCTGCTCGTTCTGGCGCCATGCCACCTTGGGCGAGATCAGCTTGGCGGTGTCGGTCGTCATGGCGAAATTGCCGACGCAGAACATCAGGGCCGCCGCCGCCAAGCCCGCGCCGATCGCGGCCGTCAGCCAAGGCCGGGCCGTGGAAAGCGAGACGAGGGCGGAGATGGGCTTCACGCGCGGGCGCCTTCCAGGATCACCGGGCCAGGATCACCGGGTTCGCGCCCCGGCATAAACCGCGTCGGGCGTTACGGGAACGTCTTGAGCTTGAGGTGGATCTGCGAACCTGCCGCCGTCTGGTCGATGGCCACGTTGCGCCAGTGCGGCGGGCCCAGGATCAGGGCGGGATCGCGCGAGAAGCCGACGCTCTCCCTGGGAATGCCCAGGGCGTTGCGGTCCACCGTGCCGTTGTCGTTCTCGTCCTGATAGGCCTGCACGGCGTAGCGCCCGGCGGGCAGCTTGGGCAGCACCAGCACCGTCGATCCCACCACGGCGGGGGCGACGATTGACCAGGCGCAGTCGTGATCGTTCAGGAAGGTGTCCTTGGTGCAAACGTCCACGTGGATGTGGCCTTTGGTGGACTTCACGTTCTCGACCGTGATCTCCAGCGGCGCGCCGATGATCAGGCTGGACGGCGGAGGCAGCGATGTGCCCCCCGGCGCGCGCGACATGCCCGTGAGCATCACGGTGAGCAGGGCGGCCCCGAGGACCGCCTCGAGGCGAGGCTGACGAAACATCGCGCCGCACCTAATAGCGTTACCGTCCTGAAACAACCTGCCGGATCGTCACGTCGTATCGCGGCTTGTTTCAGCTCGCGTGCTGCGAGCCGCCCGCCTCAGTTCTGCGACTGGCTCTGGCTCTGCACGTGCCGGTGGGAGGCATCGATGGCGCGCACCTTCACGCTCATCTTTTCGCCGCCGCCGCCGATGCGGCTGCCGCGAACAGGGGCCGCCCCCAGATAGTCGAGGCCCACGGCGACCCGCAGATAGGCATCGGTGGGGCACACGCCGTTGGCGCCGTCGAAGCCCACCCATCCGAGATCGGGCACAAAGGCTTCGGCCCAGGCATGGGCGGCCGTCTGGTCCACATCCCCGTCGGAGCGCACGAGGTGACCGGAGACGTAGCGGGCGGGGAGGCCCAGCACCCGGGCGCTGGCCACGAACAGGTGGCTGATATCCTGGCAGACCCCGTGGCCCAGCTTCAGCGTATCGGCGGCGGTGGTGGCCGTGTCGGTCACGCCCGTATCGAACGACACCGCCGTATTGACGCCCGCCATCAGCGCATGAAGCCTGCCGAGGGCCCCGCCACTCGCACCGGCCACAGCGTCGTGCGCGAAGGTGCGGATGGCGGCGTCGGGCGTGGTGAGCGCCGTCTCGCGCAGGAACACGGCCGGCGGAAAGGGCTCCAGCGAGCCCCGGATTACCCCGGCCGTGTCGGTGGTCGACACCTCCCCGTGGACCGAGATCACCAGCCGCGGCGCCGGTTTGAACAGGCTGAAGGTGTAGGTGATGTTGCCCAGCGCATCCTCACCCTTGTGCAGGCGGGCCTCGCCGTCGGCCTGCACCCGCCAGGCCACCACCCGCTGCCCTTCGTGCGCCCGGGGCGTGAGGCGCAGCACCTGCATGACGGCGCGGGGTGACGACTGGTATTCGTAGACCGTCTCGTACTCGACCTTGATGCGCATCAGATCAGATACTGCTCAGCCACGGTGGCGCTGAGGCGCACGTTGTCGCGCAGGAAGCCGGTGATGAACTCATGCAGGCCGCCGCGGAACACCTGCTCGATCTTTGAGCGGTCGAGTCGGCTGAGGATGGCGCTCGCCTCCCGCTGGGCCGGGCCGCTGCGGCCATAGGCTTCTGCCAGATGGTCGAGGTTCGACGTGATCACCTCGTAGCAGGCCGCAAGTGAGCGCGGCATCTGTCGGTTCAGGATAAGAAGGTCGGCGACCAGCATGGGCTTCACCGCCTTGCGATAGACCCAGCGATAGGCTGTGAGCGCCGAGACCTCGCGCAGGATCGTGGTCCACTGGAAGTAGTCGAGGCTGCCGCCCACCGGCTCCCTCTCGGGCAGGAGCAGGTGGTACTTCACGTCGAGCAGGCGGGCGGTGTTGTCGGCCCGCTCGATCGCCATGCCGAGGCGCAGGAACCAGTAGGCGTCGTTGCGCAGCATGGTGCGGTGCGCCGACCCGTCGAAGGCCAGCGAGGTGCGCATCACCCAGTCGAGGAAGCGCGAGGTGGCCTCGTGGTCGGACACGTCCGGCTCCAGCCGCTGCAGCTCGTTCCAGGCGGCGTTCACGCCCTCCCAAGTGTCGCTGGTCAGCGCCGTGCGCACGGCGCGGGAGTTGGAGCGTGCCGCCTCGATGCACGACACGATGGACGACGGGTTGTCGTAGTCGAAGGCCAGGAACTGCAGCACCGAAGCCTCTGTGGCAACGCCGTGCTTGGCGTGGAACGCTTCGGCCACGCCTGCGGTGGCGACCGCGCTCTCCCATTCGGCTGAGACGCCAGCATAGGACGACGGCAGGGCGGACAGGCGCATGGCCGCATCCAGAACCCGGGCGAGGAAGTCGGCCCGCTCGATATAGCGGGCGCTCCAGTAGAGGCTGTCTGCGGCGCGGGAGAGCATCAGGCGTCCAGCACCCAGGTATCCTTGGTGCCTCCGCCCTGGGAGGAATTGACCACTAGGGAGCCTTCGGTGAGGGCGACGCGCGTGAGGCCGCCGGGGGTGATCCGCACCTTGTCGGCCCCCGTCAGCACGAAGGGCCGCAGGTCCACGTGCCG
This sequence comes from Caulobacterales bacterium, assembly GCA_038226305.1. GTDB lineage: Bacteria > Pseudomonadota > Alphaproteobacteria > Caulobacterales > Caulobacteraceae > JASLDZ01. The sequence continues at coordinate 24,350 of JBBRQN010000015.1, forward strand.
GGGGGCCAGCCCGGTATCCGTGAACGTCGGGCAGGTGGAGAGCGCCAAGGTGGGCTGGGCGATGAAAGTGGCCGGGTTGGCGATCAGCTTGGCGCGGAACGTCTCGATCTCGTCGTGGGTGGAGGTGGGGCCGACCAGCATGCCGTAGCCTCCGGAACCCGCGCACTCCTTCACCACGAGCTCCGGCAGGCGGTCCAGAACCTCGGCCAGGGCATCGGGCTCGCGGCAGCGCCACGTGGGCACATTGGCGATCTTCGCATCTTCGCCCGTGTAGAAGCGGATCAGCTCGGGCATGTAGCTGTAGACGGCCTTGTCGTCCGAAACCCCGGTGCCCACCGCGTTGGCGAGAGTGACGTTGCCCGCCGCATAGGCCCCCATCAGGCCCGGCACCCCCAGGATCGAGTCCGGCCGGAAGCACAGGGGGTCGATGAAGGCATCGTCGAGCCTGCGATAGATCACGTCCACCCGCTTCGGCCCATCGGTGGTGCGCATGTAGACGAAGGCATCGTCCACGAAGAGGTCTGCCCCCTCCACCAGCTCAACCCCCAGCTTGTCGGCCAGGAAGCTGTGCTCGTAAAACGCCGAGTTGAACGGGCCGGGGGTCAGCAGCACGACGGTGGGATCGCTGTCGCCTGCACGGGGGCTGACCGAGCGCAGGGTGTCCAGCAAGGCGTCGGTGTAGGTTTCCACGGGGGCGATGCGGTGCTCGGAGAACAGCTCCGGGAACAGGCGCATCATCACCTCCCGGTTCTCCAGCATGTAGCTGACGCCCGAGGGGGTGCGGGCGTTGTCCTCCAGCACGTAGAACTCGTCCGGCCCCGTGCGCACGAGGTCGATGCCGGCGAGGTGCACGAACACGTCGTGCGGCGGGCGCAGCCCCTGCATCTCAAGCGAGAACTGCGGATTCTGCAGGATGAGGTCTTCGGGAATGATCCCCGCCGCCACGCATTCGCGCTTGCCGTAGACGTCGAGCAGGAAGGCGTTCAGCGCCCGCGCCCGCTGCTCCAGCCCCGCCTCCAGCCGCGTCCATTCGGGCCGGGAGATGATGCGCGGCACGATGTCGAAGGGGATCAGTCGCTCCTCGGCATCGTCGTCGCCGTACACCGCGAAGGTGATGCCGATGCGCCGGAAAAAGTGCTCCGCCTGCCGACGCCGGGCCGCTAGCAGCACCGGCGGCGCCGACTCCAGCCACGCCGACAGCCGCGCATAGACCTCGCGAACCTTCGGCGAAGTGGCACCGGCCACCCCCGGCTCATGCATCTCGTTGAAAGCCGGCACGTCCCCTCGCTCGTTCACTTGGGATGCTAACGCATTGAACCGCTTTGGCGATGCGTCAGGCGAACGATGCTGTGGCCGCCCTCCCGGCGCCTATCCATTAGGCGCCGGGTGCGGATCACATCCCCGGGGCGAGGTACTTGTCGAACCAGCCAACGGTGCGGTCCGTCAGGTCCTTGTTGTGCTCAGGGGAGCGGATGCCGTGGCCTTCGCCTTCGTAGATAACGAGGCTTGAGGGCACCTTCATCGCCTTCAGGCCAGCGTAGAACTCCAGGCTCTGCGGGGCGGGGCATTCCACGTCTCGCTCGCCCACGTAGATGAACGTGGGGGTCTTGGCGGCCTTGATGTAGCGGATCGGCGAGAGCTTATCGTAGATCGCCGGGTCGTTGTAGAACGTGTCCCCGAAGAACGGAGGCATCCACTCGGCGATGCCGTTCTGGCCGTAGTAGCTCGACCAGTTGGAGATGCCGGCACCCGCCACCGCCGCCTTGAAGCGGTTGGTGTGGGTCACGCTCCACATGGTCATGAACCCCCCGTAGGAGTGGCCGAACACGCCCAGGCGCTTGTCGTCGATGGGGGCGACCTTTTCGGCCGCGTCCACGCCCTTGAGGATGTCGCCCAGGTCGCCACCGCCGAGGTCGCGCACGTTGGCCCGCACGAAGGCCTCACCCTGCCCGTAGGAGCCGCGCGGGTTGGGCTGGAACACGTAGTAGCCGCGACTCACGAGGTCGTAGACCGTGCCGCGGGACACATACGTCGGGGTGGTCGAAGAGCTCGGGCCGCCGTGAACCAGCGTCACCATCGGATAGGTCTTGCCCGGCGTGGTCTGCAGCGGGCCGACCAGCCAGCCCTGCACGTCGAAGCCGTCGTTCTTCCAGGTGATGGACTGCGCCTTCACCTTGGGCGCGATGGCGTCGTTGTCGTGGGTGAGGATGCGCCCGCCCTCCGGCCCGTGCACGCCGATCAGGGGGGCGTGCTCGAAGTCCTGGATCACCGCCACGGCGGTGCGACCGTCGGCGGAGAAGCTGGCCTTGCCGTCCGCTGCGCTCATCGTCACGGGGGCGGCGTTGGTGATGCTCGTCTTGCCGGTGGCGGGATCCACGTCGACGAAGGCGAACTTGTCGCCGATCACGGCGGTGGCCTTGATCACGCCATTCCGGAACGTGAAGCCGTTGAAGGTGCCCTTGAAGCCGGGGGTGATGTCCTTCGGCTCGCCGCCGTTGGCCGACACCGTGTAGAGGTCGCCGCCTACGGGTCCGAAATCGCTCATCAGCCCACCGATGAAGGCCACGCTGCGCCCGTCGGTGGACATGCGGGGCATGTTCACCTGAAACTTCGGCGAGGCCAGCACGCGCTCGGAAGCGTCGAGGCCGAAGCGCTCCACCTTGGCGATCCACCAGTTGTTGTCGCCGTTGCCCTTGGCGGCGGTGGCCACGAAGCCCTGCCCGTCGGTCGCCCAGTCGTATTCGTAGACGAAGGTGTCCGAAGGCGAGACGTAGCGCACGACGCCGCCCGCCACCGACACGACGCCGATGCGCTGCTCGTCGTCCACCACGCCGATCTCGCCCACCTGCGGGATGCCCGCGGCCGTGGCGCCGGTGAGCTTGCGGGCACCGGGCGTGGCCAGTATGGCCAGCATCTTGCCGTCAGGCGACCAGCGGGGCGTCTGCGCGACGCCCTTCACCGTGGTCACCACCCGCGCCGTGGCACCGTCGGTGACGTAGAGGGTGGCCGTGCCCGCCCCGTCGCTAGCCATGAAGGCCAGGGCGGACGAGTCAGGGCTGAACACGGCGCCGGAATAGCTGCAGGTTCCGCAGGGGTCGAAGGTGGCCTGCACCTTGCCGTCCACCGCGCTGCGCACCAGCACCACGGGGCGGGCGGGCTTTCCGGCCCCGCCATCCTGCGACTCGGTGGAGACCACCTTCTGCGCGTTGGGCGAGATGGCCACGCCCGCGTATTGATGCACCCGCGCCTGAGCGACGGGGGCGGCCTGCAGGCTGAGAACGGCGGCGAGGGTGAGCAACATGAACAGCTTTCGAGTCCGGGGGATGACGCGAGCATCGGGCGTGGGCGGTCGTGCCGCCGCACCTCAATAGCGCCTGGCGAACCCCGTGCAACCGGTGCCCCCTCGCATCCTGTTCCTGCCCGCCAGCGGCCCGGGCGTCGGCGGCGGCCACGTGCTGCGCTGCCTGGCGCTGGCGCAGGCGCTCGAGGCTCGCGGAGCCGTGGTCGCGTTCGGGGTGGAGGCTGAGGGCGGGCGGCTGCTGATGCGCTTCGCACCGGGTGCCGCAACGCTGCAGGGCACACCGCAAGTCGCAGAGGACTGGGGTGCGGAGACCGTGGTGTTCGACGACTACGGGCGTGACGCACAGGGCGAAGCGACTTTCGAGCGGGGAGGCCGCTTGATCGTCGCGATCGACGATCTGGCCGATCGGCCGCACCGCGCGACACTCCTGATCGACCCCACCTATGGCCGCGATCCCTCGGCCTATTCGAGTCTCCTGCCGCCGGGTTCGCAGGTGCTGGCCGGGGCTGAATACGCGCTCCTGAGACGGGAGTTCGCCAATGCCAGCCCCAGGCCCTCGGGTACCACGGTGCAGCGGCTGTTCATTGGCTTCGGCCTCGCCGATCCGGGCGGCGTGACGGCGCGGGCGGTCGGTGCCCTCCTCCCCGCCCTCCCCGCCTGCGCCTTCGACGTGGTGGTGGGCGCAGGCGCGTCCAGCGTTCCCAACCTGCAGGAGCTTGCGGAGCGTGAACCGCGCCTCACCCTGCACATCGAGACCGACCGGGCCGCCGACCTGATGGCCGCGGCCGACCTCGCCATCGGCGGCGGCGGCGCTTCCACCTGGGAGCGGTTCCGCCTGGCCCTGCCCAGCGTCTGCGTGGTCGTCGCCGACAACCAGCGAGCGCTGGCTCACGCCCTCTCGCAGGCCGGGGCGCAACTCACGATCGAGGCCGACGATCCCGCGTTCGAGGTGACGCTGACCGAAGCCGTCCTCCGCCTCGCGTCCGAGCCTGACCTGCGGGCAGAGCTCGCATCCAACGGTGCCGCCCTCTGCGACGGGCGGGGGGCGGAGCGGGCCGCGGCCGCGATCCTGGCGGCGATCAGCCGACGGTGATGGTTTCGGGGTCGTAGCCCTTGGCGACAAGGCGGGCCCGGGCAGGGGGTTCGGCCTCGCGCCAGCCCTCCGGCGACAGCGCCAGCCGCACCACGTCGCGGTCCTCCCCCGCCTTGACCACGTGGGCGCGCAGGAGCGCCTGTCGGCGGAAGCCGAAGGCCTCGTGCAGGGCGATGACGGCGGTGTTCTCCACGAACACCTCGCAGGCCAGCGTGGCGAGCCCGAGCGCCCCGAACACATGGCCGATCACCGCATATTCCACCGCCGAGCCCACGCCCCGCCCCCGCACGGTCGGGTCGGCAAGGTAGTAGGCCCACTCGCAGGCCCCCAAGCCCCGGTCGATCCGCACGAGGTTGGCGACGCCCACACCCACCCCGTCCACCTCGACGATCCAGTAGAGCCGGTCAGGCTCCGGCATCGCGCGGGCGGCCAGGACGCCATCGATCCAGCGGGCGTGGTCGGAGGGGGCGATATCCCCGTCACCGTACATCCAGCGAGCCACCTCCGGGCTGTTGCGCCAGGCGAGCACCGGATCGCGGTCGGCCAAGGCGAGCGGGCGCAGGTTCACGATCCCACCCTCGCTCATGGGATGTTCACCAGCACACGGTCGGGATGGACCGCCTGCCAGGCCAGCACATCCTCCGACGTGAAGGCCGGGTTCCGCGGATACAGGTCGGCATAGACCGCCTGCACGAAGGCGAAGTCTTCAGGGGTGTCCACCGTCCAGCGGTAGCGGAGCGACGGGTCGCGGGTGAGCGAGCGGACGGTGAAACGCTGCGAGCGGCGGTGGATGAAGGGCGTGACGTGCTCGCGCTCCTCCGGGTCCGTGGCCTCTTCGTGCGCGGCGAGGAGTGCTGCCGTGCGCACGGCCTCCACGTCCAGCCCCTTGGGAAAGGTCCACCCCTGCGAGATGTGGGTGAGGTCGGCGCCGGTGGCGGCGTGCTCGGCCACGACCCGGTCGATCAGCTCCGGGTCGGCCAGGGGGCAGTCGGCGGTGAGGCGCAGCACACTGCCCGCACCCTCGTCGCCGAACCGGTCGAGCACGCCAGCGAAGCGCGCCAGCACATCGTCCAGCGGGCCGCGGTGCAGGTCGACGCCGATCGCACTTGCGGCATCCTGCAGAGGATCGTCCGAAGCCTGGGTGCTGGTGGCGATCACGATACGGGTGATGGACTTTGACCGGCGCAGGCGCTCGATCTGCCGGGCGATCATCGGCTTGCCCAGGAGAGGCATGAGCACCTTTCCCGGAAGGCGTCGGGACGACATTCGCGCCTGAAGGATGGCCAGCATGGTGCCAAGCCTGCCCGCCCGAGGTTAAGCGGCGGTGACTCCCCTTCCCTCGGGCCGCCCCAGAGCCCATCGTTGAGGCTCGCGACACCTCGAGCGCGCGGAGGCGCCGGATGGCATGGCTGAAGACCCTGATCGCCGGGGCGGCGCTGAGCGCACTTCTGGCTGCTCCGGCCTGCGCCCAGCGCACCCGCGGCCCCGCACAGGCGGGCGGCTGCGTGCGTGAGAGCCGGGCGGGCCTGCTCGCCGAATCCACAGGCGGCCGCATCATGCTGGACGACGGGGCCGAGCGCGTGATCCTCACCTCCGTCTGCGGCGAGCCCCTGGCGTCGCGCGTGCGGCGGGGCGACGGCCGGCGCTTCATCCTCCTCGTGGACGACCTGCGGGCGGAGCGGCCAACGGGTGCGGTGTTCAGCCTGCATCTGGAGGAGCCCACGGGGGGCGAGCCCGACGGGGTGCTGGGCTCGCTCAGCTTCTTCGCCGCCCGCCCGCCCGCGGCCCCCGGCGCCACCCGCCGGGTGAGCTACGACGTGACCTCAACCGTGCGCGGACTGGCCGAGTCCGGGCGGCTGGAACAGGGACTCGTGGTGCTGCTGCGCCCCAGCGGGCGGCCCTCCCCGGGGGCGATGGCCAGCGTCTCCAGGCTGCAGCTGGTCGAACAGTAGGGGCGAGCGGAGACGCGGCTGGCTCGCGCGACACACGAGCGCACTCCCCAGCGTGGCCCTGGCGCGTTAACGTTCTTCAACAAGCCGGGTCGGGGGGCCTGAATCATGTCCGTTTCGCGTAGACGCCTGTTGATGGCGGGAGCCCTCGGCCTCAGCTGGACCCCGTTCGGCCTGGCGAGCTGTGGCGACGGCACCACCCCCGTCGATCCCCCCGCCAACGGCACGGGCAACACCACCGACCCCGGCAACACCACGGGAAACACCACCGGCGGGAACACCACCGGGGGCAACACGACGTCGCCCGGCAACACCACCGAGAGCGGCAACACCACGGCGGGCGGGAACACCACCGACCCCGGCAACATGACCGGAAACACCACCGAACCCGGCAACACCACCGAGAGCGGCAACACCACCGGCGGCGGCACCACCCCGCCCCCAAGCTCCGGCCCGCGGGTGCGCTATGACATCCGCTCTCCGCAAGGGCTGGCCAACCTGCAGATCTACGCCCGCGGCGTGGCGGCCATGATGGCCCTGCCCACGTCTGACCCCCGCAGCTGGACCTTCTGGTGGTACACCCACTTCGTGCGGGACGACCGTTCGAAGGCGTCGGAGATCAACAACGTCTTCGGTCCGTCTCCCAGCGCCGCCCGCACCCTGGCCAACAAGGTCTGGTCGAGCTGCCAGAGCCATAACGGCCAGGACGAGAACTTCTTCCTGCCGTGGCACCGGATGTACGTCCTGGCCTTCGAGAACATCATCCGCCAGGTGACCGGCGAGTCGAACTTCACCCTGCCCTACTGGAGCTATACCGACGCGGGCAACACCGCCCTGCCGTCGCAGTTCCGCCAGCCGGGGAGCTCCACCTGGGGCTCGCTCTATCGGTCGGACCGGTCGCCGGGGGTGAACTCCGGCGGGGCGATCCAGCCCGCGGGCGTTCTGAACCTCGACGTTCTGGGCTCGCCCACCTATGCGCCCGACGGGGCCGACCAGGGCTTCTGCGCCAATATCGACGGCAACCTGCACGGCCTCGTCCACGTGGGCGTGGGCAACGAGCGCGGCATGGGCGCCGTGCCCTGGGCCGCCAACGACCCGATCTTCTGGGTGCACCACTGCAACATCGACCGGGTGTGGGCCAGCTGGAACGCCGCGGGCGGGGTGAACCCCACCGAGGGCGGCTTCATCGCCAAGCCCTTCGCCTTCGCCGGCCCCGCAGGCGTCGAGGTCGACTACATCGTCGGCAACGTGCTCTCCACCGGTGCGGTGGGCTATTCCTACGACCAACTGGCCGGGGGTGCGGTGATGTCGCGCTCCTTCGCCATGACCGCCGCCCCGCCGCCCCCCGCGGCTGGCGGATCGGCGCCGCAGATGCGGATGGCTAAGCGATCGATGCCGATGGTGGGTGCCGGTGCGCCGTCGCCGATGGCCTTCCCCAGCAGCGCGGCCTCCTCGGTGGCCCGCCTGCAGGGGATCGTGGCGACGCCTTCGATCACCAACGCCGCGCAGGCGATCACGCTGGGAGCTTCCGCGGTGCGGGTGAAGCTGCTCTCGGCCGCGGTGCAGCCGCAGATCCTGGCGCGCGCCCTGCCCGCGGGTGGAGCGATCCTCAAGAGCCTGCGTCGCGCCGCCCCGCCGATGGTGGGGGCCGCGGCCCCCTCCGCCCGCTCGGCCGCGGCTCCCGCCCCGGCGGCCAACGCTCCGGCCGCCGCCGCCGCCGCACCGGCACAGACTGTGGCCGCCCCCGGCCCCGGCCAGCGCGCGATCCTCGTGCTCAACGGACTGGACGCCAACATCCAGCCGGGCGTCGCCTACGCCGTCTACCTCGAGGCCCCCACCAGCGGCGGCGGGCGCGAGAAGATCCTCGTCGGCACGCTGAACTTCTTCTCGGCGATGGGCGCGATGGCGGGCATGGCGATGGCGTCGTCGGGCGCACCCAAGCGCTCGCGCGCGGTCAGCTTCGACGTGACGGCCGCCGCGACCCGCCTGGCCTCGCAAGGGCGGCTGGAAGCGGCCCCGCAGCTGTCGTTCCAGCCGCTCGGCTCGGTGAAGTCAGGCTCGGCCCCGACGGTGCAGGCGGTTTCGCTCGCCATCCAGTAGGCCCAGCGCGGCCTGACCCGGCCGGGCTCAGCGTCGCTTGGCGGCCCGAACCTTCGCTGCGGAAACCGGCGCGGCGAGCTTGGTGGTCGTGGCCGCAGGGCCTTGGCGGGCGTCGGTCAGCAGAGCCGCGCAGTCGGCGTTCTTGGCCGTGCCAGGGTCCACGAAAGGCAATATCGCCGCCAGGGGGCCGAGCGCCGCCACGAGCCCCACGGCGATCCCGGCCTGCACGATGGCCCCGCCCGGCTGAACGCCGAAGCTCGGGCTCTTCAGGTGGCCGCCCACGGTGACCGGGGCGAGCAGGCGCACCAGCCGGAACTTGGTCGGCTTGCCGCTGAACTTCAGGTCGAGCGACTCGTCCTTCAGGCTGACCGTCCCCGTGCCGTTCACGACGACCACGCCGGTATCGATCGTGATCCGCTGGGCGCGCAGCACGCCGTTCACCACCCGGAAGTCGGCGATGGCGCAGCGGATGTTGGTCTGGTGCTGATCCTTGTTGAGCAGCATGAACAGGCCCTTGGTCGCGTCGATGCCCAGAAGCTCGGCGAAGGCCTGACGGATCTGTCCGCCGGGGATCACGGCGGTGATCTGCCCGTTGGACGCCCCGGCCGCCTTCTGGATGCTGTTGCCGGCGCCAACGATCTTGGCGCGGGCCTGCAGGGTGCCTTCCACCGGCTTCTGCCCCGACGTCTCGGGCAGGAACTGCTCGATCCGCACGTTCGACAGCCGCATGTCCACGCTGGTGACGGGGGTGTCCTTGCGGCCGTCCAGGACGATGGTGCCGGTGAGCGCGCCCTGCGGGAAGCCCACGGTGAGGGGGCTCAGCTTGAGCACGCCCTCGTCCAGATTGCCGGTGACCGAGAGGTTCTGCAGCGGCAGGCCCGGGGCCTTGATCGACGTGGCGTGGAAGGTCACGTCCGCATCCATCGCGCGCAGCTGATCGATCTTGAGGGTCGCGTCAGGCAGGAGGCGCGGCGAACTCGCCACGACGGTCTTGATCGCCGCCTTCTGCTGCGGCGTTGCGGCCTTGGACAGGCCGGGGGCCCCGAAGATCGCCCCGAGGTCTGCCCAGTCCAGGCTCTTGGAGGTGAGGTCGGCGTCGAGGTAGGCCCGCTTGTTGGTGGTATCGACCTGCAGGCGTCCCTCGATATCGCTGACGCCCACGCGGCCGGCGGCGCCAGTGAGGTCGTAAATCTTGCCGTTGCGCACGAGGTGGCCCGACAGGCGGTAGGGGGGCGAGTTCGGCAGGGCCAGGCCGGTCAGATGATAGACGTCGTTCAGGTCTTCACCGGTCAGCGTCAGGTCGGCCTCGAACCGGCCCAGATCGAACGGATGGGTGATCGCCCCCTTGGCCAGCAGATGCGTGGGCCCGGCGTGCACGTCGGCGGTGAACGGATAGGGCCGGTCGCGGTGCACGTTGATGAGCGGCCCACCCGTCACGTCCAGCAGGAACGTCTGACCGTTGATGAGGCCCTTGCCCTTGAGGCCGAAAGCGCCGGCGTCCGAACCCCCGATCCGCTCGTTGGAGTTCACGGTGCCGGTGAGCGTGATCTTGCGCTTGTCGTCGCGGAAATCGATGTGGCCGTCGGCGATGACCAGATGCTGGATCGGCGGCAGCTTGAAGGGTGCGTTCGGCTTTGTGTTGTTGGGGTCGCTGAAGTCCCAGTTCGATCGGCCCTGCGCGTCGGTGCGCAGGATCAGGTTGGGCTTCTCGATGTCCAGAAGCGGCATCTCCTGGCGCCCCGCCAGCAGCGGCAGGAGCTTGATCTCGCCCGTGATGCTCTCGACCTGCGCCATGTCGCCCTTGGGCCCACCTGCAGGCTGGCCGATGCGCAGGCCTTCAACCCGCACGCTGGGCGTGAAAGTCAGGAGGTGCACCCGAAGGTGCCCGTCGATGGACACCTCGCGGTGGATCCGCGCCCCGACAAAGCGGGCCACAGGCTTTCGCACCCAATCCCAGTCGAACAGGGCCAGGAAGATGATCAGCAGGAGAAGGATCGCGCCGAGGATTCCGCCTGTCCAGTAGGCGGGCTTGCGCCATCCGTTGAGGTCGCGGGCGGGTGCCGCGACCGGCGCAGTCGCCTCTGTATCCGAAGCGTGCGGAGGCGTGCCGCCATCGGCAGGGGTCGGCGTGTCGATCATCCGGACCTAACGTCTGGGGGCTGAGGTTTTGTTCCGCCCCCGAATGCAGCGAAGCTAGGCCGGAACGAGGTGCGCCGTTTCGGCCACGCGCACGAGGTCGGCCATGATGGCGGTCATGTCGAAGTTCTTTGGCGTGTAGACGGCCGACACGCCCATCGCGAGCAGGCGAGCCTCGTCTTCAGGCGGGATGATGCCGCCCACGATCACCGGCACATGCCCCAGCCCCTCGGCCTTCAGGCGCTGCAACACCTCCTCGACGAGAAGGATGTGCGAGCCCGACAGGATCGACAGGCCCACGAGGTGCGCCCCGTCCTTGGCGCTCTGCACGATCTGCTCAGGGGTGAGACGGATGCCTTCGTAGGCCACGTCCATGCCGCAGTCCCGCGCCCGCACGGCGATCTGCTCGGCGCCGTTGGAGTGGCCGTCCAGGCCCGGCTTGCCGACCACCACCTTGAGCCTGGCGCCCAACGCCTGGCTCACCCGGTCCACCGACTCCCGCACCGCGCCGATCTCCGGCGAGTTGGACAGGCGGGGGTCGGACGAGACGCCCGTGGGCGCGCGGTAATTGCCGTAGATGTCGCGCAGGGCCTGCGCCCACTCCCCGGTCGTGACGCCCACCTTCGCCGCGGCGATCGACGGCGGCATGATGTTCGCGCCCGATTTGGCGGCGGCCTGCAGGTCGGCCAGCGCCTTCTCCACTGCGTTCGCGTCTCGCGCAGCGCGCCAGGCGTTGAGCTTCTCGATGGCTTCCGGCTCGACCGCCGGATCGACGGTCATGATCTTGTCCTCCCCCGCCGAGAGGGGGCTTTCCTCGAACGTCGTATAGCGGTTCACGCCCACCACGATCTGCTCGCCCGCCTCGATCGCCTGGATGCGGGACGTGTTGGAGTTCACCAGCCGCGACTTCATCCAGCCGCTCTCCACCGCCTCGATGGAGCCGCCCAGGGCGTCGATCTCGGCCAGTTCGGCGCGGGCGGCGACCTTCAGCGCCTCGACCTTGGCGGCCACCACGGGGGAGCCGTCGAACAAGTCTTCGAACTCGAGGAGGTCGGTCTCGTAGGCGAGGATCTGCTGCATGCGCAGGGACCATTGCTGGTCCCAAGGCCGGGGCAGGCCGAGCGCCTCGTTCCACGCCGGAAGCTGGACGGCGCGGGCGCGGGCGTTCTTGGAAAGGGTGACGGCCAGCATCTCGATCAGGATGCGATAGACGTTGTTCTCCGGCTGGCTCTCGGTGAGCCCCAGGGAGTTCACCTGCACGCCGTAACGGAAGCGGCGCATCTTGGGCTCGGCCACGCCGTAGCGCTGCTCCAGAAGCTCGTCCCAAAGCTCGGTGAACGCCCGCATCTTGCACATCTCGGTGACGAAGCGGACGCCGGCGTTGACGAAGAAGCTGATGCGCTGAGCGGTGGACGCGAACCGTTCGGCGCTGATCTCACCGCGAGCCTTGACCGCATCGAGCACGCTAATGGCGGTAGCCAGCGCATAGGCCAGCTCCTGCTCCGGCGTCGCCCCCGCTTCCTGCAGGTGATAGCTGCAGACGTTCATGGGGTTCCACTTGGGGGTCTCGTCTACGCACCAGGCGATCATGTCGGAGATCAGCCGCAGAGAGGGCCGCGGCGGGTAGATGTATGTGCCGCGGCTCAGATACTCCTTCACGAGGTCGTTCTGCGTGGTGCCCTGCAGCGCCTTGACGTCGGCACCCTGCTCCTCCGCCACGGCCACATACAGCGCCAGGAGCCAGGCGGCCGTGGCGTTGATCGTCATGGAGGTGTTCATCTTCGCCAGGGGGATCTGGTCGAACAGCGCCCGCATGTCGCCCAGATGGCTCACGGGCACGCCCACCTTGCCCACCTCGCCCCGCGCCAGCACGTGGTCGGGGTCGTAGCCGGTCTGCGTTGGCAGATCGAAGGCCACGGAGAGCCCTGTCTGCCCCTTGTCGAGGTTGCCTCGGTACAGTTCGTTCGACTTCTTCGCCGTGGAGTGGCCCGCATAGGTGCGGAAGATCCACGGGGCGTCGGGGGCGTGCTGGGTGGGTTTGTCAGTCATCGTTCAGAAGTGTCCCACATGACCGCCGTCCACGCATAGGGTCTGGCCGGTGATGAAGCTGGCGGCGTCGCTGCAGAGGAACACCGCGGCGCCCGCGATCTCTTCCGGGCGGCCCCAGCGGCCGAGCGAAGTGCGCCCCGCGAGCCAGGCGGCGATGGCCGGATCGGCCGCCATCTCCTCGTTCGCCTCGGTGGCGAAATAGCCGGGGGCGATGGCGTTGACGGTGATGCGATCGCTCCCGAGTTCGGCCGCCAGCGCTCGCGTCAGCGCGTCGAGACCGCCTTTCGCGGCGGTGTAGGCGGCGTCTCCGGCCCTCGCCAGCGGCCCGGCGATGCTGGTGATGTTGAGGATGCGCCCGCCACGGCCTTTCCCTCGCATCAGCCCCGCCGCTCGACGGGCCAGCTCGAAAGGTGCCACGAGGTCCACGTTCAGGAGCGCCTGCACCGCAGCGGCGTCGAACGCCTCCAGCGGGCGGCGATCCCGGGCGCCGGCGTTGTTGACCAGGATGTCCAGCCCGCCCTCACTCTCCAGAGTGGCGAAGGCGGCGTCGCAGGCTTGCGGGTCGGCGATGTCGAAAGGCAGGGTGCGGGCGCCGCTGAGTTCGGTGCAGAGCCAGCCCAGCGCCGCCGGGTCTCGGCCGTTCAGCCACACGGTCGCCCCCGCTTCGCTGAGGCCGCGCGCGATTTCCCGACCCAGGCCCCGCCCGGCCCCGGTGACGAGCGCAACCTTGCCTTCGAGGCAGAACGGACCGAAATTCAAGCTATTCTCCGAAAAGCTCTCCCTTAACGGGCCTCAATCCACCCTAGCAGGGCATGATCCTTCCGCGCCACAGCCGAGCTGCAATTTTTGTGCAGTGCGAAGAAGCCTCTTGCCGCCCGCCCGGCCTTGAAGCAGGTTTCGCACTTCAACGGCGCTGGCGGAAGATCGGCGCACAACGATAGGGCGACCCGAATGTCCACCGCCGTGCTCGAAGCGTCCGCCGTGAAAGACCTGTACGAGGTCGGCGAGATGCCGCCCGCCTATCACGTGCCCGCCAACATGTACGCCTGGGCCATCCGTCGCGAACGCCACGGCCGCCCCAACGAGGCCATGAAGGTGGAGGTGGTGCCAACCCCCAGCATCGGCGACGACGAGGTGCTGGTGCTCGTGATGGCCGCTGGCGTGAACTACAACGGGGTATGGGCGGGCCTGGGCACCCCCATCAGCCCCTTTGACAGCCACAAGGCCGAGTATCACATCGCCGGCTCCGACGCCTCGGGCATCGTGTGGGCGGTGGGCCGCAAGGTGAAGCGCTGGAAGTGCGGCGACGAGGTGGTGGTCCACTGCAACCAGGACGACGGCGACGACGAGGAGTGCAACGGGGGCGACCCCATGTTCTCCACCAGCCAGCGCATCTGGGGCTATGAGACGCCGGACGGGTCGTTCGCCCAGTTCTGCCGGGTGCAGTCGCGCCAGCTGATGACCCGCCCCAAGCACCTCACTTGGGAGGAGGCGGGCTGCTACACGCTCACCCTCGCCACCGCCTACCGGATGCTGTTCGGGCACGACCCGCACATCCTGCGCCCGGGCGACAACGTGCTGGTGTGGGGCGCCTCGGGCGGGCTGGGCGTGTTCGCCGTGCAGCTCTGCGCGGCGGCCGGGGCCAACGCCATCGGCGTGGTGTCCGACGAATCGAAGCGCGACTACGTGATGAGCATGGGCGCCAAGGCCGTGCTGAACCGCAAGGATTTCAACTGCTGGGGCCAGCTGCCGCCCGTCAACGGTCCTGAGTTCAACGAATACATGAAGGAAAGCCGCAAGTTCGGCAAAGCCGTGTGGGAGATCACCGGCAAGAAAGACGTCGACATGGTGTTCGAGCACCCCGGCGAAGCCACGATCCCGGTCAGCGTGTTCCTGGTGAAGCGCGGCGGCATGGTGGTGATCTGCGCGGGCACCTCGGGCTTCAACCTGACGATGGACGCGCGCTTTTTGTGGATGCGCCAGAAGCGTGTGCAGGGCAGCCACTTCGCCAACCTGATGCAGGCCAGCCTCGCCAACCAGCTCGTGATCGAACGCCGCATCGACCCCTGCCTGTCGGAAGTCTTCCCGTGGGACGGCATCCCCGACGCCCATGAGAAGATGCTGAACAACCAGCACCTCCCCGGCAACATGGCCGTGCTCGTCACCGCCCAACGCCCCGGCCTGCGCACCGTGGAAGAGGTGATGGAGCTGTCAGGCCAGCGGGCCTGAAGCGCCAGCGGCTCAGCCCGCGCCGTAGGCTTTCTCGAGTTCAAGGGCGGCGCGTTTGACGGCCTCGGTGCCGCCGCCTTCTTCGGCGTTGCTGACCGCCAGGACCGCCATGCCCCGTTCGGGGGCGATCTCGGCCTGGGCGCGCCAGAGGCCGTTGGAGCCTTCGGCCGAGAGCACGAGCCCGCCTGCCCAGGCGCGGCTTTGGATCACGCGCCAGCCGCCTGCACTCACATCCCCGTCCACCCCGCCCCAGGGGCGGCACAGGCGCGCCAGCGTATCGGGCTTCAGCACGCCGCCGCCCTCGGTGAGGAACAGGCGGGAGAAGCGCGCCCAATCGGTCAGGCTGACGTGGATGCCCTCCGCCGGGCCGAACATCGCAGGCAGGTCGGCAAGGCCCGAGGCGTCCACCGGGTGCAGCTTGCCGTCGACGCCCAGACGGTGGCCCGCTGGTGCCGCGGTGCCCAGGGGAGGGCCGAAGCCGGTAGCATCCATCCCCAGCGGCCCGAACAGGCTGGCCTGCGCCACGGCCTCGAAGGGCTTGCCCGCGATCCGCTCCAACGCCGCGGCCACGACCACGTAGCCCGCGTTGCTGGCCTCGAAGCCCCCTTGCGGCCGGGTGGGCGGCTTGCCGAGGATGTCGGCGGCGAACTCGCGACGCTGCACCTCCAGCGGCCGTTGATCGGCGTGGGCCCGGCCGATCCGGTCAGGGGTCAGCACGCCGGTGTCGGTGAAGCCCGCGCGATGGGCCAGCACGTCCTCCAGCCGCACGTCGGCCCAGCCGGGATCGACGGGGACGCCGGGGGACAGCGCCGTCAGCCGGGTGGAGAAGCTCAGCTTGCCGTCCTCGATCAGCCGGGCACACACCGCCGCCGTGATCGTCTGGCTGCAGCCGCCGAGGTGCCACAGGTCGTCCGTCGTGACGACGCCCGCCCCGTCCGTCCGCCGCAGGCCGGAGACGGCCAGGAAGTCGAGCCCCTTGGCGTTGACCACCGCCCCGCCAACGGCCGGCGCACCCGTCTGTTTCACGAGGGCGGCGAGGTCCACCTTCGGCGTGCCGCCCGTGAAGGGAAGCTTTGGGGCGGGAGGAAACCCCATCTTGGGGAAGGCCGGCAGGCCGATGTGCGGCACGCTCGGCAGCTTCGGAAACTTCGGCAGGGCCAGTTGCGCCCGCGCATAAGTGCCCACGCCCGCAACGGTGAGGGCGAGGCCGCCTGCGAACAGGCGACGGCGGCTGAGGTCTGGCTTCATCCTCAGCGCCATCGCCCGCTCAAGCGGCGAGATGAAGGCTATTCCGCCGCAAGCTTGGCGAGGATCTTTCGCACGTGTTCGGAATCCCAGGTCTGGTCCTGGGCCACCATGGTGCGCTGGCGGCCGGTCTTGTCGAACACGAAGGTCGAGGGAAAGCCCTGAACCGGCGGGCTGAACTTGAAGGGGAGCACCGAGGTGGCGTCCTGATAGAAATTCAGCGGTGCGTTCTCGGCGATGAAGGCCTTGGCCTTGTCGGTGGCGGCCTCCTTGTCGATGGAGAGCGCCACGATCTCGATGGGCTGGCCCTTCACCGCGGTCGCCAAGCGAGCGAGGCTCGGCATCTCCTTGCGGCAGGGTGGGCACCAGGTCGCCCACAGGTTGAAGACCACCACCTTGCCCTTGAAGTCCGACAGCTTCACCGCCTTGCCCGAGCCATCCACGAAGGCCGCATCCGGCGCGAACCCACCCACGCCCTTGGGCCCGGGGGGCGGGAGCAGGGTCGCCGCGGCGACGGCCGCCTCTGTGCCCGGCTCGACCTTGGTCACCGAAGCGCCGGCGGGCCCCGCACCCTCCCGATAGGTCGTACCGGGGTGGAATACGGAGGTGACGATGAAGTATAGGAACGCCGCGATGCCGAGCCCCATCAGGACGGCGATGCCCAGTCGCAGGGAACGGCTCAGCCTGGGCCGCTCTGGGGATGGGCCGGAAGGGTTCGAGTTCGTCATGGTCGAGGCTGCGTCCGATGATGCGCCGCTCGGGGAAACCGGCGGTCAAAACATGTGGGGCGGCCGCTTCGCCGAGAAGCCCGCCGCGCTGATGCAGGCCATCAACGTCTCGATCGGGTTCGACAAGCGGCTCTGGCGGGAAGACCTCGCGGGCTCCCGCGCCCACGCCGCGATGTTGCACAGGGTCGGCGTGCTCTCAAGCGCCGACCACGACGCCATCCAGGGCGGGCTGAACGCCATCGCCGCCGAGATCGAGGCTGGCACCTTCCCGTTCCGCGACGAATACGAAGACATCCACATGAACGTGGAGGCCCGGCTGGCCGAGCTGATCGGCGCCCCCTCCGGCCGGCTGCACACCGCCCGCTCGCGCAACGACCAGGTGGCGCTGGACTTCCGCATGTGGGTGCGAGGCGAGTGCCAGCGCATGGCGGCCGCCTGCGAAGCCCTGCAGCGCGCGCTGCTTACACAGGCGGAGACGCACGCCGAGGTGGTTATGCCCGGCTTCACCCACCTGCAGCCCGCCCAGCCCGTCACCTTCGGTCACCACCTGATGGCCTACGTCGAGATGTTCGGCCGCGATGCCTCGCGCTTCCGCGACGCCCGGGCGCGCATGAACGAGTGCCCCCTGGGGGCGGCGGCGCTGGCGGGATCGCCCTTCCCCATCGACCGCTTCGACACCGCCGCGGCGCTCGGCTTCGACCGCCCAACCGCCAACAGCCTCGACTCGGTAAGCGACCGGGACTTTGCGCTCGAGGCGCTCTCGGCCGCCTCCATCTGCGCCCTGCACCTGTCGCGCATGGCGGAGGAGATCGTGATCTGGTCCACCCCGCAGTTCGGCTTCGTGAAGCTGTCCGACCGCTTCACCACCGGCAGCTCGATCATGCCGCAGAAGCGCAACCCCGATGCGGCCGAGCTCGTGCGCGCCAAGACCGGCCGGGTGCTGGCGGGGCTCACCCAGCTCAGCATGGTGATGAAGGGCCTGCCGCTGGCCTATTCGAAGGACATGCAGGAGGACAAGGTCCCGACCTTCGAGGCGCTGGACGCGCTCGACATCGGGCTGGCCGCCATGACCGGCATGATCGCCGACCTCACCCCCAACGCAGAACGCATGGCCGCCGCCGCGGGCGCAGGGTTCTCCACCGCCACCGATCTCGCCGACTGGCTGGTGCGCACCCTCAACCTGCCCTTCCGCGAGGCGCACCACGTGACCGGCGCGGCGGTGAAGCGGGCCGAGGCCCTGGGCGTGGGCCTGGCCGATCTCCCGCTTCCTGAGTTGCAGGCGCTACATACGGGCATTACGGAACAGGTGTACGAATGCCTCACCGTGCAGGCGTCCATCGCCAGCCGCACCAGTTATGGTGGAACCGCGCCCTCTCAGGTGCGTAGGCAGATAGAACTCTGGAAGGAACGCCTCGCATGAGCGCCGCCACCCCCGTCAAGATCGGCCTGTTGGCCACCGCCCTCCTCGGTGCCGCTTCGCTCGCCGCCTGCGGCACGCAGGGACGGCTGGAGCGCCCCGCCCCGCTCTACGGCGCCTCGGCCGCGCGCGAATACCAGGCGGACGTGGCGGCCGGCCGCCGCTCCGGCGATCCGGCGGTGGATGCCTCGGCCTCCAAGCGCATGCCGGGTGCCAAGGACGCGGCCTCCACCGACGTGGACAACACGCCCAAGACCACCCGCGACGTGCGCGACCCGGCGCAGGATCTCACGCCCCTGAGCAGCCGCCCGGTGGACGGCCCGTCGAACCCCCTGGGCTCGCCGGTTTCTCTGCGCCCGCCCGGCTGATCCGAGCCCGACGCTGGACCACTTCAACTACGAGGCGGTCGGAGATGGCCCCCGCTCGCTTGCGTGCGAGGGCGTAGACCTGTCGTCGGTGGCGGATGCGGTGGGCACGCCCGTCTACGTCTACTCGTCCGCGACACTCCTGCAGCATCTGGACGTGTTCCGCAGCGCCTTCGCCCCCCGCCGGCCGCTGATCGCCTATGCGGTGAAGGCCAACGGCAACCTCTCGGTGCTGCGCACCCTGGCGAAGGCCGGGGCCGGGGCCGACACGGTTTCGGAGGGCGAGATCCGACGCGCGCTGGCCGCAGGCGTGCCGCCGGAGCGCATCGTCTTCTCCGGCGTGGGCAAGACCCGCGAGGAGCTAGCCTTCGCGATCAACACCGGCGTCTCCGAGATCAACGTGGAGAGCGAGCCCGAGCTGGACGTTCTGGCGGAGGTGGCGACGAGCCTCGGCGCCTGCCCCAGGATCGCCTTCCGCGTGAACCCCGACGTGGGGGCGGGTGGCCACGCCAAGATCACCACCGGCCAGGGCGACTCCAAGTTCGGCGTGTCGCTCTCCGAAGCCGAGCGGCTCTACGCCAAGGCCTCCGCCCTGCCCTGCGTGGAGCCTGTGGGCGTGGCCTGCCACATCGGCAGCCAGATCACCTCTCTGGAGCCCCTTGAGGCCGCCGTGCGGGTGATGCGCGCGCTGGTGGAGCGGCTGCGGGCGCAGGGCCTCAGCGTGAAGCGCCTCGACCTCGGCGGCGGGCTCGGCGTGCCCTATTTCGACGGAACGCGGGAGCCGCCCGAGCCCCGGGCGCTGGGCGAAATGGTGGTGCGGGTGCTGGAGGGGCTCGACATCGAGCTGGCCTTCGAGCCCGGCCGCGTGATCGCCGCCAACGCCGGGGTGCTGGTCTCCACGGTGCTGCATGTCCACGAGCGGCCGGAGGGTCGGCGGTTCCTGGTGCTGGACGCGGGCATGAACGACCTGATCCGCCCCGCCATGTACGACGCCTTCCACGCCATCGCCCCGGTGAGCGAACCCGCCGTCGACGCGGAGCGGGTGGACTACGACGTGGTGGGCCCCGTGTGCGAGACTGGCGACACCTTCGCCCGTGACCGGCAGTTGGCCGTGCTGAAGGCGGGCGACCGGGTGGCCTTCCTCACCGCCGGTGCCTACGGCGCGGCCATGTCGAGCGAGTACAATTCGCGGCCGCTGATCCCCGAAGTGCTGGTGAACGGCGACCGCTTCGCCGTGGTGCGCCCCCGCCCCAGCTACGAAGACATGCTGGCTCGCGAGCCCTTGGCCGACTGGCTCTGACACCCGCCGCCACCAAGATCGAAGCCTTCATCCTGGCCAACCTGCCGCTCGCTTCCGTGCCCGGCCGCCCGGACATCCACCTGCACCTCGCCCACCCTGGCAGCGGCCTGCATCGGCTGGGCGACGGCGGACTCGACACGCCCTACTGGGCCTATGTGTGGGGCGGAGGGCTGGCGCTGGCCGCGCACCTCCCCGCCTCGCCGCAGACCGTCGCCGGGCGGCGTGTGCTCGATCTCGGCGCGGGCTCCGGCCTCGTGGGGATAGCGGCGGTGAAAGCCGGGGCGGCGCAGGTGCTCGCTTCGGAAACCGATCCGCACGGCCGCATCGCCCTGCCCCTGAACGCCCTGGCCAACGGCGTGCGGATCACGCTCCTTCAGGGCGACCTTCTCGATGGCGAGCCGCCTGAGGTCGACCTGATCCTCGTGGGCGACCTGTTCTATGCGCCGGACCTCGCGGCGCGGGTCACGGCCTTCCTTGACCGGGCTCTGACGCAGGGCATCGAGGTGCTGGTGGGAGACCCCGGCCGCACCGACCTTCCGCGCCCGCGACTACTGACTTTGGCGGAATACCCCGTGACCGACTTCGGCGGATCGCCTGCGACGGGCATCGTGGCCCGGCTGACACGCTAGCGACCACCCAACCACGCAGCGCTGGCAGGGCCCGAAATAAGGCGTTTCGGCCATATTGTCGCAACCGGCACGCTACGAATTTAGTGTCGAGTTTGTGACAGTTATCCCCCCGTCGGAGTGTGTAATGTCGTTCTCCAAGAGGCTTTTGCTCGTCACAAGTATGATGACGAGTTTCGCATCGATTGCAGCGGCCCAGACCGCGGCACAGCCCACGCCCGCTCCCCCTCCCGCTCCGGTGAATGACGTGGAGGGGGTCGTCGTCACGGGGTCGCGGATTTCCCGGCCCAACCTCGACCAGCCGACGCCGGTGGCCACCCTGTCGTCGCAGACGATCCAGAACGCGGGCACGGGCAACCTGGGCGACATCATCGCCCTTCTTCCCGAAGTTGGCTTCACCGGGACGGTGCGATCCAACTCGAACAATTTCGGCAACGGTGCCGGGTTGAACCTCATCAACCTGCGCGACCTGGGCCTCAGCCGCACCCTTGTCCTGGTGGATGGCCAGCGGCACGTGGCCGGCGACATCAGCACCAACGCGGTGGACGTGAACTCCATCCCCACCGCCCTCGTGGACCGCGTGGAAGTGGTCACGGGCGGTGCCTCGGCGATCTATGGATCAGACGCCGTGACGGGCGTGGTCAACATCATTCTCAAGAAGAACTTCGAAGGCGTCGAAGCGCAGGCCACCATTGGCGGCTACGACAACGGCTTCGGTTCGAACTACAATGTCTACGGAACCGTTGGGCACAACTTCCTGCTCGGCGACCACAAGCTCAACGTCACGGCTACCGCGTTCTGGACCAAGCAGGCTGGCATCAACGCCAGCGACGTGCCGACGGCACACAACTACGGCACCATCGCCAATCCGAACGATCTGAAGCCAGGCGCGTTCGACCCGACCTACTACACAAGCGGTGCGCCGATCACGAACGACGGCATCCCCGATCGCCTCTATCGGCAGAACATCGGGTCCGATGTCGTGAGCCGTGGTGGCTCCCTGATCGACTACGTCTCCTTGGCGACAACGGGCGTGCTCAAGCCGGTCCTGCAATTCAACGCAGCGGGACAGCCGATCACACCTGTGACCCGGACGGGCTACAACAGCTCGGCCTTTGCCCAACTCCCCGCCAACTGCGGCGTCGCCTGCTACTTCACCGAAGACTACGAACAGCTGCAGACACCACTCACCACCAAAGGTGCCGACTTTACCGCCCACTACGAGCAGAACCCGCATCTGCGGTTCTCGTTCGACGCGAAATACGCACAGTCCGACGCGGTGAACACAGTGCAGCCGTCGTATTCCTTCGGCGACTACCAGTTGCAAGACGACAATGCCTTTATCACGCCCGCGATCGTGGCGGGTCTCGCCGCCAACCGCGCCGCAGCCGCGGCTTTGGTGGGGGCCGATAATGCCTCGGCGCTCAACCCCCTGATCGGCAAGTTCATCAACTCGGGCCGCACGGAAGACGTGAAGCGCCAGACTTTCCGCCTGGTGGCGGGGGTCAGTGGCGACTTCGACGTGAAGATCGCGCGGGTCGACTGGTCCGGTGGTCTGAACTATGGCGAGACCGACACCCGGTTCGACAACAAGAGCCAGGTCATCACCCAGAATCTGGCAGCCGCGCTGGATTCAGTCATCGACCCTGCAACGGGCCAAGCCGCCTGCCGCATCAACGTGCCTTCCGCAGCTGCCGCAGGACTCCCCTACGGCGAGACACCGATCAATGCCGCAGCCTGCGTTCCCTACAATCCGTTCGGCACCAACACCAATGCAGCCGCCCAGAACTACATCTCAGGCAACTTCGTCGCGCGCGACAAGCTCACCCAACAGGTAGCGACGATCGGCGGAAGCACGGATACCCACCGTTTCTTCAACCTGCAGGGCGGCCCACTGGCCTTTGCCGCCGGGGGTGAATACCGGATGGAGCGGACGCGGGAGACCAACGATCCGTTCGTAATCGCAGGCAATACCGAAAGCCTCGCGTCGAATTCGGCAGGCGGCTTCAACGTCTACGAGGGTTATATCGAAGCCGAAGCGCCGATATTCAAGCATTACAAGCCGGGGCTGGAAGAGCTGACGATAAACGCAGCCTATCGGGGATCTTACTATAGCACCGTTGGCCACACTGACGCCTACAAGTTCGGACTGGTCTATGCTCCGGTGCGCGATATCAAATTCCGGACGACATATTCGCGAGCCGTGCGCGCTCCGAACATAACAGAGGCCTTCCTGCCACCCAGCGGCGGCTTCTTTAACGTAAGCGATCCTTGCGATGCGACCAACGTGGGCGCCAACATCAACTATGCGAAGAACTGCGCCGCCTCTGGGCTTCCGGCAAACTTCACGTCCAGTACGAACGCCTCGATCACCGGTCTGACATCAGGTAATTCTAGTCTCGATCCCGAAAAGTCAATCAGCTACACGGGTGGCTTCATAATCCAGCCTCACTGGGTACCACGCCTGCAAATTACGCTCGATTACTATGCGATTAAGATCAAGAACGCGATCACCAACGTTTCTGCGCAAGATATCATTAATAATTGCTACAGCGGGGCCTCACTTGACCCTCAATATTGTAGCTTGTTCACCCGTGGTTCAGACCAGAATATCAATTTCGTACAGACGACCTACGTCAACGCCTCCAAGCTCGAAACCGACGGCATCGACCTCACGGCCAGTTACTCGGTCGGCGTGGGCGGTCTGACCAGCCGCTGGTCCTACACCAAGGCGCTGGACGGCCGCCTGGCTGTGGACCTCACCGCCAACTACCTGATCCACCTCCGTAACTTCCCGTTCCAGAGCATCCCGGGCCAGGTCCACATCCTGGAAGGCACCGAGGTCGATCCCAAGCTGAAGGCGCTGCTGGCGTTCACCTATTCGCAGGGCGGCGTTCAGGTGTCGTGGCAGACGCGGTACCTTGGCCGCACTACCAACTTCAGCCGCGACGCCACCGCGTCGGATCACTCCGAGTCGACCGACATCCCCTTCAACAAGGCGGAGTTCGTGCACAACCTTGTGGTTCGCTACGACCTGCCGCAGCGTTGGCTGCGGGGTGGCCAGCTGTTCGCGGGCGTCAACAACATCACCGGCGAGCAGCCCCCGGGCTACCTTCTCGGCACACTGAACGACGTGGGCTACGATCTTGGTCGCTACATTTTCGGCGGGCTCAAGATCCGACTCTGAACACAGCGAGGGAGGTGATCCTCAAAGATCGCCTCCCTCGCAGCCACTTAGAAAGTTAGGGTCTCAAGGCGCGGGCTGGGCCCCGGCGGGGAGCGGGCGGCCGGTGAAGCGGGTGATCGAGACGGGCGTGGCGCAGGTGCGCGTGTCCTTGTCCCACCAGTGCCGGGCGATGATGCACTTGTTGTACGGCTGCACGTAGAAGATCTGGTAGCCCCACGAGGCCGCTGCCCCGAGCACGAACAGACCCAGGAAGATGTAGCGCAAGCGAAGGAGAAGCCGGTCCATGCGCGATGTATGGCGACGCCCTTCCGCAACGGCAAGGCCGGGGCACCCGGAAGCCCACACTTGACGCCGCCCCCGGTTCCCCGTTTGACAGCGCTCAAAGCCATAAGAGTCCATACGGTGAGGCGATGAAGGTTCTTGTCCCGGTCAAGCGTGTGATCGACTACAACGTGAAGGCGCGGGTGAAACCCGACCAGACCGGCGTCGACCTCGCCAACGTGAAAATGAGCATGAACCCCTTCGACGAGATCGCCGTCGAAGAGGCCGTTCGCCTCAAGGAAAAGGGCATCGCCACCGAGATCGTGGCCGTCTCCATCGGTCCGCAGCAGGCGCAGGAAACCATCCGCACTGCGCTGGCCATGGGCGCCGACCGGGGCATCCTGATCGTGTGCGACACCGACCCCGAGCCCCTGGCCATCGCCAAGCTCCTCAAGGCGGTGGCGGGCGAGGAAAGCCCCAACCTGATCCTGATGGGCAAGCAGGCCATCGACGGCGACAACAACGCAACCGGCCAGATGCTGGCGGCCCTGTTGGACTGGCCGCAGGCGACCTTCGCCTCCAAGCTGGAAGTGTCGGGCGAGAGCGCCTCGGTCACCCGCGAGGTCGACGGCGGCCTGCAGGTGCTGGAGGTGTCGCTCCCGGCCGTGGTCACCGCCGACCTGCGCCTGAACGAGCCGCGCTATGCATCCTTGCCCAACATCATGAAGGCCAAGAAGAAGCCGATCGATATGAAGACGGCGGCTGACTACGGCGTCGATGTCGCGGCGAAGCTGAAGGTTCTCAAGGTCACCGAGCCGCCCAAGCGCGGCGGCGGGATCAAGGTCGCCGACGTGGCCGACCTCGTGTCGAAGCTCAAGAACGAAGCGGGAGTGATCTGACCATGGCCGTCCTCGTCATCGCCGACCACGACGGGTCGGTCCTCAACGAAACCACCCTGAAGACGCTCAGCGCCGCCCAGGCCATCGGTGGCGACATCGATGTTCTGGTCGTGGGCGACGACGCCTCCGCCGTGGCGCAGGCCGCCGCCAAGGTGGCGGGGGTGCGCAAGGTGCTCACCGCCTCTTCTCCCGCCCTGGGCAAGATGGTAGCTGAGGCCGTGGCCGACGCCGTGCTGCCCCTGGCGGGCGGCTATGACGTGATCCTCTCGCCCGCCACCTCGGCCGGGAAGAACTTCATCCCCCGCCTCGCCGCGCGGATGGACGTGTCGCCGATCATCGACATCATCGAGGTCGTCAGCGCCGACACCTTCGTGCGCCCGATCTATGCCGGCAACGCTTTGGAGACCGTGCAGAGCACCGGCGGCAAGATCGTCGCCACCGTTCGCCCCACCGCCTTCAAGGCCGTGGCCGCAGACGGCGGCTCGGCCTCCGTGGAGGCCGCCGACGCGGGCCACGCCGACGGCCGCGAGGCGAAGTTCGTCTCGGAGGAGGTCGTGAAGTCCGACCGACCGGAGCTGGGCGCCGCCAAGATCGTCGTCTCCGGTGGCCGGGCGATGGGTTCCGCCGAGGAGTTCCATCGCGTGATGGATCCCCTGGCCGACAAGCTGGGCGCCGCCGTGGGTGCCTCGCGAGCCGCGGTGGATGCGGGCTACGCCCCCAACGACTATCAGGTCGGCCAGACGGGCAAGGTGGTCGCCCCCGACCTCTACATCGCCATCGGCATCTCTGGCGCCATCCAGCACCTGGCCGGCATGAAGGACTCCAAGGTGATCGTCGCCATCAACAAGGACGCCGACGCCCCGATCTTCCAGATCGCCGACTATGGCCTGGTGGCCGACTACAAGACCGCCGTGCCGGAACTGATGACGGCTCTGGGCTAAGCCTGGTCCCTGGGTGCGAGGGCGAGCCAGCGAAGCTCGCCCTCCGCCCGGCTCAAATGTTCGGCAAGCCTTGTCTCGGGCTGCGCCATCCAGCCGTCCAGCGCCCGGTTGAAGACCGCGGAGCCCACCTGTGCCGCGAGCACCGCCACGCCCGGCTCGACGCCGCGTCGCTGCAGAGCCGCCGCCAGGGCCTCGACCAGCCCGGCCGCCTTGGCGAGCATCCGTTCCTGCAGGGCGGGGGCCGAGGCGATGACCCTGTGCCGCGGTTCCGAGAAGGCGCGGTTGGCCTCGATCATCGCCTCCACCGCCCCATAGCCGCAGAGCACGGCGCTGAGCGGGTCCACGTCCACCGGGGCTGCGGCGACGCCGGCGGCCAAAGTCTCGCGGAAAGCCTCCTCCCCGTCGAAGAGGACTTCGCGCTTGTCCTTGAAATGGCGGAAGAAGGTCCGCTCGGTGACGCCTGCCCGGGCCGCGATCTCAGCGGCGGTAGTGTCGTCGTAGCCGCGCTCCAGGAACAACTCCAGGGCGGCGCCCTGCAGTCGGCGGCGGGCGTCATCTCCACTGCGAGCCATGGAATCGACGATAGACCTATTGTCAGTGACTGTCGCCAAGCCTATATGTCAGTGACTGACATAAGGACGGCACGCATGCGCATATTCCTCACCGGCGCGACCGGCTTCATCGGCTCGCACCTCGTGCCGCAACTGCTGGGGGCCGGCCACCACGTCCTGGGTTCGACCCGGTCCGAGCAGGGGGCAGACGCCCTGCGCCAAGCGGGGGCCGAGCCGTATCGCGCCGTATTGGAAGAGCCGGAGCACCTCGCCAAAGGCGCCGAGCGCGCGGACGCGGTGATCCACTGCGCTTTCGACCACGACTTCTCCCAGTTCGTGGCCAACTGCGAGAAGGATCAAGCGGCGCTGAAGGCCTTCGGCGAAGTGCTCAAGGGCTCGGATCGGCCCCTCGTCTTTACCTCGGGGGTCGGCATGGGTTCCCCCGGCCCCGGCCAGCTCGCCGTCGAGTCCATTCTGGACGTTGAGAACCCCAGCCCCCGCACCGGCTCGGAGATTTTGGCCACGAAGCTCGTGGAGGACGGGGTGCGGGTGATCACCATGCGGCTGCCGCAGGTTCACGACACGCTGAAGCAGGGGCTGATCTCGCCGCTGATCCTCCTCGCGAAAGCCAATGGGCGTTCCGCCTACATCGAGGACGGCGAGACGCGCTTCTCAGCCGCCCACGCCTCCGACGTGGCGGTGCTCTATCGCCTGGCGGTCGAGCAGGGGAAGGCGGGCGAGCGGTTCAATGCCGTGGACGAAGAGGGCGTGCGCAGCGTCGAGATCGCCACCGCCGTGGGCGAAGGCCTGGGCGTTCCCTTTGTGTCGCTGACCCGCGAGGAGGCGGCCGAACACTTCGGCTTCATGGGCATGTTCGCCTCCCTCGACCTGCCCGCCTCCAGCGCGTGGACGCGCGAGCGACTCGGCTGGACCCCCTCCGGTCCGGATCTTCTCACCGATCTTCGGAACATGGACCACGGCACCGTGCTCGCATGAATTGATCCGCAGGCGGAGGGAACCCGAACCCCTTCGCCGTCGCTTTTTTAGTCCGTAATCGGAGTGTTTCACTTGCTATTGTCACACAGTCGTCATACACCGGCATCGTGACGCGATACCGACTGGGAGGGTGCAAGCCCCTGTGAGCCGTTCGCGTCTCTTTCTGGCCCCGAGCCGCAAGGAGACGCCGACATGAAGACCAACACGACGCTGCCCACCGCCATCCTGAGCTTTGCCTTCACGAGCGTGTTCGGGCCGCACCGCCAGGCGGGTTATGAGGCGCCCCGCCCTGTTTCGGCGGCCGACCGCACCTTCATCAAGTCCAGGCCCGCCGCGAACTGAGCCAGGCGTGCCCGCTTGCCGTCAGCGGCCAGCGGGCTAAACCGGGCCTCCTTCTGCGCCGGAGCCTGCCCCTTGGACGACCTCGTCAAACTCACCGTCGACGGCCCCGTCGCCACCCTCACCCTGAACCGGCCCGACGCCATGAACGCGCTGGGCGCGCCCGGCGACGGGGATCAGGTGGTCTCCGCCTGCGCCCGCATCAACGACGACGACTCCATCCGCTGCGCCATCCTCACCGGCGCGGGCCGGGCGTTCTCCGCAGGGGGCGACGTGAAGGCCATGAAGGCGCGGGAGGGGGCGTTCGGCGGCTCCGGCGTGAAGATCCGCGACGGCTATCGCAAGAACATCCACCGGGTGGTGAAGTCGCTCTACAACCTGGAAGTCCCGCTCATCGCGGCGGTGAACGGCCCGGCCATCGGGCTGGGCTGCGACGTGGCCTGCATGGCCGACATCCGCATCGCTTCTTCCGCCGCCAAGTTCGGCGTGACGTTCCTGAAGCTGGGCCTGATCCCCGGCGACGGGGGCGCCTGGCTCCTGCCCCGCACCGTGGGCATGAGCCGTGCCGCGCAGATGCTCTTCACCGCCGAGGTGGTGGACGCCGCCACAGCGCTGGAGTGGGGCCTCGTCTCCGAAGTGGTCGCCCCCGATCAGCTGATGACCGCCGCCATGACCCTGGCCAGGCGCATCGCCGTGCAGCCGCCGCATGCGCTGCGACTCGCCAAGTCGCTCCTGCGGCAGGGGCAGGTCGCGAGCTACGACACCGTGATGGAGATGAGCGCGGCCGCCCAGGGCCTCGCCCACCTGACCGAGGACCACATGGAAGGCGTGGACGCCATCCTCGAAAAGCGCGAGCCCACCTTCAAGGGTGCCTGACCGCAGCCAAGGCTCCCCGGCTGCGCAGGGGAGGCCTTGATGCGAAGCGGCGCCGGAACGCCTATCTAGGCCGCTCATGGCCGCCCCCGACACCCAGACGAAGCCGACGAAGCCGCTGACCAACCGGCAGGTGCTGGGCTTCGTGGCCCGCCAGTGGCTGACCCAGCCCCGAATGCTGGCGTTGCAGCTCGTCCTGATGGCGGCGGGAGCGGCGTGCGATCTGGCGGCGCCCTGGGCGGCGGGCGGGCTGGTGGATGCCGTGGGACGCAAGGGCGCCACCACCCCCGAAGTGTGGCGGGCGTGGGCCATCCTGAGCGGCTTCTACTTCAGCTATTTCGTGCTTCGCGCGGCCTCGTGGCGGGTGATGAACAGCTTCGCCGCGAAGAACATGAAGTCCATCGTAGATGCGGCTTTCGCGCGGGTTCAGGCCTTCAGCACCGACTGGCACGCCTCGTCCTTCACGGGCGCCACCGTGCGGCGCGTCACCCGCGCCATGCAGGGCTACGACAACGTGACGGACAGCCTGTTCGCAATGCTGGGGCCCATCGTGATCGTGCTCACGGGGTTGAGCGTATCCATCGGCCTGCGGTGGCCCCTGGCCGGGCTTTTCACCGGCGGCATGGTGGCGATCTACCTGACCGCCCAGGTTCTGATGACGGCCTTCTACGTGCGCCCCGCCAACCTGCGTTCCAACGCCCTGGACAGCGAGCTGGGCGGAGCGGCCGCCGACGCCATCGGCAACACCATGGCTGTGAAGAGCTTCGGAGCCGAGGGGCGTGAGGGGGAGCGCTTCGGTCTCGTCACCGAACGCTGGCGCATCGCGCAGACCGAGACCTGGAACCGCTTCACACACTCGGCGGTGATGCAGCAGTCGATCCTGATGGTGCTGCAGGCCGGGCTGACGGCCTTCATGGTGATGACCTGGAGCCAGGGACACGCCACCCCCGGGGACGTGGCCTTCGTCATCTCAGCCTTCATGCTGATGGCCGGGCACCTGCGCAATTTCGGCGACACCATGCGTCAGTTCCAGCGCGGCGTGGACGACCTCCTGGACGCCGCCGTCTTCGACCGCACCCCGCCGCAGGTGGCCGACGCCCCGGCCGCCCCCACCCTCAGGCCCAGCCGCGGGGCCATCACCTTCGACCATGTGCGTTTCGGCTACCCCAACCAGGGCGGGCTTCTCTACGACGACTTCAGCCTCGCCATCGCGCCGGGCGAGCGCGTGGCCCTCGTCGGCCCTACGGGCGCCGGCAAGTCCACCTTCGTGAAGCTGATCCAGCGCCTCTACGATCTGGACGCCGGACGCATCCTGATCGACGGGACAGACATCGCCACGGTCACCCAGGCGTCGCTGCGCCGGGCCGTGGCGGTGGTGCCGCAGGATCCGGCCCTGTTCCATCGCTCCATCGCCGAGAACATCGCCTACGGCCGCCCCGGCGCCACGCCGGAGGAGGTGCGGCTCGCCGCCAAGCGCGCCCGCGCCCACGACTTTATCGAGCGCCTGCCCAAGGGCTACGACACCCTGGTGGGCGAGCGCGGCGTTAAGCTCTCCGGCGGCGAACGTCAGCGCGTGGCCATCGCCCGGGCGCTCCTCGCCGACGCCCCGATCCTCGTGCTGGACGAAGCCACCTCGTCGCTGGACGTGGAGACCGAAAAACAGGTCCAGGCCGCCGCCGACACCCTGATGGAAGGCCGCACCACCGTCGTCATCGCCCACCGCCTCTCCACCATCCGGAGCGCCGACCGCATCCTCGTCTTCCAGGGCGGCAAGGTCGTGGAGGAAGGCCGCCACGGCGAACTGCTGGCGAAGGGCGGGGCCTATGCGCGGCTGAGTGCGCTGGCGGATGCGGGGTGAGGGGTTGGGCGCGCACTACATTCGCACCGACGAAGCCGACGACGTCGCGGGCTCGGTTCGGCACGCCGTGAAGTGCTGGGATATGGTCGGGAACGACGAGCAGGCTTGGAAATGGCTGGCGCTTGCGCTTCATTCCTCGCTGCAAGGTGCTTGCGTTTGCCATCTAACGACGACAGCGCAGCCTGTCGGGGCCGTCACCAAGAAGAACGCCGTCGAATGGCTTACTTACTTTGAGGCCTCTCGAACAACCCCCGGTGTGGAACCTCCCGGCACCTATCTACTCACCCTGCCCGAGCTTCTCAAAGCCGTTCGTCGGGAACGCTCGTCAGGCAATGGGCACGAAAATGTGCGCGTACTAATTAATGATCAGGAGCTCGGCTGGTTAAAACGGTTCCACAGTGAGATCCGCAACCAGTTTATCCATTTTAAGCCCCAAGGCTGGTCGATAGACGTTTCAGGAGTTCCAGGGCTGGGGCGCCTCACGGGCCGGATCATAGGAAATATTCTCGAAAATGACTGGGCGTTTCGCCATAAGAGTCACATTTGGAAAGAAACGTTCCGCAGTGACCTAGCTTCACGATCGGCGTTGCCCGACCGCTAGTCAGCTACCGCCAGTCTAAGCGCAGCCCTGTGTTCGACACGCCCTAGGCTGTCGAACTTGAACGGGAGGGACGCCCCGCGTCCCGACCCATTCAAGCAGCCGTCGCACGCAGGGCGGGTTAAGGGTTCAAGCGAGGCGTCCCTTGATGTGGCCGAGCACGACGGCACGCCCACGCTATGGCCAATCACTCTGTTCTACCGCTCCACCCGTCACGTCCCCGCACGTCGCGCGCACCATGTCCGGATGTCCGCATGTCCGGCGTTTTGCGAAAAACGGACACGCGCGATCCGCAGCCCCCTCACCCCGCAGGCGTCACCAGGGTGAAGCGAGACTGGTTGCGGCCCCGCCAGGCGGTGTCGGGCGCGCCCACGGGCTTCACCTCCTTGAGCGAGCGCAGGGTGGCGCCGTCGCGGGTTTCGGTGCTGCGGATGTCTGCGGGCTTGTCGTCGTCGGTGGCGGTTTCGCTCGTCACCAGGGTCCAGTGGGTGGCGTCGGTGAAGACCGCGACGCGGACCGCCTCGGTGGAGACCTCGCTCGTCTCGCCCTTGCGGAACGAGGCGGAGGAGACCTTGCCCGCCTTGGCGTCGAAAAGCTCCACCGTGGTGATCCACACCGTGCCGGTCTTGGGCCCGTCGTCGTAGGCGGAGGTGGTCACCACGGTCGCCCCGTCGGGCACGGTGGCGATGGTGCGCCGCACGGGCAGCTCGAACAGCTTGTCGGTGCGATAGTCGCGGTAGCCGAGCGCGCCTGTCCACACGCCCGCGAGGCCCCCCCGCAGGGCGGCCGGAGTGGGGGCGTCGGCGGGAACGGCCAGCGCCAGGGCGGCGACGGCGAAGAGCGAAAGCATGGGGGCGGCCTCGACAGGGGTGAGCGGGCAGGAGAGCGGAAACGGCGGCGGGCGCCTAGGGCACGGCTTGGCTTGCGTGTCTCCCGCGCTCTTGTTTGCAGCGCAGCAAGGTCATATCCCTGTCGCCCCGCACGCATCATTTGGCGACAGCGGGGCTCTTGAGGACCGCATGGCTGAGATCAAGACCGTCGGCGTGATCGGGGCGGGCCAGATGGGCGCGGGCATCGCCCACGTCTGTGCACTGGCGGGCTATGAGGTGCGCTTCAACGACGTGGCCCCGGAGCGCATCGCCGCCGGGCTGGAGCTGATCTCCACCAACCTCTCGCGACAGGTCGCCCGGGGCACAATCACGCTGGAGGCCATGCAGGCCGCCCTGCCCCGCATCAAGGCCACCGAATCCGTCGCCGACGTGGCGGCCACCGACCTCGTGATCGAGGCGGCCACCGAGAACGAGGAGGTCAAGAAGTCGATCTTCCGCTCCCTGGCCGGTCACCTCGGCCCCGACACGCTCCTGGCCTCAAACACCTCGTCGATCTCCATCACCCGGCTGGCGAGCGTGACGGATAGGCCCGAGAAGTTCATCGGCCTGCACTTCATGAACCCCGTGCCGCTGATGAAGCTCGTGGAGATCATCCGCGGCATCGCCACCGACGCCCCCACCTACGAGATGGCCGCCAGCTTCGCCCATACCCTCGGCAAGACCACCGCCAACGCCGAGGACTTCCCAGCCTTCATCGTCAACCGCGTGCTGGTGCCGATGATCAACGAGGCGATCTACACCCTCTACGAAGGGGTCGGCACGGTCGACGCCATCGACACGGCGCTGAAGCTGGGCGCCAACCACCCGATGGGCCCGCTGGAACTGGGCGACTTCATCGGGCTCGATACGGTGCTGAGCATCATGAACGTGCTGCACGACGGGCTGGCGGACTCCAAGTACCGTCCCTGCCCGCTTCTCGTGAAGTATGTGGAGGCAGGCTGGCTCGGAAAGAAGACAGGTCGCGGCTTCTACGACTATCGTGGCGAGACGCCTGTTCCCACGCGCTGAGCGGCGACTAAGCTCGCGGGCATGATGTTTCGCCCGCTCACGCTCCTCGCTCCGGCCCTCCTGCTCTTCACCGCCGGGGCGCCAGCGCCCGAACCCCTTTCACCGCGCGCCGCCGCCTGGTGGGCCGACATCTCGGCCATCGCCGACGACAAGACCGAGGGCCGCCTCACAGGCTCCCCCGGCTATCTGCGCGCCGCCGACTATGTGGTCTCGCGCTTCAAGGCCGAGGGGCTGGCCCCGGCGGGCGAGGGCGGGGGCTACCGCCAGTCTGTCGCCTTCCAGAGCCAGGTGGTGGACCAGGCGGGCTCGACCGCCAGCCTGATCGACGCCTCCGGCCGGGCCTCGGTGCTGAAGGTCGGCGAGGACATGCTGATCTCCGCCGGCGGAGCGCCCCGGCCCGCAAGGGTCGACGCTCCCCTGGTGTTCATCGGCTACGGCCTGCACCTGCCCGCCCTGGGCTACGACGACTTCAAGGGCGTGGACCTCAAGGGCAAGATCGCCGTCGTGATCTCCGGCGGCCCCGGCGACCTGCCCGGCCCCGCCAAGTCAGCCAACCGGTCGGAACGCACGCGGCTTCTGGGCGAGCGGGGCGCACTGGGTCTGATCTCCGTGACCACCCCCAAGCAGGTCGAGATCCCCTGGGGGCGGGGCAAGCTCCTCGCCGGTCAGCCCGGCATGTACCTGGCCGACAAAGCGCTGCGGGAGGCGCCGGACGGGCTCTTCGCCGCCAGCCTCGACCCCGAGCAGGGGCAGCGCCTGTTCGAAGGCTCCGGCCACAGCTTCGCCGACCTCGCCGCCTCGGCCGACGCCTCAAAGCCCCTGCCCGGCTTCGCCCTGCCCCTGCGGCTGAAGGCGACGGTTTCGGCCCGACGCGAGGCCGTGCGCTCGCCCAACCTCGTGGCGAAGCTGGAGGGCTCGGACCCCAGGCTGAAGCGCGAGTTCGTGGTGCTGTCGGCCCACCTCGATCACCTGGGCATCGGCGCGCCGATCAACGGCGACCGCATCTACAACGGCGCGATGGACGACGCCTCGGGCGTGGCCACCGTGCTCGACATCGCCCACCGGATAAAGGGCGGGCCGCGCCCTAAGCGCTCGATCCTCTTCGTCATCGTGACGGCGGAGGAGAAGGGGCTCCTCGGCTCCACCTACTTCGCCAGGCGGCCCACCGTGCCCCGCTCGGCCATCGTGGCCGACCTGAACTTCGACATGCCCCTGCCGCTTTGGACGCTGAAGACCGTGCTGGTGCAGGGCGACGGGGAGAGCACCCTGGGCGATCCGGCCCGAGCCGTCGCCGCCGAGCAGGGCCTGTCGCTCACCCCCGACCCTCTGCCCGAACGCAACAGCTTCACCCGCACCGACCAGTTCAGCTTCGTGCGGGCGGGCATCCCCGCCTTGGCCTTCAAGTTCGGCTTCCCCAAAGGCAGCCCGGAGTTCCAGATCGAGCACGACTGGCGCGCCAACCGCTATCACTCGCCCTCCGACGATCTGGCCCAGCCCGGCATCCTGAAGGAGGAGGCGATCCGGCTGGACGACTACGTCGCCGCCCTCGCCCTGCGGGTGGCCAACACCCGGGAGCGGCCGCGCTGGCTCGACGGCAGCGTGTTCAAGCCCCGCCCCACGCCGTGACTACGACGCCGGCCGCAGCGAAGCGCCTGCCGCCCATCTGGCTGATGGGCATGGCGAACCTGCCCTACGGATTCTTCGGCGCCGTGGTGCTGCTGGCGGTGCCGCAGGTGCTGGCGGCGCACCATGTGCCCGAGAGCGCCATCGCCACGGTCACGGCCCTGGCCATCGCGCCGGGCTTCATCGGCTTCCTGCTCGCCCCGGTCCTGGATGTGCGGTTCTCCCGCCGCACCTATGCCGTGGGGCTGGCGGTGGCCTCAGCGGTGCTGAGCATCGTCGGGCTCATGGTGCTCGACAATCTGCCGCTCCTGGGAGTGGTGCTGTTCACCGCCTACTTCGCGCAGATCCTGTTCACCGCCGCTGTGAACGGCTGGCTGGGCAGCCTCGTGGACAAGGCGGACGAGGGGCGGCTCGCGGCCTGGCTGAACGTGGCGAACATCGCGGGCTTCGGCGTGATGTCGGTGCTGGCCGTCACCCTCCTGCGGGCCCTGCCGGGGATCGCGGGGCCCTTGGTGCTGGGCGTGCTGATCGTGGCACCCACGGCGGTGTTCGTGTTCCTGCCCGCCCCCGGCCCGGATCGTCGGCTCGCTAAGGAGAGCTTCGCGCAGATGGCTGGCGACCTCGGGCATCTGGTTCGCCAGCCCTCGGTGCTGCGGGCCCTGCCCCTGTTCTGCCTGCCCTGCGCCTCCTTCGCCCTGACCAATACCCTTGGCGGGCTGGGGGCCGAGTTCGCGGCCTCCGAACAGGTGGTGAGCATCGCCGGGGGGCTGGGCGTGGTGGTGGCGGGCGTGGTGGGCGCGCTCATCGTTCCGGTGCTGATCAAGCGCACGTCGCCGGTGCGGCTTTACCTCCTGATCGGCACGGTGGGGGCGCTGTTCACCCTCTCCATGCTGCTCCTGCCGCGAACGCCGTGGACCTTCGTGGCGGCCATGACGGGGGAGAACGTGTTCCAGGCCGCCGCCTTCGCCACAGAGGTGACGATCATCTTCGCCAGCATGGGCAAGGACAACCCGTTCGCCGCCACCCACTTCGCCCTTCTCAACTCGGCCACCTGCCTGCCCATCGCCTACATGCAGCTGGTGGACGGGCACGCCCACGCGTGGCGGGGGGCGACGGGCAGCCTTCTGGCGGATGGCGTCCTGACCCTGGCAGCCTGCGCGCTGGTGGCGACGCTGCTCCTCGGCTGGCGAAGGCGGGCGGCGGTGGCGGCGGCCGCCTAGGCCGCCATGAACTCCGCCAGGGCCTCGACCACGGTGCGGTTCTGCTCCTCCAGCCCAATGGTGATGCGCAGGGCGTCGTCGATCCCGTAGTTCACGAGGCCGCGAACCAGAATCCCCCGGGCGGTGAGGAAGGCCTCGGCCTCGGCCGCGCTTCGCCCCGGAGTGGTCGGAAAGCGGGGCAAGACGAAGTTGCCCTGGCTCGGCCCGACCTCCAGCCCCAGCCCGCCGAGCTGCTGCGTCATCCACGGCCGCCACTGGCGCACCAGCGCCTGCGAGCGCTCCATGAAGTCGTCGTCGGCCAGGGCCGCGAGGCAGGCCGCCTGGGCGGGCAGGTTCACGTTGAAGGGCGCGCGGATGCGGTCCATCGCGTCGATCATCGCGAAGTCGCCATAGGCCCACCCCACCCGCACACCGGCCAAGCCGAAGATCTTGGAGAAGGTGCGGCTGACGATCACGTTGTCGGCGCGGCGGGCCAGGCTGCGGCCGTCGTCCCACGCCGGATCGTCGCAGAACTCGGCATAGGCCCCGTCGAGCAGCAGGATGCAGTTGGCGGGAAGGGCGGCGTGCAGGCGCTCCACCTCGTCCCGGTCGATCCAGGCGCCGGTGGGGTTGCCCGGGTTGTCGAGGAACACCAGCCGCGTGCGGTCGTCCACCTCGGCCAGGATCGCGTCCACGTCGATGCGCAGGTTCGGCTGGGCGGCGAAACGCACCTGCCCCTGCGCCGCCCGAATGGCGATGCGATAGGCGAAGAAGCCGTGCGCCGTCTGGATGGCGTTGTCGCCGGGCTCCAGGAAGGTCTGCGCCAGGAGCGTGAACACCTCGTCCGACCCGCAGCCGAAGATCAGCTTCTCGGGCTCCAGGTCGTACTTCTGCGCGATGGCCTCGCGCAGGGCGTTGGAGCGGGGGTCGGGGTAGAGGGCGAGGTTCATCGCCGCCTCGCGATAGGCTTCCACCGCCAGGGGGCTGGAGCCCAGCACGTTCTCGTTGGCCGAAAGCTTAAGGGGGTGCGCGTGGCCCGCCGCCTTGGCCTTGCCCGCCACATAGGGGGCGATGTCGAGGATGCCGGCCTTGGGGGCGGGGGCGGCGGAGGCGCGCTCCAGCACATCGGGGATGATCGTCATGGGGGCGAAGCTCGGTGGCGGGGGGCTCAGGCGGCGAACACCGGGGCTGAGCCGATCACGCCGGTGAGGCGGCCGGGCGCAGCGGCCAGCCGCTCGTCGTGGGGCTGCACATAGCCCGCCAGGGCGAACAGCTTCAACCCGCCCGCCTGCGACCACAGGTCGGCCGCGAACCCCAGCACCCCGAGCTGCGCCTCGATGGCGGCCGCCGACCCTGAAGCATCCGTGGCCCACAGGGTGCGGTCGTCGCCCGTGGGGCCGAGGGTGACGGCCCCGACCGCCAGCGCCATCGGGCGGGCGGCGCTGGTCTCCGGCAGGGTGGCGAACACCCGGATGGCGGGCTCGGCGAGGAGGCGGATCCAGCCCGCCCCGTCCAGCGCCAGCACGGCGACGACGCCGGGGCTGCGCGCGGCGGCGAGGGCGGCTTCGGGCTTGTCGGTGAGCGCCATCGCAGGCGCGAGGCCGAAGCGGTCGCGGGCGGCGGCGAGGATCGGGCCGGGCGTGACCCCTCCCCACGCCACGAGCCGCAGGACGTCCGCACTCGCCAGCCGTGCCCCCTCCAGCTCCCGCCAGATGCGCAGGAGCGACGCCGGCGGCAGGCCAGACGGTTCAAGCAAGGCGGCGCGCAGGCTCAGGGCGGATGCGTAAGGCTCGAAGCCGTTTCCGCCGGGAGCTACGGCGGCCAGAAGGGCGCTGACGGCGGCGGCCTCCGGTGTCGGTGCGGGCTCGACGTCCGGCTCGAAGCTCACCGGATCACCGGCGCAGGCCCGACAACGGCGGGGCCGAGGCGCATCTGACCATCGGCGAACACCAGCGGGAGGTCGGCGGCGAGGGCGTCCGCCTGCGCCTCCTCGGCGGCCCGGGCGGCGGGGGTCGAGGGCGGCGCGGGCCTTGGCACGGCCGGAGCCTCGCTCTGGCGCAGCCTGAACGGGATGGCCCCTTCCAGCCGCCCCTGAACATCGACGCCCAAGGTGCCGCCCGCCGCATCGATCTTCACGCGACCGCCCACGCCGGAAACGCGCTCGATCTGCAACGCACCCCCGGCCGCGGACCAGGCCCGCACCGCCTCGCCCCAGCCCCCGCGCGCCTGCGCCAGACGGGTCAGCCGCCCGCTCGCCGCCAGGGTGACGGGAGCCTCGCCCGCCAGACGGGTGACGAGGCTTGAGGGATCGGCCTGAGCGCCCTCGACCTGCAGCAGCACCGCAGCATCGGCCCCCGTCTCGTCGGCGGGCTTCACCGCGAATTCGAAGCGCTGCATGGCGGTGAAGGAAAAGGGCTTCGCGCCCGCAGGCGTGGCGAACCGCAAGCCCTCGCCCTCCAGCACCACCCGCCACGGCGAGCGGGCCATGCCCGCGGTGCTGGCGCGCAGGGCCGCGCCGGTCACCTGCAGGGGCCCGCCGATCGGCCGCAGGATCGTGAGCCCGGCCGGGGCCACGAACACCCAGTGCGTGGGCAGGGCCACATAGGCCTGCGCCTCCAGCTGAGGCACCTCCACCC
The DNA here is from genome assembly GCA_038226305.1 of Caulobacterales bacterium. Taxonomy (GTDB): domain Bacteria; phylum Pseudomonadota; class Alphaproteobacteria; order Caulobacterales; family Caulobacteraceae; genus JASLDZ01. The sequence continues at coordinate 62,747 of JBBRQN010000015.1, forward strand.
CCCAGCCGTGATCGCCCGGCACCTTCAGCCGCACCCCTGCGAGCCCAACCTTGAGGCGGAAGGGAAAGCCGGAAAGCGTCCGATCGGTCCACGCCACGGTCCAGCCCGCCTGGCGCAGGGTCTCGGCGCGGCTGTCCATCTCGGAGGTGAGCCGCCCCCTCGCCCACAGCCATCCGGCCGCGCTGGCGAGCAGAACGAGGAGCAAGAGGCAGGCGGGCGCAAACAGCCACAGGCGGGTGCGGCGCGAGGCGCGGGGAGAGGCGGCGGAACTCATGCCCCGCGGTCTACACCGCCGCCCTTCGCCGGGGGAGCGCGATCGGGCCGGTCGAACTCAGGCCGCCTCGTTCAGGAGGCGCGTCGAGGCCTCTTCGATGCGCGCCTGCGCCTGCGCCATGAAGGCCGCGCGCTTGAGGCCGGGGGGGATGGGCGTCAGGAACTCGAACACCACCGTGCCGGGGAACCGCAGGAAGCCGTGCGCGGGCCAGAACAGGCCGGAGTTGGTGGCCAAGGGAATGCACGGCGCGTTCAGCTCACGATACAGGCCGGCCACGCCCGGCTTGTAGTCCGGCGGGTCGCCCGGCTCACGGCGGGTGCCTTCGGGGAAGATCAGGATCTGGCGCCCCTCCGCCATGCGCTCCCGCGCCCCGTGGACGAGGAGCCGCAAGGCGCCCGCGCCGCCCGACCGGTCCACGGGCAGCATGTCGAGCTTGCGGGCGTACCAGCCGTAGAACGGCAGGCTCATCAGCTCGCGCTTCAGCACGTAGGAGGCGTCGGGCAGCACCAGGAGCGGCGCGATGGTGTCGAGCATGGCGAAGTGCTTGGCCGCGATGAAACCGCCCGCGGTGGGCATGTGCTCCCGCCCGCGGATCTCCACCTTCACGCCGCAGAACAGGCGCAGGCCGAACAGCACGCCCGCCGCCCACAGCCGGGCGATCTCCAGCGTAAACCGGCGCGGGCCCAGCAGCGTCGGCAGGCAGACCAGCGCGAAGGCCACGAGGCTCAGGTACATCCAGGCGGTGAACGCCAGCGAGCCCGCGATGATCGCCGCCGTCGGCCGGGCGCGCGGATAGGGAGCGGAAGGCTCGTCCTCGCTCATCCGCCCGCGCCGGAGGCGGCGGCGGCCGGGGCCTGCAGCCGGTCATCGACACCCGCCTTGCGGCCAAGGCCCAGCACACCCTCACGGGCGAGGATGACCACGTATTTGCAATATTCCAGCACCATGCGCCGGGCCGAGCTCGTGGTGCGCCACCAGCCGCGGGCGTTCAGGTCCGTCACCACGGGATAGGGATAGATCTGGATGCCCGGCATGGCCGCCTTCAGCTCCAGGAGTGCTCTGGGCATGTGGTAGTCGGCCGTCACCACGATCAGCGAGCGATAGTCGTGATAGCGCACCCAGCCCGCCGTCTCGCGGGCGTTGCCGCGGGTGTTCTCGGCGTGGAAGCCGAGGTCGACGCAGCACTCCCACTCCTTCGACAGCCCCCGGGCCACGTCGCGCACGTCGGCCCGGGTGGCCCCCTTGTAGACGCCGGAGATCAGAAGCCGCCGGGCCTTGCCCTGGTCGAGGAGCTGAGCGCCGGTTTCGAGGCGGACGTTGCTGGCGCCGGTCAGGGCGACGATGCCGTCTGCGGCGGGAGGCTCGGGCGCGGGCGTCGAGGTCGCGACCCGCTCGGCGAAGGCCCACAGCCCTGCCCCCCAGATCAGCGCGACCACAAGGATGAGCGCCAAGCCTCTCATGGTCTTCCCGCCCCCGTCCCCATGCTCAAGGCTCCTCACGCAACAAGCGCAGCGCCGTCCGTCGCGCCGCCCAGGCCGCGACGCCAGCGGCGATGAACGGACAGGGTAGCAGAAGCAGCGCGTCGCTAAAGGCCAGGGGCGCGGACGGCAATATCCCCCCCGGCGAGGCCAGCGCCTTCACCAGCAGCAGGGGCACGGCGGCGGCGACCATGCCGAAGGCGCCCGCGAGCGCGCCCAGCCACGCAAACCTGAGCATGAACAGGTTGGCGACGAATCGGTCTTCCGCGCCGGACAGATGCAGCACCTCCACCACGTCGCGGCGGGCGGAGAGGCCGGCGCGGGTGGCAAAGGCCGTGACGGCGGCGGCGGCAGCGGCCACCAGCAGGAAGGCGAAGGCGGCCGCCCCCTGGAGCCAGAGGGCCGAGCGGCGGATCTCGCCGAGCCAGCGGCCGTGATCCTCGATCGTGGCGTCCACCTTGGCCTGCGTCAGGGCGGAGCGCAGGGCGGCGGGGGCGGCCGGGGCCGCGGGGTCGAGATCCACCGCCACCAGCTGCGGCACGGGCAGGTCCGGCGGGAGCGGGGCGTCGCCGAGCCAGGGCTTGAGCAGGGCATCGGCCGCGGCGCGATCCAGGGCGCGAGCCTCGGTCACGCCCTTCACGCCCGCCAGGGCCTCGGCCGCGCGGGAGGCGGCTTCGTAGGCGGTCTCGCCGCCGGTGGGCCGCACCTGCACGGTGGCGGAGGCGTTGAGGTCTGCGCTCCAGCCCGATGCCGCTCGCCCCGCGTACAGGGCGGCCACGCCACACAGGCAGGCCAGGAAGGCGAGCACCGCCACCACGAACACCAGCGCCCGGTCGCCCTCTCCGCGGCGCGGCAGGAGCGGCGCGGGCCGGGGGGCGTAGGGCTGAGGTGGCAGGGCCAGATCGTCGTCGGTCACGAGACGAGCCGCCCGCCCTCGAGGTGCAGCACGGGCCGCTGCGAGCCGCGCACCAGCGCCTCGTCGTGGCTGGCGATCAGGACGGCGGCCCCCAGCCGGTTCAGCTCCGACAGGAGGCGGATCAGCCGCCGGGCGGTTTCGGCGTCCACGTTGCCGGTGGGCTCGTCGGCCAGGATCAGCTCCGGCCGGGCCACCACCGCCCGCGCCAGCGCCAGCCGCTGCTTCTCGCCGCCCGAAAGCGTCGGGGGCGAGGCCTCCAGCCGGTGGCCCAGCCCCACCCAGCGCAGGAGCTCGGTGACGTCGCTCCCGTAGTCTTTCGGGGCCCGCCCGGCGATGCGCAGGGGCAGGGCCGCATTGTCGAACGCCGACAGGTGATCGAGCAGGCGAAAGTCCTGGAACACCACCCCCATGCGCCGGCGCAGGAAGGGTAGCTCGGTCCGGGGCAGGCTCAGAACATCGCGCCCGAACAGCCGCACCAGCCCCCGCGACGGCCTGTGCGTCAGATTGATGAGCTTCAGAAGCGAAGTCTTCCCCGCCCCGCTCGCCCCGGTAAGGAAGTGGAAGGAGCCCGGCGTTAGCGTGAGGTCGATGTCGCGCAGCGTCTCGGCCGCGCGGCCATACCGCATGCCCACGCCCTCGAACCGGACCACCGGCACGGAGGCGTCGCCCAGGGGAGCCGCCACGTCCGATGCATAGCCCGCTGCCCGACCATGCGAAGGCGACGGCGGCTCGGGCTCGTAGGGGTCTGGCCCCTGCGTTTCTGGTGAAGGCGCTGTCATGCGCTGGGGCGGCTCACGGCTCGGCGAACGGGGTGTCGCGCCCATGATACTGACCTGCCCCGCCTGCGCCACGCGCTATTCGGTGGCCGAGGGGGCGGTGCCCACCGCGGGCCGCACCGTGCGCTGCGCCTCCTGCGCGCACAGCTGGCATGCCACCCCGGAAAGTGCAGACGTGGCCCCGGCCACCATGCGCTTCGACGCCGAGACCGTCCTCGCGGGGGCTGGCGCGGCCGACGGTGCGGCGCCCATCCCCAAGCAGTTCCGCGCCAAGGTGCAGGCCGAGCGCGAGACCCGGCAGGCCGTGGCCGCAGGCGTGGTGTGGGCCGTGCTCGGCGCGGCCTTCGTGACGATCCTTGCGGGCGCGGCGCTGTTCCGCGTGCAGGTGGTGCGCCTGATCCCGCAGACGGCGGGGGCCTACGCCGCCGTGCACATGCCGGTGAACCCTGTCGGGCTGTCGCTGGAGGGGGTGACAGGCGGCCCCGCCCTGCAGGAGGGCCGTGCGGTCCTCGTGGTCAGCGGCGCCCAGCGCAATGTGGAGACAGCACCCCGTGCCCTGTCGGCCCTTCGCGTCTCCCTGTTCGACAAGGCGGGGCACGTGGTGGCCAGCCAGGTTCTGCCCGCCCCCGAAGGCCACCTCGCCCCCGGCGACGTGCGCCCCTTCAAGGCGACCTTCGCCGATCCCCCCATCGCCAGCGCCGAGTTCGGGGTGGACTTCGCCTTCGACGCCAAGCCGCCGGCCGCCCATCCGCACGTGGCCCCGCCGGCCCTGCGCTCAGCCCGGCTCGAGCCTTCGCATTCTGAACCTCTGCAGGGGGTCGCAGCCCCGGTGCGGGAGGCGACGGCCATCCCGGCCAGCTCGCCCTACGCCCTGCCCGAGCACCCAGCGCCGACGCACGAGGGGCACTGATGCGGGTGATCGCACCCGATTCGCTCGACGTGCTCCTCGATGCGGCCGAGATCGCCCGGCGGGTCGATGCCGTGGCGGACGAGATCGCCCCCACCCTCGCCGATGACGCCATCGTGGTGTGCCTGCTCACGGGCGGGCTGTGGTTCGCCGCCGACCTGACCCGCGCCCTGGCCGCGCGCGGCAGACACCCCGCGTTCGATGCCCTGTGGCTCGCGAGCTACGGCGACGAGAAGGCCACCTCCGGCAAGGTCGAGGTGCGCGGGCCGCTGCAGCGCCCGGTCGCGGGCCGGCCGGTACTGCTGGTCGACGAGGTGATCGAGAGCGGGCACTCCCTCACCGAGGCGACGCGTCTGTGCCGGGAGGCGGGAGCCACGGAGGTGCGCATCTGTGTATTCGCCGACAAGCCCCACCCCGAACCCCGGCAGGTGACGCCCGACTTCTGCGCCTGGACCGCCCCCGCCCGTTTCCTCGTCGGCTACGGCATGGACTATGCGGGCACGCTGCGGGGCCTGCCGTTCGTGGGGGCCGCCGACTAGGCCTCGGCCGCGTCGAGCAGTTGCGTGCGCACCACGTCCGGCCGTTCCATCGGCAGGAAGTGGCCCGCCCCCGGCACGATCTTGACGGTGACGTTGGGTCGGCCCGTCTTCCGCGGCTCCAGCCTGCAGGTCGAGCCGTGCTCGGCCTTCACGATCCGCACCGGCACCGTCACCCGGCTGAGCGCGCCGTAGGGGTCGTGGCCCTGGGCGGCGAAATTGGCCGCCTCCCAGTCCGGGGTGCACGCCAGCTCCACGCCGCCCGCGGGGATGTCGTGGAAGCCGCCCGCCACATAGTCGGCCAGGGTGGCGTCCGGCCACTTCTTGAAGGCGCCGCGACCCTTGTAGGCGGCCATCGCCTCGGGCCGGCCCGAGAACACCCGCCGGCGCGCGCGCGCCCGCTTGGCCAAGGGATTGCGCCGCATCATCTGGCTGCCGATCAGCGGCAGGCGGGCGGCGAAATGGAACTGCGGCGGCAACAGCACCGGATCGAACAGCACAAGGCCACGGGTGCGCGCGCCACAGTCCGCCGCCGCCAGGATCGCCGCCGTGCCCCCCATCGAATGCCCGGACAGCACCACGGGCGGTCCGTCCAACGCCTCCAGCAGCGCGCACAGGTCGCGACCGTAGACGTTCCAGTCGCGGTGGGTGTCAGGGTCGGCCGGCAGGCGGCTCTCGCCGTGACCGCGCTGGTCCACCGCCAGGATGCGCAGGCCCGCCGCCAGCGGCTGCAGGGCCGCACGATAGGTCATGGCGTTGAAGCCGTTGGCGTGGACGAACACCACGTCCACCGCCCGGGCGGGGTTGCCGAAGTCCAGCGCCGACATCTGCCCGTCGGGCAGGGCGATCATCCGCCGCCGGGGCTCGCGGGAGAGGGTGGCGTCCACGAGTCTGGCGTCTCCGCGTCAGGCACAATAGGTCTCTCGCATGAAGCAACGGCGGCCGCACCACAAGGCCGCGCAGGGATGGGGCGTCGAGTCATGGACAGCGCGAACTTCAAGGTCTCGGTCGAAGGCGGCGTGGCGCACCTCGTCCTGTCCCGGCCCGAAGCCTTCAACGCGATGGACCCGGCGTTCTGGCGCGAGCTGCCGAAGATCGTGCGCGAGCTCGATGCGACCGGCGACGTGCGGTGCCTCGTGGTCAGCTCCACCGGCAAGCACTTCTCCGCGGGCATGGACCTTGCGGTCTTCGCCCAGGGCGGCGTGAACCCGGGCGGGAACGACCGGGCCGTCGCGGCCGAAGCCTTCCGCCACAAGGTGGCCGTGTTGCAGGACACCTTCAGCGTGTTCGAGCAGGCGCGCTTCCCGGTGATCGCGGCGATCCAGGGGGGCTGCATCGGCGGGGCGGTGGACCTGATCTCGGCCTGCGACTTCCGCTTCGTCTCGGCCGACGCCTTCTTCCAGATCCAGGAGATCAACATCGGCATGACCGCCGACGTCGGCACCTTCCCGCGCCTGTGCAAGCTGATGCCCGACGGCTGGGTGCGCCAGCTGGCCTACACCGGCGAGCGCTTCCCGGCGGCCGAGGCCGTGCGAACGGGCCTCGCCAACGCGGTCTTCGAAACGCACGAGGCGCTGGTGGCCCATGCCCTCGCGGTGGCGAAGGAGATCGCCTCGAAGGCGCCGGTCGCCGTCACAGGGTCCAAGCGCATGGCGGTCTATGCCCGGGACCACTCCACCGCCGATTCCCTCGACTACATCGCGGTGTGGAACGCAGCCATGCTCAGCCCCGAGCACATGATGGAGGCGATGACCGCCCGCGCCCAGAAACGCGACGCGAAGTTCGCCAACCTGAACGCCCGGGGCGGCGGGCTCTAGAGCCCCGCCTCCGCGATCAGGGTCTCGCTGTCGGTCCACAGGCGCGAACAGGCGACGGCATCCTGCGCCAGGGCGGATGGCGGCTTGGCCATGAGGTGCAGGTTGCGCACGGCGAGGTAGTCGCCCCTCGCCGTCGCATAGGCCGGCTCGGTCACCAGTTCGGCCAGGCACCGGCCGGCGGCGTCTGGCGTCGCCACGGAGTCGCCGCGCACAAACCGGCCCATCAGGTGGCGGAAGATGAACGACTGCCAGGCCGGATAGCCCCGCGCCAGACCCGTTCCCGGCGTCAGACCGGGATCGAAGGCCATCGACGCCACGTCCGCTCGGGTGGCCGACAGCCGAACCGCCAACTCCCGCGCGATCATCACGTTGCACAGCTTGGACGAGGTGTAGGCCCGCCGCCCCGCCGTCCGCAGGTCGCCGTCGGGCTCGCGCTCCCGCTCGGGATAGGCCAGGCGGCGGGCATCGGCTGTCAGGGGCGGCGGCAGCCCGGTGCTGCGCGCGGGGTCGTGAGTGCCGCTGGAGGTGAGGATCACCCGGGCATCCGGCGCGAGATGAGGCAAGAGCCGCTTCAGGATCAGGAAATGCGCCAGGTGGTTGGCCGCGAAGGTCAGCTCCATCCCCTGCGCGCTGCGGGCGCCGTCGACGTTCTGCGCACCGGCGTTCAGCACCAGCCGGTCGATGGGCGCCCCGTCCTCCGCCGCCTCCGCAAAGGCCGCGGCCGAGCGCAGGTCGGCCAGATCGAGCGCGAGCGGCCGGACCGATGCACCGAGCGCCCGGCCCACCGCCGCCGGATTGCGGGTGCCGACCGTCATCGCTGCGCCGGCCTTCAGGATATCGGCCGCCCGCAGGCCGATGCCGGATGTGGCCCCCGTCATCACGATCCGCATCGCCGCACCTCAAGTTGGTTGAGTGACCAACCTAGGCCGCTGAACGTGTCAGGGCAAGCCCGCCGAGGGGAACGCGACGGCCATCACCGCCTCCGCATCGGCAAGCGAGAAATCGGGGTCGATCAGCTTAGCGAGGAGCAGGCCATCGAAGAGCGCCTTCATCACCGCGGCCCGCCGACGCTCTTCCGGGGTTGGCGTCGATGCACCCCGGGCGGCGGCGAAACTCAGCGCGCTCTCATCCGTGGCGAGGGCGTTCAGGTCGCGCATCACCGCCGCCAAAGTCGGGTCGGACAGGGCCTTGGCCGCGAACGCTAGTCGCAGACGGAACACGTCGGCATCCTCCTCGATGGCACGGCGACCATCGGCAAAGAGGGCGGTGATCTGATCCTTCGGCGCGGTCGCCGCCCGGCGGGCAGCGCTGCGGGTGCGGTAGTCGTCCAGCGCGCGTCGCAGGGCGGCTTCCAGCAGCGCGTCCTTGCCGGGGAAATGGTAGTGCAGGAGCCCGGGCGTCACGTTGGCCTGCGCGGCGATCCGCTTGACGCTGGCGGCCTCCAGCCCCTCGCGCGCCACCACGGTCATGGCCGCGTCGATCAGGGCGTCACGGGTGGAAAGGGTGCCTGAGTCGTCCCTGCGGGTCTTGGACATGGCCTAACCTGCCACAGGCGCAGGCCGCTCGCGAGCCGCGGATCAGGCGGCGGCTTCGGACATCTCGGCCCCGTCGAAGTTGGCGCCTTCGGTGCGGGCTTCGCCGAGGTCGGCCTCGATCAGCCGCGCCTGTCGCAGGTCGGCGCCGCGCAGGTCGG
>JBBRQN010000016.1:0-63919 GCA_038226305.1 Caulobacterales bacterium
CTGCGGGCGGATGTCGTGGCGACGCGCCACCTCCGACACCGTCGCGCCCGGCGCCAGGCTCTCCTCGACGATCCGCGCCTTGTCGTCCGACGACCAGCGCCGCCGCCCGCCCACGCCCGTCAGCACCTCCAGCCGGCGGAACGGCGCCGGCTTAGGGTCAAGCGTAGGGTTAAATCCAGACATGAAACGATCCGCCAAAGAGGATCGTCACCATTACCGGCGCGCAGGATCAGCGAAAGGTGGGGTCGGCACAGCGCTTACCCTTGATCCGCAAATCCAACGCGACATCCTGCGCGGACGCCAGCCATCCCGTATCAACTTGCAGCGCCTTGTGGCTCTAGAGATTCCGTTGAGCTGGCGTGATCAGCGCCACATTCTGCGATGGAGCACTTCCCCGCTTCACGCCTGTTCCCCTGACAATCCCGCCTGATATCGCACTGCATCCTGCCTGTTCTACCGAATTGCACGCCTGTTCCGGCGATTAACAGGCGGCTTCTGCGGGCCGCGTAAGTGGCTGTTTAGGCGTCACTTAGTCGGCGACCTACCCGCCAGAAGGCGCCCAAGGCTCCTGTTCTAATGCCTCAAATGCACTGTTTTCCCTGTTACCGAGCGGAACAGGCAAAGCGCACTGATGCTGTTCCCTGCAGAGACGCGCCTCCGTAATCGGGGGCAAAAGGCGCGGAGCCGCCCCTGAATGGGCAGGCCAATGACGTCTCCCTCGGTGCAAGTGCCTGTAAAACCGGAGGTTTTGCGGGTGGCATGTTTGAGGAGACTACTGAGGGGGGTGGGTGGCGGTGAGAGAGGGATTCGAACCCTCGTCAGGCTTTCACCTGAACACGCTTTCCAAGCGTGCGCGATCGACCACTCCGCCACCTCACCCCATCGCTGCGCTGGTGAGGCGCGCGGGGCCCGCGGCGTCGGCTGATGGGCCGGACGGGCGGGAGGCGCGGACTTAGCTCACGTCCGCCGCCACGACAACCCGCAGCACCGGTGCGGGATCGGCTTCAGGCGTGGAGCACCACGGGCAGGCTCTCATAGCCGCGCACGAAGGAGGACAGCACCCGCTTCGGCTCGCCGACGACCTCGACGTGGCTGAAGCGTTTCAGGATCTCTTCCCAGATGATCTTCAGCTGCAATTCGGCGAGGCGGTTGCCAACGCAGCGGTGGATTCCGAAGCCGAAAGACAGATGGTTGCGCACGTGGGGGCGCTCGATCCAGAAGTCGTTCGGGCGCTCCAGATGGGCCTCGTCGCGGTTGCCCGAGACGTACCACATGACCACCTTCTCCCCGGCCTTGATGGCCTGACCCCCGATCTCGAGATCGCGGGTGGCGTTTCGGCGCATGTGGGCGAGTGGGGTCTGCCAGCGGATGGTTTCGGAGACCATCGCCGGGATCATCGAGCGGTCGGCCTTTAGCTTGGCATACTGATCGGGGTTCTCGTTCAGGGCCACGATCGAGCCCGTGATGGTGTTGCGGGTGGTGTCGTTGCCGCCCACGATCAGCAGGAGAAGATTCCCCAGATACTCCATGCGATCCATGTTCCGCGTGGATTCCCCGTGCGCCAGCATGGAAATCAGGTCCGGCTTCGGAGGTGCGTTCACCCGGTCGTTCCAGATGTTGAGGAAGTAGTCGGCGCAGCCGAACAGCTCGACCTTGCGGGCCTCACGGCTCTCCACGATGCCGCTTTCGTCGGAAGCGGTGGCCACGTCGGACCAGCGGGTCAGCTTGCGACGATCTTCCTGCGGAATGTCGAACAGGGTGGCCAGGGTCATGGCCGTCAGCTCGATGGAGACCTTGTCCACCCAGTCGATGGTCTGGCCGGTGGGCAGGGCGTCGAGGATGGCGGCGGCGCGCTCGCGGATCAGGGGCTCCATCGCCGCCAGATTCGGACCGGAGACGATGGGGCTCACCGTCTTGCGCTGGGCGTCGTGCTTGGGCGGGTCCATCGCAATGAACATCGGGAGGACGAAGTCCTCCTCCTGATCGACGATGGTGATCGTGGGCTCGGACGAAAAGTCGGCGTGGTTCGTGTCCACCGCCATGATGTCGTCCCACTTGGTGATCGACCAGTAGGGGCCGAACTCATGCTCGGTCTGCAGGTGGACGGGGGCCTCCTTGCGAAGCCGCTCGAACATGGCGAGTTCGGCGCCGGCGCCGAACAGCATCGGATCGGCAGGATTAAGTTCGGCCAAGGGTGTGGCATGGACCCTGGCCACGGCTTCGGCGTGCAGATCGGCCTGGGGGGTCTGCATGTCCATGACTGGGCCTTCGGTTGGATCGACGGGGCAGGGTGGCCATCTTGGCGCCGTTCAGACAAGTAGGGAAGCGCGCAGCCACGGCCAAGCTTGCGACCAAGTGCGCCGCCTTCCGAACAGACCGCCGCCCGGCCCGCCCCGAAAACGGGGCGGGCCTTCAAGTCAGGGCACCACGGGCAGCCACACCGCGCTGGGCTGGGCGCCGCCCCGGAGCACTGTAATCGTGGCCTTCTGATAGTCCGCGGGTTTGGCGTTGAAGATGTTCGCCACATAGCTCTGCGGGTTGCGGTCGTAGAGCGGGAACAGCGTCGACTGCACCTGCACCATGATGCGGTGGCCCGGCTGGAACACGTGGTTGGCGTTGGGCAGGGCGAACTTCACCTTGGTGGGCGTGTTCGGCTTGAACGGCGAAGGCGTGGTGAAGCTGTCGCGATAGCGGGCGCGGAAGATGTCGGTCGCCACGCTCAGTTCATAACCGCCGAGCTCGGGCTGGCTGGCCATGTCGTCGGGGTAGACGTCGATCAGCTTCACCACGAAATCGGCGTCCGTGCCGGTGGTCGTCACGTCCAGGTCGGCGATGGGCGCGCCGGCGATCTTCACCTCCGAGGTCAAGACCGGGCTCGTGTAGGTGAGCACGTCTGGCCGCCCGTCCACGAACCGCTGGTCGCGTACGAGCCAGGTGCGCCACGCGTCGCTGTCTGCGAAGCGCACCGGGCGGGGCAGGTAGCCCACCGGCTTCATCGGGTCGGACACATAGGCGTCGCCCCCCACTGCCGACTTGTCGAACCCAAGGCCGAACCCGGCCTGCATGTAGAGGGGCTTCAGGGACCCGCTGCAGCCCGCCTCGCAGGCCAGCGGCCAGGTAGACAGGCGATCCCAGTGGTTCTCGCCGGTGTTGTAGACCATGGCACGGGCCAGGTTCGCCGGCGGCCCGCCCGCGAGATACTGGGCGAAGAACGGCGTCACCATGTCCCGGCGGAACTGCAAGGCGGTGTCACCATCCCACTGGAACACGCCGAGGTTGGTGCCGGCACGATTCACCTGGCTGTGGAACCACGGCCCCATCACCAGCCAGTTGGTAGCCTCATGCCCGGCTTTCTTGAGGGCGGCATAGCTGTGGTTGGCGCCCCACATATCCTCCTGGTCCCACAGGCCCTGCTCCCACAGGGTGGGGATGGTGGAGGGCTTGGCCACGACCGATGCGTCCAGCGCCTGGCTCGACCAGAAGGCGTCGTAGGCCGGGTGCTCCATCATCTTCCGGTTCCACGGGAAAGCGTCGAGGCCTCGCGCCCTCGCGTAGTCTCCCGCCGAGCCGGCCTTCAGGAAGGTGTCGTAGTCGTCGTAGGCCGTGCGCGGCACGCCTTCGCCCGCGCCACGCTTGGTTGTCTGGCTGGACACGTAGTCGAAGTTGGGCTGGCGGAAGGCCCCATAGTGAAACCAGTCGTCGCCCATCCAGCCATCGACCATCGGGCTCTCCGGCACAGCGGCCCTGAGCGCCGGGTGCGGTTCGAGCAGCGCCATCACCACGGTGAAGCCCTCGTAGGATGAGCCGATCATCCCGACTTTGCCGTTCGATTCAGGCGTGTTCTTCACCAGCCAGTCGATGGTGTCATAGGCGTCGGTGACGTGATCGACGCTCGTGGGATTCAGCCGCCCGCGGATCGGGCGGGTCATCACGTAGTCGCCCTCCGAGCCGTATTTGCCCCGCACGTCCTGGTAGACCCGGATCCAGCCGTTCTTGACGAAGGGCTCGTCGGAAAGGGGCAGGGTGCTGAGGATCGAGGGGCTGTTCTCGGTGCGCGCGGCGCGCTTGGCGGCGTTGTAGGGCGTGCGCGTAAGTATGATCGGCGCGTTCTTCGCGCTCTTGGGCGTGACGATCACGGTGTAGAGTTTCACCCCGTCGCGCATGGGCACCATGACCACGCGCTTGACGTAGTCGGCGTCCGCCATCGGCGACATCACCGGCTTGGCCGGCACGTCGTTCATCATCCCGGCATCCTTCGCCGCCGCTCCCGCGGGCGCTTTAGCCAACGCGGGAACGCCGAGGCTGGCGCATGCCAGAAGCGTCAGGGCGGCGACGGAACGACGATGCATGGGGGGCTTTCTGGTGGCCGGGCAGGGGGCCTCCATTATGCGCCGCCGAACGGGGGTCTGCAAGCCGGGGCCCCTTCGCTGGCGTGTGCGCGGGCAGGGCGCCTGCTAAGCGATCATGCAAGCGAAAGGCGAGTGGGATCGAACCACCGATCTTGTGCGTTGCTGCAGCGCATCCAAAGTGAGCGGCACCCCCATGAACACTCCCACCCTCACCCTCGTCAGCGATGCACACCGGGCCGCGGGCGGCTCGGGCGAGGTTCGCTCGGTCACGCTTCTGGGCAACTATCCGCCGCGTCGCTGCGGCATCGCCACCTTCACCTACGATGTGCGCGAAGCCCTCGTCGCCGCCCGGCCGGACATGGCGTGCGACGTCATCGCCATGACCGACAAGGGTGGCCCTTATGACTACCCGGCGGAGGTCTCCTACGCCCTGGCTCAGGACGACGTGGACGACTACCGGATCGCCGCCGCCCGAATCCGGGACGCCGCGCCCGACGTCGTCTGTGTCCAGCACGAGTTCGGCATCTTCGGCGGTTCGGCGGGCGATTACCTGCTGGAGCTACTGGATTCTATCGATGTGCCGGTGGTCTCCACCCTGCACACCATCCTGGAAGAGCCGAACGACGATCAGCGCCGGGTGTTCGAGCGCCTGCTGAAGCGTTCCGCCCGGGTCGTGGTCATGGCCGAGCGTGGCCGCGAGATGTTGCGCCGCGTGTGGGGCGTGCCGCTCGAGAAAATTGTGCTTGTGCCCCACGGCGCGCCCGACGTGCCGCTGGTCGATACCGCCGAAGCCAAGGCGCTGCTGGGCTACGAAGGGCGCGAGGTGCTGTTCACCTTCGGCCTCCTGTCGCCCAACAAAGGCATCGAGACGGTGGTGCGGGCGCTGCCGCGCATCGTCGCGGCGCGGCCGAACGCGCTCTACGTGGTGCTGGGTGCCACCCACCCCTCGCTCGTGGCGCAGGAGGGTGAGCGCTATCGCGACTCTTTGATCGAGATGGGCCGTGAACTCGGCGTCGCCGACAACCTGCGGTTCGTGGACGAATACACCGACACCGCGCGCCTGCTGGATTACCTGCGCGCCGCGGACGTCTACGTGACGCCCTACCTCAACGCGGCGCAGATCACCTCGGGCACGCTTTCCTACGCGGCAGCCCTGGGCAAGCCGATCGTGTCGACCCCCTACTGGCACGCTCAAGAGCTGCTGGCCGACGGCCGCGGCGCTCTGGTGGGCTTCGGTGAGGACGAGGCCATCGCCGACGAGGTGACGAGCCTGCTCACCGACCCCGAGCGCCTGGCGAACATGCGTCGCCGCATCTACGACTTCACCCGCCCCACGGTGTGGAGCCGCCTTGCGGACACCTATCTCGCCACGTTCGCCCGCGTCAGCCACGCCCATGAGGTGGAGGTGCTGGAGCGGCGTCGCCGTCCGGGCCGGCGCGCCCGCCCGCACCCCGCGCTCAACGGTGTGCGCCGCATGACCGACAGCTGCGGGATGCTGCAGCACAGCCTGTTCACCCTGCCGGACCGCAACCACGGCTACTGCGTGGACGACAACGCCCGCGCCCTGATGCTGCTGCAGACGCTGCAGACCGTTGACGAGCGGGAGCGACTGGAGCTCAGCCGCACCTTCTCGACCTTCGTTCAGCACGCCTGGAACCGCGACGAGGGCAGTTTCCGCAACTTCATGAGCTATGAGCGCGCCTGGCTGGAGTCGCGGGGGTCGGAAGACTCCAACGGCCGCAGCCTGTGGGCCCTCGGCGTCGTCGCGGCCGAAGGGCGCAACGCCGAACTTCGCACCTGGGCCTGGTCCCTGTTCTGCGAGGCGTTCCCGTACAGCGAAGCGCGCAGCCACATCCGAACCGATGCCTTCGTGCTCCTCGGCCTCTGCCCCCTGATCCAGCGCGGCCGGGCGACCGGCCACATGCGCGCCGTCGCCATCGACAAGGCGACGCATCTAATGGAGGCGCTGGAGGCAGGCTCCACGGGCGATCGTCGTTGGTTCGAAGCGCACCTTTCCTACGACAACGCCCGCCCTGCACAGGCGCTGATCTGCGCGGGGAGCTCCCTGGGGCGCCCCGAGTGGACGCGCGCCGGCCTCGAAGCCCTGGAGTGGCTGTGCGAGCGCCAGACGGCTCGCGGCGGCTATTTCCGCCCCGTGCCCACGGGCGACTTCGGCAAGACGGTCGAGGGTGGGCTGTTCGATCAGCAGCCGCTAGAGGCCTGCGCAACCATCGACGCTTGCGCCGCCGCCCACGGGGTGACCGGCGACCCCCGGTGGATCGCGGAGGCTGAGCGGGCATACGACTGGTACTTCGGGGCCAACGACGGCGGGGTGCCCCTGGTCGCCGGCGAGGGCGAGTGCTTCGACGGGCTCACTTGGGCGGGTGCGAACCTGAACCAGGGCGCGGAATCCGTGCTCGCCTTTCAGTTTGCGACTTCGACGCTGAGCGGGTTACTTGGCGGAGCGCACGAACGCCTGCGGACGTCGCGCGACTGATTTTCAGCAGCCGCGGAATGCGCATTGCCCCACGTTACAATGCTGTCGACCCGGCTTCAGGCCGAGCCTGGTCGTGTCGTCATCCGCCCGTTCCACATCGCCCCGGCCGCCAAGTCGGGTGAGCCGCCGTCAAACGCGCGGGCTAGGCGCATCGTGGATGCGGTCATGGCACTGGATATGCGAAGCTGTCAGTCAGAGTTGGCACTCGTCAATCGCGACTTCGAGCAGCGCCACTGGCAGACCCGTCGCGTGTTCCTTGAGCGCTACGAGCAGGTTCGGCGCGACCTGAAGCTGCGCAACGGCCTTCGGGAGGAGCGCAAGGAGCTGATCGGCGCCTACTTCTGCCACGAGTATTCCTACACTTCGGCGGCGCTGATGAATCCGTCGATCGTGCCCCACCCGGATCAGTCGGGGCTGACGGCGGGTTCGCTTCGGGTGGTCATGTCGTTGCGCGCCGTGGGCGAGGGCCACATCTCCTCCATCGCCTTTCGCGAAGGCATACTGAAGGCCGACGGCAGCTTCGACCTGCAGCCGCAGCCGCCGTTCTCCATTGCCGCCAGCCCTATGGAGCTGCCGAGCAGCCAGAACGGCATGACCACCACCGCGGTCCGATTCGAGGAGGCGTCGCTCTCCGGCACGGTGATCTTTCCGTTCACCGACCAGCAGCGCAACGGCCTGGAGGACATGCGCCTCGTGCTACTGGACGAGGGGCTGGACGGCGCGCCCGTCTACTGCGGCACCTACACGGCCTACTCGGGCCGGGACATCCAGTCCGAGCTTCTGACCACGCACGATTTCAAGACGTTCCGCCTGACGCCCATGTCTGGCCCCGCCGCCCGCAACAAGGGCATGGCGCTGTTCCCGCGCAAGATCGGCGGCCAGTACGCCATCATTGGCCGGCAGGACGGGGAAAACCTGTTCTACCTAACCTCCGACGACCTCCTGCACTGGGAGGAGGGCGAAAAGCTCATCACGCCCATCTATCCGTGGGAGCTCGTGCAGATGGGCAACTGCGGTTCGCCCATCGAGATCGATGAGGGCTGGCTCCTGCTCACCCACGGCGTGGGGGCCATGCGGAAGTATTCGATCGGCGCCGTGCTTCTGGACAAGGACGACCCGCGCAAGATCATCGGCCGCACCGTACAGCCGATCCTGTCGCCCTCGGACGACGACCGCGAAGGCTATGTGCCCAACGTGGTCTACACCTGCGGGGCCATCGCCCACGGGCGCAAGCTGTTCATCCCCTATGCCGTGGCCGACAGTTCGGTCACGTTCTGCTGGGTGGATCTGGGCGAGCTGGTGGCCGAGATGATCGGTCAGGGCGTCTAGCCCCGGCCGCTCACTTCCCGGTGAACTTCGCCGGGCGCTTCTGGAAGAAGGCCGAGACGCCTTCGCCGAAGTCTGAGGTGCGGCCCGCGTGGGCCTGCATCGAGCGCTCGGCGTGCAACTGCTCCGACCAGCCGGCTTCCAGCGCATCCCACATCAGCCTGCGGATCATGCCGAGCGCCTTGGGGCCTTCGCTGAGGTTTTTGGCGATCTCGTGGGCGGTCGTCATCAGCTGATCGTCGGGGACGCAGCGGTTGATCAGGCCCCAGTTCAGGGCGGTGGTCGCGGGCAGGCGCTCGCCCATCAGCGCCATCTCCATCGCCCGCGCCTTGCCGACGAGCCGGGGCAGAAGCCAGGTGGACCCGCCGTCGGGCACGAGGCCGATGCGGCGGAAGGCCTGCAGGAAGTAGGCGCTCTCGCCCGCCACGATCATGTCACCCATCAGGGCGAGCGAGCAGCCGATGCCTGCCGCCGCCCCGTTCACCGCCGTCACGATGGGGATGGGCAGGTCCCGCAAAAGGGTCATCAGCGGGTTGTAGACGCGCTCCAGGCCCCGGCCAGTGTCGGGAAAGCCGTCCGCGTCCATGTCGCGGCCTGCGCCGAGGTTCGCGCCGGAGCAGAAGGCGCGGCCTTCGCCGGTGAGGATCACGGCCCGGGCATTTGCGCCCCACGCCTTGCCGCCGGAGCCCAGGCCCCGCAGCACGCCCCCCAGTTCCTCCGCCAGATCGAGTCCGGCGGCGTTCAGGCTGGCGGGATCGTTGAGCCCGATCACGGCCACGTCGCCTTCAAGCGACACTTTCAGCTTTTGCAGCGAAGGCGTTTCAGTCGAGGTCATGGCGGGCTCCGGCTAAGGCTGGAGCCCGTTCTAGGCGCAGGTCACGAGGTGGGGAAAGCCTGTCCTCGCGTCAGGCGGCGACCAGTGCTGCCGGCGCTGCCGTGATTTTGTCGCGGCCCGTGCGCTTGGAAGCGTAGAGCGCGGCATCGGCGCGTTCCATCAGCGAGGAGGCGCTCTCGCCCGCAAGACGCTGCGCAAGGCCCGCCGAGATAGTCACGTTGCCCAGGTCTTCGTTGGTGGAACGGCGCTTAAGGGCACGGGATGCGATCTCGACCCGAACGGTATCGAGGGCGCGGGCCACCTGTTCGGCGCGCTCTGAGGGGAACAGGATGGCGAACTCCTCGCCGCCGTAGCGCGAGGCCAGGCGAGGCGGAGCGCCCATGCGGCCGATCACGCTGGCCACGTAACGGATCACCTGATCCCCGGTCTGATGGCCCCAGGTGTCGTTGAAGCGTTTGAAATGGTCGATGTCGATCATCGCCAGGGTGACCGTGCCCGTTTCGCCTTCGGCGCAGGCCCGGTCGAGGGCCTCGTCGAACGCCTTGCGGTTGGCCAGGCTCGTGAGGGCGTCGGTCATGGCGTCGCGACGGACCTGCTCCAGGTGTTCGAACAGGCGGCGGACTTCCTGGGTCGATTCGGCGAGGCGCTTTTCCAGGCTGCCGTTCTCGCGCTGAACCCTGCGGGTGGCATCGCCGAGATTGGTGACGAGACGCTTCAGCGATTCAGGCTGTGTATCCTGGGCCAGTTCGAGGCTGGCGCCGGCCAGGGTGCGGCCGTAGGCGGCGCTGGACCGCTGGGCCGTGTCGATGGCTTGGCTGATGGAGTCGAGCTGGCGGCTCAACTGATCCCCGGCGTCGCGAATCTCTTCGGTGAAGCGCAGGCGCGGCAGGTACTGCGCCGCCAGCTCTTCGCTGATCGCGTCGGTGATCGGCTCGCCGTTATCAAGCAGGCGACGCACTTCGCGACCCAGGGGGCCATCGGGTTCACCGACGACCATCAGCCACAGCTCGAAGTTCAGAGGCGTCGGCCAGACCTTGCCGGTTTCCATCTGGTCCAGCGCCATTCGCGCCAAGCCATAGGCTGCCGGCCCTCTCAGCTGGATGTCGAGCTGCTCGCCCATGGTTCGATCTTCCCTTTGTCTGGAGAGACCTTAGCCGCACACCCCTGCAAACCCGTTAAGCGTCGTCGCCGTCGTTGGCTTCGTCCGTAATGGGCGCGAGACGGGGCGCCGCCATGAGGAAGGCGGGCGTATCGGAGCCGAAGCCGACGACGCCCGACTCCTCACGTTCCTCCCGCGAGGAGCCGCGGCCGCGATCACGACGCGGCTCCTCGGCGCGGCGCGGTTCGCGGGGGCGTTCATCCCGCGAGCGGTCGTTGCGGGGGCTGCGGAACTCGCGGTCAGCCGCTTCCCGCACCGGTTGCTGACGGACCGGGGCCTCCGCAATCGGCTGGTCGTCGGTCGCGGGGTTGGCTTCGACAGGCGTGGCGTCTTCCCGGGGCGCGCGGTCCTCACGGGTGCGGTCGCCGCCGCGCGAGCGTCGGCGGCGGGGGCGATCCTCCTGCGGTTCGGTTGTGACGGCTTCGGGCGCTGCGGTTTCGCCCACGGCGGCCGCCTCCGGCTCGCTGCGCTCCCGGCGGGGGGCGCGTTCTCGGCGGGGGCGACGCTCGGCGGTTTCCGAGGCGAGAGGCTCGGCGGGGCGCGCATCCGGGTCGGCGATGGCAGGGGTGGTGGCGGCACGTTCGCCGTGGTCCTTCACCGGGCGGAACCGGTCGCTGCGCGTCTCACGCTTGGCCCGGTCGCGCGAGGCGCCGAAGCGGGCCTTGTCTGTCTCGGCCGCCTTGGCGGCTTCCTCCCAGTCGATGTCGAGCACCAGTTCCTCGGGCTCGAGCTTGGTCAGCTTGGTGACCTTCTCCCAGCTGCGCCCGTCGTTCGGCCCTACGATCACGAAGGCCTCGCCCGAGCGGCCGGCGCGGCCGGTGCGGCCGATGCGGTGCACGTAGTCTTCCGCGTGGTGCGGCACGTCGTAGTTGAACACGTGGCTCACCGCCGGGATGTCGAGCCCGCGCGCCGCCACGTCGGAGGCCACCAGCAACTTCAGCTCGCCCTTGCGGAACGACTCGAGCGTCTTCATCCGGGTGGACTGGTCAAGGTCGCCGTGGATCGGCGCGGCATCGAAGCCGTGCGTCTTCAAAGACTTGGCGACCACATCGACTTCGGTCTTGCGGTTGCAGAAGATGATGGCGCTGTCGGGGTTGGACCGCTCCATCAGCACCCGCAGCACCGTGCGCTTCGACTTAGGATCGCCGAGGGGCGTGTTGACCACATACTGCTTGATGTTCTCTCCGGTGGAGGCCGGGCGGGACACCTCGATGCGGGTGGGGTCTTTCAGAAACTGCGTGGTGAGGCGGGTGATCTCCGGCGGCATGGTGGCCGAGAAGAACAGGGTCTGCTTAACCTTGGGCGTGATCTCGAAGATCTTCTCGAGGTCTGGGATGAACCCCATGTCGAGCATGCGGTCGGCCTCGTCGACCACCAGCGTCTTCACGTCGAGCAGCATGATCTTGCGGCGCTCGTAGAAGTCCAGCAGGCGGCCCGGGGTGGCGATCAGAACGTCGACGCCGCGGCTGATCTTCATCTCCTGGTCCTTGAAGGATACGCCGCCGATGAGCAGCGCCCAGGAGAGCTTGGTGCCCTTGGCGTATTTCTCGAAACTGGCGGCCACCTGGTCGGCCAGTTCGCGGGTGGGGGCGATCACCAGCGAGCGGGGCATCAGCGCCTTGGCGCGGCCCGCCTTCAGCCGGTCGATCATGGGCAGTGTGAAGGCGGCGGTCTTGCCGGTGCCGGTCTGGGCGATACCCAGAACGTCGCGACCGGCCAGGGCGACGGGGATCGCCTGCTCCTGGATCGGGGTGGGCACGGTATAGCCGGTGGCGGTCACCGCATCGACGGTGGAGGGGCTGAGGCCCAGGTCTGCAAAAGTCGTCATGTATCCTTGAGGTGGGAGTAGGGAGCGTTCAAGCCGGGGCCGCCCATCACAAGATAAGGCGAACGGGCGGCGCGGATCGCTCAACCTGCCCTCGGATCCCCCTTCGATATGAGATTTTTCTGACAAAAGTCAACGCAAAGCCTGAAACGGCAACGCCTTGAGGGCACGGGTGCGCCCCTCGTGCGTTGATCGCCCGACCGAAACATCCGGAGCCGGACGATGATCGCCAGCCTTCTACTCGCCGCCCTCATCGCAGGTGCGCCCGCAGCCCCGTCCGACCAGCCGGATGACGGCGCAAAGTCGGAAACGGCTGTGATGGGCAAGCTGAAGCAGGCCTTTGGCGGCACGATCATCTCGACCTATGCCGACGGCCGGTCCGGCAAGCTGCTGCTGAGCGCCGACCACACCTATCGCTACACCGGCCGCACCGGGACGAAGTCAGGGGGCTCGTGGGCGCTGAACGACGACAAGGACAAGATCTGCATGAAGCAGCGCCGCCCCACGTTCATCCCCTTCTCGTACTGCACGCCCATTCCGAACGGCAAAACCTGGAAGGCCAAGGCTGCCGGCGGCGAGCCCGTGACGCTGCACGTGGTGTCGGGCCGGGCGGGCTAGGCCGCCTCACGCTCCCGATCCAGCCGCTTCCACGCCGGGTGGGCGGTGGGCTCCACGTTGGTGCCCATCAGCCGGTCCCACAGCTGGAAGTGCAGGCCGAAGTTGCAGCCGTAACGGGCGTGGTGCTGGCTGTGGTGCGAGGCGTTGATCACCCAGCGCCCCAGGGGCCCCTCCATCCAGCGACGAGGCACGATCTCCCACCCGCAGTGATTCAGCGTGCCCGTGACCGTCATCGCCAGGAGCAGCACCAGCGCCAGATGAACTTCCATCGGGATGACGAAAGTGAGTGCTGGAAGCAGCCAGCCCGACAGGGCCGCTTCGGCAGGGTCGAAGGCGAAGCCTGCGAACGGCGAGGGCTCGGTAGATTTGTGATGCCCGGCATGCAGCCAGCGAAACAGCTCGCGTCGGTGCATCAGGCGGTGCAGCCAGTAGTAGAAGCCGTCCTGGATCAGCAGATAGATCGCCGCGCTCGCCAGCATCCACGGCCAGGCGGCGGGCGAAAGATCGTCGTACATCCGCGTGCCGCCGCGCTTCCATACCTCCATCGCGAAGGCTGCCGGAGCGGCGTAGATCACCGACGAGGCAAGGCTGAGCCCGATCTCCGCCCGCAGCTGCGCGGCCGGGGGAGCCTTGCGGCTGAGCTGGAGGGCGCGGACGGAGGGGCGTCGCCACAGGGCCAGATGCAGCGTGCCCGCCACCACGAAATAGCGCACCACGATGATGCTGGTCATGACCAGCAGCGGTTGCAGGACGTCTCGCCAGGTCATCGCTCCACCGTGCCGCAAGCCGCGGCCTTTCGCCAGAGCACCGATTTCGCTTCAGCCCGCGTTCAGGCCGGGGGAGCGATGTGCGTGATCCCGAGTGCCGCGAGATTCCAATGCTCAGCCCCCTGATCGCCCTGACGCTCCTGGCCGCATCCCCCGCCGTGCCCGAGGCCTATGCCCCCGTCTTCAGCGGCGCGCTGGTCTCGACCTATGCTGATGGGCGAAGGGCGAAGCTGTGGTTGTCGCCCGATGGCACGTTCGCGGGGGAGGGGCGCACGCATCGCCAGAACTCCGGTTCGTGGACGCTGGAAGCCCGGCGGCTGTGCATGCGCCAGTCCCGCCCGTTTCCGGTGCCGTTCCGCTTCTGCACACCCCTGCCGCCCGGGATAAGCCAGCCCTGGCCTGCCAAGTCGCCGACAGGCGAAGCGGTCACCGTCACTTTCGTGGCCGGCGATCGGCCCAGCAGCTGACGAGAGAGCCCGATCAGACGTCGAGATCGGCCGCGGCGAACTCGGCGTTTTCCTGGATGAAGCGGAAGCGCAGGTCGGCGCGCTTGCCCATCAGTTCCTCAACCCGCATCTCCACCGCCTCCTCCTCGCGAGGCAGCGTCACTCGCGCCAGTGTGCGCGTGAGGGGAGACATGGTGGTCTCCTTCAGCTGCGCCGGCATCATCTCGCCCAGCCCCTTGAAGCGCCCGATGTCGACGGTCTTGCCCTTGAAGGTCGTGGCCAGGAGCCGGTCTCGCTCGGCCTCGTCAGCGGCGTAGACCACTTCCTTGCCGTGGCTCACCCGGAACAGGGGCGGCAGCGCCAGGTACAGTTTTCCAGAGCGCACGAGCTCGGGGTAGGTGCGGTAGAAGAAGGTGATGAGCAGGCTTGCGATGTGGGCGCCGTCCACGTCGGCGTCGGTCATGATCACGATGCGCTCGTAGCGTAACTCCTCCTCGCGATAGCGCGACCCGCCCTGGCAGCCGAGGGCGAGGGCGAGGTCTGACAGCTCCGCGTTCTTGCCCGCCTTTTCGCCGGTGGCGGAGGCGACGTTGAGGATTTTGCCGCGCAGAGGCAGCACCGCCTGCGTGCGCCGGTCGCGTGCCTGCTTGGCCGAGCCGCCGGCGGAATCGCCCTCCACGATGAACAGTTCCGAGCCGTCGTGGGCGTTGCCGGAACAGTCGGCGAGCTTGCCGGGCAGGCGCAGCTTTCGGGTGGCCGAGGCGCGGGCGACCTCCCGGTCCTTGCGCCGCTTCAGCCGTTCCTCCGCCCGCTCAGCGACGAACTGCAGGAGGGCGGCGGCCGACTTGGGCTGGGCGATCAGCCAGTGATCGAATGGGTCGCGCAGGGCGGTCTCGACCAGCTTCTGCGCGTCGGCGGAGGACAGGCGCTCCTTGGTCTGGCCCTGGAACTCGGGCTCGCGGATGAAAACGCTGATCAGGGCCCCGGCCTGGGCGATCACGTCCTCGGCGGTGATGATCGCCGTCCGCTTATCGTTGATGCGCTCGCCGTAGGCCTTCAGCCCGCGCAGCAGAGCCGCGCGCAGGCCAGCCTCGTGGGTGCCACCCTCAGGGGTGGGCACGGTGTTGCAGTAGCTCTGCATGAAGCCGTCGGCCTCGCCGAAGCCTGCACCCGACCACGCGATGGCCCACTCCACAGCCCCGCCGCCTTCCTTGCGCTCGATGCGCCCGGCGAAGGGGTCTGGCGTGACCGTTTCGATCTCGCCCAGCCGTTCCTTGAGGAAGTCGGCCAGACCGTTGGGGAAATGGAAGGTGGCCGTGGCGGGCGTGGCGTCGTGAATGCGCTCGGGCGCGCACTTCCACTCTATGGTGACGCCGCGGAACAGGTAGGCCTTCGAGCGCGCCATCCGGTAGAGCCGCGCGGGCTTGAAGGCGGCCTCGGGCCCGAAGATCTCGGGGTCAGGGTTGAAGTGGACCTTGGTGCCCTTCTTCCGCGTCGCTCCCAGCGTCTCCAGGGGCGCCAGGCTGTGGCCCTTGGAGAAAGACTGGCGATGCTCCGCTCCGTCGCGCCAGGCGGTCACGTCCAGCCGGTCGGAGAGGGCGTTGACCACGCTTACCCCCACGCCGTGCAGGCCGCCCGAGGTCTCGTAAGCCTTGCCCGAGAACTTGCCGCCCGAGTGCAGCACGGTGAGGATCACCTCCAGCGCACTCTTGCCGGGGTGCTTGGGGTGCGAATCGACGGGGATGCCGCGCCCGTCGTCCTTCACGCTCAGGGATCCGTCGGCGTGCAGCTCAACTTCGATGGTCTTGGCGTGGCCGGCGACGGCCTCGTCCATCGAATTGTCCAGCACCTCGGCAAACAGGTGGTGCAGGGCGCGCTCGTCGGTGCCGCCGATGTACATGCCGGGGCGTCGGCGAACGGGCTCCAGGCCCTCCAGAACCTCGATGTCCTTGGCGGAATAGCCGGAGGCGGCGGCCGCCGAGCGTGCGTCGGTCGCAGGCGCAGCGATGGGCGCAGCTGCAGCGCCATCGTTTGGCGCGAAGAGATCGAGGGCGGCGGGGGCAGCCTTGGCCATGAAGGAAACTTGCGGCGATTCGGATGAGGGCGGCCGCTCCTTCGCCCGCCCCGCCTGAGGCCGCAAGCGCTACGCGGTGCAGAGAGGCTGGGCGTGGCGCTGCAAAGCTTGTAGCGTCTTCGAAATAGTCGAGGGCGCGCGCCGTGAAGAACAGGCTCTGGTCTTGGATGATGGCGCTGGCGGGGCTTGTGGCCTTCGCCATATCGCTGCTCGGCTCAGGCGCGGCCGATGCCCAGGGGCGCACCTGCGGCGGCATTGCCAACCTGCAGTGCCCCAGCGGTCAGATGTGCGTGGTCTCCGGCCCGAACTTCCCCGACCGGGCCGGTGTGTGCCGCCCGGTGGGCCGGCCCCAGGTCTGCCCGCACATCTTCCAGCCCGTGTGCGGCGTGAACGGCATGACCTATTCCAACGCCTGCGTCGCCGCATCGCGCGGCGTGGCCGTGGCACACCCGGGAGCCTGCACGCCCCCGCCGCGCCCCTATCCGCAGCCGCCGCGCGTCTGCACCGACATCTACCAGCCCGTCTGCGGACGAGACGGCCAGACCTACCCGAACGGCTGCGTGGCCCGGTCCAACGGCGTGCGCGTTCGTCATGCCGGACAGTGCCGCCCGCCACATGGCTACGCGCCGCCGGCGTACGGCGCGCCGCCCGCGCCCGTGCCCTACGGCAGCTATCCGCCACAGCCGACCTACTCGCGCCCCTACGGCGAGCGGGGTTGAGCTAGCGCCCGCTCTTCAGCGCCCGTGCGGTCTTCACCGCGTCGGCACCGAAGCGGGCGCGAAGCTTGTCCACAGCGGTTTCGGTGACGCGGGCCTTGGCCTCTTCGTGAGCGAAGAAGTCGGTGCCGGCGGCCTCGGCATCCTGCAGGTCTGAGAGCGCAACGCCGATCAGCCGGAACGCGGGGCCGGCCTCGGCCTTCAGCATCTCGCGGGCGGCGGCGAACAGCACCCGGGCGGTCTGTGTGGGCTCCGGCAGAGTGCGGCGGCGGGTGAGGCTCTTGAAGTCCGTCCCCTTGATCTTCAGCGTGACCACCCGCCCGGTGACGCCTGAGGCGCGGGCGCGGGCCCCCACCTTCTCGCAACAGCCCCACAGGCGATCCTCCAGCTCAGACAGGTCGCGCAGGTCGGTGTTGAAGGTGGTCTCGGCGCCGATGCTCTTGCGGTCGCTCTCGGGGTTCACGCTGCGGGAGTCGCGCCCGTGGGCGAGGTCGTGCAGGCGCAGGCCGCCGGTGCCGAACCGGCGCACCAGGTCCTTGGGATCGGCGCTTGCCAGCTGCCCCACCAGCGTGAATCCAGACTTGGCGAGCGACGCCGCGAACGCCGGGCCGATGCCGGGCAGGATGGTGACGGGCTTGCCGCTGAGGAACGCCTGCGCCTCGGCCGCCCCGATCACCGAGAATCCCCGCGGCTTGTCGAGGTCGGACGCGATCTTCGCCAGCACCTTGTTGGGCGCGAGTCCGATGGAGATCGTGAGCCCAGTCTCCGCCTCGATCCGCGCCTGCACCTTCGCCAGCGTCAGCGCAGGAGCGCCTCCGTGCAGGCGCTCGGAGCCGGACAGATCGACCCACGCCTCATCCAGGCTCAGAGGCTGCACAAGGGGTGTCAGCGCCCGGAGGATCTCCATGATGCGCTTGGACTCGAAGACGTATTTCGCGAAGTCGGGCCGTATGACCACCGCGTCCGGGCATAGCTTCAGCGCCTTGAACATGGGCATGGCCGAGCGGGGGCCGTAGGTGCGGGCGATGTAGCAGGCGGTGGTGACCACGCCCCGAACCCCGCCGCCCACGATCACCGGCCTGTCGCGCAACTCCGGCCGGTCGCGCTTCTCCACGCTGGCGTAGAAGGCGTCGCAGTCCAGATGCGCGATGGACAGCGACGCGAGTTCTGCATGGGCGAGAAGGCGGGGCGAGCCGCACGTGGGGCAGCGCCGGTCTGCGGGCACGGCCTCGCCGGTCCAGAAACAGTCCCGGCAGAGGGTGTTCACCCGAACAGCGCCACCAGCCGCTCCGTCAGCTCCGGCCAGTCGTCCACACGCGTGTGGCGCTCCGGCGCGGTGGGGGCCATCGGGCGCAGATGCGGATCTGCCACCATCTGGAACCGCGTCACATGCGGGGCTTCCGCGGCCACCGAGTCGAGGTTGGAGAGAAGGTCGTCCACGAAGGCGCAGGGCCCGCCTGCCGCTGTTGCGAGGGCGGAGGCCGCCACCCCCTTGGGCCCGGCGTTGATGACCAGGGGGTGGTCCAGCGCCTGCAGGGTCAGCCACTCGGCGCGCAGGGCCCGGGCGCTCTGCGGGGCGTTGGTCAGCACCACGATCCGGGCCACCTGCGAGATGCGCTCCAGCCCCTGCGACGCGCCGGGCGCGGCCTCAACCTCGTGGCAGCCCTCCGCGAAGAAGCGGTCGAACAGGCGCTTGCCGTCCGCAAGGCTCGCCGACGCGTCGCCGCCCACAGGGTAGAGGTTCGAGAACAGGGCGAAGGAGTTCATGCGAAGCTCGAAGCCTTCGCGCCGCAGCCAGCGGTCGAACCCCTGCACGAACAGCGCCAGTACCTCGTCCACATCCACGATCAGAAGCGGTGTCGGCGCGCAGGCTTCGAGCCTGCGACAGGCCTCGCGCAGGTCGGCGGGATGCGGCGATTGTGACGGTGCAGGCGCGTCCAGGCTCATCTTCCCGCGGAATAACCGAATCTTGAGGATGTGGGTGGCATCTCTGAGCCTCGAGACCGACAGGGTTAAGGCGACGCCGCCGTGATCCGAGACCGGCGGTCTTCCAGTTAGGCCATGATGACCAAGCGCGTGCTCATCGTCGAGGATAACGAGCTCAACATGAAGCTCTTCCACGACCTGTTGGATGCCCAGGGCTATGAAACCCTGCAGACCCGCGAGGGCCTGTCGGCCCTGTCGCTCGCGCGCCAGCATCATCCCGACCTGATCCTGATGGACATCCAGCTGCCGGAGATTTCCGGGCTGGAGGTGACCAAGTGGCTGAAGGAAGACGACGAACTCAGCCACATTCCGGTGATCGCGGTCACCGCCTTCGCCATGAAGGGCGACGAGGAACGCATCCGCGAAGGCGGCTGCGAGGCCTACATCTCCAAGCCCATCTCGGTGGGCTACTTCCTCGAAACCGTCCGCAAGTTCCTGGACTGACGGAGCCGCGACGATGAGCGCCCGCATCCTGGTGGTGGACGACACCGAGCCCAACGTGCGGCTGCTCGAGGCCAAGCTCACCGCCGAATACTATGACGTGATCACGGCCCACGACGGCCCGAGCGGCATCGCCTCCGCCATCGCCGACAAGCCCGACATCATCCTTCTGGACGTGATGATGCCCGGCATGGACGGGTTTGAGGCCTGCCGCATTCTCAAGGCCAGCCCGGAGACGCGCCACATTCCGGTGGTGCTGGTGACCGCTCTCGATGGCCGGCGCGACCGGCTGAACGGGCTGGAAGCGGGTGCCGACGACTTTCTCACCAAGCCCATCGACGACGTGGCCCTCTTCGCCCGGGTGCGCTCGCTCACCCGGCTGAAGCTCGTCATCGATGAACTGCGCCAGCGCGAGGCCTCTGGCCGTCGCATGGGGCTGATCGAGGGGGTGGGCGGCCGGCTGGGTGGCGGGGGGGGGCGGGTGATCATCGCCGACGACCAGCCCCACCAGGGCAAGCGCATCTTCGACGAGCTCTCCACCGAGCACAGGCCCGTGCTGGAGACCGAGCCGGAACGTGCGCTCATCGCCGCCCGGGCGCGTGCCGACCTCCTCATCGTCAACATCGCCGCCAAGGGCTTCGACGGCCTGCGGCTCGTGGCGCAAGCGCGGTCGGACGAGACCACCCGGCACCTGCCGATCCTGGCGGTGTTCGAGCCCACCGAGCGGCAGCGGGCCGTGAAGGCGCTTGAGATCGGCGCCAACGACCTCCTGGCCCGCCCGATTGACCCGGAGGAGATGGCCGCGCGCGTGCGCACGCTGATCCGTCAGAAGCGCTACACCGACTTCCTGCGCCACAACCTCGACCACTCGCTGGAACTGGCGGTCACCGATCCGCTGACGGGGCTGCACAACCGGCGCTACATGTCAGGCCAGCTGGGAGCGCTCGTGCGCCGGGCAGCGTCCGGCGAGGCGCCCGTGGCCGCGCTCCTGGTGGACATCGATCACTTCAAGCGCATCAACGACACCTTCGGCCACGACATGGGCGACGAGGTGCTGCGCGAGTTCGCCGTGCGCCTCGCCACCAACGTGCGCGCCGTGGACCTCGCCTGCCGCCTGGGCGGGGAGGAGTTCGTGGTGGTGATGCCCGACACCCCCCTGGAAGACGCCCTTCGCATCGCCGAGAGGCTCCGCCTGCACATCTCGGGCTCGCCCTTCCGCGTCAACGGGCTGAGCGAACCCCTCCAGGTGACCATTTCCATCGGCGTCGCCGCCACCTCCCTGCCGACCGACACGCAGGAGACGTTGCTCAAGCGGGCAGACGAGGCCGTCTACGAAGCCAAGGCCGCGGGCCGCAATCAGGTCATCGCCCGCGCGGCCTAGGCCAAGACCGGGGCGGGCTTCACGGAACGGTCCCGCAGGCGCACCGTTGTGGCTGAAACCAGCCAAGGCCGTGCCCCATGCGCTCTGAACTTCGTCTCGCCCTGATCACCGCCACGGCGGCGCTCACCGTTGCTTGCTGCAGCGAACAGGCGACCCTGCCCGTCACAGCGGGAATGGGCCCGAATCCGCAGCTGCCGCCACCCGCCAAGACCCTCCTGCCCACGATGAACATCGCCACCGCCCAGACCTGGGCGCCGGGCGACCATCCCACGGCCGCCCCCAACCTGAAGGTCGTGGAGTTCGCGAAGGACCTGGACCATCCGCGCTGGCTCTACGTGCTGCCGAATGGCGACGTGCTGGTCGCCGAGACGAACGCCCCGCCGAAGCCCAAGGATTCCAAGGGCCTGAAAGGCAAAGTTGAAGCGATCATCATGGGCAAGGCCGGGGCCACCGTGCCAAGTGCCAACCGCATCAGCCTCCTGCGCGACAGCAACGGCGACGGGGTGGCGGACCAGAAGTTCACTTTCCTGGCGGGTCTGAACTCGCCCTACGGCATGACCCTGGTGGGCAACACGCTCTACATCGCCGACAGCGACGCCGTGGTGAAGACCACCTACTCGCCCGGCGCCACCTCGGCACCCGCTCCCACCAAGGTTACCGACCTGCCCGCGGGCGAGATTAACCACCACTGGACCAAGAACGTCATCGCGAGCCCTGACGGCTCCAAGCTCTACGTCACCACCGGCTCCAACTCGAATGTGGGCGAGAACGGCATGGACGTGGAGGCTGGGCGCGCCGCCATCTGGGAAGTCGATCCAGCCACGGGCGCGCATCGAATCTTCGCCTCCGGCCTGCGCAACCCGAACGGCATGGGCTGGTCGTCCACCGGCCAGCTTTGGACCGCGGTTAACGAGCGCGACGAGATCGGCTCCGACCTCGTGCCCGACTACATGACCAGCGTGAAGGACGGCGGGTTCTATGGCTGGCCCTACAGCTATTACGGCCAGCACGTGGAGGAGCGGATCAAGCCGCAGCGGCCTGACCTCGTGGCGAAGGCGATCAAGCCCGACTACGCGCTCGGCCCCCACACAGCGTCGCTCGGCCTGACGTTCGCCTCCGGCCCGGGCCAGAACGCAGACACCGCCATGCCCACAGCCTTCCGTGACGGCGTGTTCGTGGGCCAGCACGGCTCGTGGAATCGAAAGCCCCGCTCCGGCTACAAGGTGATCTTCGTGCCCTTCGCGGGCGGCATGCCTTCGGGGCAGTCGGTGGACGTGCTGACCGGCTTCATCGGCGCTGACGACAAGGCGCACGGGCGCCCCGTGGGCGTGGCGATCGACAAGGCGGGTGGCCTGCTCGTGGCCGACGACGTGGGCAACCGAGTCTGGCGGGTGACGGGTGCCGCACCCGTTCAGACCGCTTCGCGGTAGCCTACTGGGTAGACCTCCCCCCCGCTTGCGGGGGGAGGTCCTGCAGGCCAAACGCAAAACGCCCGACCTTTCGGCCGGGCGCTTAAGGCTGCGGCGGACATCGCCAAGCCTACTTGATCTTGCCTTCGCGGAACTCGACGTGCTTGCGCACGACGGGGTCGTACTTTTTCAGGACCATCTTCTCGGTCTTGGTGCGGGCGTTCTTCTTGGTAACATAGAAGAAACCCGTGTCGGCCGACGAGTTCAGGCGGATCTTGATTGAGGCCGGCTTGGCCATGGCGAGAAGCTCCGGGCGCGCGAACGGGCGCTGGAAGGCGCGCCGCCGGGGAAATAAGAGGCGCGGAAACTAGCGGCGAACGCTTGCGTGTCAACCCGGTGTCGCAGGCTCCGCGCTTATGGTTTGCCGCCGGGGTTCCAGGCGGGCTTGAAGTCGCTGTTCAGGAGCCAGCGCACTGGCTCCACCATCGACTGGATGCTGGCGGCCATGAAGGCGAAGTCCATGCTGGCCGCGGTATCGGTGGGCTGGTGATAGGTGGGGGGCACCGGCCAGGCACTGATCGTGTGCGCCACCACGCCCTTGCGGGCCAGGGCGTAGTTGTCCGACCGCTGGAAGAAGTTCTGCTCGGGATAGAGATCCTTCGCCACCTTGGCCCCGTGCTCGGCCAGGGTCGGGCCGAGGTTGGAGCGGTCCCAGCCGGTCAGCATCAGAGACTCGGGCTGTTTCGGATCGCGCAAGCCGATCATCTCGAACTCGATGTTGGCGGCGATGTCGGTGAGGGGCAGGGGCGGGTTCGCATCGAAATAGGTGGCACCGAAGCCGCCTTCCTCTTCGCAGCCGAACAGGGCGAACACCACAGTGCGCTTCGGCTTCGGCCCGGCCTTCAGGAGCCGTGCGAACTCCAGCACCGCCGCTGTGCCCGAGGCGTCGTCGTTGGCACCGGGGAACAGCTTGCCGTCGCGAACCCCCAGGTGGTCGTAGTGGGCAGTGAGGAGGATCGCGTCCTGATCCGCGTTGCGGGCCGAGCCGTGGAGCACGGCCGTCACGTTGTGGGTGGCGCGCCTGCGCGGATCGCCGAAGGTCAAGGCGAGCGTGGCGGTGGCGGCAGGCGTGCGCAGGGCCGCGGCTGCCTCAGGCCTCACGATCAGCTGCGTCGGCCCACTGAGGGGTTCGGGCGTCACCCCGTCGATCGTGGAGGGCAGCCCGCGTTCCTTCATGTCGGCCCAGTGCTGGAGTGCAGCGGGGTTGGCGATCTGGATAACCGCCTTCGCCCCGGCCTTGCCAGCTGCCGACACTGCCGCCGGATCGGGAGCCGCGAGGTCGAGGAACACCACGGCGCCCGAAAGGCCCTCGGGCAGCGCCTTGCCGTCTGTCACGCGAACGAGCGGCCCCGCGACCGACTGGGCGCGACGCATCAGGAGGAAGTCGGCGTCCTGCAGCAGCGGCTGGCCGCCGCCGATCGTCAGGATGGCGGGTGCCGCCAGGCGGCTCGCACTCAGGCCGACCGTCTGCAGGTAGGCGCCGCCGGGAAGGGCACCCTGCACCCTGAGAGCTTTGAACTCACCCACGAGGTAGTCGGCGGCGCGGGCCTCGTCGGGGGTGGCGCAGCGTCGGCCCGCGAGCTCGGGCGCGGCCAGGTGTTCCACATGCGCCTGCACGCAGGCGGCGCAGACCGTGGAGGCGCGAGCAGCAGGTCGCTTGGCCAGCGCGGGGCCTGCGGTCGCCAAGATAGCTGCGGCAAAGAGGAGGAGGGCGGTCGGCTTGCGCATCGGTGGTCCGTTCAGGCGGGAAGGTCGGTGACGGTGTGGCGGCGGCGCAGGTAACGGAGGTACACGGGGGGGCGGCCGGGCTCCACCAGGCGATGCTCCAGCTCCTTCAGGACGAACTGGGTCACGTTGGGCAGGTCCAGCTCCAGCGCCTCGGGCAGGGTGAACCAAGCGATCTCGTCCAGCTCCCCGTCGCCGCCCCGACGCTCGGGGTGCAGGAGGCGGGCGGCGTCGGCGCAGAAGAACAGGGCATCGAAGCGCTTGGGGCGATAGGGCGGGGTGATCGCCCGGCCCACCAGCTCCAGCGCGGCGAGGTCGGGCAGGGGCGGGCCTTCGCGGGTCTTCGCCTCCAGATGCAGCCCGGCCTCCTCCTTCAATTCGCGGATGGCGGCCATGCCGAGCGCCCGGGCCATGCGAGGCGAGGTGCGCGGCGTCTCCTGCGACAAAGCCGCGGCCACCTGCGGGGAGATGTCTGTCGCCGAGGGCGCGAAAGCGTCTCCACGTTCCGCCCGACCGCCGGGGAACACCCACTTGTTGGGCATGAAGACGTGGCCCGCGCCGCGCCGCCCCATCAGCACCTGGGGCTCCCCGGTCGAGCGATCGACGAGGATCAGGGTCGCGGCCCTGCGGATGGCCACCCGGCGAGGCCCGTCTGCGCGCGCCTCGGCCAGCGCCGCCGCCTCCTCTGGATCGAAGACCGTCTTCACCGGCGCTTGCCCTTGCGCACGCCCTTGGGGGGACCGCCGCGGCGGGTCGTCTCGACGCGGCGACGCACGCCGAGGCGAGGGGCGGGGGCGTCGGGATCGCGCTCGTCCGGTTCGCTCAGCATCTCGAACAGGAGGCCGCCGGTCAGGGGAGTGGCTTCGCGCAGCCGCACCTCCACCCGCGCCCCGAGGCGGAAGCGGCGGCCGGAGCGTTCGGCCACCAGCGCGTGGGTGCGCTCGTCATGCACCCAGAACTCGCTGCCGCCCGAACTCGCGCCCAGCGTCGAGACGGGCACCAGCCCGTCGGCGCCGGTCTCCTCCAGCCGTATGAACAGGCCGAAGCGGGTCACGCCGGTGATGCGGCCGGAGAACTCGGCGCCCTGTCGATCGCTGAGGAAGGCGGCGACGTAGCGGTCCATCGCCTCGCGCTCGGCGGTCATGGCGCGGCGTTCGGTGGCGGTGATGTGCTCGGCGGTCTCCTGCAGGCGGGCGGAGTCGCGGTCGGTCAGGCCGTCGTCGCCCAGATTGAGCGCGGCGATCAACGCCCTGTGCACCACGAGGTCGGCGTAGCGGCGGATCGGCGAGGTGAAGTGGGCGTAGCGGTTCAGGTTCAGGCCGAAGTGGCCGATGTTGTCAGGTGAGTAGATCGCCTGCATCTGCGTGCGCAGCACCACCTCGTTGACGATCTCGGCGTGCGGACCCTCTCTTGTGTCCGCCAGCAGCGCGTTGAAGCGGTCGGTTCGGGCGGCCTCGCCCTTGGACCACGTCTTGCCGATGGATTGCAGGAAGTCGCCGAGTGCGAAGAGCTTCTGCTCGCTGGGGGCGTCGTGGATGCGATAGATCAGGGGGCTGTTCTTGCCTTCCAGCGTTTCCGCCGCGCAAACGTTGGCCTGGATCATCATCTCCTCGATCAGCCGATGCGCCTCCAGGCTCTCGCGCCGTTCGATGGAGGTGATCTCGCCCTTGGCGTTCAGCTTGATGCGTCGCTCGGCCGACTCGATGGCCAGGGGCGAGCGGGCGTCGCGGCCGCGCTTCATGCAGGCGTAGGCGGCCCACAACGGCTTGATGACCGCATCGAGGATCGGCCCGGTGGCCTCGTCCGTCACCCCTTCGCTGGCGGCCTGCGCCTGTTCATAGGCCACCCCCGCCGCGCATCGCATCAGCCCGCGCACGAAGCGGTGGCCGGTCTTCTTGCCTGACTTGTCGAACACCATCCGCACGGCCAGGCACGCCCGGTCCTCCCCCTCCACCAGTGAGCACAGTCCGGCGGATAGGCGTTCGGGCAGCATGGGCTCCACCCGGTCGGGGAAGTAGACGCTGTTGCCCTTCTCCCAGGCGGTGCGGTCGAGCGCTGAGCCGGGGGGTACGTAGGCGGCCACGTCGGCGATGGCCACCCACACGACCCAGCCCTCGACGTTCTTGGGGTCGTCGTCGGGTTGCGCGAACACCGCGTCGTCGTGATCGCGGGCGTCGGCGGGGTCGATGGTGATCAGCAGGAGGTCGCGAAGGTCGGTGCGGCCCTTGATCGTGGGGGGCAGGGCTGCGTTCGCCTCCGCCTCCACAGCGTCCGGAAAGCCGATGGGAATGTCGTTGGCGGCGATGGCGAGGAGCGAGAAGGCGCGGGGGTCGTCCTCGCGGCCCACCACCTCCAGCACCTTGCCCCGCTTGGGGCCATAGGCGCGGCGGTCGTCGGCGGCGAGCGCCTGCGCCATGACGAGGTCGCCGTCCTTCAGGGTGTCGGTCTCAGGCCCGGTGAGGATCAGGCTGTCGCGGGTCTTGCGATCCACCGGCTCCAGCCGGACCTCGCGGTTTCCCCGGGGTCCCTGCGACTTGCGCACTACCCCCAGCATCTTGGGCGCGCTCTGGCCCAGGCGCCGGATCAGTTGGGCCTCGTGCTCCCCGTCGGCGTTGGAAACGAAGCGCACCAGCACCCGGTCGCCCAGGCCGGGCGCGGGTCCGCCTCCCTCGGCGCGGCCGGGGGCGAGGCGCACCCGGTCCACGTCGTCGCCGGCCTTGGCCAGGCGCACCCACATCTCGCCGTCGTCGTCGCGATCCACCACGTCGGCCACGCCCACGGGAGGAAGCGAGCCCTTGGCCGCCACGCCCTTGCGCCCGCGCTTGGCCAGAGAACCGCCTTCGCCCTGCAGATCCTTAAGCATCTGGCGCAGCGCCCGCCGGTCGCCGCCCTTCACGCCGAAGCGCCGAGCGGCGGCATCAAGGTCGGTCTCGCCCGCGTCGCGCACGAAGGCGGCCAGATCGTCGGGCGAGGGAAGGGCGGGGGAGCGGCGTTCGACCATGCCTTTCCCTACGCGCCTCGCCCCGCCGGCCCAAGCGCCCAACCCAACCTGTGGGGTGACGCGGGTGAGTGAGTCACGGCACAAGGCGGCCATGCGCCTGTGGCCCTACCTCCTCCTGACCATAGCGGGCGCCTCCTGGGGGCTGGGCTTTCCCCTGGGCAAGGTGGCCCTGGGCGAGCTCAGCCCGCCGCATCTGATCGAGCTTCGCATCGGCCTCGCGGGGATGATCGCCCTGCCTTACACCCTTTGGAGCGCAACGGGCCGGCGCCTCCTGCGCGACTGGCGCTCGTGGATGACGGGCGGGTTCTACGGCCTCGGCTTCCTCGTGCAGTTCGAGGGGTTGGCGCGCATCCCTGTGAGCTTGGCGGCCCTGCTCATCGGCCTGATGCCCGCCCTGATCGCCGCCGCATCCGTGCTGTGGGGCGAGAAGGTGGGGCTGCGGGCGTGGGCGGGGGTGGCGCTGGCGACGGCGGGGGGCGTGTTGATCGCCCTGCGCGCCGGGGCGAGCGGCGGTTCGCTGCTGGGCGTGCTTCTGTCGGTGGTGTCGCTCCTGATCTTCCTCGGCTACCTGTGGAGCCTGCGCACGATGGACAGCGCCGCCGACCCGCTCGCGGGGCCGGCCGTTGTGCTGGCGACCGGCGGCGCGACCGTGCTTCTGATCGCCCTGCCGCTTTATGGGCTGCCGCCGATGCACGTGAGCGGGATGACCTGGGGGGCGGTATGGGCCGGGGCGCTAATCTGCACCGTGCTCGCCACCGCCTGCTGGCAGATCGGCGCGGTAAGGGCACCCAGCGCCAGCGCGGGCGTGTTCATCAACCTGGAGCCTTTGGTGGGCGCGACCCTGGGCGTGACAATGTTCGGCGACCGTCTGACGCCGCTCCTAATCGGCGGCGGCGCCCTGATCCTCGTGGGCAGCCTCGCGACGGTGTTGGCGCATCGGGAGCCGGAGGCGGCATCGGCTTGAATACCTCTCCCGCAGGCGGGAGAGATGGCCGGATCACGCTTTCTTTTTCGGGGCGGCCTTCTTCTTCGCAGCCGGCTTCTTCGCAGGAGCCTTTTTCGCAGCCGCCTTGGCCGGAGCCTTCCGGCCCTTCGCCTTGCCTCCGCCGCCCGCTGCGGCGCGGGCGTCGATGAGGGTGACCGCGTCTTCCGCCGTGAGGCTCTCCGGTGTGGCCCCCTTGGGCAGAGTGGCGTTGATCGCCCCCGACTTCACGTAGGCCCCGTAGCGGCCCGCCATCACCACCATCGGCTCGCCCGTCACCGGGTGGTTTCCCAGTTCCTTGAGCGGAGGCGTCGCCGCACCTCTTCCGCGAGGGCCGCCCGCGCGCTTTTCGGCGATCAGGGTCACGGCGCGGTTCAGGCCGATGTCGAACGCCTCGTCGATGTCGGCGACGCTGGCGTAGGTCTTGCCGTGCTGGATGTAGGGTCCGAAGCGGCCGAGCCCGGCCAGGATGGTCTCCCCGTCTTCCGGGTGCTTGCCCACCTCGCGTGGCAGCGACAGGAGGCGCAGAGCCCGGTCGAGATCCATCGATTCCTGCGACCAGCCCTTGGGCAGGGACGAGCGGCGGGGCTTCTCCCCCTCGGCCGCCGCCTCGTCCACGTAGGGGCCGAAGCGACCGATCTTCAGGAAGATGGTCTTGCCGGTGTCGGGGTGGACGCCGAGCTCGCGGTCACCCGCCGCCCCGTCTTCGCCGCCGATGCGGCGGGTGTAGCGGCAATCGGGATAGCGGCTGCAGCCGACGAAGGCGCCGTTGCGGCTGATCTTCAGCCCCAGGCGACCGTCGCCGCAGGCGGGGCAGGTGCGCGCATTCGGGCCGTCGGAAGAGTCGGGGAACAGCCAGGGGCCGAGCGACTCGTCCAGCGCGTCGATCACCTCGCGCACACCCACGTCGTCGAGTTCGTGGATCGAAGCGTTCAGGTGATCCCAGAACGTGCGCAGCAGCACCTTGTACTGCATGTCGCCCGCCGAGACCTGATCGAGCTGGTCTTCGAGATCGGCGGTGAAATCGTATTCGACATATTTGGCGAAATACTGGGCCAGGAAGGCGATCAGCAGCCGCCCGGAATCCTCAGGAATGAAGCGGTTCTTGTCCATCCGCACATAGCTGCGGTCGCGCAGGCGCTCCAGGATCGAGGCGTAGGTGGAGGGGCGCCCGATGCCCAGCTCCTCCATCTTCTTCACGAGGCTGGCTTCGGAATAGCGCGGGGGCGGTTCAGTGAAGTGCTGGTCGGCCCGCGCCTCGACGACCTTGGCGGTCGCGTTCTCGTTCACCACAGGCAGGCGGGCGTCGTCGTCGTCCTCGCCCTTGGGGGTGTCGTCGCGGCCCTCTTCGTAGACGGCGAGGTAGCCATCGAACTGGATCACCTGGCCGGTGGCGCGAAGGGCGGTGCGGCTGTCGGCGGTGGTCAGGTCGATGGTGGTGCGCTCGATCCTGGCCGACTCCATCTGGCTCGCCGCCATACGCCGCCAGATCAATTCGTAGAGCCGGCCGAGGTCGCCCTCCAGCCGCACCATCGAGGGGTGGCGGTTCAGCGAAGTCGGCCGGATGGCCTCGTGGGCCTCCTGCGCGTTCTTGGCCTTGGCCTTGTAGTAACGCGGCGTCTCCGGAACGTAGGGTGCCCCGAACCGCTCGGCGATCACGTGGCGGGCTTCGGCGATGGCTTCGGGTGCCGCCGCCACGCCGTCTGTCCGCATGTAGGTGATCAGGCCACCGTTCTCGTCGACGCCCTCGTAGAGCTTCTGCGCGGCGCTCATGGTGCGCTGGGCGTTGAAGCCGAGCTTGCGCGAGGCCTCCTGCTGCAGGGTGGAGGTCGTGAAGGGCGGCGGGGGCGAGCGCTTGGCGGGCTTCTTCTCCACGCTCGATACCGTGAACGATCCGGCCTGCACGGCTGCCCGGGCGGCCAGCGCCGAGGCCTCGTCCGGCAGGTCGTAGCGGGCGAGCTTTTTGCCTTCGTGCGTGGTGAGTCGCGCCAGGAAGGGGTCTGAGCCGGCGGAAACGTCCGCTTCCACCGACCAGTATTCCCGGGTCTGGAAGGCGTCGATCTCGACTTCGCGATCCACGATCAGCCGCAGGGCGACCGACTGCACCCGCCCGGCCGACTTGGCCCCCGGGAGCTTGCGCCACAGCACCGGCGAGAGGCTGAAGCCCACCAGATAATCTAGAGCACGGCGGGCGAGATAGGCGTCCACCAGCTCCATGTCGATGTCGCGGGGGGCCGCCATCGCGGTGAGCACGGCCTGCTTGGTGATGGCGTTGAAGGTGACGCGCTGCACCGTCATGTCCTTGATCGCGCGCTTTTTCTTCAGCACCTCCAGCACGTGCCAGCTGATGGCTTCGCCCTCGCGGTCGGGGTCGGTGGCCAGGATCAGACGGGTGGCGCCCTTCATGGCCTCGGCGATGTCGCTCAGGCGCTTGGACGATTTGGCGTCCACCTCCCAGTCCATGGCGAAGTCGTCGTCGGGGCGCACGCTGCCGTCCTTGGGCGGCAGGTCGCGAACGTGCCCGTAGGAGGCCAGGACCACGAAGTCCGGCCCCAGGTACTTGTTGATGGTCTTGGCCTTGGCGGGGCTCTCGACGACGACGACGTTCATGCGGGGGGAGGAAGCCTGGACGAGAGGGGAGGGGCGGCGCGAAGGCGCGGAACGTGGGGGCGCACCCGGGGTGATGTCAACGGAGGCTTGGGAATCCTCATGCGCCAGGCGACTCCGGCGATTGATTCAACCTTCTACCCAAAGTAGAATATTGGGCTAGTCAGCAGCTTTAGCGAGAGTCAAAAGATGGCGTCACTCAGCCCCTCGCAGGTGATCACCTATGTGGAAGAAATGATCCTCGAGCTTGCCGATCTGGCGGCCAGCCACGACCGGGCGGAGCTCGCGAGTTCCTTGGCCATCGTGGCGATCCAGGCCGGGGCCGAGCGGAGGCGGACCTCTCCGGAAGAGGCCTAGAGCCGGGCGACGAGACCGCCGGGCAACAGCTCTGCCCGGCCCGCCAGCGCCAGTTCAACCAGAGCCGCCATGACGTGCGCGGCCGGGGCCTGAAGCGCGCGCACCACCTCGTCGCGGGGCGTGGGCGTGTGCGACAGGAGGGCGAAGGCCCGCTCACGCAGGGCATCCGCGGCCCGATCCACCACCGCCTGGTCGTGCGGGGGGCCTTCGAACAGGTCGCCCTGCGGCTCGCGCAGGGTGCGGATGTCGCCGAGGGCGTTCACCACGTCGTCAGCGCCTTCGCACACGGCGGCTCCGTTGCGGATCAGGTCGTTGCAGCCCCGGGCGCGGGGGTCGAGGGGGCTGCCGGGCACGGCCAGCACCTCGCGCCCCTGTTCGGCGGCCAGGCGCGCGGTGATCAGCGATCCCGACCGAAGCTCAGCCTCCACCACGACCACAGCCTGCGCCAAGCCGGAGATGATCCGGTTTCGGCGCGGGAAGTCCTGCGCCTTGGCCCGGCGGCCGGGCGGATTTTCGCTGACGACGCAGCCCTGGCTCGTGATGCGCCGATGAAGGTCGGCGTGTTCGGGGGGATAGATGTCGTCGATGCCGCCTGCCAGCACGGCGACCGTGCCGCTCTCGAGCGCGCCCTGATGTGCCGCCCCGTCGATGCCGCGCGCCAGCCCGGAGACCACGACGAAGCCTCGCCGTCCCAGGTCGGCCGCCAGCTCGCGGGCGAAGCGCTGGCCACCCGCCGAGGCCACGCGGGCGCCCACCACCGCGACGGAGGGCCTGGCGAGAAGGCCGGCATCGCCCCAGGCCCAGAGTACGGGTGGCGGCGGGTCCAACGCGTTGAGCGAGCCAGGAAAGGCAGTGTCGCCCATCACGAGAAGCTTCGCCCCCAGACGCTCCCCGGCCTCGACCTCGCGGGCGGCGTCGGCGGCCGTGGCGAGTTTCAGGATCGCCGTGCGACCGGCGCGGCGCGCGAGGTCGGGTGCCGCGGCCAGGGCGTCGGTCGCCGATCCGAAGCGGCGCAGAAGCTCGCGGAACGTGACCGGCCCCACGCCCTCTGTGCGGGCAAGGCGCAGGCGCGCCAGCCGCTCGGCCGCGGGCAGGCTCACGGTTCGGGTGTGGAGGGCGAGCTTGGCTGCGGCTCGCTGTCCGTCGGCTTCTTGGCTCCGATCCGCGGCTCCTGCCCGCGCGACAGGCGCACGATGTTGGCCCGGTGCCTAAGCACGATCAGGGCGGCGGTGAGGAGTGCCAGCAGGGCCGCCCGCTTGGGCTCGTGAAACGCTACGGCATAGACGGGGGACAGGATCGCGGCAGCCAGCGCCGCGAGCGACGAATAGCGGAACACTGCGGCGACCAGGATCCAGGTCGCCCCGGCCGCCAAGCCCACCGGCCAGAAGGCCGCGATCATCACCCCAAAGAAGGTCGCGACGCCCTTGCCGCCCCGAAACTTCAGCCACACGGGGAAGATGTGGCCGATGAAGGCCGCCGCCCCCGCCACCACGGCCGCTTCCTCTCCCCAGAGGGCGCGGGCGACGAGCACGGCCACGGCCCCCTTGCCTCCGTCGAGGAGCAGCGTCGCCAGCGCCAGATCGCGACGGCCCGTGCGCAGCACGTTGGTCGCTCCGATGTTGCCGGAGCCGATGGAGCGCACGTCGCCCAGCCCGGCCATGCGGGTGATGAGCACGCCGAACGGAATCGAGCCCACGAGGTAGCCAGCCAGAGCGGCGACGATGAGAAGCGGATCGAGCCCAGGATTCATGCGGCGCGACGATACGGGGCCGGGGCCGCGACGCAAGCCGCGCCGACACGGCGATGGGCGCTCACGGCTGGGCCTGGAAGACGGTGCGGCCCGCCACCAGCGTCATCAAGACCTGCCCCTGCAGGCGACGCCCGTCGAACGGCGAGTTCTTGGACTTGGAGATCAGCCGGTCGGCCGCGATCACTACGGGCGCGTCCAGATCGCACAGCATGAGGTCGGCCGGAGCTCCCGGGGTCAGCCGCCCCGCGCCGAGGCCGAGGAGTTGCGCCGGGGCCAGGGTCACGGCCCGCAGCAGTGTGGCCAGCGGTGCGCGGCCCTCATGATAGAGCTGTAGCAAGGCGGGCAGCAGCGTCTCCAACCCCACAGCCCCCGGTGCCGCCTCCGAGAACGGCAGGCGCTTGTCTTCCGCGGGCAGGGGCGTATGCGCCGAGGTGATGACGGAGACGAGGCCCGTGGCCACAGCCTCGATCAGGGCCTGGCGGTCGCCCTCTGCCCGCAGCGGCGGGTCGAGCCGGTAGAAGGTGCGATAGTCGCCGATGTCGAGCTCGTTGAACGACAGCGCCGCGATGGAGCAGGTGGCGGCCGCGCGCACCCCGCGCTTCACGCCCCGCTCGAACCGCTCGAGTGCGTCGGCGGTGGTGATCTGGTCCACGATCAGCCGGGCGCCCGTGAGCTCTGCCAGCGCCAGGTCGCGCTCCAGGCCGATCGACTCGGCCAGCGCGGTCGCGGCCGGCAGGCCGCGGCGACCCGACAGTTCGCCCGAGGTGGCGCAGGTTCCGGAAGTGAGCGAGAGGTCGGTCGGCCGGTGGGCGGTCCACAGGTCCAGCGCCCGGGCGTAGTTCAGCACCCGGCTCAGCACGCGCGAGCTGGCGATGGGCCTGTCCGCATCGGTGATGTAGAGGGCGCCCGCCTCCTGCATCAGCCCGATTTCGGCCAGGGCCTCGCCCTCGCAGCGGCGGGTGGCGGCCCCTGCGGCGTAGACGTGCACGAGGTCGATCTCGCGCGCCCGGCGCAGCAGGAACCCGATCATGGCCGGATCATCGATGGCCGGGTCGGTGTCGGGCTGCAGCACGATGGAGGTGACGCCCCCGGCGGCGGCGGCGCGGGCGGCCGACTTCAGCGTCTCCTTGGGCTCGGCGCCGGGTTCGCCAGTCTTCACCCGGATGTCGATCAGGCCGGGGGCAAGAAGCGCGCCGCCGCAATCGATCACACGCAGATCGGGGGAGGGCGCATCCAGCGCCGGGCGCCGGATCACGTCGGCGATGGTGCCATCGGATACGACGAGGCAGCCCGGGCCGTCGTAGCCGCTCTCAGGGTCGACCAGCCTTGCGTTGACGAAGGCGATGGTGCGCGGGGTCATGCGGAGGCCGCCTCGCGCCGCGCATTCAGCCCGGCCAGCACCGCCATGCGCACCGCCACGCCCATCTCCACCTGATCCTGGATCAGGCTGACGTTCGGATCGTCGGCCACGCCGGATTCGATCTCCACGCCGCGGTTCATGGGGCCGGGGTGCATCACTTTGGCGCCCTGCGCGGCATAGCTCAGCTTCTCCGCGTCCAGGCCGTAGAAGCGGAAAAACTCCCGGGCGGAGGGCACCAGCGCCCCGTCCATCCGCTCCAGCTGCAGGCGCAGCATCATCACCGCATCCACCCCGCGCAGGCCCTTGCGCATGTCGTGGAAAACGTCGGCCCCCCAGTGCGACACGCCGGGGGGCATCAGGGTCGGCGGGCCGATCAGGCGCACTCGGGCCCCCAGCGTCTGCAGGAGGATCACGTTGGAGCGGGCAACCCGGCTGTGGGCCACGTCTCCGCAGATCGCCACCGTCAGTCCTTCCACGCGCCCGAACGATCGCCAGAGCGTCAGGGCGTCTAGCAGGGCCTGGGTGGGGTGCTCGTGCTGGCCGTCGCCCGCGTTGACCACGCCGCAGCCGACCTTCTGCGACAGGAGGCTCGCGGCCCCCGACGCCCCGTGACGCACCACCAGCAGGTCGGGCTTCATGGCGTTCAGGGTCACCGCTGTGTCGATCAGCGTCTCGCCCTTGGCGATGCTGGACGTGCGCGGGCTCATGTTCAGAACGTCGGCCCCCAGCCGGCGCCCGGCCAGTTCGAAACTGGACTGGGTGCGGGTGGAGTTCTCGAAGAACAGGTTCATCAGGGTGCGGCCCGCCAGAAGGTCGAGCTTCTTGGAGGGGCTGCGGTTCAGCGCCACGAAGGAGTTGGCGGACTCGATCAGCCGCTCGGCCTGCACCCGGTTCAGATCGGCGCAGGACAGGAAATGCGGCGTGGGGAACAGCGCGACGACCGGGGCTGGCGGCTCCGACCGGGGCGACGTTTGAGGCATGGCTTTCCGTAGAGCCTAAGCGCCGTCAGGCCAAGGGCACCCGCCT
This sequence comes from Caulobacterales bacterium, assembly GCA_038226305.1. Lineage (GTDB taxonomy): Bacteria > Pseudomonadota > Alphaproteobacteria > Caulobacterales > Caulobacteraceae > JASLDZ01. The sequence continues at coordinate 34,698 of JBBRQN010000016.1, forward strand.
GCCTGGAGCTTTTGGCGGCCCGGTGGCCCGGCTGCAGCACGCAGCAAATTTCACATCATGGCGCACGCATCCGGAACACTCGCGTCGCCGTATCGATTTCAGGATTGAAACAAATTTGAGGACCTCCCCCCATGAAATCCGCTCTTCTCGCCGGCGCGGCGCTCGCGGCGATCGCCACCTCGGCGTCCGCGCAGACGATGGTCGCCCAGCCCCTGACCCGCGACTGGACCGGCATCTATGCCGGCGTCTACGTCGGCGGTTCGTTCTCCGACGGTCGCAGCAAGGAGACGGTGCTGTTCGATCGCAACCTGGACGGTGTGTTCGGCGACACGGTCACGACCGCGGCCGGTGCCAATGCCTTCGCACCCGGCTTCTGCGGCGGCTCGGCCACCGGCCCGACCCCCTTCTCGGGTTGCACGGGCGACAAGGACAGCTTCACCTACGGCCTGCAGGGCGGCTACGACTGGCAGAAGCCGGGCACGCCCTACGTGATCGGCGTGGTCGGTTCGTTCGGTGGCTCCAACACCAGCGACGCCGTGACGGCATTCTCGACGACGCCGGCCTACTACACCCTGCAGCGCAAGGCGCAGTATGAGGCCACCTTCGGCGTCCGCGCTGGCCGCACGTTCTACGGTAACCGTACCTTGGTCTATGCGACCGGCGGCGGCGCCTATGCCAACATCCGCAACACCTTCTCCACGTCGAACACCGCCAATGCCTTCACCAAGACCGGCGACGAGGATGCCTTCGGCTATTTCGTGGGCGCAGGGGTGGAGCACCGCCTGAACGACAAGCTCTCCATCGGCGTCAGCTACCACTACTCCAGCGTCGACGCTGACAGTTACCGGGTGCGCGCGGGCAACAGCGGGACCACGCCCGCCACCAACCCGTTCCTCCTCGGCAACGCTGGCGGCACGGACTTCAAGCGCAGCGAGAGCAGCTTCGCCACGCAGAACATCCGCGCCAGCGTCAACTACCGCTACTGATAGGTGGGTCGTCCTGCATCGGCTGAGGGGTCGCCACGCGGCGGCCCCTCAGTAGTTCAAACGGTCCAAGGCCCCCTGCAGGATGTAGCCGGCGGCTGCGCGATCCACGACTTCTGCGCGTCTGGCGCGGCTGAGATCGGCTTCGTCGATCAGCATGCGGTTCACCGCCATGGTGGACATGCGCTCGTCCCAGAAGGCGATGGGCAGGTCCGGCTTCAGGCGCAGGAGGTTGCGGGCGAAGGCGCGCGTCGACTGGCAGCGCCGCCCTTCCGTGCCGTCCATGTTCACCGGCAGGCCCAGGACCAGCCCGGCGGCCTCGCGGTTGCGCATCATGGCGAACAGCGTTTCCGCCTCCGCCGTGAATTTCGTGCGGTGGATCAGGGCCAGGGGCGAGGCGATGGTGCGTGTGGCGTCGCTGGTGGCCACACCAATGGTCTTCTCGCCGAGGTCGAGCCCGAACACCGGCTTGTAGGCGGGGAGGGCCGCTGAGAGGTCTGTGAGATCGAGGACGGCCATGCCGCCCCGTTCTAGCTCCGTCGGCCGCCTCGCTCCACAACCGAGAGGTCGGAGCGCGACAGGAGCTTTCGCAGCCACTCCGCCTTCGGCTTGGATGCGGCGGCGGGGATCGCCCTGGCGGGGGAGGCGGCGGAAGACACGTGGCCAGCCACCGTCGCAGGCACGGTTTCGGCACGGGCCCGGCCGATCCCAAGGCTTACGGCGGCGATCAGTAGCACCGCGATCGAACCCGCGACGCCCACGGCGATGCTCCGGTGGTTGGATCGTTCTGCGGCCATGGCGGCGGCGTTCCCTGACGCGGAGCCGACGTTGCGACTCGCTAAGCTTGACGGTGATCCGAAGCCTTTGGATGCACCAGTTACGTCTCTGTCATGCGGGTGCGGCTATTCGGCTTGCCCCGGAGCCGCGGCGAAGGCTAATCGGCCGCTCCGTTCTTCACCCGAGCCAGGAGACATCGCCCGTGGCCATCGACGTCGACACCGTGCGCCGGGTCGCCAGGCTCGCCCGCATCCACGAGCCAGAGGAGCGCCTCGCGCCCCTGGCCGCCGAGATCAACGCCATCGTCGCCTGGATCGAACAGCTGGACGAGGTCGACGTGGAGGGCGTGGAACCCATGACCTCCTGCGTCGCCGCCAAGCTGCCCCTGCGCGATGACGTGGTGACCGACGGGGGTGACGCGACGCGCGTGCTGGCCAACGCCCCCCGCTCCAAGGACGGCTTCTTCATCGTGCCCAAGGTGGTGGAATAGTGGGCGACCTCACCAAGCTGACCCTGAAGGCCGCGCTGGATGGCCTGGCGGCGAAGGCCTTCACTTCGGTGGAGCTGACGCAGGCGCATGTGGATGCGATCACGGTCGCCAACCCGCATCTGAACGCCTTCGTGGTCGAGACGCCGGAGAAGGCGCTCGGGATGGCCGCCGAAAGCGACGCCCGCCGCGCGCGTGGCGAGGCCGGGCCGTTGGACGGGGCACCCCTGGGTGTGAAGGACCTGTTCTGCACCGAGGGCGTGCAGACGACCGCCGGCTCCAACATCCTGAAGGGCTTCGTGCCGCCCTACGAATCCACCGTCACCGCCAACCTGTGGCGCGACGGAGCGGTGATGCTGGGCAAGCTGAACATGGACGAGTTCGCCATGGGCTCGTCGAATGAGACCTCCGCCTTCGGCCCTGTGACCAACCCGTGGCGGGCCGGCGGATCGAACCGGGCGCTGACGCCTGGCGGTTCGTCGGGAGGATCGGCGGCGGCGGTGGCGGCCGACCTGTGTCTGGGCGCCACGGCTTCGGACACCGGCGGCTCCATCCGCCAACCCGCGGCCTTCACGGGAACGGTGGGGATCAAGCCGACCTATGGCCGCTGCTCCCGCTTCGGCATGGTGGCCTTCGCCTCGTCGCTGGATCAGGCAGGACCGATCGCCAAGACGGTGGAGGATGCAGCGATCCTGCTATCCTCGATGGCGGGCCGCGATGCCCGCGATTCCACCTGCCTGGACGTGGACACCCCCGATTTCACGCAAGGCCTCGGCCGCTCGGTGCGGGGGCTGCGCATCGGCGTGCCCAAGGAATACCGGCTAGATAACGCTCCGCCCGAGATCACAGCCCTGTGGGAAAAGGGCGTGGCGTGGCTGCGCGACGCAGGCTGTGAAATCCTCGACATCACCCTGCCGCACACGAAATACGCCCTTCCGGCCTATTACATCATCGCTCCGGCCGAGGCCTCTTCGAACCTCGCCCGCTACGATGGCATGCGCTTCGGCCATCGGGGGGAGGGGGCTAGCCTCACCGAAGTCTACGAGAACAGCCGCGAACAGGGCTTCGGGGCCGAGGTGAAACGCCGGGTGCTCATCGGCACCTATGTGCTCTCGGCGGGCTACTACGACGCCTACTACCTGAAGGCGCAGAAGGTGCGGCGTCGCATCGCCGACGACTTCGACCAGGCCTGGGAAAGCTGCGACGCGATCCTCACGCCCACCGCCCCTTCGGCCGCCTTCGCCATCGGCGAGCGGATGAGCGACCCGGTGGCGATGTATCTCAACGACGTGTTCACGGTCACGACCAACCTCGCCGGGCTGCCGGGCTTGAGCCTGCCCGCGGGGCTGTCAGGCGAGGGGCTGCCGCTCGGCCTGCAGCTGATCGGCCGGGCGCTGGACGAGGAGACGCTGTTCGCCCTCGGTTCGGTGATGGAACAGGCCGCCGACTTCAAGGCCAAGCCGGGCCGCTGGTGGTGAACCCCTGAAGGCACCTCGGGGGATGCGCTGCTAAGCGCATCCCTGTCGTGTCAGGTCAGGCGTCAGCCGTTGCCGGGGAGCTTGCACTGCAGGCCGGTGCCCGCGGCCTGCTTGCAGGCTAGCAGGTCCGTGGCGGTGTCGGTGCCGGGCACCAGGGTGATCACCCAGCCGGGCAGGCCGTCGGAGCAGGCGGTCTCGATGTAGTCGCCCTTCTCGTTGGTGCCGATGAAGCGCGCGCCGGAAACCTTGCAGCTGGTCTTGCCCTTGGAAGCCAGAACGGCCGTGTACTTGCCGTACACCGCCGACGGCGAAGACAGCCGGCACTCCTGCGCCAGCGAACCCGCCCGCACGCAGTCGAGGATTTCAGACTTGCCGGCACCGTCGGCGAACAGGGCGAGCGCGCCGTCCGGGCGGTTGGTGCAGGCCACTTCCACCACTTCGCGGTTCTGCTTGTCGGTGCCGATGAAGCGGTACTTGGCCACTTGGCACGGATAGCCAGCCTTGGCGGCCAGCTTGGTGTAGGCGGCGATGTCGGCGGTTTCAGCCACGACGGTGTCGGTCAGCTTGCAGCCGCCGCCCAGGCCCTGCGCCTTGGAGCAGTCGATCGCCCGCTTGAAGCCCAGCTTGTCGTCCACGGCGAGCATGAAGCCCGGGCCGTCACTGCAGGCCACTTCGTAGTAGGTCTCGCCGCCCGCGGCGGTGCCCACAAAGCGGGCTTCCTTGAGGGGGCAGGTCTTGCCCGAGGCGGCTAGCGCCGGGGCCAGCGAGCTGGACGCTTCGGCGCGGCTGGTGAGCTTGCACTCGTTGGGGCTGTCAATCAGGGCGAGGCAGTCGGTGGCCTCGACCTTGTCGGCCGCCAGCGTCAGGCGGAAACCGGCTCCGGCCTGGCAGGCCAGCTCGTAGTAGGAAGCCCCCGTCGAGGTGGAGGTGCCGATGTAGCGAGCGTCCTTCACGGCGCAGGTGCGGCCAAGGGTGGCCGCCCGCATGGCGAGGCCCATCTTGGGGTCGGCATTGCCGGGCAGGAAGCAGGCCTGCGGGCTGCCGATGGCAGTGAAGCAGTCATAGGAGGTCGGCTTGGGCTGGTCCGAGTTCTGGATGAACACATAGCCCAGGCCCTCCTTGCAGGAGGCCTCGTAGGCGTTCACGTCCACCTTCGGGTTGACCTTGTCCTTGCCGCCGCCGTGCCAGACGATCTGGTCGGGCGTGCAGGCCACGCCGGAAGCTGTGACCACCACCGGGCCGTCCTTCGCGCCCTTCTCGAACTGCTGCTTGGTGGGCACAGGCAGCTTGGGGTCCGCCGCGAAGGCTGGCGTGGCCAGCATGGGCAGGGCGAGCAGAGCCGCCGCGAGGGCAGCGGCGAAGCCGGTCATCTTCATGGTCGCTAGGCTCTCCCTGGAGCAAGTCGTCTTGATTTCGTCGCCTCGCGGGCGAGGTTTGCGCGGAATAAGCCTTCCACGCGGGTGGGGGTCAAGCTGGGCGCTGTCAGCCCCGCCCCGTCTGGCCCCGGTGACGCAGCCAGGCATCCACCAGCACGCAGGCCATCATGGCCTCGGCCACCGGGGCGGCGCGCAGGCCCACGCAGGGATCGTGGCGCCCGGTCGTTGCCACCTCCACCTCCTCGCCCGCCGAGTCGACGGACTGGCGCGGGGTGGAAATCGACGAGGTCGGCTTCAGGGCGATGCGCGCTACGACGGGCTGGCCGGTTGAGATGCCGCCGAGCACGCCTCCGGCATGGTTCGACAGGAACAGGGGCGATCCCTCCGGCGAAAGCCGCATCTCGTCGCCCGCCTCCCGCCCGTCGAGCGTGACGCAGCCGAAACCCGCCCCGATCTCCACACCCTTCACGGCGTTGATCGACATGAGCGCCGAGGCGAGTTCGGAATCGAGCTTGCCGTAGACCGGCGCGCCCCAGCCGGCGGGCACGCCCTCGGCCACGACCTCGACCACGGCCCCCAGCGACGAGCCTGCCTTGCGCGCGGCGTCCAGCGCGGCCTCCCAAACCGGCACCGCACCGGCGTCGGGGCAGAACAGGGCGTTGCGCTCGCATTCGGCCCAGTCGAACCGGGAACGGTCGATGCCATGGGCGCCCACCTGAACCACGCAGGCGCGGATCACGACGGTCTCGCCCAGCGCCTTGCGCGCCACCGCTCCCGCCGCCACCCGCATGGCAGTCTCCCGGGCCGAGGAGCGTCCACCGCCGCAAGGGTCACGCAGGCCGTATTTGGCGTCGTAGGTGAAATCCGCATGGCCGGGGCGATAGGCCTGGGCAATGTTCGCATAGTCTTTCGAGCGCTGGTCCACGTTGGTGATCTGCAGCGCGATGGGCGTGCCGGTGGTGCTGCCCTCAAAGACGCCGGAGAGGATGCGCACCTCGTCCGGCTCCTGGCGCTGGGTCACGAAGCGGCTGGTTCCGGGGCGACGCCGGTCGAGCCACGGCTGGATGTCTCTTTCCGAGAGGGTAAGCCCGGGGGGACAGCCGTCGACCACGCAGCCGATCGCCGGCCCGTGGCTCTCGCCCCAGGTGGTCACGCGGAAGAGGTGTCCGAAGGTGTTGTGGCTCATGGCTCGCGCTTCATAGCCACCTTGGCCGCCCGTGGGCTATAGGGCCAGCCATGAGCACAGACCTGTTCGCAGAGCCCGACCCCTTCGCCCTGTTCGAGGCGTGGTTTGCACAGGCCTGCGTTTCCGAGCTCAACGATCCGGACGCCATGTCTCTCGCGACGGTGGACGAGCATGGCGCGCCGGATGTGCGGGTGGTGCTTTTGAAGGCGCATGGGCCGGGCGGGTTCGTGTTCTACACCAACCGGCAAAGCGCCAAGGGCGTGGAGCTCGCCGCGAACCCCGTGGCGGCGCTGGCCCTGCACTGGAAGAGCCTGCGCCGGCAGGTGCGCGTGCGCGGCCCCGTGAGCTTGGCCACCGACGCCATGAGCGACGCCTATTTCGCCAGCCGCTCATGGGGCAGCCGCATCAGCGCCATCGCCTCGCAACAGTCCCGCCCCTTGGCGGACCGGGGGACGCTGGAAGCGACGGCGGCCGAGTTGGAAGCCCGCTACGAAGGCGTCGATCCGCCCCGCCCGGCCCACTGGGGCGGCTATGTGGTGACGCCCATCACCATCGAGTTTTGGCAGGACGGGGCCCACCGCCTGCACGACCGGCGCCTGTTCACCCGCGCCGGTCCCGGTGCCCGCTGGGAGAGCATCCGCCTGTGCCCGTAACTCCCGACGACCCCGCGGCCTTGCGCATCCTGCCGTTCAGCGACGACCTCGCGCAGGCCCTTCCATGACATCAACGCCGAGTGGATCGCCGACATGTACCGGCTGGAGGACACCGACCGGAAGGTGCTGGAGAACCCCCGCCGGGAGATCCTCGATCGGGGCGGCGACATTCTGTTCGTGGAGGCGCAAGGCCTAGGCATCGTGGGGGCTTGCGCCCTGCAGAAGACCGGTGATCGCGCCTATGAGCTCACCAAGATGGGCGTGCTGGCGAAGGCGCGGGGGGCCAAGGCGGGGGAGTTCCTGCTGCTCGCCGTGATCGCCCGCGCCGTGGAGATGGGGGCCGACCCGCTCTACCTCCTCAGCAACAAGAAGTCGGCGGCGGCCATCCACCTCTACGAGAAGCTGGGCTTCGTGCACGACGACCAGACCATGATCACCTATGGCGCCCGCTACGAACGCTGCGACGTGGCCATGCGGTAGCGGGGCGGCTGACGCCTCAGGCCTCTAGCGCTGCCTTCAGCCCGGGATGCGCCAGGAGCGGCGCGATCAGGGCGCGGAGTTCGGCGCTGTCGGCGTCGGTCACCTTGCCGGCGTCGTCGGGGATGGTGACGTCGGCGCAGGCGCGGGAGGGCTCGATCAGCCGCAGGTGGGCCGGGCGCACGGTGCGCAGATACTGGTCGATCACCGACTGGGCGGACCGGCCCCGCTCGGCCTGATCGCGGATCAGGCGGCGGATGAACCGCACGTCACCCGGCGTATCCACGAACACCTTCAGGTGGAACAGGGCTGCGACCGCAGGCGTGCAGAGAAGGTGCGCCCCCTCCGCGATCAGGATCGGCCGGGGCTCCACCGCCGTGGCATGCTCGGCCACCCGGCGGTGCTCGTGGAACGAGTAGACCGGTGCCCACACCGGTTCGCCTCGCCGCAGGGCGTGTAGATCGTGCGCCAGCCGGGCGTGGTCGCGCACCTGCAGGTCGTCGAAGTCATAGGCTGAGGGGTCGAACCCCGGGGTGGCGCCCACGTCGGCGAAATACCAGTCCTCGCTCAGGAACCCGACCTTCTCAGGCGGTAGGGCGTCGGCGAGGGCTCGGGCGAGGGTGGTCTTGCCAGAGCCAGAGCCCCCGGCGATGGCGATCAGGAAGGTCATCGGCCCAGCATGTAGCGGCGACCAACGGCCTCAGGAAGCCGCCGCCCGATTGCACCCGCCCTTCCGCCCGCATACCGTTGCGGCAACAAGGAAGAACGGGAGACGCCTTTTCATGCTCGGTCTGATGCAGGACTGGCCGCTGACGGTCGACAAGATCCTCGATCACGGTGCGCTTCGTCACGGCCACCGCGAGGTGGTCAGCCGCAGCGTCGAGGGGCCGATCGTCCGCACCACCTACGCTGAGATCCACGCCCGGGCCAAGCGCGTCAGCCATGCCCTTCTCGAGATGGGGATCAGGCCGGGCGACCGGGTCGGCACGCTCGCCTGGAACACCGCTCGCCACATCGAGATCTGGTACGGCATCATGGCCATCGGGGCGGTGTGCCACACGCTGAACCCGCGCCTGCACCCCGACCAGCTGTGCTGGATCGCCGACCACGCGGGCGACAAGGCGATCTTCACCGACCTGACCTTCGCCCCGATCCTTTTCGCCAACCGCGAGAAGCTGCCCCAGGTGGAGCGCTTCATCGTGATGAGCGACGAGGCGCATCGCCCGGCCGGAGCTGGCGACGACGTGTGGATGTACGAAGAAATGCTGTCGGGCCGCCCGACGGACGACGCGCCATGGGGCGGGTTCGACGAGACCACCGCATGCGGCCTCTGCTACACCTCGGGCACCACGGGCGACCCCAAGGGCGTGCTCTACTCGCACCGCTCCAACTTCCTGCACACGCTTCTCACCCTTCAGACCGATGTGATGGGCCTGAGCGCGACGGACACCATCCTGCCGGTGGTGCCCATGTTCCACGCCAACGCCTGGGGCATCGCCTTCTCGGCTCCGGCGGTGGGTGCCAAACTCGTCATGCCCGGCTCCCGGATGGACGGCCCGGCCATCTTCGAACTCCTGGAGACGGAGGCCGTGACCTTCTCGGCCGCCGTGCCGACGGTGTGGCAGATGCTGCTGCAACACCTTGAATCCACGGGCGAAAAGCTCACCACCCTGAAGCGCGTGGTCATCGGCGGTTCGGCCTGCCCCGAAAGCCTGATCCGCGCTTTCCATGACAAATACGGCGTCGATGTGCGCCACGCCTGGGGCATGACCGAGACCTCGCCGCTGGGCACCCTTGGAGCCCCCGATGCGGAGGTCGCCGCCCTGCCTTTCGATCAGCAGGTGCCGTGGCGAATGAAGCAGGGGCGGCCCCCGCTCGGCGTCGAGCTCATGCTCAAGGACGACGAGGGCAACAAGCTGCCGGAGGATGGCGAGACCTACGGGCACCTGATGGTGCGCGGCGGCACGGTGGCCAGCGCCTATTTCAAGAACGCGGGCGGCGACATCCTCGATGCCGACGGGTGGTTCGACACCGGCGACGTGGCCACCATCGACCCTACCGGCTGCATGCAGATCACCGACCGGGCCAAGGACGTGATCAAGTCGGGCGGGGAGTGGATATCCACCATCGAGATCGAGAACATCGCCGCGGGCCACCCCAAGGCGCTCCTGGCCGCGGTGATCGGCATCGCCCATCCCAAGTGGGATGAACGGCCTCTGCTTCTCGTGCAACTAAAGCCCGGCCAAACCGCTGAACCCCATGAGTTCATCACCCACCTCAGCGGCAAGATCGCCAAGTGGTGGATGCCGGACGACGTGATCTTCGTGGACGAAATCCCCCTCGGGGCCACGGGCAAGATCGACAAGAAGCTGATCCGCGCCCGCCACGCTAGCTACCGATTTCCCGGAACCCTCCAACCGGCCTGACATGACGCAAACCCCGCCGCCGACCCCCGCACCCGCCGCCCCTCCGACGGGGGCACCCTCGGGTGTCAGAACGGCCAAGGCGGTGGCCCTGCGGCGCAGACTCGGCGTTTTCGCGGTCCTGGCCGCGCTCACGGGCGTGATCCTGGCGATCACGGCCGTGGTCGGCGTGCGACAGGGGTGGCTGAGCTATGCGGGCGGGCGGGGGATCATGTTCGGCTTGGCCGCTCCTGCCTTTGCGCTCCTCGCCGTTGTGCTGGGCTTGCTGACCTTCGTGTTCGGCATCGTTTTGGCCCCGCGCGGAGTGCGGGGTCTGATCGCGACGGCCATCGGTGCGCTGACGTTCCTCGGCATCGCCTCGCAGAACCAGGTGAGGCTCGACGCGCCACCCGTGCACGAGGTGTCCACCGACTGGCGCGATCCCGTGATGGCGTCGCCGGGCCTCCTCGCCGCTCGCGGTCCGGACGCCAACCCCATCGAGGCCGCCCCGGCGCTTCCCGAGGGGCCAGGCGGCGTGATGGGCCGCACCGTGGCCGAGGTGAATGCCAAAACCTGCGCGGCCGCCCTGCCGATCACCCTCATGGCCTCCCGCGATGCCGCCTTCGCCAAGGCCAAGGCGGCGCTGACGGCGGAGAAGCTGTCGGTGGTCACCGCGTCTCCTGCCGACGGACGGCTGGAGGCTGTGGCTGTGCGGGGCCTCTTCGCCCAGAAGGACGACGTGATCGTTCGCGTGCGGGAGGAGGGAGCAGGCGCCCGCATCGACATCCGCTCCGCCGCCCGGGAAGGCGCGACCGACGGCGCCGCGAATTGCGCCCGCCTCGGCCGCCTGCGCACGGCGCTGACCACCGGCTAGCCTTCAGGCGAGGTGGTAGGCCGCTTCTAGGGTCGGTTCCCCTTCGCTGAACGCCCGGCCCGTTTCCACGAGGTGGATCAGGTGCGCCCAAAGCGAGCGCGCCGCCGGTGGGTGCAGGCGCACGTCCACCGCCGCATAGAGCTCGCCCACCATCTGCGCGATGTGCGTGCGACCCTTGGCCAACTGTCCCAGCACCTGCGCCTCCCGCTCCAGGCGGTGTGCCTTGTAGGCGCTCAGGAAAGGTGCGGGATCGGTAATGGCCGGGCCGTGGCAGGGGCGTATCAGGCCGAAGCCTGTGTCGATGACCGCATCCAGGCTGCGCAGATAGTCGCCCATGTGGCCGTCCGGCGGGCTGACGATGGTCGTCGACCAGCCCATTACGTGGTCCCCTGAGAACAGCGTGTCCTCTTCAGGATAGGCATAGGCCACGTGGTTCGAGGTGTGGCCGGGGGTGAACAGGGCCTGCAGGGTCCAGCCGGGGCCGCGTATCGCCTGGCCTTGCACGACCGCCACGTCGGGCACGAAGGCGTCGCCCGCCGCCGTCGAGCCTGCCGCCGGATCGGGCAGTCCGTAGACCACGCCGCCCACCCGCGCCTGCAGGGGCCGGGTGAGGGGCGAGTGGTCGGCGTGGCTGTGGGTGAGGATGATGGCGCTGACCGTTTCTCCCTCCAGAGCGCGCACCAGCGCCTCCAGATGCGCGGGCGAGTCCGGGCCGGGGTCGATCACGGCCACCTCGCCCCGGCCTGCGATGCCCCCGCCGACGATGAAGGTGCCGGTGCCCGTGTAGGTGAACGGCCCCGGATTGGGGGCCATCACGCGCCGCACGCCTGCCGACATCACCTGCGCCACGCCGTAGTCGACGTTCGGCTCGTGCACGAAGGGGATGGCGACGCTCACGGCCGAACAGCCCCTTCGTGGGGGCATCGGGCTTGCGACGGCAGGTAGGTCGTTGTCGCGAGTGTGCCGTTCATGACCGCCTCCCTGTTCGCGTCTGTTTCACGCCGCCTGCAGCCCGTGGCGCTGGCGCTGCTGGTGCTGGCTCTGGGCCAGCTGGCCACTGCCCGCCACGGTGCGGCCCCCGTCACGAGCGTGCGCGGCACGCTGGCCTCGACGCCTCAGATCGCGCCCGACAGGTCGTAGCCCGCGGCCTGGGCGGTCTCGAGCATGGCCTCGCGGTCGTCGCCTGCCGCCACCCGCCCGCGCGACCACGCCACTATGGAGCGCGTGCCCGAGCGGCAGAACGCCAGCACCGGGCCGGACGCTGAAGCCACCGCCTCGGCCACCGCCTGCACCTGGGCTTCATTGGGCCCGCCGATCACCGGGATCGCCACATAGGCCAGCCCCTGCGCTTGTGCCGCCGCCTGCATCTGGGCACCCGTCGGCTGGCCCGGGGCCTCGCCGTCGGGGCGGTTGTTGATCACCAGGGTGAACCCTTGAGCCTTCGCCTCCGCGAGGTCTTCCGGCGCGAGCTGCGGGGCGACGGCGAAGGTGGGCGTGACGGAACGGATGTCGGCCATCGGGGGAGGGCTCCAGTAGGCTGTATGGGTCAGGGAAGGGGAGTGGGCGCACGCAGGGTGCCTGCGCCTACGCCCATGCGGGCCCGCACGGCCTCGTCCATCAGGGCCTGCGCCTTGGGGTCCGAGAACAGCCACGCCATCTGGTCGAGCATGGCGACGCTGCGGGCGCTGGCACCCACGGCGCTGCGAAGGCCCGAGAAGGGCGAGGTGCGCACGTTGACCTTCTTCACCCGCACGGTCTTGCCCGCGGGCAGGCCGCCAAGCCGACCAGCCTCGGCCACGGCCACCTTGTAGTCTCCTATTCTGTCTACGAGGCCGAGCTCCTTGGCCTGCGCCCCGGTCCACACCCGGCCCTTGGCGATCTCGCGCACCCGCTCCACCGACAGCTTGCGCCCGGCGGCCACGCGGCCGACGAATCCGGCGTAGATCGTATCCATCCAGGCGGAGAACGACGCCCGCTGAGCCGGAGTGAATGGCACGGCCGATCCGTAGGCATCCGAGAACGGCCCACCCACGGCCAGCCCGCGCTGGTCGATGCCGAAGCGGGCCAGCGCCGGGCCATAAACGAACTTGCCGCCGAACACGCCGATGGAGCCGGTGAGCGTGGTGGCGTTGGCCACGATCTCGCTGGCCTCCGAAGAAATCAGATAGCCGCCCGAGGCTGCATAGGTGCCCATGGACACGACCACGGGCTTGCCCGCCGCCTTGGCCGCCCGCACCGACGCCAGGATCTGCTCCGACGCCGTATCCGATCCGCCGGGCGACGAGACGCGCAGCACGATGGCCTTCACCTCGCTGTCCTTGATCGCCCGGGCGAAGGCGTTGGAGACGTCGTCCGAATAGATGTGGGTCGAGTCACCGAAGCCCGCATCGCGCGAGGTGCCGGTGATGATGTCGCCCTCGGCCCCGATCAACGCCACGGCGTTGCCCGATCCCTCGCCATCGTCGTCGCGCGATTTGTCGTAGGCGGCGAAGTCGGTCATGCGGATGGTGCCGCCCCCCGCCTTGGCCTTCAGGGCGGCCTCCGCGTCCTGCACCTGGCCGAGCTTGTCGATCAGGCCGAGCTTCAGGGCGTCCTCGGCCACATAGGGACCGGCCTCCAGCTTGGCCTTCAGATCGGCGGGGGCGACGCCCCGGTCGGCCGCGGCGGCGGCGGTCTCGGCATCATAGATCGATCCCATCCACCCCAGCTGCGCCTCCTTGTGGGCCGGCGTGTAGTCGTCGTGCAGGTAGGGATTGACCGCGTTCTTGTACTCGTAGCGCTGCTGGTAGTCGGCGGTGATGCCGTATTTGTCGAAGGCGCGCTTGAGGAAGGTCTCCTCCGAAGCCGCGCCCGTGGCCTGCAGCGACGAGGCCGGCTGCATCCAGAACGCTCCGGTGGAAGCGCCCACCATGTAAGACGCCACGGGCATCCCCGAAGGGTAAAGCCCCTGGCTGTGCGCGATCACCGGCTTGCCCGCCGCCTTGAAGCGCTGGATCGCCAAGCGCAGTTCATCCGCGGCTGCGGGGGCCATGCCGCCCTCCGGCAGGCGGATGAGGAGGCCCTTCACGTTGGTATCGGCGGCGGCCCGGTCCAGCCCCTGCGCCAGGCCCAGGGTCGAAAGTTTGCGCGAGCCGAGGAAGCTGAACGCGCCCGATGCCTCCTGGTCGGAGATGGACTGGCGCAGGTCGAGCGAGAGGATCTGTGCGCCTGCCGGTGCTGCGGGCTTGGCTGCGGCCACGGCCCACAGGATCAGCACCAGCGGCATGACCACGAGGAAGAGCACGAGGCCGGCGAACACGCCTGCCAGCGTCAGCACGAACTGCTTCATGAAAACTCCGCCCCGCCCGCCTCCGCATCCTTGCGGCGACGGGAGCGACCCTAGCGACGCCGAGCCCGTTAGGGAACGGCGCGCACGGGTGAGGGGAGGCGGTTGTCAGAAATTCCGGCTGGTCGGAGTGGCAGGATTCGAACCTGCGACCCCCGCGTCCCGAACGCGGTGCTCTACCAGACTGAGCCACACTCCGAAGCCGGACGCAGGCCTATAGAGGAGGGGGGTGAGCCCCGCAAGCGACCGCGGCGGGGTCGGCCACGCAGGGCTCGCCCGGCGCGTGCGCGTGTTGCGAACCGGGAAGCCTTGGGCTATCTCCCGCCCCTCGCGCGAACGGGCCACCCTTCGCCGCGGCCGTCCTTGGGGGATGGTGTAATGGTAACACAGCGGTTTTTGGTACCGTCATTCTAGGTTCGAGTCCTAGTCCCCCAGCCACGGCCCGTCGTCCGGGCGTCCCCTCCGTAACGATCGTTTGCACCCTCATGCACCGTTTCGCCGTATCACTGACCACGTGAAGACACCGCCGGCACGAACGGATCGCACCCTCATGGTCGGGGCCCTTGTGGTGCTGGGCTGCGCCGTGTGCTGGGCGCTGCTGATCTTCATCTTCTTCCACCGCTTCGAGCACGTGGGTCGCGCCAAGCCGCCGCCGCCCGCCGCCGCCGTGGCGCCGCGCATGCCCTTGCACGAGACGCGCTAGGCCGTCCGCAGCATCCCGTCGATCACCGCCACGGGCCAGGGCGTGAGGCGGGCGCCCGCGCAGGGGCCTCCGACGCAGAGCCCCGTGTCCGGCTCGAACAGCGCCCCGTGCCAGCTGCAGGCGATGAGCGAGGCGTCGGGCGTCAGGTAGTCGTCCAGCACCTGCGCCAGGGGCAGGCCCATGTGCGGGCAGCGGTCCACGTAGCCGAAAGCTTCACCGCCCCGCCTCACCACGAAGCCGTGGAAGAAGCGCTCGCCGATCTGCAGCACGAAGTTCCGCGCCGCCCCGTTTGCGATCAGCGACAGGGGGCCGAGCGTCACCCCCGCAGGTGTCGCGGCCAGCTTCGGCGGAGCCTCCGTCGGCGCGGGGGGTTCACTCTGCACCACCCGCCACGCTCCCCCGATCAACCTGTCGCGATTTGCCACAGCCCGCGCACGCTTGTAGCGGAGAGCCAGAACCGAAGGACACCCGCGACATGGCCGACCACGGCGGCGACCCCACCCATCACGTCCACGTCGAGACCGCTGGCGTTCCCGCCGGCGACAACCCGATGGGCCTAGACGGTTTCGAGTTCTGCGAGTTCACGAGCCCCGACCCGGAAGGCATGAAGCGGCTGATCGAACAGCTTGGCTTCGTGGCGTTCCACAGGCATCCCACGAAGGCCATCACCCGCTACGCGCAGGGCGACATCAGCCTTCTGGTCAACGATGAGCCGATGGGCCAGGCAGCCGAGTTCCGAAAGGTGCACGGCCCCAGCGCCTCGGGCATGGCGTTCCGGGTGGCCGACGCGAAGTTCGCTTATGAGCGGGCGCTGGAGAAGGGCGCCAAGGCCGCAGACCCGGTAGCCGGGGCGCTGACCGGCGCGGCCTATGTGCTGGATGGCATCGGCGGCAGCTACCTCTATCTCGTGGACCAGTACGGCGACCGGGGCTCGATTTATGCCGACTGGGAGGCCGTGCCCGGCGCGCTGGAGGCGTCGCTCCAGAACGGCGTCGGCCTGAACGTGCTCGACCACCTCACCCACAACGTGCGGCGCGGCCAGATGCGCACCTGGTCGACGTTCTACAATTCGATCTTCGGCTTCGAGGAGCAGAAGTATTTCGACATCAAGGGCAAGGCGACGGGCCTGTTCAGCCAGGCGATGATCGCCCCCGACCGCCAGATCCGCATCCCGCTCAACGAGAGCCAGGACGAGACCAGCCAGATCGAGGAGTTCATCCGCCAGTACAACGGCGAGGGCATCCAGCACCTGGCCCTGACCACCGACGACATCTTCAAGACCATCGACATGCTGCGCGCCCGGGGCGTGGTGTTCCAGGACACCATCGAGACCTACTACGAGCTGATCGACAAGCGCGTGCCCGGCCACGGCCACGACGTGGAGCGCATGCGCCAGAACCGCATCCTGATCGACGGATCGCAGGAGGAGGGTCTGCTCCTGCAGATCTTCACCGAGAACCTCTTCGGCCCGATCTTCTTCGAGATCATCCAGCGCAAGGGCAACGAAGGCTTCGGCGCGGGTAATTTTCAGGCTCTGTTCGAGTCCATCGAGCTGGATCAGATCAGGCGGGGCGTGATCAAGGTGGAAGGCTGAGGTCAGCCGTGGACGACATGGCCGTTCCTCGCGGCGTAACGATGCCCCTCGGCGAGACTTCGCCAGAGCTCCGCTACAACTGCGGCTTCGGCAATCACTTCACTACCGAGGCGGTGCCCGGCGCACTCCCCGTCGGGCGCAACTCGCCGCAGCGGCCGGCTTTCGGGCTCTACACCGAGCAGCTCTCCGGCTCCGCGTTCACCGCGCCCCGGCACGAGAACCGGCGCAGCTGGCTCTATCGCCTGCGTCCCTCCGCCAACCACCCGCCCTATCGGCCCTACGCCCAGGGCCTCCTGCGAGACGGTCCGTTCGACGAAGTGACCTGCCCGCCCAATCGCCTGCGGTGGGACCCGCTGCCGCCGCTCGACGCGACAACCGACTGGATCGACGGCCTCATTACCTACGGCGGCAACGGCGATCCGCTGACGGGCTCCGGCGTGGCCGTCCACGGCTACCGCGCCAACGTCTCCATGACCGACAAGGTGTTCTACGACGCCGACGGCGAGCTTCTGATCGTCCCGCAGGCGGGGGCGCTAACCCTTCGCACAGAGCTCGGCGTGCTGGAGATCGCGCCCGGTGAGATCGCGCTCATCCCCCGCGGCGTGCGCTTCAAGGTGGAGCTCGGCACCCCCGGCGAAGCCCCAAATCAGGAGGCGAGGGGCTACGTCTGCGAGAACAAGGGCGCGCCTTTCCGCCTGCCCGATCTCGGCCCCATCGGCTCCAACGGCCTCGCCAACCCGCGAGACTTCCTGAGCCCCATCGCCGCCTTCGAGAATGCGGACACGCCGCACCAGGTGGTCCAGAAGTTCGGCGGGAAGCTGTGGGTCTCGGACTTCGACCACTCGCCGCTTGATGTGGTGGCGTGGCACGGCAACCTCAGCCCCTGCAAATACGACCTCGCCCGTTTCAACACGATGGGCACGGTCAGCTTCGACCACCCGGACCCCTCGATCTTCACCGTGCTCACCGCCCCTTCCGACACCCCGGGAACGGCCAACTGCGACTTCGTGATCTTCCCGCCCCGCTGGATGGTGGCAGAGGACACGTTCCGTCCGCCCTGGTTCCATCGCAACGTCATGAACGAGTTCATGGGGCTGGTGACCGGTGCCTATGACGCCAAGGTCGGCGGCTTCGCCCCCGGCGGCGCCAGCCTGCACAACTGCATGAGCGGCCACGGCCCCGATCAGGCCAGCTGGAAGGGCGCCACCCACGCCGAGCTCAAGCCGCACAAGCTCGAGAACACCCTGGCCTTCATGTTCGAGACCCGCTGGCCCATCCAGCCCACCCGCTGGGCGATGGAGACCCCCGCGATGCAGCTCGACTACGACGACGTGTGGACCGGCTTCGAAAAGGCTAAACTGCCGGGAGCATGACAGCCCCGCCGCTCCTCCTCACCCCCGGCCCCCTTACCACCGCCGAGGCCACCCGACAGGCGATGGCCCGGGACTGGGGCTCGCGAGACCCGGCGTTCATCGCCCTGACCGCCGAACTGCGCGAGCGGCTGCTAGCGGTGGCGAACGGTGCCGGCACCCACGCCTGCGTGCCCCTGCAGGGCTCCGGCACCTTCGTCGTGGAGGCGGCGCTCGGTACGCTCCTGAAGCCAACCGACCACCTTCTGGTGCTGGTGAACGGCGCCTATGGCGAGCGGATGCTGAAGATCTGCGAGCGCATCGGCCGCACGGCCAAGGCCCTGCGATTCGACGAGGACCAGCCGGTCGACCCCATCGCCCTCGCGGAGCTTCTGACCCACTCGCCGGAGATCACCCACGTGGCGGTGGTCCACTGCGAGACCACCACAGGCATCCGCAACCCGCTGGAGTCCGTGGCGGCCGTCTGCGCGAAGGCGGGGCGGGCCTTGATCGTGGACGCCATGTCCAGCTTCGCGATCCTGCCCATAGACCTTGCGACCCTGCCCGCGCAGGCCATCCTCGCCTCGTCCAACAAGGGCATCGAGGGCGCGCCCGGGCTGGGCTTCGCCCTTTTTGAACGCTCCGCACTGCAGGCCGCCGCCGGGAACAGTCCTTCCCTGGCGCTCGATCTGCACGACCAGTGGAAGGGCCTCGAGGCCAACGGCCAGTGGCGCTTCACCCCGCCCGTGCAGGTGGTCGCCGCCACGGTGGAGGCCCTACGGGCGCTGGAGCGGGAAGGGGGCCAGCCCGGCCGCCTCGCCCGCTATGCCGCCAATCTCGACGTGCTGGTCGAGGGGCTCATCGCGGCCGGGTACGACCTCTTCCTCGACCGCGCGGTGCAGGCTCCGGTGATCGCCACCTTCGTGCAGCCCCGTGCGTGGAGCGTCCGCTTCGAGACGTTCTACGACCGCCTCGCGCAGGCAGGCTTTGTGATCTATCCGGGGAAGCTGACAAGAGCGCAGACCTTCCGCATTGGCTGCATCGGCCAGGTGTTTCCGGACGACATGCGCCGTTTGGTCAAGGCGGTGGAGGCGATCGCCGCCCCCGGCCGAGCTGCCGCCTGAAGGGGCCCGAGCCATGTTGAAAACCCTCGCCGCCGCCCTGCTCTCGATCTGTGTCTCAGGCGTCGCTCCAGCCCGGGCTCAGGTTCCTGCCCCGGTGTCGCCCGCTATGCAGGCGGTGCTTGACTATGCGCAGGCGCAGAACAGCACGGGCTTCCTGGTCGTGGACCACGGCCGCACGCTGGTGGAGCGCAACTGGGCCCCGGCCGCCACCTCACCGGGGTTCGCCGCCCTCCTGCACGGCCAGTCTGCCGACGGCGCGCTCCTGGAAGACGTGGCCTCCCAGCAGAAGAGCTTCGTCGCCGCCCTCGTGGCCATCGCGGTGGACAAGGGGCTGGTGGACCTCGGCAAGCCGGTGAAGGCCTACATCGGCGCAGGCTGGTCGGAGGCTACGCCCGAACAGGAGGGGCGGATCACCGTCCTGAACCTCCTGAACATGAATTCGGGGCTGACAGAGGGGTTCGCCTATGCCGCTGAGCCCGGCACCACCTTCCTCTACAACACCCCCGTTTATGCGGTGACCAAGCGCGTTCTGGCCGCCGCAGCGCACCGCCCTCTGGGCGACATCACCCGCGACTGGCTCACTCAGCCCCTGGGCATGGCCGATACGAGCTGGCGTCTGCGCCCTGCCGCGATGGCCGACGTGGGCAACCCCACCGGGCTCGTCACCACCCCGCGAGACGTGGCGAAGTTCGGGCAGATGGTGCTGGATCACGGCCGCGCCCCCGGCGGCGCCCGGGTGATTTCCGAGGCCGGGCTGGCGGCCATGTTCGCCCGCACGACCACCAACCCGTCCTACGGCCGGCTGTGGTGGCTGAACGGGGCCGCCTACGCGATCAAGCCCCTGGCCCGCCGGGTTGAGGGCCCGCTCGTCCCCGCAGCGCCGTCGGACCTCGTGGCCGCCCTGGGCGCGCTGGACCGCAAGCTCTACGTGGTGCCCAGCCGCAGCCTCGTGGTCGTGCGCATGGGACAGGCCGCCCCGGACAAGGCCTTCGACCAAGATCTGTGGCTGCGCCTCATGGCGGCGCTCGGCCCGGGCTAGGTCGCAGCCGGGCGGCCGGAGCCGTCGCCGCTGATCACCCGCACGTGTTCGGTGAAGGCGGGCCCAAACAGGCGGTAGGCGCTGAACACCACCTGCAGCCCGGGGGGCAGGCGAGCGGCCAGAGCCTCCATGCCGGGCACCACGTCGTATCGCGCGATGAGGCGGCCCTCGTCGTCGCTCGGGAAGCGCGTGGGCGCCGCGTCGTAGCCGCCGAGGTGCGGGCACTGGGCTCGGGCCCGATCCGCGCAGGCCTCATGCACCGGCGGCACGTTGCAGCCGTAGCCCAGGGAGCCATCGGTAAGCGTCACGAACCCGCCGGAGTGTGCGGGGAACAGCCACCGGTCGTCCGCCGTCGTGGCCCAGCCGCATACGTGGCACAGGTGAAGGCTGAGCGCCCGCCGCTGACGGCTGACGTGGACTGCGGCGAAGCGGGGCAGGCCCTCGCCCGGCCGCTCGATCTGAGTGAGGTCGTAGGCGCCCGGAAACTCGATGGAGGGTTCCAGGCCGAACTCGCCTTCGCCGGTCCACGATACCGACCAGGGCACACTCTCGCCCACCCGCCACTGGGTCAAAGCGGCTCCTCCAGGGAGAGCCCGGCTGCGGCGGGGGCGTCGGCTGAGCCGCCGTTCAGGGGGCGGCGCATGAACACCACGTCGAGCCAGCGGTCGTGCTTCCACCCCAGGGCCGGGAGCACGCCTGCGCGCTCGAACCCGCAGGCCCGGTGCAGGGCGATGGAGCCCGCGTTCTCGCTGTCGCCGATGGCGGCCACCAGCTGGCGCAGGCCGAGGCTCTCGCATTCCAAGATCAGCGCCCGCAGGAGCGCGCCGCCCACGCCCGCCCCCTTGTGCTCGGGGTGGACGTAGACGGTGTCCTCCGCCGTGTAACGATAGGCCGAGCGGGGTCGGAAGAGGGAGGCGTAGGCGTACCCGGCCACGGCACCCCCGCGCTCCGCCACCAGCCACGGCAGGCCGTAGCCTTCGATCTTGGCCAGCCGCGCCGCCATCTCTGCAGGGGAGGGCGGAGTTTCTTCGAAGGTGCCGAAGCCGTGCAGCACCGCATCGGCATAGACCTCGGCCAGGGCCGGGGCGTCGGCCGGTGTGGCGGCGCGGATGTTCAGGTCGTGCGTTCCCATCCGCGCTCCACCGCCCAGACCGCGAAGGCGTAGTCGAGGGCGATCTCCTTGAGGAAGTCGAACCGGCCCGATGCGCCGCCGTGGCCCGCATCCATGTTGATCTTGAGCAGGACCGGGGCGCCGGATGTCGTGTGGCTGCGCACCCGCGCCGCCCACTTGGCGGGCTCCCAGTAGGTGACGCGAGGATCTGAAAGCCCGCCCGTGGCCAGGATCGCCGGGTAGGGCTGCTTACGCACGTTGTCGTACGGCGAATAACCCAGGATGCGGTCGTAGGCTTCGGCGTCTTCCAGGGGGTTGCCCCACTCGGGCCACTCGGGCGGGGTGAGCGGCAGGTCGGCGTCGCTCATGGTGTTGAGTACGTCCACGAAGGGCACAGCGGCGATGATGCCGGCGAAGAGTTCGGGGGCCATGTTGGCCACCGCCCCCATCAGCATCCCGCCCGCCGAACCGCCGTAGGCGACGATCTCGCCGCGCTTGCCATAGCCTTCATCGGCCAGGTGTTCGGCGCAGGCGATGAAGTCGGTGAAGGTATTGGTCTTGGTCTCCTTGCGGCCGTCGAGGAACCAGCCGTAGCCCTTTTCCGAGCCGCCGCGGATATGGGCGGTGGCCCAGATCCAGCCCCGGTCGACCAGGCTGAAGTTGCGGATGGAAAAGCTCGGCTCCATCGACATGCCGTAGCTTCCGTAGCCGTAGAGCAGCAGCGGCGCAGAGCCGTCGATCGGCGTGTCGGCCCGCATCAGCAGGGTGATCGGCACATCCGCCCCATCCTTCGCCTTGGCGTGCAGGCGGCGGGCGACGTAGCGCGAGGCGTCGTGGCCGCTGGGAATTTCCTGCACCTTGCGAAGGGTGCGCTCCCGCGTGGCCATGTCGTAGTCGAACCACGAGCGGGGTGTCGTGGGCGATTGGTAGACGAAGCGCAGGGTGCGCCGCTCAAACTCCCACCCGCCCTCGAAGGAAAGCGCGAAGGCCTCCTCGTCGAAGGCGATGTCGTGCTCGGCCAAGCCCTCGCGGGCGGTGATGACGATGCGGTTGTTGGCGTCCACCCGCTCCAGCCGGACCAGGAAGTCCCGCGTGACGGTCGTGCCCACGATGAAGCGGCCGGGCTCATGGCCGATCCAGTCGCGCCAGTTCGCCCGCCCGGGGAAGGCGGCGTCGGCCCACATCAGCTTGTAGTCGGTGGCGCCGTCCGCGTTGGTGTGGATGACGAAGCGGCCGGGCTGGTCGGGCGTCGGCCAGTGCTCGACGCCATAGCGCAGTCCGGGAGTCCGGGGCTCGACCACCTGCGGCTCGGCGGTGGGGTCGGTCGCCGGGATCAGCCGCGTCTCGCTCGTCTCGTGATCGCCTGCGCCGATGACGATGAAGGCGCGGCTTTCGCTCACCCCCAGGTGGATGAAGACGCCCTCGTCCACCTCCTCATAGACCAGCACGTCCTCACCGCCCCTCGCCGGGCGGCGGAAGACCTTGGCGGGGCGGCTCTCTTCGTTGCGCCAGATCCAGAACAGCCACTGGGAACACGGCGAGAAGCAGAAGTCGCCGGAGGACGAGTCCGGTGAGTCGGGCAGCACTTCGCCCGTCGCCAGATCCTTCACGCGAACGGAGAACACCTCCGACCCCTGCGTATCCACCGCCCAGGCGTAGAGGGCGTGATCGTAGGAATGCGACGCCGCGCCGACGCTGAAGAAGCTGGAGCCCTCCGCCTCCTTCGGCTCGTCGAGCAGCACCTCTTCCGGGCCTTCGGCGCCGCGAGGTCGGCGGCAGTGCAAGCCGTAGGACGCGCCGGTGTCGAACCGCGAGTAGTAGTCCCACAAGCCGTCGGACGCGGGCAGGGAGCTGTCGTCTTCCTTGATGCGGCCGCGCATCTCGGCGAACAGCTCGGCCTGCAGGGCCTCGGTGCCGGCCAGCATGGCGGCCGTGTAGGCGTTCTCGGCTTCCAGGTGCTCGCGGATGTCGGCGCGCACGGCTTTGGGGTCGCGCATGACGGCGCGCCAGTTGTCGTCCTTCAGCCAGGCGTAGTCGTCGACGCGGGTGCGGCCGAGCTGTTCGGTCGACTTCGGCTCCCGCCTGGCGACCGGAGCGACGGGCGCGGCCACGGGGGCCGAACCGTCAGCGCTCATTTTCGGGGAAGTCGGCCGAGAGCCCCAGGTCCGCCTGCGCCTCGAACTCCGCCAGGGTGGCGCGATATTTCGACTGCGCCGTCTTCACCGCGAACTCGCCCACGGGAAGGCGCAGCGGCGGCTTATCGGCCGAAAGCGCCGTGATGATCGCCTCGCCGGCTCGGCGCGGGTCGCCCGGCTGCTGGCCGGAGTACCCTTGCGTCATCTTCCGACGCGCCACGGCGGTGTCGGCGTAGGCCGGGTGATCCACCTTGGGGGTCTTCAACGAGCGGCCCGCCCAGTCGGTGCGGAAGGGGCCGGGCTCCACGATTAGGACGTCGATGCCCAAGGGCTTCACCTCGGCGGCCAGGGCCTCGCTCATGCCCTCCACAGCG
This sequence comes from Caulobacterales bacterium, assembly GCA_038226305.1. Taxonomy (GTDB): domain Bacteria; phylum Pseudomonadota; class Alphaproteobacteria; order Caulobacterales; family Caulobacteraceae; genus JASLDZ01. The sequence goes on from JBBRQN010000016.1 coordinate 58,145, forward strand.
AACTTGGTGGCGGCGTAGTAGCCGGAGCCGGGGAACGCCACGAGGCCGCCGATGGAGGTGATGTTGACCACCGCGCCCGACCCTTGCGCCCGCATTCCCGGCAAAACCGCCCGAGTCATGGCGGCGAGGCCGAAGACGTTGGTGTCGAACATGGCGCGGATCTCCTCCTCCTCGCCCTCCTCGATGGCGGCGAGGTAGCCGTAGCCGGCGTTGTTCACGAGCACGTCGATGCGCCCGAACGCTTCGGTCGCGGCCTTCACCGAAGCCGCGACCTGGCCCGCGTCGTTCACGTCCAGAGCCACCGTCAGGCAGCGGTCGGCGCCCTTGGCCTTCAGCTCCGCGAGGGAGGCGGGGTCTCGGGCGGTGGCCACGACGCGCCACCCCTTGTCGAGCATCAGCTCGGCGAACTCGCGCCCGAAGCCGGTGGAGCAGCCGGTGATGAACCAGACGGGATCGCTGACGAGGCTCACGCGGCTTTGAACCCCATGGAGACGCCGTTCATGCAGTAGCGGAGGCCCGTGGGCTTGGGGCCGTCGTTGAACACATGGCCCTGGTGGCCGCCGCAGCGCGAGCACTTCACCTCGGTGCGCTCCATGAGCAGCGAATTGTCGGAGGTGGTGACGATCGCCGTCTTGCTGATGGGCTGCCAGAAACTCGGCCAACCCGTGCCGGACTCGAACTTCGTGTCGGACGAATAGAGCGGATTGTTGCAGGCGATGCAGAAGAACGTGCCCTTGCGGTGCTCGTTGAGGAGCGGGCTGGTGAACGGCCGCTCGGTGCCTTCCTGGCGAAGCACCTGATAGGCGTTGGGGTTCAGGATGCGCTTCCACTCCGCATCCGGCTTCATCACCGGGAATTTCATCTCGGCCTTGGCTTGGAACAGTCCGAACATGTGTGGGCTCCTATGTGGGCCGATATGGGTGGCCGGGCCGCGTCTCGACAACGCGCTGAACGCGAGTTCGTCCAGCCGGCCCGGAAAGTTACGGGCGTCAGCCGCCGTAGATGACGCTCAGCGTCTCGGCGACGCAGGCGGGGCGTTCCTCGCCTTCGATCTCGATGGTGCATTCATTGGTGAGCTGCATCCCGCCCGACTTGGCTTCGGCGTTGAGCAGCTTCTGGCGCATGCGCACCTTCTTGCCCACGCGTACCATGCCGGTGAAGCGCACCTTGTTGGCTCCATAGTTGATGCCACGGGTGACGCCGGTCACGTGCAGGATCTGCGAGCCGAGCATAGGGATCAGCGACAGGGTGAGATAGCCGTGGGCGATGGGCCCGCCGATCTCGCGCGTGGCGCGCTCCACATCCACGTGGATCCACTGGTGGTCGCCGGTGGCCTGGGCGAACAGGTTCACCTTCTCCTGCGTCACCTCGAACCAGTCGGAGACGCCGATCTCCTGGCCGACGAGAGACGAGATGTCGGAATAGGCGACTTCGCGGGGCATGGGGCGGTTTCCTCTTGTGGCCCCGCGTCTGGATTGCGGTGGCGCTTTGACCGATGCTTAACGGCGAACCTTGCGAAGAAGAAGGCCCCCGATGACGGACGAAACCGAAGGCAGCGTCGATCCCACCCGCCCGCAGTTCGACGCTTTCAAGGCCCTGCCGCGGGCCGAGCCCATCCACATGCTGAACCTCGTGCGCCTGCGAGAGGTGGCAGCCTATCCGCAGGGCCACCCGAACGCGGGCACGGGCATGACGGGGCTTGAAGCCTACCGCGCCTATGGCCGCGATACGGCCGCGATCTTCAAGCGCGTCGGTGGCCGCCAGGTGTGGGCGGGCCGGCCGGACGGGGTGGTCACGGGTCCAGCCGACGAGCACTGGGACCTGGCCTTCATCGCGGAATACCCGGGCGCTTCCGGTTTCCTGGAGATGGTGACGGACACGGACTATCGCGAAGCCGTGAAGCATCGTCAGGCCGCGGTGCTGGATTCGCGCCTGATCCGCATGGCCCCGCTCACGCCGGGCGATGGGTTCGGGGAAAGCTGACCCTGTGAAATTCGACGATCGCTTCATCGATGAGCTGAAGTCGCGTCTGCGGCTGTCCGACGTGATCGGGCGCACCGTCGTGCTCAAGCGGCAGGGACGGGAGTATCGGGGGCTCAGCCCTTTCACCAAGGAGCGCACGCCCAGCTTCTACGTGAACGACGAGAAGGGGTTTTTCCATGACTTTTCAAGCGGCAAGCACGGAGACCTGATCGGCTTCCTGCAGGAGACCGAGCGCCTGAGTTTCCGCGAAGCCGTGGAGCGACTTGCGGCTGAGGCGGGGGTTCCGCTGCCCGCGCCCGACCCTCGCTCGCAAGCGCTGGAGAAGCGCCGCCTGGGCCTGCAGGACTGGCTGGAAGAGGCCGCCAAATGGTTCGAGGCTCAGCTGCGTCGGCCGCAGGGGGAGGGGGCCCGCGCCTACCTCGACAAGCGGGGGCTTAGCCCTGTCGACTGGGAGCGTTTCCGCCTGGGCCTCGCCCCCAACGGCCGCACGGGGCTGAAAGACCACCTGATCGCCAAGGGCGCCGCGCCCGACGATCTGGTGGAGGCGGGGCTGCTCGTGGCGCCGGAGGACGGGGGCGCTCCCTTCGACCGTTTCCGCGACCGGGTGATCTTCCCCATCACCGACACCCGCGGCCGGGTGGTCAGCTTCGGCGGGCGGGCGCTCTCGGCCGACGCGCGGGCGAAATACCTGAACGGCCCGGAGAGCCCCCTCTTCCACAAGGGCCAGACCCTCTACGGCCTGCCGGAGGCGCGAAAGCTCCTGCATCTGGCCGACTCCGGCGGCAGCGATGGCACGGGTGCTGCGGGCCTCGTGGTGGTGGAAGGCTACATGGATGCCATCGCCTGCCAGCGGGCGGGGGTGCCGGCGGTGGCTCCCCTCGGCACAGCGCTGACCGAGGCGCAGATCGAGCTTCTGTGGCGGATGCACGACGAGCCGACCCTGTGCTTCGACGGCGACGCCGCGGGCCGCCGTGCCGCCTATCGGTCGCTGGACCGGGCCCTGCCTATGCTGAAGCCCGGCCGCTCCCTGCGCTTCGCCTTCCCCGTGGGGGGCAAAGACCCCGACGACGTGTTGCGCGACCAGGGTGCCGCCGTGCTGCGCGCCCAGCTGGCCGACACCCAGCCCTTCGTCGCCGTCCTGTTCGAGCGGGAGCGGATCGAGGCGGGGGAGCTCACCACGCCGGAGCGTCGAACGGCGCTGAAGGCGCAGCTTCGCAAGGCCGCCGCGCTGATCGCCGACAAGGACCTCTCCGCCGCCTACCGACAGGATCTCCTACAACGCTACGAAGCCCTGTGGACGCTGGAGCGCCCGGCCCGCACCTTCGACGATGCCAGCCGCGCCTTCCGCGCTGGTCGCGACCGGAAGTTCAAGCGTGACCCGCTCGCCCCCCAGCGCAACGACACCACGCCCCAGGGCGCCGCTGAAGCCCGCCGCCTGCACGACAGCCCCGACATCCTGGCCGCCGCCATCGCCCAGGCCGTGCTCGACCACCCCGACCTCGTGGACGACGCCATCGACCGGCTGGAGACCCGCGGCTTCGACGACGAACGTCTGTCGTCCCTCGCCCGGGAGATCGTGCACGAGCGCCTGACGGTGGACGCCCTGGACTCCGCCACCCTGCGCGACCACCTGCAGCGCCTCGGTCACGGTCAGACGCTGGCGGCCATCGCCCGTGCTTCGGCCCGGCTGAATGCCCCCTTCTTGAAGCCCGATCTTCCGTTCGAGGAGCTTCGTGCGCTTTGGTCGCAGGCCTTCGACACGCTTATCCGCATCACTGCCCTGGAGCGGGCGATCGTCGATGCGAAGGACGATATCGAGAAGGACGAGGACTATTCGGCCCTCTATCGCCTCAAGACGGAGCGCGATCTCGAGCGACGCGCCGTGCGCGATGGAACCGCATGGGCGCAACAAGGGTCTACCGTTGACGCCATCATTCACTAAGTAAGGGCTGCGCGTCCCTCGCCCTGACTGCGCCCCCCGCAAGGTATACGAGATTTCATGAGCTCCACCGACACGACCGAAGCCCCGGAGGGTGCCGTCAACGACGGACCGCTGCTCGACCTCACGGATGCGGGCGTCAAGAAGTTCATCAAGCAGGCCAAGGCCCGCGGCTACGTCACCATGGACGAGCTGAACAAGGTGCTGCCCTCGGAGGAGTTCACCTCCGAGCAGATCGAAGACACCCTCTCCATGCTGTCCGAGATGGGCGTCAACGTCGTCAACGGCGAGGAAGACGTCGAGCAGCCTGAGGGCGGCGAGGTCGCCGTTCGCGAGGATTCGGCCGTCGTCGAGACGCCGAAGGAAGCCGCCTTCGACCGCACCGACGACCCCGTGCGCATGTACCTGCGCGAGATGGGCACGGTGGAGCTCCTCTCGCGCGAGGGCGAGATCGCCATCGCCAAGCGCATCGAGGCCGGTCGCGACACCATGATCCGCGGGCTGTGCGAGAGCGCGCTGACCTTCGAAGCCATCATGGTGTGGCGCGACGAGCTGAAGCAGGGCCGCATTCTGCTGCGCGAGATCATCGACCTCGAGCAGACCTACATCATGCTCAACGGCGGCCCCCCAGCCGCCCAGCCGCCCCCCGGCTCGGAGGAGGCCCCCTTGGGCCCCACCGCCCAGCTCGAAGCCGCCACCGCCGCTGCCGCCGCCGCCGCCGCAGCCAATCCGAACAAGGGCGATGAAGACCCGGAGGAGGCCGAAGCCGCCGCCAGCGCCGCCGCCGCGGCCGCGGAGGCCGCCGAGGAAGACGAGTTCGACGACGGCGCCGGCCCCTCGGTCTCCGCCATGGAAGCCGAACTGCGCGACGGCGTGATGGAGACGCTGGACGAGGTGGCCGACGGTTTCGACGCCTTCCGCCGCCTGCAGGAGAAGCTTCTGGCCGCCCGCATGGCTGGCGAACAGCTCACTGCGCGAGACCGCAGCGATTACGACAAGCTGGCGGGCTCGATCTCCGGCAAGCTCAAGTCGCTGAAGCTTAACAACGCCCGCATCGAGGCCCTGGTCGAGCAGCTCTACGCCATCAACAAGAAGCTGATGAGCTACGAGGGGCGCCTCCTGCGCCTCGCCGACAGCTACGGAATCTCCCGCCCCGAGTTCCTCAAGTCCTACTTCGGCTCCGAGCTCGACCCCACCTGGTCGGAGCGGATGAAGGCGCAAGGCGTGCGCTGGACCAAGTTCGTGGAGAAGGACGCCCACCAGGTCGTGGACATCCGCCAGGACGTGGCGGCGCTGGCCTCCGAAACCGGCGTGCCCATCGACGACTACCGCCGCATCGTCCACACGGTGCAGAAGGGCGAGCGCGAGGCCCGTCAGGCCAAGAAGGAGATGGTCGAGGCCAACCTTCGCCTCGTGATCTCCATCGCCAAGAAATACACCAACCGCGGCCTGCAATTCCTTGATCTCATTCAGGAAGGCAACATCGGCCTGATGAAGGCGGTGGACAAGTTCGAGTACCGCCGGGGCTACAAGTTCTCCACCTACGCCACCTGGTGGATCCGTCAGGCGATCACCCGCAGCATCGCCGATCAGGCGCGCACCATCCGCATCCCGGTGCACATGATCGAGACGATCAACAAGATCGTGCGCACCTCGCGCCAGATGCTGCACGAGATCGGCCGCGAACCCACCCCGGAGGAGCTGGCCGAAAAGCTCGCCATGCCCCTGGAGAAGGTGCGCAAGGTCCTCAAGATCGCCAAGGAGCCCATCAGCCTCGAAACGCCCATCGGCGACGAGGAGGACAGTCACCTCGGCGACTTCATCGAGGACAAGAACGCCATCCTGCCCATCGA
>JBBRQN010000017.1:0-58407 GCA_038226305.1 Caulobacterales bacterium
CCTGAAGAAGGGCCTGTTCGACACGGTGATCTATGACGAGGCCTCACAGATGCCGATCGAATACGCCCTGCCGAGTCTATTCCGCAGCCGCTCGATGATCGTCAGCGGCGACGAGAAGCAGATGCCGCCAACCAACTTCTTCTCGAGCAAGGCCGAGAGCGACGAAGCCGAGGTCTTCGAGGGGGACGAGGCCGACGAGGGGATCGACGAGGTGGAGCGCGAGGCGCTCGTCGAAACCTGGAACCGCCGCGAGATTAAGGACTGCCCCGATCTGCTTCAGCTGGCCAAGACCGTGCTGCCGTCCACCACCCTGCAGATCCACTACCGCTCGCTCTACCGCGAGCTGATCGAGTTCTCGAACCCTGCCTTCTACGGTGGCCGGCTGTCCGTACCCGCCCGCCATCCCGACGCGGAGATCCGCCGAATCCGGCCGATCGAGCTGGTGCGGGTCGACGGGTCTTACATGGACCAGACCAACCCGGCCGAGGCCAACAGGGTGGTCGAGGTGGTCGCCGGGTATTGGAAGGCCGAGGCGGGCGCGCGCCGAACCCTCGGTGTTGTGACCTTCAACCGCAAGCAGGCAGACCTGATCGAAGAGGTGCTGGAGGCGCGGGCCGTGCGCGATCCGGCCTTTCGCGCGGCCCTGGCCCAGGAGCGGGACCGGATCGAGGAAGGCGAGGACATGGGGTTCTTCGTCAAGAACGTCGAGAACGTGCAGGGCGACGAGCGGGACGTCATCGTCTTCTCCTCCACCTTCGGCCGCAACGATCAGGGCACCTTCCGGCGGGCTTTCGGCGTCCTGGGCCAGGCGGGCGGCGAACGCCGCCTCAACGTCGCCGTCACCCGAGCGCGCGAGAAGGTAGTGCTGGTGACCTCGATGCCGATCGCCGAAATCTCCGACCTGCTCACCACGCGCCGCGCGGCCGCCAGTCCACGGGACTTCCTGCAGGCCTATTTCGAATACGCCAGGATGATCTCCGACGGCGAACTGGAGAACGCCCAGGGCCTCACCGCCCGCCTGATGGGCGATCGCCGCGACGACGCCCGGGGCCAGGACCTCGATCAGGACGGGTTCCAGACGGCGGTCGCGAACTATATCGCATCCCTGGGCTGGACGGCGCAGTCGGCGACCGACACCGGCGCCTTCACCCTGGACTTCGCCATCGAAGATCCGCGCACTGGCCTCTACGGCATCGGCATCGAATGCGACGCGCCGCGCCACGCCCTGCTGGCGGAGGCGCGGGCCCGGGAGATGTGGCGCCCAAGCGTTCTGCGGCGCTCGATCCCGGTGGTCCATCGGGTCTCCAGCCACGGCTGGTTCCATCGCCCCGAGGCGGAGAAAACTCGCTTGCGCACCGCCATCGCCCAAGCCCTCAAGTCGGGGCTCGCGGCATGAGCGGGCCAAAGGTCGTGCGCATCGTCACGCGGGAGGAAATCCTCGCCCTCTGCGAAGGCCACCTCGCTCGGGTCGACGCGGCGATGGCCGAGTGGCTGCGGATCGGCCGGCGCAACGACTGCGTCTCGGACGTCGACATCGCTCAGGCCGAAGGCCGCATGGCGCGGCTGCGCGCCCTACTGAAGGCAGACCGATTCATGGACCTTCAGAAGCAAGCGCCTCAGGAGATCGCCTTCCTGCATCAGGACATGCAGAGCCGGCTGGTGAAGGTCGCCGACGCGGCGGCCCAGGCCCGGTCGGCGTCACTGCGCCAAGGGGAGGCAGCAGCCGCCCTTTTGACGGCTCTGCGCAAGAAGGGCGCTGAACTCGCCCCGGATCTCGAAGCGGCCTTGACCAGGTCGGCGAACGGCCAGCCGGACCCCGAAGCACTGTCCCGGGGATTCGCCCTGCTGAGCGACGACACCCTCCCCAACGACGCGGCGCGCCATATCCTGGCGCAGAGCCTCAAGGACGGTGCCAAGACGCCCACGCTCGCCGAATGGATTTCGTGCCAGCAGGTGCCGCCCTTGGACCCCGTCCTCAACCGGTTCGAAAGGCGCCTCACTGAACTCGCCTTGCTGTCCGAGCGCCAGGAGGCTGACGCCTTCGCGACCCGCCTTGCCGCTGCCCTGGCACCGGCCGCCGAAGCACGCCGCAGCCTGCTCCTGGACAGCCTCGATCTCGACTTCACCGCCGCTCTGATTGCGGCCCGCCAGCGCCAGGCCCTGACCCAGGACCTCCGGCTCACCTTGGCGGAACTGACGCTGGCCGACGCCGCTGCCGCCCGGACAATCTCGGTCCGCGCCGAGCGCCCTGACGTCGACCCGGCCCCGCTTCTCGCCGACGCTCAGGCGGCCCTCGCCAAGGCGCGCGACGCCCTGGCCGCCCAGGCGCGCCGCGCCGCGGTCCTGCAAAGCCTTGCGGGTCTCGGCTACGAAGTCGGCGAGGGCCTGACCACGGCCTGGGTCGACCAGGGCCGGGTGGTCCTGCGCAAGGCGGCCCAGCCGGACTACGGAGTCGAGATCTCCGGCAACCCGGCCGGCGCGCGGATGCAGATGCGGGTCGTCGCGTTCGGCGATGACGCCGGCGCCGCCGACACGGTGCGGGACCAGGACGCCGAGACTCAATGGTGCGGTGACGTCGCCACCCTTCAGGCAAGCATGGCGGCGGCCGGGGGCGGCCTGGTCATCGAACGGGCCCTGGGGATCGGCGCTACTCCGGTCAAACGGGTCGCGGCGCCGAGGGGGACCTTGAGCCGCGCGGCTCGGGAAGGGCTCGCGCCGCAAACTCGGAGCCGGACATAGGGCGAACGCGGCGGGGGTCGATCCGACCAAATCAAGGCGATCGGCGGCGGACGGTGGCGCGTTCCAGATGAGCGCCCAAAGTCTCCTCTCCTCCTTCAGAGGATCTCAAAGTCCTCCGCTACCGGCGGGAAGACGCGGCGCGCCACAAACAGCCCGGTGATCGGTACGTTCGGGAAGCACTCATTGAGCTTGATCTTCATGGCGCGGAAATGCGTGCCGGCGGTCAGAACGTCATCAAGGATGCCAATAGCGCGGGGCGGAGGCACCGCGACGGCTTCGTTGATGACGTACAGATCCAAAAGCTCCTCGACTGTCACTCGGTCTTCACCGGCCCCGACCTCATGCGAAGCTGTGGTCGAATCGCCCTGGATGACCAGGGTTCGCACATCGAGTGCGGGCCTGATCTGTCGCGCGATCTGCTCCATGCGATTGTCGAAGTCGGGATGGGCAGATGACTTGGAACCCGGAATCGGAACGATGGTCGCGATGTCCAGCCACGCTGGATTGAGAGCCATGCGCAGGGTATTGGCGCATCCTGCAATCGCGTTGGTCTTATAACGGAGCTGGGCTGCGCTCGCGGTCGGCTTTTTCTTGAGATTATTGATCAGATTGTTGGTGGCGCTAAACGAGTAATCTCGGCCGCTGGTGTACTCATAGAGGTAGAGGCAGGCGTCCTCAGCCAGGAGGCGCGTGTGATCGACGCGATTGCTATCGTCGATCTCGGATAGCCTCATCGATCAGCCCAGTGCCGCCCAGAGATCGTTGGCAGTATAAACCCGGATCGCACCTTCGGCCTCGAAACGGGCCGGCCAGGTCAGGTTCTGCTTCTGGAAGCACGAGTCGAGAATGAAGAGCTTGCGGCCTTGGTGCAGGGCGGCCCGGGCCTGGGTCAGGCTGCCGGATGTCTCACCGGCTTCGACGATCACCGTCGCTTCCGTCAACGCGCTCATGGTGACATTGCGCTCTGGAAAGAACAGCCGGTTCTGCGGCGGCGCCTGGCGCGCATAGCGCAACACGGGCACCTGCGAGATGACGAGCTGTTCATTGGCGATGCGTTCCTGCAGCGCCCTATTGGCGGCGGGGTACACCGAGCTGAGGGGTGTGCCGAGGACGGCGATGGTGCGGCCATTCTGGGCGAGCGCCTCAGTATGTGCGGCGGTATCGATGCCTTCGGCGAGGCCGGAGACTACGGTGAAATCACGCTCGACCAGGGCGCGGGCGATTTGTTGGGCGCGCTTTACCCCCTCCGGCGAGGCCTTTCGACTGCCGACCACGGCGACGGCGCGCGCTTCGACAATCTCCCAGGCTCCCTGGTAGTATAGGAGTTCAACGGGATACCGGGCGTCGCGCAGCTTCTTGGGGTAGTCGCCCGCGTGGTTTATCCGAACACCGAAGCGGGCCACACCGGCCTTGGCGAAAATCGAGAAGACTTCGCTGGCGCATGCTTCCGCGGCGGCGCGTGACACCATGTCAGACGGCAGCGCCGTCGGATCCTTAGCAAAGCGGTCGGCGAGGCTTTTGAAGGTCGAGCCCTGTTCGAGCCAAAGCGCCTCGTAGGCGCCAATCTCGCGGCGCGGCGAGATCGGGGCTGCTAGAGCTGGACCGTCAGAACTGTAAGCCAGCAGCGCCATTCAATCTCCCGCCTACGCGTAACACCACACGATTCCAAGTCTCCCCCAAGGAGCGTCGGTTTGATGGCGAGCAGACACAACCGCGCCGCCCGTCTGTTCTTGTTATGTTCTTGTTCCTAGAGTCGGTCAACGGGGAGGCAGGAACGCCGCAGGCTCTTGAAGGTCGCCTTTCTGGCGCGAAGCCTATGTCCGTTGATGGCGCATCTCGGACAACGGGGTAGCGCCTCTCTTTCTAGAGCCATTGGGCTGGGTTGCACCTACGCGCCCCAAGCCTGCGACACCGCCGGAGGCATTTCCACAGGAGCAACCGCCACGCCGCCAAGAGCTGGCCGCCGCACACGTGCGACCGTCTCAAAATCCTCCCCCGTGGCGGCGAGCACTGCAGCCTGCCCGGTCAGCCTCTGCCACCGTTGGATGATCACGTCGCAATAGGCGGTATCGATCTCGACCAGGCGTGCCGAGCGCCCGGTCTTCTGAGCCGCGACGATGGTCGTGCCCGAGCCACCGAACATGTCGAGGACGATTTCCCCTCGGTGGCTCACGTCCCGCAGGCAGTCGGCCACCAGCGCGGTTGGCTTCACAGTGGGATGGAGCGCAAGCTCCTCAAGTCGCTCGGCCTTGAAGGTGTTTACACCTGCATAGGTCCAGAGCGTCGTTCGGCTTCGGCCCTTTTCGCCTAGGCCGAAGGTGTTGGTGTGCGGCGCATTCCCAACCTTCCAGACCGTCACGAACTCGGTCTGAGTCCGGTAGAAGGTGCCCATTCCGCCATTCGTGCGGGCCCATACGCAGATCCGCAGGAGCTGCAGGTTGCAAGCGTAGCCCGCCTCAAGAAGGTCGCCGAGGTGCTTGTCGTCCATGCAGAGATAGAGGATCGCGCCCTCACGGCAGGCGTCCGCCGCCGGACCGATCGCCGCCTTCAGGAACGCGACGAACTCCGGCCGGCTCATCTCGCCGGAAGCTTCGGCGAATTCGCGATGCTGCACTCGACCTCTGCCTGAGACGTTGCCGGCGATACGCACGTTGTAAGGCGGATCGGAGAACACCATCGCGGCCTCCTTCCCGTCCATCAGGATCCGCAGGACCTCAAGGTCCTTGGCGTCGCCGTTGATCAAACGGTGGCGACCCAGGATCCACAGATCGCCGGTCCGGCTCACTGCGGTCTCAGGCGTGGGAGCCTCCGGGTAGCGATCTTCGCGCTGCGCCTTGGGCGAGGCATCGTCGGCATCGACGATGAACTGATCCACCTCGGCTGGGTCAAAGCCTGTGTCCAGGATTTCGTAGTTGTTGTCGGTGAGCTCGATAAGGAGCTCGGAGCGGATGCTCACATCCCATTCGCCCTTCAACGAAATGGCGTTCTCAGCCAACGCGAAAGCCTTCTTCTCGTCCTCGGTAAGGTCCTGGCTGCTGATGCAGGGCACCTCCTTCATGCCGAGGATTTTCGCCGCCTCTAGCCGATTGTGACCGGCGAGGATCACGTTGTCCTCGTCCTTCACGATGGGCGTGAAGATGCGGTAGCGGCGAAGCGCCCGGACCAAAAGGTCAGTCTGCTTCTTGCTGTGCTTGCGCGCGTTCTTCGCGGCCGGTTTCAAAAGCTCGATGGGCACCATGTCGACGCGGCTCGGGAGGAAATCGACCATTTTATATAGGCTCCGATAAGTATGGGGCCGAAGGCGCGCTCAGCGGAGCGCAAGCCAGCTTCACCAGGTGGGGGGGGGGGAGGAGGAGGCCGCCGGACGCACGAGCAACGCTCGGGTCCGGCGGTAACTTCGAAACAGGGCAACTCGAGCGCACACGTAGGCGCGCTAGAGTTCCCGGCTCCTGCGGCGAAGCTTTTCAACCTCGTCGAGCAGCTCAGGTGTGAGCCGCCCGCCATCGCGAGTTAAGCGAACGACCAGGTCCTCCAGGCGCTTGAGCCGCTCAGCCAAGTCGCGGTCTTTCAACAACATCTCTGTGACCATCGCCTCCTGGCGCGCCATCACCCAGCGCTGGTGAGGCGCATGGCCCTTCGCAGCCTTCGTCATAATCGACTCGAGAATGATCGAGTTGACCGTCCGGCTCACTGGCCCCTCAGGCGTCATGACCGTGCGTGGCGCTTCCATGGCCGCAAGAAACTCTCGCCTGAGGTGCGCCGGGCTTAATGGGCGCACCTCCCTCGTGCGCCGTTTGCCGAGGATGTTGCCTGACTCTTTAGGCAACCATCTTCCCCGAGCATCTCGCTTGGGCTTCTCGGGTTTGCGATAAAGTCTATCTGCAAGTCTTAGGCTAGCCTGGTCGATTGCGTCCAAATCCTCGCGCCGAGCCTCCAGCTCACCGATGGTCTTCTCTTTATCTATCATGGCATCAGCCTCCTGCTGCCGGCAACCGATTTGCCGCCCGAATGACACGCCAATATAGTAAATCGACCGACAGGCAAGTCCTAAAGCACAGTTATCCGCGGTTCCTTCTGGGCGGTGGGTGTGAATTAAAGGTCATTTGCACAAGTAATGCAAGTCTAATGGAGCTTTTTACGGCCTAACAAATGGCATATGCTCACGGCAAACTTTCATTCGCAACTAAGCCAACTTTTTAATGGCCGAATTCACACCAAATCAATTTGATTCCACGCAACTTACCAAAGAGCTTGAAGCCTTAACCTTACGATATGTGGAAGCATCCAACTTTGCGGCTATTTTCATCGCTAACTCGTTCTCGTCGTGCCTTAACGATTTACGAACTGGCCTCTTTACGCGCGCGCAATAGCCAACTTTTACCAATGTATTTGATTGCGGCTATTGGCTAACGCAAGCGAAGCGATGTCGTAAGCGATCAAAACGGCTCGGCTAAAGCGATAACCGTATCTCCGGCGCCAACGCGCAACGGAACCGGACTACCAGCCCGGCTTATCAAAACGGCGTGGATAAGATTTTGCCGGCGCCCTATCCCAAAGAAAAATCAAATGCAGCTTAGACCAAGGTCGTGAAGCCCACTTGCATCGCCTGTGCACCTTCCGTGCACCGCGCTTGCTCTGGACGTGCAAGCCACGTGCTCCGCACGTGCTGATCAAGCCGCGGTTAATGCGAAACCGTGTGAAAAGTTACGCAAATACAGGAGCCTGGCCCGAGTTTAGTTCGGTCTGCCGACCTAGAAAATGCGGAGCAGGTGGCGGTCGAGAAAAGGGCGGTGGGGCGGATGCCTGGCCGGTTCAGAGGTAGGAAGGGCTGGGACTTACGAGCCCTGCTGCAGGCCGGAACTAGACAGAGCGCATAAGAGACCTGCTCGTAACCGGTAGAGACTGGAGGCTCGAAAGTGGCCGTTAGGCTCGGATCTGCGGCGAGGTGATCGCGGGCGCAAGTACGTCGATTGGGGGCTTTAGCTCGAGTGCGGCGCCCTTAGCCAAGAGGCCGATGAGGAAGCAGTGGACCGGGAGAGCCTCGGCTCACGGCAACAGAGGCGGTGAACCCCTATCGTAAGGCGCGGACAACGCCCGACAATTCGACTCTGGCAGCGCTCGCGGGGAAAGTCGTTAACGCAGAACGACTTAAGTGTCGGCGAAACGGTACCTGGCGTTGCGGTGGCCGACCTCCCCCCATCGAAAAGTAGAGACAAATCAATGGGGGGTGGTTGGCGGTGACGGTGGGATTCGAACCCACGATACCGTTTCCGGTATGACGATTTAGCAAACCGTTGCCTTCAGCCTCTCGGCCACATCACCCCACCCACCCCGCCGGGGCTCCCGTCGGGGCGTGTGGCGATAGCGGTTTTGCGGGCGGGTTGCAAACGGCTCGAAGGCGACCGCTGCGCTGGTGTTAACGGGGCGCTCAGCGCCGCCGTGCCAGAGTCGGGCTCACCAGCCCCTGCCGCCACCCGGAACCCAGCCCGCCTTGGCCGTCGTCGATCTCTCCAGGCCCGCCACTCCCCTTTCGGAGGCCCCCCGCCCCGTCCGCGGACCCATGCGGCCGCAGCGGCTCGCGCCGGTGCGCGAACGGCTGAGCGGGGCGTCGCTGAAGCTCGCCTTCCAGAGGCTGGATGCCGCAGCCCTCGCCGTGGCAATCTCGGTCACCGCCCCGGTCGCAGGCGTCGCCCTGCTAGCCCAGCCCTTGATCGCCGTGCTGCCGCTGGTGGTCGGAGCGGGCGTGGCGGCTGCGGTGGCTCGCGCAGGCTCGGCCTATGCCTTTAGGGCGCGCGAGGCCCTTTGGGTTGAGCTGGCGCGCATTCTGGCCGCCGCGGTCGTAGGCAGCGCCACGACGGTCCTGGCGGCCCAGCTCGTCGGTCGCGGTGCGATGCCGGGGGCGCTCGCCTTTGCGGCGGTGGCTCCGTTCGCCCTGGCCTGCACGCACACCTATGCCTGGATGCGCGTCCGCGGCTGGCGACGCGCCGGGCGCCTGACACCCAACATCGTGGTGGTGGGGGCCACCGAGACCGCCGCCCTCCTGATCGAACAGGCGATGCACAGCGGCGACGTGGCGGTTCTGGGAGTGTTCGACGATCGCGCCGCCCGCGCCAGCCAACGCCTGCACGGCGTTCCGGTGCTGGGGCCAGTGGACGCCCTCATCGACCACAAGCTCGTGCCCTACGTGGATCGGATCGTGATCACCCTGGGGGCCGCCAGCCCGGCGCGTGTGGCGAGTCTGGTGCAGCGCCTGCGGTACCTGCCGACCACGGTGACCATCCTGAACGAAGGCGCGGCCGCCAGCGGCATCGGCGGCGTTCTGAACACGGGCCTGTCGAGCCCCAGCGGCCCGCAACGCGACGAGGCGCGAGCGGGGGCCAAGCGCGCGCAGGACGTGGTGCTCGCAGGTGCGCTGACACTGCTTGCCGCCCCCGTGATGGCGGCGGTGGCGCTGGCCGTGCGGATGGACAGCCCCGGCCCGCTCCTGTTCCGCCAGCGTCGTCTCGGCTTCAACAACGAGCCGATCACGGTGTGGAAATTCCGCTCCATGCGCCATGAGGCGGCCGACGCCCATGCGACCCGGCAGGTGACCGCCGACGACGACCGCGTGACCCGCGTGGGCCGCTTCATTCGCCGCACCAGCCTGGACGAGCTCCCGCAGCTCATCAACGTGCTCACCGGGCAGATGAGCCTCGTGGGGCCCCGCCCTCACGCCATCGGCATGAAGACCGCGGGGGAGGACTCCACCCTCCTCGTGGCCGAATACGCCTGGCGCCACCGGATGAAGCCCGGCATCACCGGCTGGGCGCAGATCAACGGCTCGCGCGGCCCGGTCCACACGGCCGACGACGTGCGCCGCCGCGTGGCGCTCGACCTCGACTACATCGCCCGCCAGGGGTTCTGGTTCGACCTCTACATCCTGGCCCTGACGCTCCCGCGCCTTCTGGGCGACAAGGGCGCGGTGCGCTGAGCCCATGCTGAAGAAGGGCCTGCTCGGCTATCTGCCCGTGAACGTGGTGCAGGCCGTGGCCGGCTTCGGCGCGGTGACAGCGTTCACACGATTGCTCAGCCCCACCGACTACGGGGCCTATGCTCTGGGCTTCTCGGTGATGAGCCTCGTTCACACCTGCCTCTTCACCTGGCTCGAAGCGTCGCTGGCGCGGTTCCACGCGGCCGAGGCCGACGAGGCGGCGCGGGCCAACCTCTTCGCCACGATCCGCACTGCCTACCTGTCGCTGATCCTTGGGGTGCCGCTGGTGGCGGCGGTAGTGATCTGGCTCCTGCCGCTCTCGCCGCCGGTGCGCTGGGCGGTGGGGGCGGGCGTAGGGGCGATCGTCACCCGCAGCCTCCTCAAGCTCATCCAGGAGCGGCGCCGGGCGGCGGGCGAAGTGGCCGGCTATGCCCGGTTGGACATGCTGCAGACCGGCGGCGGGTTCCTGCTGGGCATGGGGCTGGCGGCTGCGGGCTTCGGGGCTGCAGCGCCCCTGATCGGCGGCGGAGTGGCGGCGGGGGCCTGTCTCCTCTTCGCCCTGCCCGCCGAGGCGCACCGCGCGCGCGCGGGCCAGTTCGAGATGGCGCGGCTACAGACCTATGCCGCCTACGGCCTGCCCCTCTCCCTGTCTCTGGTGATGAGCCTGGCGCTGGCCACCACCGACCGTTTCGTTCTCGCCGCCTATCTGAACGAGGGCGCGGTGGGGGCCTATCACGCGGGCTACAGCCTCTCGTCTCGCACGCTGGACGTACTGTTCATCTGGTTCGGCATGGCGGCCGGACCCGCGGCGGTCGCTGCGCTGGAGCGCGGCGGGCAGGCCGAGCTGCGCGGGATGGCTCTGGCCCAGTCCCGCCTGATCGTGCTCGTCGCCCTGCCTGCGGCCGTGGGCCTGGCGCTGGTGGCCAATCCCCTGGCGGACCTGATGGTCGGCGAGGCGTTGCGCTCGGGCGCGGCCCGGGTCACGCCATGGATCGCGGCGGGTGCGCTGTTCTCCGGCCTGACCACCTACTATTTCCACACAGCCTTCACCCTGGGGCGACGCACCAAGCGCCTGCTGGTGGCGATGGCGATTCCGGCTGGGGTGAACCTCGTGCTGGCCCTCGTGCTCATCCCCCGCTTCGGCCTGGACGGCGCGCTGTGGGCCACCACGGCGAGCTATGCCCTGGGGCTCGTCGCGTCCGTGTCTCTGGGCCGGGCCGCCCTGCCGCTGCCGATCCCGTGGGGCACGCTGGGCAAGGCCGGTCTCGCCTGCGCGGCGATGGCGGCGGCTCTTCTGGCGCTGCCCTCGCCTGGCGGGCTTGCAGAGCTGGCGCTGAAGGCGGCGGTGGGCGCAGGCGTCTACGCGGCGGTCGCGCTGATCCTCGACGTGGCGGGCGTGCGGGGGCACGCGCGATCCACCCTCGGCCGGCTCATGTCGAGAAACGTGGGCACCGGTTCGTCGGCCGAGGCCGGGGCGCAGAAGGCCACCCTCGATGTCTGAGGCCCGGCTCACGCGCGCACCGAACCTGCGCTGGAACGCGGCGATGCCGGTTCTCTCGGTGCTGATCCCGTTTCACGGCCACGACCCGGCCCCCCTGCTGCAACGGCTCGACGACGAGGCCGCGGCGCTGCATGGCCGCGTCGAGGTGGTGCTGCTGGATGACGGCAACCCCAGCCCGGAGTTCAGCGATGCCGCGGCTGAGGCCATCGCCGCCTCCGCCCTCCCCGCCCTCCTACTCACACTGCGACCCAACGAGGGCCGCTCGAAGGGCCGCAACCGCCTGGCCGCTGCGGCGCGGGGGCCGTGGTTCCTGTTCCTCGACAGCGACATGGCGCCGGACTCTCCGGATTTTCTCGCCCGCTGGCTGGCCCTGATCGAGGCCGAGGCCCCCGCCTGCGCCGTGGGCGGCTTCTCGCTGGAGCAGGCGAGGCCCGGTCCGGCCCACCGTCTGCACGCGGCCCTGCAGGCCCGCGCCGAATGTGCGCCCGTGGCGGTGCGCAAGACCAACCCGGCCAAATACGTCTACACCTCCAACCTCCTCGTGCGCCGAGACGTGTTCGAGGCCGAAGCCTTCGACGAGGGCTTCACCGGCTGGGGCTGGGAGGATGTGGAGTGGGGCATGCGTGTGGCCCGGCGGTTCGGCGTGACCCACGTGGACAACCCGGCCAGCCACCTCGGCCTCGACACCGCCACGCAGCTCGCCGGAAAATACGCCCAGTCGGCCGCCAACTTCGCCAGGGTTCTGGCCCGCCACCCCGACGTGGTGAAGGGCTACCCCAGCTATCGCGTCGCCAGGGCGTTGAGCCAGCTGCCCGGGCATCGCCTCATGGGCTCCGCTTTCCGCATGCTCGCCCTGTCGGAAGCTGCGCCGCTGAACGTGCGGGTGGCGGCCATGAAACTGCACCGCGCAGCCCTCTACGCCGAGGTGCTGTGATGAACGCCATGACCATCAATGCCGACGGCACGCATCGGGCCGATGGCTCCCTGAAAGGCAAGCTGCGGCGTCGCCTCGTGCGCCTCGCCCACCGCCGCGCCGCCACTCGCACGCCCGACGCCCCCATGCTGAGCTTCAGCTTCGACGACGCCCCGGCCTCGGCCTTTCGCGAAGGGGGGGCGATCCTGTCCGCCAAAGGGATGCGCGCGACGTATTTCGTGTGCGCCGGGCTCGACGGGCTCAGCGGCCCGATGGGCGACTACGGCACCCGCGCCGACATCACCGCGGCCCACGCCGCCGGCCACGAGATCGCCGACCACACCTTCTCACACGCCGACGTGGGCGAGGCCTCAGGCGAAGCGGTGGCCGCCGACCTCGATCGCAACGCCACGGCCCTGCAGGGCTGGGGCGTGCCCGCACCGACGACCTTCGCCTACCCGTTCGGAGACGTGGGATTCGCATCCAAGCGCGTGGTGGGGCAGCGCTTCGCCCTATCACGCGGCCTGCACCACGGCCTCCTCCAGGCCGGCACCGATCTCGCCCAGGCCCCGGCCGTGGGAGTGGAAGGTGACGGCGGCGAGGCGCTGGCGCAGGGTTGGCTGGAGCGGCTTTCGCAGCAGCGCGGCTGGCTGATCCTGTTCAGCCATGCAGTGACGGCCTGCGCCTCGCCCTTCGGCATGTCGGAGTCGGCCCTGGCCGGCCTAGCCGACGCCGCGACCCGCCGCGGGTTCGACGTGGTGACCGTGGCCGAGGGCGCCAGGCGGGTGCGCGCCGGATGAAGCCCGTCGCCATCATGACCCCCACCCTGCGCCGCCCGGAAAGCCTGGCCCGCGCCCTGCGCTCTCTCAGCGCTCAGACGGCGCGCGAGGCGCTGATCGCGCAGGTGGTGGTGGTGGACAACTCGCCCGAAGGCTCCGCCCGGGAGACGGTCACGGCGCTCACGGCAGAGACCGGCCTGCCGCTGGTGTATTTGCACGAGCCGCACCCGGGCGTCGCCACCGCCCGCAACCGGGGCCTCTCGGCGATCACGGCTGAGCATGTGGCCTTCCTCGACGACGACGAGGAGGCTCCGCCCGAATGGCTGGAGCGCCTGTTCGCCCTGCACACCACCCTTGGCGCCGACGTCACCTTCGGCCCGGTACGCGGCGTGGCGGAGGGTGCCCTCCCGGCGGAGCGCGCCTACCTTGACCACTTTTTCTCGCGGATCGGCCCCGACGTTTCAGGCCCGACGGAACGGGGCTGGGGCTGCGGCAACTCTCTCATGCGGCGCGCCACCGCCCTGACCGGCGACGCCCCGTTCGATACCGCCGGCGACGAGTCGGGCGGCGAAGACGACCGGCTGTTCCTGCAGCTCTCCAGCGCGGGCGCCCGCTTTGCGTGGGCGGCCGATGCCTGGGTGTGGGAGCACGCGCCCCCCAACCGCACCACCGCCCGCTATGCCCTCGGCCGCGCCTTCGCCTACGGGCAAGGGCCGACCCGCCACGCCCTGCGCCAGGGCCGCCCGCTGGAGGCCGCCCGATGGGTGGCTTTGGGGGCCGCCCAGGCCGCCCTGTTCGGCGCAGCGACCACGCTTGCGTTCGCTTTGCGACGCCCGAACCGGTTCTTCATGGCCGACCGCGCCGCCCGCGGCATGGGCAAGATGATGTGGCGCACGCCCACCCATTTCTACGGCCGCGCAGCGCTCTAGCCGTGGGTGTAGGCGAAGCCGGCGAAGATGTGCTTGGTCGCTTCGGCACCGAGCACGCAGACGGTTTCGCCCTGAGACAGGCGATCTGACAGTTCCGACAGGGCCAGCCAGATTGCCGCCGAACCCGTGTTGCCTACGCGGTCGGCGTTGATGAACACCCGCTCGGCCGGAACGCCCAGCCGTCGCTGGAACTGCGCCGCCAGGCGTCCGCTCGCCTGATGGGGCAGCACGCGATCGGCGTCGAAGGGGCCAAGGCCCAGCGCCTGCGCTGCGGCGGCCCCGCGCAGGAACAGCTCGGCCCCGCTTTCCCGCACCCCTGCGTAGTCGTGATCGAAGGCGAGGACGGCGTGGTCGGTGAAGGGATGCGCCGATCCCCCCTCGCGGCGCTGCAGGCCGGGGGCGCGGCCTGCGCCCACCTGCCCCATGAACAGATTGGTGAGCGACGCGCCCTGCGTGGTCTCATCGGCCCGATCCAGAACCACAGCGCCGGCCGCGTCGCCCATCATCACGAGGTTGACGAGCTGGCCGAGATCTTGCCCTGCACGGACCGGATCCAGATGCACCGATCCGGTCTCCGACCCCACGATCGCGACCGGGCCGCAGCCGGGCGTCGCGAGGAGGCCCTGCGCGATCACGAGCGCGTTGGTGAACCCCGTGCAGGCCTGTCGAAGCTCCATGTGTGGCCCGTGGAAGTCCATCAGGTCGGCCACCAGCGAAATGTTCGACGGGATCGGCAGGGCGGGCGTTGCGGTGTGGCCGATCAGATAGCTGAGGGCGTTGGCCTTGACGCCGGCGGCGTCCAGGGCGCGACGCAGGGCGCGAGCGGCCAGTTCCGGGTTGGAGTCGCCGGCACGCGGCCCCTCGCGGGCGTGGTCGAAGTCGCGGCAGATGTGGCGGGTGCGAACGCCCAGCTTGTCGGCGTAGAGCGCACCGCGCTCAGCCAGCTGGGTACCGAATCGGCGGTCGAGGCGGGCGAGAAGCTCCGCGGTGGCGATGGGCTCTCCCGGCAGGGCGTGGCCGATGCCGCGCACTTGCAGGCGACGCGTATCGGTCCACAGGCGAGGGCCAGCCTCCGCCGTGGCGTCGGCGGGGCGATCTTCGAGGGAGCTGAAAAGCATCGAGGCCTCGACCAGTGCGGGAGGCCGTCACTCAGGCCTCACCCCCACTTCGTCGCGGCCACGCCCGAGGTTACGCGCTCAGCCCGCCTGTAACCTCGTCGCGCCCAGGAGCGAAGGAGCTGTCGGAGGCGGCGAGCGCCTCGCCGACAGGAGATCCCGCCATGTCCCGCATCGACTATCTCACCGCCCTGACCTTCGCGGCGGCCGCGGCTGCTATCAGTTCGCCCGCCTTCGCCGCAGACATCCAGCCCTTCGACCAGGCCGTGTTCCAGGAGGCGCAGGCGCAAGGCCGCCCCATCCTGGTGGACGTCCACGCCGGCTGGTGCCCCATCTGCCACCTGCAGGCCCCGACCCTGAGCCGGCTGGCGAGCGACCCCGCCTTCGACAAGCTCCTGATCCTGCGCCTGAACTACGACAAGCAGAACGACGAGAAGCGTGCGCTGGGCGCGCGGATGCAGAGCACGCTGATCGCCTTCAAGGGCAAGACCGAGACCGGCCGCTCGGTAGGCGTGACCAATCGCGACGCGATCACGGCCCTCGCCCAGACCGCCCTGAACTAGCCCCACCGCGAAGCCGGAAAGCCGTGCGATGAACCCCCTGACCCTTGGCGCGGCCCTGGCGGCTGGCGTGCTGACCGTGCTCTCCCCGTGCGTGCTGCCGATCCTGCCCGTGGTGTTCGGGTCGGCGTCGGGTCAGGGGCGACTGGCCCCCGTGGCGCTGGCGGGAGGGGTGGCGCTGTCGTTCACGGCGGTGGGCCTCTTCATCGCCACCGTCGGGTTCAGCCTGGGGCTGGAGGCCTCCGTGTTTCAGCGGATCGCCGGCCTGCTTCTGATCGTCTTAGGCCTGGTGCTGCTGGTGCCCTGGCTGCAGGCCCGGGCGGAGGCGGCGCTCGCCCCGCTCTCGGCCTGGGCATCGGAGCGCACGGGCCGCGTCTCCGGAGCGGGCGTCTGGGGCCAGGCGGGTCTCGGCCTGCTCCTCGGCGCCGTGTGGAGCCCGTGCGTGGGGCCGACGCTGGGCGCCGCATCCCTGCTCGCGAGCCAGGGGCGCGACCTGGCGGCGGCGGGCCTGACCATGCTGGCCTTCGGGCTTGGGGCCGCCGCACCCCTGCTCCTGATCGGAACCGCCTCCCGGGCAACGCTGGCCAGGGTGCGCGGCGGGCTCGGCAAGGGCGGACGCTGGGGCAAGAGGCTACTCGGCGGCGGCATGGTCACCGCGGGCCTCCTGGCGCTCACCGGGTTGGATCGCGTGCTGGAGACGGTGCTGGTGGAAGCCTCACCCGCCTGGCTGACGCAGCTGACCAGCGCCATCTGACGCGCAGGGCGGCCTCGCCGTTGCGGTGCTAGGCTGCTCCCACCCCATGACCATGCGAGGAGCGGCGGAATGTCGGTCACGAAGTTGCTTTCTGTGCGCGGCAAGCGGTTGCCGCCCCGGCCCCGGGCGGAGGAGCGCGCGGAGCACAGGGGCCGGCGCAAGTTCGCCAGCGGCGCGCTGGACCAGGCGGCCTCGATCCTCGGGTCCATGTCGTCGAGCGTCTTCGTGCTGGGGCTGATCGTGCCCTACTTCGCCGCCTTTTCCGGCGTGTCGATGATGCGGGCGTCGGCCCTACTCACCGAAGCGATGTCGGCCCTGGCCCTTTCGCTGGCGACCACCGTGGCCGCCGTCACACTCAAAGGCCTGGCCCGGCGGGAAGAGGACGACGGACGCGCCTATGCGAAGAGCGCTGACTCCCTTCAGGCCGGAGACGATTGATGAGTCCCGCGCAGCATTCCGAAGCGATGATGTCGGTCGCGCACACCGCCTTCGGCCTGTCCTTCGGCCTCGTGGCGCTGATCTTCGTCGCAGGCCTCGCGCTCTACTTCATCACGCGCCGCTGACCGACCGGCGGGGTGCCGCTTGAGGTTGCGCCCGTCACGCGGCGGCGCGACATAGGCACATGCCCACCGATACCCTCGAAACCGCCGAGGCTGAGCTTTCGGTCACGCCAGACCTGAAGCCGAGCGCCCCGCCGCCCCTGCCCCCCGCCCCCGCGGCTGGACTGCTGCTGGACGAGGCGCTGCTGCACTCGCCCACCCGGTTCTTCAACCGCGAGCTCTCCTGGCTGGCCTTCAACCAGCGAGTGCTCGAGGAGAGCGAAAACGCGCGCCATCCCCTGCTGGAGCGGCTGCGGTTCCTGTCCATCTCGGCCTCGAACCTCGACGAGTTCTACATGGTGCGCGTGGCCGGGCTGAAGGGGCAGGTGCGCGAAGGCGTGCGCGTGGTCAGCCAGGACGGGCTGACACCCGCCGAGCAGCTGGAGAAGGTCAACGCCGCCGCCATCGAGCTGATGCGCGCCCAGCAGCGCCTGTGGCGCGAGCTTCGGGCGGAGATCGCCACGGCGGGCATCGAACTCGTGGAGCCAGCGGACCTGACGGTCGCGGAGATCGACGCTCTGGAGCCCCTGTTCCAGCGTGAGCTGTTCCCGGTGCTGACGCCCCTGGCCATCGACCCGGCGCACCCGTTTCCGTTCATTCCCAACCTGTCGTTCTGCCTCGCCCTTCGCCTGCGTCGGCGCGACGACGTGCGCACGTTCTATGCGCTGGTGCCCGTGCCCAACGGGGTGCGCCGGTTCTGGAACGCGCCCCGCCCCGTCACCGCCGGTGCAGAGCCGCCGCAGAAGGGCACCATGCGCTTCATCACCCTGGAGGCGCTCGTCACCGTCTTCATCGAACGCCTGTTTCCCGACTGCGACGTGGAGGCGAAGGGCGAGTTCGGCGTCCTGCGCGACAGCGACGTGGAAATCGAGGAAGAGGCCGAAGACCTCGTGCGCGAGTTCGAGGCCCTCCTGAAACAGCGCCGCCGGGGTTCCGTCGTACGCGTGGCGGTGGACGGCGCCATGCCGGGAGACCTGCGCGAGTTCATCGTGCGCAACCTGCATGCCGAGCCGCAGGACGTGGTGCTGACGAACGGCCTTCTCGGCCTCGCCCAACTATCGGAACTCGTCTCCGCTGGCCCGACCCGCCTGAAGTTCAAGCCGCTCGATCCTCGCCACCCGGAGCGCATCCGCGAGCACGGCGGGGACATCTTCGCCTCGATCCGCGAGAAGGACATCCTGGTCCACCACCCATTTGAGAGCTTCGACGTGGTGGTGTCGTTCCTGCGCCAGGCCGCCCTCGACCCCGACGTGCTGGCGATCAAGCAGACGCTGTACCGCACCTCCGAGAACAGCCCGATCGTGGCGGCGCTGATCGACGCGGCGGACCGGGGCAAGAACGTCACCGCGCTGGTGGAAATCAAGGCCCGCTTCGACGAGGCGGCGAACCTGAAGTGGGCGCGGGATCTGGAGAAGGCGGGCGTCCACGTCGTCTTCGGCTTCATCGAATACAAGACGCACGCCAAGCTGAGCGTGGTTGTGCGTCGCGAGCCGGAGGGCCTGCGCACCTACTGCCACTTCGGCACGGGCAACTATCACCCGATCACGGCCAAGGTTTACACAGACCTCAGCCTCTTCACCTGTGACCCGGCGATGGCGCGGGACGCGTCGCGGGTGTTCAACTTCATCACCGGATACGCCAAGCCGGAGACGCTGGAGAAGCTGGCTTTCTCGCCTATCAGTCTGAAGCCCAAGCTCCTGCGCCTCATCGGTTGCGAGATGGACAACGCCGCCAAGGGCCTGCCAGCCACCATCTGGGCCAAGATGAACTCGCTGGTCGACCCCGAGATCATCGACGCCCTGTATCGCGCCAGCCAGGGCGGGGTGCGGATCGAGCTCGTCATCCGGGGCATCTGCTGCCTGCGACCCGGGGTGGAGGGGCTGTCGGAAAACATCCACGTGAAGTCGATCGTGGGCCGGTTTCTGGAGCACACCCGCATCATCTGTTTCGCCAACGGCGAGGCCATGCCGAGCGACAAGGCTCTGGTGTTCATCAGCTCGGCCGACTGGATGCCCCGCAACCTCGACCGGCGCATCGAGAGCCTCGTGCCCATCGAGACCCAGGCCGTGCACCGCCAGGTGCTGGACCAGATCATGGTCGCGAATCTGAACGACGACGTGCAGAGCTGGAACCTGGAGGAGGATGGCACCTACGCCCGCCCCAGCCTCGCCGGGGTGAAGCGCCCGTTCAGCGCCCACGAGTACTTCATGAACAACCCCAGCCTGTCGGGCCGCGGGCGCGCCAAGACGCTGCCCCGGGCGTTCGCCACCGTCCGCCCCCGGCGCTAGGGGCCCACGCCGCCATGTTCGGTTTGCCGATCGCCCCCCCGACCGTGCCGCCGCCTGTGTCTGCGGACGCGCTGGAGGTGCGCGACGTGGCGGTGCTCGACGTGGGCTCCAACTCCGTGCGCCTCGTCATCTACCGGCTGGAAGGCCGGGCGATCTGGACCGTGTTCAACGAAAAAGTGCTGGCGGGGCTGGGCCGGGGCCTCGCCATCAGCCGCCATCTCTCACCCGAAGGCACGCTGGCCGCCCTCGCCGCCCTGCGCCGCTTCCGGGCCGTGATCGAGGGCGCGGGCGTCAGCGAGGTATTTGCCGCCGCCACCGCCGCAGTGCGCGAAGCGGCGGACGGCCCCGCCTTCATCGCCCGCATCGAGCGCGAGGTGGGCTTTCACATCGACGTGCTCTCCGGCGAGGACGAGGCCCGCGCTTCCGCGCTCGGGGTGGCGGCGGGCCAGCCCGATGCGCAAGGTGTTGTTGCCGACCTTGGCGGCTCGTCCCTCGAACTCGTTCGGCTCGACCGGGGCGTGGTGGGCCAGGGCGTGACCCTGCCGCTGGGGCCCCTGGCGCTGGGTGCCGGATCGAAGACCATTGGTGACCTGGAACTGGCCCGCAGAACCGCCGTCGACGCGCTGCAAGCGGTCGAGGGGTTCCAGACCCGGCACCTGCATGCGGTGGGCGGCGGGTGGCGCAACCTCGCGCTCCTGCACATGCAGATGGTGCGCTATCCGCTGAACATCGTGCACCAGTACGAGCTTTCGGCGTCGGAAGCCTTGATCGCTTCCAGCCTCGTGGCGCGCCAGTCCCGCGGTTCGCTCGACAAGATTCCCGGCTTGTCCAGGAAGCGCGCCGAAACGCTGCCCTACGCCGCCGTGGTGCTCGAAGCGTTGATCGAGCGGCTGGGCGTGGAGCGCATCACCTTTTCCGCCTACGGCCTGCGCGAAGGCCTGATCCTGCAGGCCATGAGCCCCGAGGTGCGGCGCCGAGACCCGCTGATCGAAGGCTTCAAGGCGATGGGCGCGCGCGAAGGGCTGATCGAGACGCTCGGCCCCACGCTCGAGCGGTGGCTGCAGCCCTGGCTCGCCGCCCTGCCCCCTGTGTTCAGCCCGGAGCGGGATGCCCGGCTGATGGCTGCGGCCTGCCGCCTGAGCGACGTGGGCGCGCGGCTGCACCCCGACCACCGGGCCGACCTCGTGTTCGACCGGGTGCTGCGCGCGGCCGTAGCCGGGCAGACCCATGCCGAGCGTGCCTTTCTGGCGGTGAGCCTTTTCGCCCGCTACGCCTCGGGACCGGCTTCAGCCGTGCTGGGGGAAGTGGCGCGGCTGATGAGCGAGGCCGAGCTGTCGCGTGCCTATGCGCTGGGGGCAGCCATGCGCCTGGGGTGCGACCTGTGCGGCCGCAGCCCGGCGCTTCTGGAACGGGCGTCGCTCAGGCTCTTCCCTTCCCGGGTCGTGTTGAGTGTGGATGCGGCCCACGCTGATCTGTTGCTCGGAGAGCAGACACGTAAGCGGTTGAATACTCTGGCGGCAGCCCTGGGCGTGAAGGCCGAAGTGGAGACGCGTGGCTGAGTCTCGCGCCGCCCCGGACAAGACCAGCAGGCCGAAACCAGGCATTCCCCTGCAAGGCGAGTCGCGAAAGTTGACAATCGTCGATGCGGAAAGCCTTACGCACTTTCGCGATGGCGGCCTATGGTTAACGGGGTGACGCAAAGGTCTGCGTGCCTCTACCGCGTATCGCGGTGTTTCCAACGGCCTGTTGCTCCGTCTGTGCGGCGCGGGGGCGCGAAATCTCGAGGGGGATATTCATGAAGTCCATCGCCATCTCCGGCGTGACGGCCATCGGCCTGCTGCTGGCCACCACCGGCGTCGCCAACGCCCAGGCTCGCCATCACCGCCCGACGTCCTATGCGCCCGCGCCCACCTACACCAGCGGCGGCGCCTGCCCTGTGAACTATCACGACACGGCTGAGGGCTGCATCTGCAACGAGACCGTGCCGTTCTACACCGGCGGCGGCTATCCCGGCGGCAACGGCACCCCCCCCTACGGCGGTGGTGCCGGCGGAGCCGGTGGCGGCTACGGCGGCGGCTACGGCGGCGGCTACGACATCCACCTGCGCAGCCCGGGCGTGCGCGTGACCGGCATCCCGGTGAACGTGCCCTCAGGGAACGTCTACGTGCAGGGCGCCCCGATCTACGTGCAGGCCCCGCCCGTGCGCGTCGCCTCGCCGCAGATCTACCTGCAGCGCCCGACCGTCTACGTGCAGCCCTCGCAGGTCACCGTGGAACCGCCGACCGTGCACATCGCCGGCTGCGCCGCCGGCCAGAACTGCGAGCCCGTCGGCACGAGCTACAGCGGCCAGGAATAAAACCAGGAGAAGCCGGGCCCCGAGAGGCGGCCCGGCTTCTTCTTCTCCTGATCTAGAGCGGCGCCTCGACCACGCGCACCGAAGAGCCGCGCAGGACGAGCGCCAGCTCGCCGCGCTTCAGGCGCAGGGCATCCTCGCCGAACACTTCCCGCCGCCAGCCGGTGAGCGCACCCACGCCCGCTCCGTCGTCGCCGGCGATCTTCTCCAGATCGCTGACCGTGGCGATGAGCTTGGACGCCACGCCCGCGTCCTCGGCCCGGGCTTTCAGCAGCACCTTCAAGAGTTCCACCACGGCTCCGGCTCCCTGCGGGGGCGGCGGCGCGCGCTCCACTACAGGCGCATAGGCGTCTGCATCGGCGAGGGCCGCCTGCAGGGCCGCCAGGAGATCCGGCCCGAAGCGAGAGCCGCCGAAGCCCTTGGGCACCGACCGCAAGCGGTTAAAGCCCTCCAGATCGGTGGGCACCTGCGTGGCCACCTCGTCGATCGCCTCGTCCTTCAGCACGCGGGAGCGCGGCATGTCGCGCGTCTGGGCGGTCCGCTCACGCCAGGCGGCGACACCCTTGAAGGCGGCGAGGTATTTCGTGTTGAACTTCCTCGGCTTCAGGCGGCGCCAAGCCTTCTCGGGATCCACGTCGTAGAAAGCGGGGTCGCTGAGCGAGGCCATCTCCTCCGCCACCCAGGCCAGACGCCCGGCCTTCTCCAGCCGTTCCTTCAGCTTGGGATACAGCCGCGCCAGATGGGTCACGTCGGCCAGGGCGTAGGTGAGCTGCGCCTCTGAGAGGGGACGCCGCGCCCAGTCGGTGAAGCGGCTCGACTTGTCCAGATCGATCTTCAGCATCTGCCGCACCAGGGCGTCATAGGCGATCTGCTCGCCGAAGCCCGCGGCCATCGCCGCCACCTGCGTGTCGAACAGAGGCCGGGGGATGGCCCCAAGATTGTTGAAGATTTCCACGTCCTGCCGGGCGGCGTGGAAGACCTTGATGATCCCTTCATCGCGCATCAGGGCCAGGAACGGCTCCAGATCGAGGCCCTCGGCGAGGGGGTCGATCACCGCATGGCCGTCGATGCTGGCGGCCTGGATCAGGCACAGCTTGGGCCAGTAGGTGGTCTCGCGCATGAACTCGGTGTCCACCGCGATGAACTCGGAGTGCCGAACGGCCTCGCAAAACGCTTCGAGGCGGGCGTTGTCGGTGATCGGCGTCATCGGATAGCTATTGCGCGTGCGCCGCCCGCTCCGGCAAGTGCGCGCAAGCCGCAACTGCAGGAAGACAGACGCTTTGATGACCGAACGGCCAAATGGTCTGACCTACGCGCAGGCTGGCGTCGACATCGACGCGGGCGCGGCGCTGGTGGAGCGCATCAAGCCCCTGGCACGCTCGACGCGCCGCCCGGGGGCGGACGGATCGCTCGGCGGCTTTGGCGCGGTGTTCGATCCGAAGGCCGCTGGCTTTCTCGATCCCCTGCTCATCACCACGACCGACGGGGTGGGCACCAAGCTGAAGATCGCCATCGACACCGGGCTGCACGGCACGGTCGGCATCGACCTCGTGGCCATGTGCGTGAACGACCTTCTGGCCCAGGGCGCCGAGCCCCTGGTGTTCCTCGACTACTACGCCACGGCGAAGCTAGACGTCGAGACCGCCGCGGCCGTGGTGGCGGGCATCGCCGAGGGCTGCCGACAGGCGGGCTGCGCGCTGGCAGGCGGCGAAACGGCGGAGATGCCGGGCCTCTACGCCAAGGGCGACTACGACCTCGCCGGCTTCGCCTTGGGTGCCGTGGAGCGAGAGCGGCTGATGCCGCGCTTCGAAGAGCAGAAGGCAGGCGATCTTCTGATCGGCCTCGCCTCGTCCGGCGCGCACTCCAACGGCTACTCCCTGGTCCGCAAGGTGGTGGAGCGGGTCGGCCTGGGGTGGGACGCACCCTCCCCGTTCAGCCAGGGCGAGACGCTGGCGCAGGCGCTGATGACGCCAACCCGCATCTATGTGGAGGCGGCGAAGCCGCTCCTGCGCGCTGGCGCGGTCACATCGCTGGCACACATCACCGGTGGCGGCCTGACGGAGAACATGCCGCGCGCCGTCGCGAAGGGCCTCGCTCCCCGCTTCGATTGGGCGGGCTGGATGCGCCCTGCCGTGTTCGACTGGCTGCAGGAAGCGGGCGGCATCGCCGAGGAGGAGATGCGGCGCACTTTCAACTGCGGCCTCGGCCTCGTGCTCGTCTGCCCGGCCCGGCGCGCACCTGAGGTGCTGGCCTCCCTCGCCGAACGGGGCGAGGCGGCGAGCGTCGTGGGCGAGCTCAGCCCCGCGTGACCCCGCGGGTGCGCACCGCCATCCTGATCTCCGGCCGCGGCTCGAACATGGCGGCGCTGATCGAGGCGGCGAGGGACGAGGCTTATCCAGCGCAGATCGTGCTCGTGCTCTCCAACGTGCCCCAGGCGGGCGGCCTGACGCTCGCCCGCGCCGCCGGCGTCGAGGCGGTCGCCGTCGATCACCGCCCCTTCGGCAAGGATCGCGCCGCCCACGAGGCGGCCCTGAACGCGGAGCTCGACAGCCACGACGTCGAGCTCGTGGCGCTGGCGGGCTACATGCTGGTGCTGACCGGGGACATGACGAGGCGCTGGGCGGGCCGGATGATCAACATCCACCCCAGCCTCCTGCCGAACTTCCCGGGCCTGAATACCCACGCCCGGGCCCTGGCCGCCGGCCACGCCCGACACGGTGCCACCGTGCACTGGGTCACCGAAGGCGTGGACGAAGGCGAGCCGATCGCGCAGGCGCAAGTGGACGTTCTGGCCGACGACACCGAAGGCACCCTCGCCGCCCGCGTCCTCGCCATCGAACACGGCCTCTACGTGCGCGGGCTGGCGCAGGCGGCGACGATTCTGCTCGGCCGATGCCTTTGAGAGCCGCCTTCGCCTTAATTCTCCTGCTCGCGGCAGGCCCAAGCCTCGGCATACCGCCTGCGCCAGCCTACCGGGTGCCGCGCGCGGCTGACGGTCACCCAGACTTTCAGGGCAACTGGACCAACGTCACCCGCACGCCCCTGGAGCGGACCAAGGCTTTCACGGCGCTCGCCGCCACGCCGAAGGAGGCGGCCGACTACATCGCCACGATCGATGCCCGCATCGCCAACATGCCCGTGCCACCCAAGCCGGGCGAGCCGCCGCCGAAGCCGGACGTGGGCCAGAGCGAATGGTACGACCCGAACGTGAAGCTGATGCAGATCGACGGGCAGGACCGCACCTCGATCATCACCGATCCGGCAGATGGCAGGCTGCCTTACAACATAATTGGACTGCACGCGGCGGACGACGCCGGACGACGCGATGAAGAGGAGTTCGACGGACCGGAAGATCGTGCACCGGACGAGCGGTGCCTTTCAGCAAGCGGCAGTGCGCTGGCCCCTCCCATGCTGCCGCCCGTCTACAACGCGCACTACCAGGTCGTGCAGACGCCCACCGTGTTCGCCATCCACGCGGAGATGATCCACGACGTCCGTCTCATCTCCATGGGCGAGCGACATGCCGGTGCCGCGCCGCGATGGCTGGGCGAGTCGAGCGGCCGTTGGGACGGGGACACCCTCGTGGTGGAAACGCTGAACCAGCACCCGCTCAGCGCGGACCGCTTCGTCAGCGGCCGCGTGCTGCACCTGACGCCCGCCACCCGGGTCACAGAGCGCCTCACGCGGATCTCAGCCAAGCAGCTTCGCTACACGTTCACGGTGGAAGACCCCTCGATCTTCACCCGGCCGTGGAGCGGCGAAACAGTGTTCACCGCCACCGACGAGCCGATCTACGAATACGCCTGCCACGAAGGCAACTACGCCCTGGCCAACATCCTGCGGGGTGCGCGGAAGAAAGAAGCGGACGCGGCCGACAAGGCCAAGCCCCACTGATGCCTAGTGCCCCCGGCCCGCTTCTTCCGCCAGGTAGGCCGGGCTCAAGGTGCCGAGCTTCGTCGCGACGGGGAGCAGCGTGGGGTAGAACTGGACGAAGGTGGTGTCGGCGGCGGCATGCTGCTCGTGGCAGGAATAACAGTCGACTGTGTAGGGGATCAGGGCCGCGGGCTTGCCGCTCGTCAGGCCGGCGAAGAAGCCCCAGCCTCCCTTGAAGCGCGCCGTGTCCTTCACGTGGGCCTCAGCTCCCATGACATCACCGGTCTGGAACTGTCCGGCCTTGTTGATCGAGCCCTTTGTGGCCCCGCCCCGGTTTTCGACAATCAGCACGGTCTTGTCTGGCCAAACGCCGGTACGCTTGAAGGCATCATAGGCGGCGCGGGGCGCGAAGACGTTGTCGAAGACGTGCATGCCCGAAGAGGCCGCGGCATCGCTGTAGCTCATGTCGATGCCCGAGCTCAGGAACACCCACTCGCGATAGTTCGTGGGAGGGATGAACTTGCCGTCAGCGGTGTAGTGGGGAGCGTCAGGATCGATCGCAGGGGCGGCGGCATGACCAGCAACGCCAGCAGCCAGGGCAACGAAGGCCAGGGTAACGAGGCCGATGGCGGCCGGTTTGATCGCCTTCATGGTGGTTTCTCCAGGGCCGCGGGTCCTTAGAATTTTCGGATGCGGCGCGCGCGGCCAAGGTTTCACGCCTCGGTCACGTCCGCCAGCGGCGCGTCCAGCCGCCACTCCACTCCGGCCGATGCGAAGTTGATCTTCGCAATCCCGCCGAACTCCTGACCCACATTCGATTCGATCAGCCGCGAGCCGAAGGAGCGCCGGGCGGGCTCGACGACGGGTGGGCCGCCGCTTTCGCGCCATTCGATGACGAGGCGGGAATCGGAACCGTCGCCGCTCACGTGCCACGACAGGTCCACGCGCCCCGTCAGGACCGAGAGGGAGCCGTACTTGGTGGCATTGGTGGCGAGTTCGTGGAGCGCCAGGGTCAGGGCGAGGGCAGGTTTGGCGCCGAGTTTCAGGTCTTCACCGCTGCGCCGGATCCGCTCGCCGCCCGGATCGTGTGGAGCCACGGCGGAATCGATCACGCTGCGGATCGGTGCGGCCGTCCAGGTGCGTTCGGTCAGGGTATCGAGGGCGCCGCCAAGCGCCACGAGGCGCTCGGCGAAGATGCGCCGGGCCTCGTCCCGGCTGGAGGCCGTGCGCAGCGTCTGCGAGCCGATGGACTGCACCATGGCCAGCATGTTCTTCATGCGGTGCCGCAGCTCTTCGGACAGCAGCCGGCGCTGCGCTTCCATGACCTTCTCGGCCGTGATGTCGCGCAGGGTGCCGATGAAGACATCGTCGCCGGGTGCCCGCCCGCCCCGCACGCCCACCCAGCGATCGGCCCCAGAGGGCAGGCGGATGCGAAGCTCGTCGTCGTAGCTGCGGCCCTCTAGGGCAAAGCTGATCCGCTCCAGGGCCCCGGCCTGGTCGTCGGGATGCAGTCGGCCGATGAAATCGTTCAGGAAGGTGATAGGCGCGTCCGGCGCGACCTCGAAGATCCTGCGGGTGCGGGAGTCCCATTCCACCGCCTGGGTGGCGGGATCGAACGACCATGTGCCCACGTCCGCCGCATCCAGCGCCAGTTGCAGGCGCAGGGCCGAGTCCACCCGCTCCAGGTCGCGCTGCACCCGGTCGGACACATCGCGCATCACGCCTGTGAAGCGGATGCAGTGCCCAAACTCGAAAAAGCTGCGCCCTGTGGCCTCGATCCAGCGCCAGCCGCCCTCTGGTGCCCGCACCCGGAACGTCTGCTCGAAGCCGCCCTGGCGCTCCGGGTCGATCGCGGCCTTCGTGGCCTCCAGGATCGCCGCCTGATCGTCGGGGTGAACATGGCCCAGCGTGGCGTTGAAGTCGCGATCCTCGCCCGGCGCGAGGCCGAACATGTCGCGCAGCCGGTCGTCGTAGTAGCGCGTGCCCGCTGCCGGATTGTGATCCCACCGGCCGAGGCCCCCGGCCTTGAGGGCCACCTGCAGCGCCGCGGCCGTGGACTTCTGGTCGTCTTCCACGCGACGGCGGTCGGTAATGTCGATGGCGGCGCCGGGAAAGCGATCGGGGCGGCCTTCGGCGTCGTAGATCACCCGGCCGCGAGCCATCACCCAGCGCGGCGTCTTGGACCCCAACGGCGGGCGGAGGCGGAATTCCTCGGCGAAGATGTCACCCGTTTCGATGGCGGTCTTGATGGCGGCGCTCACGACCGGGCGATCCGCCTCCTCCATCCCCAGCATGAAGTTCTGGAAGGGGATGCCCCTGGCCGCCTCTGCCGGATCGACGTGGTAGAATTCGGCGAACCGGGCGTCTGCGAAGACCTCGTCCGTCTTGATGTGCCAGACCCACGATCCGATGAGCTGGGCATCCATCGCGGCCTGCAGGCGCGCATCGCTGATCTCGCGCTCCACCCGGCTGGAGCGCTCGGCTCCGACGGAGCGGCGCAGCTCCAGCTGCGACATGGCCTGCCGCGCCACACCGAGCAGCAGCTGGCGCTGTTTCGGGGTCAGGCCCTCCGGCCTCGGACGCGTGTCGATCACGCAGGCCGCGCCCAGCGCCTCGCCCGAGGGGGTCCGCATCACCGCGCCCGCGTAGAACCGGACGCCCATAGTCCCCGTGACCATCGGGTTGTCGGCGAAGCGCGGATCGGAGGTCGCGTCGCGCACCTCCATGAACTCCGGCTCGTTCAGGGCACGGCTACAGAAGGAGACCGAGCGGTCGGTCTCGCGCACGCCGATGCCGGTCTCGGCCTTGAACCACTGGCGGTCGTCGTCCACGAGGCTGATGGCCGCCATCGGCGTGTCGCACACGGCGGCGGCCAGATCGGCGAGATCGTCGAAGCCGATCTCGCGCTCGGTGTCGAGCACGGCATAGGCGCGCAAGGCGGCGAGGCGCCGGGCCTCGGAAGCCTCGTGCTCCGCCTTGATCTTGTCAAACCGCATGCCCCCGGAGCTACCCGCTGGCTCGACCGATTTGAAGGGGGCTTAGCGCCGCGCGAGGCGGCATTGCGTCCCGATCAGATCGGCATGCGCATGATTTCCTGATAGGCGCTGATCACCTGGTCGCGCACGGCCATCACCGTCTCGAGGCTGGCCTGGGCGGAGCTGACGGCGGTGACCACGTCAACGAGTTCGGCCTTGCCCGCGGTGTGGGCCTGCATCATCGCCTCAGCCTTGCGCTGGCCGCCCACCGCATCGTCCATCGCGTGCTGGACCATACGGGAGAAGTCCACGCCCTCGGCGCCGCCGGTGCCTAGCGTGGGGGCGCCGCCCGCACCCTGCTGAACAGCCGCATAGGCCTTGGCCGCGATCATGGGAGACAGCATCTCGCGAGCCCTACTTCTTGAGAATGTCGAGGGTGCGGTTGGTCATCGACCGCGCGGTTTCGATCACGCTGAGGTTGGCCTCGTAGGCCCGCTGGGCCTCTCGCATATCCAGCGCCTCCACCAGGGGATCGACGTTGGGCATGGAGACGTAGCCCTTGGCGTCAGCCGCGGGGTGGCCCGGATTGTATTCCCGGCGGAAGGCGGAGGTGTCGGCCTGCACGCCTGTCATGCGCACCCCGGTCACCCTCACACCGCCCACCTGCCCGTCCATCTCGACAGGCTTGAACACGGGCGTCTGGCGACGATAGGGCGCGCCGCCGCCCGTGGTGGACGTGGAGTCCGCATTGGCGAGGTTTTCGGCGATGACCCGCATGCGCTGCTGCTGGGCGCGCAGGGCCGAGGCGGCCACGGCCATGACCGGATCGACGCCAGCCGTCTTGTTGGAGTTCATGACCTACACCCTGCCAAGCGACATCGTCAGCCGCCCGGCTTGCGCGCGGCGGTGCGCAGCATCGACATGGACTGCTGGTACATCGAGATCGCCGCATCGTAGTCGGCGCGGGCCTCCGACATCTTCATCATCTGCTCTTCCAGCACGACCTGGTTGCCATCGAGCCGGGCCTCGCCATCCGGTGCGGAAATGGGCCTCGACGCGGCGGAAGCCTTCACACGCCCCACGATGTGCCCGCCCTGGGTGCGGGCCATGCCCGTACCGCCCTGCATGGCGGCCTCGAAGCTGAAGGCCTTCAGATCCTTCGGCGCAAAGCCCGGCGTCTCCGAGTTGGCGACGTTCTGCGCGATCAGCCCCTGACGCCGGGCATCATAGCCGAGCTTGGCCTTGAGCATGCCGAACAGGGGGATGTCGTCGAGGGTCACGGGTCTTCGCCTCAGCTGAACTGGGCCGAACTTGCCGGGTGCATGGTTAACGGGGCGTCAATCCTTGCCGGGCACACCTGCGGGCATGGACCTTCTGGCCCTCGTCCGCGCCGCTTTCGGGCTCATCCTCACGCTGGGTCTCGTGGGGCTGTGCGCCTATGCGGCCCGCCGGTGGGGGCCCACGGGCATGTTCCAGATGAAGCCCGCCGCGGATCGCCGCATGGCCATCGTCGAGACCCTGTCGCTGGGCCCGACAACGCGCCTCCTCATCGTCAGGGTGGATGCGGAGGAGCGGATGGTGATCGTGGGCGAAGGCCGCGTGCTGCCCGGCCCGGCCAAGGCCCAGAGCGGAAGCCGCGCCGATGCGTGACCTGTTCAAGTCGATCCGCACCCTGCCCGCCGCCGAGTGGCGACGCGCCCTGTGGCTCTCCATTGCGTTCACGATGGCCAGCATGGCCTGGCCAACGTTCGCCCTCGCCCAGCAGCTCGCGGCCTCACCCGCTGGCGGTGCCGGAGCGACTAGCTTGGCGATCAACCTCGGCTCGGGCGGCGGCCTGACCGACC
Organism: Caulobacterales bacterium; assembly: GCA_038226305.1. GTDB lineage: Bacteria > Pseudomonadota > Alphaproteobacteria > Caulobacterales > Caulobacteraceae > JASLDZ01. Next base: position 30,193 of record JBBRQN010000017.1, read on the forward strand.
GGGTGGTGCAACTCGTGGGCCTGCTGACGGTGCTGAGCCTCGCCCCCTCCATCGTGATGATGACCACGAGCTTCGTACGGATCGTCGTGGTGCTGAGTCTCCTGCGCACCGCGCTCGGCCTGCAGCAGAGCCCGCCCAACGCGGTGATCGTGAGCTTGAGCCTGTTCCTTACCGCCATCGTCATGGGGCCGACCTTCACGGCCAGCTACAACGCCGGCATCCGCCCTCTGCTGGATCACAAGATGGAGCTGCCGCAGGCCTTCGGCGCCGCCTCCACCCCTGTGAAGACCTTCATGCTGAGCCAGGTGGACCGGGAAGACCTCGGCCTCTTCATGCGGCTGTCAAAGACCCCGCGCCCCAAGACCGCGCAGGAGACGCCCCTTCAGGTGGTGACGCCCGCATTCATGATCTCGGAGCTGAAGCGCGCTTTTCAGATCGGCTTCCTTCTGTTCGTGCCGTTCCTCGTGATCGATCTCGTGGTGGCCAGCGTGCTCATGAGCATGGGCATGATGATGCTGCCGCCGGTAGTGGTGAGCCTGCCGTTCAAGCTGATCTTCTTCGTGCTTGTCGACGGGTGGCGGCTGGTGGCCGGGAGCCTGGTGGAAAGCTTCCGGCACGGCACGGGCTGAGCGGACCACGCGCTTTGGCGTTTGACAGGAACGCTCAGACCCCGGCCACGGCCAGTCTGGCGTTCAGGCCTTGGCGTTCCGCCTCGATGACGCAGCCCACCCGTCGCAGCAGCCGCTTCTGCGCGCTTTGAGGCTTCTCGGCGCTCCAGCCTGCGATCACCCCCGGGCGGGGGCCAGCGGGCACGGGCAGATCGAGCAGATCCTCCTCATGGAAGGGTGTCTCAGCCAGATGACGTTCGGCTCGCAGCGGCAGGTGCGCTTCGGTGGCCAGGGTCGGAGCCAAGCGGTCGAGCAGCAGCGGTGCAGGGCTCGGCGGCGGCTCGGCCTCGGTCGGGCGGCGACCGAATCGCGACGCCCCCGGGCGCGGCGGCGGCGGCGCGTGGGTGTCGTCTCGCTTGGAGAGACCGGTCACCGCCGGGGCCACGCTGCGGCTTCCGAACAGGCCCTTGCGTTCTGGCTCGAGCGCCTGCGCCTGCAGCATCGACCGGAAGTGCGCCAGCTCCGCCTGCTTCATCGATCCGCCCCCGCCAATCGGGCGAGGGTCCGCCCCAGCGCATCAAAGCCGGATGAAAATGTGGAGTTAACAAGGGCTTGGTACGGTGGTGGCGTCCCCGGCGTGACTCGAACACGCGACCCCAGGTTTAGGAAACCTGTGCTCTATCCGGCTGAGCTACGGAGACGAACCGCCCCCTTGTTAGCTCACCCCTGCGACCCTTGAGAAGGCACCCTTTTTGCGGGCAAAGCTTGCGCGAGGCCCCTGTGTCGCGTTTTGTGAACTTCATCGTCATGCTTCGGAGACCGGAACCAACCGGGGCCGTGGGGGAGCGCGGGCGGATAACCGAAGAGAGAACGGCGTTGAGCGAAGTCCTGATCCGGGGCCTTGAGAAGGTCCCGACCGCCCACCGCGGCCTGATCGCATGGGTGAACGAAGTCGCCGAGCTCACCCAGCCCGACCGCGTTTACTGGTGCGACGGCTCCGAGGCTGAATGGCGCGCCCTGACCGACGAACTGGTTGCGGCCGGCACCATGCAGCGCCTCAACCCGCTCCTCCGCCCCGACAGCTACTACGCCGCCTCCGACCCGCGAGACGTGGCGCGTGTCGAAAGCCGCACCTTCATCTGCTCGCAGAACAAGGAAGACGCCGGCCCTACCAACAACTGGATGGACCCGGCCGAGATGCGGGCCACCCTGCATCCCCTGTTAGAAGGCTCGATGCGCGGCCGCACCATGTATGTGGTGCCGTTCTGCATGGGCCCCATCGGTTCGCCGATCTCCGCCCTAGGCGTCGAGATCACTGACAGCGCCTACGTCGCGGTCTCCATGCGCATCATGACCCGCATGGGCAAACAGGCGCTCGACATGCTGGGTACCGACGGCATGTTCGTGCCCGCCGTCCACACCGTGGGTGCCCCACTGCAGCCGGGCGAAAAGTCCGCCGCCTGGCCCTGCAACGAAAACAAGTACATCGTGCACTACCCCGAGACGCGGGAAATCTGGTCCTACGGCTCCGGCTACGGTGGCAACGCCCTTCTTGGGAAGAAGTGCTACGCGCTCCGCATCGCTTCTGTGATGGCCCGCGACGAGGGCTGGCTGGCCGAGCACATGCTCATCCTCAAGCTCACTTCGCCTGAGGGCGTCTCCAAGTTTATCGCCGCCGCCTTCCCCTCGGCGTGCGGCAAGACCAACCTCGCCATGCTGGCTCCGACGATCCCCGGCTGGAAGGCCGAGACCGTGGGCGACGACATCTGCTGGATGCGCAAGGCCGCGGACGGTCGCCTCTATGCCATCAACCCGGAAGCCGGCTTCTTCGGCGTGGCGCCCGGCACGGGCATGAGCACCAACCGCTCGGCCATCGAGACGCTGAAGTCGGGCTGCATCTTCACCAACGTGGCCATGACCGACGACGGCGACGTGTGGTGGGAGGGGCTGACCGACGACAAGCCCGCCCACCTGATCGACTGGCGCGGTAAGGACTGGACGCCCGCCTCCACCGAGCCAGCCGCCCACCCCAACGCCCGCTTCACCGCCCCCGCGGGCCAGTGCCCCGTGATCGCGCCCGAGTGGGAAGACCCTGCGGGCGTGCCCATCGACGCCATCCTGTTCGGCGGCCGCCGCGCCACCGCCGTGCCGCTGGTGACCGAGGCGTTCGACTGGGAGCACGGGGTGTTCCTAGCCTCCAACGTGGCCTCGGAAGGCACCGCCGCCGCCGAGGGCCTCGTCGGGTCGCTCCGCCGCGACCCCTTCGCCATGCTGCCGTTCTGCGGATACAACATGGCCGACTACTTCGGTCACTGGCTGAAGGTCGGAAAAGACCTGGGCGACAAGGCCCCGAAGATCTTCTTCGTGAACTGGTTCCGCAAGGATGAGCACGGCCGCTACGTATGGCCGGGCTATGGCGAAAACGCCCGGGTGCTGAAGTGGATCTGCCAGCGCCTGGACGGTGCGGCCGAGGCCGTGGAGAGCCCCATCGGCCGCCTGCCCGCCCAAGGCTCGCTCGACCTGTCCGGCCTCGATCTGGACGATCACGCCGTGCGTATCCTCACCCACATCGACATCTCGGTGTGGAAGGAAGAGGCGGCCTCGATCCCCGCGGCCTACGAGCAGTTCGGCGCAAAGCTCCCCAACGCCCTGTGGGCGCAGCATCAGGCGCTGATCAACCGGCTGATGGCGGCGCGCTGAGCGAACCGCTCAAACCCGCCACAGCATCACGAGAAGCGCGCCCCACGAGGTGAGCATCCAGACGCTGGCGACGGCTTTGAGCACGGTGACCTCCCCTCGTTCTTGAGGAGGTCACCGTAGGTAGCGGCTACGTCACCGCCGGTCGCATGGATCAGGCTGACTTCGCAGAATTCGTCGCCGGCACGCCGTTCGCCGCTTCCGGCAGGAGGGGCGTGGCCGCGAGGTGCTCGGCCAGGAACCACACCTGCGGTTCGTGGGTGCGGATAAGGTTGGAGACGATCAGGTCGTTGGTGCCGTCGTCGCCATAGTCCGCCGCTTCGGCCGCGGCTTCCCGCAGGTATTCGAGGCAGGCGCGGTGCGCTTCCAGAAGGCGCGAGATCACAGAGGGCACGTCCTCGCGACCCTGCGGCGGGCGCTCGAGCTTGGTAAGCTCGGCCACGTCATGGGGCGTGGCGATGGAGAGGCCGCCCAGCGACATGATGCGCTCCGCGATCATGTCCACCGCTTCCGCCTGCTTCTCATAGTGCGTGTCGAGGAGGAGGTGCAGGGAGTAGAACGTGGCGCCCGAGACCTGCCAGTGCGCCTTCTTGTAAAGGTCGCGCATCATCATCGTGTCGGCCAGTATCTGGTTCAGGGCACCGACCGAACGCTGCCGGGCGTTGTCTTCCAGAGCCAGCGGGAGGTCCTTCAGGGTGCCGAACTCCTGGATCACCCGCGACGGCACATCGTACATCGGCTGGGCTTGATCGATCTTCTTCACGACGGCTGACTTGGCCATTGGGGAGTGCTCCGGTCTGAAAGGCGCGGCGGCACGGGGACGGGATGGTCCTGCGCCGCCGCTGCAAAGTTCAGGGGCCGAACGCCGGGTCGTAAGCGGCGGTTCCGCTGAGATCGTAAGCGACCCGCGTGTTTTCCACCGCTTGCAGCTTTGCCTGCAGCGGGCCCCAGTCATCTTGATCGACGATGGGTGCCCACAGGGCCTCGACCTCCTCGATCAGCATCTCCTGCGGGTCGACCGCAGCGAACACCGGGTCGCTCAGGCGCGTAGGGTCGGCGGGCGAATAGCCTTCGAGCAGGCGACGCAGGGCGTTGAAAGCTTCGCCGCCGTAGTGCGCGCCCCGCGGCCCCTCGAGCGCACGACGCTCGGAAGCCGCGCCGCCGAACCAGTCGAAGAACACCGGCTCCCACCGGGTGCCTTCACCCCCCTCCGCAAGGGCGGCGAAGGCGGCGGCGGCCAGAGCCAGATCGATCTCGCCGCCCCTGGGCTTCACCCCGAACCGAAGCGCCACGGCGCGGGCCAGGCTTGCGCGATAGTGATCGGCATAGCTGTTCAGGGCGGCGATCAGGGCCTCCTCGCCGCAGACGAGCCGCAAGGTGCCCGCCAGTTGCTGCAGGTTCCAGAACACCGCACCCGGCTGGCGGCCGAAAGCGTAGAGGCCGCTCTCGTCGAAATAGGCGGCGGTGAAGCCCGGATCGTTGCGCGGTAGGAACCGCCACGGCCCGTAGTCGAAGCTCTCCCCGGTCACGACCATGTTGTCGGTGTTCAGCACCCCGTGCACGAACCCCGCCGCCATCCACCGGGCCGCCAGATGCGCCGAGCGGGCGACCACCGCCTGCATCAGCCCCGCCGCCTTGGCCTCCCCGTCGAGCCCCGCCAGCTCAGGCAAAAGGTGCTCGGCCGCATAATCGACCAGCATGCCGATCCGGTCCGCCCGATCCTCGTAGGCGTGGCGCTGGAAGACGCCGAAGCGCAGGTGGCTCCACGACAGGCGGGTGAGCACCGCCGAGCGCGTGGGAGAAGGCTCGTCGCCCCGCATCAGGTGCTCGCCGGTTTCGAAGAGGGCGAGCGTGCGGCTGGTGGTCACGCCGAGCGCCTCCAGCATGGCGGTGGCCAGCACCTCCCGCACGCCGCCCTTCAGGGTCAGCCGCCCGTCGCCGGAGCGTGACCAGGGGGTGGTGCCCGACCCCTTCGTGCCGAGGTCCATCAGCCGCTCCCGCCCGCGCGTCTCGCGAAGCTGGGCGTACAGGAACCCCCGCCCATCGCCGATCTGCGGGTTGTAGGAACGGAACTGGTGCCCGTGATAGCGCACGGCCAGGGCAGACGCCTGCGCCCCCTCCGGCCGGGCGAACCGGCCGAACGCGGCGATGCGAGCCTCCGCATCGAGCCCACCCAGCCCTACGGTCGCCGCGGCGCGCGCGTTCCAGAACCGCTCGACCGTCTGCGGAAAGTCGGCCGGCTCCACCGGGTCCGCGAAGCCTTCGCCCAGCGCCTCCCACGCCCGTTCCGGCCGGGCGTCCGGCCACGAGATGGTCAAGCCGCGATGGCCCCTTCATCGGCGGTCTGGGCGCCCGCATTCGGATGCCCGATCACGTCCTTGGCGAAGCGCTCCATCTCCTCGATCTGCGGGCTCATCTGCAGGAGGAGGAGGTTCAGGCCCACCGCCTCGTACTCCGCCACCCGCGTCTTCACCTGATCCGGCGTGCCCACGAGCCCCGCCCGCAGGCCGCGGTTGGACACGGAATACTCCTGCACCTTCAGTTCCCGCTCCAGCTGGGTGCCGGAGAGCCACTGGTCGAAGTTGGCGAAGCCGGGCGCCTCAGGATCGAGCTTGGTGATCCGCTCCACCTCGGCCTTCGCCTCCGCTTCGGTGTCGCGCACGATGGCGTAGGCCGCCATGCCGTAGGTCATCGGCGGCTTGCCGAGCGCCTTCCGGCGGGCCTCCATGTCGGCGATCTTCTCCGCCACGAACTGAGGCTCGTCGCCATGCATGACGTAGGCGTCGCAGTGGGTGGCGATCATGGTCTTGGCCGCCTCGCTCTCGCCCCCGGCGTAGATCACCGGGCGCGGGCGGCCGGGCACAGCCACGGGCTTGGGCGAGCAGATGGCGTTCTTGAGCTGGTAGCGGGCGCCCTCGTGGTTTGTGCGCTCCTGCGTCCACAGGCCGTTCACCACCTGCAGCCACTCCTCGGTGCGGCCATATCGGTCGTCGTGCTGGTCGAACTGCAGGCCGTAGCTGGTCGCCTCGTCGGCCCACCAGGACGACACCACGTTCAGCGCCAGCCGCCCACCCGAGATGGCGTCGATATTGGCCGCCGCCTTGGCGAAGAGCGCCGGCTGGTGGAAGTTCGGCCGCACCGCCACCATCAGCTCCAGCCGATCGGTGACCGCCGCCAGGGCCGCGGCGGTGGACCAGGCGTCGAGCGCCGGCTGGTCGGTGCCCTTGATGTCGTTCAGGTTCAACTCGGCGACCAGCGTCAGGTCGTAACCGATCTGTTCGGCGCGCTGACACAGGCGCTTGGTGTAGGCCCAGCTGGCCTCCATGCCCTCATCCCGCACGTTGCGCAGCCAGCCGCCGAAAACGGGGGCCCAGAAACCGTACCTCATGCCGCGTGTCTCCGGGTCTGCGCGATCAGCGTCTCGATGAAGTCCGCCAGCCGCTCGTGCGGGTCGTAGCCGAGCACGGCCACGGGGTTCGCCACGAAATTCGAAAGGGCGTTGATATCGTAGAACAGCGCCCGCCCATCGCGGTCGTCGATCATGTATTCGATGCCGCCCACGTCCAGGTTCGCGGCCTGGGCCACCCGTTCGACGGCGGAGACGATTTCCGCAGGCGGGTCGAAGGCGGTGATGGTGATCTGAGGCCCGCCGCTGGAAGCCCGGTCGGCGGCGCACACGTCCGCCGGGCAAAGGTCGAAGGTCTCCCCCGCTCCGTCCAGCGCCAGGGCGTAGAGGAACTTGCCGTTCAGCGTCTCGCAGCGGATCACCCGGCCGTCGCGGGCGGGCACGTACTCCTGCACCAGCGCCACCCCGTCCACGCCCGTGGGCGTGGTGCCGTCGTCGGCCCACATCTTCAGCTCGTCGAGACTGTCGTAGCGCACCATACCCGCACCCGAACCGCCGATATTGGCCTTGACCATGATCGGGAAGCGCAGGCCCTCCGCCGCGCCAACGAGGTCTCGCCTGCGATGTACGACCCGAGTCTTCGGCGTTCCGAGACCCAGCGTCGACAGGAGGCTGAGCTGTCGCGCCTTGGAGGCGTCGATCGCAAGCGCCGCCGGGCCGTTGATGACCCGCGCGCCCAGCCCCTCGAAGTGCGCCATTAAGGCCTGCACGGCGAAGATCGGATGCTCATCGTGCCGCTGCGCCGCGCTCATCGCCAGGCGGTTGAAGATCACCGGCGCCGGAAGCGCGCGGTCGGCCGGATCGAACACGTGGTCGTCGATCTTCAGCTTCGTAAAGGCGATCCCCCGCCGCTCCAGGCAGGCGAACAGGGGCTCGAACCAGGCCGGGTGCTCATAAAAGATCGCAAGGTCGCTCATCGGCGCGTGCTTACCATTGCAGCGGCCCCTTCTGCGAGACGGGGCTTCGCGGAGGCGTCAGGGCTTGGCCCGCTGGGCCTTTCGGGCTTCCGCCTGCGCCCGCCGCAGCTGGGCCGCGAGGCCGTTGCAGGCGTCGGCATAGGTGCCATAGATCCGCCCGCCACAGCTCTTGTCGTAGAGGTCGGCGAGTTCCACCGCGGTCTTGACCGGGTCGGGCGCAGGGGGCGGCGCGGTCACGCTCACGCCCGGCACGGTCGTCGAGGCCGCTGCAGGGCTGGCTGGCGGGGCCGCCTGCAAAAGGGCGAGCGCGATGAGGGCCACGGGCGTCATGACCCCCGATGTGGCCTCGCGCGGCGGCTAAAGCTAGGCGCACCCTCGCCACAGGGCCACATGCGCCATATCTAGCGGCCGATGGCCGACCCCTCCCCCCGCCGCGACGACCGCCCGGCGCTCCTCCTGTTCTCAGGCGGACAGGACTCTGCCACCGCGCTGGCCTGGGCGCTGAACCGCTATGATCGGGTCGAGACGGTGGGGTTCGACTATGGCCAGCGCCACGCCGTGGAGATGCAGGCCCGCCTGAACGTACGCTCGGCTTTCGAGCAGCGCTTCCCGCAGTGGACCACCCGCCTCGGCCCCGACCATGTGCTCGACCTGAAGGGCTTCGGCTCGATCTCGGACTCGGCGCTGACCACCGATCGCGCCATCGAGATGAACGCCAGCGGCCTGCCCTCCACCTTCGTGCCGGGCCGCAACCTCGTGTTCTTCACCTATGCCGCCGCCCTGGCCGATCGCCGGGGCTTGAAAGATCTCATCGGCGGCATGTGCGAGACCGACTTCTCCGGCTACCCCGACTGCCGCCGCGACACCCTGGACGCGATGCAGAGCGCCCTGAACCTGGGCATGGAGCAGGACTTCAGGATCGTGACGCCCTTGATGGCGCTCACCAAGGCGCAAACCTGGACGCTCAGCGAACGCCTGGGTGGTACCGCCCTCGTGGAGCTGATCCTGGAGGAAAGCCACACCTGCTACCTCGGCGAGCGGGGCGAGCGTCATTCGTGGGGCTATGGCTGCGGCCACTGCCCCGCCTGCGAACTGCGCGCCAAGGGCTTCGCCGAGTGGGGCGGCGGGGGCGGCACCCTGAACGACGCGCAAGTCCCGTGAGCTACGCGGTGAAGGAGCTGTTCCTCACCCTGCAGGGCGAGGGCGGGCAGGCGGGGCGGGCGGCGGTGTTCTGCCGCTTCGCAGGGTGCAACCTGTGGTCTGGCCGGGAGGAAGACCGGGCCACCGCCGCCTGCAATTTCTGCGACACAGACTTCGTGGGCATGGACGGGGATGGCGGCGGCCGCTTCGCCACGCCTGAGGCCCTTGTGCAGGCCGCGGCCGCCCTGTGGCGCGGCGAGGGCGACCGCCTCGTGGTCTGCACCGGCGGCGAGCCGTTCCTGCAGCTGGATGCGGCCCTGATCGACGCCTTCCACGCGGGCGGCTTCGAGGTGGCGGTGGAGACCAACGGCACCCTGCCCGCCCCCCCGGGCCTCGACTGGATCTGCGTCAGCCCCAAGGGGTCAGCCCTTGTCGTTCAGCGATCGGGCCACGAGCTGAAGCTGGTCTTCCCGCAGGCGGGCGTCGACCCGGCTGCCTATGAGGGCTGGGCGTTCGAGCGGTTCCTGCTGCAGCCGATGGACAGCCCCACCCAAGTCGAGAACACCCGCGCCGCCATCGCCTACTGCCTCGACCACCCGAAATGGCGCCTCAGCGTGCAGACGCACAAGACGCTGGGCATCCCCTAGCGGGTGGCGCCGGGCTTCCACAGCACGTCGCCGCCCGCCTGTAGATTGGCCCAGCGCGCCGCGACGAACAGAAGGTCGGACAGGCGGTTGAGATATTTGAGCGCGGCGGAGCTTACGGGCTCATCAGGGTCGGCCATCAGCGCCACGACCTGACGCTCGGCCCGGCGGCACACGGTGCGGGCGAGGTGCAGGAAGCTGGCCGCGGGCGAGCCGGCCGGCAGAACGAACGAAGTCAGTGGCTCGAGGTCGGCGTTCAGCCGGTCGATCTCCTGCTCGAGCCGCTCCACCTGCCCGTCGAGGATGCGCAGGGGCTCCCAGCCGAGAGGCTCACCGTCCGCCCTGTCGGGGGTGGCGAGATCGGCACCAAGATCGAACAGCTCGTTCTGGATGCGGGCAAGGAGAGCGTCGAACTCAGGCCTGTCGGCGGTGTGCAGGCGCACGAGGCCGAGGCAGGCGTTGGTCTCGTCCACATCGCCGTAGGCCGAGACGCGCAGGCCCGCCTTGGAAACGGGAGCGCCCGTCGACAGGCGTGTCGTGCCGCCATCGCCGGTGCGGGTGTAGATGCGGTTGAGGACGACCATCGCTCAGGCTCGCCTTGCCGACGCCGGGCGGGTCAGTGGCTCGCCTTCCACCAGAAGCCGAGCATGAGCACGCCGATGGCCACGGCCTGCCCGGTCACCCGCCAGCGCATGAAGCGGTTGCCCCACTTGGCGTTGAAATCGCCACCGCGCGCGACGCTGAAGATGCCCAGACCGAGGATGACCAGCACCGCCAGCAGCGACAGCGCGATCATGATGTCGATGAAGATTTCCATCAGCCACAGTTAGGCTTGAGGTCACCGTTCCGAAAGGGCGGCCCCAACCTGCGGCTCAGGCTTCTTCGAGCAGCCGCCGCGCGATCACCTGGGCCTGGATCTCGCCTGCGCCCTCGAAGATGTTGAGGATGCGCGCGTCGCACAGGATGCGGCTGATGGGGTATTCCAGCGCGAAGCCGTTGCCGCCATGGATCTGCAGGGCGTTGTCGGCGGCGGCCCAGGCCACCCGCGCGGCGAGGAGCTTGGCCATGCCCGCCTGCAGGTCGCAGCGCCGCTCCTCGTCCTTCAGTCGGGCGGAGAAGTAGGTGAGCTGGCGCACGGCGCAGATCTCGGCCGCCATCATGGCGATCTTGTTGTGCACCCGGGGGAAGGTGAACAGCTCGGTGCCGAACTGCTTGCGCTGCAGGGCGTAGGACAGGGCCGACTCCATCGCCGCCTGCGCCACGCCCACGGCCCGCGCCGCGGTCTGGATACGGGCCGACTCGAAGGTGGCCATCAGCTGCTTGAAGCCCTGACCCTCCACACCGCCCAAAAGGTTCTCGGCCGGAACGGTGAAGCCGTCGAAGCCGATCTCGTATTCCTTCATGCCGCGATAGCCCAAGACCTCGATCTCGCCGCCGCTCATGCCGGGGGCGGGGAAGGGGTTCGCATCGTCGCCGCGAGGCTTCTCCGCCAGCAGCATCGACAGACCGCGGTGATCCTTGGTGTCAGGGATCGTGCGCACCAGAAGCGTCATCAGGTCGGCGCGGGCGCCGTGGGTGATCCAGGTCTTGGCGCCGGTGATCGTGTAGGTGCCGTCGGCCAGCACCCCCCGGGTGGCCAGCGCGCCGAGGTCCGAGCCGGTGTTCGGTTCGGTGAAGACAGCCGTGGGCAGGATCTCGCCCGAGGCCAGGAGCGGCAGCCACTTGGCCTTCTGCTCAGGCGTGCCCCCGGTGAGGATCAACTCGGCCGCGATTTCCGACCGGGTGCCCAGCGAACCCACGCCGATGTAGCCGCGGCTCAGCTCTTCGGACACGACGCACATGGCCATCTTGCCCATGCCAGACCCGCCGAACTCCTCAGGGATGGTCAGTCCGAACACACCGAGCGCGCCCAGCTCCTCCACCAGGGGAAGCGGGATCAGCTCGTCCTTCAGGTGCCACTCGTGGGCGAAGGGCGCGACCTTCTCGTCCGCGAAGCTGCGGAACTGGTCGCGGATCATCTCGAAGGTCTCGTCGAGCCCGGTGGTCTCCACGGTGGCACGACCGTCTGCGGCGGCGACCAGCTGGGCGAGGCGCGTCTTGGCGTCCTGTGTTGTCTTCAACGCCTCGGCCCAGTCGCCGGCATAGAACCGACCCAAGACGTCGCCCGGCAGGCCGAAGTCGGAGGGGCGGATCATCTCGCCCTGGTTCATGGGAACGCCGCCCATCAGCTGGGCCGCATATTCGGCACCGACCACTTCGCACAGCAGCGCCTCGACCTCGCCGAAGGTGCCCTCGGCGGTCAGTCGCTCGGCCCATCCGGCCAGCTGGTTGAACATCTCGGCATAGGTGGCGAACCACGCCAGACCGTGGACGATGTGCTGCTCGGAGTCGAACCGGGCCCGGTCGATCTTTCCGTCGCGGGACACGCGCGTCTTGACCGCACCGGTGGCGGCGGTGACGAACCCCTGCGCCGCGGCCGCGGCCGCTTTCAGGTCGCCTACGATACGGCGGGTGGTCGAAGTGGCTTCGGGATAGGCGTCGAGCGGCATGGTGGGCGTCCGGCGGCAAAAGGGTCAGCCAAGGATTATGGGTGCTGCCCGCACCGACGGCAACGGTGCGGACGCTTTAAGGCTCAGCTTCGCCAGCGCAGCGTCAAGGGTTTGACCGGATTGACGAACGCTCGCCCCTCGCGCCGGCTCGCCGCCCACTCGCGCTTGAGGGCCTGGTACCACTTGGCCTGGCGGTCGGCGTCGTCGATCCAGATGAGCGGCGGATCGTATTTCAGCCCCTCGTTCTGCAGGTTCACCATGTCGCCGTCCTGCTTCAGGAACCGGCGGCTGGCGGCCCGCACGATCGGCTTCAGCACGGCGAAGGCCCAGTGGTCGCTGAAGAACAGCTGGGTGATCCGCGTCTTCGTCTCGGTGATCGGCGTCAGGCAGGTGAGCGCCAGCACCTGCTTCGCGCCCACCGTGATGTGCTCCCATCGGAAACCCGGCAGCCGGAAGGTGATCTCGGTCACCGGCGCGCCGCCGAGGATGCGATAGGCGTAGGAGTTCTTCGACGGGGCGTGGCTCGCCATGGCGAAACCCTGCTCGCGGGGCTCGAACGCCTTGGACTTCTCCAGCTGGTGATGCGTGGAGCGCCACCACCAGTTCTGATGCACGTAGGGGCCGTGCGCCGGGTCCATCAGCCCCACCACCGCGTGGTCGATGTGGGCCTCGAAATCCATCCGCTCCACAAGCTTGGGCGCGCCGCCCACGACGCCCGGGAAGGGGGCAGGCGGGGCTGCGGGCTCCTCATCGGCCCCGCTCGCCGGATCGGCCATGTAGACGAAGAGGAGGCCCTGCGACTCGTGAACGGAATAGCGCCGCACGCGGATGCGCTCCGTTTCCATCGCCTGCCCCTCCACCAGCGAAGGAATGGCCGAGCAGGCCCCGTCACCCGTGCGGAACGTCCACCCATGATAGGGGCACTGCACCGCGGGCGCCCCGTCGGCGTCGGACACGAGCTTGCCGGCGGAGAGCGGCGCGGCACGGTGGGGGCAGATGTCGCGCAGGGCGTAGGCCCGGCCGCCCTTCTCCCGCCCGACCAGCACCGGCTCGCCCAGCATCTCGTAGCGGGCCAGCGACCCTGGCTTCACCTCGGAAGACAGAGCCGCAAAATACCAGGCGTCGTACAGGAACCCCCGGCCCACGCCGGGCGGCGGAGCCTTCGCCCCGGCCTGCGCGGCGGCGGTTCTGGAGGAAGAGGCGTCGTCAGCCATGGCCGCAGCTATCGCATTCCCGCGCCTTGCGGAAAAGCGAACAGGTCAGCGGTGGCCCGACGCCCACCCGTCCACCGGCGGATTGAGCGCCTGGGTGCATCCGTCGATCACACCGACGCAGCCGCTAAGAGTCACGACGCACATCAGCGCCAGTATGAGCTTCATCGTTTGACCCTCCGCACCTTTGCCGAAGCGTGGCCGCTGAACGTGGCCGTTCTGCGGTGGCCTCAATGCGCGGCCCCCGTCGCCACCAGTCTGCCGAAGTAGGTTGAAAGCTTGGCCAGCTGGTCCACGGTCATGTGTTCGTTGGTGCCGTGGATCATGTGGTTGTCGGCCATGGAGGCGGTGAGGAACTCGAACTTGTAGATATCCGTCGCGATGGGAGCCATCGCCCGGCTGTCGGTGGCGGCGATCATCAGGGTGGGGGCGACCGGCGCTCCGCTCATCTCGCCCGCCAAGCCGGAGACGAGCTTCCAGCCGTCGGAAGTGGTCGAGGCGACGGCCGTGGGGTCGTTGGCGGGCGGCTCCCACGCCAGCTCCACGGGGATGCCCTTTGTGGCGGCGCGGACGTGGGCCAGCACCTCGCCGGTGGTCTGGCCCGGCGCGATGCGGAAGTTGATGCGGGCGATGGCGGCCTGGGGCAGCACATTGTCCTTCGGGCTGCCCTCCAGCATCGTCGGCGCGATGGTGGTGTGCAGCAGGGCCGCTGAGGTGGGCGAGGCGCCGAACTTCGATTTCAGCACGCCGCCGAACAGCCAGCGGTTGGCGATGGCCATGCGGGTGGCGAAGGGCGTCTGCGGCGCGAGCGCGTCCAGCATCTGCACCCCCGGCCCTTCCAGCTTCAGGGGAAAGGGGTGGTCGGCCACGGCCGTGACCGCCCGGGCGAGGGTGACCACTGCGGTCTCCTTCGGCGGCATGGAGCTGTGACCCCCGGCGGCGCGGGCGGTGATCCTCAAGGTGGCGTAGCCCTTTTCGGCGATGCCGATGAGGGCCGCCGGCTTTCCGGTGACCGGGTTGTCGGTGATGACGTTCATGCCCTCGTCGAGCACGAACTGCGCATGCACGCCGCGCGAGGCGAGTAGCTTGGCCACGGCCACCGCCCCCTCCCCGCCCTTCTCCTCGTGGTCGCCGGAGACGATCATGACGGTGCGCCTGGGCTTGAAGCCGGACGCGGCCAGAGCGTCCATCGCCTCCATGATCGCGATGAGCGAGCCCTTGTCGTCGATGGCGCCCCGACCCCACACCGCGCCTTGATCGACCTGCCCCGCGAAGGGCGCGTGGCTCCAGGCGGCTTGCGTCCCGGCCTCCACCGGCACCACGTCCTGGTGGGCCATGAGCACGATGGGCGGCAGGGTCGGGTCGCTTCCGTCCCACGTCCAGAGGAGCGCGCCGGGGGCGGGCCCCACCACCTCGCGCCGGGCGGCGGCGTGGAAGGCGGGATAGGTCGTGGCGAGCCAGTCGCGCTGGGCGACCCAGGCGTTCACGTCGTCCTCGGCGGGGTTCTGATGGCTGACGGTGTTGAAGCGGATCGCTTCGCCCAGCCGCATGGCGGCGCGGTTCACGTCCACGGTGGGAGCCGGCGCGAAGGTGAGGCCCGCAACCGGCGCAGGCGCCTTCACACCCAGCGTGCGCACGACGACCACCGCCACGAGCACGAGCACCGCCGCGACGACCGCCCCGAGAATGATCCCACCCGTCCGCATGTTCCGCTCCCCGCCCCCTGGCGAGCCGACCTTAGCGACTGTCGCCGCGCAAGGAAGCGGCTCGGCGGTTGACACCGCCCCCACGCCGCGCTCCCTCCCCCACATGGCGGCGGACGGTGTAGGCAGGGTGGAGATGGGGGGCGGCACGCTGCGCCTGGCCCAGCCCCTGCCGCTCGATTCCGGCCAGGTGCTGCGGGGCTGCGAAGTGGCCTATCGCACCTATGGCGTGCTCAACGCAGAGCGCTCCAACGCGGTGATCGTGTGCCATGCGCTCACCGGCGACCAGCACGTGGCCTCGCCCCACCCGGCCAGCGGCAAGCCCGGCTGGTGGGCGCGGATGATCGGCCCCGGCCGCCCTGTGGATACGGACCGGCTGTTCGTCATCTGTTCGAACGTGATCGGCGGCTGCTCCGGCTCCACCGGCCCATCGAGCGTGAACCCCGCCACGGGGCGGCCCTACGGCCTCAGCTTCCCCGTCATCACCATCGGCGACATGGTTCGGGCGCAGGCTGCGCTGGTGGAGGCGCTCGGGGTGGAGCGGCTGTTCGCCGTGGTCGGCGGCTCCATGGGGGGCATGCAGGCACTGGAGTGGGCGCGGGCCTATCCGCAGCGGGTGGGGAGTGCGGTGGTCATCGCCTCGGCCGCCCGGCACACCGCGCAGAACATTGCCTTCCACGAGGTGGGCCGCCAGGCCGTGATGGCCGATCCCGACTGGCGCGGCGGCGACTATCTGGCGCTGGGCGTGAGGCCGGAGAAGGGGCTCGCGGTGGCCCGGATGGCGGCTCACATCACCTACCTTTCCGACCCCGCCCTGCAGCGGAAATTCGGGCGGGAGCTGCAGGCCGACGGCCTCTCCTGGGGGTTCGACGCCGACTTCCAGGTGGAGAGCTACCTGCGCCACCAGGGGGCCAGCTTCGTCGACCGCTTCGACGCCAACAGCTATCTCTACATCACCCGGGCGATGGACTATTTCGATCTGGCGGGGAGCGGCGGCGGGGTGCTGTCCAAGGCCTTCGCGCAGGCGCGGGAGGTTCGGTTCCTCCTCGCAGCCTTCACCTCCGACTGGCTCTACCCCACCGCCGAAAGCCGCACGGTGACCAAGGCGCTGAACGCCGCGGGCGCCCGGGTGAGCTTCGTGGAGATCGAGAGCGACAAGGGCCACGACGCCTTCCTGCTCGACGAGCCGGTGCTCGACGGCGTGGTGCAGGGCTTCCTGGGTGCCGGCGCGGAACGGCTCGGGCTGTGAGCGGGCCGCACGCTCCCCCTCGCGAGGACTTCCGCGAAATCCTGCGGCTGGTGCGCCCCGGCTCCCGCGTGCTCGACGTGGGCTGCGGTTCGGGCGAACTGCTGGAGCTGCTGCAGGCCGAGAAGGGCGTCGAGGGCCGGGGGCTGGAGATCGGGTCGGACAACGTGGCCGCCTGCCTCACCAAGGGCTTGCCCACCCTGCAGGGCGACGCCGACCGCGACCTGGCCGAATACCCCGACCACGCCTTCGACTACGCGATCCTGTCGCAGACGCTGCAGGCTGTGAGGGCGCCGCGCACCGTGCTGGCCGAGCTGTTGCGGCTGGCGGATCGGGCCATCGTGAGCTTCCCCAACTTCGGCCACTGGCGGGTGCGCTGGGCGCTCCTGGCTTCAGGCCGCATGCCGGAGACCCGCGCCCTGCCCGATCCCTGGTGGGCCACGCCGAACATCCACCTCTGCACCCTGCGCGACTTCACCGACCTCTGCGCCGAGATGGGCCTGAAGGTCGAGGCCGCAGCAGCCCTCACCCGCGGCAAGCCCGCCCGCCCGATGGACCCCCTGTCGCCTGTGGAGACTTGGCGGGCGGAGGCGGCTCTCCTGATGCTGTCGAAAACGTCGCGCGCCACGCCCGAAGCCCGACGCGAGGTGGTCATGCCCCCACCCGCGAGGGCTGGCGACCTGTTCGGCGGCTGAGCCGGAAGCTCAGCCGCCGCTCGCTTTTACTGACCCGCCGTCGAGGCGACCTTGGCCGGGGCGGGCGCAGGGGTGCCCTGGGGCGGCTGGCGGTTGGCGTTCCGGCGCCGCCCCCCACCGCCCATCATCTTCATCGCGACTTCGAGTTCGGCCGACGAGATCGAGCCGTCGTGATCCTTGTCGAGGAGGGCGAAGTTCTTCTTCAGCCCGGCGGTCATCGGCCCGTCGCGCAGTTCGGAAAGCTCGATCTTGCCGTCCATGTTGTCGTCGAGCATGCCCATGAGCTGGCCCGACTGTAGCAGCGCCTCATAGGTGGGCTGCAGATGGCTCGAGGTCTCGTCCACCCAGCGGTAGCGGAGCGAGGTGTAGAGCATCTCGTCGAACGACTGGTCGCCCCACGGCACGGTGCGGTTCGGGTCGGGGTTGGCCGGGTTGCGCACCGAGTTGTCGTAGGTGTAGCGCGCGATGATCTTCGACCCGGCCGGCACCTTCAGGGGCGTGGCGAACTCATATTCGCGCTGCCAGTTGAAGTTGTACTTCGGCAGGGCCAGCAGGAGTTCCTCACGCCCGTCCGGATAGCGGATCGAGAGGTTCGAGCTGTCGCCACGGTAGTGTGAGTGCGGGAAGGCGCCGAAGATGATCGCGTCCTTCGGGAACTCCATATAGGCCGTCTCGGCGTGGTGTTGGGTGTTGGGCCGGATCGAGATCGACGGATCGGCGATGGCGATGTTGTGCATCACATACTTCGGCGTCTCGGTCTTGGGGTAGAAGTAGAGCGCGATCTGGCTCTTCTCCGTCGTTTCCTTGCCGTACGGCGTGTAGTGGTTCTGGAAGCCGATGGAGCCGCCCACGGGGATGAAGGTGCCGTGCTCCTTCGGCGCGATCACCGATTCCGAACCGACGGCATACTGGCCCACCGACGAGCCCCAGTTGCTCTCGCGCAGCCCGGCGCTGGGCGGGCCGTCCATCAGGCCGGTCAGCACATGGTGCACGGCTTGGCGGTCAGACACCTTGATGGTGGACGCTCTCAGCCAGCGCGCCTCGGTCAGGGGCGTGGCGACGGCGGGATACTGGTAGTCGACGATGCCCTTGGCGGGGATCGTGTAGGACGGGATGTCGATCACCACGTCGGGCTTGCCCAGCGGCCACTCGGGCGCCTGGAACTTGATCTTGGCCAGGGGATCGGCCCCCTCGCCCCGGGGCGAGCCGGCTTCGATCCAGTGCACCAGGGTCTTGATCTGCTCAGGGCTGAGGCTCTTGTCGTCGTGCCACTTGCCCACGGCCGGATCGGCCATCCACGGCGGCATGCGCTTGGTACGGATCACCTCGCGGATCATCGGCGAGAAGCCCTTGATCTGCTCATATGTGGTCAGCGGCATGGGGCCGATGCCTCCGGCCTCGTGGCACACGGCGCACTTCTGCTGGATCATCGGAGCGATGGTCTTGGCGTAGGAGATGCTGGCGAAGGTGGCGGCCTTGTCGCGCCCGGGAAACGCGATCAGCGCGCCCTGAGCCGGAGCGCTGGCTACGGTGACGGGCGTGCCTGCGATCAGCTGGTCCAGGGCCTGCGGGGCGGAGGCGACCGGGCCGCGGTAGACGATGCGCCAGCTCTTGGGATCGAGCACGATCACCTCGGCCGTGCGGGTCACGCCCAGCTGCTCGCCGACGAGCTGGTTGGTGTCGAACAGCACCGGCACGTCCAGCTTCCAGGCGGTGGTCTCGGCGATGACGGCACGGCGGTCGTCGGCGGGCGTGGAGTCGAGCATCCGCACCTCGACGCCCTTGGGGGCATAGGTCGCGTTCAGCGTCGCATAAGCCGCCGCATCCGCCTTCACCGCGGGGGAGCCGGCGGCGTAGGTGATCAGCACCACCGCCTTGGCGTCCCTCATCCGGTAGAGGTCGTGGGCCAGGAAGTTCTGGTCAGCCAACATGAAGTTGTCGGCCTTCACGGCCGCGGGCGAGGCGTGAGCGCCGGAACCTGCCAGCAGGCTGAACGCCAGCACGGCACCCGCGGCACCGAGGAAAGTCTGCTTCATGGTCATGGCCCGCCCTTTGCCGCTCCGCCCGCGTCTGTGCGCAGAGCCGGAACCTGACGGGGATAAGATACCCTTCCGCGCCGTTCGCCAAATTACAAACCGCACAGGCGGCGGCCACGCTTGCTAGAGCCGCTACCGATGCAACGTTCTTGATCGAGCACGTGCAGCCCGACCCCTCTAGCTGCTGGCTCCGGTTGGGACGGGAGCAGCGCTCGCCGGCGTAGCAGCGTCAGAAAGATGCCAGCCAGGAGGCGGCCAAGTCTTCTCTTCTGGCGGGCCCAGGAGATGCGATTTCTCAAGACCCAGCCTTGCGGCCACTCTATTCATGCCTTTGTGAAGCTCCACGGCATCGCCCCGCGTAGATATCAGCGAGGCGGTCAGAGGTGCCAGTCGGGCGAAGACTTCCGAATGCATGACCATCGGGTGCAGTTGACCTTGGGTCTGGGCCTTGACCAACTCGCTGAAGAGCTGGCCTGTCAGCACGAGCGCCTCGTCGAGGCAGGTCTCTATTCGGCGCATGACGGCCGCGGAGTCGTCGACACAGTGCTGAGGAATGCTCAAGGAAAGCCTCCGTGTGGCCCGCCTCCGGCGCGGCGCGCGTCCACTTCGCTAATGAAAGACGAACGCTTCGGCTTTGCAATCCCAGAATTCGTTAGACGGTCACGCCGGTTGGCAAGAAGGCCGCTCGCAGTCTCCTGCGAACGGCCTTCTTGCGATCCGTATGGAAACCTGCCGCCCTACTTCGGGGCGAGGATCATTATCATCTGCTTGCCTTCCATGCGGGGCTCGTATTCGACCTTGGCGATCGGGTCGAACTCCAGCTTCACCTGCTGCAGCAGCTTCATGCCCAGCTCCGGGTGGGCCAGTTCGCGGCCGCGGAAGCGCAGGGTCACCTTCACCTTGTCGCCCTCTTCGAAGAAGCGCTGCATGGCCCGGGCCTTCACGTCGTAGTCGTGAGTGTCGATGTTCGGGCGGAGCTTGATCTCCTTGATCTCGACGACCTTCTGCTTCTTGCGCGCCTCGTTCTTCTTCTTCTGCTCCTGGAACTTGAACTTGCCATAGTCCAGGATCTTGCAGACGGGCGGATCGGCGTTGGGAACGATCTCCACGAGGTCCATGCCCGCCTCCTGCGCCGCGTCCATGGCGGCGTCGATGGGCATGATCCCCTGCTTCTCACCGTTCTGGTCGATGAGGAGAACGCGGGGGACGCGGATGTCTTCGTTCATACGCGGACCGTCCTTGACGGGCGGCGTGTTCATAGGGCGGCGAATAGGGTGGATCTCCTGCGGTCGTTGAAGGGCGGCGTCGTGGCGGGCAGTCTAGCACGCAATTCCGTCAAGTTTATATGCAGTCGACCTGCACCGCTATCAAGGCGGTGGAGCGTTGCCTCTCGAGCCCCACAGGGCCAGGGCGCGGGCGGCCACGACCTCCACGTCGAGGTCGGCCAGGCGCTCGCTCGCCAGCACCTCCACGGCCACCCCCCGCGGCGCGCAGAGGGCCGGGTCGCTGTCGGGGCCGAACAGCACCAGCGTGGGTGCGCCAGCCGCCGCGACGAGATGCACCGGCCCCGTGTCGTTGCCCACGGCGATCGCGGCGCCTGCACCGAGCGCCGCCACGTCTGCGAAGGTTGTCAGCCCCGCCAGAGCCAGCGCTCGCGGCTCCGCGCCCTTGATTGCCTGCGCGTCGGCCCGCTCATCGGGGCCGCCCACGATCAGCGGCATCAGCCCTGCATCGGCAAGCCGCGTCGCCAACCCCGCGTAGCGCTCGAGCGGCCAGCGCTTGCCCGGCCGTTGCGGTGACGCCCCGGGGATCAGGAGCGCGAAGGGCCCTGCCACGCCCAGCCGGGCCAGGGTGGTGGGCGATACCAGGGACGAGAGATCGGGGCCGGGGGCCGAACCGGGGCGGGTCGGGGCATCCGGCCAGATTCCGGCGTCTTCCAGTTGCTGCGCCTGCCTCTCCAGGGTGTGCATCCGATCGCGATCCGGGTTGCGATGCGGGTGCGAGGCCCCGGCCGCGATCCCCGACCACTCGGGAAAGCGCGGCCAGAACAGGAGGCGATAGGCCGAAGAGCGATCCGAGGTCTGCAGGTCGTAGACGCGATCGAACCGCCCTGCCCGCAACCGCCCCGCCAGGCGGAGCCACGCGCGGGGAGAGCGCTCCCGACCCTCGGCCCAGACGGTGTCGAACACCCCCAGCGCCTCGCCGAGCGCGGCGTAGGGGGGCGTGGTCAGAAGCGTGATGTGAGCCTCAGGGTGAGCGGCACGGATGCGCCGCATCGGCCCCGTCGCGAGCACGAAGTCGCCCAGCGCCGCCAGCTTGATGACGAGGATGCACTGCACCTAGGCCATCGGCCGGCTGCTGAGGAGCGATTCGTAGACCTCCAGTGTCTTGGCCGTCATCGCCTCCACTGAAAACAGGGAGCGCACCCGCGCCGAGCCTGCGGCCCCCATCGCGTCGCGTTCGGCCGGCGTCCAGCGCGAGGCCACGAGCAGGGCCTGCGCCCACGCTTCCACGTCTCCCGCAGCGACAAGGCAGCCGGAGACGCCGTCCTCAACCGTCTCTCGCGATCCCCCGTGGTCGGCAGCGAGCACGGGCCGACCCATCGCCTGCGGCTCGGCGGCGGTGCGGCCGAAGGCTTCCGGGTCGAGGGACGGGGCGAGGGCGAAGTCGCACGCGAGGTAGGCGGCAGGCATGTCGTCCACGTGGCCGGCGATATGGACGCGCTCGCCCACGCCCAGCCTGGCTGCCATGAGTTTCAGCTCCTTGCGGTAATCCTTGCGGCCCTGATCGTCGCCCGCCAGCACGAGCACGAGGTCGCAGCCCCGCTGCACGGCCAGGGCCAGCGCCTCGATGGCCAGGGCCTGCCCCTTCCAACGGGTGAGCCGACCGGCCAGGAGCGCCGCGGGCCGGGCAGGTTCGCGGGTGAGGCCGAAGCGCAGCCGCAGGCGTTCCACCCGCTCCAGAGGAATCGCGGCGGGGTCGAAGCGGTGCAGGTCCATGCCCCTGGGGATGGTCACCACGCTCCGCGGGTCGGTGCCGTGTTCGGCGATCAGGTGCGACGCCGTGAAGGCGGAGTTGGCGATCACCCGCTCGCCCCTGGCCATCACCGAATTGTAGGCCCGCTTCATCCCCGACTTCGCGTTGTAGATTCCGGCATAGGTGGTGACGAACACCGCCCCGGCACCCCGCGCCGCCCACAGGGCCGACCATGCTGGGGCGCGAGACCGGGCGTGAACCACGTCCACCCGCTCGTCGCGGATCAGCCTTCGCAGGGCCACGGCATTGGCAGCCAGCGACCAGGGCATTCGGCGAGTCAGGGGCAGGTGGAGGGAGCGCACCCCCGCAGCGTCCAGAGCCTGCTCCAGCCTGCCGCCTTCGGACACCACGATGGACCGGCCGCCGGCCCGCGCCACCGCCGCCGCCACATCCACCGCCGTGCGCTCCACTCCGCCCGCCTGCAGGGCCGGCAGCACCTGAAGGACGGTTCGGCCCGCCAGAGGGCCGGTGCGGGCGGCGATCGAGGGGGCTGAGTCGGGCGGGGCCATTCGCCCCTGTTTTCGCGCGGGCGAGGCGCTGCGTCCACTTTCGCCCGGCAATCCGCGCTTAAGGCGTCGCGGGTAAGACGGAAGGCAGTTCACAAGGAGCGCCCATGCGCCGCCTCGCCCTCGCCTGCCTCGCCACCCTCGCTCTCGCCCTGCCCGCCGCGGCGCAGAACCCCGCCCAGATCGCCCGGGTGCGAGCGGGGGCGAGCTGTCCGCGGTGCAACCTGTTTCAGGCCGACCTCGGAGCGCTGACGCTGAAGGGCCGCAACTTCACCGGCGCTCGCCTGCGGCAGGCCGATGCCCAGGCTGCCGTCTTGACCCACGCCCGCTTATCCCACGCCGACCTGCGAGACCTCAACGCCTACGGCGCCGTGCTCACCGGGGCCGACCTGCGGGGGGCTGACCTGACGGCCGCGACGCTCGTGGGGGCCTACCTGCAGGGGGCCGACCTCGGAGGTGCGATCCTCTCCGGCACGAATCTGTCCGGGGCCGAGATGTCCCACGCCCGGGGCCTCACCGCCCGTCAGCTCGGAGCCGCCTGCGGGGATGCCGCGACCACCCTGCCGCGAGGCCTCTCGGTAAAGCCCTGCAGCTGAGCCGTTATGGCATTACCCCGATTTAAGTGGCGAACCGGCGCTCCCGGGGTCATCTGGAATGCGATGTCCAGCCGTCTTTCCCATAGCCGGGTCGTTTCAGGAGCGTTCGCCGCCGCGGGCCTGCTTGCGTCTGCGGCCCCGGCTCTCGCTTACCCCGCCTCCGACAAGGACGTGAGCCGCCAGGTCTCCATCGGCGGGGCCTGCCTGAAATGCGAATTCTCGGGCAAGCGGCTGATGGGTGCCCGCGTGGTGAAGGGAGACTTTTCCGGCTCCACCCTGATCGGCGCGGACCTGCGTGGCTCGGAGGTGTTCAACTCGCGCTTCGCCGATTGCGACTTCACCCGCGCCGACCTGCGCAGCGCCAAGCTCATGACCTCGAGCTTCGAGCGCGCCAAATTCGTCAGCGCCGAGATGGCAGGCATCGAGGCGCGCGGCGGGCGGTTCGTGGGTGCGGTGATGACCAACGCCAAGCTGCAGTCGGCGGGCCTGACCAATGCGGACTTCACCGATGCCCAGCTTCAGGGTGCGGTGCTGACCTCCGCCGAGCTGCAGGCGGTCAATTTCAGCAACGTGGAGGGGGCCAAGGCCAACTTCACCAGCGCCTCGCTCCAGGGCGCGCGCTTTGCCCGCAGCCGGTTCGAGCGCGCCCAGTTCCAGGGGGCCGAGATGCAGGGTGCTCAGCTCGACGGTGCCTTCGAGGGTGCCACTTTCCAGGGCGCGGAGCTGCAGGGCGCGCGACTCTCGGGCCGGTTCGACCGGGCGCAGTTTCAGGGGGCCGAGATGCAGGGCTCGCGGTTCACAGGCGGCAGCTTCGCCGGGGCCACGTTCGAAGGTGCCGAACTCGACGGCGCGGACCTGCGCGGCACCGACCTCGCCTCGGCCCGGGGCCTCGTTCAGGAGCAGCTCGACAACGCCTGCACCGACGGGTCGACCCGCCTCCCCCGGGGCCTGCGTGGGCAGGGCTGCCACCGCCCGGCGATGCCGCCCATGCCCCCCATGCCTGTGCTGGCCTTCTCAGGCCACGGCGGGCCGCAGGGCTTTCACATGAACGGCACGATCAACGGCCGCGAGATCCACATAAACATCCCGGCCCCGCCCGCACCCCCGGCACCGCCCGCCCCCTTCGTGCCGGCGAAGGGCAAGTAGCCCCCAGCCCTCCCCGTCTAAGGTGGAGAGCCTGAGAGCCTCAGGCCTTCACGCTCGGGGCGAGGCGGATGCTGAGTTCCTTGAGTTGCTTGTCCGACACCGGCGAAGGGGCGTTCATCATCAGGTCGCGGGCCTGCTGGTTCAGCGGGAAAGCAATGACCTCGCGGATGTTCTCCGCCCCCGCCAGCAGCATGACGATGCGGTCGATACCGGGCGCGATGCCCCCGTGCGGCGGGGCGCCGTAGCGGAAGGCGTTCAGCATGCCGCCGAACTTGTCCTCCACCACTTCAGGCCCATAGCCCGCGATCTCGAAGGCCTTGAGCATGATGTCGGGCCGGTGGTTCCGGATCGCGCCGGAGCTGAGCTCCACCCCGTTGCAGACGATGTCATATTGGTAGGCGAGGATATCGAGCGGGTCCTTGGTAGTCAGCGCCTCCATCTCGCCTTGCGGCATGGAGAAGGGGTTGTGGCTGAAGTCGACGCGCTTCTCGTCCTCGTTCCATTCGAACATAGGGAAGTCGACGATCCAGCAGAACCGGAACTCGCCCTCCTTGATGAGCCCAAGCTCGGTCCCGACACGGGTGCGGGCGAGGCCAGCGAACTTGTAGAAGGCGTCCGGGTCGCCGGCGACGAAGAACACCGCGTCCTCGTTGGTGAGGGCGAGCTGGGAGGCGATGGCTGAGAAGCCTTCGCCGAGGTTCTTGGCGATGGGGCCGCCCCAGCCGTTCTGGTCCTTGCTGTAGAAGGCGTAGCCGAGGCCCGGCTGGCCCTCGCCCTGTGCCCAGCTGTTCATGCGGTCGCAGAAGGCGCGGGAGCCGCCGGTGGGAGCGGGGATCGCCCAGACCCGATGCTTGGCGTCGGCGTCGAGGATTTTGGCGAACAGGCCGAAGCCCGCGCCGCGGAAATGCTCGCTCACGTCCTGCATCTCGATCGGGTTGCGCAGGTCGGGCTTGTCGGAGCCGTACTTCTGAACGGACTCGCGGAAGGGGATGCGCGGGAAGGCGTCGGCGCTGATGGTGCGCTCGCCTTTGAACTCCTCGAACACGCCCCGCATCACCGGCTCGATGGTGTTGAACACATCCTCCTGCGTGACGAAGCTCATCTCCAGATCGAGCTGGTAGAACTCGCCCGGCGAGCGGTCGGCGCGGGCGTCTTCGTCGCGGAAGCAGGGGGCGATCTGGAAGTAGCGGTCGAAGCCCGAGACCATGAGCAGCTGCTTGAACTGCTGGGGCGCCTGCGGGAGCGCGTAGAACTCGCCGGGATGCATGCGGCTCGGCACCAGGAAGTCCCGCGCGCCTTCCGGCGAAGAAGCGGTGAGGATCGGCGTCTGGAACTCGGTGAAGTCGGCCTCCACCATGCGGCGGCGGATCGAGCTGATGATCTGCGACCGCAGCTTGATGTTGCGGTGAAGCGTGTCGCGCCGCAGGTCGAGGTAGCGGTACTTCAGGCGCAGGTCTTCCGGGTAATCCGGCTCGCCGAACACGGGCACGGGCAGCTCGGCGGCCTGCGACAGCACCTCCAGCGCCCTCACCCGGATCTCGATCTCGCCTGTGGGCAACCCGGCGTTCTTCGTCTCGGCCGAGCGGCTGACCACCTCCCCGTCGATGCGGATCACGCTCTCTGCACGGGCGCGCTCGGCGGTGTCGAAGCCGGGGGTCTCCGGACTCAGCACGAGCTGGGTCAGGCCGTAGTTGTCGCGCAGGTCGATGAACATCAGCCCGCCGTGGTCGCGCTTGCGGTGTATCCAGCCGGAGAGGCGCACCGAGGTGCCGGCGTCTGTGCCGCGCAGGGCGCCGCAGGTGTGGGAGCGATAGGCGTGCATGGCGGTGTGTCGCGACTCTCTGAGGCGGGCGCGCAGGGGCGCTCCACTTACCACGGTGTAAGGTTCGGGAGGGGCGGTGAAGGGCATGGCGCGCGCGCCCCTGTCAAGCCGACGGCCGGCAGGCGGGGCTCGGTGACAGGGCCTGCCGACGCACTTATGCTCCCGCGCATGCCGCAACTTCCTCTAGCTCTGCCGCCCGAGGAGGGGTTCGGCGCGCGCGACTTCGTCGTGTCGGGGCCCAACCTCGACGCCTCCACCCGGCTGGAAACGTGGCCGGGCGAGGATGGAGGGGCCGCCGCGCTGATCGGCGGGCCGGGGGTGGGCAAGTCTCACCTGGCGGCGGTGTGGGGCCAGCGCGTCGGTGCCCGCGTGGTCGACGCCCGGGCCCCCTTCGAGAGCCTCGACCTCGACGACCGCCCCCTCCTGGTGGAGGACGCCGACAGGGGCTTTGCGGATGCCACCCTGTTCCACCTCATCAACCTCGGGCGCAGACCAGGCTGCGGCCTTCTGATCACCGGCCGCCTGCCGCCATCGGCCTGGGCGACCGCCCTCCCCGACCTGCGCTCGCGCCTCAACGCCCTGCCGGTGATGACGCTGGAGGCCCCCGACGATGCCATTCTGGAGGGCATGCTGCAGCGGTTCTTCCGCCAGCGCCGCATCCTGCCCAGCCAGGAGCTCCTGGCCTATCTCGTGCGCCGCATAGCCCGCAGCGCTGAGGCTGCGGAAGACGCCGTGGCACGGCTGGATGCGGAGGCGGCAGCCAGGGGCAAGTCCGTCGGTCGCAAGCTGGCGCGCAGGCTGTTCGACGACGAAGGCACGCCCGACCTCTTCTCCGAAGCGGCCGACTAGCCCCCCAGTCGCTTCACGAAGCCGGGGGCGGGCTTGGGCGCGCGGTTGAGCACCACGCCAAGGCAACGCCCGCCTGCCGCCGTGATCTGATCGCGCACCAGCGCCGCCGCGGCGCTGTCTGCCGCTTCGGCATCCACCACGAGCACGGTGGCATCCATGTGCGGGGCAACCGACAGGGCGGAGCGGGAGCGTTCGGCGGCCGGAGCGTCCACCACGATCCAGTCGGCGTGGTCGCGCAGGGAGATCCAGTAGTCTGGCGCGCCGGTCACCCGCACCTGCTGGCCGGGGCGGAGCGCGTCGGTGCGGAACCGCGTCACCCAGAAGCGGCGCCCGCCCACGGGATAGGCGGCGAGATAGCCCGCGGGCAGCCAGGGCTCGCCCTGCGAACCCACCGTCTGCGGCTGCACTTCGAAGAAGGCGCTCTGGTCGGGGCTGGCGCGCACGGGGGCACCCAGAACGCCGTAGCGCTCGGGGTCGGTGGCGACCGCCTCGCCCTGCGCACCGGATAGGAGGTCGAGCTCCACCAGCCACACGCCCTTTGGGCCGTGGCGACGGGACACCTCGTCGGCGAAGGCCCGCGCCACGGTGGAGCAGCCCTCGCCCGTGCGGGCCGACAGGAACTGGATGGCGCGAGCGCCCGACGGCGGCGGCGGGCCGAGCCGGTCGGCCAGGGCGGCCATCTCTTCGGAAAGGTCGACCATCACCGACTCAGGAACTCTGCGCCCAGCGAGGATGGCACGGGCGAGCCGCCGGCGCTCGCCAGGATCACTTGCGCCCGACCGTGGCCAGCACCGGCAGCTCCAGCGTGCGCTCGGCGGCGGTGATGGAGGGATAGCCGCGCGACAGGAACGCCCCGATCAGCCCGGCGCACACCGCCGCGAACACAGCGAACAGGGTCGAGACGATCAGCGCCGGCTTCTTCAGGGAGACGCCGCGGGTGGGCACATACGCACGCTGCACGACGCGGATGTTGTCGTCGGAATGAGCGGCCAGGGTCTGGGCGGCCTGGTTCTCCTGGCTCCGCGCGGCGAAGTTCTTGGCGTTGACCGCCAGCACGTCGCGGGTGCGGATCAGCTCCTGATACTTCGGCTCCAGCGCGGCGAGCTTCTGGCGCCGCTCTGTCACCTTGGCGATCTCAGCATCCACCGCACCCTTGCGGCTGGCGAGCGAGGCGGCCTGGGCGGAGAGCGTGTTGCGTTCGGTCTGCAGAGCCTGCGCCACGGGATTGGCCCCGACCCGCTGGGCACCCGTCGAGCCGATCTGCTGCTGGGCGAGCCGCTCCATCGCCGCCACCTGCGCCTGCTTGTCGCGCACCGGCTGGCTGTTCGGCTGATAGCGGGCGTAGAGATCCTGCAGCTCGATGCGCAGCTTGGCCAGCTGATCGGCGGCGGTGTGGTCGATGTCGCGA
>JBBRQN010000018.1:0-55427 GCA_038226305.1 Caulobacterales bacterium
ACGAGGAGGACAGCCACCTCGGCGACTTCATCGAAGACAAGAACGCCATCCTGCCCATCGACGCGGCGATCCAGTCGAACCTTCGCGAGACCACCACCCGCGTCTTGGCCTCGCTCACCCCGCGGGAAGAGCGCGTGCTGCGCATGCGCTTCGGCATCGGCATGAACACCGACCACACCCTGGAGGAAGTCGGCCAGCAGTTCAGCGTCACCCGCGAACGCATCCGCCAGATCGAAGCCAAGGCCCTGCGCAAACTCAAGCACCCCTCGCGCAGCCGCAAGCTCCGGAGCTTCCTCGACAGCTAGGGATCATCCCACTTCCCGCTAACCCCCGCGGAAGTGGGCGTTTGCTGCCGGCCGGTGCGGGCGGAGTGTCTGTTCACGGCCGCAGACTGACCCGAGCGGGCGAAACGTCCGGCGCTCAGGCACGTTTGGAAAACGGAAACGGACACCACAGCCGGCGCGCCAGGCTCAGCGGGCGGTGTTGCTGGACTGGGCCTGGGTCATGCGGTCGAAGGTGGACTGCTGGTCGGGGGTGAGAAGGGCGTAGAAGGCGTTCACGGCCTGGGCGTTGCGGTCGAAGGCCTCCATGTCGGCCTGCATCTGGGCGTGGATCAGGGCCAGGCGGCGGGGCGTGGGCAGGGTGGGCACGAGGCGGGCGGTCTGCCTCTGCTGGGCATCCTGCTTGGGGTCTGGCCCGACCTGCGCCTGAAAATCCTGCCAGGCGTGATCCTGGGCGACGGTGAGGTTCAGGGCATCGTGCAGCACCGAGCTCGGCGACTGGGCGTGGGCGGCTCCCGCGAGGGCCGTGATCGCCAGGGCTGCGGGAAGGGCGAAGGCGAAGCTGCGCACGCTGGGCTTACTCCTCTGAAACGTCAGGTCGTCTCACGCTCATCATATGGCCTTGATGTGGGTGATCTTGAGGCGGGAATATATCCGCGCCACGCCGGGTGCGGACGAGGGGCTTTCGGCACCCTTCAGGTTTCAGGTCGGCGGCGGGAGATCGTTTGAGCCATGACGCGCATCGCAGCCGCCTTCGCCTTGTCTGCCCTCGTTCTCGTCGCCGCCCCGGTTTCGGCGCAGGCGCAGCACCGCGACGGGGGCGGGCGTGACGGGGGAGGTCGCTCGGGCGACGGTGGGCGGGGCGGGTTCTCGGGCGGCGCGCGCTCCGAAAGCGGCAGCACCAGCGTGCGCTCGGGTGCGGGAGACGGGAACCGCAGCGGTGGCGCGCGCTCGGCCCGCTACGGCTATCGTGGAGGGTACGGCTACCGCGGGGCCTACGTCGGGGGCCTGTTCGGGCTCGGCTATGGGTTGGGCGGGGGCTATTTCGGGCCGTGGAACGACGGCTATCCGTTCTACGCCGGGTCGCCCTGGTTCTTCGACTATGGGTCGGGGGCCTACGGCTTCGGTCGCTATGGGCCTGCGGGCTATGCGGGTGGGGCCCTGGGCGAGGGCTATCCGACCTGGCGCTATGACGCCGACGACGCCGGCCCCGGCCCCTGGGATCGCGACTATGGCACGGCCTACCCGGCGGCCCGGGTCGGCGCGGGGTCTGGCAGGGCGGGAACAGGAACGGCCTGCGGCCAGTGGGTGTGGAACGCCGGCCCCGGTCGCTATGACTGGGCCCCCGGTGCCTGCCTCCCGCAGGGCTCCGCCGAGCCGCCTCCCGGCCCCGTCACGCCGGTCGAGGGCGGCTTGCGACTGCCGGGCTGAGGACGAGGGGCGGGTGGGGCGAAAGCACGTTAACAAGGGGATCGCGCCCGACAAGGCCGACCTGCCCTCAAAGGTCTGCGCGGCTTGCGCCCGGCCCTTCGCCTGGCGAAAGAAGTGGGCGCGCGACTGGGAAAGCGTACGCTACTGCTCCGATGCCTGCCGCTCGAAGACGGGGTCTGCCAAGGCTTGAGGCCGGGCGCCCCCGCCGCCATAAGGCGAGCCTCCTCCAACGGATCTGACGCCCCATGCTGGCCCGGTCGGCCCTGATCTACGCGCCGGCGATCATCCTGCCCCGTCTGGCGTCTTTCGCCGTGGTGCTGATGCTCACCCACAGCCTGCCCGCGGCGGAGTTCGGCTTCTACGCCCTCGTGGTGCTGATCGGAGAGATGCTGGACACCGGCTCCTCCAACTGGATCCGCTTCACCATGCTGCGGCTGGACATCGGGGAGCCCGGCGGCTGGCGAAAGAGCTTCCGGCGCTCCTACGTGCTGACGGCCTGCGCGGTGGGGATCAGCGCCCTGGTGGCGCTCGCGGTCGCCTGGCCCATGGCCCAGTCGAGGGGTTTGGCCTTCGCCCTGGCCCTCGTGATGTACATCGCCGCCAACAGCCTGAGCCGCATCGGGCTGACGGCCCTGCAGATGCGCGAACGCCGGGCGATCTACAGCCTGCTCGAGGTTTCGCGTTCGCTGGTGGTTTTGGCGGTTGCGGCGCTGGCGGTGCATCTGGGCGCGCGCTCGTTCCTGCCGCTGGTGGCTGTGACCTCCGGGGTCACCTTCGGGTTCGGCCTCCTGAACGTGGCGGCGAGCCGGTTCCACATGCCGGCTGATACGGCGGAGGCCACCGGCTACGCGGCACGGCTGCGCTACGGGGCGTCGCTGATCGTCCTGGGAGTGTTCACCTATGCGGCGCTGGGGTCCGACAGGATCCTGCTCAAGCTCCTGTCGGGGCCGGCGGCCGTGGGTGTCTATGCGGCGGCCTATGTGCTGGGTCGCCTGCCCATCGACATCGTCACCGCGGCCCTGAACCAGGGGGCCTTCCCGGAGCTGATCAAACGCTACGATCGCGACGGGGCAGGGGCCGCAAAGGGCTTTCTGGAGACGACGTGGCAGCTGCACTCCCTGCTGACGCTGGGCACCTTCGCCATGCTGTGCGGGCTGAACTCGGCGCTGGTCACGGCGCTTCTGCCGGGTGCCTATGTGGCGACGGCCAAGACGCTCCTGCCCATCATCGCGGCGGCCAGCCTTCTGCAGAACATCAAGATCGGCGTGATCGACAACATCTTCCACGTGATGCGCCGCAACTGGCAGCAGCTCAGCTCCTACTACCCCGCCGTGATAGGTGCGATCCTGGCGGGGCTGCTGGCGATCCCGCGCTTCGGAGCCGCAGGCGCGGCGCTGTCGGCCTTGGTCGGCATGGGCGCGGGGCTGGCGGGCAGCGTGCTCCTCACCCGGCGGATGATCGCGTTTCAGGCGCTGGACGGCGAACTCCTCAAGGCGGTGGGCGCGGCGCTGTGCGCGTTTGTGGCGGCTTCGGGAGCATCCTGGGCGGCACGTAGCCAGCCGCCGATGGTGGCCCTCGTGGTGGGCTTCGTCGCAGGCGCGGGGGCCTGGGGTGCGGCGGTGCTGATCATGCGGCCCGCAGCCGCGAGGGGGCCGATGCAGGCTGTGCTGGGGCGCTTGCGACCTGGGGAAACTGCGAAGCGCGAGGATGCCCGCGACGCCGAGGGGGTCGCGCTGTGAAGGCCGATGAGGCCGCGCCTGAAGCCTCGCGGCTGGGGACAACCGCCAGTCAGCCTTCAGTCCGCGCTGATCCGCCTGCGAATCGGAGCACGGTCAGCTTCGGATCGGAGCCAGTAAACATGTCGATCAGTGCGCTTCGCCACGATCCCGCGGCGGCTGTCACCCCCGGGATCGAGCAGCCCTACCTCGATCTCCTCGCCGAGGTTCTGGCGACGGGGGATCGGCGGGAGGATCGCACGGGCGTGGGCACGCTCGGCGTGTTCGGCCGCCAGCTGCGCTTTGACCTCTCGCGGGGCTTTCCGCTGCTCACCACCAAGCGGGTTCACTTCCGGTCGGTGGTGGTCGAGCTCCTGTGGTTCCTGCAGGGCTCCACGAATGTGCGCTGGCTGCAGGCGAACGGCTGTTCCATCTGGGATGAGTGGGCCGATGCGCAGGGCGAGCTGGGCCCCGTCTATGGCAAGCAGTGGCGCTCGTGGGCCACGCCGGGTGGCATGGTCATCGATCAGATCGCCAAGCTCGTGGAGGGCCTGCGCAGCAACCCCTACGGACGCCGGCACATCGTCTCGGCATGGAACCCGGCGGATGTGGACGACATGGCCCTTCCGCCCTGCCACTGCCTGTTCCAGTTCCACGTGGCGCCCGGCAAGGGCGGAGCCCCGGGGCGGCTCTCGTGCCAGCTCTACCAGCGCAGCGCAGACATCTTCCTGGGCGTGCCGTTCAACATCGCCAGCTATGCGCTACTCACCCACATGGTGGCGCAGGTGACAGGGCTGGAGGTCGGTGAGTTCGTGCATACCCTGGGGGATGCGCATGTCTACCTGAACCACATCGAGCAGGCGGAGCTGCAGCTTTCGCGCAGCCCCACGCCTTCGCCGCAGCTCGTGATGACGCCGCGGCCCATGCTGGAAGCCTTCGAGATCGGAGACTTCGCCCTGGAAGGCTACGCCCCGCACGCCCGCATCCCAGCCCCGGTGGCGGTTTGACCTCAGCCTACAGGCGCGGCCCCACCCTCGCGATCGTGGTGGCGAGGGCGCGCAATGGCGTGATCGGGCGAGCGGGCACTCTGCCCTGGCGGCTGAAGTCGGACCTGGCGCTCTTCAAGGCCAACACGCTGGGCAAGCCCGTGATCATGGGGCGCAACACTTGGCGCAGCCTGCCCAGCCGACCTTTGCCCGGGCGCACCAACATCGTGCTCACCCGCGACGGCTCGTTCGAGCCCGATCGGGCCGTGCGCTCCGAGCGGTTCGACGAGGCCGTCTCCATCGGCCGTGAACAGGCGCAGGAGGACGGGGTCGACGAGGTCTGCGTCATCGGCGGCGCCTCCCTGTTCGCCCTCGCCCTGCCCAAGGTGCACCGCATATACCTGACCGACGTGGATGCCGACGTGGAGGGCGACGTGACGATGCCGCCCTTCGATGAAAGCGCCTTCGACGAGGTGAGCCGGCAGGACTTCCCTAAGGGCCCCGACGACGACTACCCTTTCACCTACCGGATACTGGAGCGGGCCTGAGACCTGCGAGGCCGGTGGGAACGCCGCCGATGGATCTACATCTCGAAACCGTCGCCACCGGCCTGCGCTTCCCCGAAGGCCCCGTTTGGATGGCCGACGGCTCGATCCTTCTGGTGGAGATCGAACGCGGCACGCTCACCACCGTCACGCCGGACGGAAAGCTGGAGGTGGCCTGCGCCATCGGTGGCGGCCCTAACGGGCTGGCCGTGGGGCCGGGCGGTGCGGTCTATGTCTGCAACAACAACGGCCGCTTCATCTATCACGAACGCGACGGCCTCCTGATCCCCGGCCACGCCCCGCCAGACCATCAGGGGGGCATGATCCAGCGGGTGGATATGCAGACCGGGGCTGTGGAGACGCTCTATGAGGCGTGCGACGGCAAGCGGCTCTATGCGCCCAACGACATCGTGTTCGATCGGTCGGGCAACATGTGGTTCACCGACCACGGCTGGGCGAACGGGGAGGGCACCAAGTTCGGCGGCGTCTACTTCGCCAAATCGGACGGTTCCAAGATCGTGAAGGTGGCGACCCTGCCCACCCCCAACGGTATCGGCCTGTCGCCGGACGAAGCCACGTTGCACGTGGCAGACACCATGACGGGGCGGCTCTACGCCTTCGACATCACCGGCGAGGGCGAGGTGGCCCCCGGTTTCATGCCCGGCTTCGACGGTCGGGTAGTGGCCACAATGCCCGGCTTCCAGCTGTTCGACAGCCTGGCGGTCGAGGCCGACGGGCGGGTCTGCGTCGCCACGATACTCAACGGCGGGATCACGGCGATCACCGCAGACGGCGCGCACGAGCACTACCCGGTGCCCGACCTGATCGTGACCAACATCTGCTTCGGCGGGGCCGACCGGCGAGACGCGTGGATCACCGCCTCGGCCACCGGCACCCTCTACAAGACCCGCTGGCCCCGGCCGGGGCTGAAGCTGAATTTCGCCGACTGAGCTCGGTAACCTCTCCCGCGTGCGGGAGAGGTGCTCCGGCTAGACCAGAACGCCGAGGTCTTCGCGCTTGAAGTCGAGGAGTTCGGAGTCGCGGTCTCCGTGGACCTTCTTCACCCAGTCGGGATCGGAGATCAGGGCGCGGCCCACGGCCACGAGGTCGAACTCCTCCTTGTCGAGGCGCTTGATCAGGCCATCGAGGCTGGCGGGCTGTGAGCCTTCGCCGCCGAAGGCCGCGATGAACTCGCCCGACAGGCCCACAGAGCCCACGGTGATGGAGGGCTTGCCCGTCAGCTTCTTGGCCCAGCCTGCGAAGTTGAGCCCCTCCTCACCGTCGACGTCGGTGAACTCGGCCTCCCAGAAGCGGCGCTGCGAGCAGTGGAAGATATCCACGCCGGCTTCCGAGAGGGGCACCAGCCAGTCGGTCATCTCGGCCGGGGTGTGGGCCAGCTTCACGTTGTAATCCTGTTGCTTCCACTGGCTGAGCCGCAGGATCACCACAGCTTCCGGCCCGGCACCGGCGCGCACGGCCTTCACCACCTCGGCGGCGAAGGTCGAACGCTCCTTCAGGGACTTGCCGCCCCAGCGGTCGGTGCGGGCGTTGGTGCCATCCCACATGAACTGGTCGAGCAGATAGCCGTGCGCCCCGTGGATCTCGATGGAGTCGAAGCCCAGGCGCACCGCGTCGGCGGCGGCGCGGCGATAGGCGCCCAGCGCGTCCTCGATGTCGGCGTCGCTCATGGGTTCGGTGAAGGGGGCCTTGCCGGGGGACGAGAGGCCCGAGGGGCTATCGACGGGGTGGGGCTTCCACTCGGTGCGGGGGTTCTTGGCGGCGCCCACGTGCCAGAGCTGCGGAGCGATCTTGCCGCCCTCGCCATGCACCTTTTTCACGACCTCGCCCCAGCCGGCCAGCGCCTCTTCGCCGAAGAAGTTGGGCACGCTGGGGTCGTTCAGGGCGGCGGGGCGCTCGATGCCCGTGCCCTCGGTCACGATCAGGCCCACATCGCCCGCGGCGCGCTTGCGATAGTACTCGGCAACGTCGGGGCCGGGGATGTGGCCGGGGGAGAACGAGCGCGTCATGGGGGCCATGACGATGCGGTTTTTCAGCTTCATGCCCTTGTGGGTGAAGGGGGCGAACAGGGATTCGGCGGCCATCGGGCTCTCCGGAGGGGGATCGTTGCAGGCGCGTTTAGGCTGGGCCGTGCGCCCCGCCAAGATCAGTAACTCTGAAAGTTGCCGTCAGTCTTCGTGCAGGATGGCAGGCGCGGGCTTGCCGGTGGCGGTGCCGGCCTCCAGCGTTTCCATCAGACCCGCCGCCACCGTGAGGAACACGCCCGCGCTCGCTCCACCGGGGTCGGTGGCGGTCAAGGGCCGGCCCACGTCGCCTCCGATGCGCAGGGCCATGTCGATGGGAATCTCGCCCAGGAAGGGCGCGCCGATCTCGGCCGCAACAGCTTGCGCGCCGCCCCTTCCGAAGATCGGGATCGGTGCGCCGGTGGTGGGGTCGGAGAAATAGGCCATGTTCTCGATCACCCCCAGGATGGGCGTGGCGGTCTTTGCGAACATGGCCGCACCCCGTCGCACGTCGGCCAGGGCGACCTCCTGCGGGGTGGAGACGATCACCGCGCCATCGGTCGCCACCCGCTGGGCCAGCGTCAGCTGCACGTCGCCCGTGCCGGGGGGCATGTCGATCACCAGGATGTCGAGGGGGGTCTCGGCGGTTCCCCACGCCACCTGCGTGAGCAGCTGGTTCACCGCCGACGAGGCCATCGGCCCCCGCCAGATCATCGCCGCCCCCGCCTCCACCAGAAAACCCACAGATGCGCAGGCGATGCCGAAGGCGTGCAGGGGCTGCAGGCGGCCGTCTTCGCCCACCGGGGGCTTCCCACTGAGGCCCAGCATGGTTGGCACGGACGGGCCGTAGACGTCGGCGTCCAGAAGGCCCGTGCGCCAGCCCAGGCTCGCGAAGGCGCAGGCCAGGTTCACCGCCACGGTCGACTTGCCCACTCCGCCCTTGCCCGATGCGACGGCGAGGATGCGCTTCACATGCGGCGGCTTGCCGGCCGCGGCAGGGCGAGCGCCGGTTTCGCCGGGCGCGGCGTGGGGCGCGGCGCGGGGCACGGGCGGGGGGCCACCGTCTTCGGTGGTGAGCACCACCTGGGCCTGCGTCACCCCCGGCAGGGCGCGCAGGGCCGCTTCGGCCGCCTCCCGCACCTGGGCATAGAGCCCGGTCTCGGAGGGCGAGACCTCCAGCATGAAGCCTACCCGGTCCTCGCTCACCACCAGCCCCCGAACCAGCCGCGCGGCCACGAGCCCCCGGCCGGACCGGGGGTCGATCAAGGTGTCGAGGAGCTTCAGAACCTGGGCGCGGTCGGGCATGGGGAGGGCTTACTCCGCCCGCAGGAGGCCGACGAGCCTTGCGCGGGTCTCGCCGTCGGCGATGCCGTCCACGCGGGCGGGTCGCCAGTGGCGCTGGAAGGCGGTGACGATCTGGGTGGTCGCGGCATCGAACCTGCCCGAGGGCGCGCTGTCATATCCCAGGCGAGTCAACCCCGCCTGCAGGGCGAACACCCCCACGCCCTCGTCGCCGTCGCCCAGGGGTTCGCCGGGGGAGGGCGCAGGCTCGATCCACAGGCCGTGGCCCCGGGCCGCAAGCTCCGCCCAGGGAAACAGCTCGCCGGGGTCCATCTTGCGATCGGGTGCCACGTCGGAGTGGGCGAGGATGCGCCCGTCGGTGATGGTCCAGCGGTCACGCAAGGCATCGAGCAGGGCGCACAGGGCGTCGATCTGCGCAGGGGGAAAGGTGCGATAGCCGAACTCGTGGCCGGGGTTCACGAGCTCGATGCCGATGGAGCGGGCGTTGATGTCGCGCTCGCCCTTCCAGAAGGCGCGGCCCGCGTGCCAGGCGCGACGCTCCTCCGCCACGAGGCGGAACACGCGACCGTCCTCCTCCACCAGCCAGTGCGCCGAGACCTCGGCCGCCGGATCGCGCAGGCGGGCCAGGGCAGCCTCGCCGGTGACCATGCCGGTGTAGTGCAGCACCACCATGTCGGGCGGGGCCGTGCGGGCGTTGAAGTTGGGGGAGGGGGCGTCGATCACGTCGAACATGGCCCCTTTGAGCCGCGCCCGGCGCAGGGGGTCAACCCGTGGCGGCCGTGGCGTTCAGGTCGCAAGCGGGGGAGGAAGGCGGCTGGGGCGTTCCCTTATCGGCCCGGCTCGGGCTAAGAACCGCTTGCCGTAGCTTGGCCACCGTCAGGCGCCATTCCGCTCGATCATGACTGTCTCGCTCCTCCTCGCCCTGGCCCTGCAGACTGCGCCCGCCTCCGAGCCGCCGGTGCCCGTCGCCGCGCCTGCGGCCGTGGCCGAACCCACCGACATCCCCCACGGCGCACCCACCGACGACTATGGGTTCGTGGCGTGGTGCCGGGGCGCCCTTACCGGCCACATGGAGCTCTACGCGGCCGTAAAGCCCGAGCTCGCCAAGGTCGAGGCCGAGAAGGCTGCTGTCGAGGACAAGAAGTACACCACCGACGCCCAGCGCGAGGCCGCCACGGTGCGCCGGGCCAGGGAGGCGCAGGCGGATGCCAAGCTGGACCAGCAGCAGCTCGATGCGGGCAAGACCTATCTCAAGCTCTACAACGACGCCCTGACCGCGGCGGAGGGGGCCAACGCCTCGAACCTGCGCAAGCGGGGCGAGGAGGCGCAGGAGGGCGGCTTCCGCATCTGGGCCGCCGCCCGCCAGGCCGAGCCGCGCACGCGGATGTGGTCGTGGATCATGTGGGAGCTGCCCGCCCGGTGCGAGACCGCCGCCCGCCGCCTGAAGGATCGCTCCTCTCTCCTGGCCGGTGTGCTGAAGCCTCAGGCCGACGCGCCCGCGCCCAAGACCAGCGTGGCCGCTGCCGCGACCCTGCCGGTTGAGCCAGCCGCCACAGACCCGTC
Source organism: Caulobacterales bacterium (assembly GCA_038226305.1). GTDB lineage: Bacteria > Pseudomonadota > Alphaproteobacteria > Caulobacterales > Caulobacteraceae > JASLDZ01. Next base: position 9,845 of record JBBRQN010000018.1, read on the forward strand.
GCTGGTGATCTCCCGGCGCTCGGGCACGGCGCTTGGAGGCGGTTCCGTGCCCGCCGCAGCTCCGGCAGCGGATGTAATCGCACCCGTCGCGACCGCGCCTTCCGAGGCGGTGGCCGATGCGGGCCTGCGCGGGCCCGCCGCGCCGGCTGCCGCCGAGCCCGAGACCCCACCCGCCAGCACCGGCGACTCCTGGCTCGACGCCACCACCGGACCCCGCGCCGCGGCTCTGGCCACTCCGGCATCAGACGCCTCGCCAACCCCTGCCTCTCCCGCCAAGCCCTGAAAGACCTGATCGCCATGTCCCTGGAATCGGCGGCACTGCGCCGGATCAAGCCTTCGGCCACGGTCGCCATCTCCGCCGCCGCGCGCGCTCTGGCCCGGGAGGGTCGCGACATCATCGGGCTCGCGGCGGGGGAACCCGACTTCGATACGCCGGACTCCATCAAGGAGGCGGCCATCCAGGCCATCCGCGACGGCAAGACCAAGTACACCGACCCCGACGGCCTTCCCGCCCTGAAGGAGGCTGTCGCCGCCAAGTTCGAGCGGGAGAACGGCCTCGTCTACAAGCCGTCGCAGGTGCACGTGGCCCCGGGCGGCAAGGCGGTGATCTACAACGCCCTTCTCGCCACCCTTTCGGCCGGGGACGAGGTGGTGATCCCGGCCCCCTATTGGGTCAGCTATCCAGACATGGTGCTTCTGGCCGGGGGCGAACCCGTGATCGCGATGACCCGCGCGGACGAGGGCTTCAAGCTGAAGCCCGAGGTGCTGGAGGCCGCGATCACGCCCCGCACCAAGTGGCTGATCCTGAACTCGCCGTCGAACCCCACGGGCGCCGCCTACACCCGCGCCGAACTCGCGGCCCTGGGCGAGGTGCTGCTGCGCCATCCGCATGTCTGGGCGATGGTCGACGACATGTACGAGCACCTGATCTACGACGGGTTCGAGTTCACGACCCTGGCGCAGGTGACGCCGGAGCTGATCGACCGCACGCTGACGGTGAACGGCGTCTCCAAGGCCTATGCCATGACCGGCTGGCGCATCGGCTATGCGGGCGGGCCGGAGCCCCTCATCAAGCTCATGGCCAAGGCCATCAGCCAGACTACCTCCAACGCCTCGTCCATCAGCCAGTACGCCGCCATCGCCGCCCTGAGCGGCCCGCAGGACTTCATCGCCGAGCGGGCCAAGGCCTTCGAGGTGCGGCGAGACCTCGTGGTCTCCATGCTGAACCAGGCCACCGGCATGACCTGCGCCCGGCCCGAGGGCGCCTTCTACGTCTATCCCTCGGTCGCGGGCCTGATCGGCAAGCGCACGCATTCGGGCACGGTGATCGACGGCGACGAGGCCTTCGTTTCCGAACTGCTCAAGGGTGAAGACGTGGCGGCCGTTCACGGCGCGGCGTTCGGCCTGTCGCCGTTCTTCCGCATCTCCTACGCCACCTCGGACTCGATCCTGGAAGAGGCCTGCCGGCGCATCCAGCGTTTCTGCGCCAGCCTGAAGTGAGCCTGCCGGTTCTGGTCGCGGCGGGCTTGAGCAGCCTCGTGGCGGGCGCGGTTTCGGGCGGTGGGGCCTGGCTGGTCACCCGGTTCGGACCTGTGGATGCCCCCGGCAAGCGCACCTCGCACGCCGCCCCGACGCCCACGAGCGGCGGCCTCGCGATCATCGCCGGCAGCGCGCTCGGCCTTCTGGTCTTCGCGCTGGCGTCGCGGGAGGGTCTGGCCGGTATGGCGGCGGTGGGGGCGGCGCTGTTCTTCGCGGCGGGCGCCGGGATCGCCGGCGCGCTGGATGACCTGTTCGACGTGAACGCCCAGCTGAAGCTGCTCATCGGCGTGGTGCTGGCCTCGGCCTTCGCCTGGCTGGTCGGGCCGCTCTCGCTTCTGCCGGTCATGCCGGGGTTGGATGTGCCCTTGGCTGGGTGGATCGGGCTCGGCGGCGCGATCCTGTGGATGGTCACGGCCAGCAACGCGGTGAACTTCATGGACGGGGCCAACGGCCTGGCGCCCGGCGCCCTGGTGGTGGCCTTCCTCAGCCTCGCGGTCACCGCTTTCGCCAGAGGCGCGCCGGCGGTGGGGGCCTGCGCCCTGTGCGCGGGCGTCGCCGGGGCGGCGTTCCTGCCGTTCAACCTCTCGGGCCGGTTGTTCCAGGGGGATGCGGGGGCGCTGTTCTCGTCATTCCTGTTCGCCGCCCTGTGCCTGGCGGCGGCGGGGCGCGACGGGCGGGGGCCGGTGGACCTCTACTTCGGGCCGGTTGCACTGATGCCGTTCCTGGCTGACGTGCTCCTCACGCTCCTGCGCCGGGCACGGGGGCGGCGCTCGCTCCTCTCCGCCCACCGGGAGCATCTCTACCAGCGCTGGCTGCAGGTGACGGGGGAGTCGCACGCGGTGGTGGCAGCCCGCACCGCGGCCATCATGGGGGTGGCGGGGGCGGTGGCGATCGCTGCCGCCTTTGCCGGGGAACTCGCCCAGACCGTGTCGCTGATCCTCAGTGCGGCGCTATGCTCTGTGGGCTGGGTGCTCGTAGGCCGCAAGTTAGACGCCTAGGCGGCGCGGGTGACCGCGAAGTCGGCGAGGCTTTCGAGAGAGGCCCGCCAAGGCCCGGCCGGAAACACCTGCAGGGCGGCCTTGGCGTCGTCGGCGTAGCGGCCTGCCAGACGCAGCGTCGCATCCAGCGCGCCCGAGCCGACCACGATCTCCCGCGCGCGGCGGAAGTCGCCCTCCACCTGCTCGCGCCGGTCGATGGTGCGCTCCCAGAAGGCCTGATCGCGACCGCCGGTGCGGCCCACCGCCAGGATCAGCGGCAGGGTGGCCTTGGATTCCCGGAAGTCGTCGCCGGCGTTCTTGCCCAGGGTCTCAGCGGCCCCGCCATAGTCCAGGGCGTCGTCGGCCAGCTGGAACGCGAGGCCGAGGGCCATGCCGTAGTCGCGCAGGGCCTGCACCCGGCGGTCGGGCGCGTTCACGGCCACGCCGCCTGCCTCGGCGGCGGCGGCGAACAGCTCGGCGGTCTTGCCGCGGATGATCTCGAGATAGGTTTCTTCGTTCAGGTTCAGGTCGTGCGAGCGGGTGAGCTGCAGCACTTCGCCCTCGGCGATCACCCGGCTGGCGCGGGCCAGAATGCCCAGCGCCTGCAGCGACCCGGTCTCGACCATCAGCTCGAAGGCGCGGGCGAACAGGAAGTCTCCCACCAGGACGCTGGAGGCCCCGCCCCAGATCAGGTGAGCGGCGACCTTGCCCCGGCGCAGCTGCGACCCGTCGACTACGTCGTCGTGCAGAAGGGTTGCGGTGTGGATGAACTCCACGGCGGCGGCCAGCTTGCGGAAATTGTCGTTGTCGCCCCCGCAGAGGCGGGCGGCGGCGACGGTGAGGAGGGGGCGCAGGCGCTTGCCGCCAGCCGCGATCAGGTGCTCGGCCAGGGCCGGGATCAGGGCGACGGGGCTCTGCAGCCGGTCGAGGATGAGCGCATCCACCGCCGCCATGTCGAGGCGGGCGAGCCCTGCCAGCGGGTCCGCCGAGCCCGCGCGCCGGGGCTGAAGCGCGGTCGCGGCGTCGGACACGCTCTTGAAAACTCCGCTCGTTTCAAGCCTTGGCGGCTCGCCCGAGGCTGGGGCACAATGGTCATGCGGCCCCGTCAGGGTCAAGGCGGCGGGCCCCTGCATCCCTTCCATGAGCAATCCCTCCACGCCGACCGCCGAGGGGGAATCGCCGGTTCTGACGACAGATAGTCTGCTTGGCGGCCGTGTGCAGGTGCAGCAGCCGCTCAAAGGCTATCGCGCCGGGCTGGATGCGGCCCTTCTGGCCGCCACGCTCGACCTCTCACTGGGCGAGCGCGCTCTCGAGGCGGGGTGCGGGGTGGGCGGCGCCCTCCTGCAGGCGGCGGCCCGCTTTGATGGCAGCCGCTTCGTCGGGGTGGAGCGACACCCGTCCACGGCCGCGCTCGCACGAGCCAATGCCAGCCGCAACAACGTGCAAGGGCGGGTGGAGATCGTGGAAGGCAGCCTCGGCGAGGCTGACCTGCTGGCCGGCTTCGAGCCCTTCGACCACGCCTTCGCCAATCCGCCCTTCTTCGACGACCCCTCGGCCCTGCGTGGCCCCGCGCCTGAGCGGCGGGGGGCGTGGCTGGCGGACGGGGGGCTGGCGGAGTGGACGGTGTTCCTGCTGCAGGCCGTGAAGCCCGGGGGGCGGGTGACGATAATCCACCGGGCCGACCGGCTCGCCGATCTCCTGGCGCTCCTGTCCAAGGGTGGAGGCTCGCTGCAGGTGCGGGGGGTGCAGCCCTATGAGGAGGCGGGCGCCAAGCGGGTGCTGGTGCGCGCGGTCAAAGGGGGCAGGGCGCCCTTGCGGCTCCTCGCCCCCCTGGTCCTGCACATGGCGGATGGCGGCTGGACGGCGCAGGCCGACAGCCTGCTGCGCGGGGATAGCGCCCTGCCGTTCGAAGAGCCGCAGCAGGGAGACGGCGGCATCAGGGTGCGGCCGTATCGCGTTGAAGATGCTGAGCCTCTTCTGAAGCTGTTTCGGCGATCGGTGCGCATCGGGGCCGCTGACCATTACACCCCCGCCCAGCTCGTCGCCTGGGCACCGGACGACCTGGCGCTGGACGCCTTCGCGCAGCGGCGTGCGGACAAGCCGTGCTGGGTGGCGCAGATCGGAGGCGAGCTCGCAGGCTTCATCGACCTCAAGCCCGACGGGCACATCGACATGCTTTACGTGTCGGCCGACCGTCAGCGGCAGGGCGTGGCCAGCCGGTTGTTCGTCGTGGTGGAAGAGGTGGCCCTGGGCAGGCGGATGCCGCGCCTGTTCACCGAGGCCAGCAAGGCGGCGCGGCCATTCTTCGAGGCGCAGGGCTTCAGCGTGGTGGCCGAGCAGGAGGTGGAGGTTCGCGGCGAACGCCTCACCAACTATCGGATGGAGAAGCGGCTCGCTCAGTCCGCGTAGAGGCGCAGGGCTTCCAGGCACAGTTCCAGCCCCGTCACGTCTTCCATCGGCGAGTCGGTGATGATCACGAGGAACCGCCGGGCCTCCGCCCAGAGGAGGGCGGTTTCGGGCAGGCCGAGGTCTTCGATCCGCGCGCCGTCCGGGTCGTGCCACACGCCCGCCTCGTCGAGCACGGCCCCGAGGTGCGCCTCCACCCGGTCGCGGTGGTCGGCCTCGGCCTCGTCGAGGATGTTCATGTAGGCGACCACCGGCTTGCCCAGCGCGCCGGCGAAGCCTGCGAGATAGGCCACCTCCGGGTTGGCGCCCGGCCCGCGCCAGGGGGTGAGGTTGGCCACCAGCGCATCGGCGGTGCGCAGGCGCCCGATGGTCTCGGCGAAGAAGGCGCGGGCGTGAAGTTCGCCGTCTTCCTCGCCCAGTTCCCCGCAGCCCGGCGGCAGGACGGCGACCAGGCCGGCAGCCTCGCAGGCGGCCTTCTGGCGCGCCTGCACCAAGGCCGCCTCAGGGCCGAACCGCTCGGGCCCGGCCAGGAACACGCGCTCGAATTTCCGCATCGCCGCCAAAGGCCCCGCTCGGCCGGCGGGGTCAAGGCGGGCGGTGGACGTGACAGCGACCCAGCCCCACATGCCGACCATGACGCCCGACACACCGCTGCACGCCGAGGTTCTGGCCTTCTGGATCCAGGCCGGGCCGGGCCGCTGGTACAAGAAGGACGAGGCGTTCGACGCTGAACTGCGCCTGAGGTTCGGTGCGCTTCACGACGCGGCGGCCACAGGCGACTTCAAGGACTGGCTTGCAGCCCCGCGCTCCGGCGTTGCCTACCTGATCCTCACCGACCAGATCCCTCGCAACATCTTCCGCGGCTCGGCCCACGCCTTTGCCACCGACGGGCTGGCGCTTGCGGCTGCGCGCACAATGACCGAGCAGGGCCACGCCCTGCACATTGAGGCCCCCTTGCGCCAGTTCTGCTACCTGCCCTTCGAGCACTCGGAGGCGCCAGCCGACCAGGCGATGGCGGTGCGCACCTTCGAGGGCTGGGTGGACGAGGGGCTGGACGACGGCCCCAACCTCCTCCGCTACGCCCGGATGCACGCCGACATCATCGCGCGCTTCGGCCGCTTCCCGCATCGCAACGCCGTTCTGGGCCGCACGTCCACGGCGGAGGAGCTGGCGTTCCTCAGCTCCGGCGGCTTCGCGGGGTGAGGCTCAAGGGGCGGGGGCCTCGGGTGTGCCGATGTCGATGATGGCCTTCCACGCGCCCTTGGCATCTTTCCGCCACGCGGTGACATACTGTCCGTTGAAGGCGGCCCCCTTGAGGGGAACGTAGTGGAACACCCCCCACACCACGCCCATGTCGCCCGCCTTGGCGGCGAAGACCTCTCGCGGATACCAGTCGAGCATGCCCTCGCCCATGTGACCCTGGCCGATGGCCGCCGCGCCTTTCACGGGCTCGCCGGTGTTGAAGGCTCGGCTGTCGGTGGGGTCGCAGAACTCCGTGAAGGCGGTCACGGCTCCGGCTTCGCGCGAGCGGGCGGCGAAGGCGCGTTCGGTGGCGATCAAGGATTCCGCCACCTTTGCCGGGCCATGCACGATGACGTCCGCCGAAGGGGCCTGGGCCCGCACAACCCCGGCGGACAGCGCCAGCGCCGCAGACAGGATCAAGACGCGCATTGAGTTGTGCCCTCGCTATCGACAGAAAGGCCAAGCTTACGCCGAGACTCCAGCAATCGCGAACAGGGCCGCCACCTGCGCCTTGGGGTCCAGCGTCTCGATCCTCGCCCATTCGGGAGTCTGGTTCCGCAGCCAGGTGAGCTGGCGCTTGGCGTAGCGGCGACTGTCCTGAGAGACGCGCTCCAGCGCTTGCGCCGATCCGATCCGCCCCTCTGCCGCCGCGATGAACGCCTGCAGGCCGACCGCCTTCATGGCGGGCAGCTCAGGGTCCAGCCTGCGGGTGGCCAGCCGCATGGCTTCCTGCAGGGCCCCTTCCTGCAGCATGGTGCGCGCCCGGGCGTCGATGCGGGCGTAGAGCTGGTCGCGTGGGGGCTCGACGGCGATGCCCGTCCACGAGCCGGGGGCGAGGGTCGGCGTGGTGAGCGCCTGCCATTCGGTCAGCGTGCGCCCCGTGCCCCAGAACACCGAATAGGCGCGAAGCAGGCGCTGCCGGTCACCGGGCATGATGCGTGCCTCGGAGGCCGGGTCGATCTGAGCCAGGGCTCCGCGGAACAGGGGCTCGCCCACCTGATCGAAGGTCTGGGCGGCGGCCAGCGGCACCTCGGGGATGGGCTCCGGAATGTCGGCCAGGCCATCGGTGAGGGCGCGGAAATAGAGGCCTGTGCCGCCCACCACGATGGCGTGTCGCCCCCGGCGGGCGATCCCCTCCAGAAGCGGCGCCGCCGCCCGCAGCCAGCGGCCGACCGACCAGCTCTCCGACGCATCGGCCACGCCGTAGAGATGATGCGTGGCCCCGGCCTCCTCCCCCGGCGTCGGACGGGCCGAGATGATCTGAAGGTCGCGGTAGATCTGCAGGGCGTCGGCGTTGACGATCTCGGCGCCGGTTGCGCGCGCCAGGGCCAGGGCCAGGGCCGACTTGCCGCTTGCGGTGGGTCCGGCGATCAGCCAGACGCGAGGCGCCTCGGCGGGAGCCTCCTCTCCCTGAACGTCCGGGGCGGGGGAGGGCTCGTCCGCCATGCTGCTTGCGCTGACCCTCGTGGCCCTTGACGCCGACTCACTGGACGGCGCGATCGGGGCGATTGTTTCAGCGGTGTCGGCTGAGCGCGGGCGCGTCAAGGAGCCGGTCCCGCTGGCGCCCTTCGTTTGCGATCTTCTTATCGACGCGCCGGACCCGGCGGTGCTGCGAGAGGGCGTGGCCGTCGAGATGAACGGCCGCCCGGTGGACTGGTGCCTTCAGCCCGCATCGGGCCGGCGAAAGCGCCTGCTCATCGCCGACATGGACTCCACCATCATCGGTTGCGAATGCCTGGATGAGCTGGCCGACTTCGCCGGAGTGAAGGCCGAGGTCGCCGCGGTGACCGAGCGCGCCATGCGCGGCGAACTCGCCTTCGAGCCCGCCCTGCGCGAGCGGGTGGCGCGCCTCGCCGGGCTGCCGATCCAGACCCTTGAGCAGTGCCTGGAGGAGAGGGTGCGGCTGAACCCCGGAGCGCGGACCCTCGTGCGCACCATGACCGCCCGCGGTGCCCTCGCCCTCCTCGTCTCGGGCGGGTTCGAGAGCTTCACCGGGCCGGTGGCCGAGGCGGCCGGGTTCGACGGCCATCAGGCCAACCGCCTGCTCGAGGCCGACGGAAAGCTCACCGGCAAGGTCGCAGAGCCGATCCTGGGGCGCGAGGCCAAGCTCGAGGCCCTGCAACGGGCGGCGGGCGACCGTGGGCTGACTCTGGACGAGTGCCTGGCCGTGGGCGACGGGGCCAACGACCTCGCCATGATCGAAGCTGCGGGCCTCGGCATCGCCTACCGCGCCAAGCCCGTGGTCGCCGCGCGGGCCGACGCCTGCGTCGACGTGTCGGACCTGACCACCCTCCTGTTCTTCCAGGGCTATCGCGCGGCGGAGTTCGTGCACGACTGACGCCAGGCGGCCAGAAAACCCGCGACGGTTGAACGGCGCGCGCAGGCGCGGCCTTTGGCGTTAATCATGCTAGGCTGTGGCGAGTACGGGGGTTTTCATGGCGACCGATCCGGGTGCGGGAGCGCCCCTGCAGGCGACGCCGCCGCGGGCCAGGCGCCGCAACACCGGCCGCAGCGCGGACTGGCGCAGCCCCGACGCCTCCGACGACCGCATCAAGTCCATGCAGGAAGACTACCTGCGCTCGAAAGACCCTGAGACGATCAAGGCCACCTCGGACCTGATCGATCATTTCTACAACTCGAAGATCGATCTCTTCGAGTCCTGGGCGACGGAGAAGAAGCCGCGCCGCTATCACGTGTTCTTCGGGGAGAGCATCGAGGAGCGCTTCCCGCCAGACCGGTCGCTGCTGATCCGGTTCGAGGGCTATGGCCGCTATGTGTTCGGCCACATGCTGCGGCACGAGCGGAACAAGCTTCTGATGCAGGGCGTGCTGCTGGCCGTCGCGGTGCTGATCGCGCATTTCGCCGTCGGGTTCCTCGATGGCGTGACGGGTTCGGCCTGGCTGGGGCTGTTGATCGCCGTCGTCGGGCTGGGCCTGGCGTTCGGCCTGTATTTCGCCACCGGCCAGCTTGTGCAGCGCCAGTATCGCTATGAGCTCCTCAACGACGCCCTGGCCGCGTCGCGCCCGGTCCTGGAGCGCACCAAGGACGTGCACAACCTCTTCACCGAGGCGCGCAGCCTGGCCGATCAGGCCGAGACCGACTTCGTGAACGAGGGCAAGGGATGGGGGCAGCGCGCCAAGCACCTGACCCGTGTCTCCATGTGGCTGGGCGCCCGGATGGAGTATCTGGAGCGCTTCGTTCAGATGCAGCTGTGGCGAACCCGGCGGGAGTGGTTCTTCCTGCGGTGGGGATCGCGCATGGCGCTGGGGCTCACGCTGGTCGTCTGGGGCGGGGTGGCCCTGTGGCTGAACCAGCACCCGGGCCACGGCCCTGTGTCTCGCGGGCTGGCTCCGGTGGTGTTCCTCGTGGGGCTCGCCGCGGCCTGGGCCTCGTGGCGCTTCTGGGAGACCCCGGCCGATGCGATCGTCGAGGGGCTCGGCGTCAGCCGCTGGGTTCGCCACGCCGACCTCGACGTTGATGACACCATCGCCGACCAGGTGCGCCGCGATAAGGAACGCCTGGTGGAATACCGCATCCTGACCCGCTGAAGGTCCCAGGGACGCCTTGGGCCGTGCAAGGTCACGGAGGGCTCACGCATTGACCCCGCCGCCCGCCTCGGTCACACCGCGCGCAGGGCCAGACGGCCGGGCGGTCGCGGCGTCTCTCACGAGAGGTCGAGGAAAGTCCGGGCTCCACGGCGACAAGGCGGCGGGTAACGCCCGCCGGGAGCGATCCCAGGGACAGCGCCACAGAAAGCAAACCGCCTCCAGGTCTCGGCCTCGGAGGTAAGGATGAAAGGGTGGGGTAAGAGCCCACCGCGGACGCGGCAACGTGGACGGCATGGCAAGCCCCGCCTGGAGCAAGACCGAATAGGGATCGCGCGCCCCGCGCTTAACGTTTTGTGGGGCAGGACCGTCGCCGGTCCGATGCGGTCCGGGTTGGTCGCGAGAACCCGTCCGCGAGGGCGGGTCCAGAGGAATGATCGTCGCGGCTTCGCCTTCGGGCGGAGACGATACAGAACCCGGCTTACAGGCCGTCTGGCCCCTCGATCGCCCTCGCGCTGGACGAGCGCCGTCGCGCCGTCGCAATCTGCGGCATGACGCACACTCTGAAGGCGGCCGCGATACTCGCGCTGGCGGCGATCACCGCACTCGCTTCCTCCGCCTTCGCCCGGGCTCCCGACCCTTCGGCCCGGGCTGCCGCCTTGGTGGCGAAGATGACCCTGGAGGAAAAGCTCAGCCTGGTTCACGGGCGCTTTCCCCTGCTGATGAATCCCAGGCCCAAGGATGTGCAGGTATCGGCCGGCATCGTGCCCGGCGTGCCGCGGCTGGGCATCCCCGAGCTTCGGGAGAGCGATGCCAGCCTGGGCGTCGCCAACGCCAGGCGCGGCAAGGACGACGACGCAACCGCCCTGCCTTCCGGCCTGGCCCTGGCCGCCAGCTTCGACCCCGCCGTCGCCTATGCGGGTGGGGCGATGGTCGGGAGACAGACCCGCCAGAAGGGCTTCAACGCCCTCCTCGCCGGAGGGGCGAATCTGGTTCGCGAGCCGCGCAACGGGCGGAACTTCGAATATCTGGGGGAGGACGTGCTGCTCTCCGGGCGGATCGCGGGGGCGTCGATCCGGGGCATCCAGTCGAACCACATCGTCTCAACCACCAAGCATTTTGTGCTGAACGCGCAGGAAAGCGCGCGCCAGAGCCTGAACGCGGTGATCGACCCGGCTGCATTGCGGGAATCCGACCTCCTCGCCTTCGAGATCGCCATCGAGGAGGGGCATCCCGGCTCGGTGATGTGCGCCTACAACAGGATCAACGGCCCCTATGCCTGCGAGAACGTACCCCTGTTTGCGGCCCTGAAGACCGACTGGCGCTTCAAGGGCTGGATCATGTCGGACTGGGGGGCGGTGCATTCGGTGGGCGCGGCAAACGCCGGGCTCGATCAGGAATCGGGCCAGGAACTCGACAAGCAGGTGTTCTTCGACAAGCCGCTGCGGGCGGCCCTGGCTTCGGGCGAAGTGAGCGCGGCGCGGCTGGACGACATGGTCGCGCGCATCGTCTGGGGCATGGCGCAGGCCGGGGTGCTGGATCACCCGCTCAGCCCCGGCGGGCTGGACACGGCCGCCGACGGCTCGGTGGCTCAGGCGGCGGCAGAGGCGGGGATCGTCCTCCTGAAGAACCAGGGCGACCTCCTGCCGCTGGCCAAAAGCGCCCGCAGGATCGCGGTGATCGGCGGCCATGCGGATGTCGGCGTGCTCTCAGGCGGCGGCTCCTCGCAGGTCGTGCCGAAGGGATCCGTCAGCTTCCCGGCGCCCAAGCGCGCGCCCAGCTGGGGCTCCGGGCAGACCTATCACCCCTCGCCTCCGCTCGCGGCGATCCGGGCCCGGGGAGCGGAGGTGAGCTTCGACCCCGGCACCGATCCAGTCGCTGCCGCGGCCGTAGCCAGAAGCGCCGATGTCGCCATCGTATTCGCCACCCAGTGGACAACCGAAGGCGCCGACGTGTCGCTGACCCTGCCGGACGGACAGGAAGCGATGATCGCCGCCGTGCTCGCCGCCAACCCCCGTACCATCGTCGTGCTGGAGACGGGCGGGCCCGTGTTAATGCCCTGGCTGAAGGAAGCGCCGGCCGTCGTGGAGGCGTGGTATTCCGGCTCCCGGGGTGGCGAGGCGATCGCCCGCGTTCTGTTCGGCGAGGTAGACGCCCAGGGCCGCCTGCCGGTGAGCTTCCCCGCCGCGGAGGCCGACCTGCCGCGCCCCACGCTGGACGGCGCGGATCTGCCGCCCGAAGGCCTGACCGGCAACAAGCCCGCCGACATCACCGTACGTTACGGCGAGGGTGCCGACGTCGGCTATCGCTGGCATGAGAGGAGCGGCAAGGCCCCGCTCTTCGCCTTCGGCCACGGGCTTTCCTACACCCGCTTCCGCTACGGTGCCCTGAGCGTAGCCGGTGGCTCCAGGCTGACGGTCGGGTTCACGGTGACGAACACCGGCAAGCGCAGCGGCATCGACACGCCGCAGGTCTATGCGGCTGGCAAAGGCCGCACGCTGCGGCTGGTGGGGTTCCAGCGGGTGGCGCTGAAGCCGGGCGAAAGCCGCCGCATGAGCGTGACGGCCGATCCCAGGCTCCTCGCGCGCTTCGACGAGGGCGCCCACGCGTGGCGCCTGGACCCCGGCCGCTATCGCGTGGCGGTGGCCCGATCGGCGGGCTCGGCCGAGCTGAGCGGCGCGGCGACCCTTAGCGCCCGCCGGATCGCCCCCTGATGGCCGCCGCCGCATCCCCCGTCGTCGCCGACTCCGAAGGGCAGGGGGTGCAGGCCCCTGATCTGCAGGTCTTCGTCTTCGGCCTGTTCTTCATCTTCGGCGGCATCACCAGCCTGAACGACGTGATCATTCCCAAGCTGAAGTCACTGTTCACCCTCAGCTATGCCGAGGCCATGCTGGTGCAGTCGGCGTTCTTCGCGGCCTACTTCATCGTCTCGATCCCGGCGGCGGCCCTGGTCCAGCGGCTGGGCTATATGCGCACCGCCAGCGTGGGCCTGCTGGCGATGACGGCAGGGTGCCTCTTGTTCGTGCCGGCATCGTCCACGGCGCTGTTTCCCATGTTCCTTCTGGCGCTGTTCGTGCTCGCAGGGGGGATCACCATCGTGCAGGTGGTGTCGAACCCGCTCATCTCGCTTTTAGGCAGGCCCGCCACCGCATCGAGCCGCCTCACCTTCGCCCAGGCGTTCAACGCGCTGGGCACAACGGTCTTCCCCTTCGTGGGCTCGATCCTGATCCTCGGGTCGCTGGCCAAGGTGGACGCCAAGGCTTTGGTCGGCCCGGCGCTGGACGCTTTCCGGGCGCAGGAGACCGGGGTCGTCGTTCGTACCTACCTCGGTCTGGCGCTGGCGCTGGCTGTCGTGGCGGCCGTGGTGTGGACGCGGCGAAAGCGCCTCACCGAGACCCCGGACAGGAGCAACCCCCTGGCCGCCTTCAGCCTTCTGAAGCGCCCGCGCTTCGCCTTCGGCGCGGCCTGCATCTTTCTCTACGTCGGGGCCGAGGTCGCCATCGGATCCCTGATCGTGAACTACCTCGGTCAGGCCGACGTGATGGGTCTGGGGGCGGAGGCGGCAGGCAAGCACGTGCCGTTCTACTGGGGTGGCGCGATGGTCGGCCGCTTCATCGGCGCATGGCTCCTGCGCGTGGTCTCGCCGGGCAAGGTTCTGGCGGGATCGGCGGTGATGGTGCTGGCCATGCTGGCGATCTCGGGCTGCACCACCGGCGCTGTTTCAGGCTGGGCGCTGCTTTCGGTGGGCCTCTTCAACTCGATCATGTTCCCCACGATCTTCACCCTGGCCAGCGAGGGCCTCGGCCGTCGCGCGCCCGAGGGGTCGGGGGTGATCTGCATGGCCATCGTCGGCGGCGCGATCATCCCGCCCCTGACCGGCCACATCGCCGACCTGACGAGCCTGAAGATGGCGCTCGCCGCTCCGGCCCTCTGCTACGTGGCGATCTGCGCCTTCGGACTCTATGCCCGGCGGGGCGTGGCGACGACTTCCACTCCCTGAGCCGTGCACGGCGGGCGGATGGCGCTAAGCTGGCGCCCATGCGCCGCGTCGTCATCCTCGGCTGTTCGGGCTCCGGCAAGTCGACGCTGGCGCGGCGGCTGGGTGAGCGGCTGTCCCTGCCGGTGGTGCATCTGGATGCGCTGTACTGGAAGCCGGGCTGGCAACCCCGCGACCTGGAGGATTTCCGCGATCGCGTTGCAGCGGCGGTCGCGGGGGAGGGGTGGATCTGCGACGGCGGTTACTCCGGCACCTACGACCTGCGCTTTCCCTATGCGGATACGGTGATCTGGCTCGACCGGCCGCCGGCGCTCTGCCTGTGGCGCGTGGGCGTTCGCTGGCTGACCCATCTGGGCCGCACGCGCATCGACATGGGCGAGGGCTGCCCCGAGAAGCTCGATCTCGCGTTCCTCATGTTCATCTGGAACTGGCGTCGGGTGACGAAGCCGAAGATCGAAGCGGGCCTTGCACGACTGGCTCCGCATACGCCGCAGTTCGTCCTGCGGTCCGCACGCGACGTCGAGCGGCTGATCAAGGAAGCAGGTTAACCCTCGAGATCGCTTGTTCCATGTATGTTCCTGTGAATTGTTGCTTCGACGACGGCAACTTCGCTTCGGGAAACCTTGAATGGCGAACCTTGGTGTCATTGTTTCCCGTTTCAGCCCGTGTTAACCCAAATCGTCCCACCGAAGAGCGTGTGGGCGCTCGCCGACGGGGGCTGTCGGGCGCGGTTTGGACAAGGCGGCGGGCGGGCGTGTACCTCTCCACCTTCGAGAAGCAGATGGATGCCAAGCGGCGCCTCGTGGTGCCCGCCGAATTCCGCGCGCAGACCGCCGGGCCTTTCGACGGCGTTATGTGCTTCCCCTCCATCGAGGCCGATTGTCTGGAGGCGGGGGGCCAGGCGCTGTTCGCCCAGTATCAGGCGCTCATCGAAGGCCTGCCCTTCGGAGGGGCGCTCCGTTCGTCCCTGCAGACCAGCGTCTATGGCGGCCAGCGCAGCCTGGGGTTCGATACCGCCGGCCGCATCACCCTGCCGGAAGACCTGTGCGCCCAGTTCGGCCTCACCGACTGGGTGACGGTGGTGGGCCTCGGCGACCGGTTCCAAATCTGGGAGCGCGAAGCCTTCCGAGAGCACCGCGCCCGTGCGCGCCTCGCCGCCCGCGAGGGGCTCCAGAAGCTCTACGCCCAGGCGCCGCGCGAGGCGGCAGCGTGAGCGAGGCCCCGCACACGTCCGTGATGCTGCCCGAGGTGCTCGACGCCCTGGCGCCCCAGCCCGGCGAGCGGATGGTGGATGCCACCTTCGGCGCCGGCGGCTACAGCCGTGCCCTCCTCGACACGGGCGCACAGGTGCTTGCGTTCGACCGCGATCCTTCCGCCCGCGCCTTCGCCCAGCCGCTGGAAGCCACCGCCCCCGGGCGGTTCACGCTGATCCCCCGCGTATTCTCCGAACTCGAAGAGGGCCTGGCTGACGCGGGGTGGGCGCAGGCCGGCGGAATCGTGTTCGACCTCGGCGTCTCCTCCATGCAGTTGGACCAGGCCGAGCGGGGCTTTTCCTTCATGCGCGACGGTCCCCTCGACATGCGCATGGGCGGGGAGGGGCGCACCGCCGCCGACTTCGTCAACGAGGCCGACGTGACCGAGCTGGCGCGGATCTTCCTAACCTATGGCGAGGAGCGCAAAGCCCGCCACATCGCCAACGTGCTGGTGCGCCGCCGCGGCGAGGCCCCCTTCACCCGCACCCTCGATCTCGCCGAAGCGGTTGAGAAGGCCGTGGGCGGCCGTCGTGGCGCGCCCACCCATCCCGCCACCCGCGTGTTCCAGGCCCTGCGCATCGCCGTGAACGAGGAGCTCGCCGAGCTTGAGGCCGGCCTGCATGCGGCGGAGCGCGCCCTGGCGACGCAAGGTCGACTCGTGGTCGTCACCTTCCATTCCCTGGAGGATCGCGTGGTGAAGTCGTTCCTCACGGAGCGGGCGGGTCGCACTCCGGCCGGTTCGCGCCACCGCCCGCCCAACGAGCCAGGGCCGGAGCCCAGCTTCACCCTGCCCTACAAGCCCATGCGCGCCGCTTCGGACGAGGAGTCGAACCGCAACCCTCGCGCCCGGTCCGCCAAGCTTCGGGCTGCCGTGAGGACCGCCGCCCCCGCCTGGAGCGAGGCCGCATGAACGCGATGCTGACCTTCTTCCCGCGGCTGTTCGCCCGGCGCCTGCGGGGCTTCCGCGTGGTCGATCTCGGGGCGCTGGCGTGCCTCGTGGTGCTGGCCACGGGCGTCTATGCCTTCAAGGCGGACGCGGGCCGGGAAGGCTCGAGGATCAAGGACGTGGATGCCGCCATCGCCGAACAGAACCGGCAGGTACGCCTTCTGAAGGCCGAGATCGCCCATCTGGAACAGCCCGAACGCCTCGAGCACCTCGCCGGCAGCTACCTCGGCCTTAAACCCGCCGATGCCCGGCGCGAAGCCCCCGTGGATGGCCTGAGCGAACTGGCCCACCGGGTGGAGCCCGCGCACCTGTCCGTGACGGCTTCGCCGCCGGCGCCTGCCGCCGAGGTCGCCCGATGAGCCCGGTCGGCGAGCCGCTGCGCCCTAGCTTCAGCCTCGCCGCCGCCTGGCGCCGGGGTATCGCCGCCGTCTGGGGGCTGGAGGAAACCTTCCGCCGCACCCGCGAGGCCGACCGAGCGGTGGACGACAGCAAGCTGCGAATCTTCCTCGTGCTGACCCTGTTCGCCCTGGCGTTCACGTTCATCGGGGCCGAGGCCGTTCGCAAGGCCGTGTTCTCACACGTGGGCTCGACCCTCGGCGCCCCGGTGGCCGCCTACGCCCGCGCCGACCTGACAGATCGCACCGGCCGGCTTCTGGCGGTGGATCTGCCCCACTTCGGCCTCTACCTCGACAGCCGGGAAGTGTGGGAGACGGGCGAAACTCGACAGGGCCTCTTGCGCGTCCTGCCCCGCCTCTCGGGAGACCGCCTCGACAAGGCCCTGAAGTCCGGCCGCCGTGAGTTCCTCGTCGGCGCCCTGACGCCGCAGGAGAAGGATGCCGTTCACGATCTCGGCCTGCCGGGCGTGTCGTTCGAGGATGAGGCCAAGCGGGTCTATCCCCTTGGTGCGCAGGCGGCCCACCTGATCGGCTTCACCGACTCCGGCGGCGCGGGGCTGGCCGGGGCCGAGCGCGCGCTCGACCCCCGCATCCGCGAGGCTGCGGGCGGTGGCGGCTCTGTGCCCCTCGCGATGGACCTGCGGGTGCAGGGCGCCCTGGAGAACGAGCTGCGCAAATCGCTCGCCGAGTTCAGCGCCAAGGGGGCCGTCGGCATCGTGACCGACATCCAGACCGGCGAAGTGCTGGCCCTGTCGTCCCTGCCGGACTTCGACCCGAACGCCGCCGGAGCCGCCGACCCCGCCTCGATGACCAACCGCGCCGCCGCGTCGGTGTTCGAGATGGGCTCGACCTTCAAGATGTTCACCTTCGCCGCAGCGCTGGATTCGGGCGCGGCCAACATGGCCACCGCCTTCGAGGTGAGCCAGCCGCTGGTGATCGGTAACTCTGCCCCGATCCACGACTTCCACCCCGAGAAGGGCCTCCTGGCCCTGCCGGACATCTTCGACCGTTCCTCCAACATCGGCACCGCCAAGCTGGCACTGTCGGCCGGGTCGCCGGTAATCGAGCGCTATTTCAAGAGCTTCGGCCTGTTTGCTCCGGCGCCCATCGAGCTCGCCGAGTCGGCCCGCCCACTCGTGCCGCGAGACTGGAGCCCGGCCAACATGGCGCGAATCTCCTTCGGCCAGTCGGTGGCGGTGACGCCCCTGAACGTGGCGGCGGCCGTGGGTGCCCTGATGAACGGCGGCACCTACGTGCCTCTCACCGTCGTGCGACGCGACCCCGGTGCCGTGGTGCCCACCCGGCGGGTGATCTCGGAAGAGACCTCGCGGCACATGCTCGACCTGATGCGAGACAACGTGGCCAGCCCGCACGGCTCCGGCGGCCATGCCGATGCCTTCGGCCTGCGCGTCGGGGGCAAGACCGGCTCGGCCCAGAAGGCCTCGGGCGGCGTCTACATGAAGAACGCGGTGGTCACCTCCTTTGCGGCGGTGTTCCCCACCGATGGGCCGATGACCGCCAGGCGCTACCTCGTGTTCGTGCTGATGGACGAGCCGCAGGCCACGCCCAAGACCTTCGGCTTCCACACCGCGGGCTGGAACTCCGCGGTCGTGGCCGGCCGGGTGATCGATCGCATCGCTCCGTTCCTCAACGTAAAGCGCGTCGCGACGGCCCCCCTGGCGACCGCCGCCGGGCATGGCCCGTCGACGGCCGTCACGGTCGATCCCAGCGGCGAAGACCTGGCGCGGTGACCCTGCGGCTGTCCGATCTGGTCGGGGGGGCGCCCGTGGGCGGCGATCCTGCGATCACGGGCGTCACGGCCGACAGCCGCAGGGTGGCCCCCGGTTTCCTCTTCGCGGCCCTGCCGGGGACGGCGGTGGACGGATCCGCCTTCGTGCCCAACGCCCTCACCTCGGGCGCCGCAGCGATCCTCTCCGCCAAGCCCCTGCCGCTGGTGGATGTGTCGGTCGTCGTGGCGAGCGATGTGCGGCGCGCCTACGCCCAGGCTGCCGTCGCGTTTCACGGGGCGCCGCCCAGGGTGTGCGTGGCGGTCACCGGCACCAACGGCAAGACCTCGGTGGCGGTGTTCTGCCGCCAGTTGTTTGCGGCCCTCGGCCATGTGAGCGCCAGCCTCGGCACCCTGGGTGTCACCGTCTCGCGCCCCGGTGCTGCGGACGAGACCCTCTCCGGCCCCGGCCTCACCACGCCCGATGCGGGCGAACTGGCACGGGTGGCGGCCGACCTTGCCCGGCGGGGCGTGACCCATCTGGCGCTCGAAGCTTCCAGCCACGGGCTGGATCAGCGTCGCCTGGACGGGCTGACGCTGAAGGCCGCGGCCTTCACGAACCTCAGCCAGGATCACCTCGACTATCACGGCGACATGGCCGCCTATCGCGCCGCCAAGCTGCGCCTGTTCGACACCCTCCTGCCGACCGGTGCGCCTGCTGTGATCAACGCCGATGCCGCTGATGCGCCCGCCTTCGCCCGTGCCGCCGTGCGGGCAGGCTCGCCGGTGATGACTGTGGGCGAGACGGGCGGGCTTCTTCGCCTGCTGGACTGCACGCCCACGGGCGACGGCCAGCGTCTGCGGATCGTCGCCAACGCCGAGGAGATCGAGGTCGACCTGCCGCTGGCTGGCGCGTTCCAGGCCTCCAACGCCCTGGTGGCGGCAGGGCTCTGCATCGCTACGGGTGAACGCCCTTCCGAAGTCGTGGAGGCGTTGGCAGGCCTCAAGGGTGCGCCGGGCCGGCTACAGCACGTGGGCGCGGGCCCCCGGGGCGGAGAGGCCTATGTGGATTTCGCCCACACGCCTGACGGGCTGAAGACGGTGCTGGAGTCTCTGCGCCGGCACACCCGCGGCCGGCTGATCGTCGTGTTCGGCGCGGGCGGCGACCGGGATCGCGCCAAGCGCCCGCTGATGGCGGCGGCGGCCGCGGCCCTGGCCGACCTCGTGATCGTGACCGACGACAACCCCCGCAGCGAAGACCCCGCCGCCATCCGCGCCGAGGTGCTGGCAGGCGCCCCGAACGCGCGGGACGGGGGCGACCGCCGTTCCGCCATCCGCCAGGGCGTCGAGGCCATGCGCGAAGGCGACGTGCTGGTGGTGGCGGGCAAGGGCCACGAGCAGGGCCAGACCATCGCGGGCGTGATCCACCCCTTCGACGACGTGACCGAGCTTTCCAGGGCGCTGGAGGCGGCGCATGTCTGACGCGGCCCTGTGGACCTCCGACGAGATCATTGCCGCGACCGGCGGCTCGCTATCCGGCACAGCATTCGCCGCGACGGGCGTGACGTTCGACTCCCGTGAGGTGTTGCCAGGCGATCTCATCGTCGCCCTCGCCGGAGAGCGCGACGGGCACGATTTCATTCCGAAGGCCTTGGGGATGGGCGCCGCGGGCGTTCTAGCGAGCCGAGCCCCCGAGGGTGGTTCGGCGGTGTTGGTGCCAGACACGCTGCGGGCGCTCGAAAAGCTGGGCGTCGCCGCCCGCGACCGGGCTCCGGCGCGGCGGGCGGCCGTCACCGGTTCGGTGGGCAAGACCAGCGTCACCCAGGCGATCGCGGCGGCGCTGCATCTGGCGGGGCACGGCCACAGCTCGGTGAAGAGCTTCAACAACCACATCGGCGTGCCGCTCACCCTCGCCCGCATGCCCCGCGACACGCAGCGGGCGGTGTTCGAGATCGGCATGAATCACGCGGGCGAGATCGGGCCACTTTCCCAGTTCGTGGCTCCGCACGTGGCGGTGATCACCACGGTCGGCCCCGTCCACATCGAGAATTTCAGCGACGGCGAGGCCGGCGTCGCCCGCGCCAAGGCCGAGGTCTTCGAGGGGCTGGCGCCGGGCGGAGCCGCCGTGCTGAACGCCGACGATCGCTGGTCTCCGCTCCTACGCGATGCAGCCCTGGCGAAGGGCGGGCGGGTGCTGACATTTGGAGTGGGGGCCGAGTGCGACGCGCGGCTCCTCGCCTCGACCCACGAGGGGGAGGGGCGGTTTCGTGGCGTTTTGAACGGCCGCGAGATCCTCATCGTCACGCCGCAATCCGGGGCCCACTGGGGCCATAACGGGCTCGCGGTCTTGCTGGCGCTGGGCGAGCTCGGCGTTTCGGTCGAGACGGGCCTGCAGGCGCTGGCGGCCTATGCGCCCCTCACCGGGCGCGGCGCTGAATTCGCGCTGCACCTCCCGGGTGGCACGGCCGCGCTGATCGACGAAAGCTACAACGCCAACCCGATCTCCATGCGCGCCGCCCTCGCCACGCTGGGCCGCCGCGAGGGTCGCCGGATCGCCGTGCTGACCGACATGCTGGAGCTGGGGCCGGACGGCGGCAAGATGCACGCCGATCTCGCGCAGGCCGCAGATGTTGCCGGCGTGGCGCGGGTGTTCACCGCCGGCCCCCTGATGCGCCACCTGGATCAGGCCCTGCCAGCCGCGCTTCGGGGCGGATGGGCAGAGACCGCCGCGGAACTGGCACCGCTCGTGCAGGCCGAGCTTCGCCGTGGCGATGTGGTGATGGTCAAGGGCTCGAACGGGTCCAAGGCTTCGGCCGTCGTCGCCGCGCTGAAGACGGCGTTCGGGGAAGGGGCGGGCTGATGCTGTATCTGTTGTGGCAGTGGCTGGAGGGCGGACGGCACCACGTGCCGATCCTGAACCTCCTGCACTATCTCACCTTCCGCACCGGAATGGGCTTGGCGACGGGGCAGCTGGTGGCGGTGGCCATGGGCAGCCGCTTCATCCGCTGGATGCGTTCGCGACAGGGCAAGGGCCAGCCGATCCGCGCCGACGGGGTGGCGCGCCACGTGATCGAGAAGGCGGGCACGCCCACGATGGGCGGCTTCATGATCCTGGCGGGCCTCGTGGTCGGCACGCTGATCTGGGCCGACCTGTCGAACCTCTACGTCTGGGTCGTCTTGATGGTGACCACGGGCTATGGCGCGCTGGGGTTCCTGGACGACTACGAGAAGGTCACCAAGCAGACCACGGCGGGGGTTTCGGGCCGGATGAAGCTCGCCATCCAGTTCGTGATCGCGCTCGCGGCCACGCTCCTCGTGGTGATCTTCGGCGCGCACTCGCCGGAGTCGAACGCCTTCCCGACCTCGCTGGCGGTGCCGGCGTTCAAGAACCTCCTCATCGATCTCGGCTGGTTCTACGTGAGCTTCGGCATGGTGGTGATCGTGGGCGCGTCGAACGCCGTGAACCTCACCGATGGGCTCGACGGGCTGGCCATTGTGCCGGTGATGATCGCCGCCGGAGCCTTCGGACTGATCGCCTACCTCGTGGGCAACTACGTCTTCGCCCAGTATCTGCAGGTTCACTTCGTGCCGGGCGCTGGCGAGCTGGCGGTCCTGTGCGGTAGCCTGATCGGGGCCGGAATGGGCTTCCTCTGGTACAACGCCCCGCCCGCCAAGATCTTCATGGGCGACACCGGGTCGTTGGCCCTGGGCGGGTGCCTGGGCGCCATCGCCATCTGCACCAAGCACGAGATCGTGCTGGCGATCATCGGCGGCCTGTTCGTGGCCGAGGCGCTCTCGGTGATGATCCAGGTCGCCTACTACAAGCGCACCAAGAAGCGCATCTTCCTGATGGCGCCCATCCATCACCACTTCGAGAAGCTGGGCTGGGCCGAGACCGAGGTGGTGATCCGGTTCTGGATCGTCTCCATCGTGCTGGCCCTCATCGGCCTGGCCACCCTGAAGCTGCGATGACCGCCGTGGCCTCCACATGATCCGGGTGCGCGGCTTCGACGGCAGGCGGGTGGCCGTCTTCGGCCTCGCCCGCTCCGGGCTGACGGCCGCGCGCGCGCTGATGGCCGGCGATGCCCACGTGGTGGGCTGGGACGATTCCGAAGCCGGCAGGGCCGCCGCCACGGCGGAGGGCATCCCCCTGGAAGACCTCAGCACCGCCGACTGGTCGACCTTCGCCGCCCTTTGCCTCTCACCGGGCGTGCCGCTCACCCACCCCGTGCCGCACTGGACCGTGCAACGTGCCCGGGAGGCGGGTGTCGAGATTCTCGGCGACGTGGAGCTCTTCGCCCGCACCGTGAATGCCTGCCCGGAGTGGAAGCGTCCCAAGGTGGCCGCCATCACCGGCACGAACGGCAAGTCGACCACCACGGCCCTCCTCGCCCACATCCTGAACAGCGCCGGCAAGGACGCGCGGGTGGGGGGCAACATCGGCGCTGGCGTTCTGGGCCTGGAGGACATGCATGGGGGCGCGGTCTACGTGCTTGAGCTTTCCAGCTACCAGCTCGACCTCACGTCGAGCCTGAAGCCCGATGCGGCGGTCCTGCTCAACATCAGCCCGGATCACCTCGAGCGGCACGGCGACATGACGGGCTACATCGAAGCCAAGCGCCGCATCTTCCTGAACCAGGGCAGAGGCGACACCGCCGTGATCGGCGTGGACGACGCCATCGGGCAGCGCCTCTGCACCGAGCTTCTGGCCGCGAACCGGCGCACCATCACCCCCATCTCCGCGGGTCGGGCGATGGGCCGGGGCGTCTATGCGATCCAGGGCGTTCTGTACGACGCCACGGGTGACCGCTCAGTGGAGGTGGCCGACCTCACCCAGGCCAAGGGCCTGCCTGGACGCCACAACCAGCAGAACGCCGCCGCCGCCTATGCCGCCGCCATCGCACTCGGCGTCAACAGCATGGATGCCGTGGCCGCGATCGACAGCTTCGGCGGGCTCGCCCACCGGATGGAAGATGTGGGCTCGGTCGGCGCGGTGCGCTTCGTGAACGATTCCAAGGCCACCAATGCCGACGCCGCCCGTCAGGCCATGAGCACCATCCCGCGCTTCTTCTGGATCGCGGGGGGTCGCGCCAAGTCGGACGGGATAGCCCCCCTGGCCGACCTCTTCCCGAGGGTGCAGCGCGCCTACCTGATCGGCGAGTCGGCCCAGGCCTTCGCTGCCGAGATCGGCGATGCGGCCCCGGTGACCCTGAGCGGCACGATCGATCAGGCCGTCGCCGATGCATTCGCCGACGCTGCGGCGAGCGGCCAGCCGGCCGTGATCCTTCTCAGTCCCGCCTGCGCCAGCTTCGACCAGTTCCCGGATTTCGAGGTGCGCGGCGACGCCTTCCGGGCCGCGGTCCAGGCCTTGGCGGCCAGCGAACCCGCCCGCGCCGCCGGCTGACTACAGCTTCAGGACCGCATCGCGCTGGTCGGGCGGGATCGCTTCGTAGCGGGTGGCGGGCAGGATGCGCAGGCGTTTGCGCAGGGCCTCGAGGGGTTCTGCCATGTTGGCCTCCCAATCCTCGCCCATCAGCCAGGCGGCGTGGCGGCCGTGCCGATAGCCCTCCCAGATCGCCCGGGCGTGCGGAGTGAACAGACCCCCGCGAAGCGCCGCTCCCACCCCGATGAGCGCCCAGCCCAGCCCCTTGGTCTGGGCGTAGGAGAAGGCCACGAGGCACGCCTCGCCCAGCCCCTCGTCGGCCTTGTATCCGGTGAGCACGTGCCAGAGGTCGTGCTGGTCGCGCACGCGGCGCCCGAACCAGGCGTAGGGGTGAGCGGCGGCGATGGGCTTTGCGCCCACCTTGCTGATCTCGGCCAGGCCGTCGGCGGAGTAGCCGGTGCGATCCAGGAAGTCGCGATAGGCCGCGCCCAGGGTGCCGGGGGCGAAGCGCTGGATAAAGGCGCGATCGGTCAGCCGCTCGGCCAGTTCGACCCGCTCATAGGCGAGCCGCCCGCCCTGAACCGTGTCGAGGAGCTTGTGATAGCTCTTCACCGTCTCAGCGCCGTTCAGGGCGCGCATGATCTCGAACACCTGCACGGTGTCGTTCTTGTCGTTCAGGAGCTTGCGCAGGGCCTTGAGCGCCGCCGGCCAGTTCATCTGATAGGTCGCATGCGGCACGCGGAGCGGGGGCAGGGCGGCGTCGGTCACAGGGGGGAGGCTCCAGGTCGCTGACCTGATGATCTTAACGCAAGACAGATCGCCTGTCACGGCCGACCTGCGCAGCGCTTTGCAACGCTCGATTAACCCTGACGCGCAAGGGTGTGGGGCGAGGCTGCGGACGCCGCCCTGCGCCCCACCCAACCCCGTCCCCACCGCCGGACCAGAAGCGCCCGATGGCCGTAACCTACGCTCCGCCCGCCTACGATGAGGATGGGCCCGCCCACGTCGCGCCGAGCGCCCATGCGTTTGCGCGCACCGATCGCTCTCGCCTGGGCGTGTGGTGGTGGACGACCGACCGGCTGCTCCTCGGCGGCGTGTTGGCGCTTCTGGGCCTGGGCGTGCTCCTCAGCTTCGGTTCGAGCCCGGCGGCGGCCCTGCGGCTGGGGGTGCACGACCCGTTCCACTTCGCCACCCGCCAGTGCCTGTTCGGGGCGCTGGGGCTCGTGATCCTGATCTCCACCTCGCTGATGTCGCCCAAGGGCGTGCGGCGGGCGTCATTCTTCATCTACATCGCGGCCATCGGGATCATGATGCTGCTGCCCCTGATCGGCCACTCGGCCAAGGGGGCGGAGCGGTGGCTGCAGTTCGGCGGCTTCTCGCTGCAGCCTTCGGAGTTCATGAAGCCGGCACTGATCGTGCTCGCCGCCTGGATGTTCGCCGAGGCGCAGAAGGGCGAGGGCGTGCCCGGCGTGTTCATCGCCTTCGCCCTCTATGGCCTGGCAGTGGTGCTCCTTCTCATGCAGCCCGACGTGGGGCAGACGGTGCTGATTACCGTCGCCTTCGGGGCCAGCTTCTTCATGGCGGGCATGCCCCTGAAGTGGATCATGATGCTGGGCGGCATCGCCACCTCGGGCTTCGTGGTTATCTACCTGACGTTCGGCCACGTCTCGTCGCGGTTCCACAAGTTCCTGTCGCCCGACAAGGCCGACACCCACCAGGTGGACAAGGCGGCCGAGGCCATCGCGGCCGGCGGCCTCTTCGGGCGCGGACCTGGCGAGGGCGTGATGAAGCGCCACGTGCCCGACCTGCACACCGACTTCATCTACTCGGTGGCCGCCGAGGAATACGGGCTGATCTTCTCCCTCGCCCTCATCAGCCTCTTCGCCTTCGTGGTGGTGCGGGGCCTCTACAAGGCCATGAAGCTGACCGACACCTTCGAGCAGGTGGCGGCCTCGGGCCTCTTCGTGCTGCTGGGCCAGCAGACGCTGATCAACGTGGCGGTGAACCTGAACCTGATCCCCACCAAGGGCATGACCCTGCCCTTCATCAGCTACGGCGGCTCCTCCATGCTGGCCATGGGGCTGACGTTGGGGCTGGCGCTTGCGCTCACCCGCAAGCGGCCGGGCGGCTATGCGGCCGAGTTCGGCATCGCCCGCTCGGTCGCCACGCTCTGATGCGGGGGCTCTGATGGCTGGCGAAGGGCGTCTCGCGGTCGTCGCCGCGGGCGGCACCGGGGGGCACCTGTTTCCCGCCGAGGCTTTGGCCCGGGCGCTCAGCGATCGCGGCTGGCGGATCGTGCTCGCCACCGACTCTCGCGGTGCGCAATACGCCACGAACTTCCCGGCCGAGGAGCGGCTGGCGCTGGAGGCTTCCACCTTCTCCCTGCGCGATCCGATCAAGGCGCTGAACGGAGGCCTGAAGGTGCTGGCGGGGGTGCGGCAGGCGCAAGCTGCGTTCCGGCGATTGAAGCCTGCGGTGGTGATCGGCTTCGGCGGCTACCCCAGCCTGCCCGCGGTGCTGGCGGCGGGGCGTCGCATCCCGACGCTGATCCACGAGCAGAACGCGGTCCTCGGCCGCACCAACCGCTTTCTCTCCGGCCGGGTGACGGCCGTGGCCTGCGCCTTCCCGACGCTGGGCGGCGGATCGGCTGGCGTGCAGGCCAGGGCGGTGGTGCTCGGCAACCCCGTGCGGCCCGAGATCCGCGCCCTGTACGACCGGCCCTACACGCCCCCGACAGACACCGTGCGCCTCCTCGTTACCGGCGGCAGCCAGGGCGCGCGCCTCCTGTCGGAAACCACGCCCGATGCGGTGGCCCTCCTGCCGCAGGCCCTGCGCACCCGCCTGCACGTGGAGCAACAGACCCGCCCGGACTCGGCTGACCATGCCCGCGACGCCTATGCGAAAGCGGGCGTGCAGGCCGAGATCGCCCCCTTCTTCCGAGACATGGCTGAGCGGCTGTCGGCGGCCCACGTCGTGGTCGGCCGGGCAGGGGCCTCCACAGTGTGCGAGCTGGCGGTGGCGGGCCTGCCGTCGGTCCTGATCCCCCTCGCCATCGCCGCAGACGATCACCAGACCGCCAACGCCCGCCTGCTCACCGACGTGGACGCCGCCGTCGCCATTCCTGAGGCCGCCTTCACCGCCGAGCGTCTCGCGCAGGTGCTGCTGGCCGTGCTGTGCGACGCTCCCGGCCTGGCCCGCCGGGCCGCCGCCGCCCGCTCGGTCGCAAGGCCCGACGCGGCCGAGAGGCTGGCGGATCTGGTCGAGGCCACCGCCTCCGCTTGAGCCGCGGCTTGCACGTCTCGCCCGCGATCCATAAGCCGCAGGCCATGCCGCACAGCCTTCGTCCCACGCCCTTCGCCCTCGGCCCGGTGCATTTCATCGGCATCGGCGGCATAGGCATGAGCGGCATCGCCGAGATCATGCTGCGCATCGGCTATGCGGTGCAGGGTTCGGACGCCAAGCGCTCCGCCAACACCGACCGGCTGGCCGGGCTCGGCGCGCAGATCCACATCGGCCATGACGCGAGCCACATCGATGGGGCTTCGGCCGTGGTGTTCTCCACCGCCGTGAAGCCCGACAACGTGGAGTACGCCGCCGCCCGCGAGCGTCGCCTGCCCCTGGTGCGCCGGGCCGAGATGCTGGCCGAGCTGATGCGGCTGCAGTTCTCGATCGCGGTGGGCGGCACCCATGGCAAGACCACCACCACCTCGATGATCGCCGCCCTGCTCGACGCGGGCGGCATGGATCCCACGGTGGTCAACGGCGGCATCATCAACGCCTACGGCGCCAACGCTAAGGTGGGCGATGGCGACTGGATCGTGGTGGAGGCCGACGAGAGCGACGGCAGCTTCCTTCGCCTGAAGTCCACCGTCGCTGTGGTGACGAACATCGACCCCGAGCACCTGGACCACTGGGCCGACTTCGACGCCATCCGCAAAGCCTTCTGCGACTTCGTGGAGAACATCCCCTTCTACGGCTTCGCCGCCGTGTGTCTGGATCATCCGGAAGTGCAGGCGCTAGCAGCACGGGTGGAGAACCGCCGCCTCGTCACCTACGGAACCACGCCCCAAGCCGAGGTGCGCGCCACCCGGATCGAGATGGGGCCGGACGGCGCCGACTTCGACGTGACCATCCGCCCCCGGGAGGGCGACGCGATGGAGTGGACGGGCCTGCGCCTGCCCATGACTGGCCGCCACAATGTGCTGAACGCCCTGGCCGCCCTCTCCGTGGCCCGCGAGCTCGGCCTCGGAGAGGCGGCGATCCGCGAGGGGCTGGCTCGGTTCGGCGGGGTGAAGCGGCGCTTCACCACCACGGGCACGGCCAAGGGCGTGCGGGTGATCGACGACTATGGGCACCACCCGGTGGAGATCGCCGCGGTGCTGAGCGCCGCCCGCGAGGTGCAGACCGGCACGGGCGGGCGGGTGATCGCCGTGGTGCAGCCCCACCGCTACACCCGCCTGAAGGCTCACTTCACCGAGTTCTGCGCCGCCTTCAACGACGCGGACGCCGTGATCGTGGCCGACGTCTACGCCGCTGGCGAAACCCCCATCGAGGGGGCCGACCGCGACGCGCTGGTGGAAGGCCTGCGCCGCTACGGCCACCGCCACGCCGTGCCCCTCGACGAGCCCTCCGCGTTGGCCGGGCTCGTGGCTCAGGAGGCCAAGCCGGGCGATCTCGTGGTCTGCCTCGGCGCAGGCGACATCACCGCCTGGGCGCACGCTCTGCCCGCTGAATTGGAGGCGCTGTCGTGAGCCGTCCCATCACCGGCGGCTGCCAATGCGGCAAGGTGCGATATGAACTCGCCGCCGTCCCAACGACGGAGTTCTGCCACTGCCGCATGTGCCAGAAGGCCGTCGGCAACGTCTTCGCCGCCCTCTCCATGATCAAGAAGGCGGAGTTCACCGTCACCAAGGGCGAGGTCGCCCTGTATCAGAGCTCCAACGTGGCCGAGCGCGGCTTCTGCCGCGACTGCGGCACGCCTCTGACCTTCGCCTTCCACGAGCGCGACCGGATGGAGGTGACCACCGGCAGCCTCGACGACCCCGAGGCCGCCCCCATCATCGAGCACTTCGGCGTCGAGAGCCGCGTCTCCTGGCTGAAGCTCTGCGACGGCCTGCCGGAGCACCGCACGGAAGACAGCGCCGAGTCCCCCGTCAACCGTCCCGGTTTCGCCTCCCACCAGGGGGCGGGATGAACTGGCGAGACGCCCTGCCGCCCGTCCGGGGACGACTCGCCTTCGATGAGCCGCTGGCGGCGTTCACGTGGCTGCGGGTCGGCGGCCCGGCGGACGTGCTGTTCCTGCCCGCCGACGAAGCCGATCTGGCGAGCTTTCTCGGCAGCCTCGATCCGGGGGTGCCGCTCACGGTGCTGGGCGTCGGCTCCAACACTCTCGTGCGCGACGGGGGGGTGGAGGGCGTGGTCGTGCGGCTCGGCAAGGCCTTCGCGGGCGTGTCGGTCGAAGGCCTGCGGGTCACGGCCGGAGCGGCGGCGCTGGATGCGCAGGTCTCCAGGGCCGCGGCCGCTGCGGGGGTGGCGGGGCTGGAGTTCTACACGGGCGTGCCGGGCTCCATCGGCGGCGCGATCGTGATGAACGCAGGCTGCTACGGCTCTGAAACCAAAGACGTTCTGACCCATGCCTTTGCGCTGACCCGTGCGGGCGAGGCGGTGACCTTCACCAACGCCCAGATGGGCTATCGCTACCGCCACGCCGACGTCACCGACGGGCAGGCGCTGATCTTCACCGGGGCGGTGTTCCAGGGCCGCGCCGACGAACCCGACAAGGTGACCCGCCGCATGGCCGAGATCACCGCCCGCCGCGAAAAGAGCCAGCCCATCCGCGAAAAGACCGGCGGCTCCACCTTCAAGAACCCCGTCTCGCCCACGGGTGAAAAGCTCTCCGCCTGGGCCTGCGTGGACGCCGCGGGCTGGCGCGGCAAACCCTATGGCGGGGCCATGTTCTCCCCCCTTCACTCCAACTTCCTCATCAACACCGGCGAAGCCACCGCCGCCGATCTCGAAGGCCTGGGCGAAGCCGTCCGCGCCGACGTGCTGGCCAAGTCGGGCGTGGCGCTGGAGTGGGAAGTGAAGCGGGTCGGCAGACCTTGAGGACACCTCTCCCGCCTGGAGGAGAGGTGTGTGATGGGCGGTTCAAAAAGGGGGAAAGCGCACATTCGATCCTCCCCAACGCGGGCGGAGTTACCTTCGCCGGATGAACTTCTCATCCCTCCTCCAACCCGGCTTCACAGGCAGCCCTGCATCGGGAGCGCGAAGTGTCCGGATGTCCGGATGTCCGGATGTCCGGCGTTTTGTGAAAACGGACACGTCGCGGCGAGCGGAGCGTCGTCTTGCGCCGCAACGCTGGCCTGCCTAAGCCCCGCGCCATGACCCAGCGCCCCCTCTCCGAGCTTCACGTGGCCGTTCTCTACGGGGGCTTGAGCTCGGAGCGGGAGGTGAGCCTCGTGTCCGGAGCCGAGGCGGCGAAGGCCCTGGAGGGGCAGGCGAAGCGCGTGACCCTGATCGATGCCGGGCGCGATCTCGCCACCCGGCTGGCCGCCGATCGCCCCGACGTGGTGTTCAACGCCCTGCACGGAGAGTGGGGCGAGGACGGGTGCGTGCAGGGCATTCTCGAGACCCTGCAGATCCCCTACACGCACTCGGGCGTGCTGGCCTCGGCCCTGGCGATGGACAAGGCGAAGTCCAAGGCCGTTTTGAAGGCTGCCGGGGTGATCGTGCCCGGCGGCGGGCTGTTCGACCGGCACGAGGCGGCGCGCGACCACGTGATGGCCCCGCCCTACGTGGTGAAGCCCAATGCGGAGGGCTCGTCGGTCGGCGTGTTTCTCGTGTTCGAGGGGGCCAACCGCCCCCCGCCGGAGCTGGCGGCCGACAGCTGGACCTACGGCGAAGAGGTGATGATCGAGCCCTACATCGCCGGGCGCGAACTGGCGGTGGCGGTGATGGGCGAGGCGGCCGGCCCCAAGGCGCTGGCCGTCACCGACATCGTCTCCGCTTCGGGCTGGTACGATTACAAGGCCAAGTATGGCGAGGGCGGCTCGCGCCACGTGGTGCCCGCCGATCTGCCCGCCCACGCCACCGAGCTGGCCCTGCGCATGTCAGAGCGGGCGCATGCGGCTCTCGGCTGCCGCGGAATGACCCGATCGGACCTGCGTTATGACGACGTTAAGGACGAAATGGTTCTGCTGGAGGTCAACACCCAGCCCGGGATGACGCCCACCTCGCTCGCGCCCGAACAGGCGCAGTTCGCGGGCCTGTCCTACGCGGCCCTGGTGCGTTGGATCGTGGAGGACGCATCATCCCACCGGTAGGGGCAGGCAGGAAGACAGGTCCGGCAGGGCGCAAGCCCGCGCGCCCTGCGGCTCCCTTCCACTCCGCCAAGCTGCGCAGCGCAGCCTCGGTGCAACTCGATCCCCGGCAGGCCACCCTGATCGCGGGGGCTTTCCTGGCGGTTGGCCTGCTAGCGGCCCTGGCAACAGGCGGGCGCGCCCAGGCACTGATCTCCGGTCTCGACCACGGCGTCCGCGGCCACGTGGGCGGAGCCTTCGGGTTCAAGCTCGCCAAGGTACGCCTGCAGGGCGTCTCGGAGGGGGCCGCGCCAGACGTGCTGGCGGCGGCTGGCCTGACGGCCGGCACTTCCATCCTCGACATCGATCTCGAAGCCGTGCGCCAGCGGGTGCAGGCGGTGGGCTGGGTGAAGGGCGCGCGCGTGGTGCGCCTCCTCCCCGATACGCTCCTGATCTCCGCTGAAGAGCGGCCTCGCCTGGCGGTGTGGCAGGTCGGCGGCCAGAGCGTGGTGGTCGACACCGACGGCCGCCCCATCCCCGAAGCCGACCCGGGCCGCTTCGCCGACCTGCCGCTCGTGGTGGGCGAGGGCGCAGCGACGGCCGCCGGCACGGTGCTGCCCCAGATCGCCTCCCGCCCCCGCCTCGCCCAGCGCCTCGACGCCCTGGTGCGGGTGGACGGGCGTCGGTGGGATCTTCGCCTGAAGGACGGGGCGCTGATCCAGCTCCCCCCCGGTCGGGAAGACGCCGCCCTGATCCAGCTCGACCAATTGGATCAGAAGGCGCGGCTCTTGGAACTGGGCTTCGCGCGGATCGACCTGCGTGACCCGGAAGTGGTGACGGTTCGCCCGCGTTCGTCGGGCGAGGCGGAAAGTCAGAGTGCGACCCCTGCAAAGGGCTGAAGACGGCGAAGGCGCGGTGGCGCCGGGGATGACGACAGGGGGACCGGGGCGGCATGTCGCGTAGGGGTGATCAGTCAGACGGGGCGTCGCGCGTGCGCGGGCTCAAGGGCGGCCTGGGCTCTGGCTTAGGCTCTGGGCGCGGCGTGGGCGTGCGCCAGCCCGTGGTCGCCGCCGTGGACCTCGGAGCCTCCAAGATCGGGTGTTTCATCATGAAGCCCGACGGCATCGATCGCGATGCCCGGGAAGTGCAGGCGGCCGGCGTCGCCCACGTGCGTTCCGAGGGCATCAAGGCCGGCGCCATCGTCGACATCGACGCCTGCGGGCGGGCGCTGGTGCAGGCGGTGGAGCGGGCGGAAGCGATGGCGGGCGTGACGGTTTCGGCCATCACCGTCGTCACCGCCACGGGCCAGCTGATGAGCCACCGGGTGACCTCGGCGGTGAGCCTTTCGACCCGCCCGATCGCGGACGCCGACCTGTCGCGCGCCCTGCAGCTCGCCCTGGCGCAGACCCGCTTCACCGGCCGTCGCGCGATCCATCTCCTGCCCGTCGCCTGGTCGGTGGATGGGCACCGGGGCGTGCGCGACCCGCGCAACATGTTCGGCCGCCAGCTAGGCCTTGAGCTCCTGGTGGTCAGCATGGCCGAGCCCGCCTACGCCAACCTCGCCCAGTGCGTGGAGCTGAACCACCTGCAGCTAGAAGGCGTCGTCGCCGCCCCCCTGGCCAGCGCTCTTGCCGCGCTCGAGGATGACGAGATGGACCTCGGCTGCCTGTGCATCGACATGGGCGGGGGCTCCACCTCCGCCGCGGTGTTCCAGAACGGCAGCCTCGTGCATGTGGACTCGGCCCCTGTGGGCGGTTCGCACGTGACGGCCGACATCGCCCGTGGCCTCTCCACCACCACCGCGGGGGCTGAGCGGATCAAGACCCTGCACGGCTCGGCGATGGCCTCTCCCAACGAAGACCGCGAGATGATCGAGGCGCCTCCGAGGGGCGACGACCCCGGCGCGGGCCCCGTCACGGCCCCTCGTTCGCTCCTCAAAGGCATCGTCGCCCCGCGGGTGGAAGAGACGCTGGAGCTTCTGCGCGACCGCCTGCGCCAGTCGGGTGCGCCGCTGGACCCTGGCGCCGGGATCGTGCTCACCGGCGGCGCCAGTCAGCTTTCCGGCGTGCGGGAGGTGGCCGTGCGCGTGTTCGACCGCCCCGTCCGCCTCGGCCGCCCCCGCCGGGCCCCGCACCTTGCCGATGCCGCCTCTGGGCCGGCGTTCTGCGCCGCCGCCGGGGTGCTTCAACGCCACGCCTTCGGCCCCCGGGAAGTGGCCACCCAGAAGCTCGCCCGCGCCCGGGTCGAGACCCCAGCCCAGGCGGCCGACAGCAATGCCAACGTGATCGTACGAGCCGCCGGCTGGCTGCGCGCCAACCTCTAGCGGGTAACGCCCGGCGGCGCGTCGTTCTGGTTGGCGTAGTAGGCGACCACGTCCTTCGGCGTCAGGACGTGGGTGCTCTTCTCCCCGAAGAAATAGACCCCGCTCGCCCCATCGGCCTTGTTTCGGGGCGTCCGAACCCCGTCGAGGAAGCGCAGCGGGAACGTCAGATATTTGAGGTCCGTCGATGCCTTCGACGGGGCTCCGAGGGCATGGGCGAGCCTCGCCGCCCGTCGTCGCGCTTCAAAACCGAGCCCGTGTCGTGTGCGTAGGAAGAGCGGTCGAATATGCTGTGCTGGAAGTCAATCAGCACGGGCTGGCCCGCCGCGATCGGAAAGCCGGAGGCGTAGTCGTAGGACGCCCGGGTGCAGCGTGCTTCCACCACGTCGCCGTGACAGGCGGGGCAACGCAGGATCGACTGCAGGTCCGACATCGCCCGTCTCCCGTTTCGCAAGCTAAGCCCTAGTCGAGTACCTGCGGCAAGACGGGCTATGGCTGCCAAGAGGTCGGAAAGGTTCGCTTTCTCTCTTCGATCCCCAGCCTTCGCGCTCGCGTCCCTCGCGACTCGGCCTAACGAGTTAACGGTGAATTAAGCATACCGGCAGACCCTCGGCCTGTTGCTCCTCCCGCGCCCGCGGGTTGGGCGACCTGTCCCAGAACCCGGCGGATCGGAAGTCATCGATGGCGATCAACCTCTCGGCGCCGCGCGCCACCGAATTGAAGCCCCGCATCGTGGTCTTCGGCGTGGGCGGAGCCGGCGGAAACGCCGTCAACAACATGATCGAGGCCGGGCTCGAAGGCGTCGAGTTCGTCGTCGCCAACACCGATGCCCAGCAGCTGGCCTTCTCCAAGAGCGAGCGCCGGATCCAGTTGGGCGTATCGATCACGCAAGGGCTCGGCGCTGGTGCGCACCCGGAAGTGGGCATGAGCGCCGCCGAGGAATCGATCCCTGAGATCGGCGAGCACCTCGAAGGCGCGCACATGGTGTTCATCACCGCGGGCATGGGCGGCGGCACCGGAACGGGCGCTGCCCCGATCATCGCCAAGGCGGCGCGCGAGCGCGGCATCCTCACCGTGGGCGTGGTCACCAAGCCGTTCACCTTCGAAGGGCGCCACCGCATGCGCCTCGCCGATGCTGGCGTGGCCGAGCTGACCCGCTACGTCGACACCCTGATCGTGATCCCCAACCAGAACCTGTTCCGCGTCGCCAACGAGCGCACGACCTTCGCCGAGGCCTTCGGCATGGCCGACCAGGTGTTGCACTCCGGCGTGCGCTCCATCACCGACCTGATGGTGCTGCCCGGCCTGATCAACCTCGACTTCGCCGACGTGCGCGCGGTGATGACCGAGATGGGCAAGGCGATGATGGGCACCGGCGAGGCCACCGGCGAAGATCGCGCCCTGATGGCCGCCCACAACGCCATCCAGAACCCGCTGCTCGACGAAGTGTCCCTGAAGGGCGCCAAGGCCGTGCTGGTGAACGTCACCGGCGGCCTCGACATGACTCTCCTCGAAGTGGACGAGGCGGCCAACGCCATCTCTTCCGAAGTCGACCCGGACGCCAACATCATCTTCGGTGCGGCCTTCGATCCTTCGCTCGACGGGCGGATCCGCGTTTCCGTGGTCGCCACGGGGATGGATGCGGGCGTGGCCGTTCAGGCTCCCCCCGTCGCCGCGATCAGGCCGTCTGCGCTCCACGCCCCCGTGGCGGCGGCCCGCCAGTCGGCCCTCCTGGACACCCCGGCCCTGGCGCGCACCGTCGCGCGAGCCGCTGAACCTGCGCCCGTGTGGCCCGAGCCTGCCGCGCGCGTGCAGGCCGAAGAGCCCGTCCTCCAACCGCTGGTGATTGCCCCCGCCGCCGTCGCTCAAACGGATGCCTACGAGGCCCCGTTCGAAGCCCTGGTCGCCTCGCCCCGTCGCATCGTCGATGTGTCGGCCGCTGAAGACGGGGACGAGCCCGATCTGGCCTTCGATCCCCTGCCGCCTCGCCTCGGCGTCGCCAACGGCCCGAAGTCCTACAGCCGCCCCGGAGAAGGCCCTCTGCCTGATCCGCGCCAGGCGCCCGAGCCCCGCCGGGGCCTCATGAGCCTGTTCGGCGGCCGCCCCCGGCAGGAGCCCGCGCCGCAGCCGGCGATGATTCCGGTGGCGCGAAACACGGGCGGCGGCGGTGCCCGGCCCGCGGCCAAGATCGAGCCGCTGGACGCTGCCGAAGACCTTGAAATCCCTTCGTTCCTGCGTCGACTGGCCAACTGATCACGACCCCTCGATCTGCGGTTACACGCGGAAACAGGAGTTGTGTCGCAGGCTTGCGGAGGTCGGGCTAAGCCTGATCCGACGCTAGAGGCCAAGGTAGTGCCTTGCGCCCGGGGGAGTATCGGTTTGCCGCTTTTCGCCGATCACAGCCAGCACACGATTTCTTCCGCCGTGTCCTGCGTCGGCGTGGGCGTGCACCGGGGTGAGCGGGTCGCGCTGACCTTGAAGCCGGCGGCGGCCAACTCGGGCGTCGTCTTCGTGCGCACCGATGTTCTGGACCGCGACAACCGGGTGCCTGCCGCGGCAGATGCTGTGGTTTCCGCCGTGCTCTCCACCGAACTGGCCAATGCCGCAGGCGTCACCGTCTGCACGGTCGAGCACCTGATGGCGGCCCTGTGCGCCGCGGGCATCGACAACGCGGTGGTCGAACTCGACGGGCCCGAACTTCCGATCATGGACGGGTCCGCCCTGGCGTTCTCGCGGCTGATCGAACAGGCTGGGCGACGCATGCAGTCGGCTCCCCGGCGCTTCATCGAGGTGCTGAAGACCGTGCATGTGGGCGAGGGGGGCGTGATGGCTTCGCTTGCCCCGGCCGACGGCTTCGAGCTGGACGTGGGGATCGATTTCACCAGCACCGCCATCGGCGCCCAACGTTGGACGGGCACGGTGACCGCACAGAGCTTCGCCCGCCACCTCGCTTCGGCCCGCACCTTTGGCTTCCTGGATCAGGTCGAGGCCCTGCGCGCCCGGGGCCTGTGCCGGGGCGGCAGCCTCGACAACGCCGTGGTCGTCGATGGCGACCGGATCGTGAACGCCGAGGGCCTGCGGTTTCCCGACGAGTTCGTTCGCCACAAGGCGCTGGACTGCGTGGGCGATCTCTACCTTCTGGGGGCCCCGCTTCTGGGCCGCATGACGGGCGAGCGTGTGGGCCACGCGCTCAACAACCGCCTCGCCCGCGCACTCCTGTCCGACCGCTCCGCCTGGCGGATGCGCAGCTTCGAGCCCGCGATGGCGCAGGCCGGCTGAAGTCTTCGTCGCACAGGCGGTAAGGTCGCGTTGGCGGCGCGCACCGGGCTGGTGTAGACGAACGTCGGGGTGCGTTACACGGACGGTGCGCCGGTGAACCTGGGTTCGATTGAATCCGCGTTCGCCTCAGGCGACGTTCGAGAAGCCGAAGGATGTTGAGCGTTTTGCTGCAGTCTCTGAACTTCCGGCGCGCCGACCGCCTCGTGCGTCTGGCCGCCGCCGTCGGCCTCGCCGCGTCCCTCGCAGCGTGCGCCGGCATGCCCAGCGTGCCCGGCTTCGGCAAGAAGGCCGCAAAGAGCGACCTGTCCTATCAGGAGCGGCCGGTAGAGCTGCTCTACGCCACGGGCGCCCAGAAGCTGGACAACCGGCAGTGGAGCGAAGCCACCCAGTATTTCGACGAGGTGGAGCGCCAGCATCCCTATTCTGAGTGGTCGCGGCGGGCGATCCTGATGACGGCCTATGCCAAGTATCAGAACAATTCCTACGACGATGCGATCGAGACCGCAGACCGGTTCATCTCGCTCTATCCCGGCAATGCTTCCACCCCTTACGCCTACTATCTGAAGGCCCAGTGCTGGTTCGAGCAGATCGATGACGTGGGTCGCGACCAGGGCTACACCGAGCAGGCGCTCGCCTCGCTGAACGAGGTGATGAAGCGCTATCCGGGCACCCCCTATGCTGTGGATTCCAAGCTGAAGATCGACATGGTCAACGACCAGCTGGCGGGCAAGGAGATGGCGGTGGGCCGCTGGTACCTGCGCCAGAACCAGCCGATCTCGGCCATGGGCCGCTTCAAGACGGTGGTGGATCGCTTCCAGACCACGAGCCACACGCCCGAGGCGCTTTATCGCCTCGTCGCGGCCAGCCTGACCTTGGGGCTGGTGGATGAAGCCAAGCGCGATGGCGCCGTCCTCGGGTACAACTTCCCGGGCGACGCCTGGTATGCGGACGCCTATGCGCTCCTGACCTCGCGGGGCCTGCGGCCCAACGTGGCCCCCACGTCCCGCTCGCACATCGGCATCCCCCTGCCCAAGATCAGCGCGCCGCACATGCCGCATATCTTTGGCAAGGTCGCAGCACCCACCTGACGGTCCCATGCTGACGGGGCTGGCCATTCGCGACGTCGTTTTGATCGAACGGCTCGACCTGGCGCTCGCTCTCGGCCTCACGGCGCTCACCGGCGAGACCGGGGCGGGCAAATCCATCGTGCTCGACGCCCTGGGGTTGGCCACCGGTGCCCGGGCCGACATGGGGCTCGTGAGGCGGGGGGCGGCGCAGGCGAGCGCCACGGCCGTGTTCCAGCCCGCCGCCGATCACCCCGTTCGCGCCCTCCTCGCCGAGAAGGGCCTGGAAGGGGAGCCTGGCGAAGACCTCGTGCTGCGGCGGCAGCTGGGCGCCGATGGCCGCTCGAGAGCCTTCGTGAACGACCAGCCCACAGGCGTCGCGGTGCTGCGCGAGATCGGCGCGCTCCTGGTCGAGGTTCACGGCCAGCATGAAACGGTGGGCCTTCTCGATCCCCGCACCCATCGGGCGCTACTCGATAGCTATGCCGCCGCCTCACCGGTGCTGGCGGCGGTCGGGGCCTCATTCCGGGGCTGGCGGGCGGCCCAGGCGGCGGCCGAGGTC
The DNA here is from genome assembly GCA_038226305.1 of Caulobacterales bacterium. Lineage (GTDB taxonomy): Bacteria > Pseudomonadota > Alphaproteobacteria > Caulobacterales > Caulobacteraceae > JASLDZ01. The sequence continues at coordinate 47,777 of JBBRQN010000018.1, forward strand.
CTGCAGGCGCGCTCCGGCCGTCTCGAAGAAGAACGCGGCACCCTCGTCGCCACCCTGGACGACCTCCAGCGGCTCGATCCGCGGGAGGGCGAGGAAGCCTCGCTCGCCGCCGAGCGCGCGCTCCTGGGCGGGGCGGAGAAGGCCCTGGCTGAAATCGCCGTGGCGCGTGACGGGCTGATCTCCGGCTCGGTCAGCGAGCGGATCGCGCAGGCTCTCCGCGCGGTGGAGCGGGCGCGGGAACGCGCCGTTCAGGCCGCAGGGGAGGCGGCTCCCGCTTCGGTGCAGGTGTCGCGCCTCGTGGGGGCTTCGGAGGCGCTCGAACGCACCCTTGTGGAGTGTCAGGAGGCGGAGGCCGCCCTCGATCTGGCCGCCGAAGCCTTCGATCTGGAGCCGGGTGCCCTGGACCGGGCGGAGGAGCGGCTGTTCGCCCTGCGCGCCGCCGCCCGCAAGCTCAACACGCCCGTGGAGGGCTTGCCCGCGCTGCGAGCTCGTCTGGCAGACGACCTGCGCGGGCTGGAAGACGCCGGCGCCGAGCTGCAGGCCGCCAGCGCCCATGTGGCGCAGGCGCAAGCGGCTTACGAGACCGCGGCGGCCGAGCTCACCGCCCTGCGCACGGCGTCGGCCCTGCGGCTGGCCGTGGCGGTGGAGGCTGAGCTCGCCCCGTTGAAACTGGAGCGGGCACGGTTCCGGGTGACCGTGGCTCCCCTCGAAGCCGGGCGGGAGGGGCCTGCGGGGGCTGACCGCGTGGCGTTCGAGATCGCCACCAATCCCGGTGCCCCCTTCGGCGAGATGGGCGCCATCGCCTCCGGTGGCGAACTGGCGCGGTTCTCCCTGGCGCTGAAGGTTGCGCTGGCCCGCGCGGGCGAGGCGCATCTGGGGCCCGTGATGATCTTCGACGAAGTGGATCAGGGTGTGGGTGGGGCGGTGGCCGATGCGGTGGGCCTGCGGCTGAAGCAGCTGGCGGCGTCTGCCCAGGTTCTGGTGGTGACCCACAGCCCGCAGGTGGCGGCCCGGGCCGATGCCCACTGGCGCGTGTCCAAGGCCTCGCAGGCCGATGCCGTCTCGACCACGGTCGTGCCCCTGAGCGCGGGCGAGCGCGAGGAGGAGCTGGCGCGGATGCTTGCGGGTCGCGAAGTCACGCCGGAAGCCCGGGCCGCGGCGCGGGCGCTGATGGGGGCGTGAGCGACCGGCGCGCAGGCCGCGGCTCAGAGCCGGCGGAGAACCGCGGTCAGAAGCTTGCGCTTGCGCGGCGACAGGGTGGGGTCTTGCAGCTTGGCCTCCACATGCGCCCGGCCGTCTCTGCCGTGGGCGGTCCGCACCCAGTCGGCTTCGCGATCCGCATCGACGGTGTTCCGCTGCAGCCGCCGAAGCCAGTCGAACATTTCGGGCACGACTATCCGTCTCCAACAGGGCGGGGCGCGGGCCACATGAAGCAATATTTAACAGTCTACAAGGGGGGTCTCGCCCCATGAGCCGCGCCCCGACGCCGCAGACCGGCCTGCAGGAGGCGGCTGAGGAATCCGCGCTCAAAAATGAGGCGCGAATGGAGCTTGAGCGTCTGGCTGCGGAGTTGGCCGCACACGACCTCGCCTACCACCAGAGCGACCGGCCGCTCGTCTCCGACGCCGAATACGATGCGCTGAAACGGCGCAATGCCGAACTGGAGGCGCAGTTTCCAGACTTGGTGCGAGCCGACTCCCCATCGCTGCGGGTGGGAGCGGCCCCGTCGGCGCAGTTCGCCGAGGTGCGCCACGGCACGCCGATGATCAGCCTGGACAACGCCTTCTCGGAAGACGACGTGGCCGCCTTCGCGGACCGGGCCCGCCGCTTCCTGAAGCTCGCGTCGGACGAGACCCTGCTGTTCACCGCCGAGCCCAAGATCGATGGCCTGTCGGCCAGCATCCGCTATGAGAAGGGCCGTCTCGTGCAGGCCGCCACCCGGGGCGACGGGCGGGCGGGCGAGGACATCACCCGCAACATTCTGACGCTGGCCGACATCCCTCACCGCCTCGCGGGCGCGGGCTGGCCGGAGCGGATCGAGGTGCGGGGCGAGGTCTACATCGGCCACGCCGACTTTGCGGCCCTGAACGCCGCGCAGGAGGCCGAGGCGGGGGCGGGCAAGGCGCCCCGAACCTACGCCAACCCTCGCAACGCCGCGGCGGGTTCGCTGCGTCAGATCGATCCGACCGTCACGGCCCGGCGGCCGCTGCGCTTCTTCGCCTATGCATGGGGCGAGATCAGCGCCCCCTTCGCCACCAGCCAGTGGGAGGCGTTGCAGGCGCTCAAGACCTGGGGCTTCCCGGTGAACCCCCTCTCGCGGCAGGTGGAGGGGGTGGAGGCGCTGCAGGCGGTCTATGCCGATCTGGAGCGGCAGCGGCCGAACCTCGGCTATGACATCGACGGGGTGGTCTACAAGCTCGACCGGCTGGACTGGCAGGAGCGGCTGGGCGCGGTCGGTCGGGCCCCCCGCTGGGCGGTGGCGCATAAGTTCCCGGCTGAACAGGCCCAGACGGTGCTGGAGGGGATCGACATCCAGGTGGGCCGCACAGGCTCGCTCACACCAGTGGCCAAGCTGCGGCCGGTGACGGTGGGCGGCGTGGTGGTGAAGAACGCCACCCTGCACAATGCCGACGAGATCGCCCGCAAGGATGTGCGCATAGGCGACACGGTGCTGGTGCAGCGTGCCGGCGATGTGATCCCGCAGGTTCTGGGGCCGTTGGACCCCGACCGGTCGGATACCGGGCCCGCCGCCTTCGACTTCCCCTCCGAGTGCCCGTGCCCCCTGAAGACGCCGGTTACGCGCGAGACGACGGGCGCGGGTGTCGAGACGGTGGTGCGGCGCTGCACCGGGGAGTTCGCCTGCCCTTTCCAGCGGCTGGAGCACCTGAAGCACTTCGTCTCCCGCCGCGCCTTCGACATCGAAGGACTCGGCGAAAAGCAGCTGCAGCTGTTCCTCGACGAGGGCCTGATCGCCGAGCCCGCCGACATCTTCCGGCTGGCGAAGGACGAGGCGAAACTCAACCTCCTGCGCGAGCGCGACGGTTATGGTGAGGTGTCGCTGGCGAACCTTGTCGCCGGTATCGAGGCGCGGCGGGGGGTGGGTCTGGAACGGTTCATCTATGCGCTGGGCATCCGGCATGTCGGTGAGACCACGGCGGTGACGCTGGCGCGGGGCTACGGCGACCTCGACCGCTTCATCGCGGGCATGGAGCGGGTCGCCGCCGGAGACGAAGACGCTCGGGCCGAACTCGACGACCTGGACCAGGTGGGCGCAGCGGTTGTGGAGGCGGCAGCCGCCTTCTTCGGCGAGGGCCACAACCGGCTTCAGGTGGAGGCTCTGGCGGCCGAACTGCAGGTCGCCCCGGCCGAGCAGCCCCGCACCGATACGGAGGTCGCGGGCAAGACCATCGTGTTCACCGGTGCCCTGGAGCGGCTGACGCGCGACGAAGCGAAGGCTCAGGCGGAGAGGCTGGGGGCGAAGGTTTCTGGCTCGGTGTCGAAGAAGACCGACATCGTGGTGGCCGGGCCGGGGGCGGGTTCCAAACTCAAGGTCGCGGCCGAGCTGGGGATAACTGTCCTGACGGAAGACGAATGGCTGGCGCTGGTTCAGAGTTAGCGCGTTAGCTTCGAAGCCCTTGCCAGGAGACGACCATGAGCCGCATCGCCCTCGCCGCAACCCTCGGCCTTCTGACCCTCGCCACCGCGGCCCTGCCTGCCGCCGCCCAACCTGCCGGAACAGGGCTGCAGGGCCGGTGGAAAGCCGCGACCGACGAAGCCGTGATCGTCATCGCTCCCTGTGGCGCGGCGCTGTGCGGCAAGGTCGTCGACTCCAGCCGCCTGCGCGCCAATCCGGACTCGCGAGACTTCAAGAACCGAGATCCGGGCCTGCGCGACCGCAAGGTGGACGGCATGATGCTGATGCAGGGCTTCACCGGCGGCCCCACCGAGTGGAAGGGCGGCACCCTCTACAACCCGGAAGACGGCGGCACCTACACCGGCAAGATCACTGCCGACGGGCCGGATGCCATCAAGCTCACCGGCTGCATCATCTTCCCCCTGTGCAAGACGCAGGTGTGGACGCGCATCAAGTAGAACGGCCCGGTCGCTAGATCGGCGCGCACGCCTGCACCAGCCAGGCAGCGACCGGGGGCTCAAGCTCGGGAGCGACCGTCTCTGCCACCCGAGCGTGATAGGCGTTCAGCCAGGCCCGCTCGGTGTCGGTCATCAGCGAGGGCTCCACCAGCCGCCGGTCGATGGGGGCGAGCGTCAGCGTCTCGAAGCCCAGCATCGGCTGGTCGCCGCCTGGGACGGGCTCGGGCGGCGTGACGACCACCAGCGTTTCGATGCGGATGCCGTAGGCCCCCACCTTGTAGTAGCCGGGCTCGTTCGAGACGATCATGCCGGGGAGGAGAGGCGTCATGGAGGAGGCCTTGGCGATCCGCTGCGGCCCCTCGTGCACGCCGAGGTAGCTGCCCACGCCGTGCCCGGTCCCGTGGTCGTAATCCAGCCCGGCGCGCCACAGGGAGGCCCTGGCGAAGGCATCCAGCGCCTGCCCGGGCGTGCCCGCGGGAAAGCGGGCGGTGGCGATGGCGATGTGGCCCTGCAGCACCCGGGTGAAGCGATCGCGCTGCTCGGCGGAGGGTTCGCCGATCGCCACGGTGCGGGTGATGTCGGTGGTGCCGTCCAGATACTGGCCGCCGGAGTCCACGAGCAGGAGCTCGCCCGGTTGCACGCGACGGTTGCTCGCGGTGGTGGGGTGATAGTGCGGGAAAGCCCCGTTGGGCCCGGCCCCCGCAATGGTGTCGAAGCTGATATCCTTCAGGGCGCCGGTCTCTTCGCGGAAGGCCTCTAGCTTGGTGACGGTCTCGATCTCGTCGGGCGGGCTCGTCTGGCCTTCGGTGGCCAGCCAGTGGAGCAGGCGCACCATCGGCACGGCGTCTCGCCGGTGGGCGCGCCGGGCCCCCTCGATCTCCACGGCGTTCTTGGCGGCACGGGGCAGGGCACAGGGGTCGGCCGCGGCCACGATGGCGGCACCGGCTTCCTTTAGCGCCTCGAAGTAGAAGGCCGACGACTGACCCGGATCCACCAGCACCCGCTGGCCTGCGAAGCTTTCGAGCGCGGCCGGCAGCGCCTCCGGCGGCTCCAGCGTCACGCCGTTGCCGAGCCAGGCACGCAGGGCCTCGGTCTCCTTGGCAGGGTCAAGGAACAGGCGGGCCGAGCCGTCGCTGCGCAGGATCGCCTGGGCCAGGGGCAGGGGAGAGCGCTTCACGTCGCCGCCCCGCACGTTGAACAGCCACGCGATGGAGGAGGGGGCGGTGATGAGGGCCGCATCTGCTCCGGCGCGGGCCACCTCGGCGGCGACGCGGCTGCGCTTGTCGGCGGCGTCTTCGCCGGAAACTTCGGCGGTGTGCGGCGAGACGGGGGCCAGGGGCTGCGGCGGCCGGTCGGTCCAGGCTGCGTCGATCGGATTGGCCTGCACGGGCTGGAGCGTGGCGCCAGCCTTGTTGGCAGCGGCCTTCAGGCGCGCCAGGGCATCGGGGCTGTGGAGTCGCGGATCATAGCCGACCACCGACTGCGCCGGCAGGCTTTCCACGTAGGCGGGCACGCCGCCCACCACGAGATCACGCACCTCGAACAGGGCCGGATCGACCTGCGAGCGCACCTGCAGCGTGTAGCGACCATCCACGAACACGGCGGCCGCGTCGCGGGTCACCACCGCCGCCCCGGCCGAGCCGGTGAAGCCCGTCGCCCAGGCCAGCCGCTCATTGGCCTCGGGCAGATACTCGTTCTGATGCTCGTCCTCGTGCGGGATGACGAAGGCATCGAGCCCCTGCCGCTGCATCTGCGCCCGGATCAAGGGCAGGTGCAGAGCGCCGAAGGTGGGGTCGGCGGTCTCGTCGAAGGTCTGGCGCATGCAAGGCTTTTAGGTCGCGGGCGGGCCGCCGCCAAGCGATGGTCGCGCTCTCAGCCGGGCTTGCGCAGCACCAGCGTGGCCCAGGCGTCGCGGTGGATGCGCCGCTCCAGCCGCATGCCCTGGCCGATGTAGGCCGCTCTCACGAGCCGCTCCTGATGGCGCAGCAGCCCCGACAGGATGCAGCGCCCGCCCGGCTTCAGAGCGCGCACGATGTCGGGCGCAAGCTTCACCAGCGGGCGTGCCAGGATGTTGGCGAAGGCGAGGTCGTAAGGCCCGCCAGCGCGGATCTGCCGGTCGGCCAGCCCCGATGCGTGGCGAAAACGCACCCGTCTCACCCGGTTGATCGCCGCGTTTTCGCGGGAGATGCGCACCGACACGGGGTCGATGTCCGTGCCGAGGGCGACCCGTGAGCCCGTCTTGGCGGCGGCGATGGCCAGCACGCCAGTTCCGCAGCCCACGTCCAGCACGGCAGGGAAGCGGGCGCGCTTAAGGAGGGCGTCGTAGGCGAGGAGGCAGCCGACGGTGGTGCCGTGGTGGCCGGTGCCGAAAGCGGCCCCCGCCTCGATCCGCAGCTTCACAGCGTTCAGGGGCGCGCGCCCCCGATCGTGCACGCCGTAGACGAAGAAGCGCCCGGCCCGCACCGGCGGCAGGCCCGAGAGCGCCATCTCCAGCCAGTCGGCATCGGCCAGGGGCTCCACCGCGATGGAAAGGCCGCCGGCCTCCTTCAGCTTGCGAGCCGTGCGCTCCGCCTCTTCGGGCGTGGTGGGGAAGGCGTCGATGCGCCAGATCTCCCGGTCCTCGTCCTCCTCAAGGATGGAGTAGGTGAGGCCCTCCAGCTCCAGATCGGCGTCGAGCTCGCCCGCTGCGGCCTCGGCGGCGGCCCGCGGACCCTTGGCGACGATCTGAACGGCGAGACCCGGCATGCCCGCTCTGTAGCGCGACGCCGGGTTTGTAACCAACCGCCTTCCCCCGCGTTGCGTCATCAGGCGTCAACTAGGAGACCTCATGGGCGAGCGGCGGCAGGTACTGATCGGTTTGGCGGCGGTGAGCGCGCTCCTGATGGGCGGGGTGGCTGCCTCGGCGGCCGACACCGCGAGCGCCAGCCTGCGACCCGATCAGGTCGATCTTCTCCTGACCACCCTCAAGGCCGCGCCCTCGGAAGGGTTCGGTGCCGCTGAGTTCGACGTCTCCGGGCTGGACGCCGCGCGCACAGGCGATGCTTCCGCCCAGGCGAAGCTGAAGGCGCAGGCGATCGCCTATGCCTCGGCTGAGCACGGACTGCGCATCGCCAAGGCCGATTTCGACGAGTCATGGGGCATGAAACCCGCCGCCTACGACGCCAAGAAGGACTTCGCCTTCGCCCTCGGCAACGACAAGCTGGCCGACTGGGTGAACAGCCTGCCCCCGCCCTTCGCCCGCTATCGCCAGCTGAAGGACGGCCTCCTCGTCTACTCGCGCATCGCCGGCCAGAACCCGTGGAAGCCGGTTCCGGCCGGGCCTGACCTCGGCATGGGGGCCACCGGCCCTCGCGTCGCCGCCCTGCGCGCCCGGCTGGGCTACGAAGACGCCACCCTGGCAAAGGCCGCGGCGGACGCCCCCTTCGATGCCGCTCTGAAGGATTCCGTGACGCGCTTTCAGGCGCGCCACGGCCTGAACCCCACCGGGCTCGTCTCGAAGGCGACCGTGGCCGCCCTCAATGTCTCGCCGGCCCAGCGCGTTCGCCAGATCACGGTCAAC
>JBBRQN010000019.1:0-51213 GCA_038226305.1 Caulobacterales bacterium
AAATTCGACGCCGTGCAGGCGCGCATGAAGGCCAGGAATCCGAAGGTGACGCCACCGCAGGTCGTGGGCGGTCCCACGCTCCTTACCGGCCTGATCCATTGCGCCAAGTGCGGCGGGGCAATGACCATACGCACCGGCAAGGGCGGGCGCTATCGCTACTATACCTGTTCGACCAAGGCCCGGCAGGGTCCAACCGCTTGCAGCGGCATGACCGTTCCGATGGAAAAGCTGGACGCGCTGGTCGCCGGGCATCTGGAAAACCGCTTACTTGATCCAGCTCGGCTGGAGGAGGTTCTGGCAACCGTCCTTGACCGGCGGCAGGAGCGCACCGAGCGCCGCCGCGATCACATCGCCGAGTTGAACAAGCGCGCGACCGAGACCGACCTTCGCCTCAAGCGCCTATACGACGCCATCGAGAGCGGCGTCGCTGACTTGGACGACCCGGACCTCAAGGACCGCATCGCCAGCCTCAAGGCCATACGCGACCAATCCCGTGTCGATGCCGACCGTGCATCCGCCATGCTGGAAAGTGCGGGCCAGAAAGGGATAACCGCGCCGATGCTGCGCAAGTTCGCACAGACCGCACGCCAGCGGATGCGCCTCGACGGCGGCGGCTACCGCCGCGACCATCTTCGCGCGCTGGCGCAGCGCGTCGAGGTCAATGACGGCGAAGTTCGCATCATGGGATCAAAGTCCGACCTGTTGCGGACACTTGCAGCCGCAGGCGGCTCGGGAACGCTGCCGGGCGCAGTGCCCAGCTTTGTTCCGAAGTGGCGGAGAGGGTGGGATTCGAACCCACGGTACCCTCACAGGTACGCCGCATTTCGAGTGCGGTGCTTTCGACCACTCAGCCACCTCTCCGCAGAGGTCGAGCGCGACCCTTGCGGGTGGCCCATCGAGCGGGCGCGGAACCTAGCGGCGGGTTGGGTTCAGGGCAAGGTGGTGCGGGGCGGTTCGTGCCTCAGCGCGCCAGCGCGCTCCAGTCGGCGTCGCAGAGGCCGGCGATCACCTCGGCCAGCCGCTGCTCCAGCCGACCGAACCCGGCCGAGGGCTTGAGGGTGCGTTCGTCCACGTAGAGGCTGCGCACCACCTCGATCTGCAGGGCGTGTCGGCCTGCGGCGGGGCGGCCGTGGTGCTCTGTGGTCCAGCCGCCTGCGTAGGGGGCGTTGCGCGCCGTGCGCAGGCCCGCCGTGCGCAGGAGAGCCTCGGCCCGGTCGATGACGAGGCCCGCGCAGGCCGACCCGTGCCGGTCGCCCAGCACCACCTCGGCCGTGAGCGGTCCTGACGGCGAGCCCAGGGCCGCGCTCGGCATGGAGTGGGCGTCGATCAGTATGGCGAAGCCGAACCGTTCCTCCGCGGCCGTCAGCAGGCCGTCGAGCGCCGCGTGATAGGGGCGATGGATCGACTCGATGCGCGCCTGCGCCTCCGCAAAGGTCAGGCGGCGGTGGTAAATCTCCTGCCCCTCGCCCACCACCCGCGCCACCGAGCCGAGGCCGGCGGCGGCCCGGGGCGTCTGCGTCCGCACCCAGGCGGGCAGGGCATCGTGGAACAGCCGGGGGTCGAGCTCATAGGCCTCGCGGTTCAGGTCCACATAGGCGCGGGCATAGCGGGCGAGGATCAGGGGGGCGCCATGCCTAGGGGCGGCGGCGAACAGCTGATCGACCAGCACGTCCTCAGACCGGCGGATGGATCGCGCGTCCAGCCTGGAGGCGGCCATCAGCGCCGGCGGATAGATGCGGCCCGAGTGCGAGGAGGCGAAGACCAGGGGGCAGGTGGGCGCGGGCGGCGAGATGATCTCGAACGCCGGGCCGCACGGGGGCTCGGCCCTGCCGTCGTTCGGCGTCTCGGGCGCGAGCGGCGACGGCGCCCACACCTGCGCCCTTTCCCCGTCGAAGCCGTCGAAACCATCCATCGCGGGCGACCATGCGAGCGGGGCCGCGGCCGGTCAACGCAGGGGCCACGAACCGTTTCGATGCGGTTCAATCGCGGTTTACCCTCTTTGGGCTAGGCTGCCTCCGTCGCACCTGCCCGACCCTTCCGAGCGCCCCATGTTCCGAATCCTCCTCGCCGAAGACGACGACTCCCTGCGGGCCTTCCTGGCGCGCGCTCTGGAGCGCGCCGGATACGAGGTTCGCGCCTGCCCTGACGGGGAAACGGCGCTGGAGGCTCTGGACGACGGCCCCTACGACCTCCTCCTCACCGACATCGTCATGCCCGGCGTGGACGGCATCGAGGTGGCCCGCGAGGCCGCCGCCCGGGACAAGCGCCTGCGCATCATGTTCATCACCGGCTTCGCCGCGGTGGCGCTCGCCGCCAAGGACCAGGCGCCTGCCGGCTCCAAGGTGCTGGCCAAGCCGGTGCACCTCCGCGAGATCGTTTCCGAAGTGGAACGGATGCTCGAAGCGGCGTAGCTGCCCTAAACGATCAGCTCATCCAGCTTTTTATCACCGCTCATCCCCGCGGAAGCGGGTGAGTTTAGGTGACGCGACCTTCGATCAGGCTGTCGTAGACCTCTGCCAAAGGCGGGAGCACGCGGTCGGCGACATAGCGATCCTTCAGCGTGGCCAGCGCGGCTGTGCCCATGGCGAGTCGCGCGGGCGCGTCATCGGTCAGCTTGGAAATCGCATCCGCCAGCGCCTGCGTGTCGCGCACGGGCACGGTGATCGCGCCGCCCGAGGAGACGATCTCCGGCACGCCGCCCACGGGGGTCACCACCGACGGTAGGCCGCAGCCCATCGCCTCGACCAGAGTGTTGGGGAAGCCCTCGCCGTGGGACGGCAGGAGGAGCGCGTCGGCGGCGCACATGGCCTCGATCACCCGCGCATTGTCGGCAAAGCCTTCGACGGTGGTGATGTTGGGCAAGGCCAGGCCACGGAGCTCGGCCTGCAGGGCGTCGGTGCAGGCCATCAGGTGCAGGCGGGCTGGGGAACCCCGCTCGTTCAAGATGCGGGCGGCGGCCAGCACCTCCTCAATACCCTTCCGCCGGGCGTCGGAGCCGACGATGAACAGGAACGTCGGCGTGGGCGTGGGCGGGCGCGAGACCTCGCGGATCGAGCTTGCCTTCGACCAGTTGGACACCACGATGATCGGCCCCCGCCGCCCGGCCGCCTCGATGAAGCCCTTGGCGATGTTCGACTGGGCGATCACCCAATCCGCCTGGTTCAGCACGCTGGCGATGAGGGCCTGCGCCCTGGGCGGGGAGTCGGCGAAGAATACGTCGAAGGCGCCGCCGATGCGCAACACCACGGGCTTGCCCAGCCGCTTGGCCATCCAGACGTAGGCAGCGCTCTCCCAGAAGGCCTGGTAGTCGGACGCCTGCACCTGCACGAGGGCGAAGCGGCCGAACATGAGTTCGAACGGGAAGCTGACCACATGGGTCGCGGTGATCAGGGCGCCCAAGAACACCCGGCCGATCCCGCCCCGTAGCATGGCCGCGTAGCCGTAGTTGTCGCTGACGTTCTTCTTGGGCGGCCGCGATGTGGTGAACGGCACGAACGCGAACCGGTCCTTCAGCATGGAGCCGGTGAGGTTGAGCATGAACGTCGTCACGCCCCCCTTGGTGGGCGGCCACGGCCCCACCACCATCACCCGGGGCTTCTGGGTGGCGGTCATCCCGATCAGCCCGGGCGCTTGGCGACCGCCAGGATCATGTTGGTGGACCGGCTCTTCGGGAAGACGTTTCGGAACACGCGGTTCATGCGGTCCTCGCCGCCGAAATAGCGCGTTTCGACCAGTTGCAGGCCCGCCCCCTCGACCAGCGCCTTGAGCTGGGCCGGATCGACGAAGTGGATCACGTGCCCGAAATACTCCGGCTTGCCCGTCAGGCGATGCACGGCGCGCACCACCGCCCGGTTGAGCGAATCCCGGTTGGACATGGAGAAGATCAGCGTTCCACCCGGCGCAGTGAGCTTGGCCAGCATGTCCATCGCGCCCTTCAGGTCGGGCACATATTCAATGACGCTGGAGGAGATCACCAACGGCGCTGGGGGCAGATCGCTCACGTCGGGCACAGGCAACATGGCGTGGCGGAACTCGGTCTGCGGATAGCCGAGCTCGACCAGATGGCGCTGGGCGATGGCCAGCATCCCCTCGGCGCCGTCGATGGCGAAGACCTTGGCGGCCCGGGGCGCGATTTCGCCCGTGAGGCGCCCGGTGCCGCAGCCGATGTCGTAGGCCAGGGGATAGGGGCCGGGGGCGTACTGGTCGAGCACCGCCTTCCACACCTGCATGCGCTCCAGCCGGTTGGCGTCGGCCTTGTAGGAGTCGTGGAAGTCGCCCGCGATCTTGGTGTGGAAGTCGACGGCGCCCTTTGCATGAGCGGCGGGGGCTGTTGCGGCTTGGCTCACCAGGACAGTCCTTCATAGGCCGAGCGGGAGGTAAGCGCCGGATCGACGCGCACGAGATCGATCACCGGCGTGCCCGCGAACTTGGGCGAGGCCATCGCCTCCTGCCCCAGTTTCTTCTGCGCCAGCACCAGCACGCCAGCGTGCTCCACCACCTCGTCGAGGTCTTCGGTGAGGAGCTTGGCGATATGGGGCATCTTCTCCTGCACGTAGGCGAGGTTTGAGCCGGTGAGCCGCGAGAGGCGGATGTTGGGGTCGTAGATCTTCAGGTCGTAGCCCTTGCCAATCAGGCTCTCGGCCAGGATCACGAGCGGGCTCTCCCGCAGGTCGTCGGTGTCAGCCTTGAAGCTCAGACCCACGAGCCCGACCTTGCGGGTGCCCGAGGCCTCGACAAGCTTGAACGCCCGGTCGAGCTGCACGGTGTTGGCCGCGACCACCCCGTCGAGCACCGGGGTCGGCACATCCAGCGCCTTGGCACGGTGGCGAAGCGCCCGCAGATCCTTGGGCAAGCACGATCCGCCGTAGGCGAAGCCGGGCGTCATGTAGGCGGGCGAGATGTTCAGCCGGGTGTCGGAACAGACGATCCGCATCACCAAATGGCTGTCCACCCCGATGGCCCGGCAGATGTTCCCGACCTCGTTGGAGAAGCTGATTTTAGCTGCGTGCCAGGCGTTGTTGACGTATTTTATGATCTCGGCCCCGCGCAGATCGACCTCGTGCGGGGTGACCTTGAGGCTGGGCTGCAGGGCATGCATGGCCGTCAGCGTCCGCCCGTCGATCGAGCCGAACACAACAGCGCCAGGCGAGTCGTAATCGGCGATGGCCGAACTTTCGCGCAGGAACTCAGGGTAGTAGCCGACCCCGAAATCCACCCCCGCCTTCAGGCCGGAGGTGCGTTCGAGGGCCGGAATGATCGCCTCGTCCATCGAGCCCGGGAGCATGGTCGAGCGGAACACCACGACATGGAACGAGCCCTTGGCCTTGATCGCGGCCCCGAGCTCCTCCGCCGCGCGGATCGCGAAGCCGAGGTCCAGCGCGCCCGAGGGCAGCGACGGCGTGCCAACGCACACCATGCTCAGGCCGGTCCTGGCGACGGCCTCAGCCCCGTCCATTCCGGCGGTCAGCGATCCGGCGGCGCTGGTCTGCGCGATGAGCTCGGGCAGGCCCTTCTCGACGATGGGCGAGCGGCCCTGGTTGATGTCCTCGACCTTGGCGGGACTCACGTCGACCGCGAGCACGCGATGGCCGTCCCGCGCGAGGCAAGCGGCCGAAACGGCACCCACATAGCCGATGCCGAATACGCTTACGTCCATGCGCACTGCCTGCCCCCGGCGCCGATCCCCCGGGGCCATTCGGACGTAGCTAATAGGAAGTTCAAAAGGTTCTGTTAAGCGGCAGGACACAATCGCGCGCAGGGCTCCCTGCGCCATTGCGACACATGCTTTTCACCGCTGAAATGTTTCAAGCCCGCTGGGCTCGAGCGCAGAGTCGTCGCAGTCGGTTGCTAGGCGAGTTCACCAGGGCGTTTGGCATTTAACGGGGCGGGCTTGACCAGCGACGGACCGGAATTGAAGGCAGGGAACAGGAGATCGCTGGCGTTCTTCCTGCCTGACTTCACGGTCGGCGGGGCGGAGCGGATGACTCTGAATCTCGTGCGCGCCCTGCAGGACGCCGGCTTCCGGTCCACCCTGGTGGTGACCCGCGCGGGCGGCGCCCTGCGCGACGCGGTGGCAGACGACGTGGAGATCGTCGTCCTGAACCGGCCGGGCACCCTGGCCGCCTTCTGGAGCCTCGTGCGGTTTCTGCGGGCGCGTCGGCCAGATGTGCTGATCTCCGCACACGGCCACAACAACATCGTCGCGCTTTGGGCGCGGGCCGTCGCCCGGGTGCCCACCAAGGTCATCGTTCAGCAGCACAACGTCATGTCTGCGCAGGCCCGGGCGGGGGACGGCTGGCGGTTCACGATCCTGCCCTGGCTCTACCGCCTGTTCGTCGGCTGGGCGGATGCGGTCGTTTCGGTGTCGGCAGGCGCGGCCGACGACATGGCGAAGACGACCGGCCTCGCCCGGGATCGCATCCGGGTGATCCCGAACCCCGTCATCGGCTCCAACATCGACGCGCTGATCGCAGAGCCGGTGACGCATCCGTTCTTCGCGCCCGGTGGCCTGCCCGTGTTCCTCACCGCCGGGCGGTTTGTGGAGGTGAAGGGGCTGGATATCGCCGTGGAGGCCTTCGCCCGGGTGCACGCCCTGCGCCCCTCGCGCCTTCTCATGGTGGGAGACGGGCCGCTGCGCCCGGTGATCGAGGCGCGGGTTCGCGAGCTCGGGCTTGGCGACGCGGTGGCCTTCCCCGGGTTCGTGGCCAATCCCGTGTCGCTGATGAGCCACGCGGCGGCGCTCGTCCTGCCCTCCCGGCACGAAGGGTTCGGCGCCGTCATCGTCGAGGCGCTGGCGGCGGGCTGCCCAGTGATCTCCACCGACTGCCCGTTCGGCCCGGCCGAGATTCTCGATAACGGCCGCTTCGGCATGCTGACGCCGGTGGACGATGCCGCAGCGATGGCCGACGCCATGCTCTTAACGCTGGACGCCCCGCGGGAACCCGCCCGCCTTCGTGCCCGGGCCGACGAGTACACCGCGGCCTACGTGGCCTCGCGCTACTCGGACCTGTTCGACACGCTTTAGCGGGCCAGACTCAGCCGCGCAGGCCCAGCGCCCGGAGGGTCGCGCCATCCAGGGTGACGGCCGGGTATTCGTTGGCGAGGGTCATGCCCGCCGGTCCGGAGTAGGACCACAGGGACCAGCCGAAGCCCGCACGCTCGGCCGCTGTGCGCACCGTCGTCAGCCATTGCAGCCGGTCGGCCTCCGACGCCCCGTGGAACGCGCCATAGCTGCGCGACACGCCGAACTCGCCCAGGAAGATGCGGTCAGGCGAGACTCCGTTGGCGGTGGCCCAGGCGGCGACCTGGTCGAAGTCGCGCTGCACGTCTGCCGGACCGGCGCCGCTCAGGGCATATTTCGCCAGATCGGGGCCGACGGGCCTCGGCCCACCCGTCAGCGCGCCGCCCGCCGCCTGGGCCACGAGCGCCACGACGTCCGAAGCCTGCTCCGGCCACGGCACGTCGTGCAGGTTGGCATAGTGCCCGCCCGAGCCCTGGTGGGTGAACACACTCGGGTCGTAGTAGTGGAAACTCCACAGGACGTTTGAGCCGCGATAGCCGCTAGCGTCCAGCGCCAGAAGGCCGAGCCTGCCGCCCCCCTGCCCGCCCGTCAGGATCAGCGGCAGCTGCGGTGCGGCGCGGCGGGCGGCGTCGTGCAGGGTGCGCTGCATGGCCGCCCACTTGGCAGTGTCGGCCGCCCCGTAGCTCGGCGGTTCGTTGAACGGCTCCAGCGCGACGCCGGGGCCGAAGCGAGCCAACCAACCCGCCAGCTCCCCGATGGCCGCAGTGTAGCGGGCGAACAGGGGCGAGGCCGGGTCGGCCAGGAAGTCCTTGTCGGCGAAACCGGGCAGGGTGCCGCCGGAATGGACATCGATCACCACCTTGAGCCGGGCCGCGCGAAAACGGCTCACCACCGCCGTCAGGGCTGCGAACAGCTGGCTGTGGTCGGGGCCCTGCGTCCGCATCGGCAGGTCGGGCGCCACGAGCAGCCTGACGAAGTCGAACCCCGCCGCCGACAGGGCGCGCATCTCCGCGTTGCGCATCTGCTGGCGGCGGGCGCTGAAGAACGGCGTGACGTAGGTGCCGTCCGGGTGCAGCCGGTCGCCGCTGCCGGCGATGTGGTAGACGCCCACCCCCCGCCTGAACGGGGGCGCAGCCGCCTGCGCAGCCCCGGGCCGGGCCAAGGCCACGGCGGTGAGGCCCGCGAGGCCCATTGCGCGCCGGGTGGGCTCAGCCATGCGGCGCACTCTCATGACGGAACAGGTCGTAGACGTGGGTCGTGCCCGGCACCGCCAGGCGCTGCGAAAGCCCCATCGCCGCGCAGGGGCTGAAGGCCGGGGCGGTCGCGCCCGAGGCCACCGGATCGTCGATCTTGTCGGTGTTCCAGCCGAGGAGGAGGAGCGCGCCCGGATTGCAGATCTCCGCCATCGCCGCCACGGCCGACCGCTGCATCTGGGGGGAGTCGACCCCGTAGCCGAAGACGCCATTGCAGAGGATCACATCGAAGGCGACGTCGTCGAACAGGAAGGGGGCCTGGCACAGGTCGCCCGTGCGATGCCGCCCGGGTGCCCCGAAGGCCTCGGCGGAGGGGTCGATGTCGGTGGTCCAGCACACGCCGCCACCGGCCTCCAGCCGCGCCGGATAGTCCTGGGTGTAGCGGCGACATCCGACCCAAAGGATGTTTCCGCCCCGCGCGGCGAAGGCGGGCAGGATGCTGTCCACCAGGGGTTGGCGATCTCGGGCGCGAAGGGTGCGCCAGGTGTTGCGCCGCTCGTTGACGGCATCGATCAGCCGGTCGCCGGCGACGCCGCGTGCCAGCCGTCTCACCAGGCTGCCAGGTCCCGCCAATCGACATCCCCGCAAAGCGCCCGTGTCTGGAATGACCCATGTGCTCCATTCGGGTCAATGGCCGCCCCGATGACCGATCAAAAAGGCGCAAGCGGGCTAAGGCGTTGACCACCCATTAGGCGCCGTTCAAGTGTATGGCGACCTGTCAGCCGCTTCGCCGACCGACCGATGGCTCGGACCGGCAAGGGAAGCGCGCGACGGTTGGGACAACGCGCCGGTGGCGCCAGGCAGCTAGGCTGGAGCGATCATCGAAGACACGGCCAGCCGTCTGCGGTCAGTCAACGCCGCCCAGGGCGCGCGTGCATGACCCCGCTCGTCCTGTTCAACCACTTCAGCCCGCACCCCAACGCGGTCACCGGCATCACCGTCTACAGCTGGCGGATTCTCGAGGCCCTGGCCCGCACGGGGCGGTTTCGCTACGTGCTTTCGACCAACTGGGATCTGGACCGGGTGCCGGCCGTCTTCCGTGAGCTGGGCGTGGAGCTGCAGCACCGGCCCAACGTGCGCAACGAGGGCCTGGCCTGGCTGAACGACGCCCTTCGCATGGGCGGAATCGTCAGGCGCAGCGGCGCCGACCTCGTGTTCAGCCCGCACCCTTTTGGGGCCGCCACAGGCACCGCACCCCGCATATCGGTCGCCCACGACCTGCGGCGGGTGCAGCATCCGGAGCTGCACAACTGGCGGGCGCGCGCCCAGTGGAACGCCATTTTCCCGCTGACCCTGCGCCGCGCCTCGGCGGTGATCGCCGTTTCGGGTGCCACGCGGGACGCCATCGCCCGATACTATCCGGACGTGAGCCCCAAAGTTCGGGTGGTGCACGAGGCCTCGCCCCTGCCGGCCCCCGGCACGCCCCCTCCCCGGCCAGAAGTGGAGGGCCCCTATGGCCTGATGGTCGCCAACGTCACCGCCATCAAGAAGCTGGGCGTGCTGACCGACGCATTGCGCAGCCTGAAGGCCAGCGGCCGCTCCGTGAAGATCCTCCTCGTGGGCCGGGACGATTCGGGAGACGAAGCCTTCGCCGCCGCCCGCAGCGAGGGCCTCGACCTGCAGACGGTGGGCACCGTGAACGACGCCGAGCTGCAACGCCTCTACGCCCACGCCGCCTTCTACGTGAACACCTCTCTGGTGGAGGGGTTCTGCCTGCCGATCCTGGAGGCGCAGGAGTCCGGCTGTCCGATCGTGTGCAGCGACCTGCCCGTGCTGCGCGAAGTGGCTGGCGAGGGGGCGATCTTCTATCCGCCCGGCGACTCCGCCGCCCTGGCCGAGGCGATGACCCGGCTTCTGGAAGACCCCGAGACCTCGGCCCGGCTCCGTGCTGCCGCGGCCGTCAACGTGGCCCGGTTCAGCTGGGCGAAGGCCGCGACCGAGACAGAGGCCGTCTTCGACTCCGTTCTGGCTCGCTGAGCCCCTCCCCTATCGGGCGGGTGCCGGCGGGGGCGTCGGGAGGAACGAGTAGGACATCAGGCCGGCGAACTGCCCCGTGGGGTTCGACACCCCCATGATCGTGTCGTGCACCTTCTGGGCATCGCGGTTGTGGGCGGTGGCTGAGATCTCATCGCGCACGCTGAGGCGGGTGGCGTCGTCGAGCTCGGTCCAGTGCTCCAGAGCGAAGGCGATGCGGCCCTGCCAGAGGTCGGGGTCGATCGGCGACAGGGCGTAGGAGCTGCGAAGGGCGTTCAGCGCCTTCACCGTCAGCCCCCCGTCGCGAGCCACTTCGATGGCGGCGATGCGCAGGTAGGCATCGACGCTGCGGGGGGCGAGCCGCAGCTCCTGCGCGGTGGCGGACTCGGCGAAGGCATAGTCCTGCGCGGTCGGCGGGTGGCCCTTCAGCCTCGCCTCGGCCTGCACGGCATAGGCGCGCGCCACAGGCAGGAGCGGCACCGCCGAGGGCCGGTCGGTCGAGACACCGGTCGAGATCAGCGCCGCCGCTCCGAGCGCGACGGTGCCCACGGCGAGGAGGATCGCGACCCCAAGGGTGGCGAGGCCGCCGGAGGGGGGGGTCGATGTGCCCGCGTCTGCCATCTTCAGGGTTCCGATTCCGATGGGTGGCTGCAAGGTTTGCCGAAACAGCCTAGCAAGGGCAAACGCTCGGCAACGACGCCTACGCTAGCCCAAGCCGCGCCAGGACACATCAGGAACCGCCGGATGCAGACCCGCACAGCGAGCCGCGAGCGCCTGTCGGCAGCCGAATGGGCGGCCATCGCCGGGGCGTTGATCGTCACCTTCACGGCTCACGCGATCTATGGGGCCAACACCGATGCACGCGCCCTTGTGCTGGTGACCGCCGACGGCGTGCTGCTGCTCGGCCTCCTGTGCTTGCCGCAGCTGCGGGCGGCCTTGGTGGCGCGGCAGCGGGTGCTGATCCTGCCCGGCCTCCTGCTGGCGCTGACGATCCTCATCGGTCTGCGCCCGTTGATCCCGGGGTTCGGCGGAACGGCAAGCACGACCTCGGCGGTTCTGGAGAGCGTGAAACTCCTCGGCCTGGCCTGCGCCTTCGTGGCGGGGGTGGCGCTGGGTGGGCGCGACGAGCGGGCCAGACGTTTCCTCTTTCTGTGGATCTGGATGGGAGGGCTGTACGCCGCCGCCTGCATCAACGTGTTCAAGGTGGCGCCGACCACTCTCGGGCTGGGCCAGAAGACCCTGTTCCTCGACCGACTGACAGCCACCTTCATCAGCCCCAACTCGGCCGCGACCCTCCTGGGCATGACCGTCGTGCTGGGCGTGGCGGCTGCGCTGGAGACCAAGCGCGGAGCGGCCGACGGCAAGCGCGGCCCCTCGCCCACGGCAGCGATCTCGCTGGCGGCCGCGGGGGCGGCCTTCGTGGCCCTGGTGCTCACCGCATCCCGCGCGGGCCTGATGTCGACGCTTGCGGCGCTGGTCGCCCTGGCCGTGGCCCACGCGGTGGTCAATCGGGAGAAGCTCAACACCCGCGCCGTTCTGGCGACGCTGGGCGGGGCGATCGTCGTGGGGGGCGCGATCGGGCTCGGAGGTCAGCTGGTGCTGGGCCGGCTGGTCAACCTCAATAGCGCCGATCGCGTCGCCATCCTGCATGCGCACTGGGGCGCCTTCCTGCAGCACCCCTGGCTGGGCTGGGGGCTGGGCTCCTTCGACGCGATCAACAAAGCGCTTATGACGCCGGACAGCTACCGATACCTGTGGAACATCCGCGCGGCGCACAACGTCTACGTGCAATGGCTGGAGGAGGTAGGGGTGGTCGGCGCCCTGCCGATGTTCGCCGCCGTGGCGGTGGTTCTGGGGGTGATCGCGCAGGGCATGGGGGTACGCCGGTCGATGCGCTCCTGGCTGCGCGGCGTGTTGGCCCTGTCGCTGGTGGTGCTGCTGCACGGCCTGTCGGACTATGCCCTGCAGACGCCATCCATCGCCAACGCCTGGGCGATGATCCTGGGCGTGGGCCTGGCCGTCGCCACCGGCAAGCGGCCCAAGGGCATCCGCAAGAGCGAGCCGGAGACCGACGGCCTTCTCCTGACCCTTAAGAAGAACGTGCCCACGGCCCCTGCCTGAACCCGCGCCCGGTTCAGCGTGGGGTGGCGCCCGGCCCGAACACGGCGCGTGGCCCGATGGCTTCGTAGAGGTCGGTGCGGCGATCGCGGAAAAAGCCCCACGCCGCCCTGTGGGTGTTCAGGAAGTCGAGATCGAACTCGGCCGTAAGCACCCCCTCCTGCCCCCGGTCGAGGGAGGCGACGAGGTCGCCCCGGTGGTCGCAGAGGAACGAAGATCCGTAGAAGTCCTGCCCGCCAGATCCGCCGGGCTCGTGGCCGATGCGGTTGGCGGCCGCGACGGGGATGACGTTGGCCACCGCGTGGCCCTGCATCACCCGGCGCCAGGGATCGCGGGTGTCGAGGCTGGCGTCGTGCGGCTCCGAGCCGATGGCGGTGGGGTAGAGCAGCACCTCGGCCCCCATCAGCGTCATGGCGCGGGCGGCTTCGGGGTACCACTGGTCCCAGCAGATGCCGGTGCCGATGCGGCCGAAGCGCGTGTCCCACACCTTGAAGCCGGTATCTCCGGGTCGGAAGTAGTACTTCTCCTGATAGCCCGGGCCGTCGGGGATGTGGCTCTTTCGGTAGACGCCGAGCGCCTCGCCGTCGGCATCCAGCATGACGAGGCTGTTGTAGTAGTGCGGGCCGTCGCGCTCGTAGATCGAGACCGGGATCGCCACGCCGAGCTCGGCCGCGACCGGGCTCATGGCCGTAACGCAGGGGTGCTCGCGCCAGGGATGGGCGGTGGCGAACCAGCGCTCCTCCTGCGTGACGCAGAAGTACGGGCCCTGGAACAGCTCGCTGGGCAGGATCACCTGCGCGCCCTTCGCGGCCGCCTCGCGCACGAAGCCCACGGTCTTGGCGATGTTCGCCGCCATGTCCTCGCCATAGGCCGTCTGGATCACGCCGACGTTGAGTGTTCTCGCCACTACTCGGGCTCCTGCTGGGTGATGCAGTGGAACGAGCCGCCTCCGGTCAGGAGGGCGGTGGAGGGCAGGCCGATCACCTGTCGCTCGGGAAAGATCGAGGTGAGCGCTTCTAGGGCCAGCATGCTGGCCCGGCCCTCGTAGATCGGCATGATCACCGCGCCGTTGGCGATGATGAAGTTCATGTGGCTGGCGGGCACGACCTTGCGCTCCTCGCCCTCGATGCGGCCGGGCGAAGGGATGCGCGTTACCTGCAGGGCGACGCCCCGGGCGTCGGTCATGGCGGCGAGCAGCCGCGCGGTCTCGTCGTAGATCTCGGTGTTGGGGTCGTCGCGGCCCCAGGCGACGGGGCAGACGACCTGCGCGGGGGCCACGAAGCGCGCCAGATTATCCACATGGCCATCGGTGTGGTCGTTCTTCAGGCCATCGCCCAGCCAGAGAAGCTTGCGGGTGCCCAGCGCCGCCCCGAGGGACGCCAGTGCCGTCGCCTCGTCCCAGCCCGGGTTGCGGTTGGGGTTGAGCAGGCACTGGCGAGTGGTGAGCACGCCGCCGAAGCCGTCGTGGTCGATCGAGCCGCCCTCGAGCACGAAATCATGCTCGGCGAAGGGGGTGCCGGCCGCAGCGGCGAGCTGCTCGGCGACCACGTCGTCGTCATCCAGCACGTATTTGCCGCCCCAGCCGTTGAAGCGGAAGCCGGCCGCCGCCGCCGTGCTGGAGCGCTCGAGAAAGATCGGGCCGGTATCGCGCAGCCAGATGTCGCCGAACTCGCCGCGCACGATCTCCACGCCGGAGATCTCGGCCAGGCGCGTGCGGGCGGCCGCCTCCGCCTCGTCGCCGCGCACGAGCAGCCGCACGCGCTCCGCACCCGGGCCCGCCAGCGCCCGAACGAGGGCCGCCACCTCGTCGCGCGCGCGGTCCAGATCGTCGAGCCACAGGTCGGCGTGGCTCGGGAAGCCGACCCACATGGCCCCGTGCGGGCTCCACTCGGCGGGAACGGTGAGGGGCATGGCGGAGGAAGGCGCTTTCTTGTGGGAGGCAGCTAAGGCGGGCGCATTTGGCGACCGCGCCCGGCATCGTCAACGGCCCATCGGCCCGAACGAAAAAGGGGCGGCCCTCGCGAGCCGCCCCTTCCGTCGTCCGGAGGTCTGGAGCCTGAAGCTTAGAAGGCGGCCTTCAGGGTCAGCACGGCGGCGCGGGGAGCGCCGCGCGAGGCGAAGGCGGAGCCGACGCCGGGGGCGCCCACCGTGACCGTCGTCTGCGTGCCGCCGAGCGTGCCGTAGTATTTTTCGTTGAACAGGTTCGTGACGTTCAGCTGCAGGGCCAGGCCCTGATGGAAGCGATCCAAACGCAGGCGGGCGTCCAGGTCGAACACGACGAAGCCGGGCACCGACAGATCGTTCACGTCGGTGACGAAACGCTTGCCGGTGTACTTGCCCTGGAAGCCCAGAAGCACCGGACCGAAGTCGTAGGTGACCCGGCCGGCCGCGGTGTACTTCGGCGTCTCGACGACCTGCTTGCCCTTCAGGGGAGCGTAGCCAGCCGGCAGGCCGGCACCCGGGTAGACGGCCGTGCCGCCCACGAAAAGGTCATTCTGGGTCTCGGCGCTGGTGTAGGACGCCGACAGGTAGACCGCGATCGGATCGGCGGGGCGGAAGGTCACCTGACCATCCACGCCGTTGATCTCCACCGCGCCCACGTTGCGGTCGATGATGCTGTCGTCGGTGGGGTCGCGGGTGGACACGATGCGGTTCTGCACGGCGGTGTGATAGCCGCCGATCTGCACCAGCACGCGACGCGCCTGATAGCGGATCCCGTAGTCTTCCGACGTGCTGGTTTCCGGCTGCACGTTGGTGGGGATGCCGTTGAGCTGCAGGCCGTAGAGGTTGTCCACGCGCGGAGCCGACTGGGACTCGGTGTAGTTGGCGTAGACCGAGAAGGCGTTGGTCAGCTTGTAGGTGGCGCCCACGTTCGGAAGCACGGCGTTGAAGGTCTTATTCAGCGCGAAGGGTGCGTAGTAGAGCGTGCTGGTGGGCGACAGCGTGCCGAAGGTCACCCGCGAAGACACCGCGTTCGCCGACACCTGTTGAACCGTGGGGCTGGGCGAGATCGTGGCCGTCGTCGGCGTGCGAACCGTACAGATCGGGTTGGCGCCGCTGGAGCCGGCGGCGGTGTAGCAGAACTGGTGCAGCTCGCGGCTCAGCTCGGGGATGCGGACGCCGGCGTTGAACGACAGGCGGTCGTCGAAGAAGCGGCCACGGTATTCCAGCGAGTACTGGTTCAGGATGGCGATGGAGTCGCGATCGCGCTTCTGGGCGATCCGGCCCGCACCGTCGAGCAGCGGCACGGCGTCATAGCCGTCCTTGGCGCTGAACACGCTGCCCGGGAAGCCGTCGGCGCCCAGGTAGCTGTATTCGCCGGTCTGGCGGGTGTGGGCGTGGTCGTAGGCGTAGGCGAAGCGGAAGCGGTTGGTCGCGTTCAGGTCGTAAATCAGCGAGGTGTTGACCGCGTAGCGCCGCGTGTTGGTATTGGAAGGCGAGTAGAACAGCACCGAGTCGAGGGTGTCGCCGTCACCGTTCAGATCACGTCCGACGCCAGCGGCGTTCTGGATCGGGTAGTTGGCCGTTCCCGCCACTTCGTTGAACGTCGTGACCCCACCGCCGTTGGCGAGGGAGTAGTTAAACGAGGGGTCGACCGTGAGCAGCAGGTTCGGCAGCAGCGTGAAGCGCGACAGGCCGCGGATCGTGCCCGTGTTCGAGGGGTTCTGGCGGATGCCGTAGAAGCCCTTGACCGCCGAGTCCTGAGCCGGAACCGTCTGAATGCCAGCACCGGAGGTCTGCGGGATGAAGGCGGAGAAGTAATCGACGTCCCAACCAAACTGCGCCACTTCCGGAACGGTCGGGCCGGGCAGGCCGTTGTTCGCGAAGTTGGGCAGATTGGGGTTGTAGTAGAAGATGTTGCGGTTTTCGTTGTAGTTCGCGAGCAGCGAGATGAAGTCGCCGTTGCTGCCGATGGGCTGGTCGATGCGCAGGTTGAGCTGCTTCTTCTCCAGATCGCCCGGGCCCTTGTACTTGTCGTAGTCCTGGTAGCTGCCGGCCACGTAGGCGCGGGTGCCGAGCGGGCCGATGGGGCCGGTGTCGATCAGGCCGAACACGCGCTTGTAGTTGTAGGAGCCGCCCGACACGTCGAAGAGGCCGCCGAACTGCTTGGCCGTCTTGCGGGTGGTGTAGTTGATGATGCCGCCGGTGGACGAGGCCGTCACCGTGTCGGCGTCGGTCGAGCCGGTGTTGATGTTGGCCTGCTCGATCAGCTCGGGGTCGAGCTGCTGGTTGGCGAACACGGCGTAGTTGCCGGCGTCGTTCAGCGGCACGCCGTCGATCAGGAGGCCGATGTGGGCGCCGTCCTGGCCGTGCAGGCGGATGTTGCCGCCCGAGGAGCCGAAGGGGTCGTTGTTGGTGAAGCTCAGGCCGGGCGTCAGGTTCAGCGTCTGCAGGATCGTCTGCGCCGGGGCCTGGGAGGCGATGAACTCCTGGGTGATGGTGTTGCGGTTCTTGGAGACCGTCTCGGCGATCATGGCGCCGTCGATCGACTTCGGACCGCTGCGGGCGGTGACGACCACAGCTTCCACGTCGGTGGTGCCGGTGGACTGCGCGGCGGCGGCCGTGGCGAAAAGAAGGCTTCCCGCGAGCGCGGTCGATGCCAGCAGGAGCGCGTTGGTGGTCTTGGACATGAGGGATCCCTGGGGGTCGGGTCCGCAGATCAGGGAGGCGGACCCTCTTGGAACCTCTCCTAGTCGCGAAACTCCGGACTTTCATGACGAGATCGTGAAGTATGGCCGCATTGGCCGTTCACTGTTTCTCAACGTGGCTGTTTGGACACACTTGAGGCACCCCTCTTGCACTCCGCCCGGCAGTGAGTTCTTGGGGGTCCGTGGTCACCTCTTCAGCACCTGCCCCGCGACCTGGCCCTGATCAGCAAGACGGGCGCGCCGGGGGTGGCGACTGGGCGGCGCGCGCCCGAACCCCCCTCGGCATCACCCTCATCGGCGTCGGGCTGCTGACGACGTTTCGGCTGCTGGCGCTCTTCAACACCCGCCTCGAGCTCTATCCGGACGAGGCGCAGTACTGGCTGTGGTCGCGGCATCTGGCGTTCGGCTACTTCTCCAAGCCCCCGATGGTGGCTTGGATGATCGCGGGCACGACGGCGGTGGGCGGCAACGCGGAACCGTGGGTTCGGCTGTCGGCGCTGCTGATCCATTCAGTGGCGGCGGTCGCCGTGCAGAGGGTGGGCGCCCGCCTCTACGACGGGCGGACGGGCCTGGCGGCGGCGGCCATCTACGCCCTGATGCCCGCGGTGCAGCTCTCCAGCGGCGTCATCGCGACCGATGCCCCGCTGCTGGGCTTCCTGGCCCTGGCCCTGTGGAGCTATGCCGCGCTGGCCACCGAGCGCACCAAGGCCGAGGGCGACTGGGCGGCGCTGGGGTTCGGGGCGCTTCTCGCCTTGGCCATGCTCTCGAAATATGCGGCGGCCTATGCGGTGCTGGCGGCCCTTCTGCATGCGGCGGTCGATCCGCAGATGCGGCGGCGCTGGTCGGTTCGGCGCGTGGGGCTGACCGTCGGTGCGGGCCTCCTCCTGATTGCGCCCAACCTCGCGTGGAACGCCGCTCACCACTTCGACACCCTGGCCCACACCGCCGCCAACGCCGACTGGCACAAGGCCTCACATGCCGATGCCCAGAACCTGATCGACCGGTTGTCGGACTATCGCGGCGTCCTGGGGTTTCTGGTGAGCCAGGCCGGAGTGTTCGGGCCGGTGTTCTTCTGCGTGGCGTTCGGGGGGGCTGTGCGCCTCCTCGTCCTGCGGCGGCCGGTGACGGGTTCGGATGCGCTGCTGCTGTGCTTCGCGGCCCCGCCGGTGCTCATCGTGCTCGGACAGGCCGCGCTCTCGCGGGCCAATGCCAACTGGGCGGCGCCCGCCTTCGTGCCGGCTTCCGTGCTGGCGGCGGCCTGGCTGGTGCGCGCCCGCTCATGGCGCTGGCTGGCGGCGGGGCTGGGGCTGCAGGGCGTGGTGGCCGCGCTGTTCCTGACCGCGGCCGTCTCGCCCGCGCTCTCGGCGGCGTTCGGCCTGGACAACAGCCTGAAGGTGGCCCGCGGCTGGCAGGCCTCCACCCGCTGGGCGCTGTCGCAGGCGCGCGAGGCGGCGGCGGCCCCGGGCGGGCTGACCGCGATCGCGGTGGACGACCGCTTCGTGTTCAACGCCCTGTCCTACTACGGCCGCGACGAGCGCTTTCCGGCACCCCTGCGCATGTGGGTGCGGGAGGCCAAGCCGCACAACCAGGCCGAAGCCGAGGTGCCGCTGCTGGTCGCACAGGGCGCACGGGTGCTGATGATCGACTCGGTCGAGTGCTATCGGCCCGAGGCGATGGCCGACTTCGCGCGCTCCAGCCCCGTGGCGCGCACCGCCATCCGGCTCGATGCGAAGCGGGCCCGGAGCCTGACCGCCTTCGTGGGCGAAGGCTTCAACCCCCTGGCGCGCAGCCCGGCGACCGGGCTGCCGCCGCGACCCCTCGGGGGCCCGGAGGGATGCCGCGCCGGTCAGCCCTGACCGTCGCGGCCCTAAGCGTCGGGGATCAGCGCCCGCCCCAGACCGCCTTCAGGATCCCGTCCCGGCCGCAGCCCACCCGGTAGGCGCCGTACTGCGCCGGATGCAGGCGGGCGTAGTCCTGATGATAGCCCTCGGCCACCCAGAAGGGGGCCGCGTCGCGGATCTGGGTGGCGATCCGACCCTTCAGGCGACCGGTGTCGATGGACGCGCGGGAGGCTTCGGCGTCGCTGCGCTGCTGGGGCGAGTTCACGAAGATCGCCGAGTGGTAGGACGGGGCGCGGTCGCAGGCCTGCCCGTCGGTCTGCGTGGGATCGATCAAGCGCCAATAGCGGTCCACCAGCTGGCGATAGCTGATCTTGGAGGGGTCATAGGTCACCTTCACCGCCTCGAGATGGCCGGTGGTCTCGGTGTTGACGTCCTCATAGGTGGGGCGGGCCGTCTTGCCCCCCGTGTAGCCGGAGACGGCTTCGACCACGCCCGGGATGTCCTCCAGGCCGTGCTCCATCGTCCAGAAGCAGCCGCCGGCGAAGATGGCGGTCTGCGTCTGCGGGGTCGCCGCGAAAGCGAGTCCGGAGAGTCCGCCCCCTATGAGGAGGGCGGCGGCGAGGGCGGCGGCCCGGCGGGGGAGGAAGGGGTGCGAGGTCATGATCGGGAAGATCGGATCGATCTGTGGCCGCCGCAAGGCAGATGCAGGGGTGAGCGCACGGCATTGGAATTCACCGTCGCCCCGTGAAGCTCGCGAAAAGGCCGGGCGGGCACCTCGCAGACGGCCCCGCTCACTCGACTGCGCGCACAAACGGAAAGGGCCCCGCCTTGCGGCGGGGCCCTCCCGGTCAGTGTGGTGGTGAAGATCGGTCCCGAAGGACCGGGCCTCAGCCGCCGAAGTTGATGTCGATCGTGGCGCGACGGTTGAGGGGTTCCTTCACCCCGTCACCGGTGGCCACGGCCGGAGCGCTCTCGCCCTTCCAGTCCACCGCGAGGGTCGACTGGTTCACGCCGAGACCGACCAGGGAGTCGGCCGTGGTCTTGGCGCGACGCTCCGACAGGCGGACGTTGTAGGCGGCCGAACCGGAGGTGTCGGTGTGACCGACGACCACGATGCGGGTCGCGTTGCCCTGAAGGGCGTAGTTGGCCGCAGCCTGAACCACCGCTTGAGCGTCGGTCGTGAGGATCGACTGATCGAACGGGAAGTACACCACGAACTCGCGCGCTTCCGGGATCGCCGCGGGCGGCGGGGGAGGAGGCGGCGGGGGCGGGGGAGGAGGCGGCGGCGGAGGCGGGGGAGGAGGCGGCGGGGGCGGGGGCGGCGGGGGCGGGGGCGGGCTGCCGAAGTTGTAGCGAACGCCCAGCGTGATCGACTGGTCGTTGTAGCGGCCCGTGAAGTAGCCCAGCTGCACGAAGTTGGAGCCGACCGCGCTGAACTTGTGCACGGCAGTGGCGTAGTAGCGGTACGTCAGGTCGAGCGACAGACGATCCGAGGCGTGCCACGCCACACCGGCGACGCCCTGGTAGGCGAAGGCGGTGTCCTGATCGTTCACGGTCAGGTTCTGGATGGCGGGGTTGGTCGTCGTGATCGTGCCGGGGATGTTCAGGAACTGCCCGTAAGCGTTCACGCTCAGACGGCTGACGCCGACGCCGAGGCCGACGAAGGGGTCGAAAGTGGCGTCGGGCAGGATGTCATAGATGACATTGACCATCGCCGAGTAGTTTTCGATGTTGCCGGAGGGCTTGCCGCAGGCGGCGCCCACAGCGCGAACCACACCGGCGGTGCAGAGGCCCTGGGGCGAGAAGCCGTTGTTGGAGCCGTAGACGCGCGACAGGTCACCGCCGCGATAGCCGCCTTCGAGTTCCACGCGGTAGTGCTTGCGGAACTGATAGCCGACGCGGGCGAAGCCGGCCCAATCGTCGTCGGCGCCGTACTTCCAGGCCACCGAATACTGGCTGGTGAGGCTGGACTGCGAGCCCGAGTGCGACTTGATCCCGCCGGACACCAGCGAGTGGTAGCCGAGGTCGACAGCGCCGTACCAACCATCAGGTTGGGCAGCCTGCGCCGCCGTGGCGGCGAAAGCCGCAGCCAGGGCCGCTCCTGCCAGGAGTTGGAGTTTCATATAAAGAGCCCTCTCTTGCCCTGACCGGAACGGGCCTGAGCCCCCCGGTATCATTCGTTGCTATACCAAGCGCGACCAAGAACGACAGTGTCGCTTCGGCCACACAGTTGAGTTTTCCTCAGGCGAGCCTGGAAGTTGACGCATGGACCGCACGATCCGGGGATCGGCAGCCGCCAACAATCAATCTCCCCGACCGCCGACCCCCCGACAATGCGTCTCTTGGCAGAGCCGTTCCGGCTCATGTCAGCTTTGCGGCGACTGTTGCAAAGGAAGCACGAAATCAGACCTCTGCAGCAATCCCGGTGCTCCGCGCCCGGGTGCGGAGCCACAGGACTCCGGCCAGATCGGACACCGAGGCCGCCAGCCGGTCGAGGTTCCCGTATTTCGAAGCGCCGGTGGTGCGGGCGCGATGCCCCACATCCTCGAACCGCACCTCCCAGCCGTCGCGCAGCATCAGGGCGGGCAGGTAGCGATGCATGTGATCGAAGTAGGGCAGCTCCAGAAACGCGTCTCGCCGCATCGCCTTGATCCCGCAGCCCGTGTCGTCCGCGCCATCGGCCAGCAGGCGTTTGCGGATGCCATTGGCGAGGCTGGAGGCGTAGCGCTTGGCCGCGTTGTCCTTGCGACCGGTTCGCCGGCCGGCGACCATGCCCAGGGTGGCAGGGCCCGCCATCAGCGCCCGCACGAGGGCGGGGCCGTCGGCAGGGTCGTTCTGGCCGTCGCCATCCATCGTCAGCACGACGGCGGCGCGGGCGGCCCGGGCGCCATTGCGCACCGCGCGACTCTGCCCGGCGTTGCGGGCGTGGCCGATGATGCGCAGGGACGGATGCTCGGCCCTCAAGCCCTGCAGGGTGGCGCGCGTGGAGTCGGTGCTGGCGTCGTCGACGAAGATCATCTCGAAAGGCAGGCCCACCCCGTCGAAGGCTGTGGCGATCTCGCGCGACAACGGCCCGACCGCCCCCTCCTCGTTGCGGACGGGCACGACGACGGAGACGAGCGGAATCGGCGATTCGGGATCAAAGGCAGGCATCGCCCCCCTCTTAACAGCCGGAATTGCGCAAGGGCGAGCGTCGGGCTTTGCACGGCTGCGAAGCGGCGGCGGGCCATGCTAGAGCCTCGCCCCGGATGGACGCTGTCGCCGACCCCGCCTTGCCACCCCCGCGCCCGCGCCTCGGCGCCGTCGTCGACCGCCTGACGGTGGGCTGGCGCGGCCCCGTGCTGGCGGCCGTGCTGGTGCTGATCACGAGCCTGCCCGGCCTCCTCGCCATGCCCCCCCTGGATCGCGACGAGAGCCGGTTCGCCCAGGCCACCGCGCAGATGCTGGAGACCGGCGATTTCGTGAACATCCGCTATCAGGAGGCGGCCCGGAACAAAAAGCTGGTCGGCGTCCACTGGCTGCAGGCGCTCAGCGTCAGCCTGTTCTCGTCGGCGGAGGCGCGGGACATCCGCCCCTATCGCCTGCCGTCGCTTCTGGGCGCCATGCTGGCCGCGGCGGCCTGCGCATGGGGGGCGAGTGCCGCGTTCGGCAGCCGGACCGGCCTGTTGGCGGGCGGAATCCTCGGTACGAGCTTCCTCCTTTCCACCGAGGCGTTCATCGGCAAGACCGATGCGCTGCTCTGCGGGGCGGTGACGCTGTCGATGGCGGCGCTGGCCCGGCTCTACCTTCGCGAGACCCGGCCGGAGACTCAGCCGCCCGGAAGGGCGAGCTTTGAGCGCGCTTCGTTCTGGGTGGGCATGGCGGCGGCGATCCTCCTGAAGGGGCCGGTGGGGCCGGCCATCGCGGCGCTGGCGCTGGTCAGCCTGGCCGTCGCCGACCGGCGGGGGGTGTGGATCTCAAGGCTCGGCTGGAGCTGGGGGCTGCTCCTCGTTCTGCTGCTGGTCGGGCCGTGGGCGTTCGCGATCACCGTATTCTCCGATGGCGGGTTCTGGAATGGCGCTCTGGGGGGCGACATCGCCGGGAAGATCGCGGGCGCCCGCGAGTCGCACGGCGCGCCCCCGGGGCTCCACCTCCTCCTGGCCCCGCTTCTCACCTTTCCCTCCGCCCTGGTGCTGCCCGCAGCGGTCGTGACCGGCTGGACGAGGCGACGCGAGCCTGCGGTGCGCTTCGCCCTCGCCTGGCTGATCCCGTGGTGGATCGTGTGCGAGGCCATGCCCACCAAGCTCCCGCACTATCCCCTGCCCGCCTATGGAGCGTTGGCCTGGCTCGCGGCCGCGGCGGTGACCGGGCCGAGGCTGGGCGCGAAAGCGCGGATCGCGGGCTCGGCGCTTTCGCTCGGTGCCGGCGTGCTGCTGGCGGCTGTCGGAGCCTGGCTCGCGGCCCGCTATGGAGATGCCAGCGCGGTCCCGGCGGCCTGGCTGGGGGCCGGACTCATGCTGGTGGCAGGCGGAGCTGGGGCCGTCCCCCTCCTGCGCGAGCGCCCGGTGCGCGCCGTGGCCGTTGCCGCAGCGGCGGGGGTGGCGGCCCACGTGGTGCTGACCGGATGGCTCGTTCCGCACCTCTCGACCCTTTGGATCTCCCGCCGCGCTGCCGCGCTCATCGCCGCGACCGAACTCGACCCGCGCACCGGCCGCATCGTCGGCCCCGTCGCCACCGCGGGCTATGCCGAGCCCAGCCTCGTCTTCGCGCTCGGCACCGAGACCGAGCTGGACAGCGACGGGGCGGGTGCCGCCGACGCCCTGGCCGACGGCGCACCCGCGCTGGTCGAGCAGCGGCAGGAGGCGGCGTTTCGGGCGCGGCTGGCCAAGCGCGGCGCGGTGGCGCAGTCGGTGGGCGTGGTGTCCGGGGTCGACTATTCCGCGGGCCACCCGGTGCGCCTCACCCTGTGGCGCCCGGTGAAGCTCGCCCCCGAAGTCGAAGCCGCCAACAAGGAGGCCGAATGAGCCGAACGATCGAGATCGTCGAAGTCGGCCCCCGAGACGGCCTGCAGAACGAAGCCATCATCCTGTCGGTGGCCGAGCGGCTGGACTTCATCGCGAGGCTGGAGGCGGCGGGGGCGAGGCGGACGGAGGTCGTCTCCTTCGTGAACCCTGCCCGCGTGCCGCAGATGGCCGGGGCGGGGGAGATCATGGCCGCCCTGCCGCCCACGCCGGGGCGGTCGCGCATAGGCCTCGTGCTCAACCTGCGCGGCTGGGACCGCTGCGTGGCGGCGGGCTGCGACGAGGCCAACACGGTGGTGTGCGCCACCGATGGGTTCGGCCGGGCGAACCAGGGCTCGGGCACGGAGGAGCAGCTCGACGTGCTGCGGCAGGTGATGGCTCGGCAGGCCGATGGCGGCCCGCCCGTCTCCGGCACGATCTCCGTGGCGTTCGGCTGCCCCTTCGACGGGGAGGTCGCTGAGGCCCAGGTGGTGCGGATTGCCCGGGAGATGGCGCAGGCGGGCGTTCACGAGATCGCCCTGGCCGACACCATCGGCGTCGCCGATCCGTGGACGGTGCGTCGGCGGGTGGAGGCGGTGAAGGCGGTCGCGCCCGACGTGAAGCTGCGCCTGCACTTCCACGACACCCGCAACACCGGCCTCGCCAACGCTTATGCAGGCTTCGAGGCGGGCGCCGACGTCTTGGACGCCAGCTGCGGCGGCATCGGCGGCTGCCCCTTCGCCCCGAACGCCACCGGCAACATCGCCACCGAGGATCTGGTCTACATGCTGGAGCGCGGCGGCATCGACACGGGGCTGGACCTGGGCGCGCTGATCGAAACCGCCCGCTGGATCGCAGCAAAGCTCGGCAAGCCCGCCCCCAGCGCCCTGTCGCGGGCGGGCGCCTTTCCGAAGAGCTCCGCGCCAAGCTGACGCGGAGCGCTTCGCAGACGGTTCAGGCTTCCGCGAAGGTCTCGATCATCTTGGCGCAGAAGGCGGGGAGGTCGTCGGGCTTGCGCGAGGTGACGAGGCCGCGATCCACCACCACCTCCTCGTCCACCCACTCCGCACCGGCGTTGCGCAGGTCAGCTTCCAGAGACGGCCAGGAGGTCATGCGGCGGCCTTCGATGGCCTCGGCATTGATGAGGGTCCAGGGGCCGTGGCAGATGGCGGCGATGGGCTTGCCGCCCTGCGAAAAGCTGCGGACGAAGCGCACCGCCTCGTCGGACAGGCGCAACTTGTCAGGATTGGCCACGCCGCCCGGAAGCACGAGGGCGTCGTACTGCGAGGCCTCGACGCCGTTCAGCGCCTTGTCCACGTCGACCTTGTGGCCCTTCTCGTCGTGAACCATCCCCTGGATCGAACCCAGTTCGAGGGAGATCACCTCGACCGTGGCTCCGGCCGATTTGAGGGCTTCGACGGGCTGCTCGAGTTCGGATTGCTCGAACCCATCGGTGGCAAGAACCGCGATCTTGCGGCCATCGAGGCGCTGGTCGGTCATGGAAAGCTCCGTGTTCAGGAGCTGCTGTAACCGCCCGGCCCGGCGGCGGTTTCAGCTTGGCGGGAAAGATCGCGCGGGGAGGCTGGGGTGGTGGAGTCTTCGGGTGGCGTGGTGGGCGTGCCGCCGTGCCAGCTGGTGGGAGTGAGCCTAGCCTGGGTCCCGGCTTCCGCCGGGATGAGCGGGGAAGTCAGGGGGTCGGCGGCCGCTCTGAGTCTAGCGCAGCCAGCCCGCCCCGGTCAGCTTGCGGAGCAGGGGGCGCATCACGCTCACCGCGATGATCGGGCCGCCGAGCGCGTAGGCCAGGAGGCGCCGGGGTGTCGTTTCGGCGCGTTTGGCGAAGTAGCGGGCGAGGCCGATGCCCTTGTGGAACTCCACCTTCATGGGGTGGGTGTGGCTGGTGGAGCCGAGGTGGGTGACGCGGGCGCCCGGGTGGAACAGCACCTCGCCCCCGGATTTGCGCACGCGCCAGCACAGGTCGACGTCCTCCACATGGAGGAAGAAGCCGGTGTCGAAGCCGCCGATGGCCACGAACTGCGAGCGCTTCATGGCGAAGCAGGCGCCCGAGATCGTGGGCACGCGCACCGGCACGTCGGGCTCCAGATCGTGCTCGTGGTGGATCTCGTATTGGCTGAACATCGGCAGCGACGAGAGGCGGGTCAGGCTGAAGAAGGTGGTTGAGGCGGTCACTTCGCCCCGTCGGGCGCCGCGCTGCTCGGTGCCGTCTTCGTTGAGCACCCGCGCGCCCACCAGCCGCAGCTCGGGATCGCCGGCGTGGTCGAGGGCAGTCTGCAGGGCGCCGAGGCAGCCGGGTTCGAGGAAGGCGTCCGGGTTCAGGATCACGATGGTGCGGCCGTGCGCTGCGCCCACGCCCATGTTGCAGCCCCGGGCGAAGCCGACGTTGCCCTGCCCGCGCAGCACGGTGACGCGGGTGTCGCGATCCGCCGCGGCGTCGATCCACGCCGCCTCCTCGGCCGAGGCGCCGTTCTCGACGATGATGAACTCGTCCACCTGAAAGTCGGCGAGCACCCGGCGCAGGCTCTCTTCCAGCGCTGCGCCGGTCTTGTAGACGACCATGATGACGCTGACCGACACGTCGGCGAGGTGCGAGAGGCGCACCGCGCTCTCCACGAACCCACCGCGGATCGGGCGCATCATCGAGCTCACGAGGCGCTGGCCTCGACGGGCTGGGAGGCGGGGCGGAGGTCCGGCGGAGTGGCTTCGGCGGCGAGGATCGCGCCCGCTTCGTCCAGAGACAGGATCTGCTGCCCGTCCGAGCCGAGGCGGCGCAGGGCCACCTGACGGGTCTCGGCCTCCTTGCGGCCGACCACGGCGATCACCGGGGTTTTGGACAGGGAGTGTTCGCGCACCTTGTAGTTGATCTTCTCGTTGCGCACGTCGAGCTCCGCACGCAGCCCTTGGGCGCGCAGATGGTCGATCACCTCGCGCGCATAGTCGTCGGCGTCGTTGGTGATCGTCGCGACCACCACCTGCACCGGCGACAGCCACAGCGGGAACGCGCCTGCGAAGTTCTCGATCATGATGCCGATGAACCGCTCGAAACTGCCCAGGATCGCCCGGTGCAGCATCACGGGGCGCTGCTTCGACCCGTCCTCCGCCACGTATTCCGCGTTCAGGCGCTCGGGCAGCATGTAGTCGAGCTGCAGGGTGCCGCAGGTCCACAAGCGGCCGATGGCGTCCTTGACGATGAAGTCGAGCTTGGGGGCGTAGAAGGCGCCGTCGCCCTCGGCTATCACGGGCTCCACGCCGGCTAGGCGAGAGGCGTCGAGCAGCATGGTCTCGGCCTTGTCCCAGAAGGCGTCCTCCCCGATGCGCTCCTCGGGGCGGGTGGCCAGGGCGACGTGGTGCGTCTCCATGCCGAGGTCGCCGTGGATCAGGCGCGTCAGGCGAACGAACTTCTCCGTCTCCTCCACGATCTGGTCTTCGCGGCAGAAGATGTGGGCGTCGTCCTGGGTAAAGCCGCGCACGCGCATCAGCCCGTGCAGGGCGCCTGATGGCTCGTAGCGATGGCAGGCCCCGAACTCGCCCATGCGGATGGGCAGTTCGCGATAGCTGCGCTGACCGAAGTTGAAGATCTGCACGTGGCCGGGGCAGTTCATCGGCTTGAGCGAAAGCTCCTCCCCCTCCACCGTCTCGCAGACGAACATGTTGGGCTTGTACTTCGCCCAGTGGCCGGACTTCTCCCAGAAGGAGCGGTCCAGCACCTGCGGGGTCTTCACCTCGATGTAGCCCGCCGCATCCAGGCGGCGGCGCATGTAGGCTTCGAGCACGCGATAGAGCGTCCAGCCCTTGGCGTGCCAGAACACCATGCCCTTGCCCTCTTCCTGCATATGGAAGAGGTCGAGCTGGCGGCCCAGCTTGCGATGGTCGCGCTTCTCGGCCTCCTCGATGCGGTGGAGGTAGGCGTCCAGGTCTTCCTGCGTGGCCCAGGCGGTGCCGTAGATGCGCTGCAGCTGGGCGTTGTTGTGATCGCCCCGCCAGTAGGCGCCCGCCAGCTTGGTCAGCTTGAAAGCCTTCCCCACGAAGCGGGTGGAGGGCAGGTGCGGGCCGCGGCACAAGTCGTTCCACTTCCCCTGGTGGTAGACCGTGATCGTCTCGTTCTCGGGCAGGTCGCGGATGATCTCGGCCTTGTAGGCCTCGCCCATGGCCTCGAACTTGGCGATGGCGGCCTCGCGGGGCATCACCTCGCGGGTGAAGCGGTCGCCGCGCTCCACGATCTTCTTCATCTCGGCTTCGATCTTCGCCAGGTCGTCCAGGCTGAAGGGCTCGTCGCGGGCGAAGTCGTAGTAGAAGCCGTCCTCGATGGCGGGGCCGATGGTCACCTGCGTGCCGGGGAAGAGGCTCTGCACCGCCTCGGCCATCACGTGGCTGGCGTCGTGGCGGATCACCTCCAGCACGGCCGGGTCTTCGCGCATCAGGAACTCGATCTTCCCTGAGCTCAGCGGCCGGTCGTAGTCGTAGAGCCCCCCGTCGAGCCGCACGATCACGGCTTTCTTGGCCAGCGACGGCGAGATGGACTGGGCTACGTCGCGCCCGGTGACGCCCTCGTCGAAGGATTTCCGGGCGCCGTCTGGAAATTGAAGTTCGATCATGGCTCGCACACGAGAGGCGGGTTCCGGTCCTTTCGCGGGGGCACGGGATCGTACCCTGAAATCGCGCCAGGACGGCACCGGCAGAGACGGCCCACCGCCAGCTTCCCGCCGACAAGGGGGCCATGAAGGATCAGGGCATCGCGCGCGTAATCCGAACAGGTCGGAAGAAAACGGCAGCCGTTCCCGATCCAGGGCGACAGCGTCAGCTTGTAGAGGCGGTGCGCGCCTCTGACGCCATTTGAGTACAGAGACATGCCGCCGCGGTTCTTTGCCGATACGCCTTATCGCACCCGCGAAAGAGCCGGATCAACCCACGGCGGCGCTTCGAGTTCGGATGCGGGCGCGCTCGATCGCCTCCGCCGCCGCCTCGAAGGCCAGCAGGGTCGAGGCGTGGCGGGCGGGAAAGTCCCTGACTTGCCCGAGGATGGCGAGATCAGCGAAGCGCCCCACGGGGGCTGGGCCGCCGCTCTTGAGCATGGCTTTCAGGGCGTCGCGCGCCTGCTCGACTTCCGCTGCGGAGGCGCCGGTCACAGCAGATCCGAGGATCCCTGCGGCAGCCTGTCCCAAGGCGCAGGCCTGCACGTCCTGCGCGAATCGCACCACCCGCCCCTGATCGTCCAGCGCCACGTCGATCACTACCCGGCTGCCGCACAGCTTGGCGGTGCGTTCGGATGTGCCCTCCACCACGGACGCAGGCAGCCGCCCGGCGTGGGGCATGTTGGCCGCCAGCGCGAGCACCCGGGCGGAATAGAGGTCGTCGATGCCGGATACGGTCACGGGGCGCGGCCTTCGCGGCGGGCGTCCTCCACGCGGGCCTTGGCGGCTTCGTTCACCAACTCGAAGGCGCGCTTGATGGTGCGCCGGTCAGCCTTGGGCAGGAGGCGCGCGCCCAGGCCGTCGAAAATTTCGCCCGTCGAGAGGATGCAGTTGTCGTCGGTCAGGGCTTCGATCTCGGTGTAACGGGTGGTGCGCACGAGGCCGCCCATCAGCTTCAGCGCCCAGACGAGCTGCGCGTTCGGCACCCAATCGACGATCACACCCGAGTAGGTCTGCACGGGCTTCTTGGGCAGGTGCAGCTCGAACGTGATCGGCGCGCCGATCGCCAGGCGCCCCTCGATCACCGGATAAATCGGGTTCCACTCCCCGTAGCGGGCGAGATCCGACACTACGGCCCAGACCTCTGAGGCGGGCGCGGCGACCCCGATGCGGTGCTCAAGACGGAAGGACATGGACGCGAAGGTAGTGCGCCGGGGGCTGTGTGGCGAGTGCCGACACCTCTGCCGCAAGCGGGAGAGGTGACAGCCCTAATCCTTCAGCCGCCAAGTGGCGGAGCCTGCGGGGCCGTCCATCACCTCGACCTTGAGGGCGGCGAGTTCGGCGCGGATGCGGTCGGCGGCCGGCCAGTCCTTTGAGGCTCGGGCCTGGGCGCGGGCGGCGATCAGCGCCTCCACCTTGCTGGAGAGATCGTCATCGGCGCCCCCCTGGAACCAGGCGTCGGGGTCGCCCTGCAGGAAGCCGAGGAGCGAGCCCTCGGTGACGAGGGAGCGGCGGGCGTTGCCGATCGCACCCGCGTCACCCTCGCCGATGGCGCTGCGCAGGGCGTCTCCGGCGGCGAAGAGGGCCGCCATCGCCGCCGGGGTGTTGAGGTCGTCGCTCAGAGCGGCCTCGACCGATCCAGCCTCGCCCGGCCCGGCCGCGGGAGCCCCGCCCAGCACGCGGTCCGCGTCCTGGATGACGCCATACAGGCGATCCAGGGCCTTCTTCGAGCGCTCCAGGAGCTCCGCGTTCCAGTCCAACGGGGCGCGGTAGTGGGCGGACAGCAGCGCCCAGCGCACCACCTCGCCCGGCACCGTCTTCACCAGTTCGTGGACCAGGAGGACGTTGCCGACCGACTTGGACATCTTCTCGGCGTCCATCGTCAGAAAGCCGTTGTGCATCCAGTAGCGGGCGTAGGCGGCGGGTTCGTGCGCGCCCGAGGCGCATACCCCTTGCGCGATCTCGTTCTCGTGGTGGGGGAAGATCAGGTCGTGGCCGCCGCCGTGGATGTCCACCGGCAGGCCCAGGGTCTCCTCGATCATGGCGGAGCATTCGATGTGCCAGCCGGGGCGGCCCTCGCCCCAGGGGGAGGGCCAGCGGGGTTCGCCTTCCTTGGAGGGCTTCCAGAGCACGAAGTCGGCGGGGTCTTCCTTGTAGGCGGCCACCTCAACCCGGGCGCCGGCGATCATGTCGTCCAGGCTGCGGCCCGAGAGGGCACCGTAGGCCGGGTAGCTCTTCACGCGGAACAGCACGTGGCCTTCCGCGGCGTAGGCGGCACCCGCCTCGATCAGCTTGCCGATCTGGGCGACCATCGCCGGGATGTGGGCCGTGGCGCGGGGTTCGAGATCGGGAACGGCGGCGCCGAGCGCGGTCATGTCGTCGCGATAGATGGCGGCATAGCGTTCGGCGATCACGCCGATCTCCACGCCCTCGGCGGTGGCGGCCGCGTTGATCTTGTCGTCCACGTCGGTGACGTTGCGGGCGTAGGTCACGCCACGCTCGGGATATAGGCGGCGCAGCAGGCGCTGCAGCACGTCGAACACCACCACCGGGCGGGCGTTGCCCACGTGCGCGTAGGAATAGACCGTGGGGCCGCACACGTAGAGCGTGATGGGCCCTGTGCCCGGGCGGGGCGTGAAGGCGACCTTGCGGCGCTGGAGCGTGTCGTGGATCGTGAGAGTCATGCGGGGTCGCTATAGCGCGTTGATGCGCCCCGATGCACGGCCTCGCGCGACGCGGGCCTTGGTCTTAGCTTGGTGGGCATGAGCGACGCCCCCTTTCCGCCCCCTTCATCCGATGCCTTTGCGCTGGAGCGTGGCGAGGGGCTGACCCCCCGCTTCGGCCCCGACGGGCTGATCGCGGCCGTGGCCACCCATGCCGACACGGGCGAGGTGCTGATGCTGGCATGGATGAACGCTCAGGCGCTCCAGCTCACGATCGCGGAGGGCGAGGCCGTCTACTGGAGTCGGTCCCGCCAGTCGCTGTGGAAGAAGGGCGAGACCTCGGGGCAGGTGCAGACCGTGGTGGAGCTGCGGATCGACTGCGACCAGGACGCCGTGTGGCTGAAGGTGCGCCCCGGCGGCGACGGCGGGGCCTGCCACGTGGGCTTCCGCTCCTGCTTCTATCGCGTGGTCACGACGGGGGCGGACGGAGGGCCGCGACTGGTCGAGCGGCCGTAGCGCACCCCTGAAACGGGAGACGCCGCGGAGGTTTCCCGCCGCGGCGCCCGCCCCGTAGCCCGTGGATGTGTTCGGCTTAGAAGGAGCCGCTCACGCCCACGTAGATGTAGCGACCGATCGGCCCGCCGTAGAGGGCGCCCGAGGTGCCCGTGCCGGTGAACACGCCGGGCACGTAGGGCGGGTCGTTGTCGGTAAAGTTGTTGATGCCGACGTAGGCCGTCTGCCCGCGGTAGCGATACTCGAAGCGCATGTCGTGGGAGAAGTATTGCGGAATGCGCTCGTAGGACAGTTGCAGCGGCTGGTTGGAGTTGTTGACGTTGATGGCGCTGATGTACTGCAGGCCGTAGCTGGCGGTGAACGGGCCGTACTCCCACGTGGCGTGGGCGTCGGCCTTGAAGCGGGGCTGCGGACCGCGAAGGTCGCCCGCCGTCTGCTGGCGGGTGGTCACGTCGCCGGCCACCGGGAAGAACAAGAGGTTGGTGGTGTTGTTGCCGGCCACGCTCAGGTTCACCGAACCCCAGTCGCCCATGTACGGCAGGTTGCGCACGTTGAAGCGGTAGGCGGCGCTGAAGTCGACACCCTTGGCCTTGTACGACGCCACGTTGAACACCGAGGTGATCACCCGAAGGATGTTGCCGGAGGTGTCACGCGTGACTTGCCCGCAGAAGCTGTTGGCAAGCGAGGGCGAGTCCACGCAGTTGTTGGTGATCTGGGCGAGGCCCAGCGAAGCGATCGCGCCTTTGATCTTGATGTCATAGTAGTCGATCGTGGCCGTGAAGCCCGGGAAGAACGTGGGCGTGAACACGAAGCCGGTGGTGTAGGTCGTCGCCCGTTCCGGGTTGAGGTTCGGGTTGCCGAGGGTGGCGTTTTCCTTGGTCTGTCCGGTCTGGGTGAAGGCATAGGCCCCGCCCGGTCCGGTGAAGGGGTTCACGCCGAGGGCCTGCAGCGCCGCGATACAGTTGGCGCGGCGGTTGGCCGGGAAGGAACCGAGGTTCACGTTCGTGCCATCGCAGGGGTCGTTGATGGCGTTGAAGCTGACCGCGCCGTTGGCGAACAGTTCGTTGATGTTCGGAGCGCGAACGGCCTTGGAGTAGACCGCGCGGAGCTTGAAGCTGTCGTCGATCTGCCAGTTGCCGGACATGCCGTAGGTGCCGTCGACGCCTGTGGTCGTGAAGTCCTGGATCCGGCCGGAGAGGTCGACTTCCAAACGCTTCACGAAGGGCAGGTTGGCCAGCAGCGGCACGCTCAGCTCGCCGTAGCCTTCCTTGGTGCTGTAGAAGCCCCGCGTGACCGGCGTGAAGTTGCCGAACACGGTGCCGTTCTGCACGAGCTTGTCGGGGATCTGCTTCGAGGTTTCGCGACGATATTCGAAGCCGATGGCGAAGCCGACCGGCAGGTCGGTGTGGGTGAACAGCGCAGGGTAGTGGAACAGGTCACCCGACAGGTTGGCCTGATAGTTCAGCTGCGTGATCGTGTCCTTCTCCACGGTGTGGAGATAGGACTGGTTGCGTGCCGCCTCGCTGTTGCCGGTGATGGCGAAGAGGTTGAGGGGCAGACAGCCGTTGGTCGGGTTCGTCAGCGTCGAGCGGCAGACGATCTGGCCGGCGTTGTTCTTCACCGCGTCGATCTGATTGAAGAAGATCAGCTCGTTACGGTCATAGTTGATCGAGGTGTCGATCGTCTGGCCGTAGCTCAGGAACGTGTCGAAGTGCCAGTTGTTCTTGAACGTGCCACGGAAGCCGCCGACGAATTCGCCGGAGTCATACCGCACCTTCTGCTCGCGATTGCCGAAGTCGTTGTCGATCCGGTTGATCAGGAGCGCAGGCGAACCCTGGAACGTGGCGAAGGCCGAGCGCGGCGCGGCCGCGATCAGAGCCGCCAGGTTGGACGGGATGAAGGCGTTGTCGGTCTTGATCGGATAGGGCGTGGCCGAGAGGGGCAGGCCGGCGTCCACCTTGGGGGCGGCTTCCAGCGAGAACGAGGTCGGCGCGGTGGGCGAACCCTGGGCGAAGGTGCCCTGCGAGCTCTTCCCGAAGCCCTTGTTGTGGAAGTACTTGCCCTCGACGAAGAACTCGGCGCTGCGCAGCCAGCCACGGTCCTGGATGAACTCGTAGTGCCCGCTGCCGGAGACGCCCTCGCGCTCCAGGGCCGCCTTCAGAGTGTTGATGGTGGCGAGGTAGCAGTCCTTACAGTTCGACGAAACGGTCTGGGCGGTGCCCGCGTTATTGACCAGGATCGTGCCGCGGTTGAACGGAATGGCCGCGGAGCCATTGGCGTTGAACGTGAAGCTCAGCGTCGGGAAGCCGGGCAGCACCGTCAGGAGCGTGGGGCTGACCTGGTTGGTGTTGCCGGTGTTGATCGACGAGCCGATCACGTTGCCGCGAATGCCGGCCTGCGCGATGAAGGCGGCGACGTTGGCGACGCCCGTGGTGGTGCTGCGCGCCGGGTTGGGGATGCTCGCGAGGCCCGTCGTCGCGTAATCGCGCATGTAGCCGTAGATCGGGCGGTCGTTGGCGTAGTCGACCGACAGGCTGACGTTGCCGCGGTTGTGATCGAAGTTGTGGCCGACGCTGACCGAGGCGAGCGCGCCGCTGCCGCCGCCATGATAGGTTTCGCCGTACTGGAACTTGTAGTTCACGCCTTCCAGGTTCTTCTTCAGGATGAAGTTGACCACACCGGCGATGGCGTCGGCACCGTAGATGGCGGAGGAGCCGCCGGTCACGATGTCGATCCGCTCGATCATGGTCGGCGAGATGGTGCCCACGTCCACGGCGGTGGTGCTGGCCGAGCCGCCCACCTGGCGGTGACCGTTGACCAGCGTCAGGGTGCGCACGGCGCCCAGGTTGCGCAGGGTGATGTTCGACAGGCCGGTGACCCGCACGGTGTTGTTAGTCGTGACCGTGCTGTTGCTGATGCCGACCTGCGGCTGGCGCTGCAGCAGCTGGGCGATGTCGGTGATGCCGGTCAGCGCGATGGCGCGCTGGTCGATCACGTTGATGGGGTTGTTGGACTCGATCTGCGGACGGCGGATGCGCGTTCCGGTGACCACGACCTCATCCACGGCGCTTTCAGCGGCCGTGGGGGCTTTGGGGGCCGTCTGCGCCATGGCGGCACCGGCGAACGTCATGCCGAATACGCCGGCAAGAACAGTGGTGCCCATCAGGCGGGCAAGCTGGGTAGGGTGGTTCATTCGTGTTCCCTGGAGTGCGGTGACGGGCTGGGAGTTCGTCTCAAGGATGAGATTGGTGGCCGATGTTAACAAACCGCAACGCTCCATATGTCGCACCGTCACACTCGGGGCGGGACTGTGGCGGAAGCGTCACGATCATGTGCATCACGAGGCGACTTCGTGACCGACGCTGAGGGGCCGCATCTGGTGGCGCCTCTATTTGTGGCACTGGAGCCGGGAGCCGGGGGGCGCACCGATGCCGCGCTGGCCCGCGCCCCGGCCGTCGTCGAGGCCCAGCTCTCCCGGGAGCGGATCAAGCGCCTGCTCGCCGAGGGGGGCGTGTCACTCGACGGCCAGCCGGTGACCGACGGGTCCGCTCCGGCGCGCGAGGGGCTGTACCGGATCGACGTGCCGGCAGTGGTGACCGCCACCGCGCAGCCGCAGGATCTGGCGCTCGTGGTCCTGTTCGAGGAC
Organism: Caulobacterales bacterium; assembly: GCA_038226305.1. Classification (GTDB taxonomy): domain Bacteria; phylum Pseudomonadota; class Alphaproteobacteria; order Caulobacterales; family Caulobacteraceae; genus JASLDZ01. The sequence goes on from JBBRQN010000019.1 coordinate 35,304, forward strand.
GCGCACCTGATCGTGATCGACAAGCCCGCGGGCATGGCCGCCCACCCTGCCCCCGGCACCCCCGACGGCACGCTGGTGAACGCGCTCCTGCACCACTGCGCAGGCTCGCTCTCGGGCGTGGGCGGCGTGGTGCGCCCGGGAATCGTGCACCGCCTGGACAAGGACACGTCAGGCATAATGGTGGCCGCAAAGTCCGATGCGGCGCACCACGGTCTCGCCGCATTGTTCGAAAGGCACGACATCGAGCGGGCCTACACGGCCCTCGTCCGGGGGGCGCCGGACCCTGCCCGCGGCACGATCGCGAGCCGCATCGGCCGCTCGCACCACGATCGCCAGAAGATGGCCGTTCTGCGCACCGGGGGGCGTGAGGCGATCACCCACTACCGCACCGAGCAGGTGTTCGGCCCGGCCCTGCGACCCCTCGCGGCGCGGGTGGAGTGCAGGCTTGAGACGGGCCGCACACATCAGATCCGCGTGCATATGGCCTCGAAGGGCTCGCCCGTGCTGGGAGACGCGACCTACGGGTCGGGCTCGCCCGCCAAGATCGTGCGCGACGCGATGACGGACGCGGGCCTGGCCCGGCAGGCGTTGCACGCCAAGGTGCTGGGGTTCGTCCACCCCATCACGGGAGAGCACCTGCGCTTCGAGACACGGCCCCCGCAGGACATGCTCTCGCTGGAGGCGGCGCTGGCAGGCCTGTGAGAGAACCTGACTCCCCGGGTCGGAAATTTGTTCATCTGCAACCGCGAGGGGCCTTAAAGGCGACGCAACAATCCGCTACACACGGGCTGTTGCAGACGCCGAGGACGCCGCACTCCCACGACCCCGCCCAGCCCGGTGATAGCCGGGTATGAGAGGCCGGCGACGCCCCCTGACGTAGTACACACGGAGGGGATGCAAGACTGATGGCTACGAACGCACTGGCGATGATCTCTCCGGAGGGCGGGCTTTCCCGCTACCTCACGGAGATCCGCAAATTTCCCATGCTGACCAAGGACGAGGAGTTCATGCTCGCCAAGCGTTGGCGCGAGCAGGAAGACCCGGCCGCCGCCCACCGGCTTGTCACCAGCCACCTTAGGCTCGTGGCCAAGATCGCCATGGGTTACCGGGGCTACGGCCTGCCCATCGGGGAGGTGATCTCCGAGGGCAACGTCGGCCTGATGCAGGCCGTGAAGAAGTTCGAGCCCGACAAGGGCTTCCGCCTGGCGACCTACGCCATGTGGTGGATCCGCGCCTCGATCCAGGAATACATCCTGCGCTCGTGGTCGCTGGTGAAGATGGGCACGACGGCGGCGCAGAAGAAGCTGTTCTTCAACCTGCGGAAGGCCAAGGCGGAGATCTCGGCTTTCGGGGAGGGCGACCTCCATCCGGACGCGGTGACCCACATCGCCACGCGCCTCGGCGTGACCAACGACGAGGTGATCTCGATGAACCGGCGCCTGTCGGGCCCGGACTCGTCGCTCAACTCGCCCCTGCGCTCGGACTCCGAAAGCGAGTGGCAGGACTGGCTCGTGGACGACAAGACCGAGAGCCAGGAGATCACCGTCGCCGATAAGGAGGAGCACTCCCTGCGCATGGACCTCCTGGGCGATGCGATGAAGGATCTCACCGACCGTGAGCGCCACATCCTCACCCAGCGGCGCCTGCAGGAAAGCCCCGTCACGCTGGAGGAACTCGCCGGCGAATACGGCGTGAGCCGTGAGCGGGTGCGCCAGATCGAGGTGCGCGCCTTCGAGAAACTGCAAAAGGCCATGAAAGCCGCCGCGATCGATCGTCGGTTGATCGAGGCCTGACACGTGGGGCGTGGCGCGTGGGGGGGTTCTAACCCTCCCCCGTGCCACGAACCCCGCGCTGCGCCTTAGGCGGCGGCGGAGACGGCGCGCTGGGCGGCGATGCCCGCTTCGGCCTTGGCCTGGATCATCATCATGTCGGCCGAATAGGCTGCGTCGGCCTGGCGCTTCTTTGAACCCACGAACTCACCGGAGTTGAAGCGGCGCCGGTCCGGGCCGACGTACATCTGCGCGTCGATCCACACCCGGGGCTTCAGCACCACGTTCTCAACCCGGCGAAACAGGTCCTTGGCGGTGAAGGGCTTGCGCAGAAACTCGTGCACGCCGGCGTCGCGCGCGGTCTTGATGGACTCCACCGTGGCCTCGCCGGTGATCATGATCACGGGCACCTTACGGCAGGCCAGGGTCGAGCGGCGCAGCCGGCCCACAAGGTCGACCCCGTCGAACTCGGAGCTGCCGCCGCCCTCGATGCAGATCAGGAGCGGGTCGATCGACGCGATGGTTTCGAGGCCCCGGGCCGTTCGATTGTAACAGGCGACCTGGCGGGCCCCCATCTCCTTGATGAGATCAGCGACGAGCTTGGCCGAGGCCGGATGCGGGTCGAGTACGAGTACCCGGCCGAGGCCGGCGGCGACCTTCTGCATCAGGCGTGCGTCGGAACTGAACATGAAAAAGCGGTCCGCGGCGTTCTGCTGGGAACCCTGCATAGCCTGTGGGCCGTAAAGATCGCGTTTCCAGCCAGCCGCCACAGCGGCCTAGCGAGGCCGCCTACTTCAGGCTGAAGCTCGATGACTTCTTCACACCCTTGGCCCGGAGCATGGCCACGAACACGGCCCCGCCGCCGAGCACGGCCGCCACGAGGAGGCCGCCGCCGATCATCAGGAGGTAGCTGGCGAAATCTTCCATCCGCGAAACCCTTGGCTCGCGTTCCCGGTCGAGAATGCCGACCGGGAACACGTTACGCGACTAAGGTGGCGGGGGGTCCACCTCCACCTATCCATGCACAAGACGCGGGGCCTGCAAAGCGCGGGCCGCGCTCTGTAACCATCGTTAGCATTGTCCGGCCGCGGCGCTTTCGGGGGGGGGGCGAACTTACTCGCCGCCGCCGCCCGATCCACGGCTGGAGCCGCCGCCATAGCTGCGCCCGGAGCCGTAGCCGCGCGGGCTGTCGGCTTCGGCCTGCTGCTCCTTCCAGTACTCGGCCCCGGTGCGGGGCTTGAAGAATGTGCGGGGTGCCCCGTCCTTCCGGGCCACGGCGAACATATTGGCCTTTGGGTCGTAGATCAGCTTGTCGCCGTTGCTGCGGGTCATGGTCTTGGCCCCGGCAGGCGGGTGGTCGATGAAGGCGTGGACCTTGGTGAGGCAGTCGTCGAACGACTTGGCCCCGATGTCGGCCCCCGACTTGTCGCAGTGATAGTGCGCGTTCTCGGCCGAGGAGTGCTTGCGATTGTCGCTCCACATGGGTTCGCCGTGGAAGCTCGGCACCGGCTCGCGCTTCTTGTAGGCCACCTGGCCATAGCCTGACCCGCCCGAGCCCGAGCCCTCACCAGACACTTCGCCGGCGCTGGCCGTGCCCGATCCGCCGGTATCAGCGTGCACCCGCGCCGGTTCGGCCGAGCCCTTGCCGCAGCCCGAGAGCCCAGCGGCACCGAGCACCAGGGCCCCCGCCACGACGATCATCCCACCCCGCATGACGCGTCTCCGTGTTCACGTTATGATCCATAATAGCGCAGAGCTTTGCCCCCGTCTCCCCCTTCGTTAAGGGTCGTCGCGACGGCTGTTTGGAACGAGGGAATCGCCTGTGGCGCAGCGGCGCGTGCTCCTGATCGTCGGCGGTGGCATCGCCGCCTACAAGTCGCTCGAACTCGTGCGGCTGTGCGCCAGGGCGGGGATCGCCGTGCGCGCGGTGCTCACCCGCGCCGGGGCAGAGTTCGTCACCCCCCTGTCCCTAGGTTCGCTCACGGGCGATGCGGTCTACTCCGACCTTTGGTCCCTCACCGACGAGGCGCAGATGGGCCACATCGAGCTGTCGCGCTCGGCCGACCTCGTGGTCGTCGCCCCGGCTACCGCCGACCTGATGGGCAAGTTCGCCAACGGCCTGGCCGACGACCTGGCCTCCACCCTCCTCCTCGCCACGGACAAGCCGGTGCTCATCGCGCCGGCCATGAACGTGCGCATGTGGGAAAGCGCGCCCGTGCGCCGCAATCTCCACACGCTGGCCGCCGACGGCGTCACCGTGGTCGGCCCCGACGAGGGCGAGATGGCCTGCGGGGAGTTCGGCTTTGGCCGCATGGCCGAGCCGCCCGCGATCCTCGCCGCGATCCAGCGGATGCTGGGCGGGGCCGCCGCGCCGCTGATCGCCCCCGCACAGACGCCCGCGACCCCTCCCGTCGGCGTCGTGCCGACAGGCCCCCTCACCGGCCGCCGCGCCTTGGTCACCGCTGGCCCCACGGTTGAGCGGATCGATGCGGTGCGCTTCCTGTCCAACCGTTCCAGCGGCCTGCAGGGATACGCGGTGGCCTCCGCCCTGGCGGCGCTCGGGGCCGAGGTGACGCTGGTCTCCGGCCCCACCGCCCTGCCCCGCCCCCCCGGCGTCACCCGCATCGACGTGGAAAGCGCGGAGGACATGCTGGCCGCCTGCGAGGCCGCCCTGCCTGCCGACGTGGCCGTGATGGTCGCCGCCGTGGCGGACTGGCGCCCCGTGGCCCCCGCCTCGGGCAAGATCAAGAAATCGGTGCTGGCGGCCCGGGGCGGCTCCCCCGACCTGGAGCTGGAGGAGACGCCCGACATCCTGCAGCTCCTCTCCGAACCCGGCGCCAACCGGCCCGAGCTCGTCATCGGCTTCGCCGCCGAGACCGACGACGTGGAGACCTACGCCCGGGCCAAGCTCGCTCGGAAGGGCTGCGACTGGATCGTCGCCAACGACGTCTCCGGAGACGTGATGGGGGGCGCGAACAACGCGGCGACCCTCTTCACCCACGACGGCTCGGAGCACTGGCCCCGCGCCCCCAAGGCGGAGATCGCCCGCCTGCTGGCCGCCCGGATCGCCACCGCCCTCGACGAGGCCGAGGGATGACCCTGCCCCCGGTCACCGTGCGCCTGCGCCGCCTGCCGCACGCCCAGGGCCTCGACGCCCCGGCCTACGCCACAGCGGGCGCTGCGGGCATGGACCTGCGCGCCGCCGTCTCCGCAGACGCCCCCGTGACGCTCGCACCGGGGGCGCGGGCGATGATCCCCACGGGCTTCTGCCTCGCCCTGCCCGACGGCTACGAGGCGCAGGTGCGGCCGCGCTCGGGCCTCGCCGCCAAGCAGGGGATCACCTGCCTGAACACTCCCGGCACCATCGACTGCGACTATCGCGGCGAGGTGTCGGTGATCCTCATCAACCTCGGGCAGGAGGCGGTCGTGGTCTCCCGCGGCGACCGCATCGCCCAGATGGTGATCGCCCCGGTGACCCACGCGGTGCTCCACGAGGTCGACACGCTGGACGACACGGCGCGCGGCGCCGGCGGCTTCGGCTCCACCGGCCACGGCTGAGCCCCCCGCACCGCTGAGCGCGGCCGGGAGGATGGGGAGGGGGCGGAGCGCCCGGGCCTGCGCCCGGAGGGTACCGTCGTTTAGAGGCGCCGATGAGGTTTCGGCGCAGGTCAGCCGCTCCGCAGGGATCGTTGCGCTCGAAGGCCCGGGACGCGCAGGCTTCATTCAGCCTTTCACCCCGTCCCCGCCCGAGGCATCCAGGATTTCACCCCCAGGGCCCTCGTTTCAAGCAGGAGCAGACCCTCGGACGGGCGGGAGGGCGCAAGCTCGCCCCTCCCCGAACGGCGGGTTTACGTCCCCCGCCGATCATCCCGCTCGATCCCGCCACCCGGCCCCCTGTCGAAACGCTCGCGACGCGCCCTCCCCTTGGCCGGGGGTGTCGCCACTGTAGGGGAGGCGAGGAGGGGGGAGGATGGAATGCAATCTCTTCGCCTAGTTCACACCTCTCCCGCCTGCGGGAGAGGTGTCCGGTCACCGGCACGCGCGGTGGGATGCCGCCGGGCTCGGCCGCATCAAGGGACGCTTCGCTCTTCGCCCTTGACCCGTCCTGCGCTCGACGGCTGAGACGTGGGCGTCGGGACGCGGGGCGTCCCTCCCGTTCAAGTTCGACGGGCCTGCGGCGCGTCGAACACAGGGCTGATGGCTTAGAAGCGGACGCCGCCAATATCAAAGATGGGTGGGTTGCGGACCTTTGCGCTGGGCAGTCTTAAGGGAGGGTCACGCGTGTGCCAGTAAATGACCCCTGAAACGGCTCTCCGTTCGGCTTCCCGTCGGCATCGAAAGGTTGGGCGGAACGGGTGCCAATCAACCGATAGCCAACAACCTTGAGGTCGAACGACAGGTCCAACCGTCCGGCAAATTTGTGGGTGCCGCGGTCCGCCGTGAGCTCGACCCACTTACCGACGATATGCCCCCCCTTCGCGACCCAAATCCCCTTTCCATCGCTGTCGCTTGTCCTCGCATCCCCGGCGTCCGGATTGGCTTGCTGCATCGTTCCGTCCCCATTGAACACGTACATGTGGAGGGGAAACGGTGCGGTTGCATCGTTCACTATCCATACGCCGACTACGGGGCTGGCGTGCTGCGCAGCCCCTTTAGCGTGAGGCTTAGTGGAGCCTGCTGCTGCCGCAGGACCAATTGCAAAAAGGGCGACGGCCCCGAGAGACACGATAGTTGTGGAAAGCGGTGTATTCATCGACGCAGCTTAGACGTACGGACAAATGTCCACCAAGGGTCGTGAGCGGAAGTTGAGCCCCTGCCGCCTAGCCGACCTTCCAATCAGCCCTGTGTTCGATCCGCCGGAGGCGCATCGAACTTTATCATAGGGACGCCCCGCGTCCCGACGCCATCCCGTCGGCCGTCGAGCGCAGGGCGGGTCAAGGGCGAAGAGCGAGCGCAGCGAGCGTCCCTTGACGCGACCGAGCCCGGCGGCACGCCCGCGCCGCCGCCCACGCATCACCCCCCGCGTTTCGCCGCCACCGCCCCAGTCGCCAGGGCGCGCAACACGCCCATGTCCACGTCGGCGAGCTTTTTCACGTAGATGCAGCCGCCCTTGGTGCTGTGTTTGCCCAGACTGGCCAGGCGCGCCTCGGCCCCCTCGGCCCCGCCGCGCAGGCCGTAGAACACGAGCTTGTCCTTGCGGGGAGAGAAGGCGATCACCGGCCAGTCGCCCGTGGGGCCGCGGGCCGAGCCGAAGCCGATGATGGACGGCCCCCACAGGATGGGCGGCTCGCCGCTGATCTCGCTCAGGAGCGCGCAGACCACCGCGGCATCGGCGGCGCGCACGGGCGACTCCACGGCGGCGATGAAGTCGGGGACGCTGGCGTCGGTGGGCTTGGTCTTCGGTTCCGCCGCCATCGCGAGCCCCCTTTTAGCCTCGGGGTCAGAGCCCCTTCACGATGCCTTCGACCATCTTCTTGGCGTCGGCGAAGAGCATCATGGTGTTGTCTCGGAAGAAGAGTTCGTTCTCCACGCCCGCGTAGCCGGAGCCCATGGAGCGCTTCACGAAGAGCACCGTGCCCGCCTTCTCCACGTCCAGGATCGGCATGCCGTAGATGGCGGACTTGGGGTCGGTCTTGGCGGCGGGGTTGGTCACGTCGTTGGCGCCGATCACGAAGGCCACGTCGGCCGAGGCGAACTCGGCGTTGATGTCCTCCAGCTCGAACACTTCGTCGTAGGGCACGTTGGCCTCGGCCAGGAGCACGTTCATGTGGCCTGGCATCCGCCCCGCCACCGGGTGGATGGCGTATTTCACCTCGACCCCGTCACGCTTCAGCATGTCGCCCATCTCGCGCAGGGCGTGCTGCGCCTGGGCCACCGCCATGCCGTAGCCGGGCACGATGATCACCTTGGAGGCGTTCTTCATGATGAAGGCCGCATCGTCCGCCGAGCCGATCTTCACCGGCCGGGTCTCCTTGGCGGCGCCCTCGCCCGCGCCCGCGTCCACCGCGCCGAAGCCGCCCAGGATCACGCTGACGAAGGAGCGGTTCATCGCCTTGCACATGATGTAGCTGAGGATCGCGCCGGAGCTGCCCACCAGGGCGCCGGTGATGATCAGGGTGTTGTTGGCGAGCGTGAAGCCCAGCGCCGCCGCGGCCCAGCCGGAATAGCTGTTCAGCATCGACACCACGACCGGCATGTCCGCCCCGCCGATGGGGATGATGAGCGTGATCCCCAGCACCAGCGCGAGCCCGAACACCGCCCAGAACGCCCACAGGGCCGAGCCGCCGCTCATGCCGAGCACGACGATCAGCACCACCAGCGCCACGGCGATGCCGAGGTTCAGAAGGTGGCGGGCGGGCAGCAGGATCGGCGCCCCGCTCATGTTGCCGTTCAGCTTGGCGAAGGCGATCAGGGAGCCCGTGAAGGTCACCGCCCCGATGGCCACGCCGATGGAGAGCTCGATCAGGCTCTCGAGCTTGATGCCCGCGCCTTCGGCGATGCCGTAGGCCGCGGGCGTGTAGATCGCCGCCACCGCCACGAGGCACGCGGCCATGCCCACCAGCGAGTGGAACGCCGCCACGAGCTGCGGCATGGAGGTCATGGCCACCCGCCGGGCGATCACCGCGCCCACACCACCGCCGATGGCGACGCCGCCCGCGATGATGGCCAGCGTCACCCCGTCCAGCACGCCCTGGCCCCAGAGCGTGGCGAGCGTGGTGCCGACGGCCAGGGCCATGCCGATCATGCCGAGCCGATTGCCGCCCTGGCTCGTCTGCGGGCTCGAAAGCCCCCGCAGCGTCAGGATGAAGAGAACGCCTGAGGCGAGGTAGAGAAGGGCCGCGAGGTTGGCGTTCACTTCGCGCGGTCCTTCTTCTTGTACATGGCGAGCATGCGCTGAGTGACGAGGAAGCCGCCGAAGATGTTCACGGCGGCGAGGCCCGCGGCGATGCCGCCCGCGCCCTTGGAGATCCACACGTTGGCGCTCATGGCGGCGCCCGCGACGGGATGGGCGGCGGCGGCGAGGAGGGCGCCCACGATGATCACGCTCGACACCGCGTTGGTCACTGCCATGAGCGGCGTGTGCAGGGCGGGGGTGACGCTCCACACCACGTAGTATCCGACGAACACCGCCAGGACGAAGATCGCCAGGCGGAACACGGTGGGGTCGACGGCTTCCATGTCTCGGTCTCCGTCAGGCGGCGGTTGCGGGGGCGCCGTCGCGGATCACCACGGCGGCTTTCAGGATCTCGTCGTCCCACTGGGGCTCGAACGCGCCCTCCTTCGTGAGGAGCAGCGAGGCGAGGTTGACGAGGTTGCGGGCGTAAAGGGCGGAGGAGTCCGTGGCGATGGCGCCCGCCATGTTGGCGATGCCCACGATCTTGGCGCCGTTGGCGGTCTCGACCACCTGGCCGGAAGCCGCGCCCTCCACATTGCCGCCCTGCTCGACCGCGAGGTCCACCAGGATCGAGCCTGCGCGCATGGTGGCCACCTGCGCCGCCGTGACGAGGCGGGGAGCGGCGCGGCCCGGGATGAGGGCGGTGGTGATCACGATGTCCTGCTTCTTCAGGTGCTCGCCCACGAGTTCGGCCTGCTTGGCCTGATACTCGGCGCTCATGGGCTTGGCGTAGCCCGCGGCGGTCTCGGCGGCCTTGAACTCCTCGTCCATCACGGCGACGAACTTGGCACCGAGGCTCTCGACCTGCTCCTTGGAGGCGGGGCGAACGTCGGTGGCGGTGACCACTGCGCCGAGACGACGCGCCGTGGCGATGGCCTGCAGACCCGCCACGCCCGCGCCCATCACGAACACCCGCGCCGCGGCGACGGTGCCCGCGGCGGTCATCATCATCGGCATGGCGCGACCGTAGGCCTGCGCGCCCTCGATCACGGCGCGATAGCCCGCGAGGTTTGCCTGCGACGAGAGGGCGTCCATCGCCTGGGCGCGGGTGATGCGGGGAATCTTCTCCATCGCGAGCGCCGTGGCACCCTTGGCCGCGACAGCGTCCAGCACTGGCTGGTTGCTGGTGACGTCCAGAAGGCCCGCGACGAAGGTGCCAGGCTTGAGGGCCGCGATCTCCTCATCCGAGGGGGTGCGGACCTTGAAGAGGATGTCCGCCCCGTCCAGGGCGGCCTGCGCGGTGGGGGCGATGGTGGCGCCGGCGGCTGCGTAGTCGGCGTCGGGATAGCTGGCGAGGGTTCCGGCACCCGCCTCGACACGCACCGTCGCGCCCAGCGCGATGAGGCGCTTGACGCTGTCGGGGGTGGCCGCGACGCGAGTCTCGCCCTCACGGCGCTCACGTGTGATCGCGATCACAGCCCCCATGCGCGTTCCCTAAGCCCCTCTGCCCGCACACGAACGGCGGATCGTTGACCCTCAAGCTTAAAGCGGGCTGCGTTCCTGTCCAGCCGCCTCAGCCGTTAGATTTAGTGCGTCTCGAGCGAGGTGGGCTTGCCCTTGAGCGCCACGAAGCCGAGGCCGCCGAGCACCGCGGTGCAGATCGCCGCCGTCATGAAGCCCAGCGACGTGCAGAAGGTCATCGCCAGGAACAGCACGATGCAGCCGACCACCAGCGAGCCCCACCGCACGAGGCCGTCGAACACGTGGTAGGTCGAGGTCTGCTCCTCGATGGGCATCTCGCCCTGCGTGAACGCCGACTGGCCGTTGATGACGTGGACGACGTCGGCGTCGTGCTGGGCGGCCGGATCCATAGGCGATCTCCGGGCATCGCACGTCTAGCGGCGAGCCTGATTGGGGTTGCGTCGGCTCGTCTACACTTACGCGCGCCTTCGGCTCAAGACTTGGGGGTGCGCTGGAGGCTTGCGAGCGGCCCGGCTGCCGCTATGGGTCGCGCCCATGCCCGCAAGTGCCGCACAGCCTCAGGCGCCCGCCTCGAAGTCGGAGACCGGCTTTCCGCCCCTGTCGCGCTCGGCCTTCGTGATCGTGTTCGGCGTGTCGCTGGCGGTGGCTGCGGGGAACAGCGGCCTACAGTCGGTGCTGCCCGCCATCGGCCGACAGATCGGCATCCCCGACCCCCTGATCGCGGCGATCTTCTCGCTCTCGGCCCTGCTCTGGACGGTCTCGGCCCCCTACTGGGCCAAGCGGTCGGACCGGGACGGGCGCCGCCCGATGATCACCCTGGGCCTCTTCGGCTTCGCCATCTCCATGACCGGATGCGCCTGCGTGGTGTGGGCGGGGCTGCACAAGTTCATCCCGCCGCTCCTGGTGTTCGGGGGCTTCGCGCTCCTGCGGGCGGTGTTCGGGCTGATCGGCTCGGCGGCCAACCCTGCCAGCCAGGCCTATGTGGCCGAACGCACCCACTCGGAGAGCCGCACCGAGGCGCTGTCGCAACTGGCCGGCGCCTTCGGCCTGGGCACCATCGCGGGCCCGGCGATCGCGCCCCTGTTCGTGATCGGCATCCTCGGGCTGGCCGGGCCGATGTTCTTCTTCGCCGCCTTCGCCGCCCTGATGCTGCTCGCCGTGTGGAAGGGCGTGCCTGAGACGCGCGTCGCCAAACCCGCGGCCGCCGACGACGACGCCGTGGACCTCGCCCCGCAGGGCAAGTCCGCCGGGTTGTGGCGAGACCCCGCGATCCGGCCCTTCCTGTTCTACGGCCTGCTCGCCGGATCGGCGCAGCAGGTGAACGGCTATACCCTGGGCTTCCTCGTCATCGACAAGCTCGGCCAGACGCCCATGCAGGCGCAGAAGCTGATCGGGGTGGCGATGATGGCCGGGGCGATGGCCGGGCTTCTCGCCCAGTGGGGACTGATCCGCATGTTCCGCATGGGGCCGAGGCATCTGTTGCGTTGGGGAGCCGGGCTGGCGGCCCTGGGCAACCTCGCCCTCGCCTTCGCGCCGAGCTACGAGATGCTGGTCTTCGCCTATGCGCTCATCAACCTGGGCTATGGCTTCTGCCGGCCGGGGTTCACGGCAGGGGCGTCGCTGGCGGCCAGCGACAAGCGGCAGGGCGAGATCGCGGGGGCCGTCACCGCCGTGAACGGCGCCTGCGTGATCGTGACCCCGGTGCTGGGGGTGGCGCTCTACAAGCTGTTCAACCCGGCGCCGTTCCTGATGAACGCGGCGATCCTCACGGCGCTTCTGGCCTACGTGTTCCACGCCGTGGCGCTGAAGCGGGCCGGGGTCGCCCCCACCGACGACGCCCAGAACGCCGCCTCGACCTACGACTACGCCGAGGGCGGTGGCTGACCCGGGCCTGAAGGGATCGGAACCGCCGCATCCGCCGTGCCGAGCCCCGCCTGCAGTTTCAGCATGCCGATCAGGCTCAGGGGCAGGTAGCCGTCGGCAGGAAGGCCCTGGCCGGCCTGCCAGCCGCGGGCCGCCTTGCGGGTGGCGGTGCCGAACACCCCGTCGGCCGCGCCGGGATCGAAGCCCAGACGGAGGAGCGCGGTCTGCGCCGCCATCCGGTCCGCCAGGCCCAGCGGCGGGTCGTCCGGCCAGGCCTTGATGAGCGGAGCGCCGCCCGCGATCCCGTCGGCCAATACGCCCACGCCCAGCGCATAGGCCGTGGAGTTGTTGTAGGCGCGGATCGCCATGTGGTTCGGGAAGATCAGGAACGCCGGCCCCCGCCACCCCTGCGGCATGATCAGACTGGCCACGGACTCCAGGTCGGCCGGGCGATAGCTGCCCCCATCGGCCGGGGTCACGCCCAGGGCGCGCCACTCCGCCGGGGTGCGGGTCGGCCCCTCCACCTGCGTGAAGTCGAAGCCCTGCACGGGCACCTGCACCTCCCGCGCCCAGCTGCCGCCCCGCCGCCACGCCGCCTTGCGCGACAGGAAGTTCGCCGCCGAGGTAAGGGCGTCGGCGGAGGAGCCCCAGATGTCGCGCACCCCGTCGCCGTCGCCGTCCACGCCCCAGTTCAGGAAGTCTTCCGGGGTGAACTGCGTCTGCCCCATCGCCCCGGCCCATGAGCCGCGCAGCTTGGCGCGGGACACCTCGCCCGAGCGGATGATCTTCAGCGTCTGGAACAGCTGCGCCTCGGCCCAGGCGGGGCGGTGCCCCTCGGCCGCCAAGGTCGCGTAGGAGCGCACCACGTCATAGTCGCCGAGGTTGGACCCGAACGCCGTCTCCACCCCCCAGATCGCTACGAGGATCTCGGCGGGCACGCCGTATTTGTCCGCCGCCGGGTCGAGGAAGGCGGCGACGGCGGCGCGTTTCTGGCGCCCGATGGCGATGCGCGAGGCCGACGCGGTGGCCTGCACATAGGCCCCGGTGGGCTTGGTGAACTCCGGCTGGCGGCTGTCCAGCGCCAGCACGCGGGGGTCCGCCGTCAGGCCCGCGAGCTCCCGGTCGAGGAAGTCTTCAGGCCAGCCGGCCACCATCGCCCGCTGGCGAAATCCGGGCAGCCAGGCGTCGAAGCGGGGGTCGGTCTCAGGGATGCCCACGGTGGGGCGGGGGCCGGCCTCGCCCGGAACCTGGCTGAACGGCGGCCAGGCGGTCGCCGGCGCAATGGCCAGGCCAGCGGTCGATGCGAGGAATGCGCGCCGTTTCATGGGGGCAAGGTAGCCGGTCGCGGATGAACGGTCCAACACCAGCGGATCGGCAGCCCTGCGTTGACAGGGCGGGGCCTCGCCCATAGAAGAGCGCTCCGCCGAGGTCCGCGCCCGAAAGAGCGCGGATTTTTTGTTGACCCATTTCCCCGACGAGGGCGCGGCCAGGCCGCCGCTCGAAGTCGCAGACAGCCTACGGATCGATCCGATGAAGGTTCGCAGCTCGCTCAAGTCGCTGAAGGGTCGCCACCGCGACTGCAAGCTCGTGCGCCGCAAGGGCGTCGTCTACATCATCAACAAGACCGACCCGCGCTTCAAGGCGAAGCAGGGCTGATCTTCTCCGTGTGACCGGTCGGCCCGCGCCGCCCGGTCTTCGGACATCCAGTCTGGGGACATCGAACTTCGCAAGCCGCGCTTTCCGCACCGGAGAGCGCGGCTTTTGCGTTTCCGCCCAACCGCCGCCAGGCGGGTCAGGAGCGGAACAGGGCGCTCCGCAGGCGCGACAGGGGCGAGGCGGAGCGCGGCGCCAGGCCATCCAGCCCCCGCTGCAGAAGGCGGCGCACGGTCTCCATGTCGGCCGCAGGACTGGCGAAGCCCTCCGTGCCGGGGCGGTCGCGCAGCACGCGATAGATATAGATGATCTCCTCCTCGGTGCGCAGGTCGCCCTGCGCCTCGGCGTCGGTGGAGGCGATCAGGCTGAGGCCCAGCCCGTCGAGGGAGGCGGCGGCGGCGATCACCTTGTCCCAATCGGCCCGGGGCAGGGCGTGCCAGTGACAGTCGTGCCCCGTGCGCTTGGCCTCCGACAGGATGTGGGCCGACAAGGCGGCGCGATCCTTGTCCGCCCAGGAGTCGTGCCAGCCGAGGCAGAACGACATGACGTGCTCCCGCGTCTCCAGCCAGGCCTCGTCGCGCTGCAGGAGGTGGTCGAACAGCACGTGGGAAAAGGTGGCGGGAGGGCGGGCGGCGTCCCGCCCGGTCACGGCAGGCACCGAGAGCACCACGATCCCGCCGGGCTTCACCAGACTGTGCCACCCGCGCACCGCGGCGATGTGATCGTGGATGTGCTCCAGGACGTTGTGGGCGATCAGGAAGTCCGCCCCGCCCGGAAAGTCCCTCGCGAAATCTGCAGGATCGGCGAGGGGATAGTCCACGTCCTGGCCGAACAGGTCGTGGAGTTCGGCCGCGCCGCGCTTGTCGTAGAAGACGGCGGAGGCCCCCTCCGGCAGGTCGTGCGGCGACACCCCGGCGCCGATTTCGATGCCCCGCCCCGCGAGGTGCGGCTCGGCGATGCGGCGGCGAATGTCGTGGCCGCTCCACTGCGGGCGGATCATCCGGCCGGCGCCCGGGAAAGCATTGCGGCCTTGGTCATCGCCCGAGGCTAACACGCCGGGGCCGCGACCCTCCAGCCGTCGCCGGGAGGCCGGCCATCGTCAGTGCGCCTGGTCCCAGTTTTTGGCGGCGCGGGCGTCGACCACCAGCGGGACGGTCAGCGCCACGGCCGGTTCGGCGGCGCGGCTCATGATGCGGCGGGCGACTTCGCAGACGGTATCGGCCTCCTCGGCGGGGCATTCGAACACGAGTTCATCGTGCACCTGCAGGAGCATCCGCGCCTTCAGCCCCTCGGCGATGAGCGCGCCCGGCATGCGGGCCATCGCCCGGCGGATGATGTCGGCGGCGGCCCCCTGGATGGGGGCGTTGATGGCCTGACGCTCGCCAGCCTGCCGCTGGCCGGCCGAGTGGGCGCGGATGTCGGGGATGTGGACCTTGCGGCCGAACAGCGTCTCCACATAGCCGTGCTCGCGCACGTGGGCCTTCTGCTCGTCCATGTAGGCGAGGATGCCCGGGAAGCGGGCGAAGTAGGTCTTGATGTAGGCCCCCGCCTCGTCCTGCGGGATACCGAGCTGGTTCGACAGGCCGAAGGCCGAAATGCCGTAGACGATACCGAAGTTGATCGCCTTGGCGCGGGACCGCACCTCGCTGGGCATCCCCTCCACCGGCACGCCGAACATCTCCGACGCGGTGCGGGCGTGGATGTCTTCCCCCGCAGCGAAGGCGGCTTTCAGCTGCGGGATGTCGCCGGCGTGGGCGAGGATCCGCAGCTCGATCTGGCTGTAGTCGGCGCTGACCAGCACGTTCCCGGGCTCGGCCACGAACACGGTGCGGAGCTGCCTGCCCACCTCGGTTCGGATGGGGATGTTCTGCAGGTTCGGCTCGGTGGCCGAGAGGCGCCCGGTGGAGCTGTTGGCCAGCATGAAGGTGGTGCGCACCCGGCCGTCATCCCGGTGGGCGGCCACGATCAGGGCGTCGGAGTAGGTGCCCTTCAGCTTGGCGAGCTGGCGATGCTCGAGGATCGCCAGCGGCAGGGGATGGCCGGTGCCGCTGAGGCCTTCCAGCGTGTCGGCGTCGGTGGACCAGGCGCCGGTGGCGGTCTTGCGGCCGCCGGGCAGGCCCTGCTCGCCGAACAGCACGTCGCCGATCTGCTTGGGGCTGCCGAGGTTGAAGGCGTGGCCCGCGAGCTCGTGCGCCTTGGCCTCCAGCTCGGCCATGCGGGTGCCGAACTCGTGGCTCAGCTGTCGCAGGCGCTGGGGGTCCACGAGGATGCCCGCGGCCTCCATCTGCGCCAGCACCGGCGGCAGGGG
>JBBRQN010000020.1:0-49242 GCA_038226305.1 Caulobacterales bacterium
CCGAACCGCGGCAGGCTCTTTGGGCGCTCCAGTTCAGCGACCCGGCCGTGCTCCTCGTCGGGCAGGCCGATCCACAGGTCGAGGCCGCCGGGGATCGCGATGTCCTCCCGCAGCGCCGCACCCATGGTGCGCCCGTCCACCCGCCGGAAGATCTCGCCTGCGAGGGAGCCGAAGGTGACGGGGTGGTAGCCCGAGGCCGTGCCTGGCGGCCACAGGGGCACCATCGCGGCGAGCCGGCTGCAGATCAGCTCCCAGTCGAACCAGTCGGCAGGGTCCATCTTGTCGGGAAAGCCGCTCAGTCCGGCCTGGTGGCTCATGGCCTGGCCGACGGTGATCGCGCCTTTCCCGGCCGCAGCGAACTCCGGCCACACCTCCGCGACCGGCTGGTCGTAGGACAGCCGCCCCCCGTCCACGAGGCGGGCGATCAGGAGGGCCGCCAGCGCCTTGGTGGTGGAGAACACCGGGGCCAGGGTGTCGGGGCCGAAGGGCACCTCGCCCGCCCGGTCGGCAGAGCCCGCCCACAGGTCGGCCACCACCTCGCCCCGCTCCACGACCGTGAACCTGGCCCCGAGCTCCCGCCCCTCCGCAAAGCTGGCGGCGACCGCCTCCGTCAGGGCAGCGAAACGGGCCGGGGCGAGGCCGTGGATCTCAGGCGGTTGCATGGGCTCAAGATAGCGATGCGAAGCCCCTTCGCGAAGCGCGCGAACAGGGTTAACGCCGTCTTAAGCCTCCCTTCGCGAAAGTGGCCGAAGATGCCCCGCGTTCGTCCACAGGCAAATCACGCAGACGCTAGATATAGCGTTAACGCCGCGTTTACACACCATCGGCGCCCGGCTAGCGTCAGGGTTGGGGCCGACGCGTGTCCTGTGACGACTGGGAGCGCCGAGAGCCCGCGATGACCACCGGCGGACCCTGGAGCGTGAAGGGCATCGACCCCAAGGCGCGGGAGATCGCCAAGGATCTCGCCCGCCGCAGCGGCATGACGCTGGGCGAATGGCTGAACCACATGATCGTCGAGGGTGGCGACGAGCCGGGTGCCGACACCGAGACGCTGGAACGCTCCTGGCTGGATGCGCCGCGTACGCGCTCTGCGGCCGGCGGCTTCTCCGCCACCGAATCCCTGCGCGCCCGCCTGAACCGCGACGTGGGCGGTCGCGATGTGAGCGGACGGGGCTTTGAAGCCCGCGACTATCCCCCGCGCGACTACGGCGTGGGCCACAACAGCGAGGCGGGCGAACTGCAGCGCATCGGCAAGGCGCTGGCCGAGCTGTCGCAGCGGCTGGAGTCCACCGAAAGCCGATCCACCCTCGCCATCAGCGGCATCGACCAGGCCTTCACCGGCGTGCTCGGCCGCATCGAGGGGGCCGAGCGCGAGCAGACCTCCGTGGCCGCCCGCTTCGACACTGCCATCGACGAGGTGCGCGCCGGGCAATCGAAGCTGAACGATCGCCTGCGTCGCTTCGACGGCGACGAGGCCGCGCGGATGGAGGCCATCAAGTCTCTCGAAGGTGCGCTGACCAAGGTGGCCGGCCAGATCTACGAGGGCGAAAGCCGCGCCCGCACGCAGATGAGCGAGCTGAGGGAGGACGTTTCCGCCCTCGCCCGCCGGGTCGACCGCACCGACATGGGGGGCGACTCCCCCGCCGAGCGGCGTCTCGAAGCCCTGGCCGCCGATCTCACCGCCAGGGTCGAGCAGGTGCGCGCCGAGGTTTCGGGCCGGGTGCAGGAGCAGTCGGACGGCAAGCTCGACCGGCTCGAAGGCGCCATCCGCGACATCGCCACCAAGGTGGGCGACAGCGAGAAACGCTCCAGCGAGGCCGTCGATCGCATGGGCCGCGAGGTGATGCGCGTGGCGCAGGCCATGTCCAGCCGGGTGCAGGCGGTGGAGAGCCGCAGCGCCAAGGCTTCCGACCAGATGGGCAGCGAGATGGCCCGCATCGCCGAAGCCATGGAGGGCAGGATGCGCCGCGCCGACGCCGCCCAGGCGGAATCGCTTGAGAAGCTTGGCGGAGAGATCGCCCGCATCGCCGAGAAGCTGGCCGAGCGGATCTCGCAGTCCGAGCGCCGCTCCTCTGGCGCGATCACCCACATGGGCGACCAACTCTCGGGCGTGACCGACGCCTTCAACGCGCGCCACGAGAAGTCGTCCGCCGACATCGCCGAACGCATCCGCATGTCGGAAGAGCGCACCGCCAAGCTCCTCGCCGAAACGCGCGAGAGCATCGACCGGCGCCTGGCCGACACCTACGGGCGTTCCGAAGGCTACATCGCCCCCGCGGCCGCCAGCGCGCCGCCACCCGTGGCCTCAGCGCCCGCGGCGGCCCCTCCGGCGTTTGCGGGCGCGGCCCTGGGTTCGGACCCCTTCGGCGGCGCAGGCCTGACCGAAAGCTTCGGCAGCACCTTTGCCGGTGAGCCCTTCGGTGGCGAGAGCTTCGGAGCCGCACCCGCAGCCCTGGCGTTCGACGATTTTCCGGCCGAACAGCCGTTCGAGACCGCGCCGGAGTTCGCGCCTGCGGCCCTGGGCCATTCGCCCTTCGCGGCCCACTCCGGCGATCCCCTCGGCGACCTGCCGGAGATCGACCCGCCCCGCCGGGGCACGCGAGACCTGATCGCCTCGGCCCGCGCCGCCGCCCGGCAGGCTTCGGAGAGCCGGGGTCGCCGCACAGCACCCACCGCAGACCCGTTTGCAGACGCCGCCCCCTCCCCCGCCTATGGCGCGGAAGCGTTCGGTGCGGCCGAGTTCACCGCCCCCGACCCTGTGGATGCCGCGGCCGACCGGGCGCGCACCGGCGTGCTGGGCTTCGGCTTTCCCCTTCCCAAGCGGAAGAAGAAGGAAGGCCCGACCCTGAAGACCATGCTGATGGCCTCGGGCGTTGCAGCGGCCCTGTCGGTCACGGCCGTGGGTGCCGTTGGGCTCGTGGCGCTGGATGGTCGCACTGAGCCGAAGCAGGAAGCCCGCGAGGCCCCCACCGCTGCCCCCAAGCCCGAGCTTCTGGCGCAGGCCACCGAGCAGCCCCCGCTGGACCAGACCGCCGAGGCCCCCGTCGCCACGCCAGCGGGTGACGCCGCCTTCAATCGCATTTCCGACGTGGCCGAAGACGGCACCGCAGCGGCCAAGCCGACCCCCACTGCGAAGGCCCCGGTGGCGAAGGTTCCGGCCATCGCGCCCGCGGCCGCTCCTGCCGTGTTGCCTGCGGCCGTCGCCGGATCGCCCCGGCTGCTCTACGCGGCGTCCGTCCACCAGATCGAAACGGGCGATGTCAGCGGCGTCGAAGGCGTGCGCAAGGCCGCCAATCTCGGTTACGCCCCGGCTGAGTTCTACCTCGCCAAGCTGTTCGAGAGCGGCAGCTCAGGCGTTCGCAAGGACCCCGCCGAGGCCCGCCGCTGGACCGAGCGCGCCGCGCAGACGGGCGACGCCAAGGCCATGCACAACCTGGCGCTCTACTGGTTCGAAGGTGCAGGCGGTCCGAAAGACCCGGCGCAGGCCGCCGAATGGTTCAAGAAGGCGGCGCAGCTCGGCGTTCAGGACAGCCAGTACAATCTGGCGCGCCTCTACGAGCAGGGCTTCGGCGTGGCGAAGAACCCGGCCGAGGCCTACAAGTGGTACCTCGTGGCAGGCACGGCGGGCGACGCCGAGTCCAAGGCCGGGGCCGAGGCGGTGAAGCGCCAACTCGCGCCTGAGACGCAGACCGCGTCGGAACGCGCCGCCCAAGCGTTCCGCGCCCAGATCGCCGCCACCCAGATGCGCACCGCCGAAGCGAAGTAACGAACGAGGTCAGCCCTTCGCGAGGGCTTCGCTGAAGGCACGCCCGGCCGCGCTCGCCGTCTTGGGCCCGAGAACGGCCGTGGCGGCGATGCCGGCTTCGACCACGGCGCGGCCATAGGCGGCGAAGGCCGAGGCATCCACCGCATCCACCGTGGCGGCCAATTCGGCGGGCGGCATCAGGCGGTCGAACAGGATGGCCTGCCCGGCGTTCTGCTCGGCCCGAGACAGGGGCGGCTCGCGTCCCATGAAGAGGCCGGATCGGGCCTGGGCCTTGGCCCGCGACAGCTCCGCAGGCTCGACCTGCTCGGCCAGTTTCAGCAGCTCGGCAGCGGCCAGTCGCGCCATCGGCGTGGCGTCCTTGGCGGAGGTGCCGGCGTAGATGCCCAAGAGCCCCGTGTCTGAATAGCTCTCCGAATAGGCGTCCACCGCGTAGCAGAGGCCGCGGGTTTCGCGGGCTTCCTGGAACAGGCGGCTGGCCATGCCGCCCCCCAGCACCTCGGCGAACAGGCGCTGCACCGCCCAGCCCGGATCGCCCACGCCCACGCCGGGCAGCAGCATCACGAGGTGGGCCTGCTCCAGCTTGCGGGCTTCGGAGGTGTCGCCGCCCGTGAAGCGGCCCGCCTGTGCGGGCGAGAGCGGCGCAGGGGGCGCGGCCAGATCGCCGAAGGCCGCCTCGGCCGCTGCCAGCAGTTCCGCCTCGTCCACCGCCCCGGCGGCGGAGATCACCAGCCGTGAAGGGTCGCCATAGAGCGCCGCGCGCCAGCCCTCCAGCGCCGCCACGTCCACCGGGGCGAGGGTGGCCTCGGAGCCCAGGATCGGGCGGCCAAGGGGCTGATCGGTGAAGGCGGCCGTCTGGGCCATCTCGAATACCTGATCGTCAGGCGTGTCGGTGGCCTCGGCGATCTCCTGGGCGATGACGCCCTTCTCGCGCTCCAGCTCGGCGGGATCGAGTGTGGGTCGGCGCAGCAAATCGGCGAGAACGGACATCGCCAGGGGCAGGCCGCCCGCAAGGTGACGCACCTGGAAGCTCGTGCGCTCATAGCCGGTGGCGGCGTTGATCCAGCCCCCCTCCT
The DNA here is from genome assembly GCA_038226305.1 of Caulobacterales bacterium. Lineage (GTDB taxonomy): Bacteria > Pseudomonadota > Alphaproteobacteria > Caulobacterales > Caulobacteraceae > JASLDZ01. Next base: position 4,840 of record JBBRQN010000020.1, read on the forward strand.
GTTCGATCGCCTCGACGATGGCGCGGGAGGTGCGGCCGCCCGCCCCTTTGAACACCATGTGCTCCAGAAGGTGAGACCAGCCGTTGGTGCGGGCGTCTTCGTATCGCGCGCCAGCCCCGGTGACGACCGTGAGCGCAGCGCTCTCCAGCGACGGCATGGGATCGGCGATCACGCGCACGCCGTTGGAGAGAGTGTGGAGCGTGGCGGTCACGGCTGCGCGAACTCCCGCACGTAGGCCGCGACAGCGGCGACATCCGCCGGAAGGCGGTCGATGCGCTCGGGCTTGCGGGCGAGGTCGCGGGCGCGGGGGTGCAGCACGGGGGGCTCGCCTGTGGCTTCCTCCACCGCTTCGGGAAACTTGGCGGGGTGGGCGGTGGAGAGCACCACGTGGGGCGTGCCGGGGGGTGCCGGGTGGCGACGGGCGGTGGCGACGCCCACGGCGGTGTGCGGATCGATCAACACGCCGCACTCGGTCCACACGTCCCGGATGGTGGCGCGCACGGTGGCCTCGTCGATCATCACGCCGGTGAACACGGTGCGGAGCGCGGTGAGTGCCGCTTCGGGGAGCTGCGCCACGCCGGTGAGGGCGAAATCCTCGAACAGGGCGGCGGTGGTGGTGGCATCACGGTCGGTCGCCTCGTAGGCGAGGCGCTCGAAGTTGGAGGCGACCTGGATGTCCATCGCAGGGGATGTGGTCTCGACCACGGCCCCCCGGGCGTAGTGACCGGTGGCGAAGGCCCGGGGGAGGATGTCGTTGGCGTTGGTGGCGACTGTGATACCTGCGATGGGCACCCCCATCCGCAGGGCCGCGTAGCCTGCGAACGCATCGCCGAAATTGCCGGAAGGCACTGTGTAGGCCACCGCCCGCTCCGGCGCGCCGAGCGCCAGGGCCGAGGTGACGTAGTAGACCGACTGCGCCGCGATCCGCGCCCAGTTGATGGAGTTCACGCCGGAGAGATCGACCTCGGCGCGGAACGCCTCGTCGGCGAACAGCGCCTTCACCACGGCCTGGCAATCGTCGAACGAGCCGTCCACCGCCACGCAGCGGATGTTGTCGGCGTGGACCGTGGTCATGAAGCGGCGCTGCACCTCGCTGATCTTGCCCTCGGGGAACAGCACCACCATCCGCACCGCGGGGGAGTTGGCGAAGGCCTCCACGGCGGCGCCCCCCGTGTCACCGGAGGTGGCGACCACCAGCGTCAGGCGACGACCTGTGCCCGCGAGCGCAGTCTCGTAGAGGCGCGCCAGAATCTGCATCGCCACGTCCTTGAAGGCGAGCGTCGGTCCGCAGGCGAGGTCGAGCATCCACAGGTCGGCGTCGAGCTGGCGCAGGGGCGCGACCGCCGGGTGGGCGAAGGTGGCGTAGGCGGCCTCGCACAGGGGCAGGAGTTGCTCGCGGGTGAACTCCGGCTCGGCGAAACGGGCGAGCACAGCAGCGGCCACCTCGGCATAGGGGCGGCCGGAGAGGGCCTTGAGCTCCCCGTCCGTCAGCTCCGGCCAATCGCTGGGGGTGTAGAGGCCCCCGTCCGGCGCGAGGCCGGCGAGCAGGGCCTCTGTGAAGCCCACGTCGGGGCAGCGACCGCGGGTGGAGACGTAGCGCATGTGACGCCCCCTAGGCCCGCCGCGCCCGGGGGTGGCGCAGGATCACGCTCACCAGCACGAACACCACCAGCGCCGTCGCCAGGCCGAACCAGGTGATGGCGTATTCCAGATGGCGGTTGGGAATATCGGTCGGCAGGCCCGCGGGCGTCAGTTTCGGCCCGGCGCGGGGGCTCTCCAGGCTGAGCATGACCGGGGCGGGGCGCGCCGCACCCAGCGCCACCGCCATCGCCGGGATGTCGCGGCCGAAGAACGAGGCCCCAGGCCTGGGGTGCGGATCGGTGTTGCCGCTCGCCGCCTGCCCGGGCAGCGCCAGCGCCAGGAGGCCGTCGTACCAGGCCTTGGGGTCGGGGGTGCGCAAGACGCCGGTGATCAAGGCGCCTTGCGTCGGCAGGAGCACGGGCTCGGCCCCGGGCACCGGCATGCCCGTGCTTTCGCCGCCGGAGGTGGCCGGCACGTCCTCGAACCCGAGATCGACCAGGATCGCTCCGTAAGGCGCGTTGGCGAGGCGGCAGGCCCCGACCTGTCGCCAGCCGGGGGAGCCGTCGGGGCGGATGGCATAGAGGTGCACCGCGTGCTCGCCCAGGCCGTCGCAGCGGGCGACAACCCGCACGAAGTCGAGCTCGCCCCCGTCGCGCACGCGGTTGAACACCACGTTGAGGGGTTCGGGCGGGGAGTCGTGCAGCTGGGCGATGCGGGCGAGCAGGTGCTCCTTCCATGCCTTGCGCTGCAACTGCCACTGGCCGAGCGACAGCAGCACCGCCAGCGCCAGCAGCACCATCAGCCAGCCGAACAGCGACAGTCCGCGCCGCGTCCGGGTGCGCTTGGGAGCAGGCGAGGCGGCGGCGGAGGTGGTGGTCATCTCAGGCCTGCGAGGCCTTGTTGTGGAACTGCAGCGCCACGAGCACGCCCTTGAACGGCTTGAGGAGGCCCAGGCACAGCGCCACCGTGGCGGGCAGCCAGAACACGAAATGCACCCAGATGGGCGGGTGAAAGGCAACCTCGGTGAAGAGCATTCCGAAGACGGCGATGGCTCCGCCGATCAGGGTGACGAACACGGCCGGACCGTCGCCCGTGTCGACCTTGCGCAGGTCGAACCCACAGGCCTCGCAACCGTCGCGCACGCGAAGAGACCAGAAGCGCACGAACAGGGAGCCCTTGCCGCAGTTGGGGCAGCGGCTCATCGCCCCGGCCAGGATCGCCTGCTGGAGCGTGCGACCCTGCGAGGGCGGAACCTGCGTCAGGGTTTGCCGGCCGCGTGGCCGAACATCACGTAGATGAAGGCGAACAGGAACAGCCACACCACGTCCACGAAGTGCCAGTACCAGGCGGCGCATTCGAAGCCGAAGTGCTTCTTCGGCGTCATCTGCCCCGCGTAGAGCCGCACGAGGCAGATCGCGAGGAAGATGGTGCCGATCAGCACGTGGAAGCCGTGGAAGCCCGTGGCCATGAAGAACGACGAGCCGTAGAGGCCGGCGCTCGTGCTCTCAGGGTTGAAGAACAGCTTCTCGGTGATGATCTCGCGGTACTCGTAGGCCTGGATGCAGGTGAACATCGCGCCCAGGATCACGGTGAGCCACAGGGCCGTCTTGGCCGACTTGCGGTCGCCTTCCATCACCGAGTGGTGCGCCCAGGTGACCGTGGTGCCCGAGGTGAGCAGGGTCAGGGTGTTGATGAGGGGGAAGTGCCAGGGGTCCAGCGTCTCGACGCCCTTGGGCGGCCAGCCGCCCCAGGCCTTGCGCACCTCCTCGATGGCCGAGAACGTGCGGTCATGGTGGAACAGGGCCATCTCGAAGAAGATCCAGAACCACGCCACGAAGAACATAACTTCGGAGGCGATGAACAGGATCATGCCGTAGCGCAGGCCGATTGAGACCACGGGGGTGTGGTCGCCCTTGCGGCTCTCCTTGATCACGTCCGACCACCAGCCGAACATGGTGTAGAGGATGCCGAGCACGCCCAGGGCCGCCACCCACACGAAGCCCTTGGGCAGGCCGAACAGGCCCTTCATGGCGATCACCATGCCCAGCGCCCAGACCACGGCGCTCATCGATCCGATGAGCGGCCAGGGGCTGGGCTTCACCAGATGATAGTCGTGATGCGGCGCGTCGTGGGAGTGGTCGACCATCGTAAGCTTTCAACCCTTGGGAGGCCCTGCGCGTCCGCGGGCGTTTTCTGCGGCCTGCTATAGCGGTGCCGCCTAGCCCGCGCCAAGCAGGCAATGCGGGCTTGGGCCACTGAAATGGGGCGGCGGCGCGCCATCAGGCACCTGGCAGCCGCAATGCTTCCGGCGGCCGAGCGGGGCCGGGCCGGATCGGGAAGACGGGCGGGACGCCGGGCGCCCCGCCCTGCAGACTACTTCAGGTGCTTGGCGAGGTGGGCATTCATCTCGAACATCGAAACCTGGTCCTTGCCGTGGAAGATCGGCTTCAGCTTGGCGTCGGCGTTGATCTGGCGCTTGTCCTTCTCGTCCTGCAGCTTGTGGGCCTTGATGTACTCCCACATCTTCTTGACCGCGTCGCTGCGAGCGACTTCGCCGGCACCGATGACGGCGACGAGTTCGGCCGAGGGCGTCAGGGGCTTCTGAAGGCCGTTGGCCTTGGGGGCGGCGGCTTTGGGGGCAGTGGCCATGAGGGCGTCTCCGTCGGTTGTTGATTGAGAGGTCGTCTGCGATTCGTGGGAGGCAAGTAGAGGCGTAGCCGCCCGTTTCGTCCATAGGCGGACCCGCAGCGTCACCCAGAGGGAAGCCCTCATACGCCCCGATGTTCCAGAGGCCGCCCTGCCTAGGCCGTTTCCCCGAGTCGTCGTATCGCTGGGGCTCCCTTGGACTGGAGCCGCATCGCTTGCCGACCGACATCGAGATCGCCCGCACGATCCCGCTCCGCCCGATCGTCGAGATCGCCGCCAAGGCCGACATCCCCGCCGATGCCGTGATCCCCTACGGCCGCAGCCTGGCCAAGCTCGACCGGGGCTTTGTGGACGGCCTGCGCGGGCACCCCGACGGGCACCTCGTGCTGGTCACCGCGATCAATCCCACACCGCCCGGCGAGGGGAAGACCACCACCACCATCGGCTTGGGCGACGCCCTGAACCGGATCGGCCGCCGCACCGTGATCGCTCTGCGCGAGCCGTCGCTCGGCCCCGTGTTCGGCCGGAAGGGCGGGGCGACGGGGGGCGGCTATGCGCAGGTGGCCCCGATGGAGGCGATCAACCTGCACTTCACGGGCGACTTCCACGCCATCACCTCGGCCCATAACCTCCTCAGCGCCCTGGTCGACAACCACCTCTACTGGGGCAACGCGCTCGATATCGATCCCCGCGCGATCGTGTGGCGGCGGGTGCTGGACATGAACGATCGGGCGCTGCGCGATACCGTGGTGGGTCTGGGCGACGGGGCGAACGGCGCCCCCCGCGAGACCGGCTTCGACATCACCGTCGCCTCCGAGGTCATGGCCGTGCTGTGCCTGGCGGATGACCTCGGCGACCTGCAGGCGCGCCTCGCCCGGATCGTCGTGGCCCGGACCCGCGGCGGAAGGCCGGTGACGGCGGGAGACCTGAAGGCCGATGGGGCGATGGCGGCGCTCCTGGCCGAGGCGATCCAGCCCAACCTCGTGCAGACGCTGGAGGCCAGCCCCGTGCTGGTCCACGGCGGCCCCTTCGCCAACATAGCCCACGGCTGCAACTCGGTGATCGCCACCCGCACCGCCCTGAAGCTGGGCGAGTTCGCCGTGACCGAAGCGGGCTTCGGTGCCGATCTGGGGGCCGAGAAGTTCTTCGACATCAAGTGCCGGATCGCCGACCTGAACCCCCGCTGCGCCGTGGTCGTGGCCACACTTCGTGCGCTGAAATACCAGGGCGGGGCCGACCTGAAAGCGGTGGGCGAGCCGAACGCCGCCGCGCTCGAGGCAGGGCTCGCCAACCTTGGGCGGCATGTGGAGAACGTGCAGGGGTTCGGCGTGCCCGTGGTGGTGGCGATCAACCGCTTCACGGGCGACACGGCGGAGGAGCACGCCACCGTGGTGCGCGTTTGTGCCGAACGCTTCTGGGTGAAGGCCGTGGTCTGCTCGCACTGGGCCGATGGCGCGGTGGGCGCTGAAGACCTGGCGCTGGAAGTGGCGGCGATCTGCGATGCCCCGGCCACTTCGAACTTTGCGCCGATCTATGCCGACGCCCTGCCCCTTAAGGCCAAGATCGAGACCACCGCCACGCGCATCTACCGCGCCTCAGGCGTCAGCTTCTCGAAGCGTGCCGAAAAAGATCTCGCCCGGTTCGAGGCGGAGGGCTGGGCCCACCTGCCCGTGTGCATCGCCAAGACACCGGTGTCGTTCGCGGCCGACCCTTCGCTTCTCGGTGCCCCGACCGAGCACGTCCTGCCCGTGCGCGAGGTGCGCCTGTCGGCGGGGGCGGGGTTCGTGGTGGCGATCTGTGGCGAGGTGATGACCATGCCCGGCCTGCCTCGCACCCCCAGCGCAGAGACCATCGGCCTCGACGCCGAAGGGCGAATCCAGGGGCTGTTCTAGGCTTGTCCGCCCCTCTGCTGCGCAAGGGGGCGGGAAGGTGTCACTCGTCGCCGTCGGCCACTTCCTGCACGGGAGTCTCGCCGCGGGCGGCGGCTTCCTTGGCGGCGCGCTTGGCGGCGGCTTTCTCGGCGACCTTGATGGCCTTCTGCCGGTCGCGCTCCTGGCGCTCGAACGAGTAGTTGGGGGGACGGGCCAAATCGACGACCTCCGTAAGGGGGCCGTCCGAATAGCGCGCCTGAACGCGCGCCGCTACCCGCCCTCGCCTGCGGCATTCAAAACGAGCTGCGCCAGGCGGTCGCCCGAGAGCCACGCGCACTCCACCCGCGGACCGAGAAGCCAGTCGCCGCACACGCCCAGGCCGAGGCCCGCGTCCCACATGGCCCCCTCGCCCGACGCTCCCGAGCGGGCATAGCGCCAGCGGTGACCCTGCAGGGCGGCCGGCAGCTTTGGCTGCGCCTCCGCCTCAGCGAAAAAGGCTGCCAGGAGCGCATCGGCCACCTTGCCGGGCGTCTTCTCCAGATGCGTGCGCGACCAGTCGGGCGAGCCGTGGATCACCCACGTCTCCGTACCCGCCCTCCCGGGCTTGGCCGAATTGCGCGCGGCCCACGCCACGACGCCCTTGCCCCGGAAGATGTCGCCGAGGGGCAGGGGTGCGTCGAACACCGCCATCGCCGTCCAGCACGGATCGGAGACGGCAGCGGTCGCCCGCTCCGCCATCAGCGGTTCGAAGGGGGCCAGAAGCGGCGCCACCTGCTCGGAGGGCACGGCCACGAGCACAGCGTCGAAGCCGGACTCGTTCACACCCGCGCCCACGATGCGCCAGCCGCCCGCCTCGTCAGCGATGCGGTCGATGCGGGCGTCCCAGCGCACGTCGAACCCCTGCGACATGACCTTCACCGGCGCGCTCATGCCGGGGATGCCCACCCAGGCGTCGGGCCCGGCGGCGAGCCAGGGGGCGGCCACCCCGTGATCGCGCCACAGCTCCACCCGCGCCCGGAAGGCTTCGTCGCGGGCGGTGAAATACTGGCAGCCGTGGTCTAGGCCCACCTCCCCCAGCGGCGTGGGCAGGCGGCGGGTGGACATGCGCCCGCCCGGGCCTCGCCCCTTGTCGAACAGGGTCAGGGCGACGCCCGCGCCCGCCAGCCGCTCCGCGCAGGCCAGGCCTGCCATCCCCGCGCCGACGATGGCGATCCGCATGTTTCGATCCGCTCCCAGCCCGCCTGCACCCGGCGCTCGTCCTCCCTATATGGCTGCGCATGAGCGAAGTCGTGGTCTGGTTCGACGGCGGTTGCCCCCTGTGCCGGCGGGAGATCGCCCTGATGCGCCGCCTGGACCGCAGGCAGGCGATCACCTTTCTGGATGTGGACGACGGCACGAGCGCCTGCCCCCTTGATCGGGGCGAGATGCTGACGCGCTTTCACGCCTCCGAGAACGGAAAGCTGCTGTCGGGGGCTGCGGCTTTCGCGGCCATGTGGCGGGCGATCCCGGCGCTGCGCCCGCTCGGCCTCGTGGCGCGCGCACCGGGCGTGTTGCCGGTGCTGGAGGGGCTTTACCGGCTGTTCCTCAAAGTGCGCCCGGCGATGCAGGGCCTGGCCCGCCGCCTCGAACCGGAAGGAAGCCGCCCGTGACGCTCGGATTCGGCCACCCACGCCCCGCCCCGAAGCAACCCGGGCAGGAAAGCGTGTGGGATTATCCGCGCCCCGCGATCGCGGAACTCACCCCACGGCGGCTGCGGATCGTGCACCGGGGCGAGGTGATCGCCGACACCGCCCGCGGCGTGCGCACCCTGGAGACAAGCCACCCGCCCACCTACTACTTCCCCCGGGAGGATGTGGCCGAGGGCGTGCTGCGGCCCACGTCCAGCGCCTCGTCGTTCTGCGAGTGGAAGGGGGCGGCACGGTATTTCGACGTGCTGGCGGGCGGTGCCGTGATCGAGGCGGCCGCGTGGAGCTATCCCTCCCCCACCCCGACCTTCCTGATCCTGAAGGACCACGTGGCGTTCTATGCCGCCCCGTTCGACGACTGCACTATCGATGGCGAGCGCGTGACGCCCCAGCCCGGCGGCTTCTACGGCGGCTGGATCACCTCCCGCGAGGCCGGACCGTTCAAGGGCATTCCCGGCAGCCGCTTCTGGTGAATTGCGCGCGACCGCCTAAGCTCCCCCCAAGAGTATGGGAGGGCGCGGCGTGGTCTTGCGGAAGTTGATGCTGGGGGCGGCCGTCATCGCCGCCCTCGCGTGCGGATCGGCGGCGCAGGCCGCCGGCCCCTATGACCGCGACCGCTCGGACCGCGTGGGTGCCACGGTCTCCTTCGTGGCCTTCCCGGTCACATCCAAGGGCAAGACGATCTGGACGGCAGGGGAACTTCGCATCCCCACCCAGCCCGCGGGTGCCGCGAAGGGTCCGGCCGTGCTGATCGTGCACGGCTCCGGCGGGGTGGACAGCCGGGGCGGCAGCTACGCCAACGCCCTGAACGCCGCCGGGATCGCCACCCTGGAGATCGACCTGTGGTCCGTCCGAGGCGTGATGAGCCCGGGAGACCGGCCCCGCGCGGTGGCGGACACCCTGCCCGACGCCTTCGCCGCCCTGGGCTACCTCGCCGCCCGGCGCGAGATCGACCCGAAGCGCATCGGCGTGATGGGCTTCTCCTGGGGGGGGGTGGTCTCGATGCTGAGCGCCACGAAGGCCGCCAACGCCGCCCTCAACACCAGCGGCGCGAGCTTCGCGGCCCATGCGCCGCTGTATCCCGTGTGCTGGGCCTACAACCACGCCCCCGGCTACGGCTTCGGCGACCTGACGGGCGCACCCGTGCTGCTGCAGTCGGGCCAAGCCGACCGCTACGACGACCCGGACTCCTGCGCCAAGTTGCACGCCTCGCTTTCCGACGCCGACAAGCGGCTCGTGGAGGTGAAGAGCTACCCGAACGCCACCCACGCCTGGGACCGGCGCGAGCCCGACATGGTCGCCAACGACCCAACCTCGCACAAGGGCGCGGGCGGGCCGGTGCCGTTCCACTACGACCCGGCGGTGACCAAGACCTCCACCGAGGCGGTGGTCGCCTTCTTCCGCAAGACATTGGCTGCCAAGCCGTGAGCCTCGTCTGGAAGGGGCTCGCCGTCCTGGTCGCCGTGCTGGTCCTGGCGGCGGGGGGCCTGTTCCTGTTCGTGAACCACGCGGTGAACGACGACCACATCCCCAAGTCCGCCGAGCTGTTCGCCCCCGGCGCGCCGCATACGGTGCTGGCCGTGTGGGCGCACCCCGACGACGAGATCACTTCGGCCGGAACCCTGGCGCGGCTGGCCAAGGGCGGGGCGCAGGTGACGCTGGTCTACCTCACCCACGGGGAGGGGGCGCATTTCACCGGCTACACCGCCGACCAGCTCTACCGCATGCGCCCGCTGGAGGCGCAGGCCGCGGGCCACGCCCTGGGCATCGCGGACGTGGTCGTGCTAGACTACGGCGACGGCAAGCTGCCGCACGCCGATGCGGCCCGCGCGAAGGCTGACCTGCAGCGGCTGATCGCCTATCGCCGCCCCTCCACCGTCATCGGCTTCGACGAGCGCGTGGGCTTCTACGGCCACCCCGACCATGCGCAGGCGGGCCGCTGGCTGGCGCAGGTGGTGCGCGAGGGCGCGGCGGCCGACCCCGCCTTCCCGGTGCGCCGCCTGTATCAGGCGACCCTGCCCGCCCCGGTGATCGCCATCGCCCGGCGCTACATCTCGGCCTTCGCCCTCAACTATCCGAAAGACCCGGCCAAGGGCCTGCCCGCCCCCACCGTGGCCGTGCCCATCGCCGCGGAGGCCGCCGCCAAGCGCGCCGTGCTCGACGCCCACAAGAGCCAGGTGAAGGTGATCGACGACGTGCAGCCCTATGGCCGCAAGCTCCCCGCCTGGCTCTACTACCGCCTGTTCGACCGGGAGTATTTCGCTCTCGCGTTCAGCCGCTGAGGCTGCCGCCAGTGGACACGGCCGTTCGAACGCTCTTTCTAGCAATCAAAGGGCCGCGCCTTCCGAACGGATGAGACGCTGCGCCCGCCAGGGAGCCACCATGCGCGCACTCGCATCCGTCCTCGCCGCCACGCTGGCGGTTTCGGCCACCACCGCCACGGCCGGCGTCCACCGCGCGGAGATCACCCGCACGGCCTACGGCATCCCCCACGTGGTGGCGAAGGACTGGGCGAGTTTGGGCTTCGGGGAGGCCTACGCCTACGCCGAGGACAACCTGTGCATGCTGGCCGACAAGGTGGTCACGGTCGCCGGCGAGCGCTCCGCCAACTTCGGCACGGACGGGGTGACCACGATCTCCTTCGTCGAGCAGCCGAACCTGGAAAGCGACGTCTTCTTCCGCTCCGCCATCGACCTGCCGACGCTGCGCCGCAACTTCGCGACCAAGGCCTCGCCGGAATACCGGGCGCTCGTGGCGGGCTACGTCGCGGGCTACAACAAATTTCTCGCCGACCGCGCGCCATCCACCCGCCCGGCCGCCTGCCGTGATGCGGCCTGGGTGCGCCCGATCAGCCTCGACGACATGCTGCGGCTTAACGAGGAGAAGTCCGTGCAGGCTTCGGGCGGCGCGTGGCTGCGGCAGACCACCGGCGCGGTGCCTCCGGGCGCCCCGACCAAGACCGCCTCGCTCGGCTACCCGGCGGAGCTGGAGAGCTTCGGCCTGGGTAGTAATGGCTGGGCCTTCGGGCGCGACGTGACGGCCAACAAGTCCGGCGTGCTCCTCGGCAACCCGCACTTCCCTTGGGAGGGCGCGAACCGCTTCTACGAGATGCACCTGACCATTCCGGGCAAGCTCGACGTGATGGGCGTGACCATCGGGGGCGCCCCCGGCATGTCCATCGGCTTCAACAAGGACGTGGCCTGGACCCACACCGTCTCCACCGACCGTCACTTCACCCTGGCCGAGCTGACCCTCGATCCGACCGACCCCACGACCTACCTCGTGGACGGCAAGCCCATGAAGATGACGGTGCGCACGATCTCCGTGCCGGTGAAGGGCGAGGCGACCCCGCGCACCCGCACCCTCTACTCCACGATCTACGGCCCGGTGGTGACCGCGCCTCAGGCCGGACTGAAATGGACCGCCAAGTCCGCCTACGCCCTGCAGGACGCCAATCGCGACAACCTTCGCGGCGGCGACGCCTGGCTCGCCATCTCCCGCGCCAAGTCGGTGGGCGAAATCCGCAGCATCATCATCCGCACCCTCGGCATGCCGTGGGTGAACACCATCGCCGCCGACCGCAACGGCGATGCCCTCTACGCCGACGTGACCTCCACCCCCAACGTCTCCACCGACAAGCTGAAGATCTGCGCTCCGCCGTCAGGCCTCGGCCCGCTGGCGGCCGGTCAGCGCGTGTTCCTGCTCGACGGTGCCCGCGCCACCTGCACCTGGGACAAGGCGGCGGGGGCCGCGACTCCGGGGCTGATGCCGGGGGCGTCCATGCCGTCCGTAATCCGCACCGACTACGTCGCCAACAGCAACGACAGCTACTGGCTGGCCAACGGTTCGGCCCCGGTCACCGGCCAGCCCGCCATCGTCGGTCCCACCGGCACGCCGCAGAACCTGCGCACCCGCAACGGTCTTCTCGCCATCGCCGCCCGCCTGAGCGGCAAGGATGGCCTGCCCGGAAACAAGGTCGATCCGGCCGCCGTGAAGGCCATGCTCTACCGCAACTCCAACCTCGCGGCCGAGCTCGTGATGCCGGACCTGGGCACGGCTTGCGCCGACGGCCCCGCCCCCGTCGTTGCCGACAAGCCGGTGGACATCCGCCGCGCCTGCGAGATCCTCACCCGCTGGGACCGCAGGATGGACGAGACCAGCGTCGGCCCGCAGCTGTTCATCGAGTTCTGGAAGGACGCCGAGAAGATCCCCGGGGTGTGGGCCACGCCCTTCGACGCAGCCGACCCGATCAACACGCCCCGCGGCCTCAAGTCCGACGCCGCGACCACCGCCAAGCTCCGGCAGGCCCTGGCCAACGCCGTCTCGCGCCTGAACGCCGCCAATGTCGCCATCGACGCCCCGTGGGGCGAGGTGCAGGTCGCCACCCGCGGCGGCCTTCGCATCCCCGTCCACGGCGGCGAGGGGTCGGACGGGGTGCTGAACGCCCAGCAGGCCAAGCTCGTCCCCGGCATCGGCTTGGTGCCGTACCACGGCTCCAGCTACATCCAGGTGGTGACCTTCGATGCGAAGGGCCCGGTGGTCGATGCGATCCTGACCTACAGCCAGTCCACCGACCCGGACTCCCCACACTTCGCCGACCAGACCCGCCTGCACGCCCAGAAGGGCTGGGTGACCCTGCCGTTCTCGAAGGCCGCCATCGCGGCCAACGCGGCGAAGGTGACGAAGGTGGTGAGCGACTAAGCCTTCCACCTCTCCCGCTTGCGGGAGAGGTGTTCTACTGCGCCCGCAGCACCGGCGCGGGGCGTTGCGACAGGGCGGCGACGGCGGCGAGCGCTCCACCCGCTCCACTAAACGCGGCGACGCCACCGAGCACCGCGCCCAGCACCGGCCAGTCCATGCTCCACGGAAACTTGAACGCCAGGACCACGATGGGCCAGGCCGAGGCGGCGCCCAGGATAACGCCTGCGCCCCCCGCGATCAGACCTACGGCGAGATACTCCACCGTGTAGGCGGTGAGCACCTCCACCCGCGCGGCACCCAGCACCTTGAGCACCGCCGCCTCCTTCGCCCGCGCCCGCGCCGTGGCGGCGATGGCCCCCACCAGCACCAGCGCCCCGGCTCCCCCCGCCACCGCCGCCGCTCCGCGCACGGCGAGCGCGATCTGGTCGAAGAGGGTGGCCGCGGCCTCCAGCTGCTCGCGCACGCTGATGATATTCACACTCGGGAAGTCGTGACCGACGGCGCGCAGCACAGCCGCCTCCTGTGCGGCGGTGGTCTTGGCGATGGCCACGTGGCGCAGGCCCGCCCCTGCCACCGCGGCCGGGTCGATCACCAGGGGAAAGCCCGTGCCGAAGCCGCCGAACTCGGTGTGGCGCACGCCCGAGATGCGGGTATCCAGATCGCGACCGAGGAGCGAGACGGTCACCGCGTCCCCCGCCTTCAGGTCGGCCGCCTTGGCGATGCGCTCGTCCAGCATGATGAGCGGGGGCCCGGCATAGTCCGCGGGCCACCAGCGGCCGGAGACCACGTTGGCGTCGGACGGGGCGGGGCCGATGGCGGCCAGGGTGATGTCCTGATCGAAGGCCCAGCGCTGGTCGGAGCGGATGCGCTTGATGTCCAGCGGGGTGCCCTTCACGGCGGTGATCCGGCCGGTGGCGAAGGGGGCGCGGCGCCAGCGATCCGGGGTCAGCTTGCCGAGGCTCGCAGCCGCGAGGCGATCGAACTCGTCGGCCCGCTCGCCGGGGATCTGTGTGAACACGAGGGAGGGGGCGGTGTTGGGCGCCACGGTGCGCACCTCGCCGATCAGGCTCGCCTGCACGAGCACCACGGTGGTGAGAAGCGCCACGCCGAGGCCGATGGCGGGCGAGGCGGTGCGCGCCGCCGAGCTCGGCCCCGCGAGGTTGGCGAGTCCCAGCCGGATCGATCCCGTCGCCACCCGCCGCAGCCGCCCGGCGAGGCGCGCGCCGGCCCAGCCTATGGCCCACAGGATCGCGAAGCTGATCGCCACCCCGCCCACCATCACCGCGGCGGTGAGCTTGGTGGGTGCCGTCTGGATCGCCAGCACCACGAGGCCGATGGCGGAGAGCGTGGCCGCCACCGTCTCCGGCCCGAAGGTCAGCCGCCCCGACAGGTCTCGTCGGAACAGGGCCGCGGGCGGGGTGGTGCGCGCCCTCGCCAGCGGCAGGAAGCTGAACGCCGCCGCCGCCAGCGCCCCGAACACAGCCGAACGGATCAGGGGCGCAGGGTACACGGCGAACAGGGCGGGGATCGGCAGGGTGTCCTTCACCAGCTGCCCCAGGATCAGGGGAGCGACCGCCCCCACCGCCAGCCCGATGGCAATGCCCAGGAGCGCCAGCGCGCCGATCTGGAGCAGGTAGAGGTTGCGGATCAGAGCCGTGTCCGCCCCCAGCGCCTTGAGCACGGCGATGCCGGGCTTGCGGCTCTCCAGATAGCTCGACACCGCCGTCGAGACGCCCAGGCCGCCGGCCAGAAGCGACGACAGGCCGATGAAGCCGAGGAAGTATTCCAGCTGGTCGATCAGCCGCTTCAGCCCCGCCGCGGCATCGTTGCGGCCGCGGATCTGCGCCCCGCCACCGGGGAAACGGTGCTGCAGGTCGGCGATCACCGGGCCGGGGTCGCGGGCGTTCGGGAAGGCCACCCGCACCGTCTCGCCGAACAGGCTGTCGGCGGCCACGAGGCCTGAGTTCTCCAGCGCCGCCCGCGCCACGATCACCCGGGGGCCAAGGGCGAAACCTCGCCCCAGCCGGTCCGGCTCGTCCAGCAGGGCCGCGCGCACCACCAGCAACGTATCGCCGACGAGGAAGCGGTCGCCGACCTTGATGTTCAGGCGGTCGAGGAGCGCGGGTTCCACGGCCGCCCCGACGCCGTCCGGCCCCACCGTCAGCGCGGCGCCGAGGCTCGCAGTGCCCTTGAGCCCGACCGCGCCCACAAGGGGGTAGGCGGGATCAACCCCCCGCACCTCGGCCAGGCGGCGGTCGCCGGTCGGCCCCTGCGCCATCGCGCGCACGGCCACCGTCCGGGTGCTGCGGCCGAGGGCACCGAAGGCCCTCAGTTCAGCCGGTGTGAAGTGTCGCCCCTGCACCGAGGCGGCGACATCGCCCCCCAGGATGCGGCTCGCCTGCGAGGCCAGTCCCTGTCGGAACGCCTCCGCCGTGGAGCCTGCAGCCGCCAGGGCCGCCACGCCCAGCGCAAGGCAGGCCAGGAAAATGCGGAAGCCCGCGACGCCCGATCGAAGTTCTCGGCGCGCGAAGAGGAGGGCGGGGCTCATGCGGCGTGCAGCCGACCGTCCGCCATCACGAGCACCGTGTCGGCCCGCGCGGCCAGTGACGCCTCGTGCGTCACCAGCACCAGCGCGGCCTTGGTCTCGGCCAGGAGCTCGAACATCAGGTCTGCCACCGCCGCGGCGTTCGGCCCGTCGAGGTTGCCAGTGGGCTCGTCGGCGAAAAGGAGGTCTGGGCGGATCGCCAGCGCCCGGGCCAGGGCCACCCGCTGCTGCTCGCCGCCCGAAAGCTGATGCGGGTAGTGCCGCAGGCGCTTGCTCAAGCCCACGCGGTCGAGCCAGCCCCGCGCCGTCTCCATCGCGCCGGATCGGCGGTCGATCTCAAGCGGCGCCGCCACGTTCTCCTCGGCCGTCATGTTGGGGAGGAGGTGGAACGACTGAAAGACCAGCGACACCCGCCCGCGGCGCAAGCGTGCCCGGCCGTCTTCGTCCAGCCCGCCGAGGTCGGTGCCGAACAGGCGCACGCTGCCCGCATTGGGCCGCTCCAGCCCCGCCGCCACCGAGATCAGCGAAGACTTGCCGGAGCCGGAGGGCCCCGTGACCGCCACGCGCTCGCCCGCGCCCACGATCAGGTCGAGGCCCTTGAGGATCTCCACGTCGCCCGCGCGGGACGGCAGGGTCAGCCCCACGCCCTGCATCGTCAGCGGCGGAGCGGTGGCTGCGGGCGCGGGCGTGTCGGTCATGAAGCCTTGCGGGGAGGTGGCCGGGACGGCTTGAGCGCCTACATGGGGAGCGTGACCGACCTGCGCCCCCTCCCCCACCGCCGCAACATGCTCATTTGGGCCGCCGCCCTCCTGGCGAGCCCCGCCGTGGCCGCTGGCAAGGCACCGAGTGCCCGCCCGGTGGTCACGATCCTCGGCGACTCCATCACCGCGGGGCTCGGCCTGTCATCCGCCGAGGCCCTGCCCGCCCAGCTGGAGGCGGCACTGAAAAAGCTCGGCTTGGAGGCGGAAGTGCGGGGTGCCGGCGTCTCCGGCGACACCACGGCGGGCGCCCTGGCGCGCACCGAGTTCAGCGTGCAGCCCGACACGGCGGTGTGTGTGGTGGAGCTCGGCGGCAATGACTTCCTGCAGTCGGTTCCGCCCGCCGAGACCGAGGCGAACCTGCGCGCCATCATCGGCAAGCTGCAGAAGCGCGGAGCGGTGGTGGTGCTGGCGTCGGCCAAGCTGCCCGGGGCGCGTAATACCGGTTCCTACGGCCGCGATTTCGAGGCTCTGTTCCCCAGCGTCGCCAAGGCCACGGGCGCGAGGCTCACCCCCGACCTCCTCGGCAAGGTTCTTTCCGACCCGGCGATGAAGCAGCGCGACGGCCTGCACCCCAACGCGGTGGGCGCCCGCCTCCTCGCCGAAGCCCTCGCCCCCACCGTGGCCAAGGCGCTGAAGGCCCGCCGCAAACGCTGATCGTCAGCTTCCGGGCGGGGCTATCGTCTTCAGATACAGCGGCGGCTTGCGGGCGTGGGTGGCTTGTTCGAACGCGTAGCCCAGCGCGAGGAGCTTCGCCTCGCTCCACGCCGGGCCGATGAACGACAACCCCACCGGCAGGCCCGACACGTTCCCCATCGGCACGGTGAGATGCGGATAGCCAGAGATCGCCGCCGGGCCGCCCGCGCCGCCGCCGATGGACCGGTCGCGCAGGATCGGGTCGATCATACCCGCCGGGCCGAGGGTGGGCGCGATCAGCGCCACCACGTCAGCTGACTTCAGCATGGCGTCGATTCCCTCCGGCCCGGCGAAGCGGTGCGCATCGGCGACGGCCTTCACGTATTCGGGATCGGTGACGCCCTTTGTGTCCTGCGAGCTTTCGAACAGCTCCTGCGCGAACAGGGGCATCTCGGCCGAGGCGTGGGCTGTGTTGAAGGCGATCAGGTCGGCCAGGGTGCGCGAGGGCACGGCCTTCGGATCGGTGGAGGCGAGGTAGGCCCCAAGGTCCGACTTCAGCTCGGTCTGCAGGATGGTGCGCTCATAGCCTCGGATGGCGACGGTGTTGGGGAATGCCTTGATGTCGACCAGAACCGCGCCCTGGGCCTTCAGCGCCGCCAGCGCGGCTTCGAACACCGTCTCGGTCTCCGGGTGGAAGCCCGCGGCGAAGCGCATCACGCCGATGCGCGCGCCTTTCAGCGCGTCCGGCTTCAACGCCGCGACATAGTCGGCCCGCATGGCGTCGGCCTTCGCGGTGGCGGGGTCGGCGGGATCGGAGCCTGCCATCGCGGCAAGCAGGATCGCGGCGTCGCGCACGCTGCGGACCATGGGGCCGGGCGTGTCCTGCGTATGGCTGATGGGCACCACGTGGGTGCGCGAGATCAGCCCCACCGTGGGCTTCAGCCCCACGAGCCCGTTCACGGCCGAGGGGCAGGTGACCGATCCATCGGTCTCGGTGCCCACGGTCGCCGCTGCGAGGCTGGCCGCCGCCGCGGCGCCGGAGCCCGCGCTCGACCCGCAGGGGCTGCGATCCAGGGCGTAGGGGTTGCGCACCTGACCGCGCATGCCGCTCCACCCGCTGATGGAGCGTGACGAGCGGTAGTTGGCCCATTCCGACAGGTTCGTCTTGCCCAGGATGATCGCCCCCGCCGCCCGCAGCCGCGCCGCCAGCGGAGCGTCCCGGCCGGTGATGTTGTCCTTCAGGGCCAGCGAGCCGGCGGTGGTGGCCACCGGGTCGGCGGTCTCGATGTTGTCCTTCAAAAGGATCGGCACGCCCATGAGCGGGCCCTTCGCCCCGCCCTTGCGACGGGCGGCGTCTGATGCGCGGGCCTGTGCCAGGGCGGAGGGGTTCAGCGCGATCACGGCGTGCAGCTGCGGGTCGAGCCGGGCGATGCGGGCGCTGTAGAGCCGCACGAGCTGAGCCGAGGTGACGCGACCGGCGGTCAGGTCGGCCTGCAGCTGCGGAATGGTCTTCTCCGCCACCTCGTAGCTGCGGGGGGCCGCGAAGGCTGGGGCCGCGAAAGCCATGCACGCGGCACCCGCCGCCAGAATCCGCAAGCCGATCATCCGCGCCCCTCACATGCCAGAGCGGCGATGTCGCCCTCCCCGGCGGCCGACTGCAAGCCCCAAGCGTCAGAGAGCGTCCAGATCGAGCTCCGCGCCCTGTTTCGCCTTCGCGCTCAGGAAAGCGGGGCGCGTATTCAGGCGCGCCCAGTAGGCGGCCACGGCCGGGGTGAACGACTCGGACAGCCCCAGCGTGTTCGCCAGCAGGAGCGCATAGCCCACCGAGATGTCGGCCATGGTGAACCGCCCCGCGCACAGGGTCTCGCCCAGCTGCATCGCGCGATCCACGTGGCGCAGGCGAGACAGGAACCACTGGGCATAGTCGTCGGCCACCTGCGGCTGGCGACGCTCCGGCGGCTCGAGGCGGCGATAGCGCAGCACCAGCGTCTGCGGGAAGGTCAGGGTCGCCTCGCCGAAGTGCAGCCAGTTCAGCCAGGCGCCATAGGCGGGATCGTCAGGCGCGACGGCCAGGGGCGTCGGGCCGTGGCGCACGGCCAGATACTGCAGGATGGCGGCGGACTCGGACATCCGCGTCTCGCCGTCCACCAGAAGCGGGATGGTGCCGAGCGGGTTCTCAGCCAGAAACGGCCGGGCCAGCGCGCGCGGCGGAAACGGCAGCACGTGCAGGGTGTAGGGCAGGCCCATCTCCTCCAGCGCCCACAGGGGCCGGAAGGAGCGGGCGTCGGCGCAGTGGTACAGCGCGATCATGCAGGCGTTCCCGGCGGCCCGCCGGGAGGGTCAGGTCGCTAGTCGCGCTTCGTAGCGGAGGCCGAGGGTCGCAGATAGATTGCCGCGCCAAGGCTGGCGACGATGCAGATGAGAGCGCTGGTCATCGGTGAAGGTCCGACGTCGCCGAGGCGCTTTGCGCTTGGCGGACGGGTTCCAGCGCCATCCGCGCCAGAACTCTCAACGTCCCACGGCCAAGCTCGTCTGTCGCTGCGGCGTGATGCAGCAGGGTTTGCGAATGGGCTCGCGCACCCTAGTCAGGCAATCCGCCCCCGGAGCTGCCCCCGCCTTGACCCTCGCCGACCCGATCTACGTCTACGGATCGCCCCCCGCCGAATTGGCCCCGGTGCCTGTGGGTGCCGTGCAGCTGTCGCCCCTGTCTCCCGGCGCGGAGGCCATCGAGGGCGCGGCGGACGGCTCGGCCATGAGCGTCACCGTGCTCGCCCCGCCGGGCACGGCCGAGCGGCGCTTCGCCCTAGCCCACGCCCTGCGCATCCTGCGGGCCGACGGTGAGCTTGTCGTGTTGGCGCAGAAGGACAGGGGCGGCTCGCGGCTGGGTGCGGAGCTTGCGGCGTTCGGCTGCGCCGTGGACGAGGCGGGCCGCCGCCACCACCGCATCTGCCACATCCGCCGCCCCGCAGCCCCCACGGGCCTGGACACAGCGATCGCCGAAGGAGCCCCACGCCTCGATCCTCGCCTGCGCCTGTGGACGCAGCCCGGCGTGTTCAGCTGGGACCGTATCGACCCCGGCTCCCGCCTCCTGATCGACACCCTGCCGAAGACGCTCAGCGGCGAAGGTGCGGACCTCGGCTGCGGCCTCGGCATCGTGGCGCAGGCGGTGCTGGCGAGCCCCAAGGTGAAGGCCCTGCACCTGATCGACATCGACCGGCGCGCGGTGGACTGCGCCCGGCACAACGTGGACGACCCCCGCGCCGCCTTCCACTGGGCCGACGTGCGCAAGGCGGAGGCCGTACCCTCAGGCCTGGACTTCGTGGCGATGAACCCGCCGTTCCATGCGGACGGGGCCGAGTCCAAGGCGCTGGGCCAGGACTTCATCCGCGCCGCCCACACGGCCCTGCGCCGAAGCGGCGCCCTGTGGCTCGTGGCCAACCGGCACCTGCCCTACGAAACCCTGCTGCGCGAGCTCTTCACAGACGTGCAGGTTCGAGCCGACACGCAGGGCTTCAAGGTGCTGGAGGCCCGCAAGTGAAGGCCGCCCTGCGTCTCGACCGGCTCCTCGCCAACCTCGGCTACGGCTCCCGCCGCGAGGTGCAGGCGCTGGTGAAGGCCAGACTGGTCACGCTCGATGGCTCAGCCCTGGACGACGCAGACATGCGCCTGCCCGTCACCCCCGACTTGTCGGACCGCATGAAGGTGCGCGGCGCGAGGCTCGACCCGCCCCCCGGTTTCGCGCTGATGCTGCACAAGCCCTTGGGCGTCACCTGCTCGCACAAGGAGGACGGGGCGTTGGTGCATGAGCTTCTTCCCGCCCGCTGGCGCCTGCGCGAGCCGAAGATCTCGACCGTGGGGCGGCTGGACAAGGAGACCACCGGGCTCCTGCTGCTGACCGATGATGGCGATCTGCTGCACCGGATCATTTCGCCCCGCCGGCATGTGGCCAAGCGCTACGTCGCCACGCTCAATCGTCCGCTGAACGGAGACGAGGCCGCCCGCTTCGCCTCGGGCGAACTGATGCTGGAGGGGGAGGACAAGCCGCTCGCCCCCGCCGTGCTGGAGCCCCTGACCGACACCACTGCGCGCCTCACTGTCACCGAGGGGCGTTACCATCAGGTGCGGCGCATGTTCGCCGCGGTGGGCAACCACGTGGACGCCCTGCACCGCGACCGCATCGGCGCGCTCGACCTGCCCGCGGATCTGGAGCCCGGCCGCCACCGCATCCTGACGGCGGCCGAGATCGACTCGGTGTTCGGCTAAAGCCTCACATCGGCGGCTTGGTGCCGTTCTCTCCGACGGAGACGGAGCCCGCCATGAACATGCCGTCCGGACCCTTGCCGACGACCATGAACACGGGCGTGCCCACCTTCACGAGGTCGCGGGTGCCACCGGTGATCTGCACCACCGGCACGTTCGGCGGCACGGTGATGTGGCGGGTGCTGGTGCCGTAGGCCACGTCGAGCTCACGGCTGCCGGCCTTGCCGCCCACGACGGTGGTGGTGGTGCCGTTGGTCATCATCGAGCCAGGCTGCAGGTCCCAACCATAGTGGCCTTCGCCCATCTTCACTCCCGGCGGGAACACGTGAACCTCGAGCGATGTGCCGGTCGAACCGTCCTTGGAGGGCATCTCCGAGGTGCCGATGAAGCTGCCCGGCTTGATGGCGTCCACGCTCACAGTCTTCATCACCGCTACGGTCCACTTTGGGGACAGCATGACCGGGGTGGCCCCCTTGGGCGTGGCCACGGTCAGCATCGTGTCGGTCATGGCGGTCACCGTGCCGCGCACGATGGTCGGTCCGGCGGGGGCCTGGGCGGCAGCCACGGTTCCGGAGAGGGCGAGGAGTGCGCCGAGCGCTAGGGCTGCATTTTTCATGGCCGCACACTGCCGCGGGGTGCCGCGCCGACGCAAGGGGGCCAGCGCCGAACGTCTCTGCAATCCTGACGGGAGCTTAACCGCAGCCCGCGCATTCCGCCTTCGAGCCTCAAGAGCAGGGCCGTTCACAACCCCGGTCAACGGGGCGTACCCAAGGAATGTCAGACATGCGTGCAACCACCCTCTTCGCCATCGCCGCCCTCTCGCTCGGCGTCGTCGCCTGCAAGGGCAAGACCGAGAAGGCCGCCGAAGCCCAGTCGGAAGCCGCCGGCGCCGCCGCCGCCGCGACCTCGGCCGCCGACTCCGCCAACACCGTCGCCGCCGCCACCAACGTCGTGTCGGACCCCACCGCCGACGCCGCCACCAAGAAGGAAGCCGGCAAGACCGCCGAGATGGCGGGCGACATGGCCAAGAAGGAAAGCAAGATCGCTGGCGAGAAGGCTGAAAAGGCCGGCGACAAGGCCAAGGACGCCTCGCACTAAGCCTGGGCTGACTTCACGATCCGAGGGGCGCGCGGGCTTGGGCCCGCGCGCCCCTTTTCGGTTCAGGTGCCGGCCAGCCGCATCCGCAGTTCGCGCTTGAGGAACTTGCCGCTGGCGTTTCTCGGCAGGGCTTCGTCCAGCACCCAGAGGCGCGAGGGCGTCTTGTGCTTCGCGATCAGTTCCAGGGTGTGCGCACGGATCGCTTCGGACGTGGCGGAGCGGCCGGGGTGGAGCACCACCGCGGCGCCCACCTCCTCGCCCAGCCGCTCGTCGGGAATGCCGAAGACGCAGGCCTCGGCCACGTCCGGGTGGCGGAACAGGGCGGCCTCCACCTCGGCGCAGTAGACGTTCTCGCCGCCGCGCAGGATCATGTCCTTCTTGCGATCCACCAGGAAGACGAAGCCGTCAGCGTCGATGCGGGCCACGTCGCCCGTGTGCAGCCAGCCGTCGGTGATGGTCTCGGCGGTGGCCTTCGGCTGGTTGATGTAGCCCTTGATTATCGTGCCGCCCTTGATCCACAGCTCGCCCACCTCGCCCGGCCCGACCTCACGGCCGTCGTCGTCGACGCACTTGCCGATGAAGGTGGGCAGGAGCGGCCCGCAGCTCTCCGGCTTGTGTGAGAAGAAGTCGCTGTAGACCGAGGTGATCACCCCGCAGGCCTCGGTCATGCCGTAGCCGGTGCCCGGCTGGACCACGGGCGAGGCGGCGCTGATCTTGGCCACGAGGTCGGGCGGAACCGCGGCTCCCCCGCCTGACAGCGTGGTGAGGGTGGAAAGGTCGTGCTTGGCGAAGTCGGGATGGTGGATCAGCTCCCGCGCCATCGTCGGCACGCCGCTCATGGAGGTGATGCCTTCGGCCTCGATGATCTTCAGGGCCTCGCCCGCGTCCCACCGGTACATCAGCACCACCCGGCCGCCGACGAGGGTGGCGGTGTAGGTCAGGCAGTTGTTGGCCGTGACGTGGAACAGGGGCGTGGTGATCAGAGCCGCAGCCACCGGCGAGGGCGGCGCGGGCTCCGATGCCTGCGTGCGCCCCATGTGCGTCGCCTGCCGGAACGTCTCCGAGGCGAAGGCCATGTTGAAGACGTTGTTGGTGCAGCCCCGATGGGTGAGCTGCGCCCCCTTGGGCTTACCGGTCGTGCCCGAGGTGTAGAAGATGCACATGTCGTCGTCGGGATCGACGTCGCCGGGGGGCGCCTCGCCCTGGAACGCCGCCACTTCCGCCCAGGGGGTCGATCCGGCCGGCCCCTCCGCCCGCACCGCCACGATCTTCATGGAGGGATCGACGCCTGAGGCCGCGAGGCGATCCAGCCGCTCGCGATCGGCCACGATCATATTTGGCTGGGAGTCGGCCAGGGCATAGGCCAGTTCCTCCGGGGTGGACCAGGCGTTGATCCCCACGCAGGCATAGCCACCCAGCGCGCAGGCCCAGTAGGCCAGCATCCATTCGGGATAGTTGCGCATGGCGACAGCCACGCGATCCCCCCGCCGCACCCCTTGCGCATGCAGCCAGGCCGCCACGTTGGCCGTGATGACGTGGCACTGGCCGTAGGTGAGCCGCTCGTTCTCGTAGATCAGGTAGTCGCGCTCGGCGAAGACGGCGGTGCCCAGCCAGAAATCGCGCACCGTGGCGGGGGCGTTCTTGTAGGCCAGGAGGTGCTGGCCGCGCACCTCCACCTCCTCGATCTCGAAGGGAGCGCCGGGGCCGGTCATTTGGGCCCACACGGCGGTGAGCTGCGGATAGTGCATGGACGCTTCCTAAGGTGACGCCTCGCTCGTTGTCCGGCGCGGCTGTCGTTTCGCCCTGTTAGCGGGGCTGGCGGGGAAGTTCGACCCCTGACGGCCATTGCTTTTGCAGGCGGAGGCGACGACGGTCACAAAAAACGACATTGGGAGGTTTCGTATGCCCGCAGCGGTCCGTGCTCGCCTGCTCCTCGCCGTCGCCGCGGCGGCCCTCCTGAGCACGGCCGCGGCCGCCGAGGGGCCTTTGCGAAAGGCCCCCGCTTCGCAAGTCGCGGCCGCGAAGGCCTACGACGTGCGCATCCGGCGCGACCGATTCGGCGTGCCGCACATCCTGGGCAAGACCGACGCCGACGCCGCCTACGGCCTCGGCTACGCCCAGTCGGAAGACGACTTCGTCACGGTGCAGGACAGCGTCATGGCCTCCCGCGGGCGCTCAGCCGCGCTGAAGGGGGCCGAAGCCGCCCCCGGCGACATCCTGTTCGCCCTGATGCGCGTGCAGGAGGAGGTGGACGCCCACTACATGACCCTCTCGCCCCACCTGCGCGGGGTGATCGAGGCCTATGCGGCGGGCGTGAACCGCTATGTGGCGACCCACCCCGGCAAGGCGGACGCGGGCTTGGGCACCGTGACCGGGCGCGACATCACCGCCTTCGTCATCTTCCGCGGCCCGAGCTTCTACGGGCTCGACGGCGTGTTCGGACAGGCCGCCACCGGCAAGCTCGTGATCCCCAAGGTGGAGATCGGCTCCAACGCCGTGGCCGTGGCCCCGAAGCGCTCGTCGGACGGCCACACGCGCCTGCTCTTCAACTCCCACCAGCCGTGGACGGGCCCCCTCACCTGGTACGAGGCCGTGCTGCAGAGCGGCGAGGGCTGGCACGTGGCCGGCGGCTTCTTCCCAGCCAACCCGTTCCTGCTCGGCGGTCACAACGCGCACCTGGGCTGGGGTGCCACGGTGAACCATCCCAAGCTGCACGACGTGTTCCAGCTGGTCATGAACCCGGCGAACCCGAACCAGTATAAGCTGGACGGGGCGTGGAAGGACCTGGAGGTGAAGACCATCTCCATCGCCATTAAGCAGGCCGACGGCTCGCTGAAGAGCCAGAGCCGCGACATCTTCCGCTCGGTCCACGGCCCGGTGGTGAAGGGGCCGCAGGGCGTGTTCGCGCTCCGTTACCCGGTGAACGGCGTGGGTCAGCTGACCGAGTACTGGGCCATGAACAAGGCCTCGACCTTCGCCCAGTGGAAGGGCGCGCTGGCGATGGAGGAGGTGCCCTCCATCAACTACGTCTACGCCGACGATCGCGGGAACATCGGTTACCTCTCGAACGGCATGTACCCGCTCCGCAAGGAAGGCGCGGCCGACTGGTCGGGCGTGGTGCGCGGCGACCGCTCGGACCTGATCTGGACCAAGCTGCGACCCTTCTCCGCCTCGCCGCAGATCTGGAATCCGAAGTCGGGCTGGGTCTTCAACTCCAACAACACGCCGTTCCGGGCCACCGACCCCTCAAGCGACCTGAAGCCGGGTGACTTCCCCGCCTCGCAGCAGATTCAGCCGATCACAGACATGACCAACCGGGGTTTCCGGGCGCTTGAGATGTATGGCCCCGACAAGTCGATCTCGGCCGCCGACTTCTCCACCTATAAATACGACGTGGCCTACAGCCCGTTCTCGGACGAATACGCCTGGATCAAGGAGGTGCTGGCCGTGGACTCCACCGCCGACGCCGACCTCGCCGCCGCGCAGGCGGCCCTGCGCGCGTGGGACGGCAAGGCGACGCTGGACAGCCGCGGCATGGCGCTGGTCGCCTACATGTGGCTGGAACGCCGCTTCCATGGCGACTGGAAGCCGATCCAGATGGTGCAGGAGTCCATCCGTGTGCTGAAGAAGGGCTTCGGCCGAGTCGATCCCACCTGGGGCGAGGTGAACCGCATCCGCCGCGGCACGCTCGACATTCCGGTGGACGGCGGGCCGGACACCTTCCGCGCCCTCTACGGTTCGCCGGAGCCCGACGGCCGCCTCAAGGGCGTCAACGGCGACAGCTACTTCATGTTCATCGACTGGGACAAAGCCGGGAAGCTGACCTCCACCAGCATCCACCAGTTCGGCTCGGCCACGCAGGACGCCACCTCACCCCACTACGCCGACCAGTCCCCCCTGTTCGCCGCCCACAAGACCAAGCCCGTGCTGTTCACCGAAGCGCAGCTGAAGGGCAACGTGGAGAAGGACTACCGACCGTGATCGCCGCAACGCTTGACCCGAAGAGCCGCAAGCCGAAAGCTGACCGCATGAAAACCCTCACAGCCCTCACGCTGACCCTCGCCGCCTCGGCCTGCCTTGCGGCGACGGCTCAGGCGGCCACGATCAAGGTGGCTGCGGGCAAGGATGCGCAGGAGCGGCTGCAGACGGCGCTGATCGATGCCAAGCCGGGCGATGTGGTCTCGCTGGGCGCCGGGCGCTTCGAGCTGACCGACGGCCTGTCGCTCGACGTCAACGACGTGACCGTGAAGGGAGCCGGGCAGGACAAGACCATCCTCGACTTCAAGGGACAGATGGGCGCCGGCGAAGGGCTGATGGTCACTTCGTCGAAGGTGACCCTGCGAGACTTCACTGTGCTCGACGCCAAGGGCAACGGCATCAAGGCCAAGGCCTCCGACCAGATCAGCTTCATCGACCTGACCGTCGCGTGGACGGGGCCGTCGAAGGAGACCAACGGGGCCTACGGCGTCTATCCCGTGAGCTCGTCCAACGTGCTCATCGACCGGGTGACCGTGCGCGGCGCGTCGGACGCGGGCATCTACGTCGGCCAGTCCAAGAACATCATCGTGCGAAACTCAAAGGCCGAGTTCAACGTGGCCGGGATCGAGATCGAGAACTCCACCGACGCCGACGTCTACGACAACGTGGCGACCCACAACACGGGCGGAATCCTCGTGTTCGACCTGCCGAACCTGCCCGTGCAGGGCGGCCACAGCCACCGCATCTACAACAACAAGATCGTGGACAACGACACGCCGAACTTCGCGCCCAAGGGCAACATCGTGGCCAGCGTGCCCACCGGCACCGGCGTGATGCTGATGGCCAACCGCGACGTGCACGTGTTCGGCAACACCATCTCCGGCAACCAGAGCGCTGGCGTGATCGTCACCGGCTACAAGCGCGAGATCAAGGACGCCGCCTACGAGCCCCTGGCGCGGGACATCGTGGTTCGCGACAACACCTTCGGTCGGAACGGCTGGGCACCCGCCATCCCCGGCGCGCCCGAGTTCGGCAAGATGGCCCCCAACGGCATCCCGCCCATCCTGTGGGACGGCGCGACGCACTTCACCCGCCTCGGCAAGGGCGAGGATCGCACCGTCAACGTGGTGTTCAAGCAGGGCCCCATCCTGAAGCTGAACCTCGCCGACGTGAACGACCTCTCCACCGCCAAGCCCGCCGTGATGGCCGCGGTGGACGGCAAGCCCGTGCCCGAACGCACCAAGGTGGTGCTGCCGGCGGCGCAGGCGCGGCTGTCGAACTAACCTTCGCAAGCCGGACGACAGTGAAGCGTATCCTCCTCGCAGGCCTAGGCCTCCTCGCCATTTTGCTCACCGGGGCCACCCCGGCTGAGTCGCCGGTGAATCTCGCCCGGCTGATGGACGCGACGCCCGCGCCGACGCTGGACGCCTACGGCCTGTTTCAGGATGCGGCCGCGCGCCAGCCCTCCGCCAGCCTGACGCCCTATGCTCTGAACTCGCCCCTGTTCAGCGACTACGCCGAGAAGCTGCGGTTCGTTTACCTGCCTCCCGGCGGCCAGGCGCAGTATCGCCCCACGGGCGTGCTGGAGTTTCCGGTGGGCACCACCATCGTCAAGACCTTCGCCTACCCGGCCGACTTCCGGCAGCCGGACAAGGACGTGCGCTACGTGGAGACGCGCCTCCTGATCCGCCGCCCCTCCGGCTGGGTGCCCCTCGACTACGTGTGGAACAAGGAACAGACGAGCGCCGTGCTGAAGCGCGCCGGCTCCCGGTTCGACGTGGCCTTCACCAATGCGGCGGGCAAGCCCGTGTCGTTCAGCTATTCGGCCCCCAACGCGAACCAGTGCAAGGAATGCCACGCGCTATCCGAGACGCTGACGCCCATCGGCCCCAAGGCCCGCAACCTGAACGGCGATTTCGCCTATCCCGGCGGGGCCACCGAAAACCAGCTGGCGCACTGGACCAAAGCGGGCTTGCTCACAGGGGCCCCGGCCCTCGAAACCATCCCCGCCACCCCGCACTGGCAGGACGAGAAGACGCCCCTGAACGCCCGGGCGCTGGCCTATCTGGATGCCAACTGCGCCCACTGTCACAACGCCCGAGGCATCGCCAACAACAGCGGCCTCTACCTCGATCTCGAGCAGCAGAGCGTGGTGAACCGGGGCGTGGGCAAGCGCCCCGTTGCCGCGGGGCGAGGGGCGGGTGGCTTCGACTTCGACATCGCGCCCGGCCACCCAGAGCAGTCGATCCTGCTGCACCGCATGGCTTCCCGCGAGCCGGGGGTGATGATGCCCCAGCTGGGCCGCAGCCTCGTGCACGACGAGGGCATTGCCCTGATCACCGCCTACATCGCCGGGATGGACGCGGAGCCCGCCGCGCACTGAGCGCTTCGGCCTAGAGCGTCTCCGGCGCCTGGGGCGGGCTGCAATCTACAAGCGGCTCGGCCGCAGAGACGCCTTCGGTCTCGCGACCCGTCACGTCGGTGATGGCCGAGGTGCGACACTCCATGGCGTGGTTCAGCTCCGCCCCGCCCAGGAGCACGATCACCGACGCCCACATCCACACGGCCAGCCCCATGACCGAGCCCAGCCCGCCGTAGTTGCGCTCATAGTTGGAGACGTGGCCGAGATAGGCCGACATGCCCGCCGAGGTCGCCAGCCCCACCACGGCCGCCAGCACGCTGCCGGGGGTGACCCAGCGCCAGCGCGCGCGAGTGCGATCCGGCCCGTAGCGATACAAGACCGCCAGCGCCCCCACCGACAGCCCGAACAGCGACGCCCAGCGCAGGAGCAGACGCACCGTCGGCCAGAACACGTCCCCCTCCCGATTCAGGAAGTCGGATGAGCGCACGATCAGCGCCACGTCGGCCGCGAGCGCGATCGCGATGCCGCCTGCGAACAGGAACGACAGCAGCCGCCGCTTCACGAAGTGACGCCCCTCCGTCGTGCGGTTGACGGTGTTGAGCCCGCTCATCAGCACCCGCACCGCCGAACTGGCGCTCGTCACCGAAACCGCCGCGAAGAACAGGGCGGTGAACACGAGCTTCTCCGCCGGGGCGTGGGAGAACCGCGTCGCCACCTTGCGAACAAGCTCGATCACGCTGAGCGGCACGAGGCCCCCCAGAGTGTTGAGCTGGCGGCCAAGGGCGTCGGGGCCGGCGAACAGGCCGTAGGTCGCGCCGAACGCCGCCACGGCCGGGATGAAGGCGAGGAGGCCGTAGAAGCTGATGGCCGCGGCGGTGGCGGGGGCGCGGTGCTTCAGCGTAGCCCGCACGGTCTCGACCGCGATCCACAGCCAACCCCGCGCCGAGATGCGCGAGGGGGACGACGCGTCCTCGACCCCGGCGACCTCCGGGCTGTTCAGGGAGAGCAGCGCCACTCGATCCTCGCAAAGCGCTCACAAGCGGAGCCGTGGATGGGAGAACTCAAGCGCGGCCCGCGCGTTCCGCAGGCCCCACCCGCATCACCCCGTGCTAGGACTGCCCCATGACAACCCACGACGATGCGACCACCCCGGCGACGCCACCCCGCACCGCCAGCGAAAAGCTCGCCGACCTTGTCGCCCAGCGCAAGGCCGCCGGGGCTTCGCCCAACGGGGGTGCACCGGGCGGACGTAAAGGCTCGGAGCGGGCGGCCGCGGCCCTTTCGGCCTCCAAGAACAAGCCGGCGATGCGCAAGTAACCTCGGGCCCAGCGCACGATCCGCGACTTAGCCCCGTTACAGGCGCGGGGAACGCAGCCATGCTGGCGGGGTCGATCGCCCGCCCAAACCTCCCCCGTCGTTCGCGACCGCGAGTTTCACACCGATGCCCACGCCGCCCGCACCCATTGCTGCCCCTGGCCCTGCCCGACCGTTGCTCACCACGTTGAGCCAGATGACAACGCTGAAGATCGCGATGGTGGTGGTGGCCACCATCCTCGTGGGCTTCACCCTGTGGGCCCTGCGCCGGATCCTCGAGCCGTTCGCCCTGGCCGTGTTCCTGCTCATCATGATGGACGGCATGGCCCGCGCCCTGAAGCGGCGGGTGCCCGGCTTCCCGGCGTGGGCGGCGCTGCCGGCCTCCATCGCGTTCATCCTTCTGGTCTTCGCGGTCACGATCCTGCTGACCGCCAACAACGTGACCGACTTCGCGGCGCAGGGGCCTGCCTACGCCGACAAGATCGACGGCATTCTGGCGATGGTCGCAGACCGGCTGGGCCTGACCGTCACGCCCACGGTGGCGAGCCTGCTCCGGCAGGTGAACCCGGCACACTTCGGCAGCGTCTTTGCCGAGGCCCTCAGCCACTTCGGCGAAGGGGCGGTGTTCACGCTGATCTACCTCGGCTTTCTGCTAGCCTCCGGTCGCGGCTTCCGCGCCAAGTGGTCCGAGCTGTTCCCGCAGTCCGATATTCGCGCCGAGGCCGAGCGGGTGTTCAACCGCGTGCGCAAGGGCGTCGAGAGCTATGTATGGGTGCAGACCGTGGTGGGCGTCCTGATCACGGTGGCCTCGGCCATCCTGATGGCGTCGGTCGGGCTGTCGCACATCGGCTTCTGGTGCCTGATCATCTTCCTGGCCAACTACATCCCGGCCGTGGGGGCCGCGGTGGGCGTGCTCTTTCCCGCCTTCTTCGGCCTCGTGGAGCTGGACGGCCTGTGGCGCTCCATCCTGCTGGTGGTGGGGCTCGAGGCCGTCCACTTCGCCGTCAGCCACGTGGTGCAGCCGCGGATGCAGGGGCAGAGCCTGAACGTGGACCCCATCGTGGTGCTTCTGGCGCTGGCCCTGTGGGGCCTGCTGTGGGGCGTGGTGGGCGCGTTCCTCTCCACTCCCCTCACGGTGATGATGATGGCCATGCTGGCAGAGTTCAAAGGCACCCGCCCCATCGCCATCCTGCTCTCCAGCGACGGCCGCCCCTACGCCGACCTGGAGGCCGGAGCATCCGAATAGAAATTCTGCTGCCGATGTTGTTAAGCCCTGCCTTGGAAGCGGCTGGTTGAGGCGGTAGCGAGAGGTGTAGTTGAGGGGGGCCGCATGCGTTCGATCTGCAGCATTTCTATCAGTGCCCTGACGGCCGCGTCGGTCTTGGCCGCAACGCCCGCGCAGTCCGCCTCGCGGCATCGCCACGCTCCTCCGCGACCCGACCCGCGGGATGCCCGGATCGAGGCGCTGGAGAGCCAGGTGGGGGCCCTCGTGCAGGAGATGCGCGCCCTGCGGGCCGAGCGCGTCGCCGCAGCACCCGTGGCCGTGGCCGCAGCGCCCACGCCAGACCCGGTCACCGCCGCGAGGGTCGTCGGACCTGTCGGAGTGGCGACGGCGGCCCCCGCCCCGCCGGCCTCTCCGCCTTCCGCACCGACAGGCGGGGCCACGATCCTGGCCGGCAAACCCTCCATCGCCAGCCCGGACGGCCGCTTCGTCGCCAATCTCCACGGCGTGGCGCAGTTCGACGCCGCCGCCTACCTGCAGGCCTCGGCTCGGCCGCAGGCTGTGGACTTCCGCCGCGGAGCCACGGCCGCCGACTCCGGCCACGCGCGCGACCTGGCCGACGGCACGGGCTTCCGCCGCGCCCGCATCGGTGTGGACGGCAAGGTGTTCGGCGACCTCGAATACGGGCTCCTGTTCGAGTTCGGCGGCTCGGGCGCCGAGGACGGGGCGCACCTCCAGGAAGGCTACATCCAGTATTCCGGCTTCAAGCCGTTCCACCTGCGGCTCGGGGCCTTCCGCCCCTCGCTGGGGCTCGAGGACCAGACGTCGGTGAACAGCCTCCTGTTCAATGAGCGCCCGGCCGTCGTCGACGCCTCGGCCTCCTTGTCGGGGGCCGACTTCCGCGAGGGCTTTCAGCTGTGGGCGTCAGGCGACCGCTGGTTCGCCTCGGGCATCGCCACGTCGCGCAACGTGGCCACGATCAACAGCACGGGCACGACCACGGCCGCCTCCTTCGACCAGGCGCTGGGGTTCGTCGGCCGGGCCGTCTACCTGCCGTTCAAGGGCGACGACTGGCTGACGCTGGTGGGCGTCCACGGCTCCTACGCCTACCAGGTGGTCGACAGCGGCGGGCCGGACGTGGCCGCGGGGACCGTGCGCTACCCGATCCAGTTCCGCGAGCGGCCCGAGCTTCGGGTGGACGGCACGCGCCTGGTGGATACCGGCGCCATCGATGCCCAGCACGGGCACACGCAGGGCTTCGAGTTCGCCGCCCAGAAGCAGAACCTGTTGGTGCAGGCGGAGCATGAGAGCTTCGGCATCCAGCGCCGCAACTCCACCCTGAGCGATCCCGGCTTCTCGGGCTGGTACGTGGAGGCCGCCTGGACGCTGACGGGCGAGCGTCGCCGCTTCAACCCCAACACCTTCGCCTTCGACTCCCCGCCCGTGGATCACCCGTTCGATCTCGACGCCGGCACCTGGGGCGCATGGGAGCTGGCGCTGCGCTACTCATATCTGAACCTAAACTACCACCCGGGCGACGCAGGCAAGGCCACACCTGCCGACGGGGTGCGGGGCGGCGAGCAACAGATCCTCACCGCCGGGCTGAACTGGTACCTGAACCCGGTGATCCGCTTCATGCTCGACTACCAGCATGTGGACGTGAACCGCCTCTCGCCCAGCGCCACGACCTTCGCCACGCCCGTCGGCGCGCAGATCGGCCAGAAATACGACTCCGTCTCGCTGCGTTCGCAGCTCTCGTTCTAGGAGACCGCGCCATGCTCAAGGCAACGCTGCCGCTGGTCTTCGCCGGGTGGCTGCTGCTGGTCGCAGCGCCCGTGGCCGCGGCCGAGGTGCCGGTGGCCGTGGCCGCCAACTTCACCGAGCCCGCCAAGGAGATCGCCGCCGCCTTCAAGGCCGCCACCGGCGAGGATGTGACCCTGAGCTTCGGCTCGTCAGGCCAGTTCTATGCCCAGATCACCCGTGGAGCCCCGTTCCAGGTGTTCCTGTCGGCCGACACCGACCGGCCCCTGGCGGCCGAGCGCGACGGGGTGGGCGTGCCCGGCACCCGGTTCGTCTACGCCGTCGGCAAGCTCGTGCTCTACTCGCGCACTCAGGGCCTGGTGGACGATCAGGGCGCGATCCTGAAGGCCAAGGACCGGTTCCAGAAGATCGCCATCGCCGACCCCGCCGCCGCGCCTTACGGCTCCGCCGCGATCCAGACGATGGGCCGGCTCGGCGTTCTGCCGGCGCTGAAGCCGAAGATCGTGCAGGGCTCATCGATCACCCAGGCCTACCAGTTCGCCCAGACCGGGGCGGCGGAGCTCGGCTTCGTGGCTCTCAGCCAGGTGATCGGCGTCACGGGCGGGTCGCGCTGGGTCGTGCCGGAGAGCCTGCACAAGCCCATCGAGCAGGGCGCGATCCTGCTCTTCACCGGTGACAAGAACCCCGCCGCCCGCCAGTTCCTGGCCTTTCTGAAAGGGCCGCAGGCGCGGGCGATCATTCTGAAATACGGCTACACCGCGCCGTAGGCGGTCAGCGCGCGAAGGCGGCCCGCCGCTGCGGCATCACCAGCAGGCGATAGGCGGCGAGCGACAGCACGAGGCTGCCCAGGATCGCCACGGCCATCGCTTGCGAGGCGGTGCCTGGCACAAGGCTCGTGACCACGCCCGCCAGGCTCCCCACGCCGAAGAACCCCGCCCCTAGCAAGGCCGAGGTCGAGCCGGCCCGCACGCGATCCACGCTCATCGCGGCCGTGGAGCTGTTGGGCTGGCTGAAGCCCAGGGCCGACATGACCACGAAGAGAGGCACGAGGATGCCCCACGCTCCGGCGAACCCCGTGTAGGCGCAGACCACCAGCGCACCAGCCGCGACCAGCGCCGAGATCAGCGCCCCCTGCAGCAGCGTGTCGCCCGGTATCCGCCGCGCCAGGCGAGCGTTCACCTGCCCGGCCCCGATCAGGCCGATGGCGTTGGCCCCGAACACCCAGCCGAAGTGCTCCGCCGGAACGTGCAACTCGCCCATGACCACCCGGGGCGCCGCGGTGATGTAGCTGAACAGGGCCGCCCCAGAGAGCGCGCCGGTGAGCAGGTAGCCCACGAGCAGGGGCTCCCGCAGGAGCGCGAGGTAGCTGGCCGTCGTGCGCTCGCCCATCGCCTGCAGCCGGGTGGCTTCGGATCGGCTCTCGGGCAGTTTCAGCAGCGCCACCGCACCCACCACGAGGCCGAACAGGGCCTCCACCCCGAAGATCCACCGCCAGCTCGTCACCGTCAGCAGCCAGCCGCCGATCAGGGGCGCCAGCACCGGACCCACCGCGAACACGAGGCTGAGCAGCGAGTAGACGTGCAGCACCTCGTGGTCGTCATAGCGGTCGCGCACCACCGCCCGCGATACCACCATGCCCGCGCACGCCCCCAGCGCCTGCAGGAGCCGGGCGCCGATCAGGAAGCCAGCGTTGGTGGCGATCATGCACAGGCCGCTCGCCACGAGGAACAGGGCCACGCCGCCCAGGATCGGCGGCCTCCGCCCCAGCCGGTCAGACAGGGGGCCGAACACCAGCTGCCCCAACGCCAAGCCGAACAGGAACACCGAAATCGTCGCCTGCGCCGACTGCGCGGTAGCCCTCAGGTCGGTTGCCACGGCGGGCAGCGCGGGCAGGTACATGTCCATCGCCACCGAGCCGAACAGGCTGAGCGAGGCCAGGAGGATCACCTCGCCCCAGGGCGCGTGCGCCTTGGCCGCCAGCATCTGGGGCGCATAGGCCGGGGCAGCAGGCACGAACGGGGCCTCCCCCGCCTGCTCCGCAGCAGCGGCGTCTAACTGGAGCTTGGACATGGCCGCGGCTTTACGCCCCGGATGCGACAAGCGCCACCACCGCAGCGACTGCCCGGTCGGGCCGCCCGCGCCAGCTTCGGTCGCAAAAAATGTGCACCGCGCCTGTAAGCCAGAGTTGTGAACGCCGCCTGAGCCGCCAGTATCAGGCGTGGAGACCCGTATGATTTTCAGCCCCGATCGACGCCTGCTTCTGTCCGGCGTCGCGGCCGCGGCCCTTGCGGGCCCCGCCACCCGGGCCGCCGCCTCCGGGGCGACGCGTCCGCCCGTGGCCCGGGTCGAGCCGGTCACCGACACCCTGTGGGGCGAGACGATCGTCGATCCCTACCGCTGGATGGAGACCGCCAAGGATCCCGCCGTGCAGGCCTTCATGCAGGGCCAGACCGACTATGCCCGCGCCACGCTGGATGCCTCGCCGCTGCGCGCGGGGCTGGCCAAGAGGGTCGCTGCCCTCTCCAGCGACATCGTGCAGGCCACCTATCCCAAGCCGGCCACCGGGCTGATCTTCTACGAGCGGCGCAATCCCGGCGAGGCCAAGGCCAGCCTCGTGGTGCGGTCGGCCGCCGGGGCCGAGACCGTGCTCGTCGATGCGGCCGCCTTCGGCCCGTCGGCCGTGATCGACTGGTGGGAGCCCGCGCCCGACGGTCGCCACCTGGCGTTCGGCCTCTCCGCGGGCGGGAACGAGGCCTCGACCGGGCACGTGGTGGCCGTGCAGGGCGCTACGCTCCTGGCCGACAGCATCGCCGACGCCCCCTACGCAGCGGTGAGCTGGCTGCCCGATGGCACGGGCTTCTTCTACAACCGCTTCGCCGGGCGGCCGACCTCGGCCCCCGACTATTACAACGACCGATCCGTCTACCTGCACCGGGTGGGAACCGCCCAGGCTCAGGACGTGAAGATCATCGCCCCCGGCTTCGACCCGGCGGTGCCCATGCGCGCGATCTCCTCGCCCGAGATCCAGAACGGCGTCGGCTCGAGCCACGTGGCGCTGCTGGTGCGCGACGGCTACGTGCGCGATTTCGACCTCTATCTCGCAAACAGGGCCGCGGTGCTGGCCGGGCGAGCGAACTGGCGGCGCATCTCCCGCGCCTCGGATGGCGTGGCCGACTTCGCCATGAGCGGGGGCCACCTGTTCCTGACCATGACGCAGGGCTCGCCCCGGGGTCGCCTGCTGAAACTCGACGCGGCCAAGGGCGACCTCGCCACCGCGCAGGTGGTGCGCCCGCAGGAGGCGCGGGTGATCGACGAGCTGAACGCGGGCCGCGACGGGGTGTTCGTGACACTCAACGACGGCGGCGAGCAGAGCCTCCTGTTCGTGCGCGCGGAGGGTGGCGAGACCCCTGTTTCCATCCCCTTCACCGGCTGGATGCAGAGCGTGGCCATCAGCCAGGCCGACGGTCAGGCCCTGGTGCGCGCCACGAGCTGGCTCGATCCGGCGGGGGTGTTCGCGGTGGGAGCCACCGGCACCCAGGCGCGCCGCCTCGATCTACAGCCCCCGCCCCGGGTGGACCTCAGCCCCTACGAAGCCCTGCGCCTGTACGCCACCGCGGCCGACGGCACGAAGATCCCGATCTCGCTGGTGGCCCGCAAGGGCTCCCGAGCCAAGGGGCCGGCACCCTGCCTCGTGCATGTCTACGGCGCCTACCAGTGGCCCTCGCAGCCGAACTTCATCCTGCGCGAGGTGGCCTTCCTCGAAGCCGGGGGCGTGATCGCCACGGCCCATGTGCGCGGCGGTGGCGAGTATGGACGGGCGTGGCACGAGGCGGGCATGCAGGCGAGCAAGCCCAACACCTGGCGTGACCTGATCGCCTGTTGCGAGCTCCTCGTGGCGCAAGGCTGGACCCGGCCCAGCCGCCTCGCCATCGAGGGCGGATCGGCCGGCGGCATCGCCGTGGGCCGCGCCCTGACCGAGCGGCCCGACCTGTTCGCGGCCGTGCTCTCCAAGGTGGGCATGTCGAACCCCCTGCGGGCCGAATTCGAGCCCAACGGCCAGCCCAATGTGCCTGAGTTCGGCTCGGTGAAGACGCGCGAGGGCTTCCAGGCCCTGAAGGCGATGGACAGCTTCCACGCCGTGAAGGACGGGGTGCGCTATCCCGCCGTGATGCTGGAGACCGGCATCAACGACTCCCGCGTGGAGCCCTACAACGCCGCCAAGATGGCCGCCCGCCTACAGGCTGCGAACCCGACCGGCATGACGCTGCTAAGGGTGGACTACGACAGCGGCCACGTGATCGCCGGCCGATCGAAGGACAGCGTCGATCAAGAGTTCACCGACGATTTCACGTTCATTCTGACCAACATGCGCTGACCCAAGGCGTAAGCGTCAGCACGCGGCCTTGAGCATCCGCTTGCGCTCGACGGAGCTCGGGATGCGCAGGGCCTCGCGATACTTGGCCACCGTGCGGCGGGCGATCTCCACCCCGCCGGTGCGCAGGGTCTCGACGATCTGGTCGTCGGACAGCACGTCGCCGTCCTGGCGCTGAGTCTCGCCGTCGATGAGCTGCTTGATGCGGTGGCGCACGGCCTCGGCCGAGTGGGCCTCGCCCCCTTCGGTGGAGGCGATGGCGCTGGTGAAGAAGAACTTCAGTTCGAACAGCCCCCGCGGTGTCGAGACGTATTTGCCGGAGGTGACGCGGCTGACGGTGGACTCGTGCATGCCGATCACGTCGGCCACGTGCTTCAGGTTCAGGGGCCGCAGGTGCTCCACCCCGAAGGCCAGGAAGGCGTCCTGCTGGCGCACAATCTCGGCGGTGACCTTCAGGATGGTGCGGGCGCGCTGGTCGAGGCTCTTCACCAGCCACGAGGCCTGGGCGAAGCAGTCGGCCACGAAGGTCTTGTCCGCATCCGACTTCGAGGCCGCCGCCACCTTGGTGTGATAACGCTGGTCGACGAGGAGGCGCGGCAGGGTGTCAGCGTTCAGCTCCACCTTCCAGCCGCCGAGCGGGTCTTCGCGCACGAACACGTCGGGGATGACGCTGGCCACGCTCTCCGAGCCGAAGGCGGCGCCGGGGCGGGGGGTGCAGTCGCGCACCTCGGCGATCATCTGGCGCAGGTCCTCGTCGTCCACCCCGCAGATGCGGCGGAGCTGCGTCAGGTCGCGCTTGGCGAGGAGCTCAAGGTTGCCCAAGAGCGCGTCCATCGCCGGGTCGCAGCGGTCCTTGTCCTGCAACTGTAGGCGCAGGCACTCGGCGACCGAGCGGGCGAAAACGCCGGTGGGCTCGAAGCCCTGGCAGCGGGTGAGCACCTTCTCCACCAGCGACTGATCGCAGCCGAGGCGCTCTGCGCACTCCACCACGTCGAGCCGCAGGTAGCCGCCCTCGTCCACCGCATCGAGGAGCACGCCCGCGATCAGGCGCTCCGTAGCGGTGAAGCCGGCGGCCGAGATCTGGGTGTCGATGTGTTCATGCAGGCTGGGTTCGCGGGCCAGCGCCCGCTCCAGCCCGGAATCATCCGATCCGTCGAAGCTGCCGCCGGAGCCCGCCTTGGACCAGTCCACCGCCCCGCCCACGTCGGCAGCGCCCGGTTGGGTGGTCTGGAAGCCCGTGTCAGCCGTGTCGCAGCCATCGCCGGCACAGCGCTCGCCGGGGCTGGCGTCGTAGATGTCGGGGGCCGCGGCGTCGATGGAGGCGGAGGCCTCGCCGCCTGAATGGTCGTCGAAACGGATGCCGTCGTCGGCGGTCGGGGTGGCGGGGGCGTCGTCAGAGCCCGCGTCCGCGTCACGGTCGTCCCGGGCCAGGAGGGGATTCTTCTCCAGCTCGCCGTCCACGTAGGCGTCGAGCTCGATGTTCGACAGCTGCAGGAGCTTGATCGCCTGCTGGAGCTGGGGCGTGATGACGAGCCCCTGCCCCTGCCGCATCTCCAGCCGCGCATTCAGCGCCATCGACAACCCACCCCGCCTGCAAGGCCCCCTTGGCCCGCGTCTTGCAGCGACCCTAGACGCCCACCGGTTTGAGTGCGGTTAACGGCGGAGGGCCGGTCAGGCCCGCTGCGCCCTTGCCGCCAGGCTTACCAGCCAGCCGACTCCAAGCCATCCTCCAAAGATCCCGCTGACAGCCATGCCCGCAAAGGGAACAGGGAACGCCCCCGCCAGCGGCGCCAGAGTCGTCAGGACCAGATAAGTGACCAGCGAGAAGGCGGCGTCTCGGACTGAGTCATCCCGGGATGTGGCGAGCCTCAGCGGGGCGAGCGCGGCGGCGCCCACAGCGGCGACAGCCACCGCGGCCAGCGCGGGTGAGACGGCGGCGGCCAAGGCGATGACGCCCTCCACTTCCGGTACCGGGCTGAGAGGATCCGGGCGAAGACCGGCGACGACTGCGCCAGCCGCCACGCCTGCGGCCACCAGGAGACGCCAAGCCGCCGGTCTGTCGGCGGTGATCAGCAGCACGACGGATGCGCCCGCCCAAGCCACCGCCTGCGAGACGTCCGGCTGCGCGGCCAGGAGAATTGCAGGGACCAAGGGGAACAAGAGCCGCAGCAAAGACCGCCGGGCAAGCCCGGCGCAAGCGGCCAGCGCCACGGGCAGAATCAGCTCCGCCCCGTTGAGCCGCACGGGGCCGAGCTGATCCAGCGATGAACTCCGGACAGGCCGGGCGACAGGAGGGTCAAAACCAAGCCGACGAGCGCAAGGGCGAGCCAACAAGGCGCGATGTCACCTCTCACCCGGGCGACGCCCCAGGCCGCGGAGAGTCCGATCACCCAGGCGCCGACGTTCATGGCTAGGGCGCGCGGAGGCACTCCATGGGCTTGCGCCGCCCAGCATCCGCACAGCACCGCGATGAGCGAGCCACAGCCGAAGATGAGCCAGAGCTCTGAAGTCTCAGACAGCCATCCTTCCGGCTTCGTCGTCGTCATCGTCGGCCTCCGCTGCCGTAAGGAGCGTCGGCGGGAATGGCGAAGAAGGCGTCAACGAGGGCGCAGCGCTCACGCGCCGGCGGCGGGTAGGCCGCTATCGCCGGGCGCTGGCCGCGGCGCGGGACAGTCGGGGGGCGGGGGCGGTCTCTGCGGGGGTCAGTACGCGGTTCAGGGCGGTTTTCAACTTCGCCCGCGCTTCGGGGTCGGTGAGTTTCCCGCCGGCGCCGTCGATCACATAGAAGGCGTCCACCGCCCGTTCGCCATAGGTCTCGGCGTGGGCGGACTGGATCGACAGGCCCGCGCCCGACAGGGTGCGGGCGATGGCTTCCAGGAGGCCTGGCCGGTCCCGGCCCGAGGCCTCCACCACGGTGGCCGCGTCGGAGGCTTCGTTGTCGATCACCACGGCGGGGGCGACCGAAAAGGCGGCGGCGCGGGAAGGGGCCTTCGCGCGACGTTCGGTGTCGACGGGCGCGGGCTCGCCCCGCCCCGCGGCCTCCAGCGCCGCCTGCAACCGCTGCAGCGCATGGGGGTGCTCGGCCCCGAACGGACGGCCGCCCGGGTCCTGCAGGTGGAAAAGGTCGAGCGCCAGGCCCGACTTCGAGGTGTAGACTCGCGCGCCGATCACGTTCGCGCCCGAACGGGCCATCGCTCCTGCGAGGTCGGCGAAAAGACCGGTGCGGTCGCGGGCGGCCACCACGAGAACGGTCGCCTGGCCGTGCGGCTCGGGCAGGGCCTCGGCGGCAGCGCCCGTCTCAAGCGCCCGTCCGACCAGAGCGTGGTGCGCGGCGTGCTCGGCGGGGGAGAAGGTGGAGAGGTAGGCATCCTCCATCGTGTCGGCGAAGGCGCGCAGGCTGGTGTGCGCCTGTGGGATCGCATCCCGGGCGGAGGCGGCACGAGCCGCGCGCTGCTCGCGGAAGTGGGCCGCCGCGTCGTCGCCCCGGCCGCCGCGGAACACGGCCTCGGTGGCGCGGTAGAGCTCGCTGAGGAGCTGGCCCTTCCAGCCGTTGAACACGCCGGGGCCCACGGCGCGGATGTCGGCCACGGTCAGGGCCAGGAGCAGGCGAAGGCGCTCGGGGTTCTCCACCAGGCGCGCGAAGGCGGCCACGGTGTCGGGGTCGGAAAGGTCGCGCTTCTGGGCGAAGTCGCTCATGTCCAGGTGGTGGCGCACGAGCCAGCCCACGAGGTCGGCGCGCTCCGGCGAGACGCCCATGCGCAGGCAGGCGGGGCGGGCGGCCTTCTCGCCGGCGACCTCCTGGCTCTCTTCGCCGCCCTTGCCGGTGTCATGCAGCAGCATGGCCAGGAACAGCGCCTCCCGGTCGGCCACAAGCGGCATCACCGAGCCTAGGAGGGCAGCGGCCTCCGGCGCGGCCACCGTGGGATCGGCCAGGGTGGCGATGGCCCGCAGGGTGTGCTCGTCCACCGTGTAGGAGTGGTACATGTTGAACTGCATCTTGCCGACGATGCGCCCGAACTCTGGGATGAACCCGCCTAAGACGCCGGAGTCGTTCATCAGCGCCAGGGTCGCGGCGGTGCGACGACCCCTCGCCAGGACGTCCAGGAAGGCCTCCACCGCGTCCGGATCGGAGCGCAAGCCCGGGGTGATCAGCGAGGGCGCCATGCGCACCACCGCGGCGAAGGCATCGGGATGCACATCCAGATCGCGCTGATCGGCGATGCGGAACAGGCGCAGGAGGTTGACGGGGTCCTCCTCAAAGGTGGCGGCCGGGGCGTTCAGCCGCCCCCCCTCCTCATAGAAACCGGGCTCCAGGGATTTGCGACCCAGCCGCCGCATGCCGGGCAGGAAGCGTGACAGGCCGGTGGGCCGACGCTTGGCCTCGTCGGTCTCGAGCTTGGCGCAGAACACGCGGGTGAGCACGCCCACCTCCCGCGCGATCAGGAAGTAGCGGCGCATGAACCGCTCCACCGCAGGCCCCGCGTCCTGCACCGGATGGGCGTCGTCGGCCTTGGTGCCGCGGGGGTGATAGCCCATGCGGCGGGCGACCTCGGGCTGCAGGTCGAAGCTCAGCCGCTCCTCCGCCCGGCCGCAGGCGAAGTGCAGGTGGCAGCGCACGGCCCATAGAAAGTCGAAGTCGCGCTTGAAAGCCTTGAGCTCGCGCCCGGTGAAGGCCTCCAGCGCCACGATCTCGCTCGGCTGGTCTGAGGGGTGGAGGTACTGGGCGATCCAGAACAAGGTGTGCAGGTCGCGAAGGCCGCCCTTGGATTCCTTCACGTTGGGCTCGACGAGATAGCGGCTGGCGCCCGCCCGCTCGTGCCGCTCGTCGCGTTCCTTGAGCTTGGCGGCCACGAATTCCGCCGCGCCCGACTTGGTGATGTCGTCGCGGAAGCGGCGCTTGAGGTCGGCGGCCAGCGCCTCGTCCCCCGCCAGCCCGCGGGCTTCCAGAAGGGCGGTGCGGATGGTGAAATCCTCCCGCGCGAGGCGCAGGCACTCCTCGACCGTGCGGCTGGCGTGGCCGACTTTGAAGCCCAGATCCCACAGGGCGTAGAGCATGAACTCGATCACGCTCTCCGCGTGGGGCGTCTGCTTGTAGGGTCGCAGGAACAGGAGATCGAGGTCGCTGAACGGCGCCAGCGAGCCCCGGCCGTAGCCCCCCACCGCCATCACCGCCAGCCGCTCGCCCTCGGTGGGGTTGCGGGCGCGGAACACGTGCACGGTGGTGAAGTCGTATAGAGCGGTGACCACCTCGTCGGCGATGGCCGAGAGAAGCTTGGCGGTGGAGGCGCCGCCCGCCCCCGCCTCCAGCCGCTCCTTGGCGATCATGCGGCCGCGGAACAGGGCCTGCTTGAGTATGTCGATGGCGCGGCGGCGCTGTTCGGCCTCGTCGCCCGCCGCAGCCAGCGCCGCCGCAGAGAGCTGCACGCGCAGCTTCACCCCGTCCACGACGGTCTCGATCCGGGGGTGTCGAAGGCGGGCCATTCGGCCGAAGAGATGCGCCTTCGGGGGGGCGGATGGAAGGGGCAGGCCTGTGCGATACCCAGCCCCGCCCGCAGATCGATCCGGCCGCCTGTTTTTCGCACAGGGCCGAACCGCGCGGCTGTTACAGATCAAGCTCGGCCATTACGCGGGGGCTTCGGCCATGCACCTGAACATCGTCGCGATCCTGGGGGCCACGGCGCTCAGCTACGTCTTGGGTTCGCTCTGGTATCTGATGCTGGGCAAGACGTGGCGGGCCACGGTGGGCTGGGCGGAGACCACGCCCTCCTACCGACCCAAGCCGCTGGAACTCGCGGTCGCCTTCGTGGGGCAGCTAGTGATGGCCACCGCGCTGAGCGGCCTCGTCCCCCTTATGGGCTCCGGCGGCGTGCGAGGCGGGCTCCTGGCAGGCGGCCTCGTGTGGGGCGGGTTCATCCTGCCGACGCTGGCCACGAACGTGGTGTTCCAGCGCCGCAACCCCGGCCTGATCTGGCAGGACGGGCTGCACTGGCTCGTGATCCTTCTAGCGCAGGGCCTCTTGATCGGCTGGCTGGCCTAAGGGCGGTCGCCGCGACGCGGGATTAGGCCAGCGCCTGCTCCAGGTCTGCGATCAGATCGGCCCCGTCCTCCACGCCGCAGGACAGGCGCACCAGCCCGTCAGAGATGCCGAGCTCTTCCCGCACGTGCGGCGGGATCGAGGCGTGGGTCATGATCGCCGGGTGCTCGATCAGGCTCTCCACGCCGCCGAGGGACTCGGCCAGGGTGAAGAGCTGCGTGCGCTCCAGCATGCGCTTGGTTCCGGCCAGGTCGCGATCGAGCACCACGGAGATCATTCCGCCGAAGCCGTGCATCTGGCGCTTGGCCAGCTCGTGCTGCGGGTGGCTGGGCAAGCCGGGGTAGATCACTTTCGAGACCGCCGGATGGGCCTCCAGCCACTGCGCGATGGCGAGGCCGTTCTCGCAGTGACGTTGCATGCGAAGCGCCAGGGTCTTGAGCCCCCGCAGCTGCAGGAAGCTGTCGAAGGGCGAGGCGATGGCGCCCAGGGCGTTCTGCAGGAAGGTCAGCTTTTCGGAGACCTCGGCGTTGTCGCCGACGATCAGTGCGCCGCCCACCACGTCGGAGTGGCCGTTCAGGTACTTGGTCGTGGAGTGCATCACGAAGTCGAACCCGTGCTCCAGCGGGCGCTGGCACCAGGGAGAGGCGAAGGTGTTGTCGGCCGCGATCCATACTCCGCGCCGCTTCGCCAGGGCGGAGAGCGCGTCGAGGTCGGCGAGACGCAGCATGGGGTTGGTGGGCGTCTCCACCCAGATCAGCTTCGTGTCCGGCGTGATCGCGGCTTCGACGGCGGCCACGTCCGACAGGTTCACGAAGCTGAAGGTCAGCCCCATGGTACGGCGGCGCACCTTGTCGAACAGGCGGAAGCTGCCGCCGTAAAGGTCGTCCGAGGCGATCACGTGGGCGCCGGCGTCCAGGAGCTCCAGGGCGGTGGAGATGGCGGCGAGCCCCGAGGCGAAGGCGAAGGCCTTGGTCCCGCTCTCAAGGTCGACGAGGCACCGCTCGAAGGCGAAGCGGGTGGGGTTGTGCGAGCGGGAGTACTCGAAGCCCTGATGCACGCCGGGGCTCGACTGCGCGTAGGTCGAGGTGGCGTAGATCGGCGGGATCACCGCGCCCGTCGACGGGTCGGGCGACTGCCCGGCGTGGATCACGCGGGTGGCGAAGTGCAGGCGGTTGGAACCGGCAGGGGCGGCCATCAGGCGTTGAGCTTCAGGTAGTTCACGAGGTCCATCCGGGTGATGAGGCCCACGAAGCTGTCGCCGTCCATCAGGATGGCCACCCGGTCGTGGTCGAAGATCGGGATCAGGTCATCCAGCCCCTCGGTCACCTGCAGGGTGTCGAGCTGGCGGGTCATGGCCGAGCCCACCGGCTTGGCGAAGCGTTCGGAGCGGGTGATCTCGTCGGTGTCCATCACCTTCACGAGATCGCTCTCATCAAGGATGCCCACGAGGCGGCCGTCCTGCAGCACCGGCAGCTGGCTCACGTCGGCCTGGCGCATGCGGTTGTAGGCGATGTTCAGGGTGTCGTCGGGGCTCACGGCCACCATGCCGCCCTCCCCGGCGCGCCGGGTGACGAGGTCG
>JBBRQN010000021.1:0-46429 GCA_038226305.1 Caulobacterales bacterium
GGCCTGGCTGTAGGCCCCGATGCCGAACGGGTCGGCCCAGGGTGCCACGCTGGAAAGCTGCAGCTGGCGAAGGGTCGTCAGCGTGATGAAGTAGAGGATCAGAAGGCCGATCACCCCCACGTAGGTCGCCATCATCGAGCGGGTGGCAGTGGCCAGGGCGAAGAGGATCGCGCCGGTCGCGAACAGGCTCGGCAGCCCCAACCCGAAGTAGGCAAAGAGGTAGTGGCCAAGGTTCAGCGGCCCCAGCTTCTCGGGGTCGATCCACGGCATGAACGAGCCGATCAGGATCGCGAGCGGGATCACCGCAAAGGCCAGCGCCGCCGCCAGCCACGCCCCGGCGAAGCGGCCCATCAGATAGGCGCCCTTGCTGACGGGGGTGGACTGCACCATCGGGCCGAAGCCGGTCTCGTCGTCGCGCA
Source organism: Caulobacterales bacterium (assembly GCA_038226305.1). Taxonomy (GTDB): domain Bacteria; phylum Pseudomonadota; class Alphaproteobacteria; order Caulobacterales; family Caulobacteraceae; genus JASLDZ01. The sequence continues at coordinate 420 of JBBRQN010000021.1, forward strand.
CCACCACGTTCGACACGAAGGCCGTGGTGACGAACATGAAGAAGATCGACAGCGTCAGCGTGGTGAGCGCGATGGCATAGGGGCTGTTGGCGTGGGTGGCGCCTCGCCCGCCGATCTGGATGTTGTCCGAGGCGATCGAGCCGAAGGTGAGCAGGAAGAAGATCACCCCCGCCACCCAGAATACGGGGTTCTTCAGCTGATAGCGGAACTCGAAGGCCGCGATTCTGGCGAACATGGCGTCGGCCCGCTCAGGCGTGGGCGACAGCGGGTGCGGCACGCGATCCGTGCAGGGCCGAGAAGTACACGTCCTCCAGCCCCCCGGCCTGCGCCTCGAACCCGTCGCCAGGGTCTGAATCGGCCAGCACGTGCGCCACGGTGCGCCCGGCGAAAAGGCGGGTGGAGATCACCTCGTGGCGCTCCCGCAGGTTGGCGAGGTCGCCCTTCTCGACGGACTTGCGCCACACCCGGCCCTTGAGCTCGCTCACGAGGGAACCCGGCGCGCCGGTGCGCACGATCCTGCCCGCGCAGATGATCGCCATCTGCGGGCACAGGTCGGAAACGTCGTCCACGATGTGGGTGGAGAGGATCACGACCACGTCGTCGGCGATCTCGGCGAGGAGGTTGAGGAAACGGTTGCGTTCTTCCGGGTCGAGGCCTGCTGTGGGCTCGTCCACGATGATCAGGCGCGGGTCGCCGATCAGCGCCTGGGCGATGCCGAAGCGCTGGCGCATCCCGCCGGAGAATCCGGCCAGCGCCTTCTTGCGCACGGCGTAGAGGTTCACCTGTTCCAGCAGGCGCTCGACCTCGGCCTTGCGCTCACGGCCGTCGGCGATGCCCTTCAGCACGGCCATGTGGTCGAGCATGTCATAGGCGGAGACGCGCGGGTAGACGCCGAAGTCCTGCGGCAGGTAGCCGAGGGTGCGGCGCAGGCGCTCCGGCTCGGCCACGGCGTCGATGTCATCGAAGCGGATCAGCCCGCTGGTCGGGGTCTGCAGGGTGGCGATGCAGCGCATCAGCGAAGACTTGCCGGCGCCGTTGGGGCCGAGGAGGCCGAACATCCCGTGCGGGATGGTCAGGCTGACGTGATCCAGCGCCTTGGTGCCGTTGGCGTAGACGTGGGTCAGCTCGTCGATTTGCAGCATAGGTCGCGCGTGTCCCCGGTCGCCTCTTGAGGCAGACGCTGCACGGGGCGGCGGGGCGGCGCAAGTTAAAGGGAGGTCATCCGCCTCCCGGCTTCGCAGCCCGAGGGCTGAACGAAAGCGGGCGCACGGGGGTCTGACCCCGTGCGCCCATTCACGCGTCTTAGCGGAAGAGGCTGAGCAGCGAGCTCGAGCTCGAGTTGGCGATCGAGAGCGCCTGGATGCCGAGCTGTTGCTTGGTCTGCAGCGCGGTGAGGTTGGCGCTTTCCTTGGCGATGTCGGCGTCGACGAGGTTGCCCACGCCGGCCGTCAGGGTGTCCTGCAGCTTGGAAACGAACTTCAGGTGGGTGCCCAGCGCGTTCGACGAGGTGCCGAGCTTGGCCACCGCGGCGTTCACGTTGGTGATCGCCGTGGACAGGGTGGCGACCAGGGTGGAGGCCGTGGCTGCCGAAGAGAAGTTCGCCGCCGCCGTGAACGCGGCCAGAGCCCCGCCCGAAGCGCCGAGACCCAGAACCTGGGCTTGCACGGTGAGCTTCGAAGAGCCCGTGTCGTCGGCCAGCGCGAACAGGCTGGCAGCGCCGGTCTTCAGGAGGTTTGCACCGTTGAAGCTGGCGTTGGCGATGGTCTTGCCGATCTGGTCGCGCAGGGCGGCGAAATCGTTGGAAAGGGCGGTGCGGCTGTTGGTGTCCAGCGAGGCGTCCGAGGCGGCCAGGGCCTTGGTGCGGAGCTGGTTCAGGAGGTCCGAAACGGTTTCGCCCGCCGAAACGGCGACGTCGACGGTGGACGAAGCCCGGTTGATCGAGTCCTTCACCGCGTCGAAGCCCGAGATCGAAGCGCGCGAGTTTTGGGCGATGGCCCAGATGGCGCCGTTGTCCTTGGCCGACGACACCTTCTGACCGGTGTTGATGCGGTTCTGAACCTGGGTCAACGCCGCTTGCGTGGAGTTGAGGTTCTGCAGCGCGATGAGGGCGCTGGAATTCGTGTTGATGCTGTTCGACAAGGCAATATCCTTTCAGGATAATTCGACGTCATTTTAACGTCGGTTAATCGGGCGCAGGGACTTTCCCGAGCCATCAGGGACGTTATGCCTGCACATCTTTCATTCTGGTTACGCCGCATCGTTATCGTTCTGTTTAGACCTGACGACCTCCTCCGATGGTATGCGAGCTGTTGCTCCACGTGTCGGGGCGGCCTATGGCGCGTCGATGAGCGATTACGTCTTCCCCGCCCCGAAACAGGCGAGTGCCGCCGTCGAGAACGAGGCCGCGCGCTTCCCGGTGCGGCGCATCCTGTGCGTGGGCCGCAACTACGGCGCCCACGTGCGCGAGATGGGCGGCAACGAGAAGGATCAGCCGCCCCTGTTCTTCGCCAAGCCTGCCGATGCCGTCCGTTCTCCGGGCCAGCCCGTGCCCTATCCGCCCGGCACCATCGACCTGCATCATGAGATCGAGCTCGTGATCGCACTGCGCGCCGGCGGGGCGGACATCCAGGTGGCGGATGCGCTGGCCTGCGTGTTCGGCTATGCGGCGGGGGTCGACCTCACCCGGCGCGACCTGCAGGGTCTGGCCAAGAAGGGCGGCCAGCCCTGGGATGCCGCCAAGGGCTTCGATGCCTCCGCACCCATCGGCCTGATCCGCCGGGCAGAGGGCCTACCGCCGCCGCAAGGATCGATCTCCCTGACGGTGGACGGGCGGGCGCGCCAGTCCGCCCCCCTCTCGGACATGATCTGGAGCGTGGCCGAGATCATCGCCGAAGCCTCCAGATTGTGGACGCTGAGCGCCGGCGACCTGATCTTCACCGGCACACCCGAGGGCGTCGGCCCGGTCTTGCGCGGCCAGGCGGTCGAGGGCCGCGTCGCCGACCTGCCCCCCGTCGCCTTTACCGTGAGCTGAACCGATGAGCGTGATCCTGCACGGCTATTGGCGCTCCGGCCCGAGCTACCGAGTGCGCATCGGGCTGAACCTCAAGGGCGTGGCCTACACGCAGGAGCCCGTGAACCTGCTGGAAGACGCCCACCGGTCAGCCGACTACGCAGCTCTCAACCCGCAGCGGCTTGTGCCGACGCTGGAGGTGGACGGGCGCGCCATGACCCAGAGCCCGGCGATTCTGGAATGGCTGGAGGATGCGCATCCTCTGCCGCCGCTGCTCCCCGGCGACCCGCTGGAGCGTCAGCGCGTGCGCGCGATGGCCTCGATCATCGGCAGTGACGTCCACAGCCTGCACAATCTCCGCGTCGTCAAGCGCGTGGCCTCCATCGGCGGAGACCCGCTGGCCTGGGGTCGCCACTGGATCGAGGACGGCCTTGCCGCGCTGGAACCGCAGGTGGCCGCACACGGTCGCGGCTTCGCCTATGGCGACACGCCCACCTTGCTGGATTGCTATCTCGTGCCCCAGTTCTACTCGCTGGCGCGATATGGAGTGGAGGCCTCGGCCTTTCCCGCCTGCGCCGCGGCTGTGGAGCACGCGCGCCGGCATCCCGCCTTCGCGGCCGCCCACCCGGATCGTCAACTCGACGCCTTGGCGAGCTGAGCCGTTGGCGGCTATGGTCTTGGCAGGGCCAGGCCTTCGGGGACGGGGCTTGGGCGAAGCGGCGGGGGCAGCATGATCGAAGACCTTCTCACGGCCAACAAGGCCTGGGCTGACGGCAAGGTGAAGGTCGATCCGCACTTCTTCGAGCGCCTCGTGGCGCAGCAGAGCCCGGAATATCTGTGGGTCGGCTGTTCCGACAGCCGGGTGCCCGCCAACGACATCGTCGGCCGTGATCCGGGTGAAATGTTCGTGCACCGCAACGTGGCGAACCTGTGCACGCCGGGGGACCTCAACTTCCTGTCGGTGCTGCAGTATTCGGTGGAGGTGCTGAAGGTGCGCCGCATCCTCGTCGTCGGACACTACGGCTGCGGGGGCGTCCTGGCCTCGCTCGGTGCGCCCGCCAATGGCCTCGTGGACCACTGGATCGACCCGGTCCGGCAACTGGCCGCCCGTCACGGCGCGGAGCTGGATGCGCTGTCTCCGCACGATCGCCACGACCGCCTCGTCGAGCTCAACGCTCTGGAGCAGGCACGGCTGATCAACGTGAACCCGATCATCGTCAACGCCCGCGGCAGAGGGCAGGGGGTGGGCGTGCACGCCTGGGTCTATTCCCTGAAAACCGGGATCGTCACGGATCTGCATGCACCCGTTCCGCCCGGCGCGCCCGATCCCGGCCCTCGCAGAGGGCACGCTCCGGAAGCATCGCCGGCCGCAGCCGGCCCGGCGACGGCCGCGCGCGCACCCCTGCTCCGAGAAGCGCTCCGAAGGCGGCGCGGCGGGGCCTGTTCGGTCGCCGCCTCGGCTGACCTCGCGGTCTCAGCGCCCTGTCAGCGCCCGGCGCAGCCGAGACGCGAGGCTTGGCGCAGGCGGCGGTGCCGTCGTGGCGGCCATCGCTGCGATCATCTCGGCCTGCACCTGCGGGGTGGCGCCTGGTTCGGGGGCCGGTGCGGCCGCGACGGGGGCGAAGCGGGCCAGAAGGGGCGCGATCTGCGCCATACGCTCCGGCGTGTCGGGCAGCATCAGGACGTAGGAGACGAAAGTGGGGTCGAGCCACTGACCCAGCGCCGAGCCATCCATCTCCTCCAGCCGGCCGTCGGTGAAGATGCGGTAGAGACGCCGCCCGCCTGCAAACTCCTTCAGCAGCTGGGAAGGATCACCGAACCGCGACCAAAGGACCGTGGCCACCTCGCACACGATCGCCAGATCGGGCGACCGCGCCATCAGCTGCTGCATGCCGCGGAACACCGGCACCTCGAACCCCTCCACGTCGATCTTCATCAGGTCTATGCGGGCGTCGGCGGGCAGGGCGGAGTCGAGGCTGACTACCGGCACAGTCTGGATGTCCAGGCCCGGCGGCGTCGCTTCGGTGGGCAGCAGCACGGTGCCGCCGCCGGGGTGGCTGGGGTCGTGGCAGAAGAGCAGATGCCCTGCCTCGGCGCCCAGGGCCGCGTTGAACGCCCGGTCACGGCCCGCCATGCCGTTGATGTTGATGTTCTCGTTCACGAAGGCGAACATCTGCGGGTTGGCTTCGAAGGCGAATACCCGGCCCGTCGGCCCCACCCGGCCCCCCACCTTGATGGTGTAGTAGCCCATGTTCGACCCGGCATCGACGAAGGTGTCGCCGGGCCTCACGAGGGCCGCCAGAACGTCGTCGACGAAGGTTTCCCAATAGCCGCCCATGACGATCCAGGCGGTGATGTCACGCGAGCGCTTGTCCACGTAGAACGGCTGGCCGGTGGAGAGCTGGGTCAGGCCCCAGTTGTCGCTCATGGAATAGTAGGGTCGCATGCACGCTCCGTCGTCCGGCCGTATTCAACCGCACCCGGGCACGGACGTTACAAGTGTTAACGCACCTTATGGAGTGGCGGTGCGTCCCGTGTCTACCGCGCACGGCCAGCACCCAAAGATGCCCTTGACCCGGCGCGAATGAGCGCGCACGGCCCCCGAAACAGTGGTTTGCGAGGAACGATCATGCGCGTCGGCGTCCCCAAGGAGATCAAGTCGGACGAATATCGGGTCGGGCTGACCCCCGGCGCCGTGCGCGAATATGTGCACAACGGCCACGAGGTGATCGTCGAGCGCGGCGCGGGCGCCGGTGCCGGCTACGACGACGGCGCCTACGAGAAGGCCGGCGCGCGGCTGGTCGACGGGGCGGACGCCGTCTTCAGCCAGGCGCAGATGATCGTGAAAGTGAAGGAGCCCCAGAAGGTTGAGTGGGAGCGGCTGACGAAGGACCATATCCTCTTCACCTACCTGCACCTCGCCCCTGACCCGGCGCAGACCAAGGGCCTGATCGACTCCGGCTGCGCGGCCATCGCCTACGAGACCGTGACCGACGCCCGGGGCGGCCTGCCGCTCCTGGCCCCCATGAGCGAGGTGGCGGGGCGGATCGCCGTGTTCTCCGCCGCCGAGACGCTGCTCAAGCACAACGGCGGCATGGGCCTGCTCCTCTGCGGCGTGCCCGGTACGCCGCCCGCTCGCGTTGCGGTGCTCGGCGGCGGCGTCGTAGGCATCAACGCGGCGCGCATGGCCATGGGCCTGAACGCGGAGGTCGTGGTGCTGGAGCGCTCGCTCCCCCGGATGCGCGAGATCGACGACATCTTCCTCGGCCGCGTGCTGACCCGCTTCTCCACCGTGGGTGCCGTGGAGGAAGAGATCCTGAAAGCCGACGTGGTGATCGGAGCCGTGCTCACTGCAGGTGCCGCCGCTCCCAAGCTCGTGAAGCGCGAGCACCTCAGCCGCATGAAGCCGGGCTCGGTTCTGGTGGACGTGTCCATCGACCAGGGCGGCTGCTTCGAGACCTCCCACGCCACCACCCACGCCAACCCCACGTTCACGGTCGACGGCGTGGTTCACTACTGCGTGGCCAACATGCCGGGAGCTGCGCCCCGCACCTCGTCGGAGGCGCTGGGCAACGCGACCCTGCCCTTCGGCCTGGCGCTCGCGAACCACGGACTCGATGCCCTCAAGCGCGACCCGCACCTCGCCAAGGGCCTGAATGTGCTGCACGGGCAGCTCACCCACCCGGCGGTGGCGCAGGCGCTCGGCATGCCCTCGATCGACCCCTACGGCCTGTGGGGCCCAAGCCAGAATCAGGCCGCGTAAAGGCTTACGGGAAAGTCATTTTCTCACCCGTTTACAGGCGGGGAGGCGGGGGCGTAGCGTCCCCGCCCATGAACCGACTGATGCTCAGCTTCGCCGCCGCCGCGGCCCTCGCCACGGCCGCCTACGCTGCCCCCGCCGCCACTCCGGGAGTGGATCTCGCGGGCATCGACCATGCGACCAAGCCCGGCGACGACTTCTTCCGCTACGCCAACGGGCACTGGATCGACACCACCGAGATCCCCGGCGACCAGGCCTCCTGGGGCCCCGGCAACGTCCTGGCGGAGGAGGCCAACAAACGGGTGGCGGGGCTGATCACGACAGCTGCGGCCAAGGCCGCCCCCGGCTCGGAAGCCCGCAAGATCGGCGACTACTACGCGAGCTACCTCGACGAGGCGCAGATCGAGCGCCTGGGCCTCAAGCCCCTGGCCCCCACCTTCGCACGCATCGCCGCCATCAAGAGCAAGCGCGAGCTGGCCGCCGAGTTCGGTCGCGAGCTGCGCGCCGACGTGGACGCCGAGAACGCCACCAACTTCCGCACCGACCACCTCTTCGGCCTGTGGGTCGAGCCGAACCTGAACGACCCCGAGCACTACGCCGCCTACCTCCTGCAGGGCGGCCTCGGCCTGCCGGACCGCGACTTCTACGTGGCGCAGACCCCCCGGATGCAGGCGGTGCGCGCGGGCTACAAGGCCCACCTCGCCCGGGTGCTGAAGCTCGCCGGTCACGCTGAGGCGGAAGGCGAGGCCGGTCGCATCTTCGACCTCGAGACCAAGATCGCGGGCGTCCACGCCACTCGTGCGGTCTCCGAGGAGGTCTCCACGGCCAACAACCCGTGGTCGCGGGCCGACTTCGAGAAGAAGGCGCCGGGCCTCGACTGGGCGGCGTTCTTCGGCGCGGCGGGCCTTTCGGCGCGGCCGCAGTTCATCGTCTGGCATCCGCAGGCCACCACGGGTGAGTCGGCGCTGGTGGCGTCCGAGCCCCTGGCTGTGTGGAAGGAGTATCTCGCGCTCCGCCACATCGAGCACTACGCGGGCGTGTTGCCCAAGGCCTTCGTGGACGAGCGGTTCGCCTTCTTCGGCAAGGAGCTGAACGGCACGCCGCAGATGGCCGTGCGGCAGAAGCGGGCGGTGAACGCCACCAACGGCGCGCTGGGCTACGCGGTGGGCAAGCTCTACGCCGCCAAATACTTCCCGCCGGAGTCGAAAGCCGCGGTCCAGAAGATGGTGGCCGAGCTGATCGCCGCCTTCCGCACCCGCATCCAGGGGCTGGACTGGATGGCGCCCGCCACCAAGGCCGAGGCCCTGCGCAAGCTGGCCGTTCTCAAGGTGGGCGTCGGCTACCCCGACCACTGGATCGACTATTCCAGCCTGAAGATCGTGCGCGGCCAGGCGCTGGCCAACGCCCAGGCGGCCGAGCTGTTCGAATACCGCCGCAACCTCGCCAAGTTCGGCAAGGCGGTGGATCGCGGCGAGTGGGTGATGACGCCCCAGACCGTGAACGCGGTGAACCTGCCGATCCGCAATGCCCTGAACTTCCCCGCCGCCATCCTGCAGCCGCCCTACTTCGACCCCAAGGCGACCCTGGCCGAGAACTTCGGCGGCACCGGCGCCACCATCGGCCACGAGATCAGCCACAGCTTCGACGACCAGGGCGCCCAGTTCGACAGCCACGGCCGCTTCCGCGACTGGTGGACCCCGGCCGACCTCGCCCACTTCAAGGCCTCGGGTCGGGCGCTGGCGGCGCAGTATTCCACCTACAAGCCCTTTCCCGACCTCGCCCTGAACGGCGAGCAGGTGCTGAGCGAGAACATCGCCGACCTGGCCGGGCTGAACGCCGCCTACGACGCCTATCGCATCGGCTCCGGCAACAAGGAGGGCGTGACCTCGCAGGGGCTGACCGGCGACCAGCAGTTCTTCCTGAGCTTCGCCCAAAGCTGGCGCCAGAAGGAGCGCGAGGCGGCTCTGCGCCAGCAGGTGGTGGTCGACGGCCACGCGCCTGACGAGTTCCGTGCCGACACGGTGCGCAATCTCGATGCCTGGTATCCCGCCTTCAACGTCAAGCCGGGCGACAGGCTGGCTCTTTCGCCGGACAAGCGCGTGCGGGTCTGGTGACACGGCCCAGGTGTGCTTAAGTCCCCCGCATGAGCTCCACTTCGGCTGACGCCGATCTGATCATTGCGGGAGGGGGGTTGGCCGCGGGGCTCATCGCCTGGCGGCTGAAGGTGCTGCGCCCCGAGCTCAAGGTGCTGATCCTGGAGCGCGGCGGCCGCCTCGGCGGCGAGCACACCTGGTCGTTCTTCGACGGCGACGTGTCTGCGCAGATCCTCGATTGGCTGAAGCCCCTGATCACCTACAGCTGGCCGGGCTACACCGTGGCCTTCCCAACGCACGCCCGCCGCTTCAGCACCCGCTACAACAGCATCACCGCCGAGCAGTTCGATTCCGTGATCGCCCCCATGCTGGGCACCTCGGTGAAGCTTGGCTGCGAAGCGCTCGAGGTGCATGCCGACCGGGTGGTCACCTGCGAGGGTCGCACCCTGCGGGCCCCGGCCGTGATCGACGCCCGCGGCCCCGGCGGCGCCAGCGGCCTGGTGCTCGCCTGGCAGAAGTTCCTCGGCGTCGAGGTGGAGACGGCGGAGCCCCACGGCATCGACGTGCCTCTGATGATGGACGCCACCGTCGATCAGATCGACGGCTACCGCTTCGTCTACCTTCTGCCATTCACCCCCACGCGCCTCCTGATCGAGGACACGCGCTACTCCGACGGCCCGCTGCTCGACCGGGCGGCCCTGCGGACGCAGGTGGAGCGCTATGCTGCCGCCAGGGGCTGGACGATCACCAAGGTGATCCGCGCCGAACATGGCGTGCTGCCCATCGCCCTCGCCGGCGACATCTCGGCCTTCTGGCGCGATGCGGAAGACCCGGCCTACCCCGCCCGCGCTGGCCTGCGCTCCGGCCTGTTCCACCCCACCACAGGCTATTCTCTGCCCGACGCCGCCCGCCTCGCCGACAGCATAGCGGCGATGCCGACCCTGACGACCGAGGGCCTGAAGGCCACCATCCGCAGCGTTTCCACCAGGGCGTGGGACGACCGCGGCTTCTACCGCCTGGTAAACCGCATGCTGTTCCGGGCCGGGTCGCCTGACCTGCGATACCTCGTGCTGCAGCGCTTCTACCGGCTGTCCCAGCCCCTTATCGAACGCTTCTATGCCGGGCGCGCCACGCGGATGGACAAGCTGCGCATTCTTACAGGCAAGCCGCCGGTGCCCATGGGCCCGGCTATCGCCTGCATCTCCGAATCCCGACTTCTGCACGACGAGGCCGCGTGAAATCCGCATCCCAACCCAAGACCGCCGCCGTCATCGGAGCCGGGTTCGGCGGCATGGCGCTCGCCATCCGCCTGCAGTCCGCAGGCTTCGCCACCACCCTGTATGAAGCCCGGGACAAGCCGGGCGGGCGCGCCTACGTCTTCGAGGACAAGGGCTACACCTTCGACGGCGGCCCCACGGTGATCACCGATCCCGCCTGCCTCGAGGCCCTGTTCGCCCTCAGCGGCCGCGACATCGCCGACTACGTCGACCTGATGCCGGTGACGCCGTTCTATCGCCTGCAATGGGCCGATGGCGTGGTGTTCGACTACGTCAATGATCAGGCCGAGCTGGACCGGCAGATCGAGAAGCTCGAACCCCGCGACCTGCAGGGCTACCGCAAGTTCCTGGCCTATTCCGAAGACCTCTACCGCGAGGGCTACGAGAAGCTGGGCTCAGTCCCCTTCCTGGACTGGGGCTCCATGCTGAAGGCCGCGCCTGAGCTCGTGCGGCTGGAGGCCTATCGCACCGTCCACGACAAGGTGGCGCAGTTCATCAAGGAGCCGCACCTGCGGCAGGCGTTCTCGTTCCACTCGCTCCTGGTGGGCGGCAATCCCTTCGCCACCTCGGCGATCTACGGGCTGATCCACGCCCTGGAGCGCAAGGGCGGGGTGTGGTTCCCCAAGGGCGGCACGGGTGCCCTGGTGCAGGGCATGCTCAAGCTCTTCGCAGACCTGGGCGGCGAGTTCCGTCTGAACGCGCCGGTCTCAGCGATCACCACGGCGGGCGGGCGCGTCACGGGGGTAGAGATCGCGGGCGAGGGGGCTCGCGCCTTCGACATGGTGGCCAGCAACGCCGATGTTCACACCACCTACGACAAGCTCCTCAAGGCCGAACCGATCGCCGCCCCCATCGCCGGCGCCCTGGCCCGCAAGCGCTGGTCCATGTCGCTGTTCGTGATCTACTTCGGCGCGAGGAAGCAGTGGCCCGACGTGGCGCACCACACCGTGCTGTTCGGCCCCCGCTACAAGGAGTTGATCGGCGAGATCTTCAAGGGCCCGGAGCTGCCGGAGGATTTCTCCCTCTACCTGCACCGTCCCACCGCTAGCGACCCGGATCTCGCGCCCGAGGGCTGCGACGGCTTCTACGTGCTCTCCCCCGTGCCGCACCTGGGCCATGCCGACGTGGACTGGACGGTGGAGGGGCCGAAATATCGCGACCGCATCCTCAAGCAGCTCGACGCCACGGTGCTGCCGGGCCTGATCGACGCGATGGAGACGACCCGCATCTTCACCCCGGGCGACTTCCAGGCCGAGCTGGGCGCCCACCTCGGTTCCGCCTTCAGCCTCGAGCCTATCCTGACGCAGAGCGCCTTCTTCCGCGCCCACAACCGGGATGACCGGATCAAGGGCCTGTATCTCGTAGGGGCGGGCACGCACCCGGGCGCCGGCGTGCCGGGCGTCGTGGGTTCGGCCGCGGCCACGGCGGGGCTGATGATCGCCGACGCGGGTCTGGTCAGCCCGGCGGCCATCGCCGCGGAGTGAGCCTGCCCGCGGCCGCCGCAGGACGAGCGGTCTCCACCGCCCCCCGATCCACTGCGGACGAGAGCTCGGCGATCATCGCCGCGGGCTCGCAGAGTTTCGCCGCCGCGTCCCGCCTCCTGCCGAAGGACGTGCGCCAGCGCGCCCAGATGCTCTACGCGTGGTGCCGCTGGTGCGATGACGTGATGGACGGTCAGGAGCTCGGCCACGGCACCCTTCTGCTCACCAGCCAGGAGCGCGCCGCCCGGCTGGCGGAGCTGCGAGCGCACACGCAGGCGGCCCTGGCCTCGCCTGCGCCCGCTGATGGCCTGCCCTTCCGGGCCCTGCAGCTGGCCGCCGCCGGAGTCGGGGAGGACGCCCCCCTGCGCATCGCCCCCCGCTGGACGGTGGAGCACCTGGACGGGTTCGCGATGGACGTGGACCCGCAGCCCTTCCCCGATCTCGACGCGCTCCTCGTCTACTGCTGGCGGGTGGCGGGCGTGGTGGGCGTGATGATGGCGCTGGTGATGGACGTGGCCCCGGACGACCTTGCCACCCTGAGGCGCGCGCAGGATCTGGGGCTGGCGTTCCAGCTAACCAACATCGCGCGCGACGTGCTGGAAGACGCCCGCAACGGCCGCGTCTACCTGCCGGTGTCCTGGCTGGCCGAGGCGGGGCTGGAGACCTCGCCAGAGGCCCTGCTCGATCCGGCGGCCGCTCCGCATGTGGCGGCCGTGGTGCGCCGCCTGGTGGAGGCCGCTGAGCCTTACTATCGATCCGCGGGCGCTGGCCTCGCCGCCCTGCCCCTGTCGTGCGCCTGGGGCATCGCCACGGCCCAGGCCGTGTATCGCCAGATCGGGCGAGACGTGGCCAGGGGCGGGGAGCAGGCGCTCGTCCGCCGGGTCTCGACCACCGGGGCTCAGAAGGCCGGGCTGGCCGCGATGGCGCTCTTTCCCGCGCTGGCTTCGCGCGTCCGCCGGGGGAATTCGCCCCGGGCCGACCTGTGGAGCGCGATCTGACCGCGCGGACGCCCACACCCCGCGTTGACGTGGCAGGCCCTTGCCCGTATGTACGCGCCTCCGCATTTTCGCGCCGCGGGCCCTCGTCCGTGCGCTTTCAGCTATAGGTCGCAACACTCCATGGCTAACAACCCCGGCGCCAAGAAGGCGATCCGCAAGATCGAGCGCCGCACCGAAGTGAACCGCGCTCGCCGTTCACGGGTGCGCACCTTCCTGCGCCGCTTTGAGGATGCCGTTAAGGCCGCCGACGCCGAGGCCGCCAAGGCCGCCTTCACCGAGGCCCAGTCCGAGCTGATGCGCGCCGTGTCCAAGGGCGTCGTTCACAAGAACACGGGCTCGCGCAAGGTGTCGCGCCTGGCTGCACAGCTCAAGAAGCTCAGCGCCGCCTGAGCTTCCGCCTTCGGGCATTAGACAATAATTCATAACGTTTCCAAGGCCGTACGCCCTAATAGGGTGTGCGGCCTTTTTGCATGCCTAGTGTCGATATCGGCTTGTTGTGCTGTTGCGGTCACCGAACCTTAACAAAATCCTAAGCCGATAAGGGGACTTCGCCCGTCAAGGGATTTATCCGACTCAAGGCTTGCGAATCGGCGTTGACGGCGTTCCGCGCGAGGCTAGTCTGAGCCTCCCGGTCGACTTCGTCCTGTCACGGAAGAAGCCGACGGCGGGTCGCAAGATTCGCTCACTGGGATCCTGAGTATTTTCAAGCAGTTCCTGCCGCGCGAGTGAGTATTCGCGCGTTGAGAAGGTGTGTCTGCCCCAAGGGGCGGGGTGTGGGCGATGACGAGCGTGGCTTGGGAGGGATGTGGAATGGGCGTGGGCGTGACGGGGCTGGGTGCTCTTGAAATGGTCGGCACGGGCGGCGATGGCGTCGTCTGGACGAAGGCTTGCAGCGCCCTGCGCGGCGAGCTGGGCGAGGCCGCCTACGGCTCCTATCTGGCGCCTGCTAGCCTGCGTCGCGGCCGGGGCGGTCGCCTCGTGCTCGTGACACCCACCGGCTATGCCCGGGACTGGATCAAGCGCAACGCCTGGCGTCGCATCGGCGAGGTTTGGGGGGCCTGCGACCCCGAGCACCGCCCGCTGGATCTCGCCTCCCGCGCCGAGTTCGAGTCCGAGGCCGGCGTCACCGCGCCGGAGCCCGCCCCGGCTCCCGTCAAGTCGTCTGCCCCGGTGGCGGCGTCGGCTGGCACCGAGCCACCCCCCGTCGATCCCTCCCGCGGCCGCCACACCTTCGAGACCTTCGTGGCCTCGCCCACCAACGAGTTCGCGCTCAGCGTGGCGCGGCAGATTTCGGTGTGGTCGGCGCAGAGCTTCAACCCGGTGATCTTCCACGGCCCCACCGGCTGGGGAAAGTCGCACCTGCTCAACGCGATCGCCGTGGAGGCGCAGGCCCGCCGCCCGGCCGCCAAGGTCATGCTGCTCTCGGCCGAGAAGTTCCTGACCACCTTCGTGAAGGCCGTGCAGGAGCGTACCGGCGGCGCCTTCAAGAACGTGCTGCGCACGGCAGACCTCCTGCTCATCGACGACGTGCAGTTCATCGGTGGCAAGAAGGGCAGCCAGGAAGAGCTGTTCCACACGCTGGCGTCTCTGATGGGCGAAGGCCGCCGGGTGGTGTTCGCCTCCGATCGCCCGCCCTCGGCCCTGACCGAGATCGACGCACGCCTGCGCTCGCACCTGCAGGCGGGCCTCACCTGCGGCGTGGAGCGCGGAGACAAGGCGCTGCGGCTAGGTGTGCTGGATCGCAAGCTCAAGGTTCTGGCGGCCGAACTCGGCTGCGAGGACAGGATGCGCCCCGAGGTGGGTCAACTCCTGGCCGACCGCTTCTGCGACAACGTGCGGGAGCTGGAGGGGGGCCTGAACATCCTCGTCGCCCGGGCCGGCGAGCGTCTCTCCAGCCTGAGCCTGGACGAAGCCACCGCCCTCATCCGCCCGCACCTGCGCACCGCCGATCGCCGCGTGACCGTGGACGAGATCCAGAAGGTCGTGTGCGAGCATTTCGCCCTGAAGCAGGTCGACCTCCTCTCGCAGCGCCGCACCCGCGCCGTGGCCCGCCCCAGGCAGGTGGCGATGTATCTGGCCAAGACGCTGACGACCCGCAGCTATCCCGACATCGGCCGCCGCTTCGGCGGGCGAGACCACACCACCGTGCTGCACGCCGTGCGCCAGATCGAACGCTTCAAGGCTGAAGACCCGGCCATGGCCTCGGACGTGGAAACCCTCACCCGCAAGCTGCGGGAGTAGCGGCCCCCGGCGGACCGGGGGCCGACCGTCAAGCGGGGCTCAGGAGCCCTGGGACGCGGGGCGTTTGCCGTTGGGTCCGAACTCAGCATCGAAGGCGCGTTGCTTGGCGGCCTGATCGGCGGGCCAGCGCTTCATGACGTCTTCCGGCCAGGCGGGCAGGGGCGTGATGCGCTGGTCCTTGGCGGCCTTGATGGCTTCGGGAATCACGTAGACGGCATGGCAGCCGGTGCAAACCTGGTACATCTCGGCCCCGGTCTCGAACATCGCCTTGGGGTCTTTCTTCTCGGCGGCATCCTTGGCGGCGTGCCCGACCTTCTGCAGCTTCACCGCCCACTCGGTCCAGGCCTTCTCGTTGCGGTTCCGGCCCGGCATGAGCAGGAGGTTGCCTGCCTCGGCGACCTGGGCGGCTCCGCTCTCGGCGGCGTCCCAGCCCTCGGTCGTGGTGGGCAGATTGCTGACAGTGCCCTTCTCGGTCTCCACCTCGCCCGAGGCGTGCCAGAAAGCCCAGGCCCCGGGATCGACCACGTGGCCCATCAGCTCCTTCATATCGAGCGTCAGGTCGTAGGGGGCCTCGGGCGGAGGCTTCGCGCAGGAGCCGAGGCCGGCGACCGCCGCTGCGCCCAGGGCGATGAGGGCGATGCGGACGGAGGTCTTGGCGAGGGTCGAGGTCATGTGGCTTGTTCTCCCAGCCCTGCGCATAGCCTGCGCCAGACCGAGCACCAACAGCCCCACCCTTTCCGTGCGGTAGCGCGGGCGTTCATGAACGTCGCTGCAGGCGTTAATGCGCGCGGCTAGGCGTCGAAGGAAAGCGTGCCCAGAACGCCCACGATGGCCAGAATCGCCATCCCGATCACCAGCTCCAACCGGGCATTGCGAGACAGGGCGGCGGTCGCGCCTACTGCGCTGCGCTCGAGCGCAGGCGTGAGGTGCCAGCGGTTCGCAGCGGCCAGCGCTACCATCACGACCGCCAGCGTGGCCTTGAGCAGCAGGAGCCGCCCCCAGCCCGTCGTGGGGAGAGCGAGGGGCGAGCCGACCAGCATCCACGTCGCCGCCACCCCCGTCGCCAGGAGCGCCGCCACGGCCACGGAGGCGACCGACGAGAACTTACGCACCATCGCGAGCGGATCGACGGTGGCTTCCCCCCCAGGTCGGAGCAGCACGGCGAACCAGGGCAGGGCCCCCAGCCACAGCCCGGCGGTGAGGAGGTGCACAGCGTCCAGTGCCACGTGCATCGGCGGCTGCCATCCCATGCCTTCCCGGGCGTGCCCCGTCAGCGCCAGACCGGCCAGGGCCAGGGCGGCCAGGGTGGTCACCCCCGCCCCCGTCCGACCCGCCAGAAGGCCGACCAGCGCCCCGGCCAGGACGACGGATCGCGCCAGGAACAGCCAGCCGAAGTCTTCCGAAAGGGCGGTCTCCCTCAGGAGGCCGAGGTCGAGCACCGCGCCGGGCGACCCCGCCATGCTGCCGACGCTGAAGGCGAACACTGCAGCCGCCGACACGAGCGCCACGGCCGCTTCGAGCCGGAGCATCGCGAGCAGCCGCCCGCCAAGCCCCCGCTCCCCCTTGCGAAGGGCGTAGAGGGGAAACAGCAGCCCGCCGAAAAGAAGGGTAAGGGCCGCGTCATGGACGAAGCGCGCGGCGGGCAGCGCCGCCTGCAGAGGCGGCTCCACCGGGTGTCAGGGCTCGACGGTGAAGCCGAAGCCGCCCTCGGAGCGGTGCGTGTCGGCGGCCACGGCATGCCACTTCACCGCATAGGCGCCGGGCTTGAGCGGGCCGGTCACGGGCAGGGTGAGCTTCAGCTTGTCGCTGGTGAACTTGGGCTTGCCGGTTATCACGGCCGAGCCGTCGGCGGCGGTCAGCGCGGCGCCGGTGAAGGCGGTCTTCACCGGCTCGGAGAAGACGATCTCGACGGCGTGCAGCGTCTTCAGCACGGCCTTGTCGGTGGGGTAGGTGGTGGCGTGGGCATGGGCCAGCGCCGCGGCCGGGGCCGCCAGCATGAGGGCTGTCAGGGCGAAGGCGGTCGGGAACTTCATAGGGCGGCTCCTGGCGACGGCGCGGGGGCGAACGTCGGCTGACAGCGTGGGCTCACCCACATGACCTGCGGATGAAGCGGCCGCAAGGCGGTGCTTCATGAGCGCCCTACTGCAGGCGGGTCGCCAGTTCCGCGACCGAGCGGTCGATCAGGGGGTCGGTGGTCTTGCCCTGCAGCTGCGCGGTGAGCACGCGCTCGGCCGTCGCGGCGGCGAGGTCTGCGGCGGCGGCGGTCACCTCGGTGCGGGCCTGTTGCTCGGCCATGGCGATGCGGCGCTCGGCCAGCTGAACCCGGCGAGCGACCTGCTCCTCCAGCTTCACCTTGGCGTCGGCTTCCAGCCGCTTGGCATCCTCCTCGGCGTCGGCGACCATCTTCTTCGCGTCGGCCTCCATCTGGATGCGACGCAGCTTCAGGTCGGCGAGCACGGCCTGGGCCTCGGCCCGCAGACGCTCGGCTTCTTCAAGAGCGGTCTTGATCTGGTTCGACTTGGCGTCGAGCGCCGCCGCCGCCTTGCCGGGCACCTTGGCCACGAACAGGATGGCGAAGAACACCACGAGGCCGACGCCGACCCAGAGTTCGGCTTCCTTCAGGATTTCCATAGCTTGCGTCTTTCCTGAACGATCAGTTGGCAGAGCCGAGCGCGGCCTGCACCTCGGCGTCGGCCGGGGCCGATCCGGTCAGGCGCTCGACCATGGCCGAGGCCGCTCCGGCGGCGATGTCCCGCACCGACTCCAGGGCCTTGTCGCGAGCGGCGCGGATCTGCGTCTCCGCGGCGTCGAGCTTCACCGAAAGCTCGGCCTCCTGCGTCTTCTGCCGCTCCATCGCGTTCGAGGCGGCGCGCTGCTTGGCCTGGGTGGCGGTGGACTGAGCCTTGGCGCGAGCCTCCTCCAGCTCGGACTTCACAGCCGCCGCCTGCGCATCCGCCTCGGCGCGGGCGCGCCGGGCGTCGTCGATGGCGCCGGTGATGGCCCCGTCGCGCGCGTCCTTCACCGTGCGGAGGCGCGGGATGAACACCTTCCACAGGAGGAGGTAGAGCGCCGCGAACAGGATCACCAAGGTGATGATCTGCCCGGCCCACACATCGGTGCGGAACTGCGGCAGACCGCCCGACGATCCTTCGCCTTTCGGCGCCTCGGACAGGGCGGTGCCCTGCACGGGCGCGGGGGAGGCGGCGGTGAGCATCAGATCAGCTGTAGAGGATCAGGATGCCGAGCACGAAGGCCAGGATGCCGAGGGCTTCGGCCAGCGCCGCGCCCACGAACAGGTTGCCGATCTGGCCGCCGGCGGCCGACGGGTTGCGAAGCGCGCCCGACAGGAAGCTGCCGAAGATCGTGCCCACGCCGACGCCGGCGCCGATCATGCCGAGGGTCGCGAGGCCGGCGCCGATGTAGCGGTAGCCATGGGCCGCGGCGGTGGCCGCTTCGACGGTGGTCTGGATGGTCATGGAATGTCTCGTCTAGTGGAAGGTTTGAAAGGAGGTCTAGCGGTCGGCCGTCAGTGGCCGTGGCCGAGGTTCACCACGTCGTTGAGGTAGATGCAGGTGAGCACGGTGAAGACGAAGGCCTGCAGGAAGGCCACGAGGAACTCGAGCGCCGTCAGCGCCACGACGCCGCCCAGCGACAGGATCGCGCCGGGGATGCCGAGGAGTCCGAGACCGCCGCCGGCCGCCAGGCCGCCCAGCGCGATGACGAACCCGGCGAACACCTTCAGGGCCACGTGGCCGCCCATCATGTTGCCGAACAGGCGGAGCGCCAGGGTGAAGGGGCGAAGCAGGAAGGAGACGATCTCAATGGGAATGATGAGAAACAAAACAGGCCAAGGCACGCCGCCCGGCACGAACAGCTTGAAGAAGCCGAGGCCGTTCTTGACGAAGCCGACGATGATCACGAGCGCGATGGTCATCACGGCGAGCGTGACGGTGATCGCCAGCTGCGAGGTGGCCGTGAACACCAGGAACAGGCCCAGGAAGTTCATCGCCAGGATGAAGGTGAACAGGGTGAAGGCGAAGGGGAAGTACTTGCGGCTGTCGTGGCCGATCAGCGTGTGCGCCAGATCGTCGATCATCGAGAACAGGAGCTCGCCGGTCATCTGCACGCGACCGGGCACGATCTGCGGCCTGGCCGTGACGATGCTCATGGCCGCGACGACCATGGCGAAAGCGGCGACCATGGCGACTGTGGAGTTGGTGATCGCCAGATCGATCACGCCCCACGGGGTCGGCAGGTCGGGCAGGTCGATGATCTTGTGGACCTCGAACTGTTCGATCGGATCGGCCATCGGAACCCTTGAAACCCTCTAGTCTGCGTCTTCGTCGTCGAACGGAACCGACGGCGCGGGCGCGCCCCCATGTTCCCGATTGTGCTGCGCCACCAGCCTGTCGGCGGTGCGCTTGGCCATCCAGATCGAGACGGCGAACCCTGCGAGAACCCCGCCGATCAAGCCCCAGGGCGCCGTGACGCCCGTCAGCCTGTCCACCAGAAATCCCAGGCCCAGCCCCACGAGCACTCCGCCCAGAAGCTCGGCGATGAGCTTGTAGGCCTGGTCGGCGGCCTTGCCCTCGGCGTGAGCGGCGGCCGGTCGAACCGAACTCCGCTCCAGCGCATCCGCCCGTTCCGTAAGGTTCCGCAAGGCGTCTGCCTGCGGCTCGGGAGGGATGGACATGCCGGTTTGAGGCGCGCTCGTCAGAGCCACGGCGGCGGGCCGCCCCGGCCCTGAAGCGGGCGCGCGAAACCTATCGCGGAAGGCCGATAAGTCAACTCAAAGTGATCGGCAGCGTAAGGCATTGAACTTACGACACTCTCTCGCACGTGAGACCGCTGAACGCGTCTACTCCGCCGCCATCGCGCTGGCGGCGCGCAAGTCCACGCTGACCAGCTGGCTCACGCCGCGTTCGGCCATGGTCACTCCGTAGAGGCGGTCCATCCGACTCATCGTCACCGGGTTGTGGGTGATGGCGATGAAGCGGGTGTCGGTGCGGGTGCGCATCTCGTCCAGGAGGCGGCAGAAGCGGTCCACGTTGGCGTCGTCCAGGGGGGCGTCCACCTCGTCCAGCACGCACACGGGGGAGGGGTTGGCCAGGAACACCGCGAAGATCAGCGCCGTGGCCGTCAGCGCCTGCTCGCCGCCCGACATCAGGCTCATGGCCGCCAGCTTCTTGCCGGGGGGGCAGGCGTAGATCTCCAACCCGGCTTCGAGGGGATCGTCGTTCTCCACCAGCCGCAGCTCGGCCGCGCCGCCTTCGAACAGGGCCTCGAACAGGGCGCGGAAGGCGGTGTCGATGACGGTGAAGGCCGCCAGCACCCGCTCGCGGCCCTCGGCGTTCAGGGATTCGATGCCGGTGCGCAGCTTGGTCACCGCCTCGGCCAGGTCGGTGCGTTCGGCGATCAGCGTGTCGAGGCGGGTCTGTTGCTCGGCGGCCTCCTCCTCGGCGCGAAGGTTCACCGGGCCGATCTGGTCGCGCTGGCGCTCCAGGGCGTGCAGGTGCTGCTCGATGGAAGCCGGATCGCCCGGCACGGCAGTGGACGATTCGGCCAGGCGCCGGGTCAGCGCCAGGGGGTCGACCTGGGTCACCCGGCGAAGCTCGATCTCGGAAGCCGTGATGCGCTCGGTCGCCGCCTCGAGGCGGGCGGCCGTGGCGGCGCCAGCTTCGCGAGCAGCGCCGGATGCGGCCTCGGCCTCGCGCAGCACCCGGTCGGCGGTGGTCTGGGCGGAGGTCCCGGCGGAGAGGGCGTCGGCGGCGGCGGTGCGACGGCGCTCGGCCTGGTCGTAAGCTGCGGCGAGGTCGGCACGGCGACCGTCGGCGGCGGGCACGGCGGCCAAGGCGGCGTCGTGGGCGGCCCGGGCAGTCGCCACCAAGTTCGCGAGTTCGAGCACGCGGGCTTGGGCCGCCCCCTCGCGCCGGGCCCAACCTTCAAGGTCGTGCGCCAGACCCTCGCGGCGGCGTCGGCGGCCCTCGTGGGCGCGGCGCTCCCCGTCGACGGCGGCGCGGGCGGCGGCGGCGGCCTCGCGCGCTGTCGCCGATGCGATGCGGGCGGCGGGCAGCGCCTGGTCGGGCGCTGGGGCCTGAGCCGCGACGGGCGGCGGCGCAGGCGTGGCGCGCTCTGCCTCCACGGCCAGATCGACGGCGGCCTGCGCTTCGGCCACCTCGGCCTGAGCGCGCTCCAGCGCCCCTTTCGCCGCCTCGGCGCGAGCCGCAGCGGCGGCCTCCTGCCGGGCGCGGATTTCGACGGCTTCGCGCGCTTTGGCGACAGCCGCTTCAGCCCGGCGAGGGGCGTCGCGGGCGGCGGCCAGGCCAGACTCGGCGGCACGAACGGTGGCGGCGGCTTCCGCATGGCTGGACTGGGCCCGGGCGGCCAGGGGGGCGGATCGAGCGATTTCGTCTTCCAGCGCGGATAGCCGGGCCTTCTGCTCCAGCCGCCGGGCAGCCGGGCGAGGGGCCTGCGAACGACTGGTGAAGCCGTCCCAGCGCCAGAGGTCGCCTGCCTGCGACACCAGCCGTGCGCCGGGCGGCAGGCCCTTGGCGAGGCGCGCGCCGTCTCCCGCATCGACCAGCCCCGTCCACGCCAGGCGCACGGCCAGGGGTGCCGGCACCAGCACCCTGTCGGCGAGTGGGGTCACGCCCTTGGGCCACGTGGGGGGCGGAGGTGGCGTGCCGGTGCGGGCGTCGGGTGCCCAGAACGCAGCGGAGCGAGCATCCAGCCCGGCGTCGAGCTCGTCTTCCGCCAGGGCGGCTGCGAGGGCGGCTTCAAAGCCGGGGTCGGCGGCCACCGCGTCCAGCACGGGGGGTGAGCGGCCGGGGTCGGCGGCGGGGCGGGCCAGCGCCAGCAGCCCCTGCGCCTCGGTGCGCAGGCGGCGGAGGGAATCGTCGGCGGCGCGGGCGGCGTCTCGGGCTGAGGCTTCCTGAGCCGTGGCCTTCGCGCGTGCGGCTTCGGCCGAGGCGACGCGAACGCGGGCAGCCTCCAGCGCGGCGACTGCGGCGTCGAGTGCTGCGGCTTCATCGGACGCCGCGGGCGACGGGGCGCAAGCCTCGACCGCCGCGGCGGCCTGCGCGGCAGCGGATGTTGCGCGCTGGAGGCGGGCGCGGGCATCGGCGGTGCGCGACGCGGCGGCCCGGGCGGCGGTGGCCAGGGCCTCGATGCGAGCGGCTTGCGCGCGGGCTTCCGCCTGCGCGGCGGCGGCGGCAGACGCCAGCCGTTCCACCTGAGCATCGGCGGTTTCGTGGGCGGCGTCGGCCTGTTTCAGCGCCGCCTCCAGCTTGGGCAGCCTTTCGGGCGACGCGGCGATGGCGGCGTCTAGGTCCGACAGATCTTTCGCCAGGCGAGCCGCCTCCCGCCTCGCGTCGTCCACCGCTGCGGTCTCGCGGGCAACTTCGCCGCGCAGGCGCTGGCTCTCGGCGGCGGCCCGCTCCGCATCGGCGCGTAGGCTGGCCTCTTCGCGCTCGGCCCGGTCGCGTTCGATGAGGAGGCGCTGGAGCACGGCGGCGGCGGCCTGCTCCTCGTCCCGCAAAGGCGGCAGGGCCTGGGATGCGGCGGCCGCGTCGGTCGTGGCCTTTGCCACGGCACCCGCGGAAAGCTGTTCGGCACCTTGAGCCGCCGTCAGCGCCTCCTGCGCCGCCTCGCGCGCGGCTTCCGCCTCCTGCCAGCGGGCTAGAAGGGCCGCCGCCTGAATCTGCCGGATCTCCGCAGACAGCCGCTTGTAGCGTTCCGCCGACCGGGCCTCGCGCTTCAGCCGGTTCAGCGCGGACTCAAGCTCGGCCAGCACATCGTCGAGGCGCAGCAGATTCGCTTCAGCTGCCTTCAGCCGAAGGTCGGCCTCATGGCGGCGGGAATGCAGGCCGCTGACGCCTGCGGCCTCCTCCAGGATGCGGCGCCGGTTGGAGGGCTTGGCGGCGATCAGCTCCGAGATCTGCCCCTGGCGCACCAGCGACGGCGAGTTCGCGCCGGTCGAGGCGTCCGCGAACAGGAGCTGCACGTCCTTGGCCCGCGCCTCGACCCCGTTCACGCGGTAGCTGGAACCGGCGCCGCGGGTGATGCGACGCACCACTTCGATGATCGGCCGGTCATTGTAGATGGCGGGCGCGCGGCGGTCGGCGTTGTCGATCTGCAGCGACACCTCGGCGAAGTTGCGCGAGGGGCGGGCCCCCGTGCCGCCGAAGATCACGTCGTCCATCTGGTCGCCGCGCATCGCCTTGGCGGACGACGCGCCCATCACCCAGCGCAGGGCTTCCAGAAGGTTGGACTTGCCGCAGCCGTTCGGCCCGACGATGCCCGTCAGCCCCGGCTCGATGAAGAGGTCGGTCTGATCGACGAAGGACTTGAAGCCCGAGAGGCGCAGCCGCTGGAAGTGCACCGCCTCTCGGGTCGCTTCTTACTTGCCCGCGGCCGCGACCAGCGGGGCCAGGGCGGCGTCGAACTGGGCGACCGAGACCTCGGCCTCAAAGCTCTTCTTGCCGTTGATGAAGAAGGTCGGCGTGCCGTCGATCTTGTCCACCTGCACGGCCTTGGTGATCCGCTCGTTCAGCGCCTTGTAAGCCGCGTCGTCCTGCAGGCAGGCGTTGAACTGGGCCTCATTCATGCCCATCGACTGGGCGATCTTCAGGAACGGCGTCTTGAAATCGCCCGTCTTGAACATCTCGTCCTGGCTGTGGAAGATCGACTCCACGACCTTGAAGTATTTATCCGGCCCGGCGCAACGCGCCAAAATGAAACCGGCGGCTGATACCTGCTCAGGCCCGGTGAGGAACTCGCGGATGATCCACTTCACCTTGCCGGTGTCGACGTACTTGGCTTTGATCGCCGGGAAGGTGGTGGCATCGAAGGCGGCGCAGTGGCTGCAGGTGTTGGAGAGATACTCCACCACAGTCACCTTGGCGTTCGGATTGCCGATCACGAACTCCTCGCCGACGAATTTGCCGCCGACCGACTTGTTCACGCTTGCGGCGGTCTTGCCGGGCTTGGCGTCGGCACCCTGGCTGCAGGCGGCGGCGAGGAAGCCCAGAAAGGCGATGGCAGCGAAGCGGCGGGGGAGACGCATGGATGACCTGACCGTTGAGCGCACCGTGAGGAGTGAAGCGCGATTCCGCGCCTCGCCACCAGCGGTCGCCCGCCGAGTGCCGTTGAAGGAGCGACGGGAGCCTTCCCGCAGCGCCTTTGTCAACGCGGCGGCTCGCGCTCCCTGCGCATCAGGCCTCGTCCGAGCCGCTCCAGCGCGCGTTTGAGAGGGCCGTCGGGGCAGTTCGCCAGCCCCGCCGCGAGTTCGGCCTCTTCGCCCGCGCTCAGGGGCCGCTTGCTACGGCGGGCGACGGCGCCCGCCACCGGCCCCCCGTCGGAGACCGGCGTGCGGATTGGCCCCTGCACGATGCGCAGCTTGCCCACCGTGTCGGCACCGAGGAACAGGTTCACCCGCGCCAGAAGCTCAGGTGCCTGGTGCTGCAGGAGGGTGGCGGCGGCCCCGTCCACCTTCACCTCCAAGACGCCGGGGGCGGTTCCGCGGGGCTTGATGACGCGGAGCGGTTCGGTGCGGCGAGACAGGATCTCGCCCGCGATCTCCTTCCAGCGCGCCTTCAGGAGGGGGCCTGCGCCGAAGCGGCTCTCCAGCCCCTTCACATAGCCGGTGAGCGATCCGCCCAGGTGCGGCGGCGGGCGCGGGGGGCGGCGCGTGCGCGTCTCCGACAGGATGCGCATGGCTTCGCGGGTGTCGGGCAGGCGGCGGACCATGCATTCGACTATATCGCGAGGCGTGAACCCCGTCGCGCCCCCAGAGACCGTGCCAGAGACCGTGCCCGATTCCGCTCGCGTGCGGACGGCTCTCCTCGACTGGTACGAGGTGCACGCCCGGCACCTGCCGTGGCGAATCGGCCCGAAGGCGAGGCGGGCGGGGGAGAGGGGCGACCCCTACGCCATCTGGCTTTCGGAGGTGATGCTACAGCAGACCACCACCGCCCACGCCGCCCCCTACTACGACGCCTTCCTGCAGCGTTGGCCCAGCGTGGAGCGACTGGCGGACGCGCCTGACGAGGAGCTGATGGCCGCCTGGGCGGGGCTTGGTTACTACGCCCGCGCCCGTAATCTCCTGGCCTGCGCCCGCGCCGTGGCGGCCGATCACGGGGGGCGCTTCCCCGACACAGAGGCGGGCCTTTTGAGCCTGCCCGGCGTGGGGGCCTACACGGCGGCGGCGGTGGCGGCCATCGCCTTCGACCGCCCCGCCAATGTGGTGGACGGCAATGTGGAGCGGGTGGTCTCTCGCCTCTTTGCCACCGCCACGCCGCTGCCCGCCGCCAAGGCGGAGCTCAAGACCCTGGCTGCAACTCTGGTGGATGTGGATCGCCCGGGCGACTGGGCGCAGGCGCTGATGGACCTGGGCGCGGTGGTCTGCCGCCCGAAAAACCCCCTCTGCCTTGTCTGCCCCCTCAACGCCGAGTGCCGCGCCTACGCCACGGGCGCGCCGCAGCAGTGGCCGAGGAAGGCGGCGAAGGCGGACCGGCCCCAGCGATTCGGGGCCGCCTTCGTGCTGACGCGCGCAGGCGAGGTGGCGCTGGTGCGCCGCCCGGAGAAGGGGTTGCTAGGCGGGATGGCGGCCCTGCCCACCACAGACTGGGGCGCGGAGCCGCTGGGCGAGATCGAGGTTCTGGCGCTCGCCCCGCCCGGCGCCGACTTCCGCCTGGCCGGCTCCATCGAACACGTCTTCACTCACTTCCCCCTGCGGCTGGACGTGTGGGTGGGGGAGGGGGCCGTGCTGCCCGAGGGCGCCCGCTGGGTGGCGGTGGAGGAGGCGAGGCGGTCTCTGCCCACAGTGTTCAGGAAGGCGCTGGACCGCGGGCTGGGGTGACATTTGGCACTGGCGCCAAACCCCTCGCGCCCCGATATCCCAATCCATGCCCGTCACGCGCCTCCCCGACCGAGCCTGCATCCGCGTCGCCGGGCCGGATGCGCGCACGCTGCTGCATGGGTTGCTGACGCAGGATGTGGAGACGCTGGCACCGGGCGAGCTTCGTTACGGTGCCCTCCTCACCCCGCAGGGCCGCCTCGTTTGCGACCTGTTCCTGCTGGGCGAGGCGGAAGGGGTGCTGATCGACATCGACGCGGGCGTGCGCGACGCCATCGCCGCCAAGCTGAAGATGCATCGCCTGCGGGCAAGGTGCGAGATCGCTACCGTCGATGGGCCGGTTCACGCCGCCTGGGGCGACGCCCCCGGAAGCGAGGGCTGGATCGCCGACCCCCGCCTCGCCGCCGCCGGATGGCGAACCTACGGACCGGACTCTCCGGACTCCCCGGACTCTCCGGACTCCTACGAGTCCCACCGCTTCGCACTCGGGCTGCCGGATGCTGTCCGCGATGGGCTGGCGGACAAGGCCTATGCCACCGAGGCCGACCTCGACCTTCTGAACGGGGTGGACTTCAAGAAGGGCTGTTTCGTCGGGCAGGAGACCACCTCGCGCATGAAGCGCCGGGGGGGCATCCGCTCGCGCGTGCTGCCGCTGAACGTGGCCGGGGCCAGCCCCGGGGCGGAGGTTCTGACCGCGGCCGCCCTGCGTGCCGGCGAGGTGTTCGCGGCGCGTGCGGACCGTGCGCTGGCTCTGGTGCGGCTGGATCGCGTCTCCGGTGCTATACTGAGCGTAGATGGGGTCAGCGCCACGCTAGACCCGCCTGAATGGCTTCCCCCCGAAGCCGTCGCCGTCAAACCCGAGGAGACAGCCGCATGACCCGCCTCAAGCCACTCCTGATCGCCGCCGCCCTCATGAGCGCCGCCGCCCCCGCAGCCGTGCGGGCGCAGGTGGGTCCGGCCCCCCGGCCTCGAGCGGGGGAACCTGTCGCGCAGGTCAGCATCCGGTTCGGCTCCGAACTCGGCCTCATGGCGGACCGCTACGGCCGCAAGGAACTGGATGAGCTGGCCGAGGTGCTGCAGGACCGCATCGCCATCGACGCCGCCAAGGGTGGTTTCGTGCGTGCCGACATCGTTCTGGAAGACGCCCGGCCCAACCGGCCGACCCTGCGCCAGCAGTCGATCCGCAGCGAACTCAGCTCGCGCAGCGTGGCGCTGGGCGGGGCGCGGGTTTCCGGCACGCTGACGCGGGCCGACGGGTCCACCCAGCCCCTGACCTACTCCTATTTCGACACCGACCTGACCGACCTCGTGGGTTTCACCACCTGGTATGGGGCCGAGCGGGCCTTCTCCTACCTTGGGAGCGAGCTGGCGCGGGGTCGCGTGTCCACCCGCCTCGGCCCGGGCACGCCCAACCCCTACCGCTGCCAGAGCAGCTTCGACGTGTGGTGCACCGGGGTGTGACGCCTGCGGCTTTCCCCTGCGGCGCGGGGGAGGCCTTGATGCTATCCACCCGCCATGCCCGAACCGATCCGCTGCACCTGGCAAGGCGCTGACCCGCTCTACGTCGCCTACCACGACACCGAGTGGGGCGTGCCCGAGCACGACGCCCGCGCCCTGTGGGAGAAGCTGGTGCTCGACGGGTTTCAGGCCGGGCTGTCGTGGATCACCATCCTGAGAAAGCGCGAGGCGTTCCGCGAGGCCTTCGAGGGCTTCGATCCCGAGCGGGTGGCGCGCTACGGCTCCAACGACGTTGAGCGCCTGCTGGGCGACCCCGGCATCGTGCGCTCCCGCGCCAAGATCGAGGCGGCCATCGACTCGGCCCAGGCCTTCCTTGCGGTCGAGGGGAAGGGCGAGGGCTTCACCCGCTTCGTGTGGTCGCGGGTGGAGGGGGCGCCGGTGCAGAACGCGTTCACCCGGGAGAGCGGCCTGCCGCCGCAGACGCCCGTCTCTGTCCAGCTCTCGAAAGACCTGAAGGCGCAGGGCTTCAAGTTCTGCGGCCCGGTGATCGTCTACGCCTGGATGGAGGCCTGCGGCCTTGTGAACGACCACCTCGTCGATTGCTTCCGCCACGCCGAGTGCGGAGCTATGGCGGAAGGGTGAAGCCGCGACTCAGCCCCGCCGCGCCGACGAAGACGCAAGCTGCCCGTCCGGGTCCGACCTTCCGGCTGGAGCGCCTGCACGGGCCGGGCGCAACCGTGATCTGCGGCGTCGACGAGGCGGGCCGTGGGCCGTGGGCCGGCCCGGTTTCGGCCGGGGCGGTGATCCTTAACCCCCGCCGAATCCCCAAGGGCATCGACGACTCCAAGGCCCTGACCGCCGCCCGCCGGGCCGAGCTCGAGATCGAGATCAAGGCCGTCGCCGTGTCGTGGGGCGTGGGCTTCGCCTCCGAAGATGAGATCTTCGAGCACAACATCCTGCACGCCACGGGCCTCGCCATGTGCCGGGCGGTGGGCGACCTCACGCCCGCGCCCGCCATCGCCCTGGTGGATGGCAACTACCCCTTTAAGCTCCCCTGCGACGTGAAGACCGTGGTGAAGGGCGACGCCTTGAGCCTGTCCATCGCCGCCGCCTCGATCCTGGCCAAGGTCGCCCGTGACCGGGTGATGCAGGCGATGGACGAGCGACACCCAGGCTACGGCTTCGCCCGCCACAAGGGTTATCACGCCCGGGAACACTGCGAGGCGCTGCTCAGGCTCGGCCCGAGCCCGATCCACCGCCGAGGCTGGGCCCCGATCCGGCTGCTGCTGGAACAGGGCGACCTGTTCGAGCCCGCCCGGCGCGCGGATGCGCAGCGCGCCCGGCAGGCGGCATGAGCACCGCCGAGGCGGAGGCCGCCGATCCCGAGGTGAAGGGGATAGAGGGCGCGGGCGATCCCCCGCCCCGCAAGCCCGCGGGCATCTCCCTGCCTCTGCGGCTGCCCGCCGCCGCGGAAGCGCGGGGGTGGCTGGCCCAGCTTCGCGCGCTCGTCCGCTCGTCCGAGGTGTTCCTGACGCTCGTGGCCGGGGCCGCCGGGGCGGTAGCGGGCGTGCTGGTGACCGGCATGAGCCAGATAACTCAGCTGATGCACGTGTTGCTGTTCGGCATCCGCTTCGACCTGCGGCTGTCGGCGGTGGACCATGTGTCGCCGGTTCGGGCGATCCTGGCACCGACGCTGGGAGGGCTGGTCCTCGGCCTGAGCGAGCTGTGGCGGGTGCGAACCTCGGGCCGATCCGCTGTGGACCCGGTGGAGGCGAATGCCCTGCGCGGCGGGCGCATGAGCCTGCGCGACTCGATCCTGGTCTCGACGCAGACCCTGCTGTCCAACGGCTGCGGGGCCTCGGTGGGGCTCGAGGCGGGCTACACCCAGATCGGGGCCGGGCTGGCGAGCCGGCTGGGGCAACTCCTCAAGCTGCGCCGGGTCGACCTGCGGGTGATCGTGGGCGCTGGGGCGGCCGGGGCGATCGCCGCGGCTTTCGGGGCGCCCATCACCGGGGCGTTCTATGCGTTCGAGCTGATCGTCGGCACCTATTCCGTGGGCAACGCGGCCGCGATCATGGCTGCATCGGTCACCGCCTGGCTGACGGCGCAGGCGCTGGGGGGATCGCCCTATTCCTTCCACGCCCTGCAGGTGTTCCCCCTGCGGCCCTCGCATTACC
The DNA here is from genome assembly GCA_038226305.1 of Caulobacterales bacterium. Lineage (GTDB taxonomy): Bacteria > Pseudomonadota > Alphaproteobacteria > Caulobacterales > Caulobacteraceae > JASLDZ01. The sequence goes on from JBBRQN010000021.1 coordinate 29,770, forward strand.
TCGCGCTGATGGTGCTGGGGGTGCTGGGCGCGGGCCTCGGCATCGCCATCATGCAGCTGACCGCCCTCAGCGACCGCCTGTTCGGCGCCAGCCGCATCCCCGTGTGGCTGCGACCGGCCGCGGGCGGGCTGCTGCTGGGCGGCCTCGCCTGCATCACCCCGCAGGTGCTGGGGGCGGGGCATGGCGCGCTGAGCCTCGACATCGGGCTCGACCTTCCCCTGCTGGTGATCGCGGGTTTGCTGGCGATCAAGGTGCTGGCGGCGCTGATCTCCCTCGGCTCCGGCTTCCGGGGAGGCCTGTTCTTCGCGTCGCTGTTCGTGGGCGCGCTGCTCGGCAAGCTCTATGGAGGCGCGTTCGAGGCGTTCTTCCCGAGCTTCGGGCTCGATCCCACCGCCGCGCTCCTGTGCGGCATGGGCGTGGTTGGGGTGGCGGTGGTGGGCGGCCCGCTCACCATGAGCTTCCTCGTGCTGGAGACCACGGGCGACCTTTCGCTCACCGCCGCCGTACTCACGGCGTGTGTGGCCACGAGCCTGATGGTGCGCGAGACCTTCGGCTACTCGTTCTCCACCTGGCGGCTGCACCTGCGGGGCGAGACCATCCGCTCGGCCAACGACGTGGGCTGGATCCGAACCCTCACCGTGGGCCGCCTGATGCGCACCGACCCCAAGCTGGTAAGGGGCTCCACGCCTCTTTCGGAGGTGCGTCGCCGCTTCCCCCTGGGCTCGACCCAGACGCTGGTGGTGATCGACGACGCCGACCGCTACCTGGGCTTAGCCCCCGTCGCCGAAGCCCACACGCCCCTGCCCGAAGGCGCGACCCCGGGTAGCCGCACCGCCGCCGACATCGCCCATCAGCGCGAGACCGCGCTGTTGCCCGACATGAACGTCAAGACGGCCATGAGCCTCTTCGAGCGCGCGGAAACCGAGACCCTGGCGGTGGTGGACGGCCCGGAGACGCGCCTGGTGGTTGGCCTCCTCAGCGAATCCCACGCCACCCGCCGCTATGCCGAGGAGCTCGACAAGCACAGCCGCGGCATCACCGGGGAGGGCTGAGGCCCGATCCTCCTGTCCCTGCGGGTAGAGAGAAACTTAACCCCGCCCGCTCACTTTCGCCCAAGCTTGCGAGGGATGCGGATGAGCCCGGTCGACACCATCATCGAAGGCGATTGCCTGGAGGTTCTGCGGACCCTGCCGGACAAGTCGGTCGACCTCGTCTTCGCCGACCCGCCCTACAACCTGCAGCTCGGCGGCGACCTGCACCGGCCCGACAACTCCCGCGTCGATGCGGTGGATGACGACTGGGACCAGTTCGAGAGCTTCGCCGCCTACGACGCCTTCACCAAGGCGTGGCTGGTCGAGTGCCGCCGGGTGCTGAAGGACGAGGGCGCGATCTGGGTGATCGGCAGCTATCACAACATCTTCCGCGTGGGTCAGTCCCTGCAGGACATCGGCTTCTGGCTGCTCAACGACGTGGTGTGGCGCAAGACCAACCCCATGCCCAACTTCAAGGGCGCCCGCCTCGCCAACGCCCACGAGACCCTGATCTGGGCCTCCAAGAGCCGCGGCCAGAAGCGCTACACCTTCAACTACGACGCCCTGAAGACCGCCAACGACGACCTGCAGATGCGCTCTGACTGGACCATGCCGATCTGCACCGGCGCCGAGCGGCTCAAGGGCGACGACGGGCACAAGCTCCACCCCACCCAGAAGCCCGAGGCCCTGCTGCACCGGGTGCTGATCGCCAGCACCCGCCCCGGCGACGTGGTGCTCGACCCCTTCTTCGGCACCGGCACCACGGGTGCGGTCGCCCGGCGCCTCGGCCGCAAGTTCATCGGCATCGAGCGCGACCCGGCCTATGCCGCGGCGGCGCGGGCCCGCATCGACGCGGTGATCCCCTCGCTGGAAAGCGATCTGGCGGTGATGGGCTCCAAGCGGGCCGAGGTTCGCATCCCCTTCGGCATGGTGGTCGAGGCGGGCCTCCTCAATCCCGGCGACGAGCTCTACTGCCCCAAGGGCTCGCGGCGCGCCCGCGTGCGGCCTGACGGGTCGCTCAGTTCGGGCGAGATGTCGGGCTCCATTCACAAGCTCGGCGCCCTGATCGACAGTGCCCCCGCCTGCAACGGCTGGACGTTCTGGCACGTGAAGACCGACCGCGGCCTGAGCCCCATCGACACCTTCCGCACCCAGCTGCGCGCCGGGATGGAGAAGGCGCCCGTCGTCCTCTCCACGTGACGCCCGCGCTCGCGAATCCCGGGCCGTGAGCGCGACGGCGACGGCGCAAAGCCGCGTGGAGTCGTCAACGGCGACGCGCGACTGGGAGCGGCTGTTCGCCACCCTGCTGATGGCCGCGGTGACCACGCCCGGCATGCTGCTGCTCGGCGTTTCCGACAGCCTGGATGCGCCCGACACCCCGCTGCTGCGCTACTACTGGCTGCCCATCTACGCCGCGACTCTGGCCCTGTGCGCCCTGCGCTGGAAGGCGCTGCTGCAGTTCTGGCTGCCCGCGACCCTGGCGCTCTCCATCGTGGGCTGGGCGTGGGCCTCGAAGGACTGGTCGGTCCTGCCGGAGATTTCCAGCCGGCGGGCGATGGCTCTGGCGTTCACGACGCTCCTTGGCCTGTACCTCGGCGCGGTCTGGGGCGGGAGGAAGCTTCCGGTCATGCTGGCCGATGCCTTCCTGCCCCTGGCGATCGGGTCGATCCTGGTCTGCCTCGCCGTGCCCTCGGTGGGCGTGCAGCACGATGGCGAGACCTCCGGTGCGTGGCGGGGGCTGTGGGCGCACAAGAACATGCTGGGCGCTTGGATGGGCATCGGCTCGCTCTCCGCCGCAGCCGCGGCGTTCCTCGAGCCGCAGCGCCGACGCCGGCACCTCGTGACGCTGCTGCTCTGCACCTTCCTCCTCCTCATGTGCCGCTCGAAGGGGATGCTCCTGTGCTGGTCGCTGGCGATGGGCACGGCGACGATCCTGGCGATGGCGCGGCGGGGGCCTGTGTGGGCGGTGGCTTCGGTATGGGTGGCGGGGGCGGTGGGCACGGCGCTGGGCCTCATCCTCGCTTTCGATCCGGGGGCGATCTTGCAGGCCCTGGGCAAGAGCCCCACCCTGACCGGCCGCACCGACATCTGGGCCTCGGTGCTGCGCCGCGTGGGTGAGAGCCCCTACGTGGGCTACGGCTTCGCTGCCTTTTGGGAGAAGGGCTCGATCCCCGCCGAGGTGGTCAAGAAGGAGACCGGATGGATGGTCCCCAACGCCCACAACGGCTGGCTCGACCTGTTGCTGCAGGTGGGCTGGGTGGGTGTGGGACTGCTGGGCTTCGTCATCGCCGTGGCGGCCCTGGGATGCATCGTCAGGTCGCGGGCGCGGGTGGATGGCTGGTTCGGCCTCCTGTTCCTGATCCACTACGTAGCCACATCGCTCTCCGAGAGCGTGCTCGAGCTGCACAACAGCCTGCCCTGGGCGCTGTTCATCGCCGTGTTCGCCTTCGCCTGCGGACCCGCGCCGGAGCAGCCGGTCGAGCCGACGCGGCCCTTCCGCCGTCGCCTGGCCACCACCGCTCCGCCAGCCTTCGACTGGGCCGCCCTCGACCGCGGCCGTGCAACCGTCGAGTGGCAAGACCCGTAACCCCTGCGAATCCGTCGCGTAGCCATGTAGAAGGTGTTCGATGGGCGAGCCCCGCTTTCCAGTCCTGTTCATCACCTCGACCCGCATCGGTGACGCGGTCCTGTCGTCGGGCCTGATCGCACGCCTGGTCGAGGAGGCTCCACACGCGAGCTTCACCGTCGCCTGCGGCCCGCTCGCCGCCCCCCTGTTCCGCGATCTGCCCGGGCTGGAGCGGATCATCCCGATGGTGAAGCAGCCCAACGGCATGCACTGGCTCGACCTGTGGCGGCAGGTGCGCGGCCGCCGCTGGGGCCTCGTGCTCGACATGCGTGGCTCGGGCCTCGCCCGCATGCTGAAGTCGCGGCGCAAGGCGGTGAAGACTTCAGCCCCGGCAGGCTCCCCCCCCGAACACAAGGTGATGGAGGCCGCGCGCCTCCTCATGCTCGAGAACGATCCGCCGTCGCCCCGCCTGTTCGTGGGCTCGCAGACGCAAGCCCTGGCCGACCATCTGGTGCCGAAGGGGCCGCCGATCCTGGCGATGGCGCCCGCCGCCAACTGGGTGGGCAAGACCTGGCCCGCCGAGCGCTTCGCCGTGATCGCCGCCGAACTTCTGGGCGAGGGCGGGCCGATGGCGGGCGGGCGCCTCCTGCTCTTGGGTGGCGAGAGCGACCGTTTCGCCGCTGAGGCCGTGCGCCGGGTCACGCCCCGGGGCCGCACCATCGACCTCGTGGGCAGCACCGACCTGCTCACCGCCTACGCCTGCCTCGCCAAGGCGCGCCTGTTCATCGGCAACGACTCCGGCCTCATGCACATGGCCGCCGCTGCCGGAGCCCCGACGCTGGGGCTCTTCGGCCCGTCGGATGAGCGGCTCTACGGCCCGTGGGGCCCGTGCGCCCGCGCCCTGCGGGGCCCGCGCGACTTCGAAAGCTACAAGCGCATCGATCCGAACCTGAACCAGCAGATCTCCCACATGGCCGACCTGCCTGTGGATTGGGTTTCCACCGCCGCCCGCGCCCTCCTGCACGACACGCAGGGTCCACTGAAGGCCGTGCCGGCCGCTGAAGGAGCCACCGCCCTTGGCTGACACCTACGACCTGATCGTGAAGGGCGGCGAGGTGGTAAACCACTCCGGCCGTGGCATGGCCGACGTCGGCATCAACAATGGCAGGATCACCGCCATCGGCGACCTGTCGCACAGCCACGCTGGCGAGACCTTCGACGCCACCGGCCTCACGGTGCTTCCCGGGGTGGTCGACAGCCAGGTCCACTTCCGCGAGCCGGGCCTGGAGTGGAAGGAGGATCTGCAGACGGGTGGGCGCGCGGCGGCATTGGGCGGAGTCACCGCCGTGTTCGAGATGCCGAACACCAACCCCCTCACCACCACGCCCGAGGCGCTGGCCGACAAGCTGGCCCGGGCCAAGGGCCGCATGGATGTGGACCACGCCTTCTACGTGGGCGGCACCCACGCCAACGCCTCGATCCTCGGCGACCTGGAGAAGCTGCCCGGCTGCTGCGGGATCAAGGTGTTCATGGGCGCCTCCACCGGCGACCTCCTCATCGCAGACGACGAGGGCGTGGAGGCCGTGCTGCGCCACGTGCGCCGCCGCGCCGCCTTCCACTCGGAGGACGAATACCGTCTGGTGGAACGTCGCCCCCTGGCACGCGAGGGCGACTGGACCAGCCACCCCGTGGTGCGCGATGCGGAGAGCGCCATCCGCTCCACCATGCGCCTCGTGCGGATCGCCCGGGCCTGCGGAAAACGCATCCACGTGCTGCACGTCTCCACAGCCGAAGAGATCGCTTTCCTGGCGAAGAACAAGGACGTGGCCAGCGTCGAGGTCACGCCGCAGCACCTCACCATCGGCGACGACGCCGACTATGAGCGGCTGAAGGGCCACGCCCAGATGAACCCGCCCATCCGCGACGCCACCCATCGCGCGGGCCTGTGGCGTGGCATCGACACCGGGATCGTTGACGTGCTTGGTTCCGACCACGCGCCGCACACGCTCGAGGAGAAGGCGCGGCCCTATCCCGCCTCGCCCTCAGGCATGCCCGGTGTGCAGACGATGGTGCCGATCATGCTGACCCACGTGGCGGCCGGGCGGCTGTCGCTGGAACGCTTCGTCGACCTCACGAGCCACGGCCCCCAGCGCACCTTCGGCTTGGCGGACAAGGGCCGCCTTGCCGAAGGCTTCCACGCCGACCTCACCATCGTCGACCTGAAGGCCCGCCGCACCATCACCACCGCCCAGCAAGCCACCCGCGCTGGCTGGACCCCCTTCGACGGCTTCGAGGCCACCGGGTGGCCCATTGCCACCGTCATCCGCGGCCGCGTTGTGATGCGTGACGACGAGGTCATCGCGGCTGGCGGCGGCGAGCCGGTGCGCTTCCACGAAACGCTCGACGCTCGGTGACATCGCGCCTGCCTGAGTGAGGGCCGTGAATGCTGGCGGTCGTGGCGGGTTGGGTCGATAAGGCGCGACCATGGCCCTCGACGATGCCACACGCCCCTTTCGCGATGCCCGCTATGCGCCCCTGTCGCTCCGCGTGGAGCGGCGGGACGACGGCTCGCTGATCCTCGCCAACACCGCGCCGTTCGACTCTCCGTTCCCGACGATGGCGCAGCCTCTGGATCACTGGGCGCAGGCCGCGCCGGCTCGGGTGTGGCTGGCGGAACGTCAGGGGGCGGATGCGGCCGGCTGGCGCACGATCACCTACGCCGAGGGGGCCGCCCGCGTGGGCCGGCTGGCGGCGGGGTTCGCGGGGCTGGAGCTCGGCCCCGGCGCACCGCTACTGATCCTCGCCCGCAACGGGATCGACCACGCTGTGGCGGCTTATGCCGCCCTGCGCATCGGCGCACCCGTCGCGCCCGTCTCGCCTCAGTATGGGCAAGCGGGGGCTGACCCGGCACGGCTGGCCCATGCCGCATCGCTGATCGCACCCCACGCCGCCTTCACGGAAGATGCGGCGGTGTTCGGCGAGGCGCTGACCGCCTGCGAAGGCCTGTTCGGCAAGCCGCTGATCGCCGCCCGCAACGCGCAGGGCCGGATGCTCGACATGGGCGCGCTGGAGGCGGGGGAATCCGCGCCGATCACGGCCCATCGCGAGCACGTGGCCAAGCTCCTTCTCACCTCGGGCTCCACCGGCAAGCCCAAGGCGGTGGTGCAGACCCACGCGAACCTGGCCGACAACTCCGCCCAGATCGCCGCCTGCTTCCGCGACCCCGAGCCGCCCGTGCTGGTGAACTCCGCCCCATGGAGCCACAGCCTTGGGGCCAACTCGATCCTCCATGCCACCCTGCACCGGGGCGGAACGCTCTACATCGACCACGGCCAGCCCACGCCCGCCCGCTTCGCCGAGACCCGTCGCAATCTCAGCGAGGTCTCGACCACCTACTGCAACATGGTGCCTGCCGGCTGGCAGCTCCTGATCGGCGCGCTGGAAGCCGACGCAGCGCTGGCGGAGACGTTCTTCGCTCGCCTGCGGCTGATGCAGTACGGCGGCGCGGGCCTGCCGCAGAGTGTGGCTGACCGGGTGCAGGCGGTGGCGCTGCGCGTCACGGGTGAGCGGATCAGCTTCGGCGCCGGCTATGGCTCCACCGAGACCGGCCCGACCCTTTGCAACGTACCCTATCTGAACGAACGCGCCGGGCTGTGCGGCCTGCCGGTGCCGGGCACGAGCCTGAAGCTTCAGCCCGCGCCGGGCGGCAAGCTCGAGTGCATGGGCCGCGGCCCGCAGATCAGCCCCGGCTATCGCACCACTGACGGGGCGGTCACCCCCCTGCCGCTTGACGACGAGGGTTTCTACGGCCTTGGCGATGCGGTGCGGCTGATCGACGAGGCGCATCCCGAACGGGGTGTGGTGTTCGACGGGCGGCTGGTGGAAAACTTCAAGCTGGCCACCGGTGCCTTCGTGGCCGCCGGGTCGCTGCGGCTGTCGGCCCTCTCGGCGCTGGGCGGCCTGGCGTCCGAGGCGGTGGTGTGCGGGGAGAACGAGGCGGGCGTCGGCCTGATGCTGTTCCTCAACGCCGAGGCCGCGTCGGCGCTGGCGGGAGCGGATGCGACGGCGCTGCATGGGTGCCCCGTGGTTCGGAGCCGGGTGGCCGTAAGCCTCGCCGAGATGAACCGCACCGCCGCGGGTGTCGGTGGCCGCATCTCCCGCGCCCTCCTGCTCGAGGGCGGCCCGGACGCCGCCTCCGGCGAACTCACCGACAAGGGCTCACTCAACCAGGCCCTGGCCCGAGCGAGGCGGCCTCACGATCTCGCGAGACTGTATTCCCTCACCCCCGACGCCGGGGTGATCATCCTGTGACCCGCCCACCTGGAGTTCCCCAATGAACGGCGCCGAAGCCACCCTCGCCACCCTTGCAGACGCAGGCGTGGACGCCTGCTTCGCCAACCCGGGCACGAGCGAGATGCAGATGGTCGCAGCCTTCGACCGCGAGCCGCGGGTGCGCCCGATCCTGGCTCTGTTCGAGGGCGTCGTGACCGGTGCCGCCGACGGCTACGCCCGGGTTGCGGGGAAGCCCGCCGCGACGTTGCTGCACTTGGGCGCTGGGCTGGGGAACGGCGTCGCCAATCTGCACAATGCCAAGAAGGGCTACAGCCCCATCGTGAATCTCGTGGGCGACCACGCGGTGCATCACCAGCCCTACGACGCCCCTCTGGCCAGCGACATCCTGGGCATCGCCCGGCCGGTGAGCGTCTGGGCCAAGGCCTCCACCACGGCCGACACGCTCGTGGCGCTCAGCGCCGAAGCGGTGGCCGCGAGCCAGGGCGCGCTGCCCGGTCCCGCCACGCTCACCGTGCCGGCGGACTCCGCATGGTCGCCCGCGACCGGCCCCTCCGCTCCCCGCCCGGTCCCGGCGCGAGGCGTGCCTTCGCCTGAGCGGATCGAAGCGTTGGCCAGGCGGCTGCGGGCGGCCAAGAAGCCCGTGGTGCTGATGGGCTCGCTGGCCTGCACCGACCGCGGGATTCGCGCCGCCGGGCGGCTGAACGCGCTGGGCTGGCGGGTGATGACCGACACCTTCATCTCGCGCCTGCCGAGAGGCGCGGGTCGCTACGCCCCCGACCGCATGATGTATTTCGGGGAGATGGCCCTGGCCGATCTGGCGGGCTCCGATCTTCTCGTGCTGGCGGGCACGAAGCTGCCGGTGGCGTTCTTCGCCTATCCCGCCATGCCCAGCGTGCTCGTGCCGGAAGGCTGCGAAACCGCCGTGCTGGCCGAGGTGGAGGAGGACGCGGTCGCCGCGCTCGAAGCCCTGGCCGATGCGGCCGGCGCGCCTGAGCGGTTCGGCGTGGTGGATCGCACCACGCCCGCCGCAGCCTCCGGCGAACTCACGGCCTATTCGGTGGGGGAGAGCCTGTCTCGCCACATGCCCGACCACGCGCTGGTGTGCGACGACGCCGTCACCGCGGGCCTGCCGATTTTCATGCAGACCAAGACCGCCCGTCCGCACGACTGGATGATGCTGACCGGCGGCGCCATCGGCTGGGCCATGCCCGCCGCGATCGGCGCGGGCGTCGCGGCCCCCGACCGGAAGGTGGTCTCCCTCACGGGCGACGGGGCAGGCGCCTACACGGTGCAGAGCCTATGGACCATGGCGCGGGAGAACCTCGACGTGACGGTGGTGGTCTTCGCCAACCACAGCTACCGCATCCTCAACATCGAGATGGCGCGCACGGGATCGGGGCAAGCGGGGCCGCGGGCGTCCCAACTCTTGGACCTCAGCCACCCGAAAATGAGCTGGTGCGACCTCGCCAAGGGCTTCGGCGTGCCGGCCACGCGCTGCACGGATGCAGCCGGGTTCGACGCGGCGTTCGCCAAGGCCATGCACGAGCCCGGGCCGAAGCTCATCGAAGCGGTGTTCGGGTGACGGTTCCCTAGCCGAGCTCCGGCTCGTCGATGCAGCGGACCATGCGTTCGCGGTGGGGCCACAGGCGCCAAGGGCGCAGCGCTGTGTCCCAGTGGTCGTCGTCGCCCTCCCAGTTGAACTCAGGGGCCTTGCGCACCTCGCGGGGGATCTGCGTCCACGCCACGCGGTCGCCGAGCTGTTCATAGGGCTGCGGGTCGTCGCCCTCGTAGCCGACGAGGAGGAGCCTGAAGTCGTGCTCCGGCCCGCCGCCGAGCTTGGCCAGCACCCGCTCCACATGGCCCCAGTAGGGCCAGCCCTCGAAGACGTACAGGAAGCGTCCAGGCCGGGCACCCAGCTCGCCGAAGCGGCGCGCCAGGTGATCGAACTTGCCCCGGGCGTTGTCGAACTGCGCATCGATGTCGGCCTCGGTCAGGCCCACCGAGGGGTCTGAGGCGTGGAAGTCGTGCGGGTGGCGCGTGCCGAAACAGCGATTCACCGCTTCGCCGGAATCGAGCACCAAGTCCGCACGCTCATAGGCGCCCGCGAACCCCGACTCGAGCTGCTCCATCACCGCCGAGAATGGCGTGATCGCCCAGTCGAACACGTGCCGCTCGTAAGACGCCGAGCCGCGGTCGGGCGTCAGCAGGGTGCGGCGGCATTCATGCAGGCTCGCCCCGGCGCCATATTTGTCGAAGTACATCCGCCGCGAAGTCTGGAACTTCACCACGCACGACGAGCCGAGGCTGATCGGCTCCCAAGATGGAAGAGGGGGAGCGTCGGCGGGATAGGGCGCGTCGCTTGACGCTGGGGCGCTGGAGCGCGAGGACGGCGGCATGACGAAGCCTTATCGCATCCAGGGTCGCACGGGCGAGTGGGAGGTCGTGCTCGGCCTCGAAGTCCACGCGCAGGTGGCTTCCAACGCCAAGCTGTTCTCAGGGGCCGCCGTGGGCTTCGGCGCGGCCCCCAACAGCCAGGTCTCCCTGGTGGACGCAGGCTTCCCCGGCATGCTGCCCGTGATCAACAGGCGCTGCGTGGAGCAGGCGGTGCGCACGGGGCTGGGCCTGAACGCCAAGATCAACCTGTGGTCGCGCTTCGACCGGAAGAACTATTTCTATCCCGACCTGCCGCAGGGCTATCAGATCAGCCAGTTCAAGGATCCCATCGTGGGCGAGGGCGTGCTGAAGGTGGAGCGCGACGACGGCTCGGTCTTCGAAGTCGGGATCGAGCGCCTGCACCTGGAGCAGGACGCCGGCAAGTCCATCCACGACATGGACCCGAACGCCACCTACGTGGACCTGAACCGATCCGGTACGGCGCTGATGGAGATCGTCAGCCGCCCCCACATGCGCTCGCCCGAAGAGGCGGCCGCCTATGTGAAGACCCTGCGCACGCTCGTCCGCTACCTCGGCACCTGCGACGGCGACATGGAGAAGGGCAACCTGCGGGCGGATGTGAACGTCTCCGTCTGCCGGGCCGGGCAGTACGAAAAGTTCAGGGAGAGCGGCGACTTCAGCCACCTCGGCACGCGCTGCGAGATCAAGAACGTCAACTCCATGCGCTTCATCCAGCAGGCCATCGCCTACGAGGCGGCGCGGCAGGTGGAGGTGCTGGAGGACGGGGGCAAGATCAATCAGGAGACCCGCCTGTTCGACTCCGTGAAGGGCGAAACGCGCTCCATGCGGTCGAAGGAGGAGGCGCACGACTACCGCTACTTCCCCGACCCCGATCTCCTCCCGCTGGAGCTCGACCCGGCGTGGGTGGACGAGATCCTGAAGTCGCTCCCCGAACTGCCCGACGCCAAGCGCGAGCGGCTGCAGTCGCAGTATGGCCTCTCGCCCTATGACGCCAAGGTGCTCACCGCAGACGCCGGGTCGGCCGGGCTGTTCGATCGGCTGGCGGCGACCCACGACGCCAAGCTGGTGGCCAACACCATCACCCAGTCGGTGGCGACCTTCGCCAACGCCCAAGGTGCGGAGGTGACGGCCGACGGGGTGCTGCACATCACCGCCGACGCCCTGTCGCAGTATCTCGGCCTCATCGAAGACGAGACCGTGTCGTCGAAGACGTCGAAGGAACTGTTCAAGGCGATGGAGGAGCCGGGCGCAGCGTCACCTGCCGATCTGGTCGCTACCCTCGGCCTCGCCCAGACCAAGGACACAGGCGCTATATCGGCCGCCATCGACGAAATCGTCGCCGCCAACCCGGACAAGGCCGAGGCCGTGAAGGACAAGCCGCAGGCCATCGGCTGGTTCGTCGGCCAGGTGATGAAAGCCACCGCCGGCAAGGCCAACCCTGCCGCCGTCAACGACCTTCTCAAGGCCAAGCTCGGGCTTTAGCGGCGACGACGCGCCCGGTACTCCGGCGGGGGGTCATAGGCGCCCGGCACAGCGTCGAGCACCATGCCGGTGGAGCGTTGCATCAGGTAGGCGTTGCGCTCGTCGCCCACCCAGCCATAGCCCGAAGGCGGGCGGCGCAGGTGATAGCGGCCGGGATCGGCGACCTCGCGGTCCCGATAGTCCTGGGGCAGAACGGCACCACGGCCATAGCCGCGGCCGCCATAGCGGCCCGTGTCATAGCCGCGCTCCTCGCCGCGCTCACGGCCCCGCGCCTGGCTCCTGTCGGAGCCCCTGCCACGCTCCTGATAGGCGGCGCGTTCATAGCCGCCGCCCCGGAAGTAGCCCTGCGCCTGCGCCTCCCCCACCGCTGCGACGCTCACGCCCCCGACCGCGGTCAGGAGCGCCAGCGCCGACAGCGCCAGGGTGCGCAGGCGTCGATCAGTAGCCTTGGCCATCGTCATCGCCGTCGTAGAACACGCCATAGGCCGTATCCACCACCTCGCCGGTGTAGGTGTCGATCAGGAGCGCGTCCGGCCCGTAGCGCACCCAGCGGTAATGCTCCGAGGGGGGTGGCGCGAGATAGTAGCTCGCATAGTCGGACAGGAAGTACTGGCTGAGGAAGAAGCTCGACGGCAGGTAAGAGTGGATGCCGTAACGCTGGTAGCCGTAGCCGCGCGGGAAGCGATAGGCCGACACGCGGAACGCCGGGTGATAGCCGCCTCGGTAGCTGAAACTACGCCCGCCGCCGCGGTTGTCGTCTCTGCCACGATAGGAGCCGGAGAAGCCCTGCCGCTGGTCGCCGTAACCGCCGCGGAAGCCTTGCTCATAGCCGCCGCCTTGCTGACGGTATTGCTGTTGCTGACCGTAGCCGCCGTTGTAGTTGCCCTGGCCGCGATACGGCTGTTGGTAGGCGCGGCCCTGCGGCGCGACCTGCTGTTGCTGAACCTGGGGCTGCTGCTGCGCCTGGCCCTGATAGCCACCGAAACGGCCGCCGCGGTCGCGGCCCTGAAACTGGGCCTGCTGCCCTTCGAAGCTGCGCTGGGCGCTTTGGGCCTGCGGCTGCACGACTTGAGCCTGAGGCGCGGCCTGCTGCTGGCGCCCGCCGAATCCGCCGCCGCCGCGGCCCTGGAAGCCGCTACCGGGCGAGGCCGGAGCCGCGTTCGATGCATCGCCGCCGCGACCGCCGCCGTGCCGGTCTCCGCCGCCCCGATGATCATCCTGGGCGTGCGCCGATCCTGCCGCGAGGGCGAGGACGGCGAGAGAGGGGAGGAGCGCCTTCATCGGCTTTGTCCTATGAGGGAGGCGCACGGGATAGGCACCCCTTCGATTTCACCGGTGGTTGTGATCCCCGCGCGATGAACTCGTGCTGAACGCGCGAGACACTCACCCGGCCTCTTGGCCGCTGGCGCCTTGAGCGCGGCGGGACTAGATCGGAACCGAAACACCGTTGACGAGGCCCGCCGTGACCCAGCCGATCGAGCTCCACTACTGGCCGACGCCCAACGGCTGGAAGATCTCCATTGCCTTGGAGGAGATGGGCCTGCCCTACACGCTGATGCCGGTGAACATCGGCGTGGGCGAGCAGCACGATCCGGCCTTCCGCAAGATCAGCCCCAACGGCCGCATGCCCGCCATCGTCGATCCGGACGGCCCGGGCGGCGAGCCCATCTCCATCTTCGAGTCCGGTGCCATCCTGCAGTACCTCGCCCGCAAGACCGGCCAGTTCTACGGGGCGGACGAGCGCGCCCGCATTCTCGCCGACCAGTGGGTCATGTGGCAGATGGGCGGCCTCGGCCCGATGGCGGGGCAGACCCACCACTTCCGCCAGTACGCCCCCTCGATGGTCACCGACGCGCGGATGACCGCCTACGGCGCCAACCGGTACACCAACGAAACTCATCGCCTGTACGGCGTGATGGAGGTGCGCCTGCGCGAGGCTGACTATCTGGCCGGCAACTATTCCATCGCCGACATGGCCTGCTGGCCCTGGGTGGTGCCCTACAAAATGCAGGGCATCGACCTTGCCGAGTTCCCCAAGCTGCAGGCGTGGTTCGAGCGCGTAGGCGCACGTCCCGCCGTGCAGAAGGGCCGAGCCCTGGGCGAGGAGCTGCGCGGTAACCTCGCCGCCGCCAGCGCCGCCGCCCAGCGCTCCATGCTGTTTGGACAGCGGGCGCGGGTTTAACGGCCTGTTCACGCCGGATGAACGTCGATTCACCGGCGTGAACGACATCTCTACGCGATCTTTGAAGTAGAGATTTTGTTGACGAAAAAGATCTGGCAGACGCCCGTTGCGCTTAACCTTACCTTCAGTGGATAAGGTCTTTTCTTCCCTCAGCGACATCGCACCCGGCCGCAAAATGCGACACCGGAACAAGGGAAGACAGAATGCAACCGGCGATCGACCACGACACGCTTGCGGCGGAAACCATCATCCCGCTGCCCACCCCCACCAGCACAGGCGAAGAGCTGCTGCGCATGGGCATCATGTATTCCACCGGCCAGGGCGGCGCGCCGCTCGACTTCGTGTCGGCGCATATGATGTTCAACCTCGCCGCCATGCGCGGTTCCGAGGAAGCCAAGCGCTGGCGCCGGGAACTCTCCGCCGAGATGGACCGCGACTCCGTGGCCGACGCCCAGCGCGCCGCCCGCGAGTGGCTCGCCGCCGCCTGAAGCCTCAGCGCGTGGTCAGGAAGCTGTTCGGGGTCAGCGCATAGCTGAACTGCACGGGCACGAGGTCGCGCAGGTACTGCTGCACGAACAGGCCCGCCACCGCGATCCCGCTCTTGGGCACGTAGACGATGTCGAACCGGCGCAGCGGCACGGCGTCTGTGCGCGGGGCGCCGCGAACGGCCTGCCCAAGATCGACCTGGCGCATCATCGCCCGGCCATCCACCCCGCGGCGGATCACCACCACGTGCCGCGTGTCGGACGTGTTGAGGAAGCCGCCCGCCATCACCGACGCCTGCAGGGCGTCGATGTCGCCCGGCATATCGTAGACGCCCGGCTTGCCGACCTCGCCGCCCACGAAGATGCGCAGGGGCTGAGCCATCTTCACGCTGACCTCCACCTTCGGATCGATCAGCTGGCTGGCGTAGGCCGCTGTGAGCACCTGTTCCAGCTGCGGTGTGGAGCGGTCGGCGGCCATGAACGGCCCCACCAGCGGCAGCTGGATCCGCCCATCCAGCCCCACCGTCACAGACCGGTTCAGCTCGGGCGCCGAGGGCGTGGCTACGTCGATCTGGTCGCCGGGATAGAGGCGATAGCCGGGCTCGTCGTCACGCCAGGTGGCATAGGGGATCGGGGCGAAGTCGGACGGCCGGGCCCGGGCCTCGCCTGCGTAGCCGCGGCCTCGCGGCCCCGCATCGGAGGCGCAGCCGCTCAGCGCCAGGGCGCAGGCGGCGGCGAGGGCGAAGGTCTGGCGGGCGTGACGCAACGGATGCTCTCGAGACGGCTCGGGGGCATCCTCATGGTTAACGGGTAATGCCGGGTTAACGGAAGGCTGGCCGGGTCGACCCGGCGGCGGCGGCGCTCACTTGATCCAGACGTCTTCCTTCGCCTGCTCGATCCGGCGTCGCTGCAGCTCCGCCCAGGCCGCGGTCGCCACCCGCAGCAGGATCAGCAGCACCAACACCGCGCCGAACGCCACCACCGACAGCAGGATCATCATCTCCTTGTCGGTCATGGGACGCTCCTCACTCCGCCCTTCCGCCACGGGGCGGTCCGGACTGCACGACCTTGACCATAAAGGAGAGCGGTCAGCGTGTCGCCGCTACCTCTTGGCAGGCCGCGACATGGTTAACGGGTAACCCCCGGTTAACGCCGCGCGGCCGATTGTGGGCCTTGAGCCCGCCCGCAGTCCGGCGCGGAACCTTGAGTCTGGGGCGGCGATGAGCGCGGGCGTGTGGACGGTGAACGGGGAGGGGGCGGGCGCAAGCTCCGGCCGCGTCCGCGTGCGCTACACCCCGGAAGACATGGCGACGCTTCTGTGGCGCCAGCGCTGGCTGATGCTGGGCGTGTTCCTGGCCATCTTCGTCATCGGACTGGCGGTGGCGGTGAAGCAGAAGACGAGCTTCTCGGCCAACTCCAGCCTCCTCATCCGGCTGGGGCAGGAATACGTCTACTCGCCCGAGGTCGGCGACGCCGCCCGGGGCGCCGCGCCCGACAGCGACCAGATCGTGCAGTCGGAGGTGGAAATCCTGAACTCCGCCGCCCTGAAGGAACGCACGATTAAGGACATCGGGCTGGGGAAGATCTTCCCCGACCTCGCGCGGCCCTACGACCGCGCCAACCCCGAGCAGAAGCGCCAGATCGAGGGCGCGGCGATCAAGGGAATCGAGACGGGGCTGAAGATCGGCACCGCCCCGGGCACCTCGGTGGTGCGGCTCACCTACAGTCATCCCGATCCGCAGATGTCGGCCCTCGTGCTGAACACACTGATCGACGAGTACCTCGTCTATCGCCGAAGCGTGTTGATCGACCGCGACGTGCGGCCGCTGGAAGAGCAGCGCAAGATGTTCGACGTGAAGTTGGCGGCCGCCGACAACCAGCTCACCGCCTTCCTCACGGCCAACGGCGTGGGCGATTTCGAGGCCGAGAAGACCGCGCTCGCCACTCTCTACGGCCAACTACTGGCCGACAGCTACAGCGTCTCGGCGCTAGCCAGCGAGACGCGGGGTCGCCTCGGCGTCGTGCAGGCGCAGGCGGCGGGGGCTCCCAACGAGATCGGCCTCTATCGCGACATCGACCACACCGCCGCCGATCAGCTGGCCAAGCTGCGCATCGAGCTGCAGGATCTCTACGCCCGCTATCAGCCGAACAGCCAGCCGGTGCGCGACAAGCAGGCGCAGGTGGCGGCGATGGAGCGGCTCGCCCA
>JBBRQN010000022.1:0-36824 GCA_038226305.1 Caulobacterales bacterium
GAGAGGTGTGAACGCGACTTCCCCCGCGGCCTCCCACGGCCCGCCCGCGTAATGC
Organism: Caulobacterales bacterium; assembly: GCA_038226305.1. Taxonomy (GTDB): domain Bacteria; phylum Pseudomonadota; class Alphaproteobacteria; order Caulobacterales; family Caulobacteraceae; genus JASLDZ01. The sequence goes on from JBBRQN010000022.1 coordinate 56, forward strand.
CAGAGCTGGAGGGCTCCTCCGGTGACTGCGAAGGGCGTGAACGCCGCCGTAAGCTGATCGAACAGCGCCGCGGCCACGCCGGGATCGACCTTGTTCTGCACGGTCACATGCGGGCGAAAGCCCTGGCGGTCTTGCGGAGTCAGGGAGTCGGCGAAGGCGGTGGCGATCACGGCCCTAGCCGCGTCCAGCTCCGGTGAGCGCATGGCGTAGGCGACCCCTCGGCCGAGCTTGCGCAGACCAGTGACCTCGATCACGGGCGGCGCGCGCCGGGCGGCTTGTGAGAGCGCCGCACGCACGGCGTCTATGCGGTCGCCCGGCAGGTGATGGAACAGGGTTAGGTGGGCGGAGAGCTTATTCAGTGCGCGCGGAAAGTGCTCGCGCCGCAGGGCGTCGAAGCGCTGGAAGCTCGCCTCGTCCAGCCGGCAGGTGACGATGAGCGGGCGAAGGTCGCCGCCGTCGCTCACATCCCCGCTTTCGCCGCGGGACGCTCCCGCATGGCGTCGGCCCAGCGCAGGAAGTTCGGCCGGTTGGCGGGCGGCTCGAACTTGATCATCCGGGCGAAGTCCAACCCTGAGAAGGCGCAGATGTCGGCGATGGTGATGCGCGATCCGGCGATGAACTCGCTGCGTTCGAGCTGCCGGTCGAAGGCGTTGATGGCGCGCAGGGCGGCGGCGGTGTTCCAGGCGGCGGTCTCAGGGCTCTGGTTCTTTTCGAGGAACGCCAGGCGCGGGTCGCCGAGCCGCACCGCCATCATCAAGGGCATGGCGAGGCCCAGCTCCACCCTTCGGGTCCACATCTCGATCAGCGCGATCTCCACCGGGTCGCGACCGTAGAGGTTGGGCTCGGGGTACAGGCTCTCGAGATAGCGGCCGATGGCGACGGATTCGGTGATCGCGGTGCCGTCTTCGAGCACGAGCGCGGGCACGTTGGGCACGCCCACCTCGGCCAGATACTCCGGGCTGCGGTGGGAGCCTGCCACGAGATCGACCTCGATCAGCTCGATGTCTTCGATGCCCTTCTCGGCCATCACCCAGCGCACGCGGCGGGGGTTGGGGGCGCGCAGGCGGTCGTAGAGCTTCACCGGGGTCAGCCTCCGTGGAACAGGTTCGGCGGCAGGAGCGCCACCACGGCGGCGGTCATGCAGGTGGCGAGGAAGCCGGCGAGCAGCGCCTTCCACACCATGCCCTGCACCTCGCCCCGACGCTCGGGCACGAGCACGCCGAAGCCAGCGAGGTTGATCCCCACCGACGCCACGTTGGCGAAGCCGCAGAGCGCATAGGTCATGATGATGCGCGACCGCTCGCTCAGCACGTCGTGCGGGATCTGTCCCAGCTGGATGAAGGCTGTGAACTCGGTCAGCACGAGCTTCACGCCGAGGAGCCGGCCGCCCACGGGCGCCTCGTTCCAAGGCAGGCCGATGACCCAGGCGAGCGGCGTGAACAGGATGCCCAGCCCCCGCTCGATGGAGATCGGCGCCCCCGCCACCGCCGGCAGGAGCGAGAGAAGGCGGTCGGCCAGGGCGATCACCGCCACGAACACGATCAGGGTGGCGGCCACGTTCAGCACCACCGACAGGCCGTCGCCCGTGCCCTTGATGAGGGCGTCCACCGAGCTTTCGTATTGCTTGTCCGACCCGGCCTCCACCGGGGTCAGCGCTTCTTCCCGCGCCGGGGGCACGAGGATGCGGGCGAGGAGCACGCCCGCAGGCGCCGAGATCACCGAGGCGGTCAGCACATGCGCTGCGGCGTTGGGGAGGCTGGAGGCGAGGATCGTGGCGTAGGCCACCATCGTGGAGCCCGACACGCAGCTCATGCCCACGGCCATCAGCAGGAACAGCTCGGAGCGCGTGAGCTGCGCCAGGTAGCTCCTGATGAAGATCGGCCCCTCCACCTGTCCCATGAACACGGTGGCGGCGGCGGCGAGGGCGGGCGGGCCACGCAGCCCCATCGTCTTCTGGAAGATGAAGCCGAACACCCGGGTGATCACCTTCAGGATCTTCCAGTGCCAGAGCAGCGCCGACAACGCGCAGATCACCAGGATCACCGGCAGCACCCGAAACGCGAACAGGAACGGCGAGGCTGCGGGATCGGTCAGGGGATAGGGCGAGGGCCCGCCCGCCAGATAGCCGAACACGAAGGCCGAGCCCGCCTGCGTGGAGTCCGCCAAGGCGCTCACCGCGGCGTTGACGCCGTTCAGGAACCCCTGCGCCTGCGGCAGGCCGAACAGGATCGCCACCAGCCCCGCCTGCGCCAGGAGCGCGATCACCGCCAGCCTGAACGGAAAGCGCGAGCGATCCTCCGAGAATGCCCAGCACACGGCGATCACCAGAACGAGCCCTATGAGGCTCTGCGCACTCCACCCCATGCCGTCGTCCGCCCCGCACCCGATTCCGAGCCCCTAAGCACCACGCGGGCGCAGGGTGCGCAACCGCGCCGACTTGACGCTCCCCGCCGGGCGTCGCACTCAGCCCGGCCTTCAATCAGAAACTATCCGAGGAACACGCCCATGGCCGGAGCCGACATCCGCTTCGACGGCAAGGTCGCCATCGTCACCGGTTCGGGCGGCGGCCTCGGCCGTGAGCACGCGCTGGAACTGGCGCGCCGCGGCGCCAAGCTGGTCATCAACGACCTGGGCGGATCGATGGACGGCAAGGGCGGCTCGTCCGAAGCGGCCGACAAGGTGGTGGCCGAGATCAAGGCCATGGGCGGCGAGGCCATCGCCAACGGCTCGTCCGTCACCGACGACGCGGGCGTGACCCACATGATCCAGCAGGCGATCGACACCTGGGGCCGGCTCGACATTTTGGTCTGCAACGCCGGCATCCTACGCGACAAGAGCTTCTCCAAGATGGAGCAGGCCGACTTCGACGTGGTGGTGAACGTGCACCTGATGGGCACGATGAAGCCCATCAAGGCGGCTTGGGAGATCATGAAGGCGCAGAACTACGGGCGCATCGTGGTGACCACCTCCTCCAGCGGGCTCTACGGCAACTTCGGCCAGTCGAACTACGGCGCGGCCAAGCTGGGCATCGTGGGCTTGATGAACACCCTGAAGATCGAGGGCCAGAAGAACAACATCCACATCAACGCCATCTCGCCCGTGGCCGCCACGCGCATGACCGAGGGGCTGATGCCCCAGGCCGTGCTCGACCAGCTGAAGCCGGAAAGCGTGACCCCGGGCGTGGTCTACCTCTGCACCGAGGAGGCCCCCACGGGTGCCATTTTGACTGCCGGTGCCGGGGTGTTCTCCCTGGCCCGCATCTACGAGACCGAAGGCGTGAACTTGAACGCCGACCTCACCGTCGAGAGCGTGCGCGACCACTGGGCGCAGATCACCGACGGCGAAGGCCAGCAGGCCTACGTCACCGGCGCCGAGCAGGGCGCGAAGATCTTCCGCAAGCTGCAGGGCTGATCGCAGGCGGGGGAGCGCGCACGCCGCGCGTTTTACCGCCGTCCCGGCCGCCCGGGTGAACTGTTAGGCGGCACGGGGGCGCTGCAGCCGCCTGACCTTCCGCCGCGCCTTGACCTGACCGCCCGCCCCGCCAAGCGGTTGGCGATGACGCGCCCGAACGAGCTAGCGCCGGGGGTGCCCCAGGAGACAGCCGCCCTTCCCGTCTGGAAGCTCCTGACGCTGGCCGTGCTGGCCGCCGGGCTGGCGATCACCCTTTCGCTGAACCTGCCGGGGCAGCTCTCCTACGACTCCATCATGCAACTCGCCGATGCGCGGGACGGGCGCTACCACGCCTGGCATCCGCCGATGATGGCGTGGCTGATGCGACAGGGCGACCGGCTGATCCCCGGCACCGGGCTCTACGTCACCGTCATCGCCACCCTGCTGTTCGGAGCTCTGGGCGCGGTCGTGGCCTACTCACCGAGAGTCTCGTGGTGGATGCCGCTGGCCGCCGCGGCGCTGGTGCTGCAGCCGCAGATCGTCGTCTGGCAGGGCATCGTCTGGAAAGACGTCCTGTTCGCGGACAGCCTGGTCGCAGGCTTCCTCCTCCTCAGCCTCGCGGCCGCGCCCGGTCGAGCTCCGCCGACCCGGCGAGCCTTGGCCGTCGCAGCCTGCGCGCTGTTCGTCGTCTGCGCGCTGGTGCGCCAGAACGGGGTGATCGCGCCAGTGTTCGGAGCTCTCGGAGTCGCAGGGGTCGCCTGGCGGGCGGGGGCTCGGCGGTGGCGGGCGGCGCGCCTGGGCGCCGCGGCGTTGATCGCCATGCTGCTGGCCGGAGCGGCGATGAGCCAGGGCCTCGCCACCCGCCTGGCACCCGACGCGGGGCCGGCGGGGCAGCTGCGACTGTTGCAGATGTACGACCTGGCAGGTGTGATCTCCCGCAGCCCGCGGGTCGATCTCTCAGCCCTGCCTCCTGCGCTCGCCACGAGCCTGCGAGGCCCGGCGCTCGCCCTCTACACGCCCGAGCGCGTCGATCCCTTCAGCCTGGACCCTGCCGTCAGCGCCGCGGTGGAAGGGGCGTCGGGCATCGATGAGGCCTGGCGGGCCGCCGTGCTGCACCACCCGCTGGCCTGGCTGGAGCATCGGACGACGGTGTTCCGCTGGATGATCCTGCCGCCAGACCTGAACCGCTGCGCACCCGTCTACACCGGCGTCGACGGCCCTCCCGCGCTCCTCGGCCAGCTCGGTCTGCGCCCGCACGTTCGCTGGCAGGATGTGCGGCTGGAGCGTTACGCCCACGGCTTCTACCGCACGCCGCTCTACAGCCACGGCCTTTGGGCGCTGGTGGTCGCAGGGCTGCTGCTGGCATTCCTGCGCTCACGCCGGCCGGAAGCCGTCGCCCTGGCGGCCCTGATGGCTGGTGCCCTGGCCTATGCCGCCAGCTTCGCTGTAATCGGCGTCGCCTGCGACTATCGCTATCTCTACGCTCTCGATCTGACGGGGATGATCGGGCTGTTCTGCGCCGCCCTCCCCGGCCGGGGGCCGATCACCGGGGGCTCGAGTGGCCCCCGGGTCGGCTGAGGGTCACTCCACTCCGTCGAGGAGTTCCACTTCCGGCGGCCCGCCCACGAGGTCGCGCAGGGAGCGCCCGCCCGCCTTGTAGTGGTCCGACGTGCGGTGCGCCTCCACGGCGGCTTCGTCGGCGTAGGCTTCCAGCACCTTGTAGACGCCGGGTTCGGTGCGGCTTTTGGTGAGCTGGTACATGAGGTTGCCGGGCTCGTTGGCCTTCACGGCGGCGGCCATGTCGAGAAACGCCTTCTCGAATTCCTTTTCCGACCCCGGCTTGGCGGTCAGCTTGGCGACGATCCCGATCATGCGTTTCTCTTTCCCGTTTTTGTCGTTGGCCTGTGCTTAAGCGGCGGCGCCCTTCCTTGGAAGCCTGCAAGGGCCTATATTCATTGGGTGCCGCCTCGGCGGTTCTATGGGGATAAACGCGCTCGTAATAAGCGGACCGGACCCGGGTGCGATTCCCGGCGGCTCCACCAACTCCCCCGTCGTCCTGAGTTATCGCAGGGCATGGGGTCTGGGGCCGATCAGCATCGACGGACGTCTAAAGGGGTGGCTTTCTCTCGGTGTGAGACTCCGCGATCGTCTCATTTTCTAACTGCGAACGATAACTTCGCTGAAGAAGTCCGTTTGGCCGCGTAAGCGGTCCGATTGATTTCGTGACTTAAGTCCCTGGGGTTCAGATCCTGGGGCGGGGCCCGGGGGCGCCTGCCAACAGAAGCCCCCACCCCTCCCTTGCGTCCATGCTTCCCGTCAGGCGTATCCGGCGACTCCAATCGTCCGCGACAGGCGAGCCTGCACGATGTAATCTGTCCTGCACGGGATCGAGGACGGGACGCGGGATGGCTGAGGACGGCACGGCCCAGGATCTGATGGGTTACGAGGCGATGGCGCAGGAAGCGCTTCGCGGGGTCATCAAGGCCGCGCTGAAACGCGCCGCCGAGCCCCAGGGCCTGCCCGGCAACCACCACTTCTACATCACCTTCAAGACGCACGGCGCAGGCGTGACCGCGCCCGCAGACCTCGCCGAGAAATACCCGGACGAGATGACCATCGTTCTGCAGAACCAGTATTGGGATCTGGCGCCGGGCGAGACCTTCTTCGCTATCACCCTGCGCTTCGGGGGCCAGCCCAAGACCCTCTCGATCCCCTACTCGGCGATCACGCGGTTCTACGATCCCTCTATCCAGTTCCTGCTGCAGTTCGAGGCCACCGAGGCCGAGGCCCCGGCGCTCGCTCCGTCCGAGGTGGTGCCGCTGCGCCCGCGCTTGGCTGCCGATGGCGACGGCGCGCAGGCCGCGACGCCCGCCGATGCCCCATCCGCCTCCGATGCGGGGGACGAGGGCCCCGACGACGGCCCCAAGGTCGTCAGCCTCGATCGCTTCCGCAAGAAGTGAGCGCGTGACCGGCGCGGCGGTGCCTGCGTTCACCGATGCGGAGATCCTGGCGCGGTTCAACGGATCGGGTGCCATGCCCGGCGCCTCGACGCTGATGGGCTTTCGGATGCTGCGCGTGGATCAGGCGCGTCATGAGATCGAGGCCGCGTTCACCGCCACGGCGCAGTTCTGCAACCCGATGGGTGCGGTGCAAGGCGGCTTTCTCAGCGCCATGCTCGATGATGCCATGAGCGTGGCGGGCCTCGTCACCTCTGGCATGACGCGGGTGATGCCGACGCTGGAGATGAAGACGAGCTACCTTCGCCCGGCACGCCCCGGCGAACTGCGCGCCGTCGGCCGGGTGCTGAAGTGGGGCAAGACCATCGCCTTCACCGAAGGCGAACTCTACGATCCGGAGGGCAGGCTCGTGGCCAAGGCCACCGCCACCGCCATGCCGGCCCTGATCCAGCCGCGGGCCTGAGGTGCGAAGGCTGATCGCTGCGACCGTGTTGGGAGCCGCACTCCTGTTGGCCGCCGCGCTGACCGCCCACGCCCAGACCGCCGAGACCTTCAAGCGCTCCGGCCCGATGCCATACGGCGAATACCTGCGCCGCACCGGGCAGGCGGCCCCCAAGGCGAAGGCGGTCAAGCGGGTGGCTCCGAAGCCCAAGCTCAAGCCCCCCGCGGGCGGGACGGCGGCGGCGCCGGTGCTCCCGCCTGCCGTCAAGCTGCCGCCCGCTCCCGTTGCGGTGGCACGGCCCGCACCACCACCGGTGCCTGCGCCGACGACGCCGAAGCCACAGTCGCTGCCGCAGACCCAGCCGCAGACACAGCCGATCCCGGCACGGCTCCCTGTGGCCGCCCGGCCGAGCGCACCCCCGCTTCCCGCGGCGATCCACATGTCTGCAGCCGCTCCCCAGCCCGGTGCGCGGCTGTCACCGGAGTTGGTCATCCCGCCGGCGGAACTCGAGGCGTTCATCGACGGGGCCGTGCGCCAGGCGATGGCGCACGACCATCTGGCGGGCGTCGCCGTCAGCGTCGTGCAGGATGGCCGACCGGTTCTGGAGAAGGGCTATGGCCTCGCCCGCCTGTCCCCCGCCGTCGCCGCCGATCCGGCCCGGACCCTGTTCCGCCTGGGCTCGGTTTCCAAGGTGCTGACCTGGATCGAGGTGCTGAAACAGGTGGAGCGCGGCCGCCTGAACCCCGACGCCCCCATCGACGACGCCCTGCCCGAAAACCTGCGCCTCGGCCCGGGGGGCTTCAACGCACCGGTTCGCCTGCGCCACCTGATGACTCACACCGCGGGCTTCGAGAGCCGCGAACTGGGGCGGCTGTTCCACGACGATCCGCGCAGGCTCTCCGGCTCTGAGGCCGCCCTGCGCTCCGGGCAGGGGATGCGGATGCGCGAACCGGGGCGCATCGCCAGCTACTCCAGCTTCGGCGCGGCCCTGGCCGGGGCAGCGGCCGCGAACGTCGCGAACACGCCCTTCGACCAGCTGATGGAGAGCGACCTCCTGAAGCCCGCGGGCCTCGCCTCCACGAGTTTCCGCGAGCCTTATCCCGACGGCTCGAGCCTGCCCGAGCCCCTGTCGCCCGCCCTGGCGAGCCGCTTGGCGGACGGCTTTCGATGGACCGGTCACGGCCTGCAGCCCCGGACCTTCGCCTACGGGCAGGACTTCGCGCCCGCCCTCTCCGCCTCGGCCTCGGCGCACGACATGGGTCGGCTGATGACCCTGTTGCTGGCGCCGGACCAGGGGGCTCCCGCAGGTATCGGACCGCGCGTGTCTGCCGCCCTGTTCACGCCGCTGCAGCGGGCCGCGCCCGGCCTGCCGGGGTGGACCTATGGCCTGCAGGAGGAGACGCTAGCGGGCGGGTTCGCAGGCTTCGGCCACGGGGGGGCGACGCCGGGGTTCGCGACGCAGATGCTGATGGTGCCGCAGCTTCGGCTCGGCATCTTCGTGGCTGTGAACACAGAGAGCGGCGGGGCGCTGGCCGGGCGCCTGCCGCAGATGCTGGTCAGGCGTTTCTATGCGGCCGACCCGACCCCGGCCGCACCGCCGCAAGCCCTCGCCGATCCAGGGCGCTACGCGGGCCTCTACCTCACGACCCGGCGCGCCTACCACGGGCTGGAAGCGATGGTGGACCGGCTGACCCGTTCTGAACGGGTGAGCTTCGGCCCCGACGGACTGCTGACGCTCTCCACGGGAGACGGGCGCGCCCGCCAGTTCAACTCCATCGGCGACGACCGCTTCCGCGCGGTGGACGGCCAGGAGGTGATCGCCTTCAACGCCGACCGCGAGGGAGCCTCGGGCCGCCGCCTGCTGATCGACCCCGCCGCGGGCGAGGCGGCGGCGCGTACGGGCTGGATCTACTCGCCCGCGCTCCTGGCCGGGGCGGCAGGGCTGGCGACAGTGGCGGCGCTCCTGTGCCTGATCGGCATGAGCACCCGCGATTGGCGAGACTATCGCCAGACCCGACCGCAGGCGCTGGCGGGGGGTGTGCAGGCCATCGGCGGGCTGGCGTGGCTCCTGGCGGTGAGCGGGTTCCTCATCTTCATGCGCGGCGCCCGAGACCCGGCACAGCTGATGTACGCCTGGCCGAACCCGTGGCTGGTGGGGGCCTCCTGGGCGGCGGTCGCGGCCACCGCCCTGACGGCGCTGCAGCTCTGGCAACTGCGCGACGTGTGGGCCGATGCCCACCGGCTCAAGGAGTGGACCGCGCGCCGCAAGCTGGCCCACACCACAACGACGCTGGTGTTCGCAGGCTTCGCGATCCTTCTCCTGGCCTGGGGCGCCCTGGCACCCTGGTCCAGCTAGGCTCCCTCAGCCCGCGGGACGATGCTGCGAGACGATGATGGTGATCCTCTCGCGCTCGCCCGCCCGACGCTCCACCAGCAACCGGGCCACCTGCGCATCGTCGTGGAAGGCGTAGCCCTTGATCGAATCGAGCAGCGCCTTGGCGAGGTTGTCGAGGTCCAGCCACGGGGCGTCGCCCACGTATTCCATCAGGATCTCGACCGCGTGGTCGCCCCACGTGGGCCGCCGGCCGCGCCACTCCTTGCGGAAGAACTCATAGGCCAGGGGCTTGTAGTATTTGGCCTGGGTGGTCAGCCCGTCGATGGAGATTTCGAGGGAGCCGTCGGGCTTCTCCCGCGCCCGGATGCGCCCCGTTCCGATCCACTCATCCATCTCTTCCCCTTACCGATCCCGCGACCTACATTGCGAGTCCCTGTCCAACAGTTGAAAGGAGGTGATCCAGTGTCTCATGCCTTGATCGCGAATAACGTTTCTGGATCAATGCGTTGGAGGCTCGCGGCTTAACAGCTCGCGGTCACCTTCGAAGCACCCGGCGTTTTCGCCCGATGCTAGGCGAGGCCCGTCCCCTGCAAAGGGGGCGGGCCTTTTCATTGGTGCCTGGTGACGCGACAGTCCGATCATGAAATCCGAACGGCTGGTCGCCCTGACCGACGGCGTGATCGCCGTCATTATCACCATCATGGTGCTGGAGATGAAGCCTCCGCACGAGGCGACCTTCGAGGCGCTGCGCGACACCGCCCCGGTGTTCCTCAGCTACATCCTGAGCTTCGTGTACATCGGCATCTACTGGAACAACCACCACCACTTCTTCCAGCTGGCCCCGCGGGTGAGCGGCGGGGTGATGTGGGCCAACCTGAACCTTCTGTTCTGGCTGTCGCTGGTGCCCTTCACCACCGCCTGGATGGGCGAACATGAGCTGACGCCGGTGCCGACGGCCCTCTACGGTGCCTCGCTCCTGGCCGCGGCCGTGGCGTGGTTCGTGATGCAGCTGACCATCATGCGGCTGCAGGGCCCGGACTCGCCCCTGCGGCGCGCCCTGGGGCGGGACTGGAAGGGCGTGCTGTCGCCAGTGATCTATCTCGCAGGCATAGGGCTGGCCTTCGTCGCGCCTCTGGTGTCGGACGCGCTGTATCTCGCCGTGGCGCTGATGTGGCTCGTGCCCGACCGCCGCATGGAGGCCGCGGTGACGCAGGCCTGAGCCACACGGTTTGCCAAGCCGCCCCCGCCGTTCTACGCCATGAGCCATCGCGCCCGAGGGGGCGGACGTAGACGGAGCGGGCCCGGTTGTTCTCCAAGATCCTGATCGCCAACCGGGGCGAGATCGCCGTCCGCATCATCAAGACCTGCCGCCGGATGGGGATCGCCACCGTGGTGGTCTACTCCGAGGCCGACGCGGATTCGCTGGCCGTGGAGATGGCCGACGAGAGCGTGTTCATCGGCCCGCCCCCCGCCAACCAGAGCTACCTGCTGGCCGACAAGATCGTGGAGGCGTGCCGCACCACGGGCGCGCAGGCCGTTCACCCCGGCTTCGGCTTCCTGTCTGAGCGGGCGGACTTCGCCCAGCGTCTGCAGGACGAGGGCATCGCCTTCATCGGCCCCAACGTCCACGCCATCGAGGCGATGGGCGACAAGATCCAGTCCAAGCTGTTCGCCGCCAAGGCGGGCGTCTCCACCGTGCCCGGCCACGTGGGGGAGATCAGCGACACCGCCCACGCCGTGCAGATCGCCGAGGAGATCGGCTATCCGGTGATGATCAAGGCCTCGGCCGGGGGCGGCGGCAAGGGCATCCGGGTGGCCTGGTCGCGGCCCGAGGTGGAGGAGGGCTTCCCCTCGGTGAAGGCTGAGGCCAAGGGCGCTTTCGGCGACGACCGCATCTTCATCGAGAAGTTCATCCAGAGCCCGCGACACATCGAGATCCAGGTCTTGGGCGACAAGCACGGCCACGTCGTCCACCTGTTCGAGCGCGAATGCTCGATCCAGCGCCGCAACCAGAAGGTCATCGAGGAGGCGCCCTCGCCGCTCCTCGACCCCGAGACCCGCGCGGCCATGGGCGCGCAGGCCGTCGCGCTCGCCAAGGCCGTGAACTACGACTCCGCCGGCACGGTCGAGTTCGTGGCGGGGCAGGATAAGTCGTTCTTCTTCCTCGAGATGAACACCCGGCTGCAGGTGGAGCACCCGGTGACGGAGCTGATCACCGGGGTGGACCTCGTGGAGCAGATGATCCGCTCGGCCTACGGCGAGCCGTTGCCCTTCGCGCAGGACGACCTGCGGATCGACGGCTGGGCCATCGAAAGCCGCCTCTACGCCGAAGATCCCTATCGCGGCTTCCTGCCCTCCATCGGGCGTCTGGTTCGCTATCGCTCGCCGGTCGAGGGCGACCACGGGGCCACCAAGGTGCGCAACGACTCAGGCGTGCGCGAGGGCGACGAGATCTCGATGTTCTACGACCCGATGATCTCGAAACTCTGCACCTGGGGCCCCACGCGCCTGCAGGCGATCGACGCCATGGGCACGGCGCTGGAGAGCCTGGAGATCGAGGGCCTGGGCCACAACGCCCCGTTCCTGTCGGCGGTGATGGATCAGGAGCGGTTCCGCTCCGGCGTCATCTCCACCAACTACATCAAGGACGAGTTCCCCGACGGCTTCGCGGGAACAGCCCCCACCGAGCGCCAGCGCGACATCATGACGGCGGTGGCGGTCTATGCGCAGCGGCTGCAGTTCGCCCGCTCCGGCGCTGTCGCCGCGCGGCCTGACTGGGTGGTCGACATCGCGGGCGACAAGCGCGTGGTCGAGGCGACGGACGGCGGCGATGGCATTCTGGTTCTGACCACCGACTGGCGAAAGTCCAAGCTGACGGGGGTGTCGTGGCGGCCAGGCCTGGCGCTTTTCAAGGGCGTGCTCGACGACAAGCCGTTCAGCGTCACGCTCAAGCCCGCGGCCGAGGGCTTCGACATCCGGCACCGCGCGGCCCGCCAGCGGGTGCTGGTGCTCACGCCCCTCTCGGCCGACCTGCATGCCAAGCTGCCGAAGAAGAAGGCCGCCGACACCTCCAAGGTCATCGTCTCGCCCATGCCGGGGCTGGTGATCTCGCTGGATGTCGTGGTCGGCCAGGAGGTGAAGACCGGGCAGACCGTGGCCGTGATCGAGGCCATGAAGATGCAGAACATCCTCAAGGCCGAACGCGACGGCGTGGTGAAGGCCACCGGCCCGAAGGCGGGCGACAGCGTCATGGCCGACGAGATGCTGGTCGAGTTCCAGTGACGGCCGCCTGATGAGCGCGGCCGGGGCGACACCCCCCTTCCAGATCGCCGACTTCCTGTTCAACGCCTCCGGGCGGAGCGGGCGATGGGCCTATGTGGTGGGGCAGCTGGCCCCGGCGGTGCTGCTGCAGCCCCTGGCGATGATGCCGCACGGGCCGCTGTGGACCGCCTGGGCTTGGATCGGGGGCTTCGCCTCGTACGTGGTGATGGGCACTCTGACCGCGCGTCGACTGCATGACCTGGGGCGAGCCGGCTGGTGGTTCGCCTGGATCACCGCCCTGTTCGCCGTGGCGCTGCTGCCCAAGCCCCCCGCGCTGACCACGCTGTCGCTGGCGACCGCCGTGGTGGCGTTCCTGGCGATGGCGGTGCTGGCGGCGATACCGGGAGAGGCCGCGTTCAACCGCTTCGGGCCCCCGCCACCCTCACTGCGCTGAGGGCGCTCCTGCCAAGCTTTTTGACAAACCGCCTGCGCGAGGCGTTAACTTTGTTCACGAGCGGGCGCTCGGGAGGCTGGACGATGCGGGCGTTTGTGATCCTGGGCTTGGCGGCCGGTGCCGCGCTGACGCTCTCGGCCTGCGTCTACAACGACTACGGTGGCGGCCGGGGCGACGGCTACGCCCATGCCGGCGTCGGCCGGGGCGGCGGCGACCACTACGGCCCGCGCTCGTTCGAGGCCTATTACGACGGCTACTACGGCGACTACACCGGCGGCCGCTGGGGCGACGACGGCACCTACTACTACCGACGCGGCGGGCGCGACGGCGCCTATGCCCGGGACGAAGGCGGCCACTTCCGCCGCGACGCCGGGCTGGGCTTCCACGGCGTCGGCTCGCTGGATGTGGGCCTGGGCGGCATCAACGCCGGAGCCAGCGTCGGCGTGGGCATCGGTGCCCCCGCCCGCTGATCCCCTGGCCGACGACAGCTGCGCTACTTCGCGGCCTTCATGAGGGCGATCACGGCGGCGCGCTTGGTCGGGTCTTTCTGGCCGATGGGCATCTTGGTGCCGGGAACCGCCTTCAGCGGATCTGCGAGGTAGGCGTCGAGCTCGGCCGCCGTCCACACGCCGCCCTTGGCCTTGAGCGCCGGCGAATAGGCATAGCCCGCCACCGCCGCCTTCTTGCGCCCGAACACGCCCGCGAGGCTCGGCCCGACGCCCTGCTGACCCGCATCCAGGCTGTGGCAGCCCGAGCAGGACGCGAAGTTGGGATCGGTGGCCGCCAGCGCCGGAGCGGCCAGGGCGGTCATCACGGCGGCGAGGACGAGAACCCGCATGGTCGATCCTTCAGGGCAGCTTCAATCTTGAAACATCCGGCTTAGGGCGTCGCCGGCGCTTTGGCTATGCGGCGAGCTTCGGGTAGCGGGCCGCGTCAGCCCGGCGGGGCGGCATCTTGAAGAGGGCCGAACACGGTCTCGAAGCTGGCCTTGAGCGCGGCATCCGCCTCGTCCATCGATACGGGCAGGCCGAGATCGACGAGGCTGGTCACCCCGTGGGCGGTGATGCCGCAGGGCACGATGCCCGCGAAATGCTCCAGGTCGGGCTCCACGTTCAGGCTGATCCCGTGGAAGCTGACCCACTTCCTGATCTTCACGCCTACCGCCGCGATCTTGTCTTCCCGGGGCGGCAGGCCCGGCCGGGGGCGTGCCACCCACACCCCGACCCGCCCGTCGCGCAGCTCGCCCTTCACGTTGAAACGGTCCAGGGCGCCGATCGCCGCCGCCTCCAGCCCCTGCACGAAGGCGCGTACGTCCTTCTTCCGGGCCCCGAGGTCGAGCATCACATAGGCCACCCGCTGTCCGGGGCCGTGGTAAGTGTGCTGCCCGCCGCGGCCCGAGGCGAACACCGGGAACCGGTCCGGTTCGAGCAGGTCGTGCGCCTTGGCGGTGACGCCTGCGGTGTAGATCGGCGGATGCTCCAGAAGCCAGATCACCTCGCCCGCCTCGCCCGCGGCGATCGCCGCCGCCCTCGCCTCCATAGCCACAACGGCATGCGGATAGTCGACGAGGCCAGGCGACACCGCCCAGCCCGCGGCCGCCCCGTCTGTTCGGCCGAAGATCGGAGCCTTCTCGGCGGTGGCTCTTAACGCGGGCGCAAGCATGGCCGGACGAATGTGGCGCGCCGCCCCTCCCCTCGCAACGGGAGGGCGCGCGTGAGGATTGTCGGTTGAGCCAGGTCGATTCCATCAACGTCGAAATCTCGGTGGTGCTCGGCCGCTCGCAGCTGCCGATGCAGCAGCTCCTGCGCATGGGCCGGGGCGCCGTCATCCCGCTGGATGCGCGCGAGAACGACGAGGTGTGGATCCTCGCCAACAACCACCCCATCGCCCGGGGCGAGATCCAGATTTCCGACGAGCGCATCTCCATCGCCGTCACCGGCCCGGCCAACGTCTACGACTACCTGGCGAGCGGCGTCGTCTAGGCCCAGCACGACCGGCGAGGCCAAGGCCCTTCCCTTACCCACGCCCCTTTGCTAACTCCCCCGGCTCCGGAGCGAGCGGTCGTGGCGGAATTGGTAGACGCGCAGCGTTGAGGTCGCTGTATCGCAAGATGTGGAAGTTCGAGTCTTCTCGACCGCACCATTCGTGATCCGGCGGTTTTCAACCGCCCTTCGCGATGGGAAGGGGGTTCACCACCCCCGCCCGGACCCTTCGATCCCTTGACCCGGCCCGCGCGGTCGCAACCTTGCAGCACGACACGGACATAGTTCGCCCGTCGTCTCAAGTTGGGTCAGATGAAGCTCCATCCCCGTCTCACCCGCTCGTGCATCGAGCTGGTCAAGCGCTTCGAAGGCTTCCGCCCCGCCGCGGCGCGGACGCCCGACGGTGGCTGGACCCTCGGCTACGGCCACACCCTGACCGCCCGCGAGGGCGCGGTGGTGAGCGAGGCCGATGCCGACGCGCTCCTGCGCTTCGACCTCTCCCGTGTGGCCGACGTGCTGGACGAGGCGCTCCTGGCACCGGTCAACGACAATCAGTTCTCGGCCCTGATCTCCTTCGCCTTCAACATCGGGCCGGAGAACTTCAAGGGCTCGTCCGCTGCCCGGCACCTGGCCGAGGGTGCCTATCTCCAAGCCGCCGCAGCCATCGAGCTGTGGCGCCGTGCCGACTTCGGGGGCGATGCCCTGGTGGTCGACGCGCTGGTGCGCCGCCGGGCCGCCGAAAAGGCCCTGTTCCTCACTCCGCCCGAGGGTTTCGCGCCCGCCCCATCATCGGTGATGCGGCCGAGCTTCGACCATTCGGTGATCGGCGCCGCCGTCGCCTGGGCCGCCGCCCGCGAGCGCACCGCGGTGAGCCGCATCGCCCTGGAAGGTGCGATGACCTCGCCCGACCTCGCCGTACCCCCGGGCCGCGACGGCGAGCCCGCTCCCTCCGCCGCCATCGCCGCAGCGGACGCCTTGACTGCGCGCCTGTCGCGCATCCTGCCCGACGAGCCGGAAGCCCCTGTCGAAACGCCCGCATCTCCCGAGCCCCTGACACTGGTGGCCGAAGATGCGCCCGCAGACGACGCTCTGCCCCTGGCCGAAGCCGCAACCGCAGCCGCGCCGGCAGCACCGACGCTGAATTTCACCACCGGGGCGCCGGACCGCTTCCGCCCCGATGCCCGCTACGAGCCGTCGCCGCCGCCCGCGCAGCCCCTGAGCGTGACCCCGCCCGAGCGGATTTACGACACCGCGTTCGACCTGCCGCCGCCGCCCGCCCCGCGCTTCGATCCCCCCGCCTTCGTCCGCGAGCCCGGGCCCACGGAAGCCGAAGCCCCCTCCGCCCTGGAGCCGATCGACTTCGGCACGGCCGAGACCGCCGCCACGCCGCCCCCGTTCGTGGAGACGGCCGAGCCCGCCCCATTCCAGTCCGAGCCTGAGCCCGAGCCCACCCCGATGGTGTTCGGCGCCCGCCGTCGTCGCTTCGGCCCACGCGCCGCCTCGGCCGTGAGCTTCACTCCCATGTTCACGCCTGTGAGCGATGTGCCCGGCGAACCCTCGCCTGAGCCGCTGGCGGCGACGCCCACCCGGGAAGCCGCGCCGTTCGAAGCGGCAGGCACGGCCGCGCCGCCGCCGTTCCCGGTCAGCGCCCCGTCGTTCTTCGATCCGCCCGCAGCCCGTTTCAACGACGGCTACACCCCCGTCGCGTTCGACCCGCCAGCCGAAGTGGCTGTCGAAGGCGCCGAGGCACCGACAGCGGCCCCGACGCCCCTGTTCGAGAACCCGCTGTTCTTCGCGGGCCTCGGCCTTCTGGGAGTCGCCCTCTTCGCCGGGTCGATCTTCTGCATGATCAACAAGGCCAGCTTCGGCTGCCTACTGATCGGCGTGGTGGGCGTGCTGGCGATGGCCCCGGCCGCGGCGTTCTTCCTGTGCCGCTTCCTGGGCCAGCCGGTGGAGCCGGGCGCCGAGGAACATGCCGAGATGATGCAGGCAATCGACGACGACGTGCCGCCTGCCGAAGCGGCCGCCGAAGCCGATCCCTTCGCCCAGGACTCCTGGCGCTAGGCCCAGTCGCGGAGCCGCAGGGCGCGCACCGATCTCGCGCGGCCCCCGGGCGGCGTGCTAACGGGCGGGGATGATCCCCAACTCCGCTCCCATGCTCGACTTCGACCTCGGCGAGACCGCCGACGCCATCCGCGAGACCACCGCCCGCTTCAGCCAGGACGTGATCGCGCCGCTGGCCGCGGAGATCGACGCCACCAACGAATTCCCCCGCCACCTGTGGCCGCAGATGGGCGCACTCGGCCTGCACGGCATCACCGTGGAGGAGGCCGACGGGGGCCTTGGCCTCGGCTACCTCGAACACGTGGTGGCGATGGAAGAGGTTTCCCGCGCCTCCGCCTCCATCGGCCTGAGCTACGGGGCGCACTCCAACCTCTGCGTGAACCAGATCCGCCGCTGGGGCACGCCGGAGCAGAAGCGCCGCTACCTGCCCAAGCTCATCAGCGGCGAGCACGTGGGCGCCCTGGCCATGAGCGAGGAATCGGCCGGCTCAGACGTGATCTCCATGCGCCTGCGCGCCGAGCGCAAGGGCGACCGCTTCGTGCTGAACGGCACCAAGTTCTGGATCACCAACGCCCCCCACGCCGATACCCTCGTGGTCTACGCCAAGACCGACCCAGAGGCCTCGTCCAAGGGCGTCACCGCCTTCCTCATCGAGAAGGACATGCCGGGTTTCCGTTGCGCCCAGAAGCTGGACAAGATGGGCATGCGCGGCTCGGACACCGGCGAACTCGTCTTCGAGGACTGCGAGGTGCCTGAAGAGAACGTCATGGGCCCCCTCGGCGGCGGCGCGGGCGTTCTGATGAGCGGGCTGGACTACGAGCGCGCTGTGCTCGCGGCTGGCCCCCTGGGCGTCATGCAGGCGTGCCTCGACGTGGTCATCCCCTACGTTCGCGAGCGCAAGCAGTTCGGAAAGCCCATCGGCAGCTTCCAGCTGATGCAGGCCAAGGTGGCCGACATGTACGTGGCCCTGAACTCCGCCCGCGCCTACGTCTATGCCGTGGCCAAGGCCTGCGACGCGGGCCGCACCACCCGTTTCGACGCGGCGGGTGCGATCCTCCTGGCCTCGGAAAACGCCGTGCAGACCTCGCTCCAGGCGATCCAGGCCCTGGGCGGCGCGGGCTATCTGAAGGACTGGCCGGTGGAGCGGTTCCTCCGCGACGCCAAGCTCTACGACATCGGCGCCGGCACCAACGAAATCCGCCGCTTCCTCATCGGCCGGGAACTGATCGGGGCGGGCTAGCTCGTCACGGCCAGCCAGCGCACCTCGCCGCGGCCCCCGGCGCCGTCTTCGCCGCTGTTGCGCAGGAGCACGCGCACCGGCCCCGCCTGTGCCGGAAGCCCGAGGCGCACCGCGACGGGCCCCTCTCCTGCCGCCACGGCCTGCGAAAGACCGATCAGCCGGCTGCAATCGGGCGAGACGAGGGCGAACGACACGCGCCCTTCGCTGACCTCGAGCCCGAGCTCCACCGCCCCGCGGCCCGAGCCCTCTAAGGCCGAGATCACCTCCGAAAGCGCGCCATAGTCCCAAGCCGCGGCGGGCACCGTGAAGCTGGCGGGAAGGGCTGTGGTCGCCTGGCCGGGGAGCAGGCGCCAGGCCAGCGGCAGCACGGTCAGGCCCGCGCCGGGCGCGCTTGCCGTGCTTCGGACACCGGTGCTGAACGCTGGGCCTGTGTGCCGGATCGGATGGCGGGCGAAGATGGCCTCCCAGCCAGCGTCGTCCCCCTCCCACTGGCGAGGCTCGGGCTTGTCGATGCGCGCGGGCAGGGTCGCGCTGAGGAGGTGCGGGCCTGCCGCAGGGTCGATCGCTCGCCCCGCCACCTCCGCACAAAGCAGGGTGGCTTCATGGCCGCTGGCCCGTGAAAGGCTGGCGAGGATGCGACCCGCCGTATGGGCGTCGGGCCAGCGGCTCAACACGTAGAGGAAGCGCCCGGGCCGCCGCAGCAGATGGCGAAAGCGCTCCGCCAGATGCTCGAACCGGCCCCGGGCCGCCGCATACTGCGCATCGAGGTCGGCCGTCGTGAGCCCCGCGGCGGGGTCGGAGGCGTGGAAGTCGTGGGGATGGCGGGTATGCAGCCGCCGGTGAATCACCTCCCAGTCCGGCGACACGGCCAGGTCCGCCCGCTCGAAGACGCCTGCGAAGTCCGCCTCGAGATAGTCCGCGACAGCCTCAGCCGGGGTGATCTGCCAGTCGAACAGGTGGCGGGTGAACACCTGCCCGGCCCGGTGCGTATTCAGCGCCTCCCGAACCGCGTCCACATCGCCCTGCGGGTGGGCGGCGAGGTAGAGGTGGCGGGTGATCTGAAACTTCACCGAGCACGTTTCACCGAGCGAGATCGCCTCGAACGCCGGTGGCGGCTGACCGAAGCTGGACGACACGGCCTGCCTCTCTCCCGAGCCGCCGCGGTGGCTCAGGCCGCCGCCCGCACCGCGCCCGTGCCGATCAGCTCCGCCTTGGCGGCGTCGTACTCGCGCTTCAAGCGGGCGATGAACTCTCCAGCCGGCAGTACCGCGTCCACGCCGCCGACGCCCTGGCCGGCGCCCCAGACGTCTTTCCAGGCCTTGGCCTTGGAGGCGCCGCTGCCGAAGTTCATGGCCGAGGCGTCGCTGGTGGGCAGGTTCGTCGGGTCCATCCCCGCGGCCTCGATTGATCCCTTCAGGTAGTTGCCGTGAACGCCGGTGAAGAGGTTGGAGTAGACGATGTCCTCCGCATCCGAGCTGACGATCATGTCCTTGTAGGCCTGTTGGGCGTTCGCCTCCTCGGTGGCGATGAAGGCCGAGCCGATGTAGCCGAGGTCTGCGCCCATCGCCTGGGCGGCCAGCACGGCACGGCCCGTGGCGATGGCGCCGGAGAGGGCCACAGGGCCGTCGAACCAGCGGCGCACCTCCTGCACCAGGGCGAAGGGGCTGAGCGTGCCGGCGTGGCCGCCGGCGCCCGCCGCTACCAGGATCAGGCCGTCGGCCCCCTTCTCGATGGCCTTGTGGGCGAAGCGGTCGTTGATCACGTCGTGCAGCACGATCCCGCCGTAGCTGTGAATCGCGTCGTTCACGTCGGCCCGGGCCCCCAGCGAGGTGATCACCACCGGCACCTTGTGCTTCACGCACATCTCCACATCGTGCTCGAGCCGAGCGTTCGACTTGTGGACGATCTGGTTCACGGCGAAGGGCGCGGCCTGCGGGTCGGCGGCCAACGTCTCGGTGATCTCGGACAGCCAGTCGTCGAGCACCGCTTCCGGCCGGGCATTCAGCGCGGGGAAGCTGCCCACCACGCCCGCCTTGCACTGGGCGATCACCAGCCGGGGGTTCGAGATGATGAACAGGGGCGAGCCGATCACCGGCAGGCGCAGACGGTCGCGCAGGATCGCGGGCAGGGCCATTCTTCGGAGCTTCCTATGGGTGCGTTTCTTGCCCGCCACTCTAGGGCTGGCGCGCGTCGGTGCAACGGGCGGTGCTTGACCGAAACCGGCGTGGAGCGGAAACCACAACCGCAATGACCGCCCTCGAAGACATGACTTGGCCCGACGCCGACCTCGCGCACTGGACGCGGCTGGCCGAGAAGACGCTGAAGGGCGTGGCCCTGTCGTCGCTCAGCACGCTCACCGCCGACGGGATCGTGCTGAAGCCCCTGTTCGCCGCGGGCGACGCCGCGCCCGTCGCCCTCGACTGGGGTGCCCGCGACGGGGACCGCCCGTGGGACATCCGCACCTCGGTGGCGCATCCCTCGCCAGAGGGCGCGAACGCGCTGGCGCTCGGCGACCTCGTGGGCGGCGGACATTCTGTGCTGCTCCGGCTCGACGCCACAGGCCGCACGGGGCTGGCGGCGGGCTCGGCGGAAGACCTCGGCCGCGCCCTGGCGGGAGTGGAGACCGATCTGGCCCCCGTGGCGCTGGACGCGGGCTTTCAGGGCGCACAGGCCGCCCGCTGGCTGAGCGCCGCCGCCAAGGGGGGGCCCGCCGCTCCCCTTGCTTTCCACCTCGACCCGCTGGGCGCCTTTGCCGAGGCGGGTGGCAGCCCCGGCCCGATGGCCGAATGGATCGCCGACACCGCGACCACCGCCGTCGAGCTGAACGCCGTCCACCCCCGCGCCAGCCTGTTCATGGCGAGCGGCCGCGTAGTGCACGAGGCAGGCGGCACGGAAGCGCAGGAGATCGCCTTCGCCCTCGCGTCGGCCGTCGCCTATGCCAAGGCCGCCGAAGCCGCGGGCCTGCCTCGCGCAGAGGCCGTGCCCCGCATCGTGCTGGGCCTCTCCGCAGACGCCCGCCCGTTCGTGACCATCGCCAAGCTGCGGGCCGCACGCCTCCTGTGGAGCCGCCTCACCGCCGCCCTCGGCGCTCCGGGCCGTGCCGTGATCGAGGCGCGGGGCTCCTTTCGGATGCTCACTACCCGCGATCCGTGGACCAACCTGATCCGCCTTACCGCCGCGGGCTTCGGTGCGGCGACCGGCGGGGCGGATGCCATCCTGCTGCAGCCGTTCACCGCGCCCTTCGGCGGCCTGCCGAGCGACCTAGCCCGCCGCCAAGCGCGCAACACGCAGCTCGTGCTGATGGAAGAGGCGGGGCTGGGCCACGTGGCCGATCCGGCCGAGGGTTCTGGGGTCGTGGAAACGCTCACCGAGGCCTTGGCCCGCAAGGCCTGGGCCGAGCTGCAAACGATCGAGGCCGAGGGCGGGGCGTTGGCAGCCCTCCTGTCCGGCCGCCTCGCAGGCGAGGTGGCGAGGGCGCGGGAAGCCTTGCAGGCGCAGGTGGCTGACGGCGCCGTGGTGCTCGTCGGTGTCACTAAGTTCGTGGACCGCGCCGCGACCGACATCCCGATGGAGCCGTGGCCCGCCGCGCCGGCGGCAGCCCCCGCCCCCCGCCTGCCCGGGGCCGACGACCGCTGCCCGCCCCTTGCGCCGTTCCGCCTCGCAGAAGCCCATGAGGGAGCCCCGTCATGAGCGGCTACACGGCCACGAGCTGGAAGGCGGTCGCCGTCTTCTCCGGCCGCATCGCCACGCAGGCCGAGGTGGAGGCGGGCGAAGCCGTCTTCGCCCTTGCCGACACGGGCAACGCCACGCTTCTCGACGGCCCCCTGCCCCAGCCCGCCCTGTGGTTCGAGGACGACGACGATGCCGAACCGGGCCTCCTGCCCCCTGGCGCGGATGGCGAAGACGCGCCGGAGCCCAAGGCCGTGCTGATCGTGCAGGCCGAAAGCCACCAGACCGACACGGGCACCCTGGAAGTGCTGGGCCTGATGTTGCCGGACGGAACCACCGCGGTCGGCTTCATGGACGACGTGGACGTGGTCGAGCCCGGCGATGACTACTGGGAGGGCCTGGTCGAGGAAGCCCTCTTCGGAGGCCGCGCATGACCGCGATCTGGCCCGATCTAGCAGCGCTCGACTATGACGCCCTGCCCCCCGCGCCGGCGCGGGCAGCCATCACGGGCGCCCCCCTGGAGACCCCCGAAGGCATCGACCTGAAGCGCAGCTATACGCCTGCCGACGCGGAGGGCCTGGCGGAGGCCGCAGGCTTCCCGGGCATCGCGCCCTACACGCGTGGCCCCTACCCCACGATGTATCTCACCAACCCGTGGACGGTGCGCCAGTATGCCGGGTTCTCCACCGCGGAAGACTCCAACGCCTTCTACCGTCGCAATCTGGCGGCCGGGCAGATGGGGCTCTCGGTCGCCTTCGATCTGGCCACCCACCGCGGCTACGACTCCGACCACGAGCGGGTGAAGGGCGACGTGGGGATGGCGGGCGTCGCCATCGACTCCATCCTCGACATGCGGACCCTGTTCTCGGAGATCCCGCTCGACAAGATGAGCGTGTCGATGACCATGAACGGTGCCGTCCTGCCGATCCTGGCGCTCTACATCGTCGCCGCGGAAGAACAGGGCGTTTCGCCTGACAAACTTTCAGGAACGATCCAGAACGATATCCTGAAGGAGTTCATGGTTCGCAACACCTACATCTACCCGCCCGCTGCCTCGATGCGGATCATTTCGGACATCTTCGCCTTCACCTCGCAGAAGATGCCGAAGTTCAACTCGATCTCGATCTCCGGCTACCACATGCAGGAGGCGGGCGCACCCGCCGACCTGGAGCTGGGCTACACGCTGGCCGACGGCATCGAATATATCCGCGCCGGCGTCGCGGCGGGCATGAGCGTAGACGCCTTCGCGCCCCGCCTGTCGTTCTTCTTCGGCATCGGCATGAACACGTTCATGGAGGTGGCGAAGCTTCGCGCCGCGCGCCTCTTGTGGGCGCAGCTTGTGCGTCGGGAGTTTGCGCCTTCTGACCAACGCTCGCTCTCGCTGCGCACGCACTGCCAGACCTCCGGCTGGTCGCTGGCCGCGCAGGACGTGTTCAACAACGTCGCCCGCACCGCGGTGGAGGCCTTCGCGGCGGTCGGCGGCGGCACCCAGAGCCTGCACACCAACTCGCTAGACGAGGCGGTGGCCCTGCCGACCGACTTCTCGGCCCGCATCGCGCGCAACACGCAGCTGTTCATCCAGGCGGAGTCCGGCTTCACCCGCACCGTCGATCCCTGGGGCGGCTCGCTCTACGTCGAGCGGCTGACGCGCGACCTAGCCGACCGGGCGCTGACCCACATCGAGGAGGTGGAACGGCTGGGCGGCATGGCCAAGGCCATCGAGTCAGGCGTGCCGAAGCTCCGCATCGAAGAGGCCGCTGCCAGGACGCAGGCACGCATCGACTCCAATCGCCAGAGCGTGGTGGGCGTGAACCGCTACCAGCCGGAGACCCTGGACAAGATTCCCACCCTGAAGGTGGACAACACCGCCGTGCGCAAGGCGCAGCTGGAGAAGCTGGCGCGGCTCAAGGCCGCGCGGAATGAGGCGGATACGCAGGCCGCGCTCAACGCGCTGACCGCCGGCGTCTCGAACGGCGCGAACCTCCTGGCGCTGGCGGTGGATGCGGCGCGGGCCAAAGCCACCGTCGGAGAGATCTCTTCGGCGCTGGAGGCGGTGTGGGGTCGCCACGTGGCCAAGGTGCAGGTCGTGGACGGGGTCTACGGCCGGGAAGCGGGCTCCGACCGCAAGGTGGCCCGCGCCCGCGAGCTCGTGGCCGAGTTCAGGGCCGCCGACGGCCGCGCGCCCAAGATCTACCTCGCCAAGATGGGCCAGGACGGTCACGACCGCGGGCAGAAGGTGGTCGCTTCCGCCTTCGCCGACCTCGGCTTTGAAGTCGAGATCGGCCCCCTGTTCCAGACGCCTGGCGAGGCCGCCCAAGCAACCGTCGAGGCCAAGGCGCACGTGGCGGGAGCCTCGTCCCTGGCGGCAGGCCACCTGACGCTCCTGCCGGAGCTGAAGGCTGAGCTTGCGGCGAGAGGCGCGGGCGACACCATGATCGTGATCGGCGGCGTGATCCCGCCCGATGACTTCCAGGCCCTGCTCGACGCAGGTGCCGCCGCGATCTTCCCCCCCGGCACCCAGATCGCCGACGCCGCCATCCGCCTCCTGGAAAAGCTAAACGCCCGCCTCGGCTATGCGCAGACCGCGGCGGCGTGAAAGCAGTCGCCAACTAGCCCAGGAACACGATCCGGCGCTTTTCCTTGCCGGCGCGGACGCGGGCCATGATCTCGGCGACCTCGGGGTCGCTTGCGGCGTCGGCCTTGGTGCCCTCGATGTAGACGGTCTCGTCCATCGCCTTGACGATCATGTTGGCGGCGATCTTGTGCCCGGCGAAGAGGCCGGCGGCGATGTTGCCGATCACGCCGACCACCGGGATGAAGTCACCGGCGCCGATGATCGTCCGGATCAAGACGATGGTGCCCACGCTCATCAGGGTGGAACTCGGCACGCGGGCACGAGCGCCCTCGATGATGAGCAGGCCGCCCGAGATCAGGCTGTAGCCTTCGCCCACGAACGGTACGAACTCGAGGATGGACTCCAGCCCCAGCTTCACCGGGCCGAAGTGGAAGACGTTGTCGGAAAGGTTGCCGATCCGCTCCACCGCGGAGCGGATGTTATGAAGGTCGACGTGGCTGCGCGCGATCATCGAACGACCTCCGGTCATGCCGCAGCAGCGCCTGTCGCGCCGCGGCCAAGATTGCGATATCCTTAACGCCTGAGAAAGGGTTGGGCGTTCCCTTTCGGCGCGGCGCTTTGGCCGCCCAGCACACGCCCGGGATGAAGGCGCGTCTCATGGCCAAGCCCCGCAGACCGATCATGCTGACCACCACCGCCATGATCGAGGGGCGGCCGATCGAGGCCTATCTCGGTCTGGTGGCGGGAGAGGCGGTGGTGGGAGCCAACGTGGCGAGAGACCTCGTGGCCAACCTGCGCGATCTCGTGGGCGGGCGCTCCAGTTCCTACGAGCGGCTGTTGGCCCGGGCTCGCGACACCGCCCTTGACCAGGTGGAGGAGGAGGCGGCCGACCTCGGCGCGGACGCGGTGATCGGCCTCGACATCGACTACCAGTCGGTCGGCCCCAACGGCCATCTGATGATGGTGTCGGTGGCGGGAACGGCAGTGCGGCTGAAGCGCGAGGCGCTGGCAGTGGTGCCGGGCGGCCCGAAGCTCAGCTCGGTGAACTAGCCTACGCCCATCGACAATGGGGCGGAGCCGCACGGCCCCGCCCATCGCGGATCACATGATCGTCGGGCCCTTCGGCGCGGCCTTGGCGGCGGGCTTGCGGGGCGGCTTGGGCAGGGTGGGTGCAGCTTGCGTGCCGGGCGCCTCGTCGCCTGACTTGGCGGTCGACTTGGCGGGCTTGGCCTTCGGCTTGGCGACCGTCTTTCCGGCGGGTGCGGATGTATCGACCGGCGCGTGCGCCATCAGGGCCTCCGCAGGCTCCACGAGCTTGGCGTCCGCCTTGTCGATCGAGTTGATCGGCCCACCGGCGGGCGCAGGTGTGTGGGCCATGATCGTTTCGGGGGCGACCGGCTGGGCCCCGGCACCGCCCGTGTCGGTGTTGAGGGCGGCGGCTTCGGCCTTGCCCCGCGACCACTGCGTCCACCACCAGAAGGCCGCGCCCGCGCCCGCCGCGGCGAGGAAGGTAGCCCACAGGGGTGTGCTGGCCCCCACGCCCCCGTCGATGGCGCGACGCCCGTCTGCATAGCGATGCTGCACCCACTCCACCGACCGGCGGGGCTGCTGGGCGAAGATCTTCTCGAGTTCGCGCGGGGTCATGGCGGAAGGCCTCTCAAGTCGAAGGGGTTTGGGCGATGGGTTCGAAGGCGTTCGAAACCTAGTCGATGACAGAACCATCGGCGACGGCTCAGGTTGCACGGCCGTGGGGCGTTAATCGGGCCAGGGCGTCATGACAGGCGCCAGACTCGGGGCTCGCCCCCCGGGTGGCCGAGGTGGGTGACGATCCACTCGGCCGCCTCGCGCGCCGGGGCTTCCAGCGCGGAGAGGCCGAGGAGCACCAATGCGCAGCCGTTCAGGGTGAGGGGCCGATCAAGGGGCCGCAGCCGCGCCTCCACCACCATCGCCTCGCCAAGCGCCTGCCCGTCGAGGTCGGTCAGGAAGCGGTCGAAGGTGTCCAGATCCTTCAGGGGCAGCCACACCAGGGCCGGGCCGCCGCCCCTCCGGGCCAGCGTCTCGACGATGCGGCGATAGTCGTCACCGCGCTCGAAAGGCGGGTCGATCACGAGCAGGCGACCGGGGGCCGCCCCGCGCGTCGCCTCCTCATAGCCATCCGTCAGCCGGGCCTCGCTGCGCACGCCCGCGGGCGTGCGCAGCCGAAGGCTGTCGGTGAGGCCCTGATGATCGTCGGGCCGAAGCTCGCAGCCCGCATAGCGATCGCCCCTGCGCAGGCCGCGCACGCTCAAAACGGGCGAACCCGGATAGGTTCGCACCTCTCCGCCGGGGTTCAGGGAGCGGACCTCCGCCGCCAGTCGGGCCAGCGCAGGCGGCAGGGCGTCCGCCGCCATCAGGCGGGCGATGCCGGCCTGCGCCTCCTTCGAGCGCTGCGCCTCCGGCCCGCCCAGGTCGTACAGCCCGGCGCCGGCGTGAGTGTCCAGCACCTCAAGAGCGCGCGATCCGGCCGTCAGGTGATCGAGCGCCGCCAGCAGCACCGCGTGCTTTAGGAGGTCGGCGAAGTTCCCGGCATGGAAGGCGTGTCGATAGTTCATGAGGCCTGTGTAGCGCACGCAGCGAAGGCGGAACCGCCCCGCCTGCCCCGGGTTCACCTCCCATGTGCGAATTCGGGGCGCGCACGGAGATGGGGATCGCAACCATGGGCGACAAACCGGGTGACCCGCCGAAGCCCGGCGTGGATCGCCGCAAGTTCCTGGCGGTCGGTGCCCTGATCGGTGGCGGAGCGGCGGCCGCGGCATCCTCCCCCGAAGCCATCCCCCCCGGCGAGACCGCGCGCTACTCCGCCACCGTGCCGTGGAAGGAAGGCGCCGCCGACAATCCCACCGAAGCGGGCGGCACCGGCTATCGCTTCTTCGGGCCCGACGAAGCCGCGTTCATCGAGGCGGCCTGCGCTCGCATCATCCCCGGCGACAGGGCAGACCCCGGGGCGCTGGAAGCGAACGTGCCGATCTTCATCGACCGCCAGCTGGGCGGAAAGTTCGGCCGGGGCGACCACTACTTCCTGCAGGGCCCTTGGCCCGAAGGGCAGAAGACGCAGGGCTATCAGACCCGGTTCTCCCCCGCCGAGCTCTACCGCCACGGCATCACCGCCACCGAGAGCTGGTGCCGCGCCAAGCACGGAAAGCTGTTCCGCGAGCTGACCCCGGACAAGCAGGACGAGGTGTTGAAAGCCCTGGAGAGCGGCGACGCCAAGCTGGAGGGCGTATCCGCCAAGACCTTCTTCGCCATGCTGCTGCAGAACGTGCAGGAGGGTTTCTGGGCCGATCCGATCTACGGCGGCAACAAGGACATGGTGGGCTGGAAGGCCATCGGCTTTCCCGGCGCGCACTACGACTATTCGGCCTGGGTGGAGCGCCACAACGAGCCCTGGCCACACGCCCCCGTCGGCCTCGGCGGTCGCCCCGACTGGCAGGAGCGCTGAGCGTGGCCACCAAGCTTCCGAGCGTGGATGCGCTGTTCGTCGGCTTCGGCTGGACGGGTGCGATCATGGCGCATGAACTGGCGGCGGCCGGGCTGAACTGCCTGGCGCTGGAGCGCGGCGGCTGGCGCGACACGGCTACCGACTTCGCCCCCACCTTCGATCAGGACGAGCTGCGGTACATGTACCGCCACGACCTGTTCATGAACACGAGCCACGACACTCTGACGATCCGCAACACGCCGGATCAGACGGCCCTTCCCATGCGCCACCTGGGCAGCTTCCTGCCGGGCACGGGCGTGGGCGGTTCGGGGGTTCACTGGAACGGCCAGATCTGGCGGTTCCTGCCGACCGACTTCAAGGCCTACAGCCACAACAAGGAACGCTACGGCGACGCCTACGTCACCCGCGGGGGCATGACGATCCAGGACTGGCCGGTGACCTACGACGATCTCGAGCCGCACTACGACGCCTTCGACAAGCTGTGTGGCACGTCGGGGAGGGCGGGCAACCTGAAGGGCGCCATCCAGCCCGGTGGCAACCCGTTCGAGGCTCCGCGCTCGGCCGAATACCCGAACCCGCCGCTCAAGATGAACCTGCAAATGTCGCTGTTCGACAAGGCGGCGAAGAGCCTGGGCTATCACCCGTTCACCCACCCCGCCGGCAACTCCAGCCGCCCCTACACCAACCCCCTGGGCGCGCAGCTGGGCGAGTGCACCTATTGCGGATTCTGCGAGAAGTTCGTCTGCGGCAACTATTCCAAGGCCACGGCGCAGACGACGATCCTGCCCATCCTCATGACCAAGCCGAACTTCACCCTCAAGACCGGGGCCGAGGTGCTGAAGGTCAACCTGTCGCCTGACCGCAAGACGGCCGTCAGCGTCACCTACGTGGACAGCTCAGGCGCGGAGTTCGAGCAGCCCGCCGACATGGTCTTCCTGTCGGCCTACATCCTGAACAACGTGCAGCTGATGCTGCTGTCAGGCATCGGCAAGCCCTACGACCCGAAGACCGGCGAGGGGCAGGTCGGCCGCAACTACGCCTACCAGATCACCTCCAGCGTCGACATGTTCTTCGACGACAAGATCATGAACCCGTTCATCGGCGCAGGTGCGCAGGGGCAGGTGATCGACGACTTCAACGGCGACAACTTCGACCACTCGGGCCTGAACTTCATCGGCGGCGGAGCCATCTGGCTGCTCACCACCAACGGCCGCCCCATCCAGACGCACCCCACACCGGAGGGCACTCCAAAGTGGGGGTCTCAGTGGAAGACCGCGGTCAAGAGATACTACAGTCGCAGCGCCACCATCGCCTCCCACGGGGCGGTGATGAGTTACCGCAACAACTACCTCGACCTCGACCCGACCTATCGGGACGTCTACGGGCGGCCGCTGCTGCGGATGACGTTCAACTACACCGACAACGAACATACGATGTCGGACTACCTCACCGACCGCTGCGTCGACATCGCCAAGGCCATCGGCCCGGCCAGCTTCAAGGCGAACCGCCGGGTGGGTGACTGGGACGTGGTGCCCTATCAGACCACCCACAACACCGGCGGCACAATCGCGGGCGACAGCCCCGCCAACAGCGTCGTGAACAAATATCTGCAGAGCTGGGACGTGCCGAACCTATTCGTTCTGGGCGCGGGCGCGTTTCCGCAGAACCCCGGCTACAACCCCACCGCCACGATCGCGGCGATGACCTATCTCGCCGCCGCCGCCATTAAGACCCACTACCTCAAGCGCCCCGGTGCGCTGATCCAGGCCTGAGGCGCGCATCCGCATGGCCCTTCTTCCTCCCGCCCCGCGACGCCGCCTGCCTCGGCTGAGGCGCAAGCCTGTGCGGGTCAGCCGGTCGTTCCTGCTCGGTCTGGGCGTGGTGCTGCTGCTGGGCGCAGGCGTGGCGCTGAGCCAGACGATCGCTACCCCTGCCAAGCCCGCGGCGCTCCGCCTGCCCGCGAACTACCAGCCGACGCCCCCCGCCTTCCTCGCCGATGCCGCCGCAGGCGTGGCCTCCGCGCCCGACGACCCGGTGGCCAAGGGCCGCTACCTCGCCGTGGCGGGAGACTGCGTTGCCTGCCACACCGCCGAGGGCCAGGCGCCCTTCTCGGGCAGCCGCCCCCTGAACACCCCCTTTGGCGTGATCTATTCGTCGAACCTGACCAGCGACGTGAAGACCGGCATCGGCCGCTACACGCCTGAGACCTTCTGGCGCGCCATGCACGAGGGCAAGAACGCCGAGGGCCACAACCTCTACCCCGCCTTCCCCTACGCCTACTTCACCCGCATCAGCCGCGCCGATTCAGACGCCCTGTTCAGCTATCTGAAGACCGTGCCCGCGGTGGAGAAGCGCACCGCCGCCAACCGCCTGCCCTTCCCGCTCAACATCCGCTTCATGGTGTCGGGCTGGAACCTCCTGTTCTTCAAGCCTGCCGGGCTCGCCCCCCACACTGATCAGTCGGCCGCATGGAACCGGGGAGCCTACCTCGTGGAGGTGCTGGGCCACTGCGGGGCCTGCCACACGCCCAAGAACATGCTGGGCGCCGACAAGCCGGGCCAATTCCTGCAAGGCGGGCTGGTGGACAACTGGCTGTCGCCCAACTTAACGGGCCAGCCCCGCTTCGGCCTCGGCGGCTGGAGCGAGGCGGAGATCGTGGAGTTCCTCAAGACCGGCCGCAACGGCCGCGCCCACGCCTCCGGCTCGATGGGCGAGGTGATCTCGGACTCCACCTCGCTGATGAGCGACGGCGATCTGTCGGCGATGGCCATCTACCTCAAGAGCCTGCCTGCGGGCGGGGCGGACCCCGCCACGCCTGCGCCGGACCCGCGCGTGATGAAGGCGGGCGAGGCGATCTACTTCGACACCTGCACCGCCTGCCACAAGGAAGGCGGCACAGGGATAGCCCAGATGTTCCCCCGGCTCGTTGGCCATTCCGGCCTGCAGCAGGCGGATGCCACCACCACGGTTCGCGTGGTGCTGGAAGGCGCACGCTCCACGCCCACCTCGTCAAAGCTCACGCCCGTCGCCATGCCCGCCTACGCCTGGAAGCTCTCCGACGAGGAGATCGCCGACGTGACGACCTACATCCGCAACAGCTGGGGCAACCGGGCCCCGGGTGTGACCCCCGCCCAGGTCCGCCGCCTGCGCGACGCGCTCCACCCCCAGGGGGCGAAGGAGCAGCGTTGAGTTCGGAAGAGGCCGCAGCCCACAACGCCGAGGTCGCCGCGGAGGCGGGCCTTTCCTATGCGGACGATTCAGCGCCCGGCATCTCCCGCCGCGGCGAGACGCTGGCGTCGTTCCACTATGTCGATGCCCACGGCAAGGCGGTGCGGGATGAGAAGACGCTGGATCGCATCCGCAGGCTGGCCATCCCGCCCGCCTATACCGACGTGTGGATCAGCCCCAAGGCCAACGGCCACATCCAGGCCACGGGCCGTGACGCGAAGGGCCGCAAGCAATACCGCTATCACGCAGACTGGAGCGCTACCCGGGGTGAGACCAAGTTCGCCCGCATGGCCGCCTTCGGCCGAGCCCTGCCCAAGATACGCGCGCAGGTGGACCGCGATCTGAAACGACAGGGCCTGCCGAAGGAGAAGGTTGTGGCCGCCGTGGTGCGCCTCTTGGAGCGTACCCTGATCCGCGTGGGTAACGACGAATACGCCCGCACCAACAAGAGCTTCGGCCTGACCACCTTGCGCGATCGGCATGTGCATTTCCACGGGGCGGAGGTCAGCTTCGACTTCGTGGGCAAGAGCGGCGTGAAACACTCCACGGGCCTGAAGGACAAGCGCCTCGCTCGCATCGTGAAGCAGTGCCAGGAGGTGCCGGGCCAGCGCCTGTTTCAGTACTATGCAGACGATGGCTCGCACTGCGGCGTCGGCTCGGCGGACGTGAACGCCTACCTGGCGCAGATCACCGGGGAAGCCTTCACCGCGAAGGACTTTCGCACCTGGGCAGCAACAGTCGCCGCCGCCAAGGCCCTCAGCCTTCAGGAGGCGCCGGGCAGCGAGACGCAGGCCAAGGCCCTGATGAACACCTGCGTGAAGGCCACCGCCGGCCTTCTCGGCAACACCCCGGCCGTCTGCCGCAAGGCCTACATCCATCCGGCGGTGTTCGAGGCCTTCCGCGAGCAGACCCTGCCCCCCGCCTTCGCCAAGGCCGAGGGCGATGCGTTCGAAAAGGCCGTTCTGCGCTTCCTCGACAAGTTGAATCGCGAAGCGGCAGCCCCCGCCAGCCGCAAGGCTCCCCATATGAAAGCCACGCGCCGGGCCGCCTGACGGACGACGCCGCCTTCTTCGTCCGCTCTCTAAAGGTTACCCCCCCATGCGCTATCGCACGCTCGGCAAGACAGGCCTCTACGTGTCGGAGATGTGCCTCGGCACCATGACCTTCGGCGGCCAGGGCGGCATCTGGAGCCAGATCGGGGCGCTCAACCAGACGGCCTCCACCAAGCTGGTCGAGTCCGCCCTGTCGCACGGCGTGAACTTCATCGATACCGCCGACGTCTATTCCGAGGGAGTCTCCGAGCAGATGACAGGCCAGGCCCTGCGGGACCTTGGCGTCACGCGGTCGGACGTTGTGATCGCCACCAAGGTGTTCGGCGACGTGGGCAAGGCCGCCAACGACCGCGGCACCTCGCGCGGCCACATCATGGACGGGGTGAAGCGCAGCCTGGAGCGCCTGCAGCTCGACCACATCGACCTTTACCAGCTGCACGGCACCGACCGCATCACCCCCATCGAGGAGACAGTGCACGCGCTCGACGACCTCGTCCGCGAGGGGCTCGTGCGCTACGTCGGCTGTTCCAACTGGGCGGCGTGGCGGGTGATGAAGGCGCTGGGCATCCAGGACGCGAAGGGCTTCGACCGCTTCGCCACCGTGCAGGCCTACTACACGCTGGCGGGCCGGGATCTGGAGCGGGAGATGATCCCGATGATGCAATCCGAAGGGGTGGGCCTGCTCGTGTGGTCGCCACTGGCCGGCGGCCTCCTCTCCGGCAAGGTGACGCGTGACAGCGAGGCGCAGCCCGGCACCCGTCGCGCCAACTTCAACTTCCCCCCGGTGGACAAGGCCCGCACCTTCGACGTGGTCGATGCCGCCAAGCCAATCGCCGAGGCCCACGGCGTCTCGGTCGCTCGCGTGGCGCTCGCCTGGCTCCTGTCGCGCAGCGCCGTGACCAGCGTGATCGTAGGGGCCAAGACGGTGGAGCAGCTGGAGGACAACCTGGCCGCTTCGCAACTCGTGCTCACGGCCGATCAGCTGAAGGCGCTGGATGAGGCGAGCATCCTCCCCGCCGAATACCCGGGCTGGATGCTGGAGGTCCAGGGCGGCGCCCGCGTGCCCAAGCCGTTCGTGAAGGCCTGACTCAAAGGGCCGCTACCGGCGCGCGGGCGCTTCCGAAACCCGCGCGCCGCGCAGGATGTTGGGCATGGCGTAGTTGCCCTCGTGGCAGGCGTATTCGTAGAGGGGCTCCGGCCGTGAGGTCAGGGTCATCTCCGCGCGCCAAGGGCGAGTGTAGTAGGTCGGATCGACAACCTCGAAGGTGTAGAGCAGCGTTTTTGGCGAGGCGCGGCTGAACCGCTCCGTCACCCGGGCCGCCGGCGTGAGGTAGATCGGCCCGGCGCGGCCCTGCTCGGCTTTCACGTTCACGGTATCCACCACCAGCGTCGCCCCCTCCCACCAGCCCACACTGTCGCCCAGCCACGGTTGCAGGGCGGCGGGCCGGTGCGCCGCCAGCGCCAGCGCCTTCGTCGGCAGGAGCGGGATGATGCGCGGGTCGTGGATCATCTCCACCACGATCGCCAAGGCATCCTTCGTCTGCACGATCTGGTAGTTCGAGTTGTAGATGTTGTTCAGCATCCCGGGCCCGCCCGAGCCCCGCGAGCTGATCAGGCACCGGTCCCACGGCTCCAGCGCCTCGGGGTCGGAAGGGATATCGGCGGCCTTGGCGAAGATCTGCGAGGCGGCGACGCGGCGGCTGCCTTCGGCGGAGAACGGCAGGCGACCGTCAGCCGGATCGACCAGCCACGAGGTGCGATACTCCCCCCTCACCTGGGCCACCGTATCCCCCGGCTCGATGTAGATGCCGTTGTAGCCACCGGGATCTCCCGCCCGGGGCGCGGGCGCACCCGGATCGGTGACCCCCACATCCGCCCGCTTGTAGGCTGCGATGGGGTTGGACGCAGCCAGCGCCTTCGCCTGGGCCTCGCCCACCACCAACGGCCCATCCCGCGGACCCCGTGTGAGCTTGGTTACCGACTGGTTGGTCCACACCCCCTGAAAATCGGGATGCAGCACAGGGCGCGACCCCTTCGCGGCGGCCGGTCCCCCGATCAGCGCCGCAAGGATGATCGTGACGAAGGGCAGCTGGTTAGCGCGCATGCCCCAAGGCTAGCGCCGATGCAGCGCTTTATCGAGATCGGTCAACACTTCGAGGGCTGCCTCTGAGCAAAGGGCGGGCTGGGGATCGCCCCTGCGCCTCATTTCACGCCGTAGAGCGCCATCACGTCCTTGCGCATGGCCTGCTGGCTGTCGGGCCGCGAATAGAACATGTGGCCGCCAGCGTACTCCTTCACCTGCACCCGATCGACGCCGCCCATGCTGGGGATCTGGTCGGCGATCAACACGGAGGGGAAGAACGGGCAGGATAGATCGTTCCAGCCGTGCACGATCAGCACCCGCAGCTTCGGATCGATGGCCACGGCCTCCCGCAGGTCGGTTACGCTCTCGGTGTCGCGCCCGCGCCCTCGGTCCCACAGGCGGTTGACCGTGTTGGAGAGCGGCTCGTACCGCGCGTCCACCTTCCAGCCGACAACCCGCGTCGTCCAGTCCACCATGGCCGTGGTGGTGGGGGCGATGATGGCGTCCAGGATCGGGTCGTTGGGGCGCTGATCGGGATCGTAGGGGAAGGGGTCGAAGGCGGTGACGTTGGAATCGTAGCGGCTGCCCAGCTTGCCGGTGGAGCGGAACACCTCGCGCAGATAGGCCTGCGTCTCCAGCCGCCCGCCGGATCGGCGCACGAAGGCCGGATCGAGCGCTGTCAGCGCGGTGACCCTGGCGATGACGCGCTCGTTGGCGCCGGGATCGGACTTGCCGGCCATCAGGTCGCGCAGATAGTCGCCGCGGGTGTAGTCCATCACAGCCTTCATGGCCGCGGGCGTCAGCTGGCCCATGCGCTCCAGGTTGGCGGCCGCGATCGACGGCAATGTCGCCATCCACGGCAAGGGCGAGATGTCTCCCGAGGATCGGGAGGCCGAGTCCAGAAGCGGCGACACCAGGATCAGGCCGTTCACGCCTACGCCCAGATCGGTCTGCAGGGTGTGGGTGATGCGCGGCCCGCGGAACCCGCCGTAGCTTTCGCCCACGACGTACTTCGGGCTCATCAGCCGGCCGTTCTTCAGCAGCCAGTCGTAGACGATGCGCGAAAGGTAGGTGATGTCCTGCTTCACGCCATAGAATTTGGCCTTGGTCTCGTCCTCGCTCACGTAGGCGCGCGAAAAGCCCGTGCCCACGGGGTCGATGAAGACGAGGTCTGTGAAGTCCAGCCAGCTGCCGGCATTGTCCAGCAGTCGGGCCGGATCGCTCGGGCTGTCGCCATCGGCGCCGAACTGCACGCGCTTGGGCCCGATGGCACCCATGTTCAGGTAGACCGATGCCGCGCCCGGCCCGCCGTTGAAGGCGAAGGTGATCGGCCGCGAGGGATCGCGCGGGCCATCGACCATGTAGCTCGTGACCACGACCTCGGCGATCAGCTTGCCCTTGTCGTCTCTTACCGGCAGGGCCCCCACGCTTGCCGTATAGCCCACCTCGCGCCCGCCGATCCGGGCGGTCTGATGCACGGAGGCGGGGGGAGGCAGGTGCGCCTGATCGGGCGATGCCGAAGGCTTCTCACGCGCGGCACCCCCTGGTTCACCGTCCTTCATGGGCTCGGCAGCGGCTCCGGGTGACGCCGGGCCCGGGCGTTCTGCTGCTGAGTTCCTCGCCCGGCCGCTCTGCGCGTAGGCGGGGGCGACGGCGAGCGTCGACACGGCGGCGAGCGCCAGGGTGAACGACTGGGCGAGCGACAGGATCTTCATGCGCGGTGCGACCTTGCGAACTGAAGCCCGACCGTAGAGGCGCAGCGGACGGTTCGCCAAGGGCGCTGACAGGCGGCACGGCGATAACTCGCGATTTTCACCGCAGCGCAAATCGGCCCGAAACGACGAAAAGCCCGCCGAGCTGGGAGCTCTGGCGGGCTTTTCGAGGGGCTCGTCGCTGTGTCCGAGAGGTTGAGGTTGGGTGCGGGGACAGGATTTGAACCTGTGACCTTCAGGTTATGAGCCTGACGAGCTACCGGGCTGCTCCACCCCGCGTCAAAGGCTCAACCACCTCGGGCATCGTGAATAAGGAAGGGTTCTTTGAACTTCTCGTCCGGCGCGTAGACCTGGCGGCGACCTACTCTCCCGCGCCTTAAGACGAAGTACCATTGGCCCAGGGGGACTTAACGACCGAGTTCGGAATGGGATCGGGTGGGGAACCCCCGGCATAACCACCAGGTCGACGCGCCGGACGAGACTGAGAAGACATTGTCTAAGAGATCAGAGACCTTGCAACGGCTTCTTCGCCGCGCATGGGATTAATTGAGTGACGATCAAGCCGATCGAGCGATTAGTACCGGTAAGCTTCATGGGTCACCCCACTTCCACACCCGGCCTATCAACGTAGTGGTCTACTACGGCTCTCGGCGAAGCCTTGTTTCGAGGTGGGTTTCCCGCTTAGATGCTTTCAGCGGTTATCCCGTCCATACTTAGCTACCCTGCTGCGCGGCTGGCGCCACGACAGGTCCACCAGAGGTATGTCCATCCCGGTCCTCTCGTACTAGGGACAGATCCTCTCAAGCTTCGTACACCCACGGCAGATAGGGACCAAACTGTCTCACGA
>JBBRQN010000023.1:0-34018 GCA_038226305.1 Caulobacterales bacterium
CCAAGCTTGAGCCGAAGGCGATGTTCTCCGCGATGCTGGCGTCGGCCAGGTAGATCGACTGCGGAACGTGGGCGACCATGCGGCGCCACTGCGCCCGCCTCGGCCCGTCCAGCACCACCCCGTCTACGCAGACCCGGCCGGTGTCGGGGGTGAGGAGGCCGAGCGCGATGTCCATCGCGGTGCTCTTGCCGCCGCCGCTGCGCCCGATAAGCCCGACGCGGGCGCCCCTCTCGATGCGCAGGGTCAGGCGATCCAGCGCCGGTGCGTCCCTGTCGGCATACCGAAAGCCCACCTCGTCCAGCAGCAGGCTGTGCTGGAAGCGCAGCGTGGGAAGGCTCGACGGCAGGGGAGGGGCCGACCCCTGCGCCCTGCCGGAGCCGAGCAGCGTCGCCACCTCGATCAGCGTCTGGCGGTTGCCCGCCACCTGGCTCCAGCTGTTGTAGATCTGCTGCAGGAGCGGCAGCAGCCGCTGGGCCGCCAGCGCCAGGGCGCCCAGCAGCGGAACCGCCTCCAGGACGCCGCCGGGCTGGCCGCTGAGCCAAACCACCAGCCCCGCGATCACCATCATCCCCGCCCCTTCGATGGCGAAGCGGGGTGCGGCGCCGATGACGCCGATGGAGGACTGGGCATCCCTCAGGTCGAGGTCGATCTGCGCGAACCGCTGGGCGTAGAGCGACTGGGTGTCGTCCAGGATGATGTCGCGGATGCCGCCCAACCCCTCCTGCAGCGCCTGCACCCGGCGGCGCTGGGCGCTGGCCACGGTGCGGCTGCTGCTCGTCAGCCGCCCCCGGAACACCAAGGACACCCCGAGGTAGGCGAGGCCGAAGCCCCCCAGCGCAACGGCTGCGTCGACCGGCCGGATGGCGATCAGCGCCACTAGGATGAACAGCGTGATGACCGCCGACGACAGCCCCATCAGGATCGGCAGGAACACGGTGGAGGAGATCGACCCCACCTTGTCGAGGCTGGAGATCGTCTCGGCGGAGTTGCTGCGCACCTGCTCGGCATAGGGCCGCATCAGCGAGGTTTCGTAGGCCTTCACCTCCAGATCGAAGCCCAGGCGGAAGACGAACTTTTGCGTCGCCCAGGCCAGGGTCACGCGGATCAACGCCGCCGCCAGGGCGCAGAGTCCGAACAGGAAGGCTGCGAGGATCACCAGCACGGCGACCGGTGCATGGTCGAGCCCCAGGGATGCGCGCGCCGCCTGCACCTCGCGCGTGCCGGTGGCGGTGACGAGGGCGAGGAAGGGCACGAGCGAGCCGAGGGTCAGCACCTCGAACGCTCCCGCCAGGATCATCAGCATCAGGAGGAGGGCGGCCTGCCACCGCCTTCGAAAGGCGATGACTCCGAACAGGTGACGCAGCGCGCTGGTCAAGGAGTCCGCCCTCGGGCTGGCGGGTGGCCGCCACCGCTCGAATGATAAGAGGGCACCCGCGCCGCAAGCTCAATGCCAAGCTCGTCACAACTCGCCGACGAGGCGCGGATTCGGCCAGCGGCTTGCGCGAGGGGTGCGAGCATGATGGCTGAGGGTGCATGTCAGACCCTTCGCCACCCCATGCCGCGGCCGCTGGCCCACGGCGCGTCTTCGTTCTCGGCGCCACCGGCACCATCGGCCGGGCGACCGTGCGGGCGTTGGTCGACCGCGGGCACGAGGTCGTTTGCTTCGTTCGCCGCCGCAGTGGCGATGCGCCAGACCTGCCGGAGGGGGCGCAGCTGCGCTTCGGAGACGTCACCGATCCCGGGTCGCTGGCCAGCGACGGGTTCGCGGGCGAGCGGTTCGACGCCGTGGTCTCCTGCATGGCCTCCCGCACCGGGTCCCCGAAGGACGCCTGGGCTATCGACCATCGGGCGCACATGCTGGTGCTCGAGGCGGCGAAGGCTGCGGGCGTGGGCCAGTTCGTGCTGCTGTCGGCCATCTGCGTGCAGAAGCCGCTGCTGGCGTTCCAACAGGCCAAGCTGGCGTTCGAGGCGGCCCTGATCGCCTCCGGCCTGCGCTATTCCATCGTGCGTCCCACGGCGTTCTTCAAATCCCTGTCGGGGCAGATCGAGCGGGTGAAGGGGGGCAGGCCCTTCCTCATCTTCGGCGACGGAACCCTCACCGCCTGCAAGCCGATCAGCGACGACGACCTCGCTGCTTACATCGCCGCCTGCCTTGATGAGCCAGAGCGCTGGAACCGCATCCTGCCCATCGGCGGCCCCGGCCCCGCGATCACGCCCCGGGAGCAGGGCGAGGCGCTGTTCGCACTTCTGAACCGGCCCGAGAAATTCCGCAGCGTGCCCGTGAAGATGCTGGACGGCATCATCGCCGGGCTGTCGGTGGCGGGTCGCCTTGCGCCCGGGTTGGCGGAGAAGGCGGAGCTGGCCCGCATCGGCCGCTACTACGCCACCGAGTCCATGCTGGTGCTCGATCCCGCAACCGGCCGCTATGATGCGGACGGCACGCCCTCGACCGGTTCGACCACCCTGTTCGACTTCTATGCAGAGGTCATCGCAGGGGCTGCGGCCCCCGATCGGGGCGACCACAAGGTGTTCTAGGCGGCGGCTTCTGCGGCAGCCCGATCGGCAAAAATCAACACCGTTCCCGTGGGGTGCAGGCGCGCGGCGGGAAGCTCGGGGTCGCCGCTGCGCAGGCGGGCGAGCATGGGGGCCTTCTCAACCCCGACCACGAGGAACGCCGTATGGTGGCTGCTCTCCAGCGCCGGATAGGTGAGGGTGATCCGCGGCTCGGCCTTGGCCCCGATCACGGCCGCGACCCAGCGTTCGCGCTCCTTCAGCACCGCCGTTCCGGGGAACAGCGAGGCCGTGTGGCCGTCAGGCCCGAGGCCGAGGAGGTTCACGTCGAACAGGGGTTCGGCGGGGGCGAAGGTGTCGCGGCCGTAAACGGCCTTCAGGGTCGTTTCGTAGGCAGCCGCGGCGGCCTGAGGGTCGGTGTGCTCGGTCGGGACGGGGTGAACGTTGCCGCGCTTGATCGGCACGTGATCGAGCAGCGCCGCCTTCACCATCGCGAAATTGCTCAAGGGGTCGTCGGCCGGAACGAAGCGCTCGTCGCCCCAGAACAGGTGGGTCCGGTCCCACGGGAAAGCATCGCGAAAGGGCGGGGCGGCGAGGCGCTCGTACAGCGCCTTGGGCGTCGACCCGCCCGAGAGGCACAGGGTAAAGCGGCCCGCCTTGGCCAGGGCGAGGTCGAGCAGCCACGCCGCCACGTCTTCCGCCACCGTGGCCGCGTCGGCGGAAATGCGAAGCTCAGCTTTGAACGCGGTCACGGTTTCAGGCAGGCGATGACCGTGGCGATGGCGAGTTCGGTGTCCTTGGCGTCACGCACGGTGATGGTGTCCATGCCGGCTTCGGGCACGGGGGCGTCGTTGCCGCCGGGGTAGGTGGCGTCGCCCATGAACAGCATGTCCTCGACGGCCACGCCCGACTCCTTGGAGAGGCGGTGCATGGCGTAGGCCTTGTCGACGCCCTTCTGGGTGATGTCGACCGAGGTGGCGCCGCCGGTGTTGATCGACAGGTTCGGCAGGGCCGCGCGCAGGGTCTTCTGAAGCGACTGGCGCTTCTTCTGGTCGGGATCCCACTTGGACTTGGCTTCCAGCGGCGCTTCCTGGCCGAGGCCGGAGAAGGTGATCTGGCTGCCGCGATCCTCGATCTGCTCGCCCCAGATCTTCTCGCCCTTCAACCCGGCTTCGTTGACGGCCTTGTCCAGCGCGGCGCGGATGGTCTCGCCCTCCTCCTTGGTGAAGTTGTCGGCATAGACGGCGGCCCACTTCCCGACCGTGGCGCGGTACAGCTTCGAGCCGGTGGTGGGCATGATGTAGAGGCGCTTCACGTCGGCGGATGGGGGCAGCCGCGCGATCACCTGCTTCTCGAACTGCGGCCAGTCTCCGCCCGAGATCACCGCCACGTCCACCACGTCCAGAAGCTCGCCCAGGAGCTTGGACATGCTCTCGTCGATCGGCTGCTTGCTCAGCGCCAGAGTGCCGTCGAGATCGAAGGCGACGAGTTTCTTCATGCGCTGGCTCCTTGGCGGATGGCGGTGATGGCGTCAGCATAGTCCGGTCGGCCGAAGATGGAGGTGCCGGCGACGATCACGTCGGCCCCGGCTTCGACTACGCGGCGAACGGTGGAAGCGTCCTGCCCGCCGTCCACCTCGATGTGGGGGTTCAGGCCGCGGGCGTCGCACAGGCGGCGCACGTCCGCGATCTTGGGCAGGGTCTCGGGCAGGAAGCTCTGGCCGCCGAAGCCCGGGTTCACGGTCATCACCAGCACCACGTCCACGAGGTGCAGCACCGGCTCGATCCACATCACGGGGGTGGCGGGGTCGATCACGACGCCCGGCCGCTTGCCCAGCGCCCGCACC
This sequence comes from Caulobacterales bacterium, assembly GCA_038226305.1. Classification (GTDB taxonomy): domain Bacteria; phylum Pseudomonadota; class Alphaproteobacteria; order Caulobacterales; family Caulobacteraceae; genus JASLDZ01. Next base: position 4,358 of record JBBRQN010000023.1, read on the forward strand.
TGGGTGAGCACCCGGTGCAGGTGTATCGTCGATCCGGGCTCGGCCTGAACCAGCAGGTGATCGGCGCCCGCCTCGGCATAGGCGGCCAGCGACCGCTCGGGCTCCACCACCATCAGGTGCACGTTGATGGGCAGGGTCGTCGCCTTGCGCACGGCTTTCATCAGGCCGGGGCCGAACGAGATTTCCGGCACGAAGCGGCCGTCCATCACGTCGAAGTGGATCCAGTCGGCCCCGGAGCGTTCGATCGCCCGCACCTCATCCGCGACCCGCCCGAGATCACAGGCCAGGACCGAGGGGGCGATCAGGAGCGGGCGGGTCACCGTTGCGCCCGGGGCAGGATCAGATTGTCGATCGCGTGGGCGACGCCGTCCTCCGCGGCCGGAAGGGTGGTCTCGTCGGCGGCTGCGCGCACCTCGTCGGAAGCGTTGGCCACCGCGACCGAGAAACCAGCCACGGCGAACATGCTCATATCGTTGCGGCCGTCGCCGATCACCGCGGTCTCGGTCAGAGGCACGCCGAACGCCTTCGCAAGGGCGGTGACCCCCGCGCCCTTGTTGGCGAGGGGGGCCGTCACGTCGAGGTAGTAGCGCTGCGACCGGGCCACGGCCGCCGCATCGCCCAGCGACTGCGAGGTGCTCGCCTCGAGTGCCGCCAGCATCGGCTCGTCGTCGCTGACGGCCACGAGCTTGTCGATCCGGTCGAGAAGCGGCGTGAAGTCGGAGACCACGGTGGGCTCCTGCGCGGCGGTGATCCGCTCGCTGGCGGTGTGCGGATTGCTCGTATCCGTGGTGTGCCACCGGCCGTCGGCGAAGGCCCACAGGGTGATGCCCGGCTGGGAGACGAGGTGCATCGCGCGCCTCGCGGCGTCCAGGCTGAGCCTTTCGGCGGAGAGCACCGAGCCGTCGACCCGGGCGATGGTGCCGCCGTTGTAGGCCCCCATGCAGCCCTCGATCCCGAGGCACCGCGCGATCTGGATCATGCCGCTGACCGGGCGTGCGCTGATCAGCGTCATCCGAACCCCGGCCGCCTGCAGCCGCCGCGCCGCCGCGACCACCGGCTCGCCCAGGCTCTTGTCCGGCCGGATGAGCGTGCCGTCGATGTCGGAGATGAACAGGCGGATGGGGCCGCTCACCCGAGGTCGGCCCATGTGCGCCCGTCGCGCTCGATCAGGGTGTCGGCGCATTTGGGGCCGGTGCTGCCCGCCGGGTAAGACTGGGGCGGAGCGTCGGCCTTGGCCCAGGCGTCGAGCAGGGGCTGCACCGCGCGCCAGCCGCCCTCGATCTGGTCGGCCCGCTGGAACAGCGTCTGGTCGCCGATCAGGACGTCGTACAGCAGGGTCTCGTAGCCTGTGCGGTGGCCCATCTCGAACCGGTCGGCGTAGAGGAAGTCCATGCTGACGGGGGTGGCTTCGAGGATCGGGCCGGGCGTCTTCACGGCGAAGCCCAGCTTCACCGCCTCGTTCGGCTGGATCTGGATCACCAGCCGGTTGGGGGGCAGGCGGTCCACGTCCGTGCCCTTGAAAAGGGCCAGTGCCACGTCGCGGAACTGGATCACGATCTCGGTGTCGCGGGTGCTGAGCGCCTTGCCGGTGCGCAGGTAGAAGGGCACGCCCGACCAGCGCCAGGTATCCACCGCCACCTTGGCCGCCACGTAGGTCTCGGTCGTGCTGTCGTGAGCCACGTCCTTGGCCTTCGAGTAGGGGAGCACGTCCTTGCCCGCGACCTCGCCCTTGCCGTAACGGCCCCGCGCCGCATCCTCCGGCTGGATCGGGGCGACGGCGGTGATCACCTTGGCCTTCTCGGTGCGGATGGCGTCGGCGTCGAAGCTGTTGGGCGGCTCCATCCCCACCAGCGCCAGAAGCTGGAACAGGTGGTTGGGCAGCATGTCGCGAAGGGCGCCGGTGGCATCGTAGAAGCGGCCGCGGGTGCCCACGTCCACCGTCTCGGCCGCGGTGATCTGCACGTGATCCACATAGCGGCTGTTCCACACCGCCTCGAACAGCGGGTTGCCGAAGCGCAGGATCATCAGGTTCTGCACCGTCTCCTTCCCCAGGAAATGGTCGATCCGATAGATCTGCTCTTCCGATGCGCGGGCCAGGATCTGCTTGTTCAGCGCCTGCGCCGTCTTCAGGTCGGAGCCGAACGGCTTTTCGATCACCACCCGGCGGAAACCCGCGCGCTCATCCAGGAGGCCTGCCATGCCCAGGCGATCCACGATCTCACCGAAGTAGGACGGGGCGGTGGCCAGATAGAAGACGGCGTTTTCGAGGGTTTCGGCGCTGAGCTTTTCGTAAAGCTCGGGCGTCGTGAAGTCGCCCTCGATGTAGGTGATGCGCTGTTTCAGCCAGGCATAGGCGGAGCTGTCGTCCACGAACTCGCTCAGGGCGTCGCGCAGTTCGTCCGCGCTGCCCTTGGAGTGGCCGATGCCGATGAGGCGGGTGGAGCCGGCCAGCAGCCCCGCCTGCGATAGGTTCACGAGGGCGGGCGTCAAGAGGCGCTTGGTCAGGTCGCCCGTCGCGCCGAAGACGATGAGGGTGGCGGCCGGGGCGACCGCTGGTTTCGTCACAGGCTGGTGCCCGAAAAGCCAGGGCTCACTTGGGGGCCTCCACGTGGCCGCCGAATCCGAAGCGCATGGCCGACAGCATCTTGTCGCCGAAGGTGCTCTGCACGCGCGACCGATAACGGGCGAAGAGGGCGGCGGTGAGCACGTTGGCGGGCACCGCCTCCTCCATCGCGGCGTCGATGGTCCACTGGCCTTCGCCCGAGTCGGCCACCTTGCCCTGGAAGCCGGAGAGTTCCCCGTCCTTGGCGAGGCCGCTGGCGGCGAGGTCGAGCAGCCACGACGAGATCACGCTGCCCCGGCGCCACACCTCGGAAATGTCAGTCAGGTCGAGATCGAAGCGCTCAGCCTCGGGCAGCTTCTCGGAAGCCTTGCCCTTGAGGATGTCGAAGCCCTCGGCGTAGGCCTGCATCAGCCCGTATTCGATGCCGTTGTGGACCATCTTCACAAAGTGCCCGGCGCCCGCAGGCCCGGCGTGGATGTAGCCGCGCTCGGCCCGGTCGTCGGTCGCGGTGCGGCCCTGGGTTCGGGGAATGGTCCCGAAGCCAGGGGCGAGGCAATCAAAGATCGGGTCGAGCATGTGAACCGTCTCGTCGTCGCCGCCGATCATCATGCAATAGCCGCGCTCAAGCCCCCACACGCCGCCGGAGGTGCCCACGTCGACGTAGTTGATCGTCTTGAGGCGGCAGTCGGCGGCGCGACGGATGTCGTCCTTGTAGAAGGTGTTGCCGCCGTCGATGACGACGTCTCCCGGGGAGGCGAGGCCGACCAGCGTCCGGATGGTGCTCTCTGTGGGATCGCCCGCGGGCAGCATCACCCAGAAGATGCGCGGACCTTCAAGCTTGGAGACCACGTCCTCCAGAGAGGTGGCGCCCGTCGCGCCTTCGCCGGCCAAGGCGGCCACGGCCTTCTCGTCCCGGTCGAAGGCGACGATCTCATGCCCTCCGCGCATGAGGCGGCGGGCGATGCCGGCGCCCATCCGCCCTAGTCCGATCATCGCAAGGCGCATGGCCTAATCCTTCGGCTGCAGAGCGAGGTCCACGCAGGCCTTCAGGGCGTCGATCCCGCCGCCATCGGCCTTCAGATGGACGCGGAGCGCGCGGCGGCCCCGCTGCGCCAGGACGTCCATGTCGCCCCGGGCCTGTGCGATCTGCACCCTGCCGAAGTGCGCCTTGCGGCCGGGGATCGCCACGTCGGGGCGCGGGTCACGGGTGACGATCAGGAACACCCCGCCCGCGGGGCCGCCCTTGTAGGTCTGGCCGGTGGAGTGGAGGAAACGCGGGCCGAAGCCCGCCACCGTCGCCGCCTGGGTCGCATCGCGAACCGGGGTTCGCATGGCCGAGATCGCCGCTTCGTTCTCTGCGTCGCGTTCAATGTAGGCGAGGAAGCCCGCGTAGCCGCCGGGGGCGATGGCGCCGAAGTGCTCCCTTAGGAGATCGTGCGGCTCGCCTCCATTTGCGGCGCCTTTGGGGGCGAAGAACAGGAAGTCCGCGGCCTCCAGGATCGGCGTCTCGTCTTCCAGCGAGCCCTTGGCCTCGTAGGCGTCCACCAGCTTGCGGGTGGCGATCTTGGCGTCTTCCACGTCGGGCTGATCGAACGGATCGATGCCGATCACAGCGCCGGCGACGGCGGTGGCGATCTCCCAGCGGAAGAACTCCTGCCCGATCAGTTCCGGTTTTCCGACGTGGATCGTAACGAGCGGCTGGCCCGCGTCGGTCAGGGCCTTAAGACGCGCTTCGAGGTTCTCATCGTGGTCGCCTTCCATGTGCAGGTGCACGAACAGCCGGTCGTCGCCGTAAACCTCCGGCGCGCCGACCATCTCCAGATCGACGGGCACGATGCCCTTGCCCTCCTTGCCGGTGGATTCGGCGAGGAGCTGTTCGAGCCAGGCGCCGAAGGGGGCCAGCCGCTTCGAGTTCAGGATGGTGACCTTGTTGCGCCCGGCCACGGCCGCTTCGCCCAGGATCGCGCCCAGACGCACACCGGGGTTGGCCGTGGGCGGAGCGTCCGGCCCGCAGGAGAACACCATGGGCGCGGTCGCCGTGAAGAAGGCCGCCACGTCGAGGCCCATGACCGCCGCCGGAACCATGCCGAACGCAGACAGCACAGAGTAGCGCCCGCCGATGGCCGGGTCGCCCGGAACGATGTGTGCGAAGCCGTCGGCCTTGGCCGCCTTCTCCAGGTTCGAGCCCGGATCGGTGACCGCGATGAATCGCGACCCGTCCTTTCCCGACAGCTCCCAGAAGTAGGCGCGCAGAAGCTCCGGCTCCATCGTGGAGCCCGATTTGGAAGAGACGATGAAGAGGGTGTTCTTCGGGTCGATCGCCGCCGCCACCGTGGAAATCTGGCCGGGATCGGTGCTGTCGAGGACGTGCAGCTTCGGCCCGTCGGCCTTGTCGCCCAGGATCGCGGACAGCACCTCGGGGCCGAGGCTGGAACCGCCCATGCCCAGGAGAACGGCATTCGGGTAGCGCTTGGCCTCAGCGCGGATGCGGTCGAGCTGGGCGAAATCGACCTGCTCGCCCTTGCCCGCGGCCAGCCAGCCCAGCCACTTGCCCTCGTCCTTGCCGGTCCACAGCGAGGCGTCGCCTCGCCACAGGCGGCGGGACCAGGCCTCGGCGCGAGCCGTCTCCAGCCGCGCCTCGACCGCCTTGGCCAGGCCGTCGGGAAGGATCGCCTCCATCCCGTTCAGCCGGTCGCCCAGGAAGGTCGCGCGCTTGTTGGCGACCGCACCAAGAAGGGCGTCGGCGGCGTCGGCGAACAGCTTGACCCCGTCGGTGACGAGGCCCGTAGTCACGTCGCCGAGCTTCAGCCCCAGCCGGTCGGCCTCGGACAGCACGTGGCGGGCCTCATCGACGCCCTGCGTGAGGGTGGCGCCCGGCGTTCCATGGTCGCGGAAGGCGTCCAGCGTCTTGGGGGGCACGGTGTTCACCGTGTCTGGCCCGATCAGGCCGTCGATATACAGGGTGTCGGGGTAGGCGGTGTCCTTCACGCCCGTGGAAGCCCAGAGCAGACGCTGGGGCATGGCGCCCCTGGCGGCCAGAGCCTTCCAGCGGTCGCCCGCGATCATCTCCTGATACCAGGCGTAGGCCAGCTTGGCGTTGGCGATGGCGACCTTGCCGCGCACCGCCCTGAGCGCCCCGGCCTCGGCGTCGCCCGCCTCTACCCGCTCGTCGATGGCCTTGTCGATCTGCGCGTCGATGCGGCTGACGAAGAAGCTCGCGACGCTGGCGGTGCGATCCACCGCCTCGCCCTTGGCGACACGCGCCTCCAGGCCCGCGAGGTAGGCTTCGGCCACCGCCTTGTAGGCCTCTAACGAGAACAGGAGGGTGACGTTGATGTTCAGCCCGTCCTCGATCAGCTGGCGGATCGCGGGCGTGCCCTGGGCGGTGCCGGGCACCTTCACCATCAGGTTGGGCTCGGCCACGGCCTTCCACAGGCGGCGCGCTTCCTCGATGGTCGCCGTCGTGTCGTTGGCGAGGTAGGGCGAGACTTCCAGACTGACGTAGCCGTCCTTGCCGTTCAGCTGGTCGTAGACGGGGCGCAGGTCGGCGGCCGCCGCCTTGATGTCGGCGATGGCCTGGCTTTCGTAAGTGTCCTGAACGCTGGCGTCGGCCCGGCCCAGGAAGGCGTGGAAGCCCTCGTCGTAAGCCTCGCCATGCCCCATCGCCTTCTCGAAGATCGACGGGTTGGAGGTGACGCCGGTCACCCCGTCCTCTTCGATCAGCTTGCGCAGGCCGCCGTCCTTCAGGAAGACGCGATCCACGAAGTCGAGCCAGATGGCCTGGCCGTGCGCTTCCAGGGCCTTGAGGCGGTTGGTCATGCGTTCTTCTCGATCAGCGCGCGGGCTGTCTTGCAGATGTTGTCGACCGTGAAGCCGTACTTCTCCTGCAGCTTCGCCAGGGGGGCGGAGGCGCCGAAGGTGGACATGGTGATCGTGGCCCCCTTGGGTCCGACGTAGCGATCCCACCCGATGGGCCCGCCCTGCTCGACGGCGAGCCGCGTCATGACGCCGGGGGGCAGCACAAAGTCGCGATATGCCTCGTCCTGCTTCTCGAACAGGAACCAGCTGGGCAGCGACACCACGCGGGAGCGCACGCCCTCTGCGGTCAGCGTCTCGTGGGCGGCGACGACCATCGGCACTTCGCTGCCCGTGCCGATCAGGATGATCTGCGGCTCGCCCTCGCAGTCGCCCAGCACGTAGCCGCCGCGCTGAAGCCCCTCGGCGGAGGCGTATTTCGTGCGATCCAACGTCGGGATGGCTTGGCGGGAGAAGATCAAAGCCGTGGGCTCGTGGGTATGGCTCACCGCCATCTTCCAGGCTTCGGCCGCCTCGTTGGCATCGCCGGGGCGGATGGTGTCGAGGCCAGGGATGGCCCGCAGGCTGGCGAGGTGTTCGATGGGCTGGTGGGTCGGCCCGTCCTCGCCCACGCCGATGGAGTCGTGGGTGAACACGAAGATCGTTGGCAGCTCCATGATCGCCGCCAGGCGGATCGGCGGGCGCATGTAGTCGGAGAACACCAGGAACGTGCCGGTGTAAGAGCGCAGGTAGGAGAGCGCCATGCCGTTGGCGATGGAGCCCATGGCGTGCTCGCGCACCCCGAAGTGCATGTTGCGACCGGCGTAGCTCCCCGGCTCGAAAGCTCCGGCACCGGGGAAGGTGAGGAGCGTCTTGGTGGAGGGCGCGAGATCGGCGGCGCCTCCGATCAGCAGCGGCACATGCGGGGCGATGGCGTTCAGCACCTTGCCGCCCGCCTCGCGCGAGGCGACGCCCTTGGGATCGGCGGGGAAGGTCGGGATGTCGGCATCCCACCCGGCCACGGCCTTGCCCTGGCGCAGGCCGTCGAGTTCCTTGGCGAGGTCGGGGAACTGCTTCGCGTAGTCGGCGAGCATCGCTTCCCAGTCGGCGCGCAGCTTTCCGCCGCGCTCGCGCATGGGGTCGCCCAGGGAGGCGGCGGCGCCGTCGGGCACCAGGAACTGAGCGTCTTCCGGCCAGCCGTAGGCTTTCTTGGTGGCGCGGATCACGTCCTCGCCCATGGCATCGCTGTGGGCCTTCTGGGTGCCCTGGATCGAGCTGCCGTAGCCGATGATCGAGTGCAGGACGATGAAGGTCGGCTTGTCGGTGGTGGCCTTGAAGGTGTCGATCGCTGACGAGAACGCCGCTGTGTCGTTGGCGTCGTTCAGGTGGATCACGTTCCAGCCGTAGCTCTCGAAGCGCTTGCCCACGTCCTCGGTGAAGGCGAGGTCGGTGCCGCCTTCGATGGTGATTTGGTTCGAGTCGTAGACCCAGCACAGGTTCGACAGGGCCAGGTGCCCCGCGACCGAAGCCGCCTCCTGGCTGACCCCCTCCATCATGTCGCCGTCGCCGGCGAAGACGTAGACGTCGTGGTCGAAGAGCGGGAAGCCCGGCTTGTTGAAGTGCTCGGCCAGCGCCCGCTCGGCGACGGCCATGCCGACGGAGTTGCCGCAGCCCTGGCCCAGGGGGCCGGTCGTGGTCTCCACGCCCGTGGTCATGCGGTATTCGGGGTGGCCGGGCGTCTTGGAGTCCAGCTGTCGGAACGCCTTCAGATCGTCCAGGCTCAGCGCCGGGTGGCCGGTCTTCTTCCCGCCGGCGTCGATCTCCTTGATCCCCGCGAGGTGGATCAGGCCGTAGAGCAGCATGGAGGCGTGGCCGACCGACAGCACGAAACGATCGCGGTTCGGCCAGTCCGGCGTGTCCGGGTCGTAGCGCAGGTGGTCGCGCCACAAGGTGTAGCCGACCGGTGCCAGGGCCATCGGCGTGCCGGGGTGGCCCGAGTTCGCCTTCTGTACCGCATCCATCGTGAGGGTGCGGATGGTGTCGATGGCCAGACGCTCGATCGAGCCGTCTTCACGCACACCGGGCGCAGTCGCCGGTTGGTCAGTCATGGGTGTCCTTCCAGGATGGCGGTCTAACGGCGGCGGGCCGGGTTGGATGCGGCCCGGGAGCGTTCGCAGCACGAAATTCGAAAAAGCGTCAGGTCATCGCCGCGACGAGGGCGTCCAGCTCGACCGTGGCGAAGGCGGAATAGTTGTCCGCGACGCCATAGGGAAGCAGCAGGCTGCGGCCGCGAACAATGCCGCCGCAGCTGTAGACCACGTTGGGCACGTAGCCATCGCGCGACAGACCTTCTGGGGCCAGCAGCGGGTGCTGCAACCGGCCCAGAACCTTCGAGGGGTCGGCCTTGTCCAGAAGGGCGGCCCCCACGCAATAGTTGCGCACCGATCCGACGCCGTGGGTGAGCACGAGCCACCCCTCGTCGATCTCGATGGGCGAGCCGCAGTTGCCGATCTGGATAAACTCCCACGGGGCCGCAGGACCCATGAGCTTCTTCGCCCCGTCCCAAGCATAGAAGTCGTCCGACGACATCAGCCACAGGTTCTCGTTGTCCTGCCGGCCCAGCATGAAATAGCGGCCGTCGATCTTGCGGGGGAACAGGGCCATGCCCTTGGCGCGGGCGTAGGGGCCCTCCACGCCGCGCATCTCGATCTCCCGGAAGTCGGGCGTGCGCATCAGCACCTCGCGCAGATAGTCGCCGCTGAAGGCCGTGAAGGTGCCGCGGTAGTCGACGGTGCCGTCGTCCTCGGTGAACTCCACCAGCCGCACGTCCTCGATGCCGCGGCCCTGGCTGGGCAGGAAGGGGAAGATCACCGTTTCGGAGATTGAGCGGGCGCCGCCGCAGTGCAGCCGCATGCGCCGCTCGCCGTTGGCCATGTCCTCGCTTTCGATCACCGGTCCCACCGCCTGGGGGCTGGGCGCATCGATTGAGACAGATCCGTCCGCCGCCCACACGCCCGTGCGGAAGGTCACTGACGAGACGTGCCCCTCGCCGATGCCGCGCAGGGAGACGAGAAGGCGCGTATCGCCTTCCGCCAGCCCCGACTGATCCGGGTGGCGCACTGCGCTCGGGTTGAACAGGGCGGCGGATTCGAACGAGAACTCCTCGCTGAAATAGGCGCCGATCAGGAGCGCCTGATCCGGCGTGGCGCTGGCCTTGTCGAGCGTCAGCCCCTCCAGAGTGTCGAAGCGGCGCTGCAGAGTGGCCCGCACGTTCAGGTGCCGCTCGTCCAGCGACTGGCTGATCGCCGTCACCTCCTCCGCCAGATCCGCGGGCGAGAGGCCCAGGATGCGATCCACGATCCGCTGGGCGCGCGAGTGCCCCGCCGTCGCGTATTCCGACGGATCCTCCACCTGGAAGGGGCGGATGACGGTGCGGCCGGCGTCCGGCTTGAGCACCAGCGGGAGTATCTTGGCGAGATCGGCCATGCGGTCGTCGTTCGCTCCTTCGGTCACGTCCGCGCCGGTGTCGCGGGCGGGCCGGTGCGGCCTAGAGGGTTTGGCGCTCGCGATCCATGCCTCTCAGCCCCTCTGCGCCTTGCTCGTGGGGCACGGCCCCCCTAGGTTCAAAAAAAATGAGCTCGGGGATGGAAATGACGGTTCGACGCGGGCTGGGTGCGATCGCCTTCGGAATGCTCGCGCTTGGGCTCGCCGCACCGGCGACGGCCTTTGCGCAGGAGGGCTCGAAGGCCATCTCCATGCCCGACGCCGGGGGCGTGGGCGCCGCCCTCTACCAGACGAAATGCGCGGTCTGCCACGACCACCCGGCCGAGACGCGGGCCCCCTCGCGCGAGAACCTCGCGGCCATGACGCCGGACAAGATCCACATGGCGCTGACCACCGGCATCATGAAGGTGCAGGGGCAGGGGCTGGCCGACGACCAGCGCGCGCAGCTGATCGGCTACCTCACCACCAAGTCGGCGGTTAAGGTCGACTGGGCGAAGGCGATGATGTGCCCGGCCGACCGCCGCACTGTGAGCCTGAAGGGCGACGCGCCGATCGTGGGCTTCGGCTTCGATCGCGACAACACCCGCAGCCTCACGGCCCGCCAGTCCGGCCTGACCAAGGCGCAGCTGTCGAACATGGAGGTCGCCTGGACGATCGCCGTGCCGGGCAGCACGGCCATGCGCGCCCAGCCCGCCGTGGTGGGCAAGACCGTGTTCATGCCCGTGTCGGACGAGCGCGCCGTCTACGCCTTCGACGTGTCGCAGCCTTCCAAGCCCTGCATCCAGTGGGCGTTCAAGGCTCCGGGCTCCAGCCCCCTGCGCACCAGCCCCGCCTATGGCGTTCTGGCCGACGGCCGGGCCGTTCTGGCCATCGCCGGGCAGGACACCGTGGTCCACCTGATCGATGCGAAGACCGGCGTCGGAATCTGGTCGAAGAAGGTCGGCTCCTACGCCTATTCCATGACCACGGGCGTGCCCACGGTCCTGAAGGATCGGGTGGTGGTGCCGGTCTCGCAGTTCGAGATCACCGTCGCCGGAGCCAACGCCCAGCAGTGCTGCACCAACCACGGCTACGTCCTGTCGCTGAACCCGAAGGACGGGTCGCAGATGTGGCGCTACGACACGATGGAGGATGCCAAGCCGATCAAGGATCGCGGCGACGGCAAGATGCTCTATGGCCCCTCCGGCGCCCCGATCTGGAACTCGCCCGCCGTGGATGAGAAGCGCCGCCTGATCTACTTCGGCACCGGCGAAAGCAACTCCGAGCCGGTGAGCAAGAACACCGACGCCATCATCGCCATCGGCCTGGACGACGGGCTCGAGAAGTGGAGCCTGCAGGCCACCGGGCGCGACATCTACGTGATCGGCTGCGGCCCAAACCCCAAGCCCACACAGCTGAACTGCGCGAAGAACACCGTCTTCCGCGACGTGGACTTCGGGGCCTCCATGATCCTGGCGCACCTGCGGCCGGGAGTGGATGCAGTGTTCGGCGGGCAGAAGTCCGGCACGGTCTGGGCGCTCGAGCCTTCGACGGGCAAGCTGTTGTGGCGCAACGGTCTGGGCACCGGCGGTGCGCTTGGCGGCGTGCACTGGGGCCTCGCCTATGCCGACAACACGGTGTTCGCCCCCATCAGCTACACGGGCAAGAGCCTGCCGGGCGAGGCGGTCGATCCGGCCCGCATCAAGTCCGGCCTCTATGCGCTGGATGCCTCGACAGGGGCGGTGAAGTGGATGTTCGCCAGCGAGGCGGACTGCGCGGGTGACCGCATCAAGCGGATGCCTTCCTGTGCCCGCCTCAACGGCCTGTCGGCCGCCCCTGCGGTGATCGACGGCGCAGTGGTGACCGGCGCGCTCGACGGCTGGCTCTATGTGCTCGACGCGAAGGACGGCAAGCCCCTGTGGAAGTTCGATACCGCCGTCTCCTTCAAGGGAATCAACGGCGTCGAGGGGGCCGGCGGTTCGATCGACGCGGTGTCGATCTCTGCTGCCAACGGGCTCCTGTTCGTCAACTCGGGCTACGGCATGTTCGGTGGCAAGGCCGGAAACATGCTGATCGCGTTCAAGCCCAAGCGCGGCTAGAGGCGGCCCACGAGGTCGATGGCGAGGCCGCCCGGACCGGGGGCCACGACGGCCTCCACGCCGTAGACGCGGGCCAGAAGGGCTGCGGTCAGCACCTCTGACGGCGGGCCGTCGGCGGCGATGCGGCCCTCGTGCAGTACGATCACGCGGGCGGCGATGCGGGCGGCCAGCGCCAGGTCGTGCAGGGTCAGCACCACGCCGCGCCCGTCTGCCGCCAGCGCCCGGAGAAGGGCCAGGGTGTCGAGCTGATGGCCGATGTCGAGGCCGGTCAGCGGCTCGTCGGCGAGAAGCCAGTCCGGCTCCCCTGCCAGTGCCCTGGCGATCAGCGCACGGGCGCGCTCGCCCCCGCTCAGCGTGTTCACGGGCCGGTCGGCGAAAGCTGTGGTGCCGGTGCGGATCAAGGCCGCCTCCACCGCCGAGTGGTCGTTCACGCCGAGGCCGCGGGCCCCCGTGAACGGCGTGCGACCCAGCCCCACGAGGGTGCGAACGTCGATCGCCCAGGCCACCTGCGGCGTCTGTTCCAGAAAGGCGAGGCGGCGGGCGCGCTCCCGCGGTCGCAGGGTCAGGATCGCTGCGCCGTCCAGGGTCACAGCCCCGCCGTCGGGCCTGCGCAGCCCGGCGAGGCAGGCGAGGAGCGTCGACTTGCCCGCGCCGTTGGGGCCGACGATGGCGGTGACCCCGCCCCTCGCGAACTCCACCGACACCTCGGACAGGATCGGCTGGCCGGAGAGCGACACCGAGATGCGCTCGGCCGAAAGGCCGGTCGGGGCGGCGGTCACGCCAGCTTCCGGCGCAGGGAAAGCAGCAGCACGAAGAAGAACGGCCCGCCCAGCGCCGCCATGGCTATGCCCAGCTTCACCTCGTTGCCCGAGGGGATGATCCGCACCGTCACGTCCGCCGCCAGCACCAGCACCGCCCCGCCCAGGGCGCTGGGCAAAAGCAGCGCGCCGGGTCGCGACCCGACGAGCGGGCGCAGGAGGTGCGGCACGATCAGGCCGACGAAGCCGATCACCCCCGTCACCGCCACGCTCGCTCCCGTCACCAGCGCCACGCCAACGGCGAGGAGCGCACGGGTGACGCGCAGGTCCACGCTGAGGGAGCGGGCCGAGGTCTCGCCCAGGGTGAGGGCGTCCAGCGCCCGGCCGGTGAACAGGATCAGCACGACGCCCGCGCCGATGAAGGGCAGGGCGAACCGCACCTCGTCCAGTGACCGGTCGGCCAGGGAGCCCATCAGCCAGTTGACGATCTCGGTCACCGCCCACGGATTGGGCGCGAGGCTCAGCGCCAGCGCCACCCCCGCCCCCGCCAGCGTCTGCAGGATCACCCCTGCGAGCACGAAGGTGGTCACGCCCGAACCCACGCCCGCCAGGGCCAGCAGCAGGATCACCGCCAGCATCGCCATCGCCATCGCCGCCGTGGAGAGCACCCACGGCTGCGTCCCCCCGGCCCCGAGGTAGAGGGTGAGCACCGCGCCCAGCGCGGCCATCGCCGAGACGCCCAGCGCCCCGGGGTCGGCCAGGGGGTTGCGGGTGTAGCCCTGCATGGCGGCCCCCGCCGTTCCCAGCCCGGCCCCCACCGCCAAGGCGAGGATCGTCCGCGGCAGCCGCAACTCGAGGATGATCGGCCAGCGCGCGTCCGCGTGATCGGTCCAGGCCGAGAGCGGCACATGCACCGGGCCGACCATCAGACTCGCGACGCACAGCGCAGCGATCAGGATCAGCAGCCCCAGTTGGATCGCGACTGTGCGCCCCGTCACGTCTTCGCCCCTGCGGGGTGGCCGGAGAGGCGGTGGAAAGCGATGCCCTCGCGGTAGGCTTTCGCGAGCATGGCCGCGCAGTCGATCAGCACGGGGCCGCCGCAGAAGGTCAGGGTCTGCGGGAAGCTGGCGCGATACATGCGGGGGGCCACCGCGCGCAGGGCCGGATGGGCGATGATGCGGTCGGCCCAGGTGGGGGCGCCCGGGTCTGGCGTGCCCGCTAGCAGCACCTGCGGCGGGTCTGCGATCAGGCGCTCCAGCGGCACGTCGCCGGTGTGGGTCAGGCCATAGCGCGTGGCCGCATTGTCGAAGCCGGCCCGGGTCAGCATCTCGTCCATCATCGTGCCCTTGGCGGAAACGAAGCCCCCCGCCTCGAACACAAGGGCCGACAGACGCGGAGACCCCGGCGGCGGGGTAGCGGCCGCCAGAGCCGCCTCGATCCGGGCGACGAGGGCGGTGCCCCGCTCAGGTCGATGCACGAGCGTGGCCACGCGCGTCACCTGCCGGCAGCTTTGGGCGACCGAACCGGGCAGCCCGAACACCTCGCTTCGCACTTGCATCCGGGCCAGGGCCGCCCGGGTGGCGAGGGCGGAGGGGCCCGCGGTGAGCAGGAGATCGGGGGCCAGCATCACGATCTCCTCCGCCCTCTCGTGCGTGAACGGAAAGGTCAGCCCCAGCGCCCCGCTGCTGGAGGAGACGGGGTCGTGCGAATAGTGGCTGAGGGCGATGATCTGCGCCCGATCGGCTACCTGCACCAGGATGGCATCGAGGCAGGGGTTCAGCGAGACGATGCGGCGCGGCTCCGCACCCGTCGAGGGGCCAGGACGCGCGGCGGCCGAGGTGGCCAGACCGGCGACGGCCTCCCGACGGGTGAGGGGCACCATCCCGGCCGCCTAGAACGTCGCCCGCACGCCCGCATAGCCGGCGCGGCCCGGCGTGCCATAGCGGAAGGCGGTCTCGTAGGGCTTGTCGAACAGGTTCTCGACCCGGGCATAGACTTCCAGCCCGTGGGGCAGGGGATAGGAGGCCCGCAGATCCACCAGGGTGTAGCTCTTCAGCCGGGTGGTGTTCGCGGCGTTCTCGAAGCTGCGACCCGCATAGCGCACGGCGACGCCGGTCTTCAGCGCGAACGGGAAGGTGTAGCTGGCGGCCACGTTCGCCATCTCCTGCGGGCGGCGCGCCAGTTCCCGGCCGAAGGTGGCCGCGCCCGGCGACCGATCCTGCGCGTGGGTGTAGGTGTAGTTGGCGGTCACTTCCAAGGTGCCGATCGGGCGCACGGCTCCCGAGAGCTCCACCCCGTCGGCCTCACTGCGCGCCACGTTGGCGTAGTAGCCGTTGCTCTGGGTTACGCAGCGCCCCGTGAGCGGCCCGCGGAACGGGCACGACACGAAGGTGATCAGGTTCGTGGTGTCGCGGGCGAAGTAGGTGGCCTGCACGGTGGCGCGGCCGCCCCAGAACCGCTGCTCGACGCCCGCGTCCCAGCCGTCGGCCTCCTCTGGATTCAGGCCGATGCTGCCGTAGATCGAATACAGCTGATAAAGCGTCGGGGCCTTGAAGCCCTGCCCGTAGCTGAAGCGCAGGGTCGTGGCGCCCTCGAACAGCGACCAGGCCGCCGCGGCCTGCCCCGTGGTGTGGCCGCCGAAGGTCTCGTGGTCGTCGTATCGCAGGCCGCCGGTCAGGTTCAGCCCGGGCAGCACCTCGCCCTGCAGCTGGCCGTAGCCGCTGTTGATCGACACATGCGCCTTGGTGGGGGCGAGGCCGGGCGGGAAGTCGAAGGCGGGCGACGAGGTGGTGAGCGACGAACGCTCATGCTCGGCGCCGAACACGGCCGCATAGCCCGGAGCGATGGCGAAGGTGCCCTGGTATTCGGCCCGGGCATTGATGCCGCGCCCGTCGAACACCTTGGTGGCCGGGGCATCGGCGGGGTCGTAGCTGTCGCGCTGGGTGAGGGTGTACTGCACGGCGACGCGGTTCTTCAGCCGGCCGTCCAGCGCGGCGGCGTTCAGGCCCGCATAGCCGATCGTCTCCCGGGTGGCGCCGTATTCGGCGTCGTCGCCGAAGCTGAAGGTCGGGGTGCTGAAGCCGTCGAACTTGTTGCGGGCCTGCACGTAGACGCCGCGCAGGTCGAGGGACACGTCAGGCGTGAACGCATAGCCGAGCCGCCCGGTGACGCCCTGGTTGCGATAGCCGTCCGGCTCCTTGCCGCCGCGGCGTTCGCTGAAGGCCGAGATGCCGGTGCTGGTGTAGGCGTTGGCCGCCAGCCGCCAGGTGAGCTTGCCCTCGCGCCCGCCGATGCCGGCCTTGGCGTAGCCGGTGCCGAAGCTGCCGCCCTCCACCTGCGCGTCGCCCTGCAGGGGGCGGCTGGGATCGACCGTCACGATGTTCACCACGCCGCCGATGGCCTGGCTGCCGTAGAGGGTGGACTGCGGGCCGCGCAGGATCTCGATGCGGGCCACGTCGCTCACCAAAAGGTCGCCGAAGTTGTAGCCGCCGCCGGGAGCCGAAGGATCGTTCAGCTTCACCCCGTCGATCAGCACCTGCGTCTGGTCGGATTCCGCGCCGCGAATGCGCAGGCCGGTGGCCGAGCCGGGGCCGCCGTTGCGGCTGAAGCCGACGCCCGGCGTGCGGACGATGATGTCGGAGATCACCAGCTCCTGGTCGGCCTGAATCTCGGGCAGGGTGAGCACGGTCACCGACTGCCCCACCTTGGCGAGGGGCTGCGGCGTGCGGTTGGCGACCACGACCACGCCCTCCACCGCGTTGGCGGCGGCGGTGCCCGCCACGTCTGGGGCGGTGGCTGAGCCTCGGGTCTGGGCCTGCGCAGCGCCGGCAGCGACGGCGAGCATGAGGGCGGAGAGAGCGACGGTGGACTTCAGATGATGGCGCATGGCCTTGGGGCTCCTGAACACGACGGGAGCCGCGAACCCGAGCCGGAGACATCGCTGCGGGAGGCTTCGCCCGCGACGGCGCCACCGGCGCTGGCGCGCGGCGGACGAACGCCGTCATCGGGAAAAGAACACCCGTACCCCTCGACGCACCCCGGTCAACGGATAGACAGCCGCGACGGGCAGGTCTCCTGGCTCACGGGTCAATGCCGTGCCCGTCGCCTTCCCAAGCGCCCCGCCTTTCGACGACAACGCTCAGTGGACTCTGACGGGCGGACTCGCCGCTTACAGTCGCGGGGGCGGCCCGGGCTTCACACCCGAGTTCCCTTTTGATCCCCTTCCGGGGAACCTGTCGCGACCCGGCCTTAGCGCGGAAGCTTCGCCAGGGTCAATCCAGCGCTCGCGCGGGGGGAGCGGCCTGCATCGCCCTAGCGGGAGCCCGCCCCGCCCCGGGCGGCATAGGCCGCCTCCTGGAAGGCGTAGGCCTCCTTCAGGTAGCCGCTGCGCACCTCTGTCACGGGCGAAAGCATCATCGTGGCGTCGTTCGCCGGGTCGAACCGGGGCCACGCGGGGGCGCCAGCGCAGGCCGGCGCGCCGGTCTTGGCGAAGGCAACCCAGCACATGTGCATCATGTGGGCGAACTCGAAGTCGCTCTTCGAGAG
Organism: Caulobacterales bacterium; assembly: GCA_038226305.1. Taxonomy (GTDB): domain Bacteria; phylum Pseudomonadota; class Alphaproteobacteria; order Caulobacterales; family Caulobacteraceae; genus JASLDZ01. The sequence goes on from JBBRQN010000023.1 coordinate 21,601, forward strand.
CGTCGTCGTGGGGATCGGCGACCTGTCCAGCGTGTCGAAGGCGAACAGCACCTCCTGCCCGTGGGCGGCGCGGGGCAGGAAGGCCTTCAGCGTCGGGGGCACATAGGTGAACTGGTAGAGATAGGTCGGAGCCCCCGAGGCGCTCTTGCCCGCCACCCAGTGCGCCGGGGCCCCCATCACAGAGTCGCGGAACAGGTTCTTGGCCAGGAGCTTGTCGTCGGCCCCGCCGTAGATGGCGCGCACCGTCTCGAGGGAGCCCGCCGGCACCCGCGCCAGAACCGCCGCCCCGCCGCCCGGGCCCATGAGCGAATCCTCGCCCTCGTTGGAGCCGATGATCATCGGCACGTCCTGCGCCTTGCCCTCCGCAAACGCCTTGGACGCCGAGGTGGTGAGCATGCGCCCGTCGAGCATCGGCCCGAACGCGCCGCGGAAGGCGGCCGAGCCCAGGGTCGCGGTCGGCAGGTCGCGCAGCTGCTGGATCGTGGCGTGCGGGAAGCCCGAAGCCGCCACCGCCGCCTCGCCCTGCGCCTCCCGCGTGGCCAGGGGGGGCGGGGCATCCCAGCCGCCGCCGGATTCCACGATGGCCTGCTTGAACAGTCCCGCCGCCGAGCGATTGCCGAGGAGCAGCAGGATGTCCTGCCCGCCTGCGGACTCGCCGAAGACGGTGACGGCCTTCGGGTCGCCGCCGAAGGCCGCGATGTTGCGCTTCACCCACTGCAGCGCGGCCACCTGATCCATCAGGCCGTAATTACCCAGGGGCGCACCCGGCCCTGCAGTGGCGGTGATGGCCGGGTGGGCGAAGAAGCCCAGCGCTCCCAGCCGGTAGTTGATCGAAACCAGCACCACCCCGTCGCGGGCGAAGGCCGAGCCGTCGTAATAGGGGATGGACGCGCCGCCCTGCGTATTGCTGCCCCCGTGAATCCACAGCATCACCGGCGCGGCCTTGGCTCCCACCGGCGCCCAGACGTTGAGGGAGAGGCAGTCTTCGCTCTGCGGGCCCTTGGCCGAACCGTCCAGCGGGCCGGAGCCGCCGGGTTGCGGGCAGGCGGCCCCGAAGGCGGTGGCTTCCCGGGGCTCGCTCCACCGGTCAGGCCGCTGCGGCGGGGCCCAGCGGAGGCTGCCCACCGGAGGCTTGGCGTAGGGAATGCCCTTGAAGCTGACGATGGTGGGCGAAACCTCCGTGCCCTGCAGCACGCCGGAGTCGATCCGCACCGTTGGTCCCGGGCCGGCGGCGTGGGCCGCGCCCGCGACGAGCAGGCTCAAGGCGAGCCCCGTCAGTCCCATCCGAACCATGTCGCTTCGCCCCGTCGTTTATTGTTGAGGGCGAGCATGGCCCGGTGCAGGGCCGGGGGGAAGGGGTGCGGCCCTTACGCCTGCATCGTCCAGCCCTCGACGCCCATGGCGGCCTGGCGCAGGGCTTCGGAGCGGGTGGGGTGGGGGTGGCAGGTGCGGGCCACGTCTTCCGAGGCTGCGCCGAACTCCATCGCCACGCAGTATTCGCCGATCATCTCGCCCACCTGCGGCCCCATCATGTGCACGCCGAGGATGCGGTCGGTGGCGGCATCGGCCAGCACCTTCACGAAGCCCTCGGCCTCGTGGTTCACCTTGGCGCGGCTGTTGGCGCTGAAGGGGAACTTGCCGACCTTGTAGGCCACGCCCTCCTTCTTCAGCTCGTCCTCGCTCTTGCCCACCCACGCCACTTCCGGGGCGGAGTAGATCACGCTGGGGATCACGTCGTAGTTCACGTGGCCGGCCTTGCCCGCGATCAGCTCCACAACCGCCACCGCCTCGTCCTCCGCCTTGTGGGCGAGCATGGGGCCGTAGGTGACGTCGCCGATGACGTAGACGCCTTTGGCGGTGGTCTCATAATGCGTGTTCGGGATGAAGCCGCGACCGTCCGGCTGCACGCCGACGCTCTCCAGTCCGAGGCCCTCCGTATACGGACGGCGCCCCACCGCCACCAGCACCACGTCGGCTTCGAAAGTGAGCTTTTCGCCGCCCTCGCGCGCCTCGACGCTGAGCGAGACGCCGGTGTCTGAGGCCACGGCACCCGTCACCTTCATGCCGAGCTTGAAGACCATGCCCTGCTTAGTGAGCGAGCGCTGGAAGGCGGTGGCGATCTCGGTGTCTGCGCCGGGGATGATGCGGTCGAGATACTCCACCACCGTCACCTGCGCGCCCAGGCGGCGCCATACCGAGCCCAGCTCCAGCCCGATAATGCCCGCGCCGATCACGATCATGGTCTTGGGCACTGGCGAGAGGGCCAGTGCGCCCGTGGAGTCCACGATCCGCTTCTGATCCACCGCCACGCCGCCCACGTTCGACGGCTCAGAGCCCGTAGCGATGAGGATGTTCTTTGCACTGAGCGTCTGTTCGCCGTCGTCACCCGTGACGACCACGCTGCCCGGGCCGGCGATGCGCCCGGCACCTTTGATCCACACGGCCTTGTTCTTCTTGAACAGGAACTCGATGCCCTTGGTCAGCTGGCCGACGCTCTTGTCCTTCTGCGCGTGCATGGCCTGCAGGTCGAGCTCCGGCGTCACCTTGATGCCGAGCCCGGCGAAATCCTTCGATGCGGCCTCGAACATCTCGGAGGCATGCAGCATCGCCTTGGACGGAATGCAGCCCACGTTCAGGCAGGTGCCGCCGAGCGTGGCGCGCTTCTCGACACAGGCCACCTTCATCCCGAGCTGCCCGGCCCGGATCGCGGCGTTGTAGCCCGCAGGCCCCCCGCCGATGATGACGAGGTCGTAGGTCGTTTCGGCGTCTGCCATGGTCGGTCCTTCGGCGCTCCGGCGAGAGCATCCGGCGGCGCGAGCGGTCTAAATAGGCGCGCGGATCATTCCGCGCGAGGCGTCACAGATCCAGCAGCAGGCGCTTCGGGTCTTCGACGGCGTTCTTGATGGCCACGAGCGTGGTGACCGCCTCCTTGCCGTCGACGATGCGGTGGTCGTAGCTCAGCGCCAGGTACATCATCGGGCGGATCTCGACCTTGCCGTCCACGGCGATGGGGCGCTGCACGATGTTGTGCATGCCCAGGATCGCGGCCTGCGGCATGTTCAGGATGGGGGTCGACATCAGCGAGCCATAGATGCCGCCGTTGGTGATGGTGAAGGTGCCGCCCGCCATGTCCTCGATGGAGAGCTGGCCGTCGCGGGCCTTTTTGCCCAGCGCTCCGATGCCCTTCTCGATCCCGGCCAGGGTCAGCTGATCGGCATCGCGCAGCACGGGCACCACGAGGCCCTTGTCGGTGCCGACGGCCACGCCGATGTCGTAGTGGTTCTTGTAGATCAGGTCGTTGCCGTCGATCTCCGCGTTGGCGGCGGGCACGTCCTTCAGGGCGGCCACGCAGGCACGCACGAAGAAGCTCATGAAGCCGAGCTTCACCCCGTGGCGCTTTTCGAACACGTCCTTGTATTCGGCGCGGATGGCCATCACGGCCGTCATGTCCACCTCGTTGAAGGTGGTCAGCTGGGCGGCGGTGTTCTGCGCTTCCTTCAGACGGCGCGCGATGGTCTGGCGCAGGCGGGTCATCTTCACCCGCTCCTCGTTCGGCTTGTCCGGCCGCGGACCCGCGGCGGGGACCTGCACGGTCGGGGCAGGCGCAGCGGGTGCCGCCGGAACGGGAGCCTTCGCGGCCTCGAGGGCATCGCCCTTTGAGATGCGTCCGTCCTTGCCGGTGCCCGCGATCGAGGCCGGGTCGAGTTTGTTCTCGGTGACGATGCGCTGCACCGAGGGGCTGAGCGTCGAGGGGGCGCCGGCCTTCGAGGCCTCGGGTGCGGCTTCCGGGGTCTTCTGCGCCGCCGGAGGCTGGTTGGCGGGGGTCTGCTGACCGGCGCCCGAGGGCTGCTGGGCAGGGGCCGCGCCGCCGGCCGATGCACCGATGCGCGCGATCACCTGATTGGGCGTCACCGTCTCGCCGTCCTTGGCGAGAATCTCGGAGATCACCCCGTCGGCGGGGGCGGAGACCTCGATGGCCACCTTGTCCGTCTCGATCTCCACCAGCACTTCGTCGCGCTTGACGGCGTCGCCGACCTTCTTGGTCCAGGAGCCGACCGTGCCTTCGGTCACGCTCTCGCCCATGGTGGGCACGGTCACTTCGGCGGCGTCGGACACGGCTGGGTGGTCTTTCTCTAGGGAATGATCGGTAGACGGATGATCAGGCGAAGGCTTCGTCGGTGAAGGTCTGCAGTTCCTTCAGGTGGCGGCTCGCCAGGCCCGCGGCGGTGGAGGCCGAGGCGTTGCGGCCCACGTAGCGGGCGCGTTTGTTTTGGTTGTCGGTGCGCTTCAGCGTTTCTTCGAGCCAGGAGTCCACGAACGTCCAGCCGCCCATGTTCTTCGGCTCTTCCTGCACCCACACGATCTCCGCAGTGGGGAAGCGCGCCAGTTCCTTGCGGAGCGACTGCATCGGCCAGGGATAGAACTGTTCCAGCCGCAGGATGTAGACGTCGTCGGCACCCTTCTTCTCCCGGGCGTCGAGCAGGTCGTAGTAGACCTTGCCGGAGCACAGGATCACCCGGCGCACCTGCGCGTCGGGCTTTACGGTCAGCCCCGCGATGGCCGGATTTGTCTCGGCGTCGTCCCACAACACCCGGTGGAAGGCCGAGCCCTCCGCCAGTTCGCTGAGCTTCGACACCGCCTTCTTGTGCCGCAGCAGCGACTTCGGCGTCATCACGATCAGGGGTTTGCGGAAGCTGCGCTTCAGCTGGCGGCGCAGCACGTGGAAGTAGTTGGCGGGGGTGGTGCAGTTCACCACCTGCATGTTGTCTTCCGCGCACATCTGCAGGAAGCGTTCGAGGCGCGCGGAGGAATGCTCCGGGCCCTGACCTTCATAGCCGTGCGGTAACAGCATGGTGAGGCCGCACATGCGCAGCCACTTGCGCTCACCCGACGAGATGAATTGGTCGATCACCACCTGCGCGCCGTTGGTGAAGTCGCCGAACTGCGCCTCCCACATGACCAGGGTGTCCGGGTCGGCGAGGCTGTAGCCATACTCGAAGCCCAGCACCGCCTCTTCGGAGAGCAGGCTGTCGATCACCTCGTAGTGGGCCTGGCCGGAGCGGATGTTGTTGAGCGGAACGTAGCGTTCCTCCGTGTTCTGATCGACCACGGCGGAGTGGCGCGAGCTGAAGGTGCCGCGCACGCTGTCCTGCCCCGAAAGCCGCACGGGCGACCCCTCATCGAGGAGGGTGCCGAAGGCCAGGTGTTCGGCCGTGGCCCAGTCCAGGCCCTCGCCGGCTTCGATAGTCTTGCGGCGCGTCTCGATCACGCGCTTCAGCGTGGGGTGGATGGCGACGGTTTCGGGGATGGCGGTCAGCTTGCGACCGATGTCGGTCAGCTTCTGAAGGGCCACGGCGGTGTTGCTCATCACCTCGCCGTCGGCGTCGAAGCCCGACCATTTGCCGTCCAGCCAGTCGGCCTTGTTCGGCTTGTAGGCCTTGCCCGCGTCGAACTCGTCGGAGAGGAACTGTTCGAATTCGGTCAGCCAGCGGTCGACCTCGGCCTGCGTGGCCACGCCCTGTTCGATCAGGCGGGCGGAGTAGATTTCGCGGGTCGAGGGCTGGCCCTTGATCTTCGCGTACATGATCGGCTGGGTGAACGTGGGGTCGTCGCCCTCGTTGTGGCCGAAGCGGCGGTAGCAGAACATGTCCACCACTACGTCCTTGCCGAACTCCTGGCGGTATTCGGCCGCCACCTTGGCGGCGAAGACCACGGCCTCCGGGTCGTCGCCGTTAGCGTGCAGAATCGGCGCCTGCACCATCAGCGCCACGTCGCTCGGATAGGGCGACGAGCGCGAGAAGTTCGGCGCGGTGGTGAAGCCGATCTGGTTGTTGACGATGAAGTGGATCGTGCCCGCCGTCTCGTAGCCCTTCAGCCCGGACAGCGCGAAGCACTCGGCCACCACGCCTTGCCCTGCGAAGGCGGCGTCGCCGTGCAGCAGCAGCGGCAGCACCTTGGAGCCGGTGCAGCCCGCATCCTCGAGCCGGTCGAAGGTCTGCTTGGCGCGCGCCTTGCCCAGCACCACCGGGTTGACGATCTCGAGGTGCGACGGGTTGGCGGTGAGCGACAGGTGCACCTTGTTGCCGTCGAACTCGCGGTCCGAACTGGCGCCCAGGTGGTACTTCACGTCGCCCGAGCCCTCGATGTCGGAAGGCACGGAGCTGCCGCCCTGGAACTCGTGGAAAATCACGCGGTAGGGCTTGCCCATCACAGCGGCCAGGACGTTCAGGCGTCCCCGGTGCGGCATGCCAAGGATGATCTCGTCGACGCCCAGGGCGCCGCCGCGCTTGATGATCTGCTCCATGGCGGGCACCAGCGCCTCGCCCCCGTCGAGGCCGAACCGCTTGGTGCCGGGGAAGCGCTTGTGCAGGAAGCGCTCGAAGCCCTCGGCCTCGATCAGCTTCTTCAGGATGGCGATCTTGCCCTCTTTCGAGAACACGATCTCCTTGTGTTTGCCCTCGATGCGCTCCTGGATCCACGCCTTCTCGGTGGGGTTGGAGATGTGCATGTACTGCACGCCCACGGTGCCGCAGTAGGTGCGCTTCAGGATCTCCAGGATCTCGCGAAGCGTCGCCGTCTCCAGCCCCAGCACGTAGTCGAGGAATATCGGACGATCCCAGTCGGCTTCGGTGAAGCCATAGGTGGCCGGGTCGAGCTCGCCCGCGGCCTGCAGCTTCAGCTTCTGCTCCAGCCCCAGAGGATCGAGGTTGGCGGCGAGATGCCCGCGGATGCGATAGGCGCGGATCATCATGATCGCGCGCACCGAATCGAGGGTCGCTGCGCGAACGTCGGCCTGCGGCGTGGCGGCGGCCGCAGCCTCAGGTGCCTTGGCGGCGATCTTCGCGCCCATCTTGGCCTCGACCGCAGGCCACAGCCCGTCGATCGCCGACATCCAGTCGGGGCGGGCGGAGGGCGCGGCGGGGCGAGCCCAGCTGGGCTCCTGATCCGCGGCGGCGATGGCGCCCGGCTGCTCGCCGAACGCGTCGAAATAGGCTCGCCAGTCGGCGGGCACGCTCTGCGGATCGCCCGCGTATCGCGCGTAGAGGTCCTCGACGAAAGTGGCGTTGCCGCCGTAGAGGAAGGTCGTCTCAGACAGGAGCTGATTGATCCGACCGGAATCGTCCGCCATCGCGTCGTCCACCTGTTGCCTGCCGCGCGGTCGAGTCGTGACCATCCAAGCGGCGCGCGCCTTATACGCCCGAACGGCCGTCATAGGCCGGGACGTCAGGATTTTTGTTTAACGACGCTTCGCGGTGAAAAGCGCCCATCCTGAGCATCCCGGCGCACGATGGCGGTTTCGGGCCTCTTATGTAGTCAGCCCTTGAGCAGTTGCAGCAGGGTCTCGCCCAGAGCCGCCGGCGAAGGCGACACGCGGATGCCCGCCCGCTCCATCGCCGCCATCTTGGAAGCCGCATCGCCCTTGCCGCCAGAGACGATGGCGCCCGCGTGGCCCATGGTCCGCCCCGGAGGCGCCGTGACGCCCGCGATGAAGCCCGCGATGGGCTTGGACCGCCCGCGCTTGGCCTCGTCGATCAGGAACTGCGCGGCGTCTTCCTCGGCCGAGCCGCCGATCTCGCCGATCATGATGATCGACTTGGTGGCTTCGTCCGCCAGGAACAGTTCAAGCACGTCGATGAACTCGGTACCCTTCACCGGGTCGCCGCCGATGCCCACGGCCGTGGTCTGGCCGAGGCCGGCGTTGGTGGTCTGGAACACAGCCTCATAGGTCAGCGTGCCCGAGCGCGAGACCACGCCGACAGAGCCCGCGGAGAAGATGTTGCCCGGCATGATGCCGATCTTGCACTGGTTGGGGGTGAGCACGCCCGGGCAGTTCGGCCCGATGAGGCGCGACTTCGACCCGGCGAGCGAGCGCTTCACCTTGATCATGTCCTCCACCGGGATGCCCTCGGTGATGCAGATGATCAGCGGAATCTCGGCGTCGATGGCTTCGAGGATGGAGTCGGCGGCGAAGGGCGGCGGGACGTAGATCACGCTCGCGTCGGCCCCTGCGCGCGACTTGGCCTCGAGCACGGTGTCGTAGACCGGCAGGCCCACGGCGGTCTGCCCGCCTTTGCCCGGCGTGACGCCCGCCGTCATCTTCGTGCCGTAGGCGATGGCCTGCTCCGTGTGGAAGGTGCCCTGCGCGCCGGTGATGCCCTGGCAGATGACGCGGGTGTTGGAGTCGATGAGGACGGACACTTAGGCGGCTTCCCTTACGGCTTTGACGATCTTCTCGGCGGCGTCGGCGAGGTCGTTGGCGGCGATGACGTTCAAGCCCGAGTCGTTCAGGATCTTCTTGCCCAGGTCCACATTGGTGCCTTCCAGGCGCACGACGAGCGGCACCTTCAGGCCGACTTCCTTCACCGCGGCGATCACGCCCTCGGCGATGATGTCACAACGCATGATGCCGCCGAAGATGTTGACCAGGATGCCCTTCACGGCCGGGTCGGCGGTGATGATCTTGAAGGCGGCGGTCACCTTCTCCTTGTTGGCGCCGCCGCCCACGTCGAGGAAGTTGGCGGGCTCGGCACCGTAGAGCTTGATGATGTCCATCGTGGCCATCGCCAGGCCCGCGCCGTTGACCATGCAGCCGATCTCGCCGTCCAGCGCGATGTAGGCGAGGCCGTACTTGGAGGCCTCGATCTCCTTCTGGTCCTCCTCGGTCTCGTCGCGCAGGGCCATGATGTCGGGGTGGCGGAAGAGGGCGTTGCCGTCGAAGCTGAGCTTGGCGTCCAGCACCCGCAGGTGGCCGCCGTCGGGCTCGTCGGTGATGATGAGGGGGTTGATCTCCAGCATCGCCATGTCCTTCTCGACGAAGGCTTTGTAGAGCTGACCGAGAAGTTTCGCGCCCTCCTTGGCATGCACGCCCTCCAGCTTCAGGGCGGCGGCGAGCGACCGGCCGTGGTGGGGCATGACGCCCGTGGCCGGGTCGATCTGGATGGTAATGATCTTTTCGGGCGTGTTGTGCGCCACGTCCTCGATGTCCATGCCGCCCTCGGTGGAGGCGACCACGGCCACGCGGCTGGTCTCGCGATCCACCAGAAGCGAGAGGTAGAGCTCCTTCGAGATGTCCGAAGCCTCTTCGATGTAGAGGCGGTTCACCTGCTTGCCCTTGGGGCCGGTCTGATGGGTCACGAGCACCCGGCCCAGCATCTCCTTGGCCTGGGTGAACACGTCTTCTGCCGACTTGGCGAGGCGCACGCCGCCCTTGGCGTCGGGGCCGAGGCCTTCGAACTTGCCCTTGCCCCGGCCGCCCGCGTGGATCTGGCTCTTCACCACGAACAGGGGAGAACCCATGGTCTCCGCGGCTTTCTTGGCGTCCTCGGGGGTGAACACCGCTTCGCCCCGGCTGACCGGAACGCCGAATTCCTTGAGGACGGCCTTGGCCTGATGCTCGTGGATGTTCATGGGGCCGCGGCTCTTCCGGTAGCGAAGGGGGAGGTCGCGCGACGGTCTAGAGGCCCGCGCCCACCCGCGCAACGCTGCGCCACGCCTGCGGCTTGCGCTTCAGCCGAAGAACACCTGGAACATCAGCCGGCCGGGCACGAAGGTGAAGGCCCCCGCGATGATCAGGCCGCCCACGAACAGGCTCGTCATCATGCGGGCGTGCATCCGCACGTTGCGGCGCTTGATGGCCACGAGGCCCATCGGAACGGCGATGATCACCCAGCCGGACAGGAAGTGGATGTAGCTCCAATGGTCGGGGTGCAGGGTCTTGATCCACAGCGAGCTGATCGCCGTGGTCATCATCGCCGCCATCCACGCCCAGCCCAGGGTCTTGTGCAGCGCCGTGCCCTTCACCCCGATGAGTATCACCGACCCGATCAGGAACGCCATCACCGCGGCGGTGATGTGCAGGCGGATCAACGCCGGGGCCTGCGACAGGAGGGCGAGGTTCGGCGCATGCAGGTGAACGGCGACGGCGTGACCACCGCCCGACTGCCGCAGCAGCATCCACGCCAGGAAGCCGACCACCGCCACGCCGACGGCCGCCGGGCCGATCAGGCTGCGCGGCGAAATCCCACGCTGGGCGCGGTGCGAGACGCTTGTGGGAGAGGCGTGGGTCATGGGAGTCTGCTTTGGTGATCCGGCGGGGCGCTCCATGCGACCCGTCCGGCGACCACCGATCCCTAAGCCCCCCCTTTCGAGCCCGCCCGCCCCGATGCGTGAACAAGACGGCCCGATGCGCGAAACGACGGCTGGTGCCGTTCACGCTTCGCCGACGGCGGCCGTGGCTGCGCCGGTGCCGGTGCCTGTCGCGGTCACCTGGGCGCGGGCGGCGCTGGTGACCCTGGCGGTGGCGGTGTTCCTGTCGGTCAGCGGGGCGTTCGAAACGGGCCGGGCGTCTTTCGTGGTCCGGCTCGGCTACTGGGTGCTCGTGCTGGCGACGGGGGGTGCGATCGGCGTGCCCGTTGCCAAGGCGCTGGAGCGCAGCGGGCGTTTTCCGGGCGCGCTTCCGGCGATCACCGCCATGACCCTGTGCATCGCCATCCCGCAGACGGTGATCGTGTGGGCGATGAGCGGCTGGATCTTCTTCGGCCACCTGACCCCGGCCGACCTGCCAGGCTTCGCCCTGCCCGTGTTCGTCGTGACCGTGGGGATGAGCACCCTGAACGTGCTGGCCGGCCGCCGCTCTGTGATGACCCATGCCCCGGCCCCCGGTGGGCCGCTGCCGGTCGCGCCGGTGAAGTTCCTTGAGCGGATGCCCCTGAAGCTGCGGGGCGCCGCGCTGCACGCGGTGGAGGCCGAGGATCACTACCTGCGCCTGCACACCGACCGGGGCAGCGACCTCATCCTCATGCGCCTGTCGGATGCCGTGGCCGAGCTGGAGGGGCTGGAGGGCGCGCAGACGCATCGCAGCTGGTGGGTCGCCAAGGACGCGGTGCAGGGCGCCGACCGCGCCGACGGCCGCGCCGTGCTGAAGCTCAAGGGCGGCGCAGAGGCCCCCGTCAGCCGCACCTACGCCCGCGCCCTGCGCGAAGCCGGCTGGTTCTAGCGCGACGGACTCTCCGGACTCTGTTTTCGAAGACCGTCCAGAACCGTCAGTCTGGCTGACCATCCCGTCCCCGGTTGACCTGCGCCCGGCCCGCCCTAGGTTCCGGCGCATGAGCGTTCTCCCCATCATCACCGTCGGCGAAGCGGCCGAGCTTGCGATCCTGAAGCGGCCTTCCGAGCCCGTGACGGTGGTCGACGACGCCGTGCGGGCGCTGCTCGATGACATGCTGGAGACCATGTACGCCGCCCCCGGCATCGGCCTCGCTGCCGTGCAGGTCGGGGTGCTCAAGCGCCTCGTGGTGATGGACGTGGCCCGGGAGGGCGAGGCGCCCCAGCCCCGCAAATATGTGAACCCGGAAGTGATCTGGGCCTCCGAAGAGACCTCCACCTACGAGGAGGGCTGCCTCTCCATCCCCGACATCTATGACGAGGTGGAGCGCCCGGCGAAGGTGCGTTTCAGCTACCTCGACGAGACCGGCGCCCCCCACGAAGAGGAGGCCGAGGGGCTCTACGCCACCTGCATCCAGCACGAGATCGACCACTGCGACGGGGTGCTGTTCCTCGACCACCTGTCGCGCCTGAAGCGCGACCGGGGCATCGCCAAGGTCAAGAAGGCCCGGAAGGCGATGGCCTGAGCGGCTGCCCATGCGCATCGCGTTCATGGGCACGCCGCCCTTCGCCGCCACCTCGCTGAAGGCGCTGCATGCGGCCGGGCATGAGATCGCAGCCGTCTACACCCAGCCGCAGAAGCCGCGCGGACGGGGCCAGAGCGTGCGCCCCTCCGCCGCGCAGGCCGCGGCCGAGGCGCTGGGGCTGCCGGTGCTCACCCCCGCCACGATGCGCGATCCGGCCGAGGCGCAGGCCCTGGCCGAGCTGAACGTGGAGGCCGCGGTGGTGGTCGCCTACGGCCAAATCCTGCCCCTGGCGGTTCTGGAGGCCCCCCGGCTGGGGAGCTTCAACCTGCACGGCTCGCTCCTGCCCCGATGGCGGGGCGCCGCCCCGATCCAGCGCGCGGTCATCGCCGGCGATGCTGAAACCGGGGTGCAGGTGATGCGGATGAGCGAGGGGCTCGACGAGGGCCCCGTGCTCCTCACCGCGCGAACGCCTATCGGGGCTGAAGACACCTTCGGCACCGTCCACGACCGGCTGGCCGAGCTTGGCGCCGCGCTGCTCGTCGAGGCGCTGGCACAGCTTTCTGCAGGCACGGCCGTCGAGGTGGCGCAGGGCGCCGAGGGGCTCACCTACGCTAGGAAGATCAAGCCTGAGGAGGCGCGCATTGACTGGGCGCGCCCCGCCGTCGAGATCGATCGGCTGATCCGCGGCCTCTCGCCGGCGCCCGGTGCGTGGTTCGAGGTGGAGACGCCCAAGGGCCGCCTGCGGGTCAAGGCGCTGCTCTCCCGCCTGGCAGACGGCGAGGGCGAGG
>JBBRQN010000024.1:0-29099 GCA_038226305.1 Caulobacterales bacterium
CGGACGCAGCCTGTGGGTCGGACCATCGGCCACCGTCTTGGGCACTCCCACAGACAGTCGTAGCTCATTCTAGCCGATCAGGCTGGCACAAGCCCGACAGACGATAGCGTTGGGCAAGCGGCCGAATTTTCTTGGGTCCGGGCCATGCCGCGGGCGGAAAGCACCCTCGAGCAACCCGAGGGCCGTCGTCTACCCATAGCCGACCTTCGTAACGCCCGCTTCCAAGCCATAGCCCTGTGTTCGACGCGCCGCAGGCTCGTCGAACTTGAACGGGAGGGACGCCCCGCGTCCCGACGCCCACGTCTCAGCCGTCGCGCGCAGGGCGGGTCAAGGGCGAAGAGGCGCAGCCGTCCCTTGACGCGGCCGAGCCCGGCGGCGCCCACCGCGGTGGCCGGTGACCCCAAGACCTCTGCCGCGAGCGGGGGATGTTTTGGCCGCTGTGAAATAGGCGAACAAACCACATTCGATCCCCCTCCCTTTCTGCGTCCCGCATAGTCCGCGTCGCCCCGTCGCACGGGGAGGGCGCTGGCGCGGCGACCGATGCGGCGGCGGGGCGTGGTCGAGCGGGGTTGAGGGCGGGGGACGTAAACCCGCCTCCGGGTCGGGGTCCGCACAGGCGGGCTTCGGTCCGGGCATCGGCGCCTTCCGTCGCTGGGAGGGCCGCCCGTCCGAGGGTGTGCGCCTGCTTCAAACGAGGGCCCTGGGTCGCCGCGAGGCGCCCGGATGCCTCGGGCGGGAACGGGGTGAAAGGCCGAACAAGCCTGCGCGCCCCGCGCCTTCGGGATCAACGATCACGCGGAGCGCCCACCTGCGCCGAAACTCCTCGGCGCCTCACACTCGACGGTAACCTCCGGGCGCAGGCCCGGGCGCTCCGCATCCCTCCCCCACCTCAACACACCGAACGGAGACGCGTGCAGGGTCGTTGCATATGCAATGGCCTTGCACTACATCCGCTCCATGACCCAGCCTTCCTTCTCTGCCGTCATCAATCTCCTGCGCGCCCACGCCCTCGTCGAGCAGCGGCTGTCTCGCGGGCTGTCGCCGATCCACGGCCTCGCGCTGAATGAGGCGCTGCTGCTCATGCATCTGGAGCGTTCCCCCGGCCATCGCCTCACGCGGATCGACCTGGCGCGGCGCCTGCACCTGAACCCCTCCACCGTCACCCGCATGTGCCTGCCGCTAGAGAAGACCGGCTTCGTCACCCGCGAGCCCGACCCCCGCGACGCGCGCCTGGCTTACGTCGTGCTGACCGAAACCGGCCTGCGGATCATCGGCGAGGCGCGCGCCACCCTGGACCGACACTCGGAGGAGTTCTTCAAGGACCGCTGGTCCGAGGAAGACCTCGCCGCCCTCGACGGCCTCCTCGCCCGGCTCACGGCCGCCGAACCGGGCGACATCGCGTGACGATCGCAACCGTCCACATGATCTGCGGGGCGCTGGCGGCGGGGAAGACGACCTATTCCACCGCCCTCGCCGACGAAATCGGCGGGGTGCGGTTTTCCATCGACGACTGGATGCAGAGCCTGTTCGGGCCGGACGCCCCACAGCCGCTTTCGCCCGACTGGATGTGGGAGCGGGTGGCGCGGTGCGAGGCGCAGATCGTCTCCACCGCCCTCGCCTGCGCGGGGAAGGGTTGTGCGCCCGTGCTCGACATCGGCTTCATCCGCCGCGACCAGCGGGAGCGGGTGGCGGCTCGCGTGCGGGCGGTCGGGTTGCACTGCCAACTGCACTGGCTCGACGTGGAGCGGGAGGAACGCTGGCGCCGGACCGCCGCCCGCAACGCCGCCAAGGGAGCGACCTTCAGCTTCGAGGTGACGCGGCCGATGTTCGATTACATCGAGGCGATCCATGAACCGCCGAGCCCGAGCGAGTTGAACGAACTGAACGGCGCGCGCGTCGTCGGTTCCTGACGCTGCCTTGCTCCGCTAAGCTCAGCCGATGATCGAACTCCCCCTCGACCCGCGAGCCACCCGGTGAACGCGGAGGCGCTGCTCGTCCAGGCGGTGACCTATCTGGCCGCGGCCGTGATCAGCGTGCCTTTGGCCAAGCGGGCGGGGCTGGGATCGGTGCTGGGCTATCTCGTGGCCGGGGTGGTGATCGGGCCGAGCCTGCTCAACCTGATCGGCGATCCGGCGCAGGTGAACCATGTGGCCGAGTTCGGCGTGGTGATCCTGCTGTTCCTCATCGGTCTGGACGTGCAGCCCAGCCTGCTCTGGCGGATGCGCAGCTCGATATTCGGCGTCGGCGGGGCGCAGTACGTGGCGACGGGCCTCGTGGGCACGGGGATCGCCGTCGCCCTTGGGCTGGAGTGGCGCTCGGCGGTGGCCTGCGGGGCGATCCTGACCATCTCTTCCGACGCCATCGTGCTGTCGATCCTGGAGGAGAAGGGCCTGCGCAAGGGCGCGATGGGCGATGCCACCTTCGGGGTGCTGCTCCTGCAGGATCTCGTGGTCATCCCCCTGTTCGTGTTCCTGCCGCTGCTGGCGCTGGACCCGATCGCTGCGAAGGCCGCCTCGGAGACGCCGCACTGGCTGGAAGCCGCGCCGCCGTGGCTGAGGCCGGTGGCGGTGCTGGGCGCCGTGGCCGCCGTGATCGTGGCCGGCCAGTACGCGGTGCGCCCGGCCTTCCGCTACATCGCCTCGGCCAAGCTGCGGGAGATATTCACCGCTGCCGCCCTGCTCATGGTGGTGGGCGTGGCCGCCTTGATGACGGCGGTGGGCCTGCCGCCCGCACTGGGCGCGTTCCTCGCAGGCGTGCTGCTGGCCGAGAGCGAGTTCAGGAAGGAGCTGGAAAGCGACATCGAGCCCTTCCGGGGGATCCTGCTAGGCCTGTTCTTCATGACGGTTGGGGCCGGGTTGGACCTCGGCCTCATCCTTCGCCAGCCGCTGCTCATCGCCGGGCTCGTGGCTCTGGTGATGACGGTGAAGGCCGTCGTCATGATGGGGGTCGGCAAGGCCTTCCGGCTCACCTGGCGCGAAGCTTCCGGGTCGGGCGTGCTGCTCTCGCAGGCGGGGGAGTTCGCCTTCGTGCTGGTGGCGTTCACCGTCGGAGCCCGGGTGCTGAGCCCTGAGATCGGCAAGCTTCTGATGGCCGTCGCAGCGGTCTCCCTGTTGATGACGCCGCTTCTGTTCCTCGGCTACGAGCGCCTGGTCGACCGGCTCCAGCCCAAGGCCCCCGTTCGCGACGCCGACACCCGCTTCCAGGACGGGGCGCACGTGATCGTGGCGGGCTTCGGCCGGTTCGGGCAGATCGCCGGGCGGCTCCTGCAGGCCAACGACTTCCAGCTCTCGGTGATGGACTCCAGCCCGACGCAGATCGACCTTTTGCGCAAGTTCGCCAACAACCAGGTGAACTACGGCGACGCCAGCCGCCTCGACCTTCTGCATGCCGCCGGCGCCGCCAAGGCCAAGGTTCTGATCGTGGCCATCGACGACAAGGAGAAGGCCGAGGAGCTGGTCGAGACCGCCAAGCAGAGCTTCCCGCACCTGATCGTGCTGGCCCGCGCCTTCGACCGGGGGCACGCCTACGAACTTCTCGCCAAGGGGGCCGATTTCGTGGAGCGCGAGACCTACGAGGCCAGCTTGGCGGTGGGCCGCGAGGCACTCAAGCGCCTGGGCATGACGCCCTATCGCGCCGACCGGGCCAGCGACATCTTCCGCCGCTACGACCTGAAGCAGTTCTACAAGATGCAGCCCATGTGGAACCTGGACGACGACACCTTCATCAAGGAGTCGCGCCTCGCCCGGGCCACGCTGGAGCGCCTGCTCGCCGCCGACCTCGCGACGCTGGAGGACTCGCCGCCGGAGGAGGGCGTGGGCGCCGCCGCCCCTCTGGAGGCCGTGGCCGGAGGCGGCTAGCCCCCGCCGATCATGATGCCCGCGGCCAGCACCAGTGCGCCGCCCAGCATCACCTTCGCGGCGGCCGAAAGCGGCGGCGTATCCATGTAGCGCCACTGGATCCAGGCGATGATGCCCAGCTCCACCACCGCCACCGCGCCGGCGACCACCGTGGCCGTCCAGAAGTCGGGGATCAGGAAGGGCAGGGTGTGGCCGATGCCCCCCGCCGTGGTCATGAGCCCGCACACCACGCCTCGCAGCAGCGGTGCCCCCCGGCCCGAGAGCTTGCCGTCGTCCGCCAGGGCCTCGGCGAAACCCATGCTGATGCCGGCCCCGATGCTGGCCGCCATGCCGACGAGGAAGGCGTTGTGCGGCTGGTGCGTGGCGAAGGCGGCGGCGAACACGGGTGCCAGGGTCGAGACGGAGCCATCCATCAGGCCCACGAGCCCCGGCTGCACGATCTGCAGCACGAAGCGCTTGCGAGCGTCGTCGTCCTCCCGGTCACGCCGCTTCTGCGGAAGCCGCTTCTCCTCGATCTCGCCCGCGGTTTTCAGATGGTCCATCTCGGCGGCGGCGAGGTCGCCGAGGAGCTTGCGGATGGCGGTGTCGGAGCTGACGGCGGCAGCCTGCAGGTAGAAGCGGCTGGCGTCGGACTCCATCTGCCGGGCCTGCTGACGCACGGCGGCGATGCCCCGGGGCACGACGGTCCGGGCCGAGGGCGGGTTGGGCGCGCCTCTGATCTCCCGCCGGGTAATGTAGGGAATATGGCTGCCGAAACGCTGGCCATAGAGATCGAGCAGCCAGCGCCGGTGCTCGCTTTCCTCGGCCGCCATGTCGCTGAACATGCGGGCGCTGTCGGGAAAGTTCTCCCGAAGCTGCTCGGCATAGTCGCCGTAGATGCGCCCGTCCTCCTCCTCGTTGGTGATGGCCAGGGCCAGCACCTCGCGCTCGGTGAGGTCGGAGAACTTGCGCATGCCGTTGCCCCTGGGCCTGCGCTCAGGTGCCGGCGCGCAGGGCGGCTTCCGCCTCGACGGCAAAGGCGTTGAGCTTGGCCCTGATGTCCTCGGCCGTGAGCGAGAGGCCCTTGCCCTCGATGTCGGCCATGACGGCGCGCACCACGTCCTCGTCGCCGGGCTCGGCCAGGTCGGCCTTGAGGATGGAGCGGGCGTAGGTTTCGAGTTCGGTCCCGGTCAGGCCCAGCTTCGTGCCGATCCACTCGCCCAGCATCCGGTCGCGCCGCGCCATGATCTTGAACTTCAGTTCCTCGTCATTGGCGAACTTGGCCTCGAAGCCGCGTTCCCGGTCGTTGAAGGTGGTCATGTCAGGCAGATCCCGTGGTGGCGTGTTGCC
Source organism: Caulobacterales bacterium (assembly GCA_038226305.1). Lineage (GTDB taxonomy): Bacteria > Pseudomonadota > Alphaproteobacteria > Caulobacterales > Caulobacteraceae > JASLDZ01. The sequence continues at coordinate 5,187 of JBBRQN010000024.1, forward strand.
TGACTGAGATAGCCGCCCCGGCTCGACACCGCTAGGCGAGAGACGGCCGGAGCGAGCCAGGTGCCCGGTGGCCCGTCTAAGACGTAGCGCGTGCCTTTGGCGTCCGGCCGCCCTATATCCGCGAGTCTGAAATGCAGCGCGCGGGAGTCGTCCCCCGCGCCTTCCGCCCGTTCCGCGACCCGGAGTCCCCTTAACGCCGATGACCCGCCGCAAGAAGATCTACGAAGGCAAGGCCAAGATCCTGTACGAGGGGCCGGAGCCGGGCACCCTGATCCAGTACTTCAAGGATGACGCCACCGCCTTCAACGCCCAGAAAAAGGCGGTGCTCGAAGGCAAGGGCGTGATCAACAACCGCATCAGCGAATACATCATGACCCGCCTCGGCGGCATGGGCATCGCCAACCACTTCATCCGCCGCCTGAACCTGCGCGAGCAGCTGATCAAGGAGGTGGAGATCATCCCACTGGAGGTGGTCTGCCGCAACATCGTGGCCGGTTCGATGGCCACCCGCCTCGGCCTGCCCGAGGGCCAGGCCCTGCCACGCTCGATCATCGAGTTCTACTACAAGGACGACAAGCTCGGCGATCCGATGGTCACCGAGGAGCACATCACCGCCTTCAACTGGGCCACCACCCAGGACATCGACGACATCCTGGCCATGACGCTGCGGGTGAACGACTATCTCTCCGGCCTGTTCGGCGCGGTCGGCATCACGCTCGTGGACTTCAAGCTGGAGTTCGGCCGCATCTGGGAGAACGACGAGTTCTCGCGCATCATCCTGGCCGATGAGATCAGCCCCGACAGCTGCCGCCTGTGGGACTCGGTCACCAACGAGAAGCTCGACAAGGACCGTTTCCGCCGCGACCTCGGCAATGTGATCGAGAGCTATACCGAGGTGGCCCGCCGCCTCGGGATCATGAAGGAGATGCCCACGGTGATTCAGGGCGGCATCTCCGACGCCCAGGCGGCCGACGCCGGCATCTCCAAGATCCACTGAGCGAGCGCACACCGATGAAGGTGAAGATCGAAGTGTTCCTCAAGCCCGGCGTGCTCGACGTGCAGGGCAAGGCCATCGAGGGCGCGCTGGGCGGGCTTGGCTTCGCGGGCGTGACCGACGTGCGCGTGGGCCGCCTGATCACCCTGGAGCTGGCGGGCGACGACAAGGCGGCCGCCGAGGCTCAGGCCAAGTCCATGTGCGACCGCCTGCTGGCGAACGCGGTGATCGAGAGCTACGCCGTTCAGGTGGGCTGATCGCTCAGACCGCCGCTAGGTCCCTGGCGAACCGCTTCCAGTTCTCGACGTAGTGGGTGGCGCTGGCCAAGAGCATCTGGGCCGCACGCTCGTCCAGTTCCCGCACCACCTTGGCCGGTGAACCGACGATCAGCACGTTGTCGGGGAAGTGCTTGTTCTCCGTGATCAGGCTGTTCGCCCCCACGATCGAGCCCTTGCCGATCACGGCCCCGTTCAGGATCACCGAGTTGATCCCGATCAGGCTCCCGTCGCCCACCGTGCAGCCGTGCAGCATGACCTTGTGCCCCACCGTCACGTTCGCCCCGATGGTCAGCGGCGATCCCATGTCGGTGTGCAGGACGCTCAGGTCCTGGATGTTGGAGTTCTCGCCCACGGTGATGGGGTCGTTGTCGCCGCGCAGCACCGCCCCGAACCAGATGCTGGCGTTTCGATGCAGCACCACATTGCCCACGACCGTCGCGTTGGGCGCGATCCAGTAGTCGCCCTCGGGCGGCAGGCTCGGTTGCAGGGCGCCCAGGCGATAAAGATGCGGCGTATCGGCCAAGTTCACGTCTCCTGCGTGACGCTCGCGTTAAGTCGTCACGAACCTGGATACACTCAACTGGTCGGGTGATTCGATCCCCCAGCGATTCGCTGGCGGGCTGGCATCCGTCAGAGCGGAGCGTTGGATGAGCCACGCCGTCCGGGTTTTGACTTCAGCTTCGGGTCCGCCCGGAAGCCGGCGGCTCGGCCGTTGCTTTTCCTCCGCTTCACGTCAGGCGCGCCCCTCCCGGGTCGCGCCTTTTTCTTTGTCTCCGATCACGTCCCCCGAACCTGGAGCGTTGTCATGAACAAGCGTGCGACCAAGCGACTGGTGCGTGAGGGCGAGCTGGATCCCACCCAGTTCACCCGACCCATGCCGCAGGAGGACTCCAAGGTGAGGCGCTTCCCCACCATGGACCGGGGCGGAGATCATCGAGAGCGGGGCTGGCGGCCGGACGTCGGGCACGATGCCAATCGCGAGCAGGGCTACATCAAGACCATCAAGGCCAAGTCCGCCGGGCAGACCGCGCTGATCGAGGCTGTGGACACGCGCAACCTGACTCTGGCGCTCGGCCCTGCCGGCACCGGCAAGACCTACCTCGCCATCGCCAAGGCGGTGGAGGCGCTGGAGGCCAACAAGGTGGGCCGCATCGTGCTGTCGCGCCCCGCGGTCGAAGCGGGAGAGAGCCTCGGCTACCTGCCGGGCGACATGGAGGACAAGCTCGCCCCCTACCTGCGGCCCCTCTACGACGCCCTGTCCGACCGGCTTTCCATGAAGCGGGTGCGGGCCCTGATGACCGAGGGGCTGATCGAGATCGCCCCCATCGGCTACATGCGCGGGCGCACGCTGAACAACGCCTTCGTGGTGATCGACGAGGCGCAGAACTGCACCTACGGCCAGCTGAAGATGCTGCTCACCAGGCTGGGCTGGCACTCCACCATGGTCATCACGGGCGACCCGAACCAATCGGACCTCCTGCCCGGCGTCTCCGGCCTCGCCGACGTGGCCGAGCGGCTGGAGCGGGTGCCGGACATCGCGGTGGTGCGTCTGGCGGACACCGACATCGTGCGCCACCCGCTGGTGGCGGAGATGCTGGGCGTGCTCTAGCGCCGCGAGGTCGCTGGCCCGGCCGGAGATCGCTCTCCGGCCGGGCGCGACGAACTCAGCCGGGCCGGTGGATGGCGCACAGCTTGTTGCCGTCCGGATCGCGGACGTAGGCGAGGTGCATCGGGCCCATCGACCCGTTGCGCAGGCCCGGGGCCTCCTCGATGGATGTGCCGCCGTGGGCCACAGCCGTGTCGTGGAACGCCTGCACCTGCTCGGGCGAGTCGCACTTGAACCCGATGGTGGCGCCGTTGGCCGAGCTGGCGGGCTCACCGTCGATCGGCTGCGAAATGCCGAAAGCATTGCCGTCATGGCGATAGAACAGGCGCATGTGGCCGGTGGGGGCCGCGTTGCGCATCGCCTTGCCCGCGCCGAGCGTGGCCAGGACCGCATCGTAGAAGCGTTCCGAGCGGTCGATGTCGTTCGACCCGACCATGATGTGGTTGAACATGAGCGTCTCCAAAGGCCCGGCTTCGTGCCGGTTTCGCCGTGCATAGCCGATCTTCGTCGGCTGAGCAGCGTCATGGGGGCGAGCGGACGGTCGCGAAGGGGCTCGGCAGTCGCTAAGTCCACCGTCGTGAGAGACGGCGGCATCCAGATCATCGAGATTGCGTGGCACCCGCCGCTGGAGGTGCTGCGCGCCTTCGCGCACGAGCCGTTCGCCTTCGGGCTGCTGGGGGGCGAAGGCGGCTGGTCCTACGTGGGCCGGGCCCCTGTGGAAACCCTCGTTCTGGCTGGGGGTCAGGACGCACCCGCAGCCCTGCGCAGGCTTCGCGGCACCGATGGGGTGGCGCCCCCCGGGGCACCGCCCTTCGTGGGCGGGTTGGTCGGGCTGGCCAGCTATGAGCTGGGGGCGGCGGTCGAGCCCTGCACGCGGCAGGCCCGCACGGGCTGGCCCGATCTCGTGGCCGCCCGCTACGACGCAATCCTGGCCTTCGACGCCACCGCTGGCCGAGCCTTCGCGGTCGGCCGGCAGGCCTCGCGCGCGCTGGAATGGCTGCCGGCTCCGGCCCCACAGGCGCCTGATCGCGATCATGCGCGGCTGGCGACGGACCTCCATGACCTGACAGGCGCGGCCGTCTATGCAGACTCCGTGGCGGCGGTGGTGCGGGCCATCGAGAGGGGCGACCTGTTCCAGGCCAACATCGCCCGGCGCTGGGCGGGCTCGCTCGTGGCGGGGGCCACGCCCTTCGACCTCCTGCACCGCCTCACCCAGTCGAGCGACGCCCCCTTTGCGGCCTACCTGCGGCTGCCGGGGCGGGCGGTGGTTTCCAACTCGCCGGAGCGGTTCCTGCGGGTGAACGCCCTTGGCAGCGTGCGCACCCAGCCCATCAAGGGCACACGTCCGCGCGGCGCGACGCCGGCGGCCGATGCCGCCATGGCGGCCGAACTCCTGGCGTCGGACAAGGATCGGGCGGAGAATCGCATGATCGTCGACCTCATGCGCAACGACCTCGCCCGTGCCTGCACGCCCGGCAGCGTCAAGGTCGAGGCCGAGTTCGCGCTGGAGAGCTATGCCAACGTGCACCACCTCGTCTCCACCATTTCGGGGCAGCTGGTGCCGGGCGTCGATGCCGTGGACTTGTTCGTCTCCGCATTCCCGCCGGGATCGGTGACGGGGGCACCCAAGGTGCAGGCCATGCTGGAGATCGCGAGACACGAGCCCCCGCGCGGGCCCTATTGCGGCTCCCTGTTCTGGGCGGGCACCGACGGGGCGTTCGACTCCTCCGTCCTGATCCGCACCGTCGCCTTCGAGGAGGAAGCGGATGGCGGCTGGGCCTTCGAGGTTCGCGCCGGGGCGGGCATCGTGGCCGACAGCGATCCCCTGTCCGAAGCGACGGAGGCGGAGGTGAAGCTCTCCGCCTTGCGCCGGGCGCTGACTCCATGACCGCGCCGCCGACCTTGCCTCCCACCGTTCCAGCCGATGACCGCGGCTTCACCCTCGGTCACGGGCTGTTCGAAACGCTGCTGGCCGTGGATGGACGGCTGATCGACTTCGCCCCCCATGCGCAGCGGCTGATCCGGGGCTGTGCGGTCCTGGGCATGCCTGCGCCCGACCTCGCCGACCTGCACGCCGCCGCCGCCACAGCCCTTCTCGCCGCCGATCTCGATCACGGCCGCGCCGCTGTCCGCCTGAGCTGGAGCGCAGGGTCGGGGGGCCGGGGGCTCGACCTGCCGCAACCTTGCGAACCGCGGCTGGTCGCCTCCGCCGCTCCGGCACCGCCTGCCGGCGGCTCGATCCGCCTCGCCGTGGCGACCGTCCGGCGCAACGAGAGCTCGCCCACCTCGCGCCTGAAGACCCTGAGCTATCTCGACAATGTGCTGGCCCGCGCCGAGGCCCGCTCGAAGGGGGCCGACGAGGCGCTGATGCTGGACCTGCGCGGCCATCTCGCCTGCGTGGCGGCGGGCAACCTGTTCTGGACGCGGGGCTCGCGCCTCTACACCCCGGCCCTGTCGTGCGGCGTGCTCGACGGGATCGTGCGGGGCAGGGTCATGGCCGCCGCCCAGTCGATGGGGGTCGTCGTACAGGAGGTGGTGGCCAAGCGGTTCGTGCTGTCGCGGGCAGGGGCGGTGTTCGTCACCAACAGCCTGATCGGCGCGGCGCTGGCCTCGAGCCTGGACGGCACCCCCCTCGGCGGCGACCCGCCAGACTGGCTGGCGGACCTGCTGGAGGCGGTGGCCGAGAGTTAGACCAGGTCTTCCGCGAGGATCGCCATCTCGAACATGAACGAGCCGTCCTCGTCCTCGTCCTGGAACATGACGCCGATGAACTCTTCGCCGACGTAGACCTCGGCGGAGTCCTTCTGCTTGGGGCGAGGCTTCAGCACGATCCTGTCGTTGCCGAAGGTCTTGCGCAGGTGGGCCTGCAGGCGGGCGTTGTCGGTTTCGGTCACGGGAGCTTTCTAGAGGCTCCCGAGCCGCAGGTCACCCCCGAACCGGGGCTAGATCACGTAGTCGTAGGCGGCGTCGGCCAGCATCTGGTCCATCGAGCGGGCGGGCTCGGGGCAGGTGGGGCAGTTCACCAGCCGCGCCGGCACCCCCGCCGCGGTGCAGCCGGGCGGCACGTTCTTCAGCACCACCGAGCCCGAGGCGACCTTGGCGTGGTCGCCCACGATGATGTTGCCCAAGACCTTGGCCCCGGCCCCCAGAAGCACGCCGTCGCCGATCTTGGGGTGGCGATCCACCCCCGCGGCACCCGTACCGCCCAGGGTCACCCCGTGCAGCATGGAGACGTCGTTCCCCACGACAGCCGTCTCGCCGACGACGATTCCGGTGCCGTGGTCGATGAACACGCCGGAGCCGAAGCGGGCGGCGGGGTGGATGTCCACCTGGAACAGCTCGGAGACCCGGCTCTGCAGGTGGAACGCCAGCGTCTGGCGCCCCTGCGTCCACAGCCAGTGAGCCACCCGGTGGGTCTGCAGGGCCTGGAAGCCCTTGAAGAACAGGAACGGCTGCAGATAGCCCTTGCAGGCGGGATCACGCTCGAACACGGCCTTCAGGTCGGCCTGGGCGGCATCGACCAGCGAGGGGTCGGCGCGATAGGCGCTCTCGGCCACCTCGCGCACGCTCATGGCGCGCAACTCGCCGTCGCCGAGCTTGCGGGCGATCTGATAGCTCAGCGCCCGGCCCAGTTCGTCGTGCGCCAGGATCGTCGCGTTCAGAAGGCTGGCGAGGGTGGGCTCCACCTGGGCGGCGGCCTGGGCCTCCATCCGAAGGGTGGACCACACGGGCGGCGGCCCGTCGCGATCGACGACTTCAAGGTTGGCGGCCATCGACGCGTCTCCCTCATCGGCCTCTGGAACGGCCGTCACCCTGGTTGCATATGGTGGAGAGACGCGCCGGACGCCAGCGGGGCGACCGTACCCCCTCCCCACAGAGACCGATCCCCCATGAGCCATGCCGTTCCGCCTGCTCCGCAATTCGGCGAGCCGAGCCCCCCGCGGGCCTCGCCCGACACCCTGGCGCTCCTGGCCCGTCGACGCTCCGCCAGCGCACAGTTCCTCGCCGACCCGGCACCGGACGACGACGAGCTGGCCGATCTTTTAAGGCTGGCGGCGCGGGTTCCCGATCACGGCAAGATGCAGCCCTGGCGCTTCATCGTTCTGAACGCCGGCCCCAAGGCGGTCTTCGTGGAGCACCTGCGCGCGCTCGCACTGGCCCAGCCCAACGCGGACAAGGCGACGGCGGCGCTGATGAAGATCGCGGCCCCGCCCCTGTGCGTGGCGGTCGTGTCATCCCCCAGGGAGGGCGGCAAGCCCGTTTGGGAGCAGCAGCTTTCCGCAGGTGCGGTGTGCATGACGCTGGTGATCGCGGCGCAGGCCATGGGCTACGGCGCCAACTGGATCACCGACTGGTACGGCTACGATAGCGCCGCCCTGACAAGGCTCGGGCTGACCGAGACCGAGACCCTGGCCGGCTGGATCATGCTCGGCACCCCCACAGAGGCCCCGCTGGAACGCGTGCGCCCTGACATGGCGGCGGTCGTCAGCGTCTGGGCGGGCTGACGGTCGGGGCTCACCCCCGGCCGCGGTAGCTCGGGACGCCCGGGTCGGGCACCCACAGGCCCTTGGGGGCTTCGCCGGTCTGCCAGAACACGTCGATGGGGATGCCGCCGCGGGGATACCAGAAGCCCGCAATGCGCAGCCACTTCGGCTGGGCCACCTCCACGATCCGGCGGCCGATGGCGACGGTGCAGTCCTCATGGAAGGCACCGTGGTTGCGGAAGCTCGTGAGATAGAGCTTCAGGCTCTTGGACTCGATGAGCCAGTCGCCGGGCGCATAGTCGATCACGAGGTGCGCGAAGTCGGGCTGGCCGGTCACCGGGCACAGCGAGGTGAACTCGGGCGCGGTGAAGCGGGCGAGATACAGCACCTCGGCCTGCGGATTGGGCACGCGCTCAAGCACGGCCTGCGCCGGAGAGGCGGGCTGGCGGGTCTCGTGACCCAGCATGGAAAGGCCGGACGTGTCGGTGGTCATGGTGGCCGTCAGCTAGACGCAGAGCCTGCGATGCGCAACGTGGCGGCGATGAGCGGAGAGACGAGACGATGATCGACGTGAAGGATTTCGCAGGCGCCGTGGTGCTGGTGACGGGGGCCTCGTCGGGGCTCGGCCGGTCGCTGGCCGTGGGCGCCGCCCAGCGCGGGGCGCAGGTGGTGATCGTGAACTACGCCAGCTCCGCCGATGAGGCGCAGATCACCGCGCAGGCCGTGCGGGACGCCGGGGCGCAGGCCGTGGTCGTTCAAGGCGACGTGGCCAAGGACGAGGACTGCCGCCGGATCGTGGCCGCCGCCGAGCCGTTCGGGCGGATCAACGCCCTGTTCAACAACGCGGGCATCACGCGCTTCGCCCCCAACCATGCCGACCTCGACGCCCTCTCCGCCGCTGACTTCACAGACATCTACGCGGTGAACGTGGTGGGTGCCTTCCAGATGGTGCGGGCCGCCCGGACCCTGCTGGAGGCGGCGCCCGCGCCGGGGGCGGTGGTGAACACCTCGTCCATCGCGGGGGTGACCGGCATCGGTTCGTCGATCGCCTACGCGGCCTCGAAGGGGGCCATGAACACCCTGACGCTGAGCCTCGCCCGGGCGCTGGCTCCGAAGATCCGGGTGAACGCGGTCTGCCCGGGCTTCATCGACACCCCCTGGTTCGACAAGGCCAAGGGCGCCAACCGCGACAAGCTGCGCGCAGGCGTGGAGGCTTCCACCCCCTTGCAGGCCGCCTCTGGCCCCGACGACATCGCCGCCACGGCCCTCACCCTCGCCTCGCCGCTCTCCCGCCACGTCACCGGTGAGACGCTGTTGGTGGACGCCGGCACCCACCTCGGCTTCGCCACCCTCAGCATGCGGTGAGGGCGCTCCGGTGACGCTTGCTTCGGCGGGGTCGATGCGGTCATCGGGTGCCATGGCCGTGCCCCTGTTCGCGCTTTCGTTGGATCGTCGACTGCGCCGGGCCGTTGCCGGTGCGAGCGCGGCAGTGCTCGGCCTGATCGGGGCACCGGCTGCCGCACAGGTCGTGGAGCGCAATCTGCCGCCGGCCGCGGCGCCTTCGGCGGGTGCACTGCCCTTGGCCGCGCAGATTCCGTCCGACGCGGACGACACCTCGTTGGGTGTCACCCTGGGCCGCGTCCGGCTGGAGGGGGCTTCATCCTCTGCGGCCGAATGCGCGGGCATTGCTGTGGATGCCGGGGTCAGCCTTGACCTCCGGGGCCGACGGAGGCTCCAGGCCCTGATGGGCGCGCCCCTGTCGCGCAAGCGCATCGCGCAGGCTCGGGCGGCCGTGGTGGAGTCCTATCGCCGCGCGGGGCGGCCCTTCGTGTCGGTCACCACGCCGCCGCAGGAGCTGACCAGCGGCGTCCTGCGCCTGCGGGTCATGGCATACCGGTTGGGGGCCTTGCAGGTTTCGGGCGCGGCGGAAGGCGAAACCGCCCGAGTGCGCGGGCAGGTCCGCGGTGCGCCGGGCGAACCGGTCGATGCCTCCGTCCTGGCCGAGGATCTCAGCTGGCTCAACCGAACGCCGTTCCGGTCGGTCGCAGTCGTCGCCGCCCCTGGTCGCGCGGCCGGGGATGTGGACCTCGACCTGCGGGTGACGCCCCAGCGGCCCTGGCGCGCCTACGCCGGTGCCGCCACCTCCGACTCGCCGGCGAGCGGCGACGCGCGACTGTTCGTGGGTGCGCAGGCGGGCGTGCCCTTCGGGCTCGGCGGGGCCTGGGCCGGATACCAGTTCACCGCCTCGCCGGACCAGTCTTCCACGGCCACCTCCCGCTATCGCAGCCACGCGGGCCGCGTCGACATGCTGGTCGCACCCCGCCTCTTGGTCGAGCTGACCGTCGACCGGGTGGAGAGCCTGCGCACGACCCGGGACTTCCTGAGCGCCCAGACGGTGTCGGAAGCGGCCTTGAGCCTGCGCGCGCCCTTCTCCGCGGTGTTCGGAACGCGAGCACCGTTCCTCACCACCGCCGAGGTCATCGCCGGGGTCGAGGCGCGCCGGGCGGAGCGGCAGGTCAGCTTCGGCGGCGTCGTATTCCAGCGCGCGGCCATCGACGTCTATCAGCTGCGCGCCGGACTCGAAGGCGTCTGGGAGAGCGGCGGCGCCCGCGCCGGAGGGTCGCTGCTGCTGCATGTGAGCCCCGGTGGGCTCGGGGCGGCCAACACCCATGAGCGGTTCACCACCTACGCTTTCGGCGATACCGTCTCTGCGCGATACGCCTACACCACCCTTTCGGCCTTCGCCCAGCTGCCCCTCGGGGGCGGACGCGCCTACCTCGGCGAAGTGCTCGGTCAGGTCTCGACTGGGCGGCTGCCGGACACCGAGAAGGCGGGCGTGGGCGGGGCCGACCTCGTTCGCGGTGCGGTGCTGGAGGATGGGGCCTTCAGTCGTCAGATCGTGCTGCGCAACACCCTGTCGGGCCGGGCGTGGCGGGTCGGTTCGGCGAGCCTGCGCCCGCACATCTTCGCCGACGCAGGCTTTGGTGCGGCAGATGCCGACAGCGCGGGTCGGATGCTGGTCTCCGCAGGCCTCGGCGGGGAGGCGCGGATGGCCGGAGCTGCCCTGAATGCCGACCTGGCCTGCGCCGCCTCACGAGGCGGTTACACCCGGGCCGGAGACTGTCGCACCATCCTGCGTCTCACCGCCGCTTACTGAAGCGTTCGCCGCCCATTGCCGTGCTCGGCTGGGTTGTGCTTCAACGCTGACCAAGTTGCCGTTCACGGGCGGTGGGAGGTTGTGTTGCATTCAGTAGCGTTGCGCCTTGTCGGCAAGTCGTCTCGACAAGCTTGGCCGTTGTTTGGCCTGTCTCTATTCTGGCTGATGGGGGCAAGCGCTGCGCAGGCGCAGGTTCTGCCCATGGGCGGGTCGGTCCGGGCGGGGTCGGCCGAGATCGCCGCGGCGCCCGGCGGCGGCTCGCTGTCGGTGGTGCAGACCTCCGACCGCGCCATCATCGACTGGTCATCGTTCTCCATCGGCCGGGGCGGGGCGGTGGATTTCCGCAACGGATCGGGCGCGACGCTGAACCGCGTGACTGGCGGCTCGATCTCCAGCCTCGACGGCCTGCTGACAGCTTCGGGCAGCGTCTACCTGGTCAACCCGAACGGAGTGGTGATCGGCAAGGACGGGCGGGTGGATGTGGGCGGAAGCTTCGTCGCCTCCACCCTGGGCATCGCGGCCGACGACTTCCTGAAGGGCGGCGACCTGACTGCGGCGGGCGCCTCCACCGCGGCGGTGATCAACTACGGCAAGATCGGCGCGCTGGGCGGCGATGTGGTGCTGACGGCCGCGCGGGTCGAGAACCACGGTGACATCGCGGCGCAGAACGGCGCGACCGGCCTGCTCGCCGGATACGAGGTGCTGCTGCGCGACCGCACGATCGAGGGCGGCAAGTTCGCCGTGAAGCTGGGCGACGGCACGACCTCGGTCGTGAACGACGGTGCGATCCACGCCGCGCAGGCGGAACTCCGTGCCAACGGCGGCGACGTCTTTGCCCTGGCCGGCAATTTGACAGGGGTGATCGACGCCCGAGGCGTGTCCACGCAGGATGGCCGCATCTACCTGATGGCGGGCGACGGCGCCCTGACGGTGGAGGGCACGCTGACCGCCCGCGCGAACGGCGGCGGCGCCTCGTTCATCGAGACCTCCGGCGGGAAGGTGACCGTCGGCGTGGCGAAGGTCGATCCGGGCGCGGGCGGGACATGGTCCCTCGACCCGAGCGAGCTCGTGATCGACTCGGCCGCGGCGAGCTCGATCCAGGGTGCCCTGAACGACTCCGCCAACATCATTCAGTCGACCAACCCTGGGGGCGGTTCGGGGGACATCACGCTCAGCCCCGGCGTCAGCATCAGCTGGGCGTCCGCCGCCACGCTGACCCTTTCGGCCTATCGCAACATCGTCTTCGGCGCGGGCGCGACGCTCAACGGCGGCCCCACCGGCAGCCTCGTCCTGAGAGCCGACAATCTGGGAACCGGGGTCGGCACCCTGCTGTTCGCCGCCGGCTCTTCGGCCACCGCGGTGAACGTGACGCTGTACTACAACCCGTCTTCCAACCCGTCCGGCAGCATCGTCAACGGCACGAGCTATGCGACAGCCGACGACTTCTCGAGCTTCGTGGTGGCGTCGTCCTTCAATCATCCGACGGACTGGTTGAAGAGCTACATGCTGGTCAACACCGTCTACGATCTGCAGAACATCAAGAACAACCTGACCGGCGTCTACGCGCTGGGGCGCAGCATCGATGCGTCGGCCACCAGCGGGTGGGCGGGAGGCTTTGCGCCCATCGGTTCGGCCGCCAATCCGTTCCGTGGCGTATTCGACGGCCAGGGCACGGGCATCACCGGCCTGGTCATCAACCGTCCGACCACCAACATCGTCGGCATCTTCGCCATGAGCACGGGCACGCTGACCAACATCAGCACCCTCGGCGTGAACGTGACGGGCCAGGACGTGGTCGGCGGCCTCGTCGGCTGGAACTACGGAACCATCAGCAAGATCGGCAATCCGATCACCAATCCCGCAACGGTGGTCTCGCCCACGGTGACGGGCGGCAACTACGTCGGCGGGCTCGTCGGCGTGAACTACGGCTCGATCAATGCGGGCGTGGGCGGCACGGTTTCCGGAACGAACTACGTCGGCGGCATGGCCGGGGTGAACGTGGCCGTCGGCACGATCAGCGGTGCCACCTCCGGCACGGTGACCGGCACGGCCTGGTACACGGGCGGAATAGTTGGCCAGAACCTCGGCACCGCCACGGGCTCGTCGAGCGCAAACGTGACGGGCGTGAACGGCACGGGCGGCATCGTCGGCGACAACGAAGGAACGCTCACTTACGCCACCGTCACAGGTCGGGTCAGTGGAGCCAACGACACCGGTGGCGTGGTGGGCGTCAACGGCGCGAACGGCATACTGTCAGGCCTGCGCTTCTTCGATACCGGCTACGTCAGCGGCACGGCGTACTACACCGGCGGCCTGGTCGGCGTGAACTCTGGCTTGCTGACGAGCAGCAATGTCTCCGCCGAAGTCCACGGCACCAACGCCTCGGGCGGCGCGGTGGGCGTCAACTACGGCACGGTGCAGTCGACCACGGTGGCAGGCATCATCACCGGCTCCAATTACACCGGCGGCGTGGTCGGCCTGAACGATCAGGCCGGCCATGTGAACTCCGACAGCTTCACCGGCGGCACGATCACCGGCACGCAGTTCTACACCGGTGGCATCGTCGGGCAGAACGGCGGCACGATCGACGCCAGCAGCTTCCTCGGAACGATCAACGGGGCGAACGGCGTCGGTGGCGGGGCGGGCTTCAGCTCCGGCAGCCTGACCAACGTGACCGTCACGTCCAACAGTCCCAACTCCATCACCGGCATCAACTACGTGGGTGGCTTGGCGGGCTTCAACTACGGCGCCATCGCGTCCAGCCAGGTGAACGCGACGATCAACGGCCACGACTACGTCGGCGGCTTTGTCGGCTGGAACGGCGTGGGATCGTCGATCGTCGGTGGCTCTGCGCAGGGTGCGGCCTACTCCATCCTGGCGGGATACTACGGCTACTACGTCGGCGGCATCTTCGGTCTAAACACAGGCACGGTGTCAGGCGTCACCGCTTCGAACCGCGTTTACGGCGGCACGGGGGTCGGTGGCATCGGCGGCATCAACTACGGGCAGGTGAACAATTCGTCCGCCTCGGGTGAGGTCATCGGCGCCAACAGCCAGACAGGCGGGGCCATAGGGCTGGCGCAGAGCGGCTCGATCTCCGGCGTGACGGCCACGGGCGCCGTCACCGGTGCCGATCGGACCGGAGGCCTCGTGGGCGAGAACTGGGGCATGATCTCCGCCAGCCACGCCAACAACTCCGGTGTCCGCGGCGGTTACAACGGGGGCGAGGGGGGCATCGGCGGGTTCGTGGGCAAGAACTCCGGCGGTGCCCTGATCACCACGAGCGACGCATCGACGTCAGTGACGGGTGCCGGGCACTGGGCCGGAGGATTTGCTGGCATCAATTACGGCACGATCACCTACTCCTCAGCCGCAGGCTACGTGGACAACACGCAGGGTGGGCTGGGTGCGGGCGGCTTCGCCGGCCTGAGCAGTGGCGTGATCGACAACAGTCACTCGTCCGGCACGGTCTATGGGCTCGACTCCGTGGGAGGCTTTGTCGGCGAAAACGACAACGTCATCCGAACCAGCTGGACCAGCGGTGCCGCGAACGGTCGCAACTCCGTGGGCGGCTTCGCCGGCGTGAATCGCGGCGGCGAGATCACGACCGCCTATGCCAGTGGCGGGGCCGTGGGCACCGACTACGTGGGTGGCTTCGTGGGCTATGCGGGCGGGTACATCGCCAACGCCTACGAGACCGGCTCCATCACGGGCTCCGGCTCGCGGGTGGGTGGCTTCGTGGGCGCCCTGGATGGCGGCATGGTCGCTTCCGTCTACGCGGCGGGGCGGATCATCAACTCCGGCTATCCCCTCGGCGGTGTGGCAGGAGCTGTGACCAACGGTGGCACGCTCACCAACGCCTACTGGGACGTGGGCTTCACAGGCACCTATTCGGCGACGATCTCAGGCCCTGCCGGTAGCTCTCAACCCGTCAACGGGCCCTACGGCAGCCCGTTCGCCGCCTCCAGCTATCCGGGCCTCGACTTCGTCAACACCTGGATGATCCGGGAAGGGATCAGCCGGCCGACCCTGCGCGCCTTCGCTCCGCCGTCCTGAGCGGCCTGCCGGTCGGTCTGCGGCGGACGTTCATCATGGTGGGGACGGTGGGACTCGAACCCACACGACCGTGAAGTCCGCAGATTTTAAGTCTGCTGCGTATACCGTTCCGCCACGTCCCCGATGCCGTCCAGACTAGCGGCGTCGGGGGCTGCGGTCACGCGACGCGGCGGCTGTTGTCGATGACGAGGCGCAGGGCCGCCCGGGCGGAGGGGGCGGGGAAGCGGGCGGCGGCGTCGGCGCCGGTCTGAAGCCTGCTCTCGTGCTGCGGCTCGTCGATGGGCTCTACGGCGGTGAGGTGCAGGCGCTCGATGGCGCGGCCCTGCAGGCGGGCCGTGAGGCTTGTGGGCTGATAGAGGCCGATGGTGCGGTCGGGCAGGTCGGTCGGGCCGATCAGGGGGCAGACCGCGATCTCAAGACCGAGAGCCGCACCCTCGGCGGTGACGCCCTGGGCGCGCAGCACGACCGGGCGGGCGGTGCGGCGGGAGTCGGCGATGGCGGCCGCGATGCGCGCGCGGTCCATGCCCGCCCACAGGGAGGCGAACTCCAGCCCGCGCAGTTCCTTGCCGTGCAGATCGTGCAACAGGCCTCCGGCGAGGCGCAGGCGCTCCTTGCCCGCATCGAGCCCCAGAACGAACAGCTGGGGGAGGAGGGGGCCGAAGGCGGCCGGCGACAGATCGGTGCGCAGCGGCAGCCGCGCCGAGCCGCGACGGGTGCGCCACTCCTCGATCAGGGCCTGGGTGTTGGAATGCAGCACGGGGTCACCGCTCGCCAAGGGACGTTTCGCGGCTTGCAGGGGAAGCGCCGGGCCACGCCACGCCGCTCCGTTTCGGGACGGGCGTGCGGATTGCTTAACGGGACGGAAGGCTTTTTCGGGCGACGTGAGGGCCGAGTGCGTCGTCCGGAGTCGGGCGGCGTTCGTGTTCGACCCTTTCCGCGAAAGCGCGATCCGCATGATCGGCCTCCGACTGAGCTTCGCCCTTGCCGCAGCGCCCCTGGCGTTGCTGGCCGCCATGGCCGTGCCGCAGGCGGCCCAGGCGTTTGGCTGCACCACCTGCTGCAACACCTGCAACCTGCCCACCACGCATCAGGTGCGCGTGCCCGGAGTGCAGGTGACCCCGCCCACCGTGAACATCGGCTCGCCTACCCTGGGCTGCGACACCTGCGGATTCGGCGGGTCGGGCGGCGGGTTCGGCTCCATCAACGTCACCGTCAACATCCAGCAGAGCGCGACGGCCACCTCCACCGCGGGGGCCTCGGCCACCAGTTCGCTGTCCAACGCCGCGGCCGCCAACCTGATCAGTTCAGGGGGTGGGGGCGGTTCCGGCTATTGGTCGGGCGACGGGCCCTCCACCTCGATCACCAACGTCGTCATCGAATCG
This sequence comes from Caulobacterales bacterium, assembly GCA_038226305.1. GTDB lineage: Bacteria > Pseudomonadota > Alphaproteobacteria > Caulobacterales > Caulobacteraceae > JASLDZ01. The sequence continues at coordinate 21,144 of JBBRQN010000024.1, forward strand.
CCACCCGCCCCGCCGCCGCCCCCTCGTCCGGTGTGCCTCGCGCAGAAGTCGGTGATCGCCGCTTACGCGGTGCAGGCCGTCTGCCTCGACGACAAGGCCTCGCCCCACCCCGCCAGCCAGATGGGCCCTGACCGCGACGTGGCCGACGGCTATTCCGGCGAGATCTTCCGCTGCGTGGCGGGCTCTCATATGCAGTACACGGTCGCCGCCTATGCGGGCGGCGCGGCCAGCTTCGATCACGGACAGACCAAGGTGTGCGCCAAGGGCGACTCGCTCTGGCGCTTCCCGGACGGGCGGATGGAGTGTCGGCCGCAGATCCCGGCGCGCGACTGCAACGAACGCTCGCTGCTGCGGCGCTACGGGGCGGGCATCAAGGTGGTGAAGGTGGCCGGCGGGCAGACCTGCGCCGCCTGGTCGAGCACCACGGAAGCCGCCGTGCAGCCGCAGCCGCAGGAACCCTACGCCGGCGCCTTCGCCGGAGACGGCGGCGTCGGGCGCGGTTGGTAGCCGCCCCTCGGCCCTAGAGCCGGCGCGTCAGCACGGCGAACTGCAGGTCCGGCCGGGGCGGGTCGCCGTGGGGGTAGGGCATGCGGTCGCCGGTGTCGCGATAGCCGCGCCGCTCGTACCAGGCGATCAGCGTCGTGCGCACGCTGATGACGGTCATGTGCATCTCGTCGCCGCCTTCGGACCGAGCGAAGGCCTCTGCCCCTTCCAGCAGCCTGCGACCCAGCCCGTCGGACTGCAGCTTCGGCCGCACGGTGAGCATGCCGAGGTACCAGATCGACCCCTTCATGCGCTCGACCATCACGCAGCCGTCGATCGTGGCCGGGTCGTCGGGGCTGCACAGGATGAGGAGCCGGGTGTCCGGGCGGGCGAGCTGGGCGCGCAGCTCGGCCTCGTTGATGCGCTCGCCGCCGATCATGTCGGCCTCGCTGGTCCAGCCTGCCGCCGCCTCCGGCCCGCGATAGGCGGCGTTCACGAGGGCCGCGACCGCGGGGAGGTCGGCGTCGAGGGCGGGAGTCGGGGCCGTGGCTGACGCCATCTGTGTCGAATTCTCCTGCGACCTGCGAATTGCGACCGCCGTGGCATTGCGCGATCCTCACCCCGTTTCGGACCGAACTCGCGCGAGAGACCTATCGTCATGCTCCGGCACCCGTCTACCCGCGGCCTCGCCCTCTCGGTGGGCCTCGCGCTGGCTGCGCACGCACCGTCGATGGCGCGCGAGGCGGCCAGGCCAACTGCAGTCGCGCCTCCGGCGTCAGCGGCCTGGAGCACCCTGGCCACGGCTGATGTGGATGCCATCCATCACGGGCTCTCGACCCTGCACCCGGCCCTGCGCAGCGCCGATTCAGCCGTGTTCAGGGCGCGGCTGGAAGGGGCCTACGCCACCGCCCGCGCCCGGGCCGCGCAGGCCAGCGATTTCCAGGCGTGGCGAGAAGCCGTCACCGGCTTCATCCTCGCGTTCAGGGACGGACACACCTTCATCCGCCTCGAGGTACAGCCCACGCGTGCGCGTTGGCCCGGCTTCCTCATCGACGGCCGAGGCGGGGGCTGGGTGGCGACGGCCGTGACAGGCGAGGTCGCGCGGGCATCGGGGCTGCAGGGCGGGGATCGGCTGATGAGCTGCGACGGCGTGCCCATCGCGCGCCTCTTGGAGGAGCGGCTGGACGGCCGCGTGGCCGACTGGTCCAAGGCTCCCGAACGGATCCGGCAGGCCTGGCGGCTGTTCGTCGACTACCGGCTGGAGGGTCCGGCGCCGCTGGCGTCCTGCACCTTCGCACGTGGGCCGGCGACTGGGGGGTCGCGCATCGACGTGAAGCTCGGCTGGCTCACCGTGCCCAATGCGGAGCTGACGCCACGCACGCTGGCGCTCCTGCGCACCCCGCCCACGCGCCCGATCCGGCTCGATTGGGCGGCCGACGGCGGGGCCATCGTGAGGGTCGGGTCAGTGGGGGACGAGGGGGCGCTGACCAAGCTCGAGGCGAGCATGAAGGCGCAGGTCGATCGCCTTCGCGCCGCGCCCTACATCGTCTTCGACATGCGTGGCGACCGGGGGGGCAACTCCAGCTGGGGAGCGACGCTGGGGTCGGTCCTGTGGGGGGAGGAGGCCGTCGCCGCCCGGGCCCGGCCCGTGCTTGGCAAGGACTTCCGCGCCTCGTCCGAGGCGATCGAACAGTATCGCGCCCTTGGGCGCCGCTTCGAGGCCGACGGCCCGGACATGGCTGGCCCGGCGCGCTACTGGCTGAAGATGGCCGACCGGGTGGCGGCCTCCCCCGACGGCGACAACCGGCTGTTCCAGGACTACGGGCCGCAGCCGCCTGCGACATCGAAGGCCGTACCGCTGCCGGTGCAGGGCAAGGTCTTCGTGCTGACCGACGCCGGCTGCTTCAGCTCCTGCGTGGTGGCGGCCGACAGCCTGCGGCTGATGGGGGCTATCCAGGTGGGCGAACCCACGGGTCGCAACGAGGAGTATGGCGAGGTCGCCGGCCCCTTGCCGCTGCCCTCAGGCCTCGGCGCATGGTGGTCGCCGCTTTCTATCATCCATCAGCAGTCGGAGGGGCTGGGTGGGCTGCCCGTGGATGTGGCTTGGGACGGGGCGCTCGACGACGACGAGCACATCTTCCCGTGGATCGCGGGGCTGGCCCGCAACCGCTGACCGAGCTGGGATCAGCTGCCGGGCGTCTTGACCACGAAGGCGGCGTGGTTGCCAACGGCGCTGGCCTGGCCTGCGATCACGCCTGCGTTGGCCGTGGAGACGCTGGAGACGGCGCGCACGCTGCCTGCATTGGACTGGCTGTTGTCGGCCTGCACGCCGCCGTTGCAGCTGGCGCAGACGTAGGTGGAGATGGCATTGCCGATGGCCGAGGCCTGGGCGATGCCCTCATAGCCGATGCCGCCGCTGGTGGTGGCCGTGGCGCTGATCGCCCCGTTGTTCACCTGGCTGTTGAAGATCGTCGCCCCCGGGCCGACCTCCGTCACGATGGCCGAGTTGCCCACGCCGTAGGCCGAGGTGGAGGCGACGGAGTCGAAGTAGTCGATGTTCACCGTGGCCGAAGCGGTCACCGGGCTTTCGTTGACCTGCGCGTTGGAGAGGGAGGCGGCGCCCCCGCTGACGCTCATCGACACGTTGTTGGCAGTGGCGGTCGCGACGGCGGCCGTGGTGTCGGCCGAGACCTGGTTCACCAGCACCGAGGCGCTGGTTCCGAAGCCGTCCACATGCTGGTCTACCACGGCATCGGCTGCGCCCCCCGTGGCGTCGACGGTGACGTTGTTGGAGACGGCCGTGGCCGACGCCCCCACGAGATAGCCGATGCAGCAGGCATTCGTTTCCGTCGTGGCGGTGACCGCCCCCTGCATGGACTGGGTGGTCTTCGAATTGGAGTAGCCGTTCGTGGTCAGCCAGCCGTGGGTGTTGCCCAGAGCGGTGGAGTCCGCCGAAATCTGGTCGCCCTGTTCTGTGGAGGCCGAGGCGTAGGCCGACACCTCGTGATAGGGCGTGATGGTCTGCGTCGCCACGCCCGTGCCGGCCGCGCAGCAGGCCGAGACCGTGCCGCTGTTGCCGGTGGCCGAGCTCGTGACGGCTAGGATCGGCCCCGCATAGGCGTCCACCGTCGCTTGGGCGTTGGCAGTGACGTTGGCGGCCAGCGTCTGATGCGAGGTGACGGTCAGCGCCTGGCTGGCAGCCTGGGCCGAATATTCGTTGCCGAGCGCTGTGGCGCTGGACGATGCGCCGGTGTCGTAGGCGTCCAGCACGTGCAGCGTCTGCCCGGCGAAGATGTCGCCGGTCTGGATCTGCATGTTGGTCACGACCACGGGCGGCGAGGTAGTCGCCGTTGTCGTGGTGGGCGTCTGGGATTGAGCCCGGGCCGGGCTCGGGCCGCTAGTAGCGGCCGCGCAGAGCGTCAGCGTCAGGATCGCGACGAGCGTTCCAGCGCGACGGGTCGGAGCGGGTGCTCGCATTGTTGCGGTCCAGGTTGTTGTAAGCGGGGGTGAAGCCGCCGGTCACGCCGGTGGTGCCATTGCCGCCGCCCAGGGGATCGTCGCCCATGCAGGCGTGGGGGCCGGGGGCGCCGTAGAGGTTGGCCATCATCTCGACGATGCCGCGCTCCAGCAGGGCGCGCACCGCCAGCTGCACCGGCTCCAGCGCGCCTTCGCCCGCCGACACGTCGATCACGTTGGCCCCGAAGAACTTGAAGAAACCCGCGCCCACTTCGCGGCCGATGATCTGCTTCTGGTAGGAGACGACGTCCACCACCTCCAGCGTCTTGGTTTCCACGAGGCGCAGGTCGAGCGCCACGTTCATGACATACTGCTTGCCGGTGATCTGGCCGGAGCCCTTGGTGGCGTCCTGCTTACCGCCTGCCGCGTCGAGCCCGACGGAGCGGATGTTGTAGTTCAGCTCGGTGATGCCGCCGACAATGTAGAAGTCCGACCCCGGCACCTGGCCCGCGACGATCTTGCGGTAGGCCGGGGAGGGGCCCTGCGGCCCGTCGGAGATCAGCTTGTTGTTGGCGTATTTCAGCTCGAGCTCGGAGACCGAGGTGTCGTAGCGCTCCACGAGCGGAGCGCCGGCCTTGGCGAGGGCGCTGATCGCCATGAGCGAGGCGCCCTGCGTGATCTGGCGGCCGCCGTTGTCCTCGGCCTTGCCGGTGTAGTCGGCGATGCGGCCCACCGCGATCCGGGGTGCGTGGATGTTGTACTGGCGCGCGTAGCCGGAAAGGCAGACGAGCGCAGTGGAGTAGGGCGTGGCGTTGCTGGTCACCGGCGCATTGCCGATGGGGCTGGCGTAGAGCCCGCTCGGCCCGGCGATGGGCGAGATGCAGCCCCCCAGCGTCAGGGAAGCCAGCGCCAGCGTCGCCGCGACGGCGCCCACGGGACGGGTCGGGCGCAACGTCCTTGCGCGGGTAAGCATGGCCTCAGCCGCCGTTCGCATCGAGATCGACCTTGCCGTTGAGAATGGTACGGGCAGAAACATTGCCCGTGTTTGTCTGCGAAGAGTTCACGACCACCACGTTGTGGTCGCCCGTGACGCTGACCTGAAGATTGTTGCCGATGGCGGTGGCCGAGCCGATGCCGCCGGTGCCCGCATAGCTGTCACCCGCGCCGCCGGTCCGGCGCGCGAAGAACATGCTCTGGTCGGTGCCTGTCTGGGTGACGCCATCCACGATCACGCGGTTGCCGTTGGCATCCGTCGTCTTGACCGAGACGGGGTTGGCCAGCTCGCTGGAGCTGAAGCCGTACCCAGAGTTCATGCCGGCGCGGTTGCCGTTGAAGGCGGTGCTCTGCGCACAGGCGCTCGCAGCCGTCGCCGACGCCACGCACAGGGCGGCGAGGCCAGCGAAGGCGCGTCTCGCAAAGGTTCTGGGGTCGGCCATGCGGCTTCGTCCGGAATGAGGGCCCGAGGCGAGGCGCGCAGACGCCGCTCCCCGCTCCGGCGACTCCGGAGCAGGGGTGAGAAAACCACCTGGACGTTAACCAAACCCGAAGCTGCGGACATTCCCCAGCCGATGCGTGCATCGGCGACCACTCATTCCCCAGCCGATGCGTGCATCGGCGACCCCTCCTTCCAAGGCCGATGCGTGCATCGGCGGCCCACATTCCTTGCGCGATGCGTGCATCGGCGGGCGGCGTGCCGCATTAAGGACAGGCGTAGAAGGGCAGACGATGGACGACGACCGCCCCCAAGGGGTGCACCAGACGACATCGCCGCCGCCGACGCCCGCGCACGGCTCGGCCTCGGACGACAGTCTCGCGGCGTCGCATGCAGAAGGCCTTCCGCAGCGCGAGCCCCTGACCCGCGCGCCCTGGCCCGCCGTGGCGGTGGCCGCCTCCATTCTCCTCGCCTTCGCGGTTCAGAGCGGCACGGGAACGATCGACGACTGGAACGACCGGTTCGGCCTGCGCCCCTCCGACTTGGAAGCCGGGGATCTGCACGGGCTGATCGGAACCCTGTGGAGCCATGCCAACTGGGCGCATGCAGGCATGAACGCGATCTTCGCCCTGGCTTTCGGAGCCCCCGTGGCCCGGCTGTTCGGCCTGCAGGCCAGAGGCGTGGGCCTGTTTGCGCTTTTCTATATGGTCGGCGGGGTCGTCGCCTCGCTGGGGTTCGTGGCGATGCACCGGCATGACGACATCCTGCTCGTGGGGGCGTCTGGCGCGGTTTCGGCGCTGGCGGGCGGGGCGGCTCGCCTGATCGGATCGGCGGGGGCGGCTCGCGGCCCCGACGGGCGAGGGCAGCTGGCGCCCTTCATCAGCGCCTCGGTGATCGGGATGAGCGCTGCCTTCTTCACCACCAACCTGATCTTCGGCCTCATCGGGCTGGACATGGGGCAGGGTGCCGCCCCGCTGGCCTGGGAAGCCCACCTGGCCGGCTATGCCGCCGGCCTGTTCCTGATCGCGCCGTTCGCCCGGTTGGCGCGGACCCGGACAGTCGATTGATTCCCCCGCCCGTCTGCGAGACCCTCCCCGCATAAGAAGAAGACGGCGACAGGGAGACGGCGATGCAAGTGGCTCAGATCCTCAAGGTGAAAGGCGACATGGTGTTCACCCTGCGCCCGGAAGAATCGGTGGGTGCCGCCGCGGCGCTCCTGCACTCCAGGCGCGTCGGCGCTCTGGTGGTGATGAGTGAAGGGGGCGATGTGGTCGGCATCCTCTCCGAGCGGGACGTGGTCTCGGTCGCCGCCACGCAAGGTCCGCAGGCCCTGGAGCGGCCGGTGAGCACCTGCATGACCTCTGAGGTGGAGTTCGCAGAGCCGACAGACAGCGTGGATGCGCTCCTTGGCCGGATGACCGACCGCCGTATCCGCCACCTGCCGGTGTGCGACGCCGGGCGCCTCGTGGGCATCGTCTCGATCGGCGACCTTGTGAAATGGAAGATCGCCGAGACCCTGGCCGAAGCCGAGGGGCTGAAGGCCTATATAGCGGCGGGCTGAGCCTTGGCAGCGGCATGCGTTTGGGCGCTTGCATCCTCCGTAAGCGGCCTATAGAAGCCCCCCTCTCGCGGACGGCAGCGGGACCGGACGGCAGGCGGCCTTGAGCCTCTTGCTTTCTACCGGACCCGCAGCTATCTTCCGCAGCCTCATACGAATCGCTCATCGGTTTGGAGGCTGCCTTGTAAAGGCGGCCACCGTTTTTTCGCGTTCCGACATGTTCGGAATTCGAGCCGAAGATTAGGCGGTTGACTTGGGGTTCGGCGGCAACTAAATCGCCGCCTCCGGTCCTTCGGGGCCGAGATCAGAACCGGGATTGACCTTGGTCTTTCTCAATCTGGTCTACCGAACATCTACAGTTCTTCTGTAGGGTTCTCGTCCAGCCGGACGGAAACGGCGGGCCGCTTCTGAAAAGAAGCTGTTGACACGGTTTTCGGGGTTGGTTAGAACCCGCCCCTCGCCTCCGCCGGGCGTTAAACGGCGGGTCGGAAAGCCTCCAACGGGGGCGGACTGGTCGGGTCTTTGACATCGTTGATTGGGAAAGAGAAACGCAGGCGGCGGCGTTCTGGCGATAGGCTCACGGCCTATCTCGAACGCTAACGCAAGCGGTCTCTTGAAGATACCATGTAGGTATCGGCCTTTCGGGGTCGGTATCGAAATGGGAACTCGTCAAGAAATACGCATAAACCAACGCCGATCGGCCTCTAGGGGTCGTGATGCTTGGGTTAGCGGTCAACTCAACCTGAGAGTTTGATCCTGGCTCAGAGCGAACGCTGGCGGCAGGCTTAACACATGCAAGTCGAACGGATCCTTCGGGATTAGTGGCGGACGGGTGAGTAACACGTGGGAACGTGCCTTTTGGTTCGGAACAACACAGGGAAACTTGTGCTAATACCGGATGTGCCCTTCGGGGGAAAGATTTATCGCCATTAGAGCGGCCCGCGTCTGATTAGCTTGTTGGTGAGGTAAAGGCTCACCAAGGCGACGATCAGTAGCTGGTCTGAGAGGATGACCAGCCACATTGGGA
>JBBRQN010000025.1:0-27961 GCA_038226305.1 Caulobacterales bacterium
GGATCGCTATATCCCCTCCCCCTGCGGGAGAGGTGTGTTGCCTACCCGCCGATCCCCCGCCCGATTCCGGCGTATTTGAACCCCCGGCGGCGCATCTCGTCCGGCGGGTACACGTTGCGCAGGTCCACCATCACCGGGGTGCGCATCATCAGCTTGATGCGGTCGAGGTCGAGCGCGCGATAGCTGTCCCATTCGGTGAGGATCACCAGCGCATCGCCGTCGGTGGCGCAGTCGTAGGGGCCTTCGCAGAAGATCACGTCCTTCAGGAGCTTCTCCGCTTCGTGGCGGCCTTCGGGGTCGTGGGCCTTCACGGTGGCGCCCGCCGCCTGCAGGGCCGGGATCAGGTCGAGCGCCGGGCTGTCGCGCATGTCGTCGGTGTTGGGCTTGAAGGTCAGGCCCAGGATCGACACGGTCTTGCCCTTCAGGTCGGTGCCCATCGTGGCCTGCACCCGCGCGGCGAGGCCCTTCTTGCGGGCGGCGTTCACCTCGACGGTGGTCTCGACCAAGCGCGTGGGCACACCGGCCTGCTGGGCGGTGCGGACCAGCGCCAGGGTGTCCTTGGGGAAGCACGATCCCCCGTAGCCCGGGCCGGCGTGCAGGAACTTCTTCCCGATACGGTTGTCGAGGCCGATGCCGCGGCTGACCTGCTGCACGTCGGCACCCACCGCCTCGCACAGGTCGGCCATCTCGTTGATGAAGGTGATCTTCACCGCCAAAAAGGCGTTGGCGGCGTATTTGATGAGCTCAGACGTGCGCCGCGCGGTGAAGAGGATCGGCGTCTCGTTGATGAACAGTGGCCGGTAAAGCTCGCGCATCACCTCCTGCGCACGGGGGTCTTCGGTGCCCACCACCACCCGGTCGGGGCGCTTGAAGTCGCTGATCGCGGCGCCTTCGCGCAGGAACTCGGGGTTGGAGACCACGGCCACCTGCGCATCGGGCCGCACGCGCTTGAAGATGGCCTCGATCTCGTCGCCGGTGCCCACGGGCACGGTGGACTTGGTGACCACGCAGGTGAACCCGTCCACCAGCCCCGCCACTTCTTCCGCCGCGGCGTAGACGTAGGACAGGTCGGCATGGCCGTCGCCCCGGCGCGAAGGCGTGCCCACCGCGATGAACACCGCGTCTGCGGACCTAACCGCCTCGGCCGCATCGGTGCTGAAGAACAGGCGGCCCGCCTTGACGTTGGAAGCCACCAGAACGTCGAGCCCGGGCTCGTAGATCGGCATGACGCCGTTCTGCAGGCGCTCGATCTTGCCCACGTCCTTGTCGATGCAGGTGACCACATGGCCGAAGTCGGCGAAGCAGGCGCCCGAGACCAGGCCCACATAGCCCGTGCCGATCATCGCAACGCGCATCGAGACATCCCCTGCGGAAGCCCCCCCGCGAGCCCTCCGATCAGGGGGTTCGGTTAGCGCGCGCCGCCGCCGCTTGCAACGCGGCGGTTAACAAAGCTCCCCTGCAAGATGATTCTCACAGTTGTTCACACCCCTGACAGTTGATCTGGAGAGTTCTTGTTAACGCCGTCAGTTAACCGGGTTCCTTGCCGTAGTCTTCACGGCGTCTCGGTTACATCCTCCCCGTGTACCAAGAGCCGATCTCATCCGCCTTCGAGGGCGATGCCGGTGTTCCGCCCGGACCGCCGCCCCTCGCGCGCTCGGCATCCCACAGCGTATCGCAGGCGGCCCGGGGCCGGTTCATCGACAGCCGCTTTCCGTTCCGCCGCCAGCGCCGCCCGGAGGAGCGCATCCGCTGCCTGGGCGTCACCCTCGACTTCGTGAAGCCGCCGGAGGTGCTGCTCTACCTGCGCCGCGCCGTGGCCGCGAAGAAGAGCGTGGTGATCGCCAACCACAATGCCCACAGCCTGCACCTCGTTCGCAGGAACCCCGAGCTGATGCGCTTCTTCGAGGCGGCAGACCTCGTGCAGGTCGACTCCATGCCGGTGATCCTGTGGAGCCTGCTTCTGGGTCGTCGCTCGCGCCGCTTCCACCGCTCGACCTACCTCGACTGGCGCGACGACTTCTGGCGCCTGGCGCAGGGCGAGGGCTGGCGCGTGTTCTACCTCGGCCATGAGCAGGGGGTGTCCGACCGGGCGGCGGAGCGCATCCGCGCCGAGTTCCCGGGCGTGATGCTGCAGGTCCACGACGGCTTCTTCGACGCCACCCCCGGCTGCGACGAGAACACGGCCGTGATCGACGAGATCAAGGCGTTCAGGGCCAACGTGCTGCTGGTCGGCATGGGCATGCCGCGGCAGGAGCTGTGGATCCATCGCAACCGCAAGGCCCTGCCGCCCTGCGCAATGCTGCCCGTGGGCGCCGCATTCGACTATGAGGCGGGCGTGCAGGTGAAGGCGCCGCGCTGGATGGGGCGCTTCGGCATCGAGTGGGCGTTCCGCCTGTTCAAGGATCCCCGCCGGATGGCCTCGCGCTATCTGATCGAGCCGTGGTCGCTCGTCGTGCCCCTGGCGGCCGACCTTCTGCAGCGCGTGGGCCAGGCTCGCTCCGACACGCAGCGGGCGGTCGAGATCGACCTGACCGACGCCATCGCGCGCCGCGGGGAATGGCGCGAGCGGGCCTGACGCCTTCTCGTCGGCGCGATTCCGATCGGTCAATTCGCCGCGCAATCCGCAGGCGAGCTGCGCGGCGCCCTCAGTGAAGACGTGCTAACGGCGACGCTGCACCTGAACCTCCCCGTTCTCGGAGCGCGAAGCCTTGCGTAACCTCACGGCCCTCTGGGCGATCGCCACCCTGGCCACATCCGGCCTCGGCGCCTGCGCACCCATGCAGGGATCGCCCGCGCCGTCCCTCACCAGCGGCTCGGCCTATGACGAGCCCGCGCCTTCGCCGGCGGCCTGCTCCGGCGGCGTCGCGCTGAGCGCCGGGGCGGCCGGTGCCGCAGCCAGCGGCTATGCCGCTTCCCGGCTGGCGCAGCCCGGTGGCGACAAGAAGAAGGGCAAGCCCTCGGTGTCTGCCGCCGACGCAGCCAAGGGGGCCAAGGCGCTTTCCGCCGCCGCTCCCACCCTGACGGTGGCGGGGGGTTCCGTGGCGGGCGGGTTCCTGGCGGCCAAGCTGGCGTGCCTCCTCACCCGGGCGGAGCAGCAGCAGGCGCAGGGCGCGGCGCTGCAGGCTGTGGAGGGTGGCATCGGCTCCCGCGTGGCGTGGCAGAGCACCACCCGCCCCGATGTCAGCGGCCGGTCCACCGTCACCTCGCAGAGCAAGGACGACACGGGCGCCGTCTGTCGCCAGGTCACCACCGTCGTGATCGTCAAGGGCGAGGAGACCGCGGTCGACCAGCGCCTGTGCCGCGCCGCCGGAGCCACCGGCTTCGCGGTCGCCGAACAGTGAGGCTGGGCCGCCCGGCCGTCGCCGGCCTGGCGCTGGCCTTCGCGACGACCGTCGCCACGGGTGTGCCCGCCCGGGCGCAGGACGGCCCGCGCGACCTCAACAACCCCACCTGCCCGCCGATGGCGACCATGCGGACGGGCCTGGCAAACACCCTGCAGTACCGGCTGGAGCCCCATGACGGGCGGCGCATCCTGATCGCCGACGGCGGCATCGGCCTCTTCACCGCGCAGACGCTCGAGGCCGCGCTCAAGGCCAACGCCCCGGTGGACGAGCTGTGGCTTAACTCCCCGGGGGGCATCGCCGCCGAAGGGGTGGCGGCAGGCAAGCTGGTCCACAAGCTGGGAATCCCCACCCGCATCCCCGACACCGCCTGGTGCGCCAGCGCCTGCATGTTCATCTTCCTCGGCGGCTCGATCCGGCAGGTGGACCCGCAGGGCGTGTTCGCCGTGCACATGTTCACCGAGGTGAAGGACGACCCCCGCCTGGCGGAGGCGATCCGCGACTCCTACCGCAACGGCGGCGTCGAACGCCTCACCGCCACCATCGCCAGGATCGAGCAGGACGCGGCGGAGATCTCCTCGGCGCAGAACGACTTCCTGATCCGGATGGGCGTCTCCCGCCGGCTCCTGACCGACTTCACCTATCGGCAGAAGTCTGTGCGGAACGACTCGGTGGACACCTCGACCCTGCGCTGCCTCAGTCAGGCCGAGATGCGCGACCTGAACGTGATCAACATCCGCTAGTTTCAGCGCCGCCGGGCGGGTGGCGGCGGCTCTGCTCGCGGCGGCCCTTACGCGGACCGGACGGCTCGCTTAAGGGTGATCGCTCCTCCCCGGAGCCTTCGCCTTGCCCGCATCCCTTTCCCGCCTCGCCCTTCTGGGCACCTGCGCCCTCCTCGCCGTCGGCGCGCCTGCGCAGGCGAAGGTCCGCAGCAAGGCGCCGGCGGTGCCCGTCACCTTCACCGATGGCGTGGCGGCGCATGCGATGGTGGCCGCGGCCGACCCCCGGGCGGTGCAGGCGGGTCTGAACGTGCTGGCCAAGGGCGGCACGGCGGCCGATGCGGCCGTGGCCGTGCAGGCGGTGCTGGGGCTGGTGGAACCGCAGAGCTCGGGCCTCGGCGGCGGGGCCTTCCTGCTCTACCGCGACGCCGCCACGGGAAAGACGGTGGCTTACGACGGCCGCGAGGTCGCCCCCGCCGGTGCCACCGACAAGCTGTTCTACGGCGATGACGGCAAGCCGCTGGGCTTCCTTGCTGGGCTGATGTCCGGCCGCTCCACCGGCGTGCCCGGGGCGATCGCCATGCTGGCGATGGCGCAGAAGGCGCACGGCAAGCTTCTCTGGCGCGACCTCTTCACCGAGGCCGAGCGCCTGGCCGCCGAAGGCACGCCCGTGGGTCCGCGCCTGTCGCGTGCGCTGGTCGCACCCTACCCGCAGACCAAGACGCCTGACTCGAAGGCCTATTTCACCAACGCCGCAGGGGCCCCCTACGCCAAGGGCGAGACGCTGAAGAACCCGGCCTACGCCGCCACCGTCCACGGGATCGCCGAGCGTGGCGTGGCCGGTCTCCTGCAGGGCCCCGTGGCCGAGCGGATCGTCGCCAAGGTGCACGAGGGGGCCAACCCCAGCACGCTGACGATGGCCGACCTCGCCGCCTACAAGCCCCTGCAGCGCGAGGCCCTGTGCCGCCCCTATCGCGCCTACACCGTCTGCGCCCCGCCCCCGCCCGCGGGCGGGGTTGGCGTGCTGGAGATCCTCGGCCTTCTGGAGCGCACCGACATCGCCTCGCGCGGACCGACGGACCCGCAGGCCTGGTACCTGTTCGCGCAAGCCAGCCGCCTCGCCTATGCCGACCGCGACCGCTACGTGGGCGACCCCGGCTTCACCACCGTGCCGGTGGAGGGGATGCTGGAAGCGTCCTACCTCGACGCCCGGGCCAGGCTGATCGCCCAGCCCCCCGCCCCCGGCGCGCCCCGGGCAGGCTCGCCCCGCGGCGCCCCGCCTGCCCTGGCCGCCGACCACACCGCCGAGCCTGGAGGCACCACAGACTTCGCCATCGTCGACCGCTTCGGCAACGTGGCATCCATGACGACCACTGTGGAGAGCATCTTCGGCAACGGCCGCATGGTCGACGGCTTTTTCCTGAACAACCAGCTGACAGACTTCAGCTTCACCCCGAACAACACCGACGGCAGCCCCGCCGCCAACGCCGTGGCCCCCGGCAAGCGGCCGCGCTCATCCATGAGCCCCGTGATCGTGCTGGACTCCAAGGGGCGGTTCTATGCGGCGCTGGGGTCGCCCGGCGGGAACTCCATCGTGGCCTATGTGGCCAAGGCGCTGGTGGGGCTGATCGACTGGAAGCTGCCCATGCAGGAAGCCACCGCCCTGCCCAACCTCGTCGCCCGGGGTGCCACCGTTTCGATGGAGACGAAGTTCGATCCGGCGATCGTCGCCTACCTCAAGGCCAAGGGCCTGCCCGTGGCGGCCGACCGCGGCGAGGACTCCGGCCTGCACGGCATCGTCAAACGCCCCACCCACCTCGAAGGCGGCGCCGACCCCCGCCGCGACGGCGTGGCCCGCGGGTACTGAGCGTCCCACCAATTCCGCTCATCGCTCCCTCAGTCCGGGATCGTCAGCCGGAATTCGGTGCCCCCAGGGTCGGACCGGTCGAGTTCGAGGTCGCCGCCGTGGGCGCGGGCGAGTTCGCGGGCGATGGCGAGACCGAGGCCCGATCCGTCCGGCGTGGCGGAGCTGGAGAACGGCTGGAACAGCCGGTCGCGCACCCGCGCGGGCAGGCCCGGGCCATCGTCGGCGATGCGGATCACCGCCAGGCCCGCGGCGTGCGAGGCCACGACCCGCACGATGCCCCGCTCGCGACCCGCCTGCTCGATGGCCTGACGGGCGTTGCGGAACAGATTCACGAGGATGCGGTGCAACTGGTCGGCATCGGCGAAGGCCTCGGCGGAGGCGGGATCGTCCACCTCCAGCGTCACGGTCTCGTGGCTGAGCCCCGCATCCTCCGCCGCGGCCCGGGCCGCCGCTGCGACCGAAAGGGGCAGTCGTATCGGCGCAGGCTCCTCCGACCGGCCGTAGGCGAGGACGTTCTCGGTGAGCTTGGCGGCGCGGTCCAGCGCCCGTTCCAGCCTCGGCAGGGCCTGCGCCACCTTGGGATCGGGGGAACTCGCCAGCCGGTCCGACGCCAGCCGGGCGGAGGTGAGCATGTTGCGCAGGTCGTGGTTGATCTTGGCCACCGCCTCGCCCAGCGCCGCGAGGCGGGCGCGGGACTGCAGGGCGGCCACGAGGTCTTCCTGCATGCGGTGTAGCTCCTCCTCCGCCCGGCCGATCTCGTCGCGGCGGTGGGAGAGGGTCAGGCGGGCGGCGGGGTCTTCCGGGCGGGCGCGGAACCGCTCCATCGCCTTGGTGATCCGCTGCATGGGCCGCACGAGAAAGCTGTTCAGCGCCAGATAGACCAGCACCCCCGCCACCAGCGACACGAACACCGCCGTCAGCATCTGGCGGCCGAGGTAGGCCCCCACGTCGCGGCGGAGCGGGGCCTCGGGCACCACTATCTCCACGAAGTCGCCCGAGCGGAACTGCGGCCGGGCCACCACCCGCAGGGTCTCGGGCGCGCCCCAGCCGAGGGTGCGGACCACGGCGGCCATGCGGTCGAAGGCGTTGCGGTCGCGCAGGTCCACCAGAAGCGGCGTGCGCGACAGGCGGGGAGCTGCCAGGAGCAGGCGGCGCACCCCATCGCTCTGGATCGAGACGGAGATCACCCCGGCCCCTGCGAGGAGCTGGTTGGTGACCTTCTCGGAAACCGCCCCCGCCGGGGCCGCCTCCACCGCCAGCGACGCCACTTCGGCCAGGCGCACGCGGTCAGTCAGCCAGCCCTCCTCATAGGCCGCCACGGAGGGGCCGAGGATCAGGAGCGTGCCCGCCATGACGAACAGGGCCGTGAGCAGCAGCAGGCGCGCGGAGAGGCCACCGGGCCAGCTGAACCGGCGCATCCAGCCCCGCTCCGGCGCGCGGGCGACAGCCTGTCCGCCGTCATGGGCCCCGCGATCCAGCTGCCCCTCCCGTGCTTCCCGTCCGGCCACCAGCCTTAAGCCTCTGTGGCGGAGGGCGCGAGGCGGCTCTTGCGCGCCTTCCAGGCCTTCCAGGCCAACGGAGTGGCGGCGAGCAGGAAGAGGGCGACGAGCGGCAGGAAGACCTGCGGCTGGATCACCTTGGACAGCTTGAGCGAGCCGTTGCGGCTGAGCACGCTGGTCAGCTCGTGGCCGATCCAGACGTAGACCAGGGTCGAGGGAGCGATGCCCGCGACCGTCGCGCCCACGTAGGTCAGAAAGGGAATCCGCACCGCCGCGGCCGCCACGTTCACGAGCGCGAAGGGCATGCCGGGGATCAGCCGCAGGCTCAGGAGGGCCAGGAAAGCGTTGCGGCGCACCCCCGCCTCCAGCCGGGCGCCGAGGCCGCCGCTGCCCGCCAGCCGGTCGCGCAGGGAGTGCCCCATCAGCCAGCGCGCCACGCCGTACATGGCCGTGGCCCCCAGGCTCGCCCCCGTGACGGCCGCCGCCGTGCCCTCGACCACGCCGAAGAGATAGCCCCCCGAGAGGCTCATGATCAGCGCCCCCGGCAATGACAGGCTGACCACCAGGAAGTAGGCGACCATGTAGACCTCCACGCTCAGCACCGGGTGGGCGTGGATGTAGGCGGTCAGGGCCTCGCGCCGGTCGCGCAGGTCGTCCAGGGTGAGCCCGTGCCAGAAGGCGGCGGCCAGAAGGGCGATCAGCACCGCGGCCAGCGCCACGCCCAGCCCTATCCGCAGGCGCAGATCGGCCTTCTGCGGCCGCGTCTCCCGCTCGATAAGCGGCGGCGGCGGTTGACAGTCGGGAGGTTCAGCCCTAACCACGCGCCCTCATTTGAACGAGACCTCGAGCCTTTCTCGACCTCGCGAACAGACGCGTCGGAGCCACCCCTTGAAGCGCACGTATCAGCCGAGCCGTTTGGTGCGCAAGCGCCGCCACGGCTTCCGTTCCCGCATGGCCACCAAGAACGGCCAGAAGATCGTGGCCCGTCGTCGCGCCCAGGGCCGCAAGAAGCTGACCGCCTAACAGGCCGTCTCTTGACCGTGGATGCGCCTCCCCAGTCGGAGGCCGCCCAGCCGGTGATCGCATCTGCAAAGCTCCGCCGGCTGAAGAAGCGGGCGGAGTTTCTGTTTGTGGCGCAGGGGCTCAGCTCGGCCCGGGGCGCTGTGATGATCCAGGCCCGTCCGCGGGACGGCGTTTCCGACATCGGCGTCGGCTTTACCGCCACCAAGAAGATCGGCGGGGCGGTGGTTCGCAACCGCGCCAAGCGCCGACTGCGCGAGACGGCGCGGGCCCTTCTGCCCCTTCATGGCGAGCCCGGTCGCGACTACGTGTTCGTCGCGCGGGCCGGAACACCGGACCGCCCGTGGGAACGGCTGGTTGACGACGTGAAAAGCGCGCTGATAAGCCTCAAAAGCGGTGGAGACCCCGCTCGTCCACCCCGGTCTCCCAAGACCTCCCAGCGCCCCAAGGCGCGCGACGGCGCCCGCGTCCCGGCCCGATAGCCAGCTCTCAAGGTCCAGCCTCCCCGTATGGAACCGAATAACACGCGCAACACGATCGCCTTCGTGGCCGCCGCGCTCGCCATCATGCTGGTGTACCAGATCGCGTTCCTGCGCCCGGCGGAGGAGCGCAGGCAGGCCGCCGCCAAGGTCGCAGCCGCCCATGCACAGATGGTGGCCACCACGCCCCTGGCCGCGCCCCCGGGATCGCCCGTGCTGCTCAGTCGCCCGCAGGCGATGGCGCAGTCGCCCCGCACGGCGATCGACACCCCCCAGCTCACCGGCTCACTCGCGCTGAAGGGCGGCCGGATCGACGACCTCTTCTTCAAGAGCTACCGCGAGACGGTCGATCCGAAGTCTCCCCCGGTGGAGCTGTTCCGCCCCGAAGGCGCCAAGCAGGCCTATTTCGCCGACTTCGGCTGGACCGGTAAGACCAACGGCCCCCTGCCCGACGCCAAGACCCTGTGGACGCAGACCGACGGCGGCGCCTTGAGCCCCACCCACCCCATCTCCCTCGTGTGGGACAACGGCCAGGGCCTGCGCTTCACCCGCGCCATCAGCGTCGACGACCAGTACCTGTTCACCGTGATCGACACCGTGGCCAACCGCGGCCCCGGCCCGGTGCAGCTCGCGCCCTACGGCTCGGTGCAGCGGCAGGAAGCCCCCGCCCCCACGCTGAACGCCTTCGAGGGCGCCACCGGCGCGTGGGACGGCAAGGAGGTCCAGCGCAACTTCAAGGACATGAAGGACAAGGGCGTCCGCGAGGGCGACACCACCGGCGGCTGGGCCGGCCTCACCGACAAGTACTGGCTCTCGGCCTTCCTGTTCGCCCCGGGCGACAAGGCGCACGTGACCTATCGCGCCAGCCCGGTGAATGACGTCACCGTCTACGAGGCCAACTTCGTCGGCGCCCCCCAGACGGTGGTGGCCGGCGGCCAGGCCAGCCACACCACGCGGCTGTTCGCAGGCGTGAAGCGCGTGTCGGTGCTGGAGAAGTACCAGCGCGAGCTCGACCTGCCGCGGTTCGTCTACGCGGTGGACTGGGGGATGCTGTGGTTCCTGACCAAGCCGATCTTCTGGCTGTTGATGCTGTTCAACGGCTGGGTCGGCTCCATCGGCATCGCCATCCTGATGCTGACGCTGGTGCGGGTGATCATGACCTTCCCGCTCTACAACAAGTCGTTCGCCGCGGCGGCCGAGATGCGCAAGCTGCAGCCCGAAATCGAGGCGCTGAAGAAGAAGCACCCCGACGATCCCGCCAAGGTGCAGCAGGAGACGATGGCTCTCTACAAGGAGCGCAAGCTCAACCCGCTCGCCGGCTGCGTGCCGGCGCTGGTGCCGATCCCGATCTTCCTGGCGCTGTCCAAGGTGTTCACCGTCTCGCTGGAGCTGCGCCACGCGCCCTTCGGCTACATCAAGGATCTGTCGGCGCCAGACCCTTCGAGCTGGGCCAACCTGTTCGGGCTGATCCCGTGGAACCCGGCCACGGCGCCCGCCATCGGGGCCTTCCTCGACGGGCCGCTGCATATCGGGGTCCTGGCGATCCTCTACGGCTTCGCCACCTGGCTCTCCACGTCCATGAGCCCGCAGGCGACCACCGACCCGACGCAGAAGATGATCTTCCAGCTGATGCCGATTGTGTTCGCGTTCTTCATGGCCCACTTCGCCTCGGGGCTTCTGATCTACTGGGTGTGGTCGACCACGCTTTCGATCGTGCAGCAGTACATCATCATGCACCGCCACAAGACGCCCAACCCGGTGGACGACCTGATCGCGCGTGTACGGGGCCTGCAGACGGCCAAACCCGCCTGACCGACGCTCCCACCCCCGGCGAGGAGGAGGCCGACGCGCCGTCGGTCTTCGACCCGTCCTCGGTGTTCGACGCCGAGCAGATCGAGGCCGCGCGCGTGCTGTTCGCCCGGGAATGCACCTTCCTTATGGGTGCCGTGGCCGTGCCGCAGCTGCCGCCGGACGACTTGCCGGAGGTGGCCTTCGCCGGTCGCTCCAACGTGGGCAAGTCGAGCCTGATCAACGGCCTGACCGGTCGCCACCACCTGGCCCGCGCCTCCAACGCGCCCGGCCGCACGCGGGAGGTGAACCTGTTCCTGCTCGACACCCGCCTGCGCCTCGTCGACCTGCCGGGCTATGGCTTCGCGCGAGTGGACAAGCAGTCGACCGCCAAGTTCCAGAACCTCGGCCGCGCCTACCTGCGGGGACGGCGCAACCTGAAGCGGGCGTTCCTGCTGATCGACGCCCGCCACGGGCTGAAGCCGGTGGACGGGGAGGCTATGGACGCCCTCGATACCGCCGCCGTCAGCTATCAGATCGTGCTCACCAAGGCCGACAAGCTGCGCAGCATGGCCGCCGTGGAAGACGTGGCCGCCGCCACCCTCGAGGGCATCAAGAAGCGTCCCGCCGCCTTCCCGCGGGTGGCCGTCACCTCGTCGGAGACCGGCTTCGGCATGCCGGAACTCCGCGCCGAGATTGCCTTCGCCTGCGGTTTGGAAGGCTCAGCGCCGACCGGCTCAGCCGCCTAGGGCGCCGATCAGGGCGGACACGACCCGCGCCGGGTCGGCGTCGTCCATGCCCGGGAACAGGGGCAGGGACAGGGTGCGCGCGTAGAAGGCGTCGGCTCCCGGCAGCGACTGGGCACCGTAGCGGGCCACGAAATACGGCTGGCGATGCACCGGGATGTAGTGGACCTGCGTGCCGATGCCCTGCGCCTGCAGGCGCCGCATCAGCGTCGCGCGGGAGAGGCCCGCGGCCTCGAAGGCGATCAGCACCTGATAGAGGTGCGGACAGAGCGTCTGGCCCTCGGGCGTCGCCACCGGCGTCACGAGGGGGGCCAAGGGGGCCAGCAGCCGGTCGTAGGCGGCCGACAGAGCCCGGCGGCGCGCGGCGAACCGGTCGAGCTTAGCGATCTGGCTCAGGCCCAGCGCGGCCTCCAGATCGGTCATCCGGGCGTTGAGGCCGAGCTCCAGCTGTTCGTAGGACCAGGGGTTCGCCTCCCCCGCCCCGTCCAGCGAGAGGGCGGGGTCGAGCATGAGCCCGGCGTCGCGGGTCACCCCGTGGTTGCGCAGGCGGGCCATGCGGGCGGCCAGCGCCGGGTCGGCGGTGGTGACCATGCCGCCCTCCCCGCAGGCGATGGTCTTCACGGGATGGAACGAGAAGGTGGTGGCGGCCGAGAACCGGCACGCTCCGGCCGCGCCGGCAGCGGCGTCGGAGGAGCCGAGCGCATGGGCCCCGTCCTCGATCAGGGCGACCCCGGCGTCTCCGGCGAAGGCAGCGAGGGCGGGCATGTCGGCAATGCGCCCGCCCAGATGCACGGGAACCGCGCACTTCACTCGGCCATCGGCGCGCTCGAGGGCGGCAGCCAGGGTGGCGGCGGTGATCAGGCCGGTGGCAGCGTCCACGTCGGCGAACACCACCTCGGCCCCGCACAGGCGCGCGGCGGTGGCGGTGGACAGGAAGGTGAGGCTGGGGGCGATCACCCGGTCGCCCTCGCCGACGCCGAGCGCCATGAGAGCCAGCTGCAGCGCAGTCGTGCCGCTGGAGCAAGCGACACCGTGAGCGGCACCCACTACGCCTGCCACCGCGGCCTCGAAAGCCGCCACCCGCGGCCCCTGCGCCAGGAGTTCGGATCCGAGCGCCGACGTCACCGCCGCGATGTCGTCGGCTTCGATGAGCTGGCGGGCATAGGGCAGGAACACGGCGCGGCTCGGCTCAGGGGCGGCGTTGGCGGGGAGAGCGGCAGGGCGCGCGGCGGCGAACATGGCCACCCACACTGGCGGTGATCGCAGTTAACGCCTCGATAAGCGGGAGCCGGAAGCCCACTGGCTTCGTTGTGCGGGCTGATGGGCGCGGCTACACAGCCCGCAGGTTGGGCTGGAGTGTTAAATGGCGGTGGGAACCGAGGGCCTGGCGACGGCCGTGATCACCCCGGTGATCATGTGCGGCGGGGCCGGAACGCGCCTGTGGCCCCTGTCCACCGCCAGCCGCCCCAAGCAGCTGCATCCGCTCTCCAGCGACCTCACCCTGTTGCAGGAGACGGCCCTGCGCGGCTCAGGCGAGGCTGCCGGCCTCACCTTCACCGCCCCCATCGTGGTGTGCAGCGCCAAGCACGCCGGCGAGATCGAGCGTCAGATGAACGCCGTGGGCGTAACGCCCGCGGTGCTGGTGGTCGAGCCCGTGGGACGCTCCACCGCCCCTGTCGCCGCAGCGGCCGCGCGGCTGGTGTCGGAGCGGTTTCCGGGGGCGCTGATGCTGCTCCTGCCCGCCGACCACGTGATGCCCGACCCCGAGGGCTTCCGCGCCGTCTTGGCCGTCGCCGCCCCGGCCGCCGCCACGCGCATCGTCACTCTGGGCGTGACCCCCACCTCGCCCGAGATCGGCTATGGCTACATCAAGCAGGGGGCACCGCTTTCGGAGGGGGCCGCCGTGTTCAGCGTCGAGCGCTTCGTGGAGAAACCGGATCGCGCCACGGCGGAAGGCTATGTCGCCGATGGCTCCTACAGCTGGAACGCGGGCATCTTCCTCGGCTCGGCCGACCTCCTCCTGCAGGAACTGGCGGCCTATTCGCCCGAGATCCTGAAGCAGACCGACCTCGCCATCGCCAACGGCAAGCGTGACGGCGACGTGCTGCTGCTCGACCCGGAGGCCTTCGCCGCCTCGCCGGAAGACTCCATCGACTACGCGGTGATGGAGAAGACCGCCCACGCCGCCGTCGTGCCCATGACCACGAGCTGGACCGACGTGGGCGGCTGGGAGGCCCTGCACGCTCTGGGCCCCCACGAC
The DNA here is from genome assembly GCA_038226305.1 of Caulobacterales bacterium. Taxonomy (GTDB): domain Bacteria; phylum Pseudomonadota; class Alphaproteobacteria; order Caulobacterales; family Caulobacteraceae; genus JASLDZ01. The sequence continues at coordinate 13,720 of JBBRQN010000025.1, forward strand.
GCGGCGCAGAACCGCACGCAGGGCGAGGTGCTGGCGATCGACACCACAGGCTCCATGATCTGGGCGACCGACCGCCGCGTGGTCGTGGCGGGCCTCTCCGACGTGCTCGTGGTGGAGAACGAGGGGATGCTCCTCGTCATGCCGCTGAGCATGGCCGATGGCATGCGCCGCATCCACAAGGCGGCGGGCGCGCATCCGTGGGGCGAGGCCAAGCCCGAAACCAAGCCTCCCAGCGAACTCCAGCGCCTTTCGGGCCAGCTGACGCGGTGGCTGACCGACGACGCCCTGCCCGTGTGGTGGAGCAATGGTGCCGATCACGACAAGGGCGGCTTCCACGAGCTTCTGGCGATGGACGGGTCGTCGCCCGCAGGCGAGCGGAGGGCGCGGGTGCAGGCGCGCCAGACCTTCGTCTACGCCGACGCCCTGATCCGCGGCCGCCCCGGACCGGGCGAGGCCGGTGTGCGGCAGGGGCTGGACTATCTCTACGCCCACTACCTGCGGCCCGACGGGCTGATGCGCTCCACCGTCGATGCCGACGGGGCGCCCACCGACGAGACGGTGACGCTCTACAACCAGGCCTTCGCCCTCTTCGCCCTGTCGCAGGCCTATGCGGCCCTGGGGAAGCCCGCCGACCTCGTGGACAAGGCCCACACCCTGCGCCGCGCCGTCGGCTCGCACCTGCGTGCCAAGGCAGGCGGGTTCCGCGAGGCGGGTGAGCACGAGTTCCAGTCCAACCCGCACATGCATACCTTCGAGGCGGCGCTGGCCTGGGAGGCGCTGGACCCCGATCCCGCCCCCTGGACGGCCCTGGCCGACGAGATCGCCGACCTGGCCCTGAACCACTTCATCGACGCGGAAGGCGGCTTCCTGCGCGAGTTCTTCGACGCGGACTGGAACCCCGCTCCCGGGGCGGCGGGCGAGGTGGTCGAGCCCGGTCACCAGTTCGAGTGGTCGTGGCTCCTGGCCCGCTGGGGTCGGTCGCGAGGCCGGGCTGACGCCATCGCCAAGGCGCGTCGCCTGTACCTGATCGGCGCCGACCACGGGGTGGACGCGCGCGGCGTCGCCTACGACGAGATGGACACCCGGCTGAAGCCCGTCCGACCGACCGCACGCCTGTGGCCGCAGACCGAGCGCCTGAAGGCCGCCCTGATCTTCGCCGAACTGGCCGACACGCCGGTGGATCGCGCCCGCTTCGAAGCCGACGCCGCCTCAGCGGTGCGCGGCCTGCAGCTTTATCTCGACGCCCCCCTGAAGGGTGCCTGGCGGGACAAGTTGAGCGCGGACGGTCGGTTCACCGAAGAACCCGCCCCGGCCTCGTCATTTTATCACATCGTCCTGGCCATCGATTCCCTTGAAGACCATGTGGCCGCTATAAGCTGAGCCGCATGGCCAAAGCCCCCTCCTTCGCCAATCCCTACGCCCACGGTTTCGTGCGGGTGGCCGCCTGCACGCCCCGGGTGCGCCCCGCGGACGTGGGCTTCAACGCCGCTCAGACGCTGGAGCTGATGCACCGGGCGCACGACGCGGGCGTGGGGGTCTGCATCTTCCCCGAGCTGGGGCTGAGCGGCTACGCCATCGACGACCTCCTGCAGCAATCGGTGCTTCTGCACCGGGTGCAGACCGAGCTCGCTGCCCTGATCGACGCCTCGAAGCGCATGCGGCCGATGTTCGTCGTCGGCCTCCCCATCGCGGTGGAGGGGCGCCTGTTCAACTGTGCCGCGACCTTTCACGCCGGACGGCTCCTCGGCGTCACGCCAAAAACCTACCTGCCGAGCTATCGCGAGTTCTATGAACGGCGCTGGTTCGCCTCTGGCGCGGGCGTGGTGGGGCGCGAGATCGAGGTGGCGGGCCACACCGCGCCCTTCGGCGTCGATCTCCTGTTCAAGGCGGCGGGCCCGGCGCCCTTCACCGCCCATGTGGAGATATGCGAGGACGGGTGGACGCCCGAACCCCCCTCCGGCAAGGCGGCCCTGGCGGGGGCGGAAGTGCTTCTCAACGTCAGCGCCTCGAACATCACCCTAGGCAAGGCGGACACGCGCCGTCTTCTGTTCGGCGCCCAGTCGTCCCGCTGCATCGCGGCCTACGTCTTCTCCGCCTCAGGCCCTGGTGAGAGCACGACCGACCTCGCGTGGGACGGCCACGCCGCCGTGTTCGAGATGGGCGAGAAGCTCGCCGAGACCCAGCGATTCCCGATCCAGAGCGAGATGATCACCGCCGACGTGGACGTGGAGCGCCTGCGCGCCGAACGCATCCGCACCGGCAGCTTCGGCGACGGCGTAGGCACGACCGCCGCGGCCAACCCGCCCTTCCGCACTGTGAGCTTCGACTTCGAGCCCCCCGCTGGCGACCTCGCCCTGCAACGCGCCGTTCCCCGCTTCCCCTACGTGCCGGCCGACGAGCGCGCCCTGCGCGAGACCTGTTACGAGGCGTGGAACATCCAGGTGCAGGGGCTGGTGGAGCGGCTGCGCTCCACCGGCATGCAGCGGCTGGTGATCGGCGTCTCCGGCGGGCTCGACTCCACCGAGGCCCTGATCGTCTGCGTGCGGGCGATGGAGCAGCTGAACCTGCCCCGCGCCAACATCTTCGCCTACACGCTCCCCGGCTTCGCCACCTCCGACGGCACCAAGGGCCATGCCTGGGGGCTGATGCGATCCCTTGGGGTCACCGCCGCCGAAATCGACATCCGCCCCGCCGCCCGTCAGATGCTCGCCGACATGGACCACCCGTTCTCCAAGGGCGAGAAGGTCTACGACGTCACGTTCGAGAACGTGCAGGCGGGGCTGCGCACCGACTACCTGTTCCGCCTCGCCAATCAGAAGGCCGCGCTGGTGGTCGGCACCGGCGACCTGTCGGAGCTGGGGCTCGGCTGGTGCACCTACGGCGTGGGCGACCACATGAGCCACTACAACCCCAACGGCTCGGTCTCGAAAACACTGATCCAGCACCTGATCCGCTTCGCCGCCAACTCGGGCGAGTTCGGGCCGGAGACGGCGGAGATCCTGCTTGGCGTGCTCGCCAGCGAGATCAGCCCCGAACTCGTGCCGCAGGACGAGGCGGGCGCCGGGCCGCAGTCGACGCAAGCCGTGGTCGGCCCCTACCCGTTGCAGGACTTCAACCTCTTCCACCTGACGCGCTTCGGCATGGCCCCATCGAAGATCGCCTACCTGTCGTGGAATGCGTGGAGCGACTCAGCCCACGGGGCCTGGCCCGCCGACATCCCCGCAGGCGACCGCCGCGGCTATGACCTGCCGGAGATCAAGAGCTGGCTGGCGCTGTTCCTGAAGCGGTTCTTCGCCAACCAGTTCAAGCGCTCGGCCCTGCCCAACGGCCCCAAGATCAGCTCTGGCGGGTCGCTCTCTCCCCGTGGCGACTGGCGAATGCCGTCGGATGCGAGCCCGGCCGCCTGGCTGGACGAACTGGCCGCCAACACGCCGGACGCCGACCCGGGGCCCGCGCCGCGCTCCGCCTGACGCAATCGTAACGCTGGCGCACATAGCGCTTGCCACGATGCCATCTTATCTTCGCAATCAGGACGGACGCTGGGTCATGAAACCAAGAGCGCCTGTCGCAAGAGCGGATCGACGATGAACCTGAAGAATCTCGCCATCTGGGGCCTGCTGGCAGCGGTGCTGCTGTTCCTGGTCTACAACGTGACGAACCCGCAGGGGTCCAAGGCGCAGAACGCCGCGGAGATCAGCTACTCCCAGCTGCTCGCCAAGGTGGACGCCAACGAGGTGAAGACCGCCATCATCAAAGGCGAGTCCGTCCAGGCCATCGACGGCGGCGGCAAGAAGTTCAGCGTCATCACACCCGGCACCACCGAGGATCTCCTGAAGCGCATGGAGGCGCACCAGGTGAACATCCAGGTTCAGTCGGCCCAGCAGTCGGTGTGGCTGAGCCTTCTGGGCACGCTCCTGCCGATCGCGATCTTCGTGGGCATCTGGTTCTTCATGATGCGCCAGATGCAGGGCGCCGGGCGGGGCGCGATGGGCTTCGGCAAGTCGAAGGCCAAGCTCCTCACCGAAAACAAGAACCGCGTCACCTTCGAAGACGTGGCGGGCGTGGACGAAGCCAAGGACGAGCTGCAGGAGATCGTCGACTTCCTGAAAGACCCCGGCAAGTTCCAGAAGCTGGGCGGCAAGATCCCCAAGGGCGCGCTTCTCGTCGGCCCCCCCGGCACCGGCAAGACGCTGCTGGCGCGGGCCGTGGCGGGTGAGGCGGGCGTGCCGTTCTTCACCATCTCGGGCTCCGACTTCGTGGAGATGTTCGTGGGCGTGGGCGCATCCAGGGTGCGCGACATGTTCGAGCAGGCGAAGAAGAACGCCCCCTGCATCATCTTCATCGACGAGATCGACGCCGTCGGCCGTCATCGCGGCGCCGGCATGGGCGGCGGCAACGACGAACGCGAGCAGACCCTGAACCAGCTTCTCGTGGAGATGGACGGGTTCGAGGCCAACGAGGGCATCATCCTCGTGGCCGCCACCAACCGGCCGGACGTGCTGGACCCCGCGCTCCTGCGCCCCGGCCGCTTCGACCGGCAGGTGACCGTGCCCAACCCGGACGTGACGGGCCGGGAGAAGATCCTGCGCGTGCACATGCGCAATGTGCCCCTGGCCGCCGACGTGGACGTGAAGACCATCGCCCGGGGCACCCCCGGCTTCTCGGGCGCCGACCTCGCCAACCTCATCAACGAGGCCGCGCTCTCGGCGGCGCGCCGCAACCGCAAGATGGTGAGCCAGCACGACTTCGAGCAGTCGAAGGACAAGGTCATGATGGGCGCCGAGCGCAAGTCGATGGCCATGACCGACGACGAGAAGGCGCTGACTGCTTACCACGAGGGCGGCCACGCGCTCGTGGCCCTGTCGGTGCCCTCCACCGACCCCGTCCACAAGGCGACGATCATTCCGCGCGGTCGCGCGTTGGGCATGGTGATGCAGCTGCCGGAAGGCGACCGCTACTCCATGAAGTACCAGCAGATGACCTCGCGGCTGGCGATCATGATGGCGGGGCGGGTGGCCGAGGAGATCATCTTCGGCAAGGAGAACATCACCTCGGGTGCCTCCTCCGACATCGAGGGCGCGACGCGGCTGGCCAAGATGATGGTCACCCGCTGGGGCTACTCCGAAGAGCTCGGCATGGTGGCCTACGGCGACAACAACGAAGACGTGTTCATGGGCATGTCGATGCAGCGCAACACTCAGGTGTCGGAGGAGACGGCCAAGAAGATCGACTCCGAGATCCGCCGCCTGGTGCAGACCGGCTATGAGGATGCCAAGCTGATCCTCACCACCCGCATCGACGACCTGCACACGGTCGCCAAGATGCTGCTCGAGTACGAGACGCTCTCGGGCGACGAGATCATCAAGGTGATCCAAGGCATCCCGCCCGTGCGCGAACTGCCCGGCGGGCCCGGCCTGACCATGCCCGGCGCCGTGCCCCTGACCCACCCGCCCAAGGCGCTGCCCGCGCCCGCAGCGGAAGTCTCGGGCGACGCCTCGCCCATGCCGGCCTGATCGCAGCGGCGGGCGCGCCCCTGAACGTCCGCATCTGGGGGGTGGTGAACGCCACCCCCGACAGCTTCTCCGACGGCGGGCGGCATGCGGGCGTGGAGGCGGCCGTCGCCCACGGGCTCGCCCTCGCCCGGGCGGGAGCTCACGTGCTGGACATCGGCGGCGAGTCCACCCGCCCCGGCGCCGCCCCCGTGTCGGCGGAGGAGGAATGCGCCCGGGTGATCCCGGTCATCGCCGGCCTGCGCAAGGCGGGGCTGGAGCTCCCCCTCTCCATCGACACCACCAAGCCCGAAGTGGCGCGGGCGGCGATCGCCGCTGGGGCGGCCATCTGGAACGACGTCAACGCCCTGCGCGCGGCCGAAGCGCCGGACACAGCCGCAGACCTCCGCTGCGGCGTGGTGCTGATGCACATGCAGGGAGAGCCCCGCACCATGCAGGCGGCCCCCGCCTATGACGACGTGGTGGCAGAGGTGGAGAGCTTCCTCCTCGCCCGCGCACAGGCGGCCCTTAAGGCGGGCGTCCGCAGCGAGGCCGTCGTGCTCGACCCCGGCATCGGCTTCGGCAAGACGCTGGAACACAACCTCAGCCTCATGCGCGCCCTGCCGCGGCTGGCGAGCCACGGCTATCCCCTGCTGGTGGGGGCCAGTCGCAAGCGCAGCATCCTCAGCCTCGACCCAACCGCCGTCTCGCCAGACGACCGGCTGGGCGGCTCCCTGGCCTTCGCCCTGTGGGCCGCGGCCCACGGCGCCGCTGCGGTGCGGGTGCACGACGTGCGCGAGACGGCGCAGGCGCTCGCCGTGTGGTCGGCGCTGGGCTAAGCCGCAGCCATGCGTGAAGACCTAGGGCAGGAACACCTCGGCCGCGTGCTGATCCTGGCGGGCTCGGACTCCGGCGGCGGCGCAGGCGTGCAGGCCGACATCAAGACGGTGACCGCGCTGGGCGGCTATGCGGCCACCGCGATCACGGCGATCACCGTGCAGAACACCCTGGGTGTGCAGGCGGTGCATCACCTGTCTCCCGACCTTGTGGAGGCGCAGGCCCGCGCCGTGCTCGACGACATCAGCGCCGATGCCATCAAGACGGGGATGCTGGGCGATGCGGCGATGGTGGAGCGCGTGGCCGCTCTCCTCACCCGCGCCCGGCTGCCCGCGGTGATCGACCCCGTGATGGTGGCCAAGGGCGGGCAGTCGCTGCTGCCGCACGATGCGGTGCAGGCGGTGAAGCGCCTTCTGATCCCCCTCGCCACCCTCCTCACGCCCAACGCCCCGGAGGCCGAGGCGCTCACCGGCATCGCCGTCACCGACGAGGCGGGGCAGACGCGCGCCGGCGCCGCCCTCCTGGCGATGGGCGCGCAGGCGGTGCTCATGAAGGGCGGGCACATCGAGGGGGACCGGGTGGTCGACCTCCTGATCACGCCGGGCTCCACCGTTCGGTTCGAGAGCGGGCGTATCGTGTCGCGCAACACCCACGGCACGGGCTGCACCCTCGCCAGTGGCATCGCCACCAGCCTGGCGCAAGGGTTGGGGCTGGAGCGCAGCGTCGGCCGGGCGCGGGACTACCTGATCGAGGCGATCAAACGCGCACCCCACTTCGGTGCCGGGCACGGCCCGGTGGACCACGGCTGGCCCATGCGTCCCGGCGGCCGCGAGCGCCTGCACCTCGGCTCGCAAGTCCCGCAAGGTCGGGCGTGAGCCGATGACAGACGAAGCCCGCCTCGTCGCCATCCTGCGCGACAGCCCGCGCGTGATGCAGGCGCTGCGGATCGCCCGCGACCTGAACCTGCCCGACTGGCGGCTGGTCTCCGGCGGCGTCTACCAGACGGTGTGGAACTCCATGACGGGCCGTGATCCTGACTACGGCATCAAGGACTATGACCTCTGCTACTTCGACCCGGACATGAGCTGGGAGGCGGAGGACCGCTTCATCCGCCGCGCCGCGACCACCGCTCCGCCCCCGCTCGACACCATGATCGAGGTGCGCAACCAGGCCCGGGTCCACCTGTGGTTCGAGGCCAAATTCGGCGAGCCATGCGCCCCCCTGCCGAACACCGATGCCGCGCTGGCCCGTTTCGTCTGCACAGCCTTCGCCGTGGGCGTGCGGCTGGAGGCGGACGATGGCATCAGCGTCGCGGCCCCCTTCGGCCTTGAAGACCTGTTCGCCCTGCGCCTGCGGCCCAACCCCGACCGGCCTTTCCGCGCCGAGGCCTTCACGCGCACCACAGGCTCGGCGCATGCGCGCTGGCCCGAAGTCACCCTGGAGACAAAATGAGCCTGCGACAGTGGACCATCGACTCCTTCGCCTCCGCGCCCTTCACCGGCAACCCGGCGTGCGTGGTGGCCCCCTTCGGCGCCTGGCCGTCTGACGGGTGGATGCAACGGCTGGCGCAGGAGAACAATCAGGCGGAGACCGCCTATCTGGTCGCCGACCCCACTGATCCAGCGCGCTTCGGCCTGCGCTGGTTCACGCCGGCCATCGAAGCGCCGTTCTGCGGCCACGCCACCCTGGCGGCGGCCCACGTGCTGTTCACCGAGCTGGGATTTGCGGGAGAGACGCTGATCTTCCAGACGCGCTATCGCGGCGAGTTCAGGGTGAGCCGCGGCGCGGATGGCTACCGGATGGACTTCCCCGCCGATCCCCCGGTGCGGGTACCGGCACCCGAAGGCCTCGCCTCAGCCCTGGGCGTCGAGCCCCTGGAAGTGTGGGCGGGCCAGTACCTTCTGGCGCTGGTGGCGGACGAGGCCACCGTGCGCGGCCTGACCCCAGACATCGGCGCCCTGGCGAAGATCGGCACGGAAGCCTCGAGCGGGCCAGGCAACATCATCGTGGCGGCACCGGGCGACGCGGGCGGCGGCTATGATGGCGTGAGCCGGTTCTTCGGCCCCGGAAGCGGCATAGCGGAAGACCCGGTGACGGGCTCGGCCCACACGCTCCTCGGCCCGGTCTTCGCCGGTCGGCTGGGGCGCGGGCGCCTGCGCTTCCACCAAGCCTTTCCGGGGCGGGGCGGGGACGTGGGCGTGGAACTGAGCGGTGACCGGGCGATCCTGACCGGGCAGGCCGTGACGATAATGGAGACGACCCTGCGCCTTGCGCCTGGCTGAATGCAGAAGAGGCCGGGGCGTGAACCCCGGCCTTTTCGTCAGCTCAAACCGGAAAGCGGCTTAGCGGTAGTAGCACACCGTGCGGTGCGCACGGACGCGGCAGACGCGCGCCGGGTAGCGGTTGTAGGTGCCGTAATAGCCGCGACGCCAGGTGTGGTAGCCCTCGCCGCGGGCCGGCCCGTGCCAGTAGCGCTGGCCTTCCCAATGGCGGGGTTGCGCGTCGGCGGCGGTAGGGATGGTGACGGCGGCCATGCCGGTGACGGTGGCGGCAGCCACGGCGAGAGTGGCGAAAAGCTTCTTCACGGTGTTTCTCCTTGAAAGCGTTGGGGGCCTGGAACGCGGCCCCTTGGCGACAGATTGACGCGGCTCACATGAACGGCGGTCGAACAGCCCGTTCAAACTCACGGGGGCTCAACGCGGCACGGGCGCGGTTCGTTCAATCGCATCTCGGCTCTTGCGCAGGGCGCCGAAACGGAGTTCTTCGCCCGCGGGCCACACCCTCCCAACGGGGTGCTGTCCATCTGCAAGGATGGGAATATCGCTATGACGACCACGACCGCACCCGCGGCGACTTCGCTCGCGCGCCCCGCTCACAAGCCTGAGCGGCCCGAGTTCTCCTCCGGCCCCTGCGCCAAACGGCCCGGTTGGACCCCCGAATCCCTGAAAGACGCCGTGCTCGGCCGCTCGCACCGCGGCAAGCCCGGCAAAGGCCGGTTGAAGGCCGCCATCGAGGCGACCCGCAACCTCCTGCAGGTTCCCGACACCCATCTGATCGGCATCGTCGCCGGGTCGGACACCGGCGCCGTCGAGATGGCCATGTGGTCGATGCTGGGCGCCCGCCCCGTGCAGCTCCTGGCGTTCGAGAGCTTCGGCAAGGACTGGGCGACCGACGTCGCCAAGCAGCTGAAGATCGACCACGAGGTGCTCCTCGCGCCCTACGGCGAGCTGCCGGACCTGACAAAGGTCGATCCGGCGTGCGACCTCGTCTTCACCTGGAACGGCACCACCTCCGGCGTGCGCGTGCCCAACGCCGACTTCATCTCAGCAGACCGCACCGGCATCACCATCTGCGACGCCACCTCGGCCGCCTTCGCCCAGGCGCTCGACTGGTCGAAACTCGATGTGACCACCTTCTCCTGGCAAAAGGCGCTGGGGGGCGAAGCGGCGCACGGGGTGCTCATCCTCGGCCCCCGCGCGGTGGAGCGGCTGGAGAGCTACAGCCCGCCCTGGCCCCTGCCGAAGCTCTTCCGCATGACCAAGTCGGGCAAGCTGATCGCCGACATCTTCGAAGGCGCCACCATCAACACCCCCTCCATGCTCTGCGTGGAGGACGTGCTCGACTCCATGGCCTGGGGTGAGCGCATCGGCGGCCTGACCGCCATGCAGGCCCGCGCCGACGCCAACCTCTCAGCGCTGGAAGCGTGGGTGGATCGCACGCCCTGGGTGCGGTTCCTGTGCGCTGACAAGGCCACCCGCTCGAACACCAGCGTGTGCCTGGCCTTCGCGGCCCCGGGGGTGACGGCGCTGCCCGCCGACGCCCAGGCGGAGATCGCCAAAAAGCTCGCCGCGCTGCTGGAAAAGGAGGGGGCCGCCTACGACATCGGCGGCTACCGCGACGCCCCGCCCGGCCTGCGCATCTGGTGCGGCGCCACGGTGGACACCGCGGACATCGAAGCCCTCACCCCCTGGCTCGACTGGGCCTACGCCACCGTCACCGCGGCCTAAGCCGACCACCCATTTCCCTTTTCACGGCGCGAGCGGCCGACGCCCCGCGCCCGGAGATTTCCCATGCCCCGCGTGCTCATCGCCGACAAACTCTCCCCCGCCGCCCTGAACATCTTCAAGGAGCGCGGCGTCGACGCCGACGTGAAGACCGGCCTCTCCAAGGACGAGCTCCTCAAGATCATCGGCGACTACGACGGCCTTGCCGTCCGCTCCGCCACCAAGGCCGACAAGGACGTGATCGCCGCCGCGTCGAAGCTGAAGGTGATCGGTCGCGCGGGCATCGGGGTCGACAACGTCGACATCCCCGCCGCCACCGCCAAGGGCATCGTGGTGATGAACACCCCCTTCGGAAACTCGATCACCACCGCCGAGCACGCGGTTGCGATGATGTTCGCCCTCGCCCGCCAGCTCCCCGCCGCCGACACGTCCACCCAGGCGGGCAAGTGGGAGAAGAACCGCTTCATGGGGGTCGAGCTCTACGCCAAGACCCTCGGTCTGATCGGTGCCGGCAACATCGGCTCCATCGTGGCCGACCGGGCGCAGGGCCTGAAGATGAAGGTCATCGCCTACGACCCCTTCCTGACCCCCGACCGGGCGATGGAGATGGGCGTGGAGAAGGTCGAGCTCGACGAGCTTCTGGCCCGCGCCGACCTGATCACGCTGCACACGCCGCTCACCGACAAGACGCGCAACATCCTCTCGGCCGAGGCCCTCGCGAAGACAAAGAAGGGCGTGCTGATCATCAACTGCGCCCGGGGCGGACTTGTGGACGAGGTGGCTCTCCGCGCCGCGCTCGACAGCGGCCAGGTGGGTGGCGCCGGGTTCGACGTGTTCACGAGCGAACCCGCCAACGAGAACCCCCTGTTCGGCGCCCCGAACCTCGTCGCCACGCCGCATCTGGGCGCCTCCACGATGGAAGCGCAGGAGAACGTGGCTCTGCAGGTGGCCGAGCAGATGAGCGACTACCTCCTCACCGGCGCCGTCACCAACGCCCTGAACTCGCCGAGCGTCACGGCCGAGGAGGCGCCGCGCCTGAAGCCCTACATCCAGCTGGCCGAGACGCTGGGCCTGTTCGCCGGGCAGATGACGGAAGCCGGCATGTCGGCGGTGGAGATCGCGTACTTGGGCGACGCGGCGAAGCTGAACGTGCGCCCGCTCACCGCCGCCGCGCTCGCGGGCGTGCTGCGCCCCATGCTGGCCGAGGTGAACATGGTCTCCGCCGGAGAAGTGGCCAAGGCGCGGGGGCTGAAGGTGACCGAGAGCCGTCAGGAGACCTCGCCCGTCTACGACAGCCTGATCCGCATCACTGTCACCGGCCCCACGGGCGCCCGCGCCTTTGCAGGCTCGGTGATCGCCGGGGCGCCCCGCATCACCGAGGTGAAGGGCATGGACCTGGAGGCCCCGCTATCGCCGGCCATGCTCTACGTGAACAATCTGGACAAGCCGGGCTTCATCGGTGCGCTAGGGGGCCTGCTCAGCGAGGCGGGGGTGAACATCGCCACCTTCAACCTTGGCCGCACCGCTTCGGGCGGCGACGCCATCGCTCTCGTGGGCGTTGACCTCACGGGCGACCGGGGGCTGGACGAGGGGCTGGTGGCCCGCGTGCGCGCCCTGCCGCACGTGAAAGAGGCCCGCGCCCTGCGTTTCTGACGCGCTTCGCAAGCGCTGCGGTTTGGGCCATAACTTCGCAAAAGACGTTCGAGGGGACGACATGAAGCTGAAGACCATGGCCTGCACGGCCGCGCTCGCCTTGGCCGCCGCGCTGGGAGCGGCGCAGACGGCGGCCGCCTCCGAAGTCTGGGTCGGGGGTTACGCCCACGGTGTCGGCACCAAGCAGCGCGAAGGGGGCTTCGACACCCAGATCGGCATCCGGTCCGACCGGATCGACAGCCTGTGGTTCATCGGCAAGCCGTCGGTGCACCTGCTCGGGTCGGTGAACAGCAACGTTCGCACCGACTTCGTGGCGGGCGGCTTCAACTGGCCGCTGCAGATCGGCCACTCCAACTTCTTCATCCGGCCAGGCATCGGCCTCGCCTACACCAACGGCGAAGCCGACGTGGGCAACGCCTTCGAGCCGGGCATCACCGCCGCCGAGAAGGCGCGCCGCATCCGCGTGACCGCCACACGCATCGACTTCGGCTCCAACGTGCTGTTCGAGCCGGAGTTGGCGATCGGCTACCACATCTCGCCGTCGCTGACGGTGGAGGCGTCTTTCGTCCACCTGTCCAACGGCCAGATCCTGCACTCCGGCAAGAACCAGGGCCTGGACGACGTGGGCGCCCGCATCACCTACCGCTTCGGCGCCAAGTAAGCCTCTGAAGCCCGGCCGCCCCCCGCAAGGTTCGGGGCGGCCGGGTTGACCGCCCTGCCCGGAATGGGGATCGTCTCCCCCGACAACGGCCCGCGTCAGACGGGCGGTCGCACCGGGAGACGTCCACCATGATCCGCCTTCTCAAGACGGCGCTCGCCGTCGCCTCCGGCGCGGGGCTGCTGTCCCTTGGCGCGGTTCCTGCCTTGGCCCAGAGCCCGGCCGCGATGGCGGCTCCCGCAGGCAACGACTACCGGCAGGCCGCGAACTGGCTGTGCCGCCCGGACCGGCTCGGCCCCTGCGGGTCGGACCTGACCACCACGGTGATCGCGCCGGACGGCAAGGCCACCCGCGAGGCCTATCGTGCCGCCCGCGACCCCAAGATCGACTGCTTCTACGTCTACCCCACGGTCAGCCACGACCTCACGCCCAACAGCGACATGATTGCCGGGCCGGAGGAGAACAGCGTGGTGCTCACCCAGTTCGCCAGGCTGGGAGCCAAGTGCCGCCTGTTCGCGCCCATGTATCGGCAGGTCACGCTCACCGCCCTGCAGGCGGGCATCCTCGGCAAGCCGATGGCGGTGGACCGGGTGCTGGGCCTGAACGACGTGCGCGACGCCTGGAACGACTACCTGGCGCATGACAACCACGGCCGGGGCGTCGTTCTGGTGGGCCACAGCCAGGGCTCCGGCGTGTTGACGCAACTGATCAAGTCCGACATCGACGGCAAGCCCGTGCAGGCGCGGGTGATCTCCGCCATCCTGATGGGCACCAGCCTGCAGGTGCCGGAGGGCAAGGACGTGGGCGGCGACTTCCAGTCGATCCCTCTGTGCCATTCCAAGTCGCAGACCGGCTGCGCCCTGGCCTATGCCAGCTTCCGCGCCGACTCGCCGCCCCCCGCCAACAGCCGCTTCGGCAAGGGCAAGCCCGGCATGAAGGCCGCCTGCGTGAACCCCGCGGCCCCGCAGGGCGGCGACGTGGCGCTGCACGCCTACTGGAACTCGGGCGTGAACTCCGTCACAGGCAACAGCGCCACGCCCCCGGCGTGGGTCGTGGGCGGCGCGGCGGTGACGACACCCTTCGTCTCGACGCCCGGGCTGGTCTCCGCCCACTGCGTCTCAGACGAGCATGGCACCTACCTGTCGGTCACGGTTCATCCCAGCGAGGGCGCCCGGGTAGACGTGATCACCGGCGACGTGATCACCGGCGGGGCCATCCAGAAGGACTGGGGCCTGCACCTGATCGACGCCAACCTCGCCATGGGCGACCTGGTCGACCTCGTGGACGCGGAAGCGAAGACCTACCTCGCGGGCCGCTGAGGGCCTGAGCTCGGCGCAGGGCGCGGTTTCGGTCTAGGCCGGGACCGTGCCCTGCCGGGGCGACGGCCAAGGGATGCGTCGCGCCAGCCGCGTCAGGGGCCGCTCCACGAACAGGTGGAGGAGGCATCCGGCTCCGACCCCGACTCCCACGCACAGCCCCATGAACACAGCCGCCTGCAGCGGCGTGGCGATGGGCAGGTGCAGCTTGTCCCACAGCACGCGGAACCCGATCACGGGAAACAGGTGGCCGAGGTAGATCGAATAGGAGGCGTCGCCCAGAAA
>JBBRQN010000026.1:0-26435 GCA_038226305.1 Caulobacterales bacterium
CGCAGGTCGGTCGCCCGAAGGTCGGCGCGCGACAGGTCGGCCCCCTGCAGATGCGCCCCGTTCAGGCTCATGCCGAAGAAGATGGCCTCCGGGGCCGACAGCGCTGTGAGCTGGCGGCCTGCCAGATCGCGCACGCTGCGGAAATCGAGCCCCGTGCCCTTCAGCGCCGCACCCTCCGCGCCCGCGGTGGCGCACCAGGCCTGATGCGCAGCCAGCGCCTCGGACAGCGGCAGGTCGTCGACGAAGACGAACGGCGGCGGTGAGCCCATCACGTCGGTGAGATCGGTGCCCGAAGTCTCGGCATCGCCGATGTTGGCCCCCACCACCACGGTGCGATGCAGGGATGCACCCTTGAGGTCGGCGCGGGTCAGCTCGCAGTTGGAGAGGTCGGCTCCATCCAGCTGCGCCTTCCCCAGCTTGGCGCTGTTGAGGCAGGCGCCCGAGAGATCGGCGTCGCGGAAGTCTGCCGCGCGGGCGAAGGTGCCGCTCATCTGCGCGCCCTGCAGGCGGGCCCCCTGCAGCAGGGCATAGTCGAGCTCGCCGGGCCGCTTCTCGTGCTTGAGAACCTTGTAGCCCTCTTTGAGATCGGAGAGGGCGATGGAGCCTTCGCGCAGGTCGCACTGGCGCAGGTCGGCGCTGGAAAGGTTCGCGCCGCGCAGGCAGGCCCCGCGCAGGTCGGCCCGCACGAGCGAAGCGCGTCGCAGGTCAGCATCCCGCAGGTCGCAGCCGTAGAGCACAGCCCGGTCAAGCTTGGCATCGCTCAGAATGGCTCCGTTCAGCCGCGCGCCCGTCAGCTCAGCATCGGTGAGATCGATGCCCGCGAGGCTCACGTTTCGAAGGTCGGTGTAGGCGAAATTGGCGCGGCGGCCGTTGGGCCGGCCACTCAGATAGCGGGCGTGGCCCTCCATGATCTCGCGCATCAGCGAGACGTCGATCTGACGGATGAGGGCCGGCGCTTTTATCATGAGCCTGCCGGGCATGTTCCACGCTCAAGCTTAAGAGGAGGTTTCTGCACGGCTGTGGCGCTTGCCGGGGGGGCGCAAACGCCCTTACCGCGTTGTGGCACCTCATGGCCGTGACTCCCCCGCTCCCCCCATCGCAGGCGAAGCCGTCGATCGACGGCGGCCAGTCCACGCGCCTGCCGGGCTGGGTGCGTGCGCTGTCGGCGGTGCGCGTTTGGAGCCTGCCGCTCGTGCTGGGCCTCGGCGTCGCCCTTGCGGCGATCACGGTGCGCACGCCTGCGCCGGTCGCCGCGCCGTCGGCCGGCTTCTCCGCCGAGCGGGCGATGGCCGACGTGCGCGCGATCGGGCGCATGGCACACCCAACGGGTGCGCCGGGGGGCGAGGTCGTGCGCCGCCACATCTTCGACCGCCTCGAGAGCTTCGGCCTCCTGGCCGAGGTGCACGTGGGGCAGGCGACACGACCCTACGGCCCCGACCGCTCCCGTCTCGCGGCTGCGTCGGTGCAGAACATCGTGGCGGTGATGCCCGGTCGAGACCCGCAGGCGCCGGCCCTCCTGATCATGGCGCACCACGACAGCGTGCCCAATTCCCCCGGCGCCGCCGACGACGGAGCCGGGGTGGCGACCCTTCTGGAAACCGCCCGCAGCCTCGCGACCGATGCCCCCCACGCCCGGCCGGTGATCTTCCTCGTCACCGACGGCGAGGAGCTTGGCCTTCTCGGCGCGCAGGCCTTCTTCGACACCGATCCCCTCGCCAGGCGGGTGGGGGCCGTCATCAACATGGACACCCGGGGCGATGCGGGGCGGGCCGCCATGTTCCAGGTCGGTCCGCAGTCGGGCGCGGTGCTCGACGCCTATCGTCGCCACGCCAGGGCCCCCTTCGCCCATTCCCTGACCGCGCTCGTGGCCAGGATCCTGCCCAACGACACCGACTTCACCGTCGCGGCCGGCGCGGGCCTGCCGGGGCTGAACTTCGCCTTCATCGGCGACCAGCTCGCCTATCACACGCCGCTCTCCACGCCGGAGCACCTGTCGAGGGGGGCGCTGCAGTCGATGGGGGGGCAGGTGCTGCCCGTCGCCCGCGCCCTGGCCGACGCCCCTGAACTGGAGCGCAGCGCTGCGCCCTCCGCCTGGACGGACGTCTTCGGCCTCGGCCTCCTGGTGCTGCCGTGGTGGGCGGGCGCACTGCTGTGGCTGTGGGCGGCCGGGCTCGGTGCCTACGCGGGCTGGCTGGCGCTGAAGGCGAAACTGACCCACCCATGGGAGATCGCCCGAGGTGCGGGGCTGACCGTGGGCGCCACCCTGGCCGCAGGGCTGACGCTGAGCGCGGCCGCGGCGCTGCTGGGCACGGACGGCCTGCGGATCTACGGCCTTGTCGGCCGTTACGAGCTGCTGTTCGCGGGGTGCAGTCTACTGGCGCTGGGCAGCACCCTCGCGGTCCTGACCATAGGCGCGCAGCGGCGACTGGCGGGGCCGTGGGGGCTGTGGCTTGGGGCGCTGGCGCTCGGTCTTCTCCTTTCGTTCGGGCTGCAGATCGCGCTGCCGTCAGCGGCGCCTGTGGTTCTGGTGCCGATGCTTCTGGGCGCGTTGGGCGCTGTGGGCGTGTTCACCACCGGCACGAGCGAGCGGTGGGGCCGGATCGGCCTCGCCGCCGCCGGGGCCCTGGCGGTGGTGGCGCTGGGATGGCTGGGCGGCCTCGCCTCGGAGCTGTTCGTGGCGGCGGGACCGTTCCTGCCTGCCCTCCTCTGCGTCTTCGTGGCGCTCGGCCTGATGGTGGCGGCGCCGTTCGCCAGCCTCTGGTGCAAGCGCAGACTCGGCTGGGCCGGTTCGGCGGCCCTCGTGACGGGTGGCATCGTCGCCTTGCTAGTGGTGGGCCTGTCCGGACCGACCGCTGCGCGGCCCCGACCCACCACGCTCCTGACCGTCGAGGAGGGCGCGACCGGCCCGGCCTTCCGCGTCGCACCGGGGGCGAGCCTCGATCCGTGGACGACCGCTGCCTTGGGGGCCAAACCCGGCCACGCGCCCCTCGAACCCCTGTTCGCCCGCCCGGTGTGGACCGCGCCCGTCCGTTCGCCCGCCCTCCCGGCGCCCGGCGTCGAGACGCTGCGAATCGAGGGGCGGCTGATCCTGCACGTCCGCCCCGGAAACTCAGGTCGTCGCCTGACGCTGTGGCTGAAGAGCCCGGCCCCGCTCACCGATCCGCGGCTGAACGCCAAGGCGGCGAACTGGACGTTTCAGCCGAACCGCTGGTCGCGCATCGACTTCCACGCGCCGCCGCCTGAGGGTTTCACCATCAGCCTCGCCGCCCCGGATGCCATCGACCTGCAGATCGTGGCGGCGGAGCTTACGGACGACGCGCCGAAGGGTGCCCCACCCCCGCCGCCGATGCCAAAGGGCTGGATGCCGTTCGGGGATTCGGGTGCGACGATCGTCGTCACCCGCGTGCACCTGCGCACCTGAGCCCTCAGGCGACGGCCCGCTCGCGCCGGGCATCCACCTGCGCCATCGCCTCTTCCAGCGCGGCCGACAGGCGGTTGAGCTCGATGGGCTTGGCGACGTGCGCGTCCATCCCGCAGGCCAGGTATTCGCGCACCTGATGCGTCATGGCGTTCGCCGACAGGGCGATGATCGGGGTGCGCGGCCGACCCTCTGAAACCTCGGATGCGCGGATCACACGGGTGGCCTCCATGCCGTCCATCTCCGGCATCTGGATGTCCATCAGGATGACGTCGGGGCTGGACCGCCGCCAGGCCGCCACCGCCTGCACCCCGTCAGGCACGATCTCCAGGGCGATGCCGAAGACCTCCATGATGGTGGAGAGCACCAGCTGGTTGGTGGGGTTGTCCTCCGCCGCCAGCACCCGGATCGTGCGCCCCTCGGTGTTGGCGGCGGCTGTCGCTGCCGCCGTGGGCGGGCGTTCGGCGAAGAGCGCATCGGCCGGTCCGACCTCGGCCGCGGGGCTGACCCGCGACAGGGGCAGGACGAGGTGGAAGGTCGAGCCGAACCCGACTTCGCTCTCCGCCCAGATCGCCCCGCCCATGAGTTCCACGAGGTCGCGGCAGATCGACAGGCCAAGGCCCGTGCCGCCGAAACGCCGCGTGGTCGAGCTGTCGCCCTGGATGAAGGTGTCGAAGAGCTGCGGCAGGCGCTCCGAGGCGACGCCGATGCCCGTGTCGGCCACCGACAGCAGCACGCCCGAGCGGCCATCCGGGCCGTCGCCCCGCAGCGTCACGCTCACCGACCCGTCCTCGGTGAACTTCACGGCGTTGGAGACGAGGTTGGCGATCACCTGGCGCAAACGCAGGGGGTCGGCGTGGCGCAGCCCCAGGGCATCGGGGGCGATGTCGAGGGTGAGCGACAGAGCCTTGGCCTCCGCCACGCCGCCGAAACCCTCGACCGCCTGGCGCACCACGGTGGCCACGTCCACCGCGTCCGGCTCGAGGGTGAGCTTGCCGGCCTCGATCTTGGACACGTCCAGAACGTCGTTCAGCACATGCAGGAGGGCCTCGCCCGACTGGCGCACCACCTCCAGGCGGCGGCGCTGCTCGGGGGCCAGGGCGTCGCCCGCCATCACCTGCGCCATCGCCAGCACGCCGTTGAGGGGCGTGCGGATTTCGTGGCTCATGTTGGCCAGGAACTGCGACTTCTGAACGTTCGCGGCCTCGGCGGCATCGCGCGCGTCCACCAGTTGGGAGAGGGTGCGGCGCAAGGTCTGGTCGGCACCCTCCAATCGGTCGAGGAGCTGATTGAAACTGCCGGTGAGCCGGCCGAGCTCGTCCACGCCGGCGCCCTCGGCCCGTCGCGACAGGTCGCCACTGACGCTGACCTCGGCCATGGTGCTGGACAGGCGGCGGACGGGGTCCACCACCCGCGCGGCCAGCCACCGCCCGAGAAACAGCGCCGCCGCCGCAGCAGCGAAGAACAGGGCCCCCGTCGTCGCCAGGGAACGGGCGAGCAACCCATCGAATCGGTGCGAGGCCGCACGCACGACCACTTCGCCTACCTTGCGACCGGCGACCGTGACGGGCGAGCGCGCCTCGACGACCATCGCGGCGGCGGCCGGGGAGGCTTGGCGCCAGTTGTATCCCGCCAACACGTGGCCGGAGGCGTCGAAGACCATAGCCTCGCGCACGCTGGTCGCCCCGGCGAGGGACGACAGCTCGCGCTCGATGGCGGCGGGCGAGTCGATCTGCGGCGAGACGCGCATCGCCACGACGGCGGCCATCTCGCGCGACTGATCCATCAGGCTCTGCGAATCGACCTGCCGGATCTGAACGAAGAAGGCGACCGATGCGGCCAGGAGCACCGCCACCGCCGTCGTCAGCGCGGACGCAGCAATGCGCCCCTGGAGGCTAGAGACCCCCCAGACACTTCCAACGCGCCTGCGCCACCCAGCCATGCGCGCGAGAATGCCGCGGGAATCCTAACGCTTCGCTTCCGAGCGGAGTGAATTTCGCGTCTGGCGCACGTCGCCTCTGGCGCAAAGGTTAAAAAAGGGTTTACGTCTATCCAGTCAGGCGAACTTTTTAGGGGCTTTCAATGGACAAGATGCTCAAGGCGCAGGGCGTGGCGAACCGGTTGTTCGCGACGGAAATCGCCATCGACAAGGCCATGGTCGAGGCCTCGCAGCTGATGGCCGAGATGCTCACCGCCCGCCAGGATCTGCGGGTCGGCGCCACGGTCGGTGCCGATGCCGCGACCGAAGTCGCCGCCGCCCTCGCCGCCATGGCCACGGCGCGCACCGCGCTGGTGAAGGCGCACGCCGAGCTGGCCGATGCCAAGCTGCGCGTTGGCATCCGCACCAAGATGGTCGGCGAGTGGCCCAAGCCCCCCACCAACAGCCCGCCCCAGGGCTTCGCCGACGAAGCCCTGCGCATCGTCAGCTGATCCTCACCGACTGCGTACCTCGCCCCTTCCCGGGGTCGGGGTCCGCGGTCGGAAAGGCTTAACGTTATTATGGTGCTCTGGCGGTCTAGCGTAGCAGGCGCGCCAGATGCCATCGTTTCTGATCCACCATCTCAACACCATCGTGGCGCTGGCCATCTGCGCCTTGGCCTGGGCCAAGGGCGGGCCCTCTGAGCGTGCCGGTGCCGCGGTCGTCGCCGCGGCCTGGATCGCAGCCCTTGTCGCCGTTTCTGCCAACATGATCGGCCCCTCGATGATGATGGGCCTCGATGCTGTGACCGCAGCCGCCTTCCTCATCCTCGCCATGCGCTACTCCAGCCTCTGGCTGGGGCTGGCGATGCTGCTGCAGGCGGGGGAGCTCTCGCTGCACGCCGCCTTCCTGGCGGGAGACGGTTCGGGCAACCGCGACTACATCATCCGCGTGAACCTCGTCAGCACCGCCCTTCTCGCGCTGCTGCTCGGGGCCGTCCTGTTCGCCTGGGGCAAGCGGGCGTGGGTCAATCGCCGGGCGCGCGTCGCCACGGCATCCGCCGCCCAGGTCACCGCGCCGCCCGCCTGAGCCCCAGCGCGTCGAGCGGCTAGCCCGTGCTGCGCAGGCCAGCCGCCACGCCATTGATCGTCAGTTGAAGCGCGCCGCGCAGGGCATCTGCATCTTCCCCCCGTCGCAGACGCCCCAGAAGCTCGACCTGCAGGTGGTTGAGGGGATCGATCATCCGCCGCGACAGGGCGACCGACTGGGCCAGCTCCGGCCTGTCGTCCAGAAGCGCCTCGCCGCCCCGCACCGCCAGCGCCAGTTCCGTCGCAAGGCTGTGCTCGGCCCGGATGGCCTCGAAGATGCGCTCGGCCGCCGGGCAATCGTCGGCGAGCGCGGCATAGCGGGCGGCCACGGCCATGTCGGCCTGCGCCAGTGCCACCTCCATCGCCGCCAGCGCCGGCTTCAGGAAGGCCACGCGCCCGGAAAGGTCGCGCAGGGAAGCGGCGTTCAGCCCGGCCTGCCGAGCCCCTGAAGCGAGCCCGAACCAGCCCGGCAGCATGATCCGCGCCTGCGACCAGCTGAACACCCACGGGATCGCCCGCAGGTCTTCGATGCGGCGGCTCTGCGTGCGCGAGGCCGGGCGGCTGCCGATCTTGAGGCCCACGATCTCTGCGATGGGCGTCGCCGACCAGAAGAAGTCCTCGAACGCCGGATCGTCGTAGACGAGGGCGCGGTAAGCCGCGAAGGCGTGCTTCGACAGGGCCGTCAGCTCAGCCTCCGCCCCGGCGTCCGCCACCTGCGGCCCGCCCGCCCCCACAGCCTGCTCCGTGGCCATCAGCGCCGAGGCCGCCAGCCCGTCGAGATTGCGCCGAGCAGCGGGAATGTCGCCATAGAGGCGCGAGATCATCTCCCCCTGTTCGGTCAGGCGGATGCGCCCCTGCACCACGCCCGCGGGCTGGGCCAGCACGAGGTCCGACGTGGGCCCGCCGCCCCGCCCGATGGAGCCGCCGCGGCCGTGGAACAGCTGCAGCCCCACGCCCGCCCGGTCCGCCTCCTTGGCGAGCGCCGCCCACGCCTCGGCCGCACCCCGGCGCGACGCGAGGAAGCCGCCATCCTTGTTGGAGTCCGAATAGCCGAGCATGGCCTCCTGGACGGCCCCTTCGGCGCTGGCTCCGCGCAGGCCCGCGGTATCCTTCAACGCCAGCCATGCACGCATGATGGCGGGCGCGGCCTCCAGATCGGCGATGGTCTCGAACAGGGGGGTGATCGGCAGGGCCGACCGCGGTGCAGGCCCGCCCCACGCCAGGCCGGCCTGCTTCATGAGCACCGCGGGCGCCAGCATGTCCGACACGCAGGCGCATTTGGAAATGATGTAGGCTCCCAACGCCTTCGGCCCGTAGAGCGCCAGCGCCCTGGCGGCGGCGTCGAGGATCGCCAGCTCCCTCGTGGTCTCCTCCGAATAGTCGGCGAAGGGCGAGCGCAGGGGGCGTTCGTTGGCGAGCTCGGCGAGGAGGAGCCGGGTGCGCGCCGCATCGTCCATCCCCATGAAGTCCACGCCCGGCGAAGCGCGTTCGAACAGCTCGGCCAGGGTGCGCTCGTGCACGTCGGCGTTCTGGCGCAGGTCGATGGTGAGAAGGTGCAGGCCGCAGCAGCGCGCGAGCTGCATCAGCGCCGTGAGCCTGCCCCCCACCAACCGCTCGCCCCCGTGAGCCAGGAGCGAGGCGCGGATAGTCTCCAGGTCTGCGATGAGCTCGGCCGGCCCGCCGTAGGGCGCCAGGGCACCGACGCCCCGCCCCTCCCCCTGCATCTGCTTTAGGGTGGCCGCCAGACGCTGCTCGATCCCCTTCACCGCACGGCGATAGGGCTCGTCCTGCCGGTGGACGGACTGCTCGCCCGAGGCCTCTGCCAGGGCGATCAGCTCAGGCGTCACGGAGGTCAGCCGCAAGGACAGGGCGAGCTCGGAATGCAGCCGCCGGAGCTCCACCGCATAGTGCGCGAACAGAAGCTGCGCCTGCGCAAGCAGAGCCGCGAGCAGCGTCTCGCCCGTGACGCCCGGATGGCCGTCGCGGTCGCCGCCGAGCCAGGAGCCCAACGTCAGCACGCAGGGCGCATTCGCTTCGCCGAAACGCCCCCGCACCACGTCGCCCCAGCCCTCGTAGACCTCGGAGAGGGCGGGCAGGATCGAGCGGCGCACGATCTCCAGAACGTTGCGCACCTCGTCGGCCACCGTGATCCGCTCCGGACGGGTCAGGCGGGTGCGCCACAGCAGAGCCACCTCACGAAACAGCTCGGCCCGGATACGCTCGTCCAGGTCGCGCGGCAGGTGGTGGCGACGAAGAGCCATCAGCCGGGTGATCTCCACCTCGCGGTCGACGACGCTGCGGCGGCGCATCTCGGTGGGGTGGGCCGTGAGCACGGGGGAGACGTGCAGGGAATCCACCGCCCGTTTCAGCTCGGCCGGATCGACGCCCCGGGCCTCCAGCGCCTTGATCGCTGCGGCGAGGGTGCGGGGGCGCTCAGGGGCGCGCGCCTCGTCCTCCGCATAGAGGCGGCGGCCCGCAACGTCCTCGGCGATGTCGGCGAGGGAGGCGTGCAACGCCAGGGCACGCCCGAGGAACTCGGCCTGCGGGATCGAAAGCGCCGCGAACAGCCGATCCACCCCGCCGGGGTCGGCTGAGCCCTCCAGGCCCTCCGCAGCCCGGCGCGCGGCCTCCACAGTGCGGCGGGCCTCGTCTCCGTCGAGATAGCCAATCGCCTCGTCCAGCAGGCCGCCCAGAAGGCGGATGTTGTCTCGCACGTTGCGGGTGGTGAGGGGCGAGGAGACCCGCAGGGACAGGGCCGCATCCTGCGGCGATGACGACGAGTCGGCCATGCGCGGAATTCAGCCTCCCTGCAGCGGGCTTGGGGAGCGGCCCGGCGAAGGCCTGCCTCGGCTGCGCCCCCTCTACCGTCAACGAAATTCCGCGCCGGTTGCACAAGGGCCCGGCCCCGCGAGCGGCGTTGGTGCATTGTCTTCCTGCCAAGCCCGATTGCCTGGCCTTGCAGGAGCGCACGCACGATCATGGGTCGCCGGGACATCCCCAACCTTCTCACCGCCCTGCGCATCGTGCTCGGCGTGTTCGTGTTCGCCGGGCTCGCGGCGGCGGCCGGCGCCCCGCCGTTTCCGGCCCACCCCTCGGGCGGAGTGGCGCAGGGGCTGATCGTGGCGAGCCTGATCGCCTTCGTGGTCGCCGCCCTCACCGACTATCTGGACGGCTACCTCGCGCGCCTGTGGAAGGTGTCGTCGCCCTGGGGGGCCATGCTCGACCCCATCGCCGACAAGATCGCCGTGGCCGCCGCCATCGTGGGCCTGGCGCTCCTGATCCCCGCCACGGCCGCGCCGGGCTTCGTGATCCTGTTCCGCGAGATGTTCGTTTCCGGCCTGCGCGAGGCCGGGGGCGCGCGCGGGCTGAAGTTCCCGGTGACCCAGCTCGCCAAGTGGAAGACGGCCACGCAGCTCGTCGCCCTGTCGCTGGCGATCGGCGCGGTGATGGTTCCGCAGGTGATCGTGCCGGCCCTGGCGCTCCTCTGGATCGCCGCCGCCCTCACCCTCTGGACCGGGTGGGGCTATGCGATGGCGGCGAACCGGGGGCTCAAGGGCCTTTAGGCGGCGACGCTGGTGAGGTCGAGCTTGCGGCGGACGAGGGCAGCGTAGTCGTCCATCAGGCCAAGGGCGATGCGGCCGGGGGTGTAGCGATGCTCGCCGATCTCGCCGATGGGCGTGACCTCCGCCGCCGAACCGGTGAGGAAGGCTTCGGTGAAGTCGCAAAGCTCCTCAGGGCAGATCTTGCGCTCGATCACCTCGATGCCCCGCCAGCGGGCCAGCTCGATCACGGTCTGGCGGGTGAGGCCGTTCAGGAAACAGTCGGCCACCGGCGTGTGCAGCGCCCCGTCCTTCACGAAGAAGATGTTGGCACCGGTCGCCTCGGCCACGAAGCCCTCGGTGTCGAGCATCAGGGCGTCGGCATAGCCGTCCCGCTCGGCCGCCTCCTTCGACATGGTGCAAATCATGTAGAGGCCCGCGGCCTTGGCCTGCCAGGGGATCGAGCGGGGGTCTGGCCGGCGCCACGCGGCATGGGTCAGGCGCACGCCCTTGCGCTTCTGGGCGGCATCGAAATAGCTCGGCCAGTCCCAGCAGGCGATGGCGACGCGGGTTTTGCACAGGGGGGCCGAAACGCCGATCTGCTCCGACCCGCGGAACACGATCGGGCGCAGGTAGGCATCGGTGAAGCCGTTGCGTGCACAGACCTGGTTGCAGGCGTCGTCGATCTCGTCGAAGCTGAAAGGGATCTTCATCGACAGGATCTCGGCCGAGCGGAAAAGTCGCTCGGTGTGGGCGCGGAGCTTGAACACCGTGCCATCGTACATGCGCTGCCCCTCGAACACCGAGGACGCATAGTGGAGGCCGTGGGTGAGAACATGCACCTTGGCGTCGCGCCAGGGCACGAATTCCCCGTCTAGCCAGATCCAGCCATCACGATCGTCGAAGGGAATGAGCGCCACTGACAATTTTCTCCCACGGGGCAGATCGGATTGCACCTTAGTCGTGCCGGTCCTGACGTCAACGCGAGGAACCGGATCCGGAGCTCTGGCATGGGTCCGGCCGTGAGCCTGCCGGCCGACCCGCGCCTCGTCCTCAGCGAGCCCGAACTCGACGCGGCGCTGGAGACGCTGCTGATGGCCGAGGCCTCCCTGTGGATGGTCGCCGACGCGGCGCTCAGCGTCACGGAGCCGAAGCTCGGCCGGGGCCACTGGCGCTGCGCTTTCCTGCTGCGGCGACGCCCGGGGCTGGGGGTGTAGGCGCTGGCGCAGCTCGTAGGGGTCACCAAGCAGAGCATGAGCCGCACGGTGAAGGAGCTGGCGGCGGCGGGCCTCATCGCGCTCGAGATCGCCGAGGACGGGCGACGGCGGGAGGCGCGGCTGACCCCCGCCGGCTTGGCGTTCGAGGCCGCCTGCGCAGAGCGGATGCGCTCATCCCTGGCGCGGGCCTATCGCACCGGCGGGGTGGAGGCGGCGGCGGGGGCGCGGCGCATCTGGTCGGCCCTGGCGGGTGGGCGCGGCGCCCATCCCCGGCACCGGAGCCCTGACCTGTGAGCGTGCCCGCAACCTCCGATGGCCGCCACCTGCTGGTCGTGGACGACGACGACCGCATCCGCGCCCTCCTCAAGGAATATCTGGCGCGCTTCGGCTTTCGGGTGACGACGGCGGCGCACGCGGGTTCGGCCCGCCGCCTGATCGAGACCCTCGACTTCGACCTCCTGATCCTGGACGTGATGATGCCCGGCGAGGATGGCTTGAGCCTCGCGGGCTGGGTGCGCACGCGCGGCGAGACGCCCGTGCTGATGCTGACCGCCAAGGGCGAGGCTTCGGACCGGATCAAGGGCCTGCAGACCGGGGCGGACGACTATCTCGCCAAGCCGTTCGAGCCGCAGGAACTGGTGCTGCGCATAGAGGCGATCCTGCGCCGGGCCGCGACCGCCCCGCCCCGCGCCGGCGACATCGGGCTGGGCGACCACCGCTTCGATCCCGAACGGGGCGAGCTGACCAAGGGAGGCATGCCCGTGCGGCTCACCGAGGGCGAAACGGCCCTCCTCAAGCGGTTGGCGGCGAGCGCCAACCGCCCCGTGGATCGCATGGAGCTGATGCGGGAGGATGACGACGAGTCCACCGGCCGCGCCGTGGACATCCAGGTCACCCGCCTGCGCCGCAAGATCGAGGTCGATCCCAAGGCCCCCCGCTACCTGCAGACCGTGCGCGGTGTCGGCTACATGCTGGCACCCGACTGATGGCCGCCCCGTCGATCGAAGGCGCGGAACGGGCTGCGGGTGCGACTGCCCTACAGCGGCTGCAGGCCCGTGCCCGGCGCTGGTGGCGGCGCCTGCAGAAGCAGCTGCGACCGGCCGGGGCGCGACGGGCCATCAAGCGGCGCATCCCGCGGTCGCTGTTCGGGCGAAGCCTGCTGATCATCGTCCTGCCCATCGTGGTGATGCAGGCGGCGGTGGGCTGGGTGTTCTTCGATGCCCAGTGGCGCACCGTCACCCGCCAGCTTTCCGAGGCCTTGGCCGGCGACGTGGCTTGGGACGTGGAGTCCTACGAGGCCGATCCCACGCCTTCGCACTTCGCCCGCATCGCCGAGCGGGCCGAGCGGGTGCAGTCGCTTTCCCTGGCCTTCCAGCCCGGTCGCACCATCCCCGTCGGCCGCCGCCCCAGCCTGATCCCGACCTTCGACGACGCCCTGCGCGAGGCGGTGGACGACAAGATCACCCAGCGCTTCTGGGTGGATGCCACCCGCTACCCCGCCTACCTCGACATCCGCGTGCAGGTGCGCACGGGCGTGCTGCGCTTCCTGGCGCCGCGCGAGCGGGCCTTTTCCACCAAGGGCCCGGTGTTCATCTTCTGGCTGACGCTGGTCACCGTGCTGCTGACGGCGGTGGCGGTGGCGTTCATCCGCAACCAGGTGCGCGCCATCGAGCGGCTGGCCGAGGCGGCGGACGCCTTCGGCCGGGGGGTGGACGTGGAGTTCAAGCCCTACGGCGCGGCGGAGGTGCGGCTGGCGGCGCAGGCCTTCATCGACATGAAGAACCGCATCCAGCGCCACATCGACCAGCGCACGACCCTGCTCGCCGCCGTAAGCCACGACCTGCGCACCCCCCTCACCCGGCTGAAACTCGAAGCCGCGCTGGCCGAGCCCAGCCCGCGCATCGACGGCATCAAGCGCGACCTCGACGACATGGGCCACATGATCGACGACTACCTCGCCTTCGCCCGGGGCGAGGACGGAGAGGCGGTGCAGGCCGTCGACATCGCGCCCCTCGTGGAAGCCGTCGCCAGCGACGCGCGGGCCGCCGGGGCGAGCGTGACCGTGCGGATGGACCCCGAGCTGATCGGCAGGCTGCGGCCCAACGGCGCGCGCCGGGCACTCTCCAACCTCGCCCTCAACGCCGCCGCACACGCAAAGACGGTGCGCATCACGGCTCAGGTGCCGGGATCGGGCGGCCTGATCCTGGCGGTGGACGACGACGGCCCCGGCATCGCCCCCGACCTGTATGAGGAGGCCTTCCGCCCCTTCAGCCGCCTCGACGCCAGCCGTAACCAGAACCGGCAGGGCGTGGGGCTGGGGCTGGCCATCGCGCGCGACATGGCCCGGGGCCACGGCGGCGACGTGGTGCTCAGCCGCAGCGAGATGGGCGGCCTGCGCGCCGAACTGCGCCTGCCCGGCTAGCTCACAACAGGCGCCCGACCGTCGCGTCGAGGAACGCTGTGTCGAACACCTGCGGCCAGTCGCTCACCGTGGGGATCAGGGTGCCCGCCACCCGCTCGTCATAAGCCTCCACCCGGTCCAGCGCCGCCTCCAGCGCGGCGACGAGGGCGGGCAGGGTCGGCTCGCAGGCGAGGATGTTGGACGACAGCCGGGCGAACCACTCCGGCCGGCGGTTGGAGAACGTGTTGGTGACCACGAGCGCCCCGGTGGTGGCGAACTCGAACGGGATCACGCTGGGGTGCGGCGCGTACATCAGGCTCACCCCCAGATCGAGATCGCGGACGAAGGTGCGGTAGGCCTCCTCGGCCATTTTGGGCGCGAAGGTCAGGCAGTGGCCACCCCCCAGGTCCACCGGAGGCACAGGCGTGAGGGAGCCCAGCCCCACGAACCGCCAGCGCGCATCGAAGCGGCCCTTGGCGCAGAGGGTCATCAACGCCAGCTCGGCCAGCTCATAGAGGTTGCGGCAGGCGTGCCCCTCGGGCCGGGCGTAGAGCGCCAGCGTTCGGCCGGAGCGCGCCCGCATCTGGTCCGCGCCCTGCGACGGCAGGCGGTGGATCACGTGTTCGAACACCGCATAGTCCCGCCGCTCGCTCGGCCAGGCCTTGGTTTTGAACACCCCCGCCCGCTCGTTGAAGAAGAAGTCGCGCAGCACCGCGGAGTTGAAGATCGGGTAGGTGGGCAGCTCCAGCGCCCACTCCGATATGGCCCGCACCGAGCCGTATTCGTGGAAGATCGGCTCGTATTCCTGCACCAGGGCGATCACCCGCGGCTCGTCGGTCAGCGCCGCCAGCGGGGCCGCGAAGATCACGTCCCAGCTCGAATAGGCGAGGAACCGGTCGCGCGGGCCGATCGCCAGCTCGCCGATCTCGGCCCGGCCGCGCACCCGTATGCCGGTGAAGGCCGCCTTCAGCCGCGGCTCTCCGGTGCGCCACAGGAAGTAGTCCACGTTGGCCCGCTCCTCCTCCAGGACGAGGATCTCGAGCGTCAGGCCTTGTGCCGCGCCCCAGAGGCGCAAGGCGGCGATCAGCTCGAAACAGGCGCGGTAGCCGCCGAAGCTGATGTCCGGGTTCAGTCGCGGCAGCACCACCCACAACGTCCGTGGCCGATCAGCGACCACTCGCCCGTCCGTCGGCAAAAGCCGTGACGCCAGCGCCCGCGATCGTTCCAGAAGCACCGGCTGCGTCACCCCCGGCATCCGCCCCTCCAGCGCCGCGGCCATGTCGTAGGAGGGTGCCCGTCCCTCGATCCGCCCACTCACGACGTAATGGTGGAACCCGCACAGCAGGTCGCCCGCCGCGATCGCCTCGCGCACATCCATGTGGAAGGCGACGTACCAGGCCTCGCAGAACGCGGCGTTGGGGGAGTTGCCGGCGAGCATCCCCGCATCGACGTAATGGCGGAAGGCGCTTTGCGACGACTGGCCCGCGCTCGTGCGATCGCCGAGGTAGGTGGCAGCATACCAGTCGGCGTCGAACTCTGCCTCGATGCGCTGGAGGGTGCCTTCGCTGGCGGCTTCGACTTGGGGCTCGGGCAGCGTGACGGGCCGGGGCGAGCGCCCCTCGTCCCGACCATAGGCCACATAGTGATACAGGCCTGAAGGGGTCTCTCCCCGCTCCACGGCGGCCTGCACGTCGGGATAGGCCGAGCGATACCAGGCCTCGTCGAACCCCGGGCTGGCATCCAGGCACGAGAACTCGGCCCGCGAGAGATACAGCGCCAGAAGGTCGGGCGGAGGCGCAGAGTCGCCGACCCCGGTGCCGAAAGCCGGATAGGCCGCGCGCAAGCTGGCGAGGAACACCGCGCCGTCGAACTCCGCCTCGAAGCGGGCGCTCCGGGCGGCGTCCTGAAGGTGGCCCGGCATCAGGCGGTGAGCGGATGCGGACCCCATTTCTGCAATCCCCGCTTGCCGAAGCCCCGAATCAATACTCGACCTATAGTTGATATTTCCGGTTCAGTGCCATCGCTCTGGCGTTTTCAGGCTCTCCCTCATGACTTTGTCTGGGGCGAGGCCCTAGGCGATCTGGCCTGGGCCGAGCCGTCGCCGCAGCGCAGCCCGCACCTCATGTCGCAGATCGCCGGGGTGGACGTGCACGTGCTGTACGACCGCTACGACGAGCAGCGTCACGCCCTGCGCGTCGCGGAGTCGGATCAGGGCACCTCGGTCGACTGCCTGATGTTTCGCGACAGTTTCGCCAGCGAGCTGGCCCCCTTCGTCAGCGCCTCGTTCCGCCGCACCATGCTGGTGGGGGCCGGGAGTTCCGGCCATCTGGAGCTGATCGCCGACTCCGGCGCGCAGGTGGTGATCCTGCAGCGGGGCGAGCGCACCCTGCTGCACGGGGTGGTCGACTGGGAGCTGGACACCTGGCGCGAGGCCTTTCCCGACCCCGGCCCGGACCCTGCCGCCCACGAGCGTGAGCTTCTCCCCCGCGCCCGTCTTCGCGCCGGAGATCCAACCGGTGCCCTCGATGCCCTGGACTCCGCCCCGACCAGCGTGGAGCGGCTGATCCTGGGCGGGCGGGCCGAGGTGGCGTGCGGCAGACCGGCCCAGGCGGTCTCGGCCCTGGAGGCGGCACTAGCCGTCGCCCCCGGTCGCTGGGCGGTGCTGCTGCATCTGGGGATCGCCCGCCTGGCCGCTGGCGATCCGGCGGGTGCCCGAGACGCTTTCGCCCGCGCCTGCGCCCTGCAACCGTTCCATCCCGCTGGCTTCGAACACTTCGGCTTCGCCAGCCTGGCTTTGGGAGAGGCGGAAGGGGCGGTGGCCGCCCTGCGCACCGCCGTGCGCCTCGCCCCCCTGTCGCCCGGTGGGCACCTGTGGCTCGGGGAGGCCCTGGCCGCGCTGGGCCAGCCAGAGGCCGCCCGCGAAGCCTTCGCCGCCGGTCGCCGCGCCTGCCCGAACGATCCGCTGCTGGCGATCCGCAGCTAGGCGGGCGGGATCACCCGGCCTGAAGCTGCTGCTTCACGCGCTCGGCCAGGATCTTGATGTCGATGGGCTTGGGCAGGAAGGTCACGCCCTCCTCGCCCTCCAGAAGGTCCGAGAACTCGGCCTCCGCGTAGCCGGAGATGAACATCACCTGCGCGTCGCCCAGGAAGTGTCGCGCCTTCTTGAGCAGCGTAGGGCCGTCCAGCCCCGGCATGATCACGTCGGAGATCAAGAGATCGATCTCGCCAGCGTGCTTTTCGGCCAGCTCCAGGGCCTCCTCCCCGTCGCACGCCTCGATCACCTCGTAGCCGCGGGCGCGCAGGAGCCTGGCGGCGACGATGCGCACCGCGTC
This sequence comes from Caulobacterales bacterium, assembly GCA_038226305.1. Taxonomy (GTDB): domain Bacteria; phylum Pseudomonadota; class Alphaproteobacteria; order Caulobacterales; family Caulobacteraceae; genus JASLDZ01. Next base: position 16,914 of record JBBRQN010000026.1, read on the forward strand.
CTCGTCCTCCACGAACAGGATGCGGCCGACGCCGGAGAGGTCGCGGGCGGGCTTGGGCTTGGCGAGGGTCGCGGCCTCGCGCACCTGCGGCAGGATCTCGGAGGCGGTGGGCACATGCACCGGCAGGAAGATGCGGAAGGTGGCCCCCGCCCCTTGCGGGCTCTCCACGTGGATCCAGCCGTCGGCCTGTTTCACGATACCGTAGACGGTGGCGAGGCCCAGCCCCGTGCCCTCGCCCACGGGCTTGGTGGTGAAGAACGGCTCGAAGATCTTGTCAATCACCTCAGGCGGGATGCCGGAGCCGTTGTCGGTCACCTCGATCATGGCTGCGCCCGCGGGCAGCGCCTCGGGAAAGCCGAGCGCCACGGCCTGCTCCTGCGTGCAGCGGGCGGTGCGGATGCGCACCTCGGCGGTGGCACCGTCCCGCGTTCCGTGGGTGCGCAGGGCGTCGCGGGCGTTGACGGCGAGGTTCATCACCGCGGTTTCGAGCTGCGCCTTGTCGGCCCGCACCAGGGGCGTGTCCCGGCCGTATTCGGTTATCAGCTTCACGTCTTCACGCAGGAGCCGCCGCAGCAGCACCTCGCACTCGCTCATCAGCGAACCCAGCTCCAGCGTCTCGCGCTGCACGGTCTGCTTCCGGCTGAAGGCGAGGAGTTTTCTCACGAGATCGGCGGCGCGAACCCCGGTCTGGCGGATCTCGTTCAGGCCTTCGTAGCTGGGGTCGCCCACAGGGTGGCGGTGCAGGAGTTCGTCCAGGCGCAGCTGGATCGCGGTGAGAAGATTGTTGAAGTCGTGCGCCACGCCCCCGGCGAGCTGGCCGATGGCCTGCATCTTCTGGCTCTGGGCGAGCTGCAGTTCGAGCTGCTTCTGCTCCGACACATCCAGGAGATAGGCCGCCGCCCGGTCACCCGCCGCCGCGACATAGAGCTGGGCGGTGCGAGGGGTGGCGAGCTTCAGCCGCACCTCAACCGGCGCTGAGGGCCGGGCTGCGAGGCGGGCGCGGGCGTCGGTCACCGAGGCGGCATCGAACAGGTCACCGAAGGCGGCACCCGGCCCGGCGGCGCCGTGGGTCATGGCGAGGAGGGCGGGGTTGGCTTCCAGCACGCGCGCGTCGAACGGGTCCGGCCCATCGAGCAGGGCGGCACCGAAAGGGGCGGCGTCGGCAAAGGTGTCCAGAACGGCGGGCGTGGTCGTCCACGCGGCGATGGCCGGCTCGGCGGGGGCGAGCTCCGGCGGTGTGGGCAGGCTGGGTGCCGGAGGCGACAGACCCGGCAAGCCCGGGGCCGACAGGCGGACGAGGAACCGGTCGCCCCCCAGCGCCGACACCCCCGCCCGGCGCAGGCCGACCGGGGTCGAGATGTCCACCGCCTCGCCCGCTTCGCCCCTTCGGGCGGCGAGCATGGCCGGATGCAGCGAGGCGGCGCCGGAGCCCTTGGGCAGGCGGCGAACGTCGCCCCACACCTGTGTCCAGCCGGCGTTGCGGGCGGCGATCGTGCCGTCTCCGTTCACCACGGAGCTCGGCTCGGGCAGGGCTTCGACGAGAGTTTCGGCGGCGTTCGGCCCTTCGGTCAAGGCGCGGCCCGAGCGGTCGGCGAGGGCGAATGCCAGCACGCCCAGCACCGCCACGCCGCCGAGCCCGATCAGGAGCAGCAGCCCTGGCCCGGTCTGCGGCCCGGCCTTCAGCGCCGGATAGGCGGCGGCCCCCACGGCCAGCACGAAGAACACCCCGGCCGCCAGCATGAGCGGGTCGAAGCGGGCCCTACCGGCAGGCGGGCGGATCGGGGAAGTGACGGCGAGCTCGGCCATGCGGGGTTCGACCTGAAGCGGGGGTTTCAAAGGCTAGCTCAAACGGGGGCGGAAGGCGCGGGTCGGGCGGTCGCACGCGCTTTGGCGGCCGCGACGGCAGCGGCCGAGGCACGTTTGCCCCGGGCGGTGGAGAACACGAAGCCGATCAGCTTGGCCACAGCCTCATAGTGCTCGCGAGGGATCGACTGATCCACCTCCAGCGCTGCGTGGAGCGTGCGGGCCAGGGGCGGGTCTTCCACCACCGTCACGCCTGACGCCTCGGCGATCTCGCGGATTTTGAGGGCGAGGGAGTCCACGCCCTTGGCGACGCACAGGGGGGCCGCGTCCTCGCCGGGCACATAGCGCAGGGCCACCGCGTAGTGGGTGGGGTTCATGACCACCACCGTGGCCGAGGGCACCGCCTGGATCATCCGAGAGCGAGAGCGGGCGGCGCGCAGCTGGCGACGCTTGGCCTTGATGTGGGGGTCGCCGTCGGTGTCCTTGAACTCCTGCTTGGTCTCCTCGCGGGTCATCTTCATGCGCGTCATGAAGCGGTGGCGCTGCCACAGGTAGTCGGCCGCCGCGACCGGGCCGAGCACGCAGAGCACCGCGATCGCCAGCCCCTTCAGCCAGTCGAAGGCCAGCGGCAGGAGCGCTGCGGGCTCCATCCGCGACAGCTGCATCAGCTGCCCCGCCTTGGGCTGCAGGATCATGTAGGCCACCGCCGAAACGGCCAGGAGCTTGGCGAAGGTCTTCAGGAAGGCCGTGAAGCCGTCCAGCCCGAACAGTCGACCCATGCCCTTGACGAGGTTCAGCTTCTGAAAGTCGGGCTGCAGCTTCTGGGGGCTCCACAGGATGCCCTGCTGCGCCACGCCTCCCAGCACTCCGGCCACCATCGCAGCCAGCATCACCGCGCCCGCGGGGGCCGCGGCCTCCAGCGCCTGACGCAGCACCAGAACGCCCCCCTGCCCGGAGAGATCGATGGCGTCAGGATGCTCAAGAAACGGCAGGAGCGCGCTAGCCATGTGGCGACACAGCGGGCCCGCCAGGATCATCACCGCCCCGAGCGCTCCGGCCAGCGCCATGAACGCCGTCACGTCGGGCGAGCGGGCGACGTCGCCCTTGAGCCGCGCCTCTTCCAGCCGGCGCTGCGACGGGGCTTCGGTTTTCGACGACTGTTCGGTGTCCTCCGCCACGGCTCAGGCCCCGCCGGCGAAGCGGCCGATGAAGTCGCGGAAGGCGTCGGTCCACACGAGGCCGAACACGCCGAGGCTCAGGGCGAAGACCGATAGGCCCAGCAGCACCGTCAGGGGCGTGGCGACGAAGAACACCTGAAACTGCGGCATCACCCGGCCGATGAACCCGGCGGCGATGTTGAACACCAGGCTGAACACCATCACCGGGGCGGCCAGCTGCACGCCAAGAAGGAACGTCTGGCTGAAAGCGCGGACCATAAGCGCCCCGAATTCGCCCACCGGCACGCCCCGCCCCGGGGGAAAGATCGTGAAGCTGCGGGCCACCGCCGCGATGAACATGTGATGCAGGTCGGTGGCGAACACCATCGTCAGGCCGAATACGGTCAGGAACGTCGCCACCGTCGTCGTGGGCTGGGAACCGAGGGGATTGGTGGTCTGCGCGAAGCTCAGCGTCGTCTGCAGCGAAACGATCTCCCCGGCCACCGCCAGAGACCCCAGGAACAGCCGCAGGAGCGAGCCGATGGCGAGGCCGATCAGAAGCTCGATGCCGATCTGCGCGCCGATGCCGCCCACGCTCAACGGCACGGGCGGCAGGCTGCCACGCTCGATCGGGTACAGCACGAGCGAGAACAGGAACGCGAAGGCCAGGCGGATGCGCGGCGGCACCGCTGCCTCGCCCAGACCGGGGATCAGCATGGCGAGCGCGCCCACGCGGGCGAAGATCAGCCCCGCGCCGTAGACCTGCAGCGGAAGCGCATAGGCGTCCACAGACCCTCGGCTACATCGAGGCGATGCGGGCGGCGATGGAGTGCATGAACCCGCCCATCAGCATCCCCATCAGCGGCAGGGTGACCAGGAGCGCCACGAAGATCGCGAGGATCTTGGGCGCATAGACCAGCGTCGCCTCCTGAATCTGGGTCAGCGCCTGGAAGAGGCCGACGCCGACGCCCACCAGCAGGCCCACGATCATCACGGGGGCGGAGAGCTGGATCGTCAGCCAGATGGCGTCGCGGCCGACATCGAGAACCTGCGCGCCGTCCATGAGATGAGCCTTCCGCCAAACGCCTGTGAACCGGCGGGCAAGGTGGCGCGTCATGGTTAACGGCCGGTGGACATCGGGTGGTGCAAGCCGCTCTGCGACCCTGTCCAAAGGTTTTGACAGCCAAGCGTTGCCGCGGCGTTGGGGGGCGCCTATGTGCCCGCTTCGCCTCTGGAGCCCTGCCTTGACCGCACCGATCGATCGCGAAGACCCCGTCGCCGGCGTCGTGCCGCCCCGCACCCACGCCCCCGCCCGCCCCACCGAGGCGGAAGCCGAAGCGGCCGTTCGCACCCTCCTCGCCTGGGCTGGAGACGATCCTGCGCGTGAGGGACTTCTGGGCACCCCGGGCCGGGTCGTGCGCAGCTACCGCGAGCTGTTCGCCGGCTACGAGACAGACCCCCGCGGCTATCTGGAGCGCACCTTTCAGGAGGTGGGCGGCTACGACCAGATGGTCATCCTGAAGAACATCCGTTTCGTGTCGTTCTGCGAGCACCACATGCTGCCGGTGATCGGCACGGCCCACGTGGGCTACCTGCCGACCGACCGGGTGGTGGGCATCTCCAAGCTGGCGCGGGTGGTGGGCGGCTTCGCCCGGCGCCTGCAGATCCAGGAGAAGATGACCGCAGAGATCGGCCGCACCATCGAGGAGGTGCTGAACCCCCTCGGCGTGGGCGTGGTGGTCACGGGCGAGCACAGCTGCATGACCATGCGCGGGGTGAACACCCCCGGCGCCTCGCTCACCACGAGCTACCTCGGCGGCGCGATCCGCACCAACTCCAAGACCCGCGAGGAATTCCTCAAACTCTGCGGGCTCTGACGCGCGGCTGGCGGATGGCGATGCCGGCGGCTCAGCCCGCCAACGCCTTGGCCCCTTCGTAGGCTTCGGCGGCGCGCATCCAGGCGGCTTCGGCTCGGGTCATCTCGGCGGCGAGGAGGGCGCGTTCCTTGCCGAGGGCCACGGCCCGCTTGGGCTCGCGGGTGAACAGGTTGGGGTCGGCCATGACCTTGTCGTGTTCGGCCAGGCGCTTGCCCGCCATGTCCATGCGCTTTTCGAACTGCTCCATCTCGCGCTTGAGCGGGGCGACCTTGGCGCGGGCGTCGGCGGCGATCTTCTTGGCCTCGGCGTCCTGGGCGGCGGCCTTCTGCTTCGGCTTCTGGGCGCGCACCTGCTGGCGAGCGCGGTCGAGCACGAGCTTGGCGTATTCGTCCATGTCGCCGTTGAAGGGCTCCACCTTGCCGTCGGCGGCCAGCCAGAGGCGGTCGGCCACCATCTCCATCAGGCCCCGGTCGTGGGTGATCAGCACCACCGCGCCGTCGTAGTCGTTCAGGGCGTCGAGAAGGGCGCGGCGGCTGTCGATGTCCAGGTGGTTGGTGGGCTCGTCGAGCAACAAGAGGTGCGGCTTCTGCAGGCACACGAGGTTGAGGAGCAGCCTCGCGCGCTCCCCGCCGGAGAGGTCGGCGTTCAGCGTGTCGGCCTTCTGTGCGGGCAGGCCGAACTGCGCCAGCCGCGACCGGCGCTCCGACTCCGAAGCGTCCGGCAGGGCGGTGCGAATCAGGTCGAGGGGCGTATCGGTGGGCTCCATCGCGTCGATCTGGTGCTGGTGGAACCAGGCCACCTTCATCCGACGGTCCATGCTCATCTGGCCGGAGATCGGCTGCAGGGCACCGGCCAGGAGCTTGGCGAAGGTGGACTTGCCCGCACCGTTCACGCCCAACAGGCCGATGCGGTCATCCGTATCCAGCCGCAGGTTCAGGTCGCGCAGGATCGGCTTGCCCTCGTAGCCGACGCTCAATCCCTCCATCCGGGCCAGCGGCGGCGCCAGGGCGCGGGGGGGCGACGGGATGTGGAACGGCAGCACCTGCCCCTCCACCGTGATGGTCACGGGCTGCAGCTTGGCCAGGCGCTTCACCCGGCTCTGGGCCTGGGCGGCCTTCGAGGCCTTGGCCTTGAAGCGATCCACGAAGCTTTGCAGGTGGGCGCGCTCGGCGTCCTGTTTCGTCTTGGCGGCCATGAGGTGGCGGTGGCGTTCGCCGCGCTGCTGCTCGAAGCTGTCGTAGTCGCCGGTGTAGAGGTCGATGTTGCCCGCGTTCAGGTGCACGATGGTGTCGCACACGCCGTTGAGCAGCTCGCGGTCGTGGCTGATCATCAGGATCGTGCGGGGATAGCGCTTCAGCCGCGCCTCCAGCCACAGGGCGCCCTCCAGATCGAGATAGTTGGTGGGCTCGTCCAGCAGCAGGAGATCGGGCTCGGCTAGGAGCGCGCCCGCCAGCGCCGCCCGCATGCGCCAGCCGCCGGAGAAGTCGTGGGTGGGCCGCTGCAGGTCGGCGGTGGAAAAGCCCAGGCCAGCCAGAATCTCGGCGGCGCGGGCGGGGGCGGCCTCGGCCCCGATGTCGATCAGCTGCGAGTGGATTTCGCCCAGGTGAACCGGGTCGGCCGTCTCCAGCTCGGCCATCAGCCTGGCGCGGCGGGTGTCGTAGTTGAGCACCGTCTCCAGGAGCGGCAGCTCGGTATGCCCGGCCTCCTGCTCGACGGCGGCGACGCGGCCCTTGGGCAGGAACACCTCGCCGGTGGTGGTGTGCATCTCGCCAAGGAGGAGCTTGAACAGGGTGGACTTGCCCACCCCGTTGCGCCCCACGAGCCCGGCGCGCGCGCCCTCGGGAATCGCCACCGAGGCGTCGCGCAGGAACGTGCGGCCATAGGCCTGCAGGGTGACTTCGGAAAGTTTCAGCATCTCGGGGAGGTCTTGAGGAGGATCGGCGCGGTTCGAAGCCGATGGCTTGGCGAACCGCGATGGGCGCGGCTATAAGCCCGCTCCTGCCTTCAAGCCACCTTTTGCCGCAAAGCGACACCCTTCGCCATGACCGAACGCACCTTCTCGATCCTGAAGCCCGACGCCACCCGTCGCAACATCACCGGCAAGATCAACGCCGTGATCGAGGGCGCGGGCCTGCGCATCGTCGGCCAGAAGCGCATCCACATGTCGAAGGCCCAGGCCGAAAAGTTCTACGAAATCCACAAGGAGCGCCCGTTCTTCGGCGAGCTGGTCGAGTTCATGACTTCCGGCCCCGTGGTCGTGCAGGTGCTGGAAGGCGACAACGCGATGGCCAAGTATCGCGAGATCATGGGCGCGACCAACCCGGCGCAGGCCGCCGAGGGAACCATCCGCAAGCTCTACTCCGAGAGCGTCGGCGAGAACTCCGTCCACGGGTCTGACTCGGTGGACAACGCCAAGATGGAGATCGCCCAGTTCTTCACCGACGCCGAAATCGTCGGCTGAGGTTCGGCGGAACCGGGTTTCGGAACCTTGGGCGGGTCTGACGGTTTCAGCTTCGTCCTCCGCCGCCTCGCGCGGCCTCCTCTCAACAAGGAACCGATGCGATGCGTACCGTTCTGAAGATCTCCACCGCCGCCGCCCTCGCCATGACCCTCGGCGCCGCCCTCTCGGGCTGCGGCGAGACAATGGGTGAGCGCGCGGCCACCGGCGCCCTCGGCGGCGCGGCGGCTGGTGCCATCATCGGCGGCAACGCCACGGGCGCCATCGTGGGTGGCGCGGCCGGTGCCGCCGTCGGCGCGGCGACCACCCCCGACCGCCGCTACTGATCCCGCGCCGCTTCGGCGGCGGCCGAGACCTGAGACGAGTGCCGTCGGGAGCGATCCCGGCGGCACTTTTCGTTCGGCTCCGGCCGTCCTACACAGCGGCTCGGACCCTGCGGGCATCGCGACCCTTCGCGCCTTCCAAGACAGTGGCCGGGGAGTGCGCTCATGGCTATCCACCGTCAGGCTTGGCTCAGCGCCGCAAGCCTCGCCGCCTTCCTCGCGACCACACCGGGCACCGCCGCCTGGTCGCAGAGCCCGGCCACGCCGGCAGCTGCGCTGACCCCGGCCCCGATCCCCAGCTTCCCGCCCGCCGCCGACTATGCAGGCGTGGCCGGATCGGCGGCGGAGAACGCGCGCATCAGCGCCCTGTGCGGCGCGAACCGCAACGCCAAGGACGGCTACTTCGCCGCCCCCCTCATGCCCGACCAGACGCGCGCGCCGCTCGCCCCTTCCAGCCGCCCGCCCAGGGTGGATGTGGTGGCGACGCTGGACCGCTCCATCAGCCTGACCTTCCTGCCCAGCGGCCACATGCTGGTGTCACAGCGTGCCGGCGGCATGCGCACGGTGGATGCGGCAGGCATCGTCTCGGAACCCCTCGCCGGAACCCCGGCGGTGCGCGCAGGCGGCCTGAGCGCTGTGACCGACGTGCTTCTGGATCGCGACTTCGCGAAGAACCGCACGCTCTACTACGGCTTCGTGGTCAAGCCGGAAGCGGGCGCGCCCACCTCCGGCCCGGCGATCGGCCGGATCATCAAGGCGACGTTGTCGGCCGACGAGCGCTCAATTGAGAACGTCGTGACGATCCACGAGGCGGCCGACCTCACGCCGCGCCGCATCGTGCAGGCGCGCGACGGCACGCTCCTGATCGCCGCCGCCGAAGTGGCCTCCGGCGGGCCGAACCCGCAGTCGCTCACCGTGGAGCGCGGCAAGGTGCTGCGCATCGCCACCGACGGGTCGATCCCGAAAGACAACCCCTACCTGTCGAACCCCCAGGCCGACCCCGCGCTCTATGCCGTGGGCTTCCGCGACATCCAGGGCGCGGCGCTCAACCCCAAGACCGGCGACCTGTGGGTGGGCGAGAACGAGCCGATGGGCGGCGACGAGGTGAACCGCGTGCTGCCGGGGCGCAACTACGGCTTTCCGCTGATCAGCTACGGCCGCGAAAACTCCGGCGCCCTGATCGACGGCGGCAAGACGGCCGACAAGGGGCTGGAACAGCCGGTCTATTACTGGACGCCCTCGATCGCCCCCTCGGGTCTCGCCTTCTACACGGGCGACAAGTTCAGGGACTGGAAGGGCGACCTCTTCGTCGGCGGCATGTCGGGCAAGCAGCTCGCTCACCTGAAGATCCGCAACGGCCGGGTGGTGGGCGAGGAGAAGCTCCTCATGGAACGCTGCAAGCGCACCAAGGACGTGCGCCAGGGCCCCGACGGCCTGCTCTACGTGCTCACCGACGAGCCGAAGAGCGAGATCCTCCGGCTGAGCCCGGGTTGATCATGGCTAGTTTCGGAGCCCGCATGACCTCCAAGGTCCGCCTTCTCGCCCTCACGCTGGTCGTCGGGGCTCTCAGCCTGTTCGGAGGCGCGGCCATGGCGACGGAAGAACCCGCCTTTCGCCCGGTGGCGAAGTCCGGCGCGTTCGAGCTTCGGGATTATCCCCCGCTCGTGGTGGCGGAGGTGACCGTGCCGGGCGACCAGCGCACGGCGGCCTCGCGGGGGTTCAGCAAGCTTGCGGGCTACATCTTCGGCGGCAACACCCAGAAGGGGGCGATCGCCATGACCGCGCCCGTCTCGCAGGTGCGCGCCAAGGCCCCTTCGCAGGCGATCGCCATGACCGCGCCGGTGATGCAGACGCCGGTCGGCGGCGAGTGGATCGTGCGCTTCACCATGCCCAGCCGGTGGACG
>JBBRQN010000027.1:0-24646 GCA_038226305.1 Caulobacterales bacterium
AGCTATCGGCCGGAAACGGGCGAAGACCCTTTTCACGCCTTTCTTGGCGTGCCCCTGCTACGCGGCGGCCGCACGATCGGCGCCCTCGTCGTCCAGAACCGCACCGAGCGCGTGTACGGCGAGGACGAGGTCGAGGACTTGCAGACCATCGCCATGGTGCTGGCCGAGACGGTGGCTTCGGGCGAGCTCGTGGGCCTCGTCGAACTCAAGGACGTGGAACTCAGCCCCCACAAGCCCGAGCGGCTGAAGGGCCAGCGCTTCGCAGACGGGCTCGCCCTCGGCACCGCGGTACTGCACGACGTGGGCGTGGCCGTCTCGCGGATGATCTCCGACGATGTGGCCGATGAGGAGCAGCGGCTGCAGGCGGCGCTGCGGGCGCTGCGGGCGCAGATCGACGGCATGCTCGACGGCCACCACGGCCTGGTGGGCCAGCCCTACGACGTGCTCGAGGCCTATCGCATGTTCGCCCACGACCGGGGCTGGAACCGCTCGCTGGAGGAGGCCGTGCGCTCCGGCCTGACGGCGGAGGCGGCGGTGGAGCGGGTGCGCTCCCAGCACCGGGTGCGCATGAGCCAGGCACGCGACGCCTACCTGCGCGACCGCCTGCACGACCTGGAAGATCTGGCCGACCGGTTGCTGCGTCACCTCGCCGGCCAGGCCGACCACAAGCGCGTGCTGCCCGACGACGCCATCCTGATCGCCCGCAACCTCGGTCCGGCCGACCTTCTGGAATATGAGCGGGGCAAGCTGAAGGGGCTCTTGCTGGAGGAGGGCTCCTCCGCCAGCCATGCCGCCATCGTGGCCCGCGCCCTCGGCATCCCCTGCGTGGGGCGGCTCACCAATCTGCGCGACCGGATCAGCGAGGGCGACCCCGTGATCGTGGACGGGGAGGGGGGCGAGGCCTTCCTGCGCCCCCGGCCCGACGTGATCGAAGGCTTCAAGGCCCGCGCCGAGGTGCGCAACCAGCGCCAGGCCGAGTTCGCCAAGCTGGTCGACGTGCCGGCGATCACGTTGGACGGCACCAAGATCGCCCTCCTGATGAACGCCGGCCTCGCCATCGATCTGGAGGCGCTCGACGCCACGGGGGCCGAGGGCGTCGGCCTGTTCCGCACCGAGTTCCAGTTCATGGTCGCCGAGCAGATGCCGCGCCTGAACGCCCAGACCGAGCTCTACGCCAACGCGCTCGACACCGCGGGCGACCGGCCGGTGGTGTTCCGCACCCTGGATCTCGGCGGCGACAAGGTGCTGCCCTACATGGAGGCCGAGCGGGAGGACAATCCCGCCCTGGGCTGGCGCGCCGTGCGCATGGGGCTGGACCGCCCGGCGCTCCTGCGCCTGCAGCTGCGCGCCCTGATCGCGGCCGCGCGGGGTCGCCCGCTCACCCTGATGTTCCCGCTCGTCGCCACGGTGGAGGAGTTCAGGAAGGCCCGCAGCTACGTGGATCAGGAGCTGGCCTGGGCCAAGCGGCGCGGGAGGCCGGAGCCTGAGCAGCTGCGCGTGGGGGCGATGATCGAGGCCCCCTCGCTGGTCTGGCACCTGGATGCGCTGCTGCCGATGACCGACTTCGTCTCGGTCGGCACCAATGACCTGATGCAGTATCTGTTCGCCGCCGACCGGGGGAACCCGAGGGTGGCTGACCGCTACGACCCGCTCTCGCCCCCGGCGCTCCGTGTCCTGAAGTCCATCGCCGATGCCTGCCGCGATACCGGCACGCCCGTGTCCGTATGCGGAGAATTGGCGGGCCGCCCGCTGGAGGCCTTCGCCCTCGTGGCGCTGGGTTTCCACCGCCTGTCCATGCCGCCGGCAGGCATCGGGCCGGTGAAGCGCATGATCCTGTCCCTCGATCGCGAGGCGGCCGGGCGAGGCGTGATCTCGCTTTTGAAGGGGAGCGGCGGGTCTGTGCGAAATGAGATCGAAACTTTGGCTCGCAAATTAAATGTCGCAGTCTAGCCTCGAGTTAGACTCTGCCGGGTCTGTTGATCGCATGTTAATAACTGTGGCTTGTGAGATATGAGGCCGCCGTGGACGCGGCCTTCTGAGGATCGGGGCGAGCGCATGGCGCCGTTGGACACAGGATATGTGACCCACACGCTGCGGCTGGTGGACACCTACGGCAACGGCGTCGGTCCGTCGGCGGACGATCATGCCAACCTGGGCGCCTATCTGAAAGCCGTGCGCGAACACAAGATGCTCAGCGTCGGTCAGGTGGTCGAGTCCACGCGCATCCGCCGCCAGCATCTCGTCGCCATCGAGGACGGGGATCGTTCCGCCCTGCCGTCGCGGCCGTTCGCCCTGGGCTATGTGCGCTCCTACGCCCGGGCGCTGGGGCTCGACGGCGACCTGGCCGTCGCCCGCTTCAAGGCGGAGTGGCCGGAGTCCACCGAGCCCCTGCGCAACCCCACCGGCGTCGAGCACGACGAAGCCGAGCCGGATGCCCGCAAGCCGTTCCTGTGGGCGGGCGTCACCGTCATCGTGCTGGCGCTGGGAGCCTGGAACCTGGCCCAGCGCACGCTGATCAACGACGCCCCCCCCGCTTCGGGCCTCGACCCGGCGGTGGCCGCCCAGCCCCTCACCCCGCCCAAGGGGCCGATGAAGCTGGCGGCGGCCGAGCCTGCGCCGCAGGAATCGACCACCCCGGTGCCCTACATCACGCCGGGCCTCGCCGCTCCCGCGGCACCTGCGGCCAAGCTCGATGCGGGCCAGACCTTCGCCCCCACGGCACCCACGGCCGCCCTCCCCCTGAACTTCACGCCCAAGGGCGCAGTGTTCGGCTACGCGTCTGGACCGATCATCCTTCAGGCCCGCAAGCCGGCGTCGCTGGTGGTGCGCGGGGCCGACAAGACGGTGTACTTCGCTCGCCAGCTCGCCGCGGGCGAGGCGTTCCGCGCCGTGATCGGCAAGGGGCTGGGCGCTGAGGTCAGCGACCCCTCATCCTTCATCCTCTACGTGGCAAACGAGCTGAAGGGCCCCCTGGTCAGCCCACAGACGGCCATCGACAAGCTGGCCCCGCCGCCGGTGACGGTCGCCGCCACCGCTCCGCCCGCCGCCACCGCTCCGCCCGCCTCGGCCGTTCCGGGTCGCTGATTCAGTCGGGCTGCCGTTGAAGCGCCAGGTCTCGGGCGTCCTTCACGGGGTCGAAGGCGCGCAGGACCGCATCCCGCGCCGGGCCAGACAGCCGGTCGTCCCGCAGGACCCCGTCGAAGCGCGCCAGGAGGGCCTGCAGCTGTGACACCTGCGGTCCCGGCTCGCCGGCGGCAGGGCCGGCACCCATCAGCCCGCCCAGGACCTCCTTCGCGGCCTCCACGATAAACCGCGCCTCCGGGGCGGTAGCGGCCGCATGGCCCACGTAGGCCTCAAGCTCATCGGCCGCGTTCGGCGGAGCGCCCGCAGTCGAGCGCACGGCAGTGGCCAGATCGGTCAGGACGTGGTGGTCGTGGGAGTCGGACATCCCCTGTGAACGCCTGTGAGCGCGGCGGGTTCCCGCCCGCAGCCGGCGTCTTAGGGCTTGGCGCGCTTGTCCGCGTAGATGCGCTCGGCGAGCACAGCGAGGAACTTCGCCATCTTGCGGCCCTGCTCGGTGCTGGTGAGCTTGGCGGGGTATTCGAGCGGCAGGCCCTCGCTTTCGTCGAGGCAGGCCTGGGTGATCCAATTCTGCTTTAGGGCACGCTTCAGAAGGCTCTTCGCATCCTTGGGCGGGGTCGGCAGGGGCATGAAGGCATCGATGATCATGCCCCACAGGCCGGGCCGTTTCGGGCGCTCGGGCTTGACCAGGTCGTCGGGCAGGCAGGTCTTGAGGCGGGTGAACAGGGCCTGGGCCGAGCCCACCACGATGTCATGGCGGTCGGGCTTGTCGGCCAGGTTCAGAAGGTCGTCGAACTGGTCCAGCAACTCCTTCGGAGCCGCGGAGGCTTTGAGGGCTGCGCTGAGGCGCGAGGGGGCGGGCTTGTCGGCCTTCACCTTCTCGCCGCAGCCGGGGCATTCGCCTTTGTGGTGCGGGCAGGGGGCATAGGCGGCCACCGTCGTCACCGACAAGGGCGCGAGCGCCTGCACGTCGCCGCCCGGCGCGTGCTTGTGTTCGCTGGAGGCCCCCCCGCTCATGGTTAACACGCTAACCTTTGCCGCAAGCGCTGTCGACGGGTCGCGTGCGGCGCACTACACCCGGCGGCCCGACTGCTTCACCTCCTTTCCGAAGGCGCCCAAAGTTGCGGCTCCCCCAGGCCAAGCTCGACCAGCTGATCGACCGCTTCCAGCAGGTGGAGGCCCGGATGTCGGCCGCCGCCGACGGGGCGGAGATCGTGCGCCTCGCCAAGGAGCATGCCGAGCTGAAGCCGGTGGTGGACGCCGTGCAGTCCCTCGCCCACGCCCGCGCCGAAGGGGAGGAGCTCGATGTCATGGCTGGGGGCTCCGACGCCGAGATGGCGGCGCTGGCGCGGGAGGAGCTCGACGCCCTGAACGCGCGCCTGCCTGGGCTCGAGCGCACCCTGGCCCTCATGCTCGCTCCCCGGGACAAGGACGAGAACGCCAACGCGATCCTGGAAGTGCGCGCGGGCACGGGCGGCGACGAGGCGGCCCTCTTCGCAGGCGACCTCCTGCGCATGTACCAGCGCTACGCCGCCCTGCAGGGCTGGCGGTTCGAGATCGAGGACGCGAGCGACGGCGATGCGGGCGGCTTCAAGGAGGCCATCGCCTCCATCTCCGGCGACGGGGTGTTCGGGCGGCTGAAGTTCGAGTCGGGCGTCCACCGGGTGCAGCGCGTGCCCGCCACCGAGGCGCAGGGCCGCATCCACACCTCCGCCGCCACCGTCGCCGTGCTCCCCGAGCCGGAGGACGTGGAGATCGAAGTGAACGAGGCGGACATCCGCATCGACACTTACCGCTCCTCCGGCGCGGGCGGGCAGCACGTGAACAAGACCGATTCGGCGGTGCGCATCACCCACCTGCCCACCGGCATCGTGGTGACGAGTTCCGAGAAGAGCCAGCACCAGAACCGCGCCAAGGCCATGAAGGTGCTCAAGGCCCGGCTCTACGACCAGAAGCGCAATGCCCTGGATGCCGAGCGCGCCGCCAGTCGGAAGGAGCAGGTGGGCTCAGGCGACCGGTCGGAGCGCATCCGCACCTACAACTTCCCGCAGGGCCGCGTGACCGACCACCGCATCAACCTGACCGTCTACACCCTGCCCAAGGTGCTGGAGGGCGATGCGCTCGATGAACTCGTCGGCGCCCTGATCGCCGACGACGAGGCTGCAAGGCTGGCGGCGCTTGAGGACGAGGGCTGACGCAGGGGCGTCCTTCGGCCAACACCTCCAGCGGCTCTAGGGCCTCACCGCGCGACGGGCGGCTTCACCTTCACGCCGCGGATCGGGCCCAGGGTGTCGGCCATCCGGGCCCCTCGGGCACCGGGGGGAAGGGGGGCGCCGGTGGTGGTGTCCACGGCGGTCTGGTGTTCGAGCTCGGCGTTCAGCTCGGCCCCGAACAGGACGATGATCATCGAATACCAGAGCCAGAACATGAAGCCGATCACAGCCCCCAGCGAGCCATAGGTGCGGTCGTAGTGGGCGAAGTTGGCCACGTAGCCGCTGAACAGCAGCGATGCGGCCACCCACAGGAGCCCTGCCGCCAGCCCCCCCGGCGTGAGCCAGAGCCACCGCGGCCGCTCCCGGCTCGGCCCGTAGCGATAGACGAGGGACAGCCCGCCGATGAGTATCACCAGCAGCACCGGCCAGCGCAGCAGCGCCAGGATCGACGCCCCGGCATCCAGCCCGAGATAGTTCAGCACCACAGGGGAGATGAGCACCCCCGCCACGGCGAGGAGTGCGAACACCATCGCCCCTAGGGTGAATGCCATGCTGACGAGGTTCAGCGTCACGAGCCCGCGGGTCTCGCGCTCCTCGTAGGCGATGTTGAGACCGTGGAAGAGCGCCTTCACCGCTCCGTTGGCGCTCCAAAGGGAGAACAGCAGGCTGGCGACGAAGGTGAAGCCCAGGGTCGTGTGTTCCCCACCCGCGATCCGCACCATCTCGTCGCCCACGAAGGTCAGGATGTCCCGGGGCAGGAAGCCAGCCAGAAGGTTCAGTTGTTGCCGCGCCTGCGCCACGTCGGCGAACAGCCCGTACAGCGACACGAAGGCCGCCATCGCCGGGAACAGCGCCAGAAGGCCGAAGAAGGTCACGCCCCCGGCCACGGCGGCGATCTGGTCGTCGTTGAACTCCTGCCAGGTGCGGGCCAGCACATCCTTCCAGCCCTTCAGGGGCATGGAGAAGGGGCTGCGGGCGTCCCGGCCCCGGGCGGGCTCCAGCGTTTCGGCGACAGCCGCATCGGGAGCCAGCGCCGCCGGGTCGGCGGTGCCGGTCAGGCGGCTCAGGAGCGCCGAGGCGGGGCGCGAGTTTAGAACGATCATCCCGGCCACGATGAACAGGGCCAAGGCCTCCGCCGTGCCGACGCTGGGCTTGGCGGGCTTGGCGGACCGGGTGCGGGGCGGCAGACGGGGCAGTCGAACCTTCGTGGGCATGGATGTGGTTCGAGGCTCCCCCTGCCACGGTCCAGGCGAACCGCAGCAAGGGCTTAACTGGAAACAAGCGTCACCGTTCCGTGGCCGACCTGCGGTCTTGCCGTCGCCGCCCGCCCCCCGCACAACCCGCTCCTGACCGTGATCGACCGCCCGGAGCCCCTGCCATGACCGATGCCCCAGATGGCGGTGCAAGCGAACTCCCGACGCTGGTTCAGGCGTGGACGCGGGCGCGGGCGCGCCTGTCCTCCGCCCAGATCGACAGCCCTGCCATCGATGCCCGGCTGATGCTGGAGGCGGCGGCCGGGGCCAGCCGCGCCGACATCCTCAACGACCCCTACCGCCCCCTTACTCCCGAGCAGGCCGGGACGCTGGATGGCTATCTCGCCCGGCGCGAGCGGCGCGAGCCGGTGAGCCGGATCCTCGGCCGCAAGGGCTTCTGGAAGATCATGCTGACCGTGACGCCCGACGTGCTCAGCCCGCGCCCGGATACGGAAACCGTGGTGCAACTGGCGCTGGAAGCCTTCGACGAGCATCGCGCCTTTCAGGTGCTGGATCTCGGCGTCGGCTCCGGCGCGATCCTCCTGGCGATCCTGGCCGAGCGCCCGCGCGCCACGGGGCTGGGCATAGACGTGTCGTCCGAAGCGCTGGCCGTGGCGCGGGACAATGCCGCGTCCCTGGGGCTGGAGGGCCGCATGGCTTTGTTGCGCAACGACTGGGCGGCGGGGCTGGCGGAAGCCAGCTTCGACCTCGTGGTCGCCAACCCGCCCTACATCCGCGAGGCCGAGATTCCGACGCTGGATCCCGAGGTTCGCGACCACGATCCTATGCTGGCGCTCGTCGGTGGCAAGGACGGCCTGGATGCCTACCGCGACCTCGCGCCCCAGATCATGAGCGTTCTCCGCCCGGGCGCCCCCTTCCTTCTGGAAGTCGGCTACGACCAAGCCCGCGAAGTCGAAGCGCTCATGCGCGCGGCCGGCGCGCAGGACGTGCGCACCGTCAAAGACCTCTCCGACCACGAACGCGTGGTGATGGGGCGGCGGGCATAGGGACGGCAGTTCCTAGACCGCGGCGACCTTGATCGGTGGGCGGCGTCTGCGGAGGCGGGCGAGTCTGCGCAGGCGGCGCCAGAAGCGGGCCTTCTCCGGCTCGGGGTAGGGTTCGAGGTTGCGGAAGAACTCTTCGGCCGAGGCGCGCCAGCTGAACCGCTCGGCATAGGCGCGGGCGGCGGCGGGTTCGATCTTGGCGGCTTCGATGCAGGCGGCCTTCAGGTCGTCGTCGCACACGCCCGCGCCGGAACCCGGAATGATGTCGATGGGGCCGGGGGCGTTGTAGGCGGCCACCGGCAAGCCTGCGGCCATGGCCTCCAGGATCACGAGGCCGAAGGTGTCGGTGAGGGAGGGGAACACGAACACGTCGGCGCAGGCGAAATGCGCCGCCAGCTCCTCGCCGAACTTGGCCCCGGTGAAGCGCACGTTCGGATATTTCGCGGTCAGCTCGTCCTTCTGCGGACCGTCGCCCACCACGACCTTGGAGCCCGGCAGGTCGAGCGCCAGGAAGGCCTCGATGTTCTTCTCCACCGCCACCCGGCCGACGTTCAGGAAGATCGGGCGGGCGAGGCCTTCGTAGAGGTCGGGCTCGCCCGGCTGGCGGGGGCGGAACATCTTCGTGTCCACACCCCGTGTCCACGGGGAGAGGTTCTTGAAGCCCTTCTTCTCCAGCTCGTCGCGCATAGAGGGGGTGGCCACCATCACCCGGCCCGAGGGGTGGTGGAACCAGCGCATGTAGGCGTAGCCCGCCGCGTTGGGCACCGGCAGGCGGGCGGAGACATATTCGGGGAAGCGGGTGTGATAGCTCGTGGTGAAGGGCAGCTTCCATTCGAGGCACAGGCGCCGCGCGGCGAGGCCCACGGGGCCTTCGGTGGCGATGTGGATGGCTTCCGGCTCGAACGCCTTGAAGAACGCCT
Source organism: Caulobacterales bacterium (assembly GCA_038226305.1). Lineage (GTDB taxonomy): Bacteria > Pseudomonadota > Alphaproteobacteria > Caulobacterales > Caulobacteraceae > JASLDZ01. The sequence continues at coordinate 8,472 of JBBRQN010000027.1, forward strand.
GCATGGGTTCGTAGGCGTTCAGCGCCAGCCGGATCTCCGGATAGGTCGGGAGCGGCATGGTCTTGAAGCGGTCGGGTGCGATGATCTGGACCTCGTGGCCCATCTCGCGCAGCTCGGCCGTGGTCAGCTTCAGCGTGCGCACCACGCCGTTGACCTGCGGCTCCCATGCGTCGGTCGCCAGAAGGATCCTCAACCGACTCGACGCTCCCTCAAGGGCGCACACCGGCGCGCGACCCTCCATAGCCGCAAACGCAGCCAAGATGCACGGGGTCCGCTGTGGCGGATCGCTGTGTGCGTGCCTATGTCGGGGCGGTAACAAGAGGCCCCGCGACACCAAGCCAAGGGTGCCTCGTCATGCCGGGATCGGGGGTTAAGGTGCGGCTTGAGCCCGAGGACGGCGCGATCGACGCGGAGCGCCGCGTGCCCGACACCCCGAAATCGCGCCGCACCCGGGCGCGCATCCTGGACTGCACCCTCGAGCTCTTCGCCAACGAGGGCTACGCCGCCGCCTCCAACGCGCGCATCGCCGAGGCTTCCGGCCTGACGCGCGGGGCCATGCTGTATCACTTCCCCGACCGCGAGAGCCTTCTGAACGCCGCGGTCAGCCACATCCAGTCCGTGCGTGCGCGCCTGTTCGAGGAGGCCGGCCGCGACGCCCCCCACGGGGACGCCCGCACCGATCACGCCATCGACGCCTACTGGCGCCTGCTGTCGCACCCCGCCTTCATGGCCTTCGCCGAGCTTGAGGCAGCCGCCCGCACCGATGCCCTCGTGGCGGCCAGGGTCGCCGCCGCGCAGGAAGATTTCGACCGGGCGCAGGTGGGGGAGGGCATGTTCGACCTCGTGCAGGGCGCACCCGGCCCCCGCTTCCAGGCCAGCCGAGACCTCGCCCGGTTCCTGCTGGAAGGCCTGCACCGCGCGCACCTGACCTATGACGACGAGGCCCGCACCGAGCGCCTGCTGGCCGTGGTCAAGCGGGCCGCCCGCAGCCTGAATCGCCGCGGGTCGGCGGTGGAACTGTGGCCCGAGGGGTAGCTGCCTCTCCCGCAAGCCGGAGAGGTGTGCGGCTGAGCTTGCGGCGCGTCGGACCTGCGAGCATATCCCGGCCATGCACGACGGCACCCTCGATCTGACGATTCCCGACACGCCCATGCCCGTGTTCGCCCGCGAATGGGATGAACTGGACGTGCTCAAGTTTCAGAACGAGCGCGAGGCCGTGGCCGCCCTCCTGGCCGCCCAGCCGCTTTCGACCTCCGACCGCGCGCAGGTGGTGGCCGATGCCGTCGAGCTCGTGCGCTCGGCCCGGGGTCAGGCGAAGCGGCAGGGCGTGGTGGAGAGCTTCCTGCAGCAGTTCGGCCTGGGCACCGCCGAGGGCCTGGCGCTCATGTGCCTGGCCGAGGCGCTCCTGCGCACGCCTGACGAGGCCACCCGTGACGCCCTGATCGCCGAGAAGATCGGATCGGCCGACTGGGGGGCGCACCTGGGCCAATCCTCCAGCATCTTCGTCAATGCCTCCACCTGGGGGCTGATGCTGACCGGCAAGCTCGTGGACGTGGACGAGGACGCCAAGGCCGACCTCGGTGGTTTCCTCAAGCGTCTGGCCGGGCGGATGGGCGAGCCGGTGATCCGCGCGGCCGTGGCCCAGGCCATTCGCATCATGGGCGAGCAGTTCGTGCTGGGCCGCACCATCGACGAAGCCATCCGCCGCGCCCGCAAGGACGGCTGGCTGTGCAGCTTCGACATGCTGGGCGAAGGCGCCCGCACCGCCGCCGACGCCGTGCGCTACGAGAACGCCTACGCCGCCGCCATCGAGGAGGTGGGCAGGAGCCAGAACGGGGCGGGCCCGGAGGCGGGCCACGGCGTCTCCGTCAAGCTCTCCGCCCTCTCCCCCCGCTACGAAGCCCTGCAGGAGGCGCGGGTCTGGGCCGAGCTGTATCCCCGGGTGAAGCGGCTGGCGGTGATCGCCGCGAAGCACGACCTTAACCTGACCCTGGACGCGGAGGAGGCGGACCGGCTGGTGCTGTCCCTGAAGCTTCTCGACAAGCTGGCCCACGAGCCGGAGCTCGGCGCCTGGAAGGGCTTGGGCCTCGCCGTGCAGGCCTACCAGAAGCGCGCACCCGAGGTGATCCGCGCCGTGGCCGACCTCGCCCAAAGCTCCGGCCGTCGCCTGATGGTGCGGCTGGTGAAGGGCGCCTACTGGGACACCGAGATCAAGAAGGCGCAGGTCGCCGGCCGAGACGACTACCCCGTCTACACCACCAAGGCCGCGACCGACGTGAGCTACCTCGTGGCCGCCAAGGCGTTGATCGACGCAGCGCCGCACCTCTACGCCCAGTTCGCCACTCACAACGCCCACACCCTGGCCGCCGTGCGCAAGATGGCGACCGACGCCGGCGTGAAGATCGAGTTCCAGCGGCTGCACGGCATGGGCGAGGCGCTCTACGCCGGCGCCGAGGCACAGACCCCGGGTGTGGTCCTGCGGGCCTACGCCCCTGTGGGCGGCCACGAAGACCTCCTGCCCTACCTCGTGCGGCGCCTCCTGGAGAACGGGGCCAACAGCTCCTTCGTCCACGCCCTCTTGGACGATCGCGTGCCGCCGGAAGACGTTGTGTCCGACCCCGTTTCAGCGGTGGAGGCGCGGCCCGACCGGCACAGCCGCATCCCGGCCCCGCTCAACCTCTACGGCCCCGGCCGTCTCAACTCGAAGGGCGCAGACCTGACCCGCATCCAGGACATGAGCCGTCTCCTCGCCGCCCTTAAGGCGCTGGACGCGGGCAGGCTCAGCGCCGGCCCCATCGTCGACGGCAAACTGGGCATGACGGGCGAATGCTCCCCCGTCGCCAGCCCGGCCGACCGGATGCGCACGCTGGGGGAGGCCTGCGAAGCCTCAAAGGGCGACATCGACCGCGCGTTCACCCTGGCCCGCAAGGCGCAACCGGCGTGGGACTCGCAGGGTGGCGAGGGCCGCGCCAAGGTGCTCCGCGCCATGGCCGACGCGCTCGAGGCCGACGTAGACCGCTTCTGCGCCATCGCCGTGCGCGAGGCCGGCAAGAGCTGGGCCGACGCGATCGGCGAGGTGCGCGAGGCCGCGGACTTCCTGCGCTACTACGCGATGCAGGCGCAGCGGCTGTTCGGCGCGCCCGAAGTGCTCACCGGCCCGGTAGGCGAGGTGAACACTCTAGAGCTGCACGGGCGGGGCGTGTTCGTCTGCATCAGCCCGTGGAACTTCCCCCTGGCCATCTTCACCGGCCAGATCGCAGCGGCGCTGGCCGCCGGCAACGCCGTCCTCGCCAAGCCCGCCGAGCAGACGCCGCTGATCGCGGCCGAGGCGGTGAAGCTGTTCCACAAAGCGGGTCTGGACGCGAAGCTCCTCGCCCTCCTGCCCGGTCGCGGCGAGACGGTGGGCGCAGCGCTCGTGGGTCACCTGCATCTGGACGGGGTGGCGTTCACCGGCGGAACCGACACCGCGCGCATCATCAACAAAACCCTGGCCGACCGCACCGGCCCCATCGTGCCCTTTATCGCCGAGACAGGCGGGCTGAACGGCATGTTCGTGGACACGACGGCCCTGCGCGAACAGGTGATCGACGACGTGGTGATCTCAGCGTTCGGCTCGGCTGGCCAGCGCTGCTCGGCGCTGCGCCTCCTCTACCTGCCCAAGGACACGGCCGACTCGATCATCGAGGGCATCGCCGGCGCCATGGACGCCCTGAACGTGGGCGACCCCGCCGACCCCTCCACCGACATCGGCCCGGTGATCGACGAAGACGCCCGGGAGGCGCTGGAAGCCCACCTGAAGCGGCTGGACGCCGAAGCCAAGGTGATCCGCCGCGCCCACACCAAGGACGGCGCCCACGAGCGCGGCGTGTTCTTCGTTCCCACCCTCGCCGAGATTCCGTCGGCTGGATGGCTGGAGAAGGAGGTCTTCGGGCCGATCCTGCACGTGTGCCGCTACGACCCGGCCGAGATCGAACAGGTGTGCGAGGCTCTGGCCTCCAAGGGCTATGGGCTGACGCTGGGGGTTCACAGCCGCATCGACGGCTTCGCGGAGCAGGTCCGTCGCCTGGTGCCGGTGGGCAACGCCTATGTGAACCGCACCGTGGTGGGCGCCGTGGTGGGCGTGCAGCCCTTCGGCGGCGAGGGCCTCTCGGGCACCGGCCCCAAGGCGGGCGGGCCGTATGCGCTTCTGCGATACGCCGTTGAGCGTGCCGTCAGCGTCAACATCGCCGCGCAGGGGGGCGACCCGGCGCTCCTGAATTTGGGGACGAGCGGAACGTAGAACCTCGCTCCCGCAAGGGGAGAGGTGGCTTGAGGCCTAGACCGTAACCTGAGCACCCAGCTCCACCACCCGGCCGGGGGGGATGTGGAAGAACTCCGTCGGGTTCACGGCATTCTTGAGCATGAAGATGTAGATCTTGTCCTGCCAGAGCGGCATGCCGCTCTGCGCGCTGGGCACCACCGAGCGGCGGCCGAGGAAGAAGCTCGTGGCCATGATGTCGAACTTCAGGCCTTGCTTGCGGCACAGGCCCAGGGCCTTGGGCACGTTCGGCGTCTCCATGAAGCCGTAGTTGATGGTGATCTTGCGGAAGTCCTCGTTGATGGGCTCCATCACCACGCGATTGGCTTCGGAGACGCGGGGGGTCTCGGCGGTGCGCACCGTCAGCACCACGTTCTTCTCGTGCAGAACCTTGTTGTGCTTGAGGTTGTGCATCAGGGCGACGGGGGCGACCTCGGGGTCGCTGGTCAGAAACACGGCGGTGCCGGGCACCCGGTGGGGGGCTCTGGCGCGCAGGATGTCGATCAGGTCGGCCATGGGAACGGAGTCGCGCCGGGTCTTGTCGGTGAGGATGCCGGAGCCCCGCACCCAGGTGGCCATGAGCAGGAACAGCGTCCCGCCGATGAGCAGGGGCAGCCAGCCGCCCGAGGCGATCTTCAGCCCGTTGGCGACCAGGAACGTGAGGTCGAGCACGATCAGCGGGATCACCAGCGCCAGCGTGGCATAGCGGTTCCAGCCCCACATGCGGCGCGACACGATGTAGGCCAGCACCGTGGTCACCACCATCGTGCCGGTCACTGCAAGCCCATAGGCGTTGGTGAGGTTGTCGGCGGTCTGGAACACGGCGACCAGCACCAGCACTCCCACCATCAGCATGGTGTTGACCTGCGGCAGGTAGATCTGACCGCTCTGGGTCTCGGAGGTCCGCTTCACCTGCATCCGCGGCAACAGGCCAAGGAGAATGCCCTGCTGGCTGAGGGAGTAGGCGCCCGTGATCACCGCCTGGCTGGCGATGACGGAGGCGAACACGGCCAGCAACACCACCGGCAGGCGCAGGTCCGGCGGGATCATCAGGAAGAACCAGTCCACGTTCTTGAACTCGATTCCGTGGGCGTGGGCGTAGGCCAGGCTGCGCATGACGAACGCCCCTTGCCCCAGATAGCTCAGCGCCAGGCACGGCAGCACGAAGAACAGCCACGCCGCCTGGATGGGCCAGCGGCCGAAGTGGCCCATGTCGGCGTACAGCGCCTCGGCCCCCGTCACCGTCAGGAACACCGAGCCCAGCACGAGGAAGCCCACCAGCCCGTGGCGCACCATGAACATCACCGCGTAGTGCGGCGAGATGGCGAGGAACACGCCGGGATCGTCCTTGATGTGCCAAGCGCCGAGGCCTGCGATCACGAAGAACCAGATCACCATCACAGGCCCGAACAGCTTGGCCACCTTCTCGGTGCCCCGCGCCTGCACCAGGAACAGGATGATGAGGAGCACGAACGCCGCGGCGGTGATCTCCTTCTCGGTGATCCGCCCCTCGAACATGGGGATGTCCTTCATCCCCTGGAACGCGCCCAGGACCGAGATGGCGGGGGTGATGATGGCGTCGCCATAGAACAGCGCCGCGCCGATCACGCCGAGCAGGAATACGAACCGGGTGCGCTTGCCGATCGCCCGTTGCGCCAGCGCCATGAGCGACAGCACGCCGCCCTCGCCCTTGTTGTCGGCGCGCATGACGAAGAGCACGTATTTGATCGTCACCACGATGATCAGGGCCCACAGGGCCAGCGACACGACGCCCAGGATCGAGTCCCGGCCGAGGTGGTCCTTCGAGGCCTGGCCGATGGCTGCGTTGAACGCGTAGAGCGGGCTCGTGCCGATGTCGCCGAAGACGACGCCTACCGAGCCGATGCCCAGCGTCCAGAAGCCCGCGTGGCCGCTGCGGCGCTTGCGCTTGCTCTTGGGTTCCGCGTCGTCGGCATTTACGTCAGTGGGTGAGGGGGACATCGCCACCTCGACTCGAGATTTCGCTGGCTCGTCGCCGTCGTGGGCGTTCGCCTGCGACGCGGAGTCGGAGCGGTCTCCGCGGGGCGATGAGCCCTGGCCGTGCGAAGCCATTCACTGTCTCCGGGAGGCGACCGCCCAACGCGGACCGCGCTCCCACGATCTTGACGCGGCCGCAATGGCCCAACCGATGGCGCGCGGCGATAGCCTTATTCCGAGCGCTATTCAATCGCTGTGACGCGGCGGGGTTCCCGGGGGCGCGTCGCGTGGCGTGGGGCTGGCGGTTTGGCTGCAGGGCGCATCGTGCTTAGATAACCGGCTCCCAGAGAAACGGCCCCCGCTCCAGTGTCCGAGAGTCAACGCTTCCCCGTCGCCGCGCACGCCCTGGCCTATCTGGCCCACAAGGGCGCGTTCGGCCCTGAGCACGCGGTGCCGAGCGCGGTGCTCGCAGCCTCCATGCCGACCAACCCCGTGGTCGTGCGCCGCATCACCGCCATGCTCGGCCGGGCCGGGCTGGTAGGGGCTCGTGCCGGGGCGGCCGGCGGTGCCTGGCTCCTGCACCGGCCGGAGAACATCACGCTGGATCAGGTGCTGCGGGCGGTGGACGGCTGCGCGCAGCTCGGCTGCCCGCCCCCCGGTGCCCGGGGCTGCCCCGTGGGCGAGCGCATCCCCCGCGCCGTGATGAAGGCCATCAAGGCCGCCGACGATGCCGTGGTCGAGCGCCTGCGCACGATCACCGTGGCCGACCTCCTGATCGATCCCGAGGCGCTGAAGGCGGCCTGAAGCGAACGCACTGCCGTTCGCGCGATTTCTTTTGCGCACCCCCCTTTTCGAGTTGCCCGTCAGGCCCCAGCTAACCGCCACACACACAGTTGCGGAAAAACAGCCCCATGACCACAGTCGCCATCGTAACCCACTCCGGCTACGGCCACACCGCCGTGATCGCCAGCGAGATCGCCGCGGGCGCAAGCTCGGCGGGGGTCACCGTCAACAGCCTCGTCATCGAAGGACCGGGCCAGGACTTCCAGCCGCTGCTCGACGCCGTGACCGCGGCCGACGCGGTGATCTTCGGCTCCCCCACCTACATGGGTGACGTGTCGGCGGCGTTCCGCGCCTTCGCCGAGGCCAGCTCCAAGGTGTGGTTCACGATGGGCTGGAAGGACAAGCTGGCCGCCGGCTTCACCAACTCGCACTCCTTCTCGGGCGACAAGGTGCATGCCCTGCAGAGCCTCGCGACCTTGGCCGCCCAGCACGGCATGGTGTGGGTCAGCCAGGGCGAGCCGCCCCCCGGCGTGCCCGCCGCCGAGCGCGGCCCCGAAACGGTGAACCGCGCCGGTCATGCCCTCGGCCTCGGTGCCCAGTCCGACAACGTGTCGCCCGACCAGATCAATGCGGGCGAGCGCGAGACGGCGCGGCGGTTCGGGGCGCGGGTGGCCCAGGCCGCCGTCCGCTGGTCGGCCGGGGCCTGAGCCTCAGCCGTCAGCTGAAGGGCACGACGCGGTTCGCCGCGTCGTGCCCGATGTCCGCCGTGCCGAGGTAGGGGATGCCGGATCGGGCGCACCAGCGCCGCACCATCGCCTCCGGATTTTCGCCGAACGGGCGGTCGTTCTCTGGAATGGCGTTGAACCGCCCTAGCCGGATGCCCGCCCCCTGCCGCACGGCGGGGTTCGAGGTGATCTGATAGAGGTAGCGGTCGATGGCGTAGAGGTGCTCAGCCACCTCCTCCACCATCAGCACCCGGCCCTCGAACCGTGGCTCCAGCGGCGTGCCGAGGATCGAACTCAAGACCGCGATGTTGAACGCCAGCGTGGGCCTCGGATCGGCGGCGTAGGCGGGCTCCAGGCCTGAGGGGTCGTCCAGCGCCAGCCAGCGCAACGCCCGCTCCACCGCAGCGTCGCCGCCCTCGCGGTTCAGGTCGGCGGGAAGGGGGCCGTGTGCCACGTTCGGATAGCCCCGCGCCTGCAAGCCCGCGAGGAGCGCGCCCCCGTCGCTGTAGGCCAGCCAGCGTTTCTGACGCGCTGCCGCCGTTAACCGGTCGAGCGCGGCCTCGGCGATCCGCGCAGCGCCATAGCCGCCCCGCGCGGGCCACACCGCATCGAGCGACGGGTCGTTGGCCAGCTCCACCAGCGCCTCCTCCCGGGCCGCATCCGGCCCTGCGAAGTGGCCGTCGGCCAGGAAGCATTGCGGGTGGAACACGAGTTCGGGGGCGTCGGCCCCCAGGCGCTCGGCGTTCAGCGCCTCCAACCGCGCCACGAGATCGGGCGAGATGGGGGAGGCGGGGGCCATGATCCCGATGCGGCGTCGCGCTCCAGCCATCGTCTCCCCTTCCGCCCGTTGCCCAGCTTCGCCGCCGTCCTTACCCTAGCGGGCGATGAGCGAACCAGCGGACTACTTCTTCGTGGGCGTGGGCGGCAGCGGCATGAGCCCCCTGGCCCTGATCGTGATGGGGCAGGGGGGCCGCGTCGAAGGCTCGGACCGCGCCCGCGACCAGGGCCGCAGCCCGGAGAAGTTCGCGAAGCTCGAAGCGCAAGGCGTCGTGCTGCATCCGCAGGACGGGTCGGGCGTGACCCGGCCCACGCAGGTGGTCGTCACCTCCGCCGCGGTCGAGGCCAGCATCCCCGACGTGGAGGCCGCCCATCGCGTGGGCGCGCGCCTGCGCCTGCGGGCCGACCTTCTGGCCGAGCTTTTCAACGCCGCCTCCGTGTCGGTGGGCGTGGCGGGCACCAGCGGCAAGTCGACCACCACGGCGATGATCGCCCACATCCTGAACGTCTGCGGCCGCGACCCCACGGTGATGAACGGGGCCGAGATGAAGGACTTCGCCAACGCCCCCGCCGTGATCGGCGCAGGCGACCTCTTCGTCAGCGAGGTGGACGAGAGCGACGGCTCCATCGCCCTCTATCGCCCCACCGTGGCGGTGGTGAACAACCTCTCCCTCGACCACAAGTCGATGGACGAGCTGCGCCGCCTGTTCGGCGACTTCGCCGGCAAGGCCAAGACCGCCGTGTTCAACCTCGACAATGCCGAGGCCGCGGCCCTTCGCACCAGCCTGCCCGCCAGCGTGCGGGTACGCAGCTTCGGCATCGACCGGGCGGCGGCCGACCTGTGCGGCATCGGCGTGCGGCCCCTGCCGCAGGGCGCCGCGTTCGAGGTGCTGGCGGCCAGCGGCGAGCGGGCCTCGGTCACCCTGCAGACGCCCGGCCGCCACAACGTGTCCAACGCCCTTGCCGCGCTCAGCGCCTACCTCGCCTGCGACGTGGCGCTGGCCGATGCCGCCAAGGCGTTGGGGAGTTTCTCGGGCGTGCGGCGGCGGATGGACGTGAAGGGCACTGCCGGGGGCGTCACCGTGATCGACGACTTCGCTCACAACCCCGACAAGCTGGCCGCCACCCTCAGCGCCCTGCACGAGGCGCCGGGGCGGCTGCTCCTCATGTTCCAGCCGCATGGCTATGGCCCGCTGAAGCTGATGGGGCGCGAGATCGCCGATGCCCTCGCCGAGGGCATGGGTGCGCAGGATCGCCTGTGGGTGACAGAACCCGTCTACTACGGCGGCACGGTGGACCGGGCGGTCACGGGTGCCGATCTCGCCCGGATGGCCGCCGACCGCGGAGCCTCGGCCGAAGGGGTTGCAGACCGGGAGGCCGCCGCCGCAGCCCTGCTGCACGAAGCCCGACCGGGCGACCGCATCGTCGTGATGGGCGCCCGCGACGACACCCTGAGCGACTTTGCAGCCGGCTTGCTCGCCCGGCTGGCCTGAGACGCGGGCTCAGCCCGGCGCCATCACCAGAAGGCTCGATGTGGCCGAGGCGTAGAGTTTGCCCGCCGCATCCTTCAGGGTGGCCTCGGTGAAGGCTGCGCGGCGACCCATCGTGATCACCCGGCCCTCCGCCCGCACGGGGCCGGTGTCGACCGACATGGCGCGGTGGTAGGCGACCTTCAGCTCCAGCGTGGTGTAGCCCCAGCCCGGCGCGAGCTTGGAATGCACCGCACAGCCGCAGGCGGAGTCAAGCAGCGTCGCCGCATAGCCCCCGTGCACGGTGCCGATGGGGTTGTAGACGGCGCGGGTGGGGGTGGCTTCGAAAACCACCCGCCCGTCCTCGATCTCCACCAGCTGGAACTCCATCAGCTTGCCGATGGGCGCTCCCGTACCGGACGCCTGCATGGCCCGCAGGATCTCGATGCCGCTCATCTGCGACAGGTCGGGAAGGGCGGGGGCTTGCGTCATGCCCGCTTGTCGCCCGCCCGCCCCTAGGGAAGGCAAGGCAGGATTTCTGCGTGCGTCATCAGCCGATCAGGCGAGACCGTCAGCACCGCCCTCCGCTTGCGGCCAGGTAAGCGAGGGCCGCGGGGGTCAGCTCGAACAGGGGCTCCTCCTCCATCGCGGGCGGGGGCGGCGGGGTCCAGGCGGGGACGGGTTCGAGGTGGTCGCCCGAGGCCGCGTCGAGCACGCGGACGATCTCGCCCTCGTCCTCGTCCCACAGGACGGCCACGTCGGCGAGGCGGGGGGCCTCGCGACCCAGGGGGCCTGTGATCACCACATCCTCGCGCTTCCGGGCGGACAGGCGCAGCAGCGTGCGGCCGCCGCCCATGTCCACGCTCACGTCGGCGTATTGCAGGATGGCGTTGATGAGGTCGCCCGAGGGCAGGGCGTGGCGCAGCGCCTGCGGCGAGGTCATTAGCGAGCGGCGGCCCTTCAGGCCCAGGCGGCGGGAGGTGGGGATCGCTGCGGCCATGACGTTCGCTCCTTGGGGTTCGACAAGGAGAGGGTGTAAGGAGCCGTTGCGTCAAAGACGGACGTAGCGGAGCGCAGGCGGATGCGACACGACAAGGCGGCCTCTCTCGTGGAGCTGGCGCGGGCTCTGGCGGGCTCGGCCGAAGGGCTGACGCTGGACGAGATGGCCGACGTGCTGGGCTCCGGCCGTCGCACCGCCGAGCGCATGCGCGACAAGCTGATCGACCTCTTTCCGCAGATGGAGGTGGTGGCCGACCCGCCCAGCAAGCGCTGGCGCATCCCCGCCGGGCTCGACGGATTCCTGCAGGCTCCCACCGCCGACGAACTGGCCGCCATGAGCGCCGCCGCCGCCGAACTGGAACGGGCCGGGGCCACGAGCCGCGCCACGGCACTCAAGTCGCTCGAAGCCAAGATGCTCGCCGCCCTGCGCGCGCCCGCCCGCAGGAAGCTCGCCCCCGATCTTGAGGCCTTGCTGCAGGCCGAGGCCATCGCCGTGCAGGCCGGCCCCCGCCCCTCGGAAGACGACAGGGTGCTGGGCGCGGTGCGCGAGGCCGTGAAGGCGGGGCGCGCCTTGAGCTTCAAGTACGAGGGGGGATCGACACCGGGGCGGGTGCGGACCGTCACGCCCTACGGCCTCCTGTTCGCCCGCTCCAACTACCTCGTGGCGGCCGAGGGAACAGGGGAGCCGAGGAACTGGCGCCTCGACCTGATCCGCGACCTGACCGTTTCCGAGGTCACCGCGTGGAAGCCCGAGGCGTTCTCCCTGCAGGCCTACGCCGACCGCTCCTTCGGCATCTACCAGGACCAGCCAGAAGACGTAGAGCTTCTGTTTTCCAGGGCCGCCGCCGCCAACGCCCAGCGCTGGCGCTTCCACATCGGCCAGACGGTGACGCAGGAGAAGGATGGTCGCGTGCGGGTGAAGTTCCGCGCCTCAGGCATGCGTGAGCTGGCTTTCCACCTCTTCACCTGGGGGGCTGAGGTGGAGATCGTCAGCCCGCAGCGGCTGAAGGCCGTGCTGGTGGAGGAGCTGCAGAAGGGGCTGTCAGCGCACTCGAACTAGGCCAACCCCTTCAGCCGGTAGAGGGCTTCCAGGGCTTCCCGGGGCGACAGGTCGTCGGGGTCGAGGTCGGCCAGCGCCTTTTCAGCCCGCGACGGCCCCGCGAACACCGGGGCGGGCGGCTCGCGCAGGGTGGCGAACAGGGGCAGGTCGTCGAGGCGGGCGGGGGCGGAGCCCTGCGTCTCAAGCCGCTCCAGCACCTCCTTCGCCCGGGCCACCACGCTCGCAGGGGCACCCGCGAGCCGGGCCACCTGCACCCCGTAGGAGCGGTCGGCAGCACCGGGGGAGCACTCGTGCAGGAACACGAGATCGCCGTTCCACTCCTTCGCCTTCAGGGACAGGTTGCACACATGCGCCAGCCGCCCCTCCAGCTTGGCGAGCTCGTGATAGTGGGTGGCGAAGAGGGTGCGGCAGCGGTTGGTGTCGTGCAGGGCCTCCACGCAGGCCCAGGCGATGGCGAGGCCGTCGTAGGTGGCGGTGCCCCGGCCGATCTCGTCCAGCACCACGAAGGAGCGCGGCGTGGCCTGGGTGAGGATGGCGGCGGTCTCCACCATCTCGGTCATGAAGGTGGAGCGGCCGCGGGCCAGGTCGTCGCCCGCGCCCACGCGGCTGAACAGGCGGTCGGCCACGCCCAGCCTCAGGCGGCGCGCGGGCACGAAGCACCCGGCCTGCGCCAGCACCACCAGAAGCGCGTTCTGGCGCAGGAAGGTCGACTTACCCGCCATGTTCGGGCCGGTGACGATGGCGAGGCGCGGGCGGCCCTCGGTGCCCTCGCCATCCAGCCGACAGTCGTTTGGGGTATAGGGATCGCCCGCCCGGCGCACGGCAGCCTCGACCACGGGGTGGCGCCCGCCCTCGGCCTCGAAGGCGCAACCGTCGGTGATCTCAGGCCGCACAGCGCCGACTTCGGAGGCCCACTCCGCCAACGCCGAGGCCACGTCGAGATCGGCGAGGGCGGCGGCGGCGGCTTGGAGGGCGGGGGCGAGGGCGACGGCCTCACCCCGCAGAGCCTCGAACGTCTCCACTTCGATGGCGAGCGCCCGGCCCGCCGCCTGGCCGATCCGGGCGTCGAGCTCGGCCAGTTCGGGCGTGGTGAAGCGCACCTGGTTGGCGGTGGTCTGTCGATGGATGAAGGCGGTGGACCACGGTGGCTGCAGCAGCGTCTCCGCCTGCTTGGCGGTGGAATCGATGAAGTAGCCCAAGACGGCGTTGTGGCGGATGCGGATCGGCAGGCCGGTCTCGCCCTGCAGCCGGGATTCCAGAGCGGCGACCACCCGACGGCTGTCGTCGCGCAGCGCACAGGTGTCGTCCAGATCGGGCCGGAAGCCCTTGGCCACGAAACCGCCGTCGCGCGCGGACAGGGGCAGTTCCGCGGTCAGCCCTTCGCGGAGCCGCCGCAGGAGCTGGCCCAGCTCAGGCGATCCGGCGACGTCGAGCGCGGCCAGGGCGGAGGCGATCTCCGCCGGTTCGGCCACCAGCGCCCCGCGATCCTGCAGCACCAGGCCTGAGATCGCCTCCCCCGCCGTCAGCCCGTCGCGCAGGGCCCCGAGGTCTCGCGGTCCGCCCCGCCCGAGTGCCAGCCGGGAGAGGGCCCGCGCCATGTCGGCGGAACCGCGCATGGCGGACCGTAGAGCCTCCCGGAGGGACCGACGCTCGGCGAAGTGCTCCACCGCATCCAGCCGGGCGTTGATGGCGGCGGCCACGGCCAGCGGGCGCCCGATCCGGTCGGCGAGCCGCCGCGCGCCCGCGCTTGTGACGGTGCGGTCGACGCAGGCGAGGAGCGAGCCTTCGCGGGCGCCGCTCTGCGTGCGCTCGATCTCCAGGCTCGCGCGGGTGGCCGGGTCGATGATCAGGTGGTCGGAGGCGCCCGCCCGCCGGGGCGGGTTCAGCGCCGGGAGCCTGCCCGCCTGCGTGGTCTCCAGATGGGCGGCGATCAGGCCCAGCGCGCTGATTTCGGCGGGGGAGAAGTCTCCGAACCCGTCCAGCGTCTCCACCCGATACAGCCGCTTCAGCCGTGCCTCGGCGGCGGCGGGGTCGCCGAGCGCAGCGGGCAGGGGTTGCAGGTAGCCGGTGAAGGCCTTCAGAGCGGGCGCCACCACCTCGTCCGCGAACAGGCGGTCTGGCGTCAGGAGCTCCGAGGGGCGAAGCGCCGCCAGCGCCGGCCCGATCTCGGAGCGTTCTAGCGTGGTCACCTCCACCTCGCCGGTGGACACCTCCACTGACGCCAGCGCCGCCTTGCCCGATCGCACCGCCACCGCCGCCAGCCGGTTGGCGCCCCGCGCGTCGAGAAGCGAGTCCTCCGTCAGCGTGCCGGGGGTCACCACCCGGGTCACATCGCGCCGCACGATGGACTTGGAGCCGCGCTTCCGGGCCTCGGCCGGGTCTTCCATCTGCTCGCAGACAGCGACCTTGAAGCCTGCGCGGATCAGCTTGGCGAGGTAGGCGTCGGCCGCGTGGACGGGCACGCCCGCCATGGGAATGTCCTCGCCTGCGTGCTTGCCCCGGTAGGTGAGGGTGATGCCGAGCGCCTGCGCCGCCCGCACCGCGTCGTCGAAGAACAGCTCGTAGAAGTCACCCATGCGGAAGAACACCAGCGCATCGGGCTGGCGGGCCTTGGCGGCGAAGAACTGCTGCATCACCGGCGTCGCGCCTTCGGAGGACGGCGTCAGCGACTCGGGGCTCGGAAGGGCGTTCACGGCCGCCAGTCTAGCGGCGGGGGGCATGAGCGCGAGTCTCTTGCGTCCCGCCCCTCGCGGCGCGATCCTCCTCCCAATGCGCCCGATACGAGGCGCTTTTCAGGGAGGTCGTCATGAAGGGCTCGCTCGCCATCGCCGTGGGGGCTGCGCTGTTCTGCGGCGCCGCCTCGCTTCCGCTCCAGGCCGCAGCAAAGCCGTCGCACGCCGGGAAAGCCGCCGCCTACAAGGCCCCGCGCAACAACTTCGGTCAGCCGGATTTCAGCGGCAACTGGAGCAATGTCTCCATGACGCCGGAGTCGCGGCCCGCCTCGGTCAAGGGCGCCGCCTACACCAACTCCGAAGCCCGACGCCTCGAAACCATCGATACCCACGCCGCCGAAGAGTCCGACAAGCCGATCGATCCCAGCGTCGGCCTGCCCGCCGTGGGCGGCGATGCCCCCATCCCCGGCACCCGGCCCGAGTTCGTGGCGGCGGGCGGCGGCACGGGCGGCTACGACCGCGGCTGGCTCGATCCCGGCAACGGCTTCATGCGGGTGAACGGCGAGGCCCGCACCAGCATCATCACCACCCCCGACGGCCGCGCACCCAAGATGATCAATGGCAAGACCGAGCCTCCCCGCGCCCCCGGTCTCGGCGGCATGGACAACCCGGAGGACCGTCCCCTGGGCGACCGCTGCCTGCAGTTCGGCCGCAACGCGCCGGCGCCGATGATGGGCAACGGCTTCTACAACAACGACTATCAGATCGTGCAGACGGCCGACGAGGTGGCGATCAACATCGAGGTGATCCACGACGTGCGCCACGTGCGCCTGAACGGCACCCACCGCACCGACGGCGTTCGCACCTGGCTCGGCGATTCCATCGGCCACTACGAGGGCGACACCCTGGTGGTCGAGACGATCAACCTGCCCAAGCAGCAGGCCTATCACGGCAGTTGGGAGAACCTGGTCGTCACCGAGCGCTTCACCCGCAAGGGGCCGGACCGGCTGCACTACGCCTTCACCATCCATGACCCCACCACCTGGGCGGCCGACTGGGGCGGCGAGTACGAGTTCCACCCCCTCAAGGGCCAGCTCTACGAATACGCCTGCCACGAAGGCAACTACGCCCTGGAACACATCCTCGCGGGCGCTCGCGAGGAGGAGAAGCGCGTGAAGGTCGCCTCACGCGGGGAGTAGGCCGCCGCGGACACCTCTCCCGCCTGCGGGAGAGGGAGCGGCCCGCGCACATCCCCTAACAAGCGACGATTCGGCACCTTTGATGCCACTAGCTTCGCGCGCATTGTCGGTTCACGCGCCCTTCTGCGAGACCGCCATGCACACCATTGCCGTCGTGAGCCGCAAGGGCGGGGCCGGTAAGTCGACGGTGGCGCTGCAGCTGGCCGTCGGGTTCTGGCGGCGGGGCTATCGCACCCTG
>JBBRQN010000028.1:0-18628 GCA_038226305.1 Caulobacterales bacterium
CACAAAAAAATGCGACGGAGTCTCTCACCCATGCCGATGCCGGCCCACGAACTCGAGCTCGCCCTGCGCACGGCCTTCCCCGATGCGGAGATCGAGATCACCGACCTGAAGGGCGACGGCGACCATTATCGCGCCCGCGTGGTCAGCCCGGCGTTTACGGGCCTCGGCCGGGTGAAGCAGCATCAGATGGTCTACGCGGCGCTGAAGGGCCGCATGGGCGGCGAGCTCCATGCCCTGGCGCTGGAGACCTCTGCCCCCGTGGCCGCGGCCTGAGGGCACAGGCGTGCGCTATCGCCCCCTCGGCCGCGACGGACGCTCGATCTCGGCCCTGATGCTGGCCGTGGGCGAGGAGCCCAAGCGCGAATCCGAGCGCACGCGGATGGTCTACGCGGCGCTGGAGTCCGGCGTGAACGCCTTCGAACTGCGCGGCGAAGTCATCGTGGAGACGGCCGCCTCCCTCACCCGAGCCCTCTCGGCCGTGCCGAGGGAGGCCCTGTTCATCGCCCTGCGCCTGGCGCCCGATCCCCGCCATCAGGCCAAGGCGTTCTCGCGCGAGTGGGTGATCCACGCGGTGGAGCGCACCCTTCAGGCCGGCGGCCTGGACCGGCTGGACCTTCTGACGCTGCAACTGCCCGGCCCGGGCGCCTTCGACGACGAGGCGCGCGCCGCCGCCGCCGGAGCGCGCGAGGCCGACCGCATCGGCCTGATCGGCGTGGCCGGAGACGGCCAGGCGCTGGACGAGGCGATCACCACGCCGGAACTCGACGTGCTGGTCACCGGCCACAACCTCCGGTCGGGCTGGCCGGAGCGCAATCGCCTTAAGGCGGCAGGGGCCCGCAACCTCGTGGTGATCGGCGAGGATTCCTATCCCGCCGCCACCCACACGCGCCGCCACGACGACGGCGGCGGCGAGCGACGCCAGGGCGGCGGCCTGTTCGGCCTGGGCCGACGCAGCACGGCACTGGAGCAGACCGGCTCCTACGGCTTCCTCGGGCGCGTGCCGGGGTGGGCCCCTGCCGAGCTGTGTCTGAGCTACGCCCTGACCGAGCCCGCGCTATCCAGCGTGATCGTGGAACCCGCCGATCCCAAGGCGATGGAAGGCCTGGCGCAGGCCGCCGAGCGCGACCTGCCCGCAGGCGTGCCCGCCCAGATCGAGATGGCGCGCTTCTCGGCGGTGTGACCGCTCACGCGCCTGTGCGAGCAGGCCACGCTTGATCCGCCAGCACGCAGGACATAGCTCTTGGCCAGTTGGGGTCTCAAGCGCCCCGGGAGCTTTGCGATCCTCATGACCGACCTTTCCAACCCCGCCGCCGTCACCGCCGTTTCCGATGGCGCCCCCGTCGCTGCCGAGGCGGCCTCGCCCGTGCAGGCCTTCATCGCCAAGACGGTGGCCGATCACGGCGTGGTGCTGTTCATGAAGGGCGTGCCGGATGCGCCGCGCTGCGGCTTCTCCTCGGTGGTGGTGCAGATCCTGGATCACGTGGGCGTGGAGTTCGTGGGTGTCGACGTTCTGCAGGACCAGGACTTGCGCGAAGGCGTGAAGGCCTATTCCGACTGGCCGACCATCCCCCAGCTCTACGTGAAGGGCGAGTTCGTCGGCGGCTCGGACATCGTGCGCGAGATGTTCCAGTCGGGCGAGCTGAAGCCCTTCCTGGCCGAGAAGGGCCTGATCGCCGCCTGATCGGCTGATCGTGGAAACGTCTGAAGCGGCGGCCGTCACTGGCGGGCCGCGCCTGTTCCAGCCCATCCGGCTGGGCGGCATCGAGATCGCCAACCGGATCGTGGTGGCGCCCATGTGCCAGTACAGCGCCGTGGAGGGCGTGCCCCAGCCCTGGCACGCCCAGCATCTCGGCGCGCTCGCGCTTTCCGGCGCCGGCCTGGTGATCGTCGAGGCGAGCGGTGTCGAGGCTGCGGGCCGCATTTCGGCGCGCGACACGGGCCTGTGGAACGACGCGCAGGAGGTGGTGTTCGCCGGCCTCCTGAAGGACATCCGCACCTATGCCCCCGCCCGCTTCGGCATCCAGCTGGCGCATGCGGGGCGCAAGGCCTCCACCAACCCGCCGTGGATCGACAAAGGCCGCAGCCTGACCCAGGCCGAGGGTGCCTGGACCACCTTCGCCCCCTCCGCCGTGGCGCAGGCGGAAGGCTGGCCGACCCCGCAGGCGCTGGACGAAGCCGGGATGGCGCGCATCGTCGCCGCCTTCGCCGACTCGGCCCGCCGGGCGGACCGGGCAGGCTTCGACCTCGTGGAACTGCACGGCGCCCACGGCTACCTCCTGGCCGAGTTCCTCTCCCCCCTCGCCAACCAGCGGAGCGATGCCTACGGCGGCTCGCTGGAAAACCGGATGCGCTTCCCGCTGGAGGTGGCCGCGGCCGTGCGCGCCGTGTGGCCGCGGCACAAGGCGCTGGGTGCGCGCCTCAACGGCAGCGACTGGACCGAGGGCGGGGTGACGCCGCAGGAAACCGCCGAAGTTTCCGCCCGCCTGCAGGCGATGGGCTTCGACTACGTGCACATCTCTTCGGGGGGCACGAGCGCCACGGCGAGGATCCCCGGTCGCGAGCCCGGCTATCAGCTCCCCCTCGCGGAGGTGGTGAAGCACGCCAACCCGACGCTGACCGTGATGGCCGTGGGCATGATCGCCGACCCGGCGCAGGCCGAGGCGGTGCTGGCCGCAGGCCAGGCCGACATGGTGGCCCTGGCGCGGGCCTTCCTGGACGATCCGCGCTGGGGATGGCGGGCCGCGTCGGCCCTGGGCGCCCCCTCTCCCGCCCCGCCGCAGTACGAGCGCGCCGCCAAGGACGCCTGGCCGGGCTACGCCCTGTCTCACCCCGGGGGCTGACGCTCAGGGGAACGACGGGCTAGCCTTGGGGCATGCTCGCCCTCCTCGCCGCCACAGCCCTTGCCGCGACCCCGCCCACCGGCTCCCCCGCCGCCTGGGACAGGATCACGGAGGCCGCGCGGGTGGAGAGCCACACGCCGGGCGTGGCGGTGGCGCTGATCGAGAACGGCACGGTGGTCTACACCCACGCCTTCGGACAGGCCGCGGCCGACCGGCCGCTGCACCGCGACACGGTCATGTACGGTGCCTCGATCACCAAGGCGGTGTTCTCGAGCTACGTGATGATGCTGGTGGACGAGGGGAAGCTGACTCTCGACGCGCCCATCGCCTCCCTCATGCCCAAGCCCCTGCCGGAGTACGACAAGTACAAGGATCTGGCCGACGACCCCCGCTGGGCGAAGATCACGCCCCGGATGCTGCTGACCCACTCCAGCGGCTTTGCGAACTTCCGCTTTCTGGAGCCTGACGGGAAGCTGCACATCCATTTCGAGCCTGGGGCCCGCTACGCGTACTCCGGCGAGGGGATCAATCTCCTGCAGTTCGCCATCGAAACAGGCCTGGGCGTGAGCGTCGGGGCGGAGCTGAAACGGCGAATCTTCGACCGCCTCGGCATGGCGCGCACCAGCCTGACCTGGCGCCCGGAGTTCGCACCAGACTTCGCCGACGGGATGAACGCCGAGGGCCGGTGGCTGGTCCACGACCAGCGGGGATCGGTGCGGGCGGCTGGCTCGATGGACACCACGGTGGACGACCTGGCCAGGTGGGTGGCCGCGATCGTGGGCGGGGGGGTGCTGTCTCCGAAGGCGCGGGCCGAGATGCTGCGCGGCCAGCTTGCGCTGGCAGGCGCGCACCAGTTCCCGACCTTCCCCGAAGGCCCCAACGCCGACCGCGACCGTTTCCATGCGATGGCGGCCCTGGGCTGGATCGCCTTCGAGGGGCCGCAGGGTAAGGGCTTCTACAAGGGCGGGCACGACGACCAGACCGACAACTCGCTCGTGTGCCTGGAGGCCGGGCGGCGGTGCCTCCTGATCCTCACGAACTCAGGCGTGGGGGCGCGGATGTTCCCCACCCTGACGGCGAGCTTCCTCGGCGACGCGGGCGTGCCGTGGGGCTGGGAGTACAACCCCGTGCTGGCCCTGAAGCCCTAGGCGGCCTCCCCCGACGGGCGGAGGAGGCCCGAGCCCTAGCGCCGGGCCAGGTAGGCGGCGATCTGGCTGTCGGAGAGCTTGAGGAGGTCGCCCTCGGCCAGCCCCACGTCCAGCCCGTGCAGGCCCCAGGTGGGGCTGCGGGTGGTGACGGCGGTGAGCAGGGCCTGGCGGAGCTCGGCATAGGCGCCGGGCTGCATGGTGACCTGCAGAACCGAACCCCGGTCATCGGTCACGCACTCGCCCGCATAGCCGCCGGGGGTCTCCACGTAAGGCGGGTCGGAAGCGGGGGCGGCCTGCGGGCGGGGCAGGTAGCTGTCGAGCGGGGCCTTGCCGCCGCCCAGCGCCGCCGGGTTCACGCAGGCCGCGACCCAGCCGCGCGAGGGGGTGCTGTTGGCGAAGATGCGCGTCGGCGGCAGGTTCGATCCGTCGTAGCTCGACCACACGACCACGCAGCCCGTCTGGCTGGCGGCCCGGCACAGGGGGGTGGACTTGAAGGTCACGCCCACGTCGGCACCCTTGGGCACCAGCACGCCGGGCGAACCCACGAGGTAGGCCGCGATCAGCTTGTTCGCGACGGGCTTGCCCTCGATCTCCTCCTGCAGGAGCCGGGTGAGGAGGATGGTGCCCTGGCTGTGGCCGATCAGGATCACGCCCCGGCCGTGGTTGTCGTGCGCGAGGTACGACTTCCACGCGGCGAGGACGTCGACATACGGCGACGACCAGTCGATGGCCCCGCCCGAGCGCATGGCGATGCCGAGGCCGTAGCCGGTGAGCTGGCGATAGACCGGGGCGAACACCCGGCAGCGGGCGGAGAAGCGGGCGGCCTGGCCGCGCACGGTGGCGGTCTCCTCCGGCCCGGCGTTCATGTCGCTGAACATGGACTGGTCGCGCGAGACGGTGGGGTAGACGTAGAAGCAGTCGACCTTCGGGTCGGCGGCGGCCTTGAACGGCTCCGGCGTGCGGGCCCCGCTCAGGTCGACCTTCACGGCGTCGAGCCCGCTCGAGCAGGCGTCGGCACGGCCCGGGCGGCACAGCCAGTTGGCGGCATCCGAATAGTCGATGGCGGGCATGGGGGCCGCTGCCGGGGCGGGCGTCTGCGCCGCCGCCGATCCCGCCAGAGCCATCGCCACTGCGAGGGAGGCCCAGAGCCCCCGTCCGATCGCCGTCACCATGCCGCGTCGCTCCCCTTGATCTTGTTGCAGCGACTTTCGCCCAGTGGCGCGGCGAACGCCATATCCGCGGTGCAATGTGAGCCGCGGCGCCTGAACGAAAGAAGGCCCCGCGGTCGCCCGCGAGGCCCTCTTCACATCCATCCAGGCCGTGGCCCGGTCAGGAGGCCCCGTTTACGAGGCGTAGTATTCCACGACCAGGTTCGGCTCCATGCGCACGGCATAGGGCACTTCGGCCAGATCGGGGGCGCGGATGAAGCGGCAGGAAAGGCCGCGGGCATCCACTTCGATGTAGTCGGGCGTGTCGCGTTCGGCGGAGACCACCGCCTCGAGGATCAGCGCCATGTTGCGCGACTTCTCGCGGATCGACACCACGTCGCCCGGCTTCACCCGGTAGCTGGCGATGTTCACCCGCTTGCCGTTCACCTGCACGTGGCCGTGGTTCACCACCTGACGGGCGGCGAAGGGGGTCGGCACGAACTTGGCGCGATAGACCACCGCGTCCAGCCGGCTCTCGAGGAGGCCGATCAGGAGCTCGGCGGTGTTGCCGCGGCTGCGGGCCGCGTCGTCGTAGGTCTTGCGGAACTGCTTCTCGGTCAGGTTGCCGTAGTAGCCCTTGAGCTTCTGCTTGGCCTTCAGCTGCAGGCCGAAGTCGGAGACCTTGCTCTTGCGGCGCTGGCCGTGCTGGCCGGGGCCGTACTGGCGGGTGTTGACCGGGCTCTTCGGCCGGCCCCACAGGTTTTCACCCATGCGGCGGTCGATCTTGTATTTCGCGCTGTGGCGCTTCGACATTCTCTCATCCGTTTCAAATCGACCTGGGCCGGCCTCCTCGCAGAGCGGAGAAGGCGATCGCAACGGCGGCGTCCGGGTCACCCGTCATGGGTTCTCACGCCGTCGGGGAAGACCCCGGCTGCGGAAGGGGCGGACCTATGCAGGCGGGGGGCGGCCGAGTCAATCTTTGGCAGGGGCTTTGGCAGGGCCCATGAGGCGGGCCGCCGGCTTCAGTAGATGCCCTCTCGGATCGCCGCCTGCATCTCGCGGTCGGAGAGTTTCTTCTCCACGGCATAGGTCACCGAGCGCACTTCCACCGACCCGGCCTTGCCCTCGCCGCCGTAGTTGCGAACGAGGATGGTGATCGGCCCCTGGGCGGCGGTGATGCGGAAATACAGAAAGCGCGGGGCCTCTCCCGGCATCACCAGTCGCTCCCGAGAGACGAGCGGCCCGCCCGCGGGCTTGGCGAGGGAGAGGCCGACGGGACCGGAGACCCTGGCCACCTCGATCCGCAGGAGGCTGGGGCGCGCCTGGGTGGAACCGGCGAGGGGCTCGGTGGTCGCCCCATAGTCCCACGCCTTGGCAGGGGTGGTGAAGGTCTGCGGCAGGGGGGCGGCGACGGCCTGGCTCGGCAGCCTGATCCAGGCGCTGCCCGCGTCGATCCACAGGAGGCGGCCGAGCGTGCCCTGCACGACGAGGGTGGCTGCCACCCCGATCACGAGGCCGACGAGTCCGGCCAGCAGCCATCCGCCGATGCGGTCTTTCACGGTGGTCACGCCTGATCCTCCGGTTTGGCGACGAGCTTCGCCAGGGTTCGGCCGCGGCCCTGAACGAGGGCGGTGACCACGCCATGCATGGTGCGCACTTCCTGATCGGTGAAGCGAGCCCGGCCCAGCGCCACGCGCAGATTGCGCATCATCGAGGGCTTGTTCTCCGGGGGGAAGAAGAAGCCGCCGCCCTCCAGTTCCCGCTCAAGGTGATCGAAGAAGCCTGCCATCGTCTCGGCGGGTGCGGGCGCGGGGTCGGGCTTGAAGGTGCGAACCTGCGGGCCCTCAGGCCGGATCCTGCCCCACTCGTAGGACATGATCGCCACCGCCTGCGCCAGGTTCAGGGAGCGGTGCTTGGCATCCACCGGCAGGGTGACGACTGCGTGGGTCAGGGCGATGTCGGCCGTCTCGAGCCCGGCGCGCTCGCCGCCGAAGAGGAGGCCGACGCGCTCGCCGTCGTTCAGGGCCGCCAGCTGGGCGACCGCGGCCTCCCGCGGGCCGATCACCGGCAGCGCCGTCTCGCGCGGGCGGGCGGTGAGGGCCTGCACCATGTGAAGACCGGTCAGCGCCTCGGCCACGGTGTCGTAGAGCTGTGCCTGATCCAGCACCCAGTCCGCGCCGGAGGCCAGGGCCCAGGCGCGGGCCTGGGGCCAGCCGTCCTTCGGGGCCACGAGCCGCAGCTCCGACAGGCCGAAGTTGGCCATCGCGCGGGCCGCCGAGCCCACGTTTTCCGCCAGTTGCGGCCGGTCCAGGATCACCACGGGGCTTGCAGACATGCGCCGCTCCTACTCCGCCGGGGCGTCGCTCGCCAGCCATGCGGGGCGTGAACGGAGCCTGATTGCGGTGGTTCATGCAGCCTTCAGGCAGGCTTGGGCATTAAGGCGCCACGGCGAGCGACATGCTCGCTCTGAACAAGGACCTCTACCCCATGCGCAAGCTGCTTCTCTGCGGCGCGCTTGTGGCGGCCACCGCCGTCCCCGCGCTCGCCCAAGCCCAATCCACCCGCTGCGTGAACCCGCAGACCAACGCCACGGCCGGCGCCCTCGTCGGCGCCGCCGGCGGCGCCCTCGTCGGCAGCCAGCTGGCTTCGCGCGGTTCGCGCGACAAGGGGGCCATCCTCGGCGCCCTCGGCGGTGCGCTCCTCGGCGGCTCCATCGGCAACAGCCAGGTGCGCTGCCCGGACGGCTATTATCGCTATGACGAGCAGAACCGCCGCTACTACGACAACAGCGGCACCGAGTACCGCCCGTCGAACTACGCCCCCGCGCCGGTTCCGGCCCCGGTCTACACCGAGCAGCGCGGCTACTCGGATCGCGACCAGAACGGCTATGAGCGCGACCACTACTCGAACGTCCGCCCGGGCTACTACGCCCCCGGCGCGACCTACGGGTTCTGGCAGGGTGCGCCCGAGCGCCTCGAGGACCGGATCAGCTTCACCGAGACGCAGGTTCGCCGCGCTTCGGACAATGGCTGGATCAACCGCCAGGAGACGCGCCGCGCCTATCGCGACATCGCCGGCGTGCGCAACTACGTGAACAACGCCCGCAACCAGAACGGCGGCCGCCTTCGTCCCGAAGATCGCCGCTACATCGAAGATCAGCTGAACTACATCAGCCGTCGCGTCCACTGGGAAGCCCGCAACTGATCCTGCTCAACGCAGGATGAGACGCGGCTCTCGAAGCTGACGATCTGGGCCCCTCTCCACGCCGGAGAGGGGCCCTTTTCGTTTCAGCCCGTGCTCGTATCAGCCCTTGGCGAGGCAGGTCTTGGAGAACTCGGCGTAGGTCATCTTGCCGGTGGTCTTGGCGGCCTTCTTGGCGGTCCATTCGGCGCCGCAGGCCTTCATCTTGGCCTGCTGCGAGGTGGCGGCCGGGGCCGGGGCGGCGGCGGCCGTCTTGGTCATGCAGGTCTTGGAGAACTCCGCATAGGTCTCCTTGCCGGTGGTCTTGGCGGCCTTCTTGGCGGTCCACTCGGCACCGCAGGACTTCATCTTGTCCTGCTGGGCGGTGGGGGCCGCGTGGGCGGCGGTGGCTGCGAAGGCGGCGACGGCGAGGGCGGCGATCAGGGTCTTCATGGGGGGTGTCTCTCCTACGGAAGCGATGAGCTTACGGCGAAGCCTTCGCCGGGCAAGAGGCGGATCGGCGCAGCCCGACTGGACGCGCGGCCCTCAGTCGCTAAAAGCGGGCGCCTCGCATTTCGCGCGCGAACCGCGCCGCAGCCGCCCCCCGGAGCCACAGCATGTCCCTGTCCAAGATCAAGGTCGCCAACCCCGTGGTCGACCTCGACGGCGACGAGATGACCCGGATCATCTGGCAGCTGATCAAGGACACCCTGGTCTTCCCGTATCTCGACCTCGAGCTCGACTACTACGACCTCGGCATGGAGCACCGCGACGCCACCGACGACCAGGTGACCATCGACGCCGCCCACGCCATCCAGAAGCACGGCGCCGGCGTGAAGTGCGCCACCATCACCCCGGACGAGGCGCGGGTGAAGGAATTCGGCCTGAAGAAGATGTGGAAGAGCCCCAACGGCACCATCCGCAACATCCTGGGCGGGGTGATCTTCCGCGAGCCGATCATCTGCCAGAACGTGCCGCGCCTCGTGCCGGGCTGGACGCAGCCGATCATCGTCGGCCGCCACGCCTTCGGCGACCAGTACAAGGCCACCGACTTCCTGTTCCCCGGCAAGGGCACGCTGACGATCAAGTTCGTTGGCGAAGACGGAGCGACCATCGAGCACGAGGTGTTCAAGGCACCCGGCTCCGGCGTGGCGATGGCCATGTACAATCTGGACGCCTCGATCCGCGACTTCGCCCACGCCAGCTTCGCCTACGGCCTGGACCGCAAATACCCTGTGTACCTCTCCACCAAGAACACAATCCTCAAGGCCTACGACGGGCGCTTCAAGGACATCTTCCAGGAGATCTTCGACGCCGAATACGCCGCCAAGTTCAAGGAGCGCGGCCTCACCTACGAGCATCGCCTGATCGACGACATGGTGGCCTCGGCCCTGAAATGGTCGGGCGGCTACGTCTGGGCCTGCAAGAACTACGACGGCGACGTGCAGTCCGACATCGTGGCGCAGGGCTTCGGCTCGCTGGGCCTGATGACCTCGGTGCTGCTGACGCCCGACGGCAAGACGGTGGAGGCCGAGGCCGCCCACGGCACCGTCACCCGCCACTACCGCCAGCACCAGCGGGGCGAGCCCACCAGCACCAACTCCGTCGCCTCCATCTACGCCTGGACCAAGGGCCTGCAGCACCGCGCCAAGCTGGACGGCAACGCCGAACTGCACCGCTTTGCCGAACTGCTGGAGACCACCACGGTTGACACCGTGCAGGCGGGCGACATGACCAAGGATCTGGCGCTGCTCGTCGGCCCGGACCAGACCTGGCTCACCACCGAGGGCTTCCTGCAGAAGGTCGCCTCGAACCTCGAAGCCGCGATGGGCAAGGCGGGGGCGTAAGGCCCCCGTTGCGGGTCGGGCCGGCCTAGCCGCCGGCCCCGCAGAAGGCCGCGGACAGAAGGTCGTAGCTCAGCCCCTTGCCCTGCCACACCTCGCCGAACGGGGTGCCCTGGTTGTTGGTGAGCACGATCAGGGCCTTGCCGAGCTTGGGCGCCAGCACGTTGCGCACCTCGACACCCGCCGCCTCGCCCCGCCGCTCCACCAGCTCCACCGCCCCCGTGCAGCCCTTCAGCGGTGCCGAGAACCCCCAGACGCCCAGAGCCACGTAGCCGAGCTTGGGGTCGCCCTCCCACATCACCCGGCTCTGCGCCTCAGGGACGAGCTTGAAGGCGAGGAGCGCCCGGTCGAAGGCGGCCAGATCCTCCGCCGTGCCCCCCAGGGCGCCGCTCGCTCCGAAGGTGGCGAAGTTCCAGGGGGCGGCGGGCTTTCCAGGCTCGTCGTAGCCCGTCACGTCGCGGCCGTAGCCCGCGACCCTGTCGGGGGCGATGGCGATGGATCGCGCGCCGATCGGGGCCGCGATCCGCGTCTGCACCAGCCTGGCGTAGGAGAGCCCCGTGACCCGCTCGAGGGCGGCGCCCAGCACCAAGTAGTCGCAGTTGTTGTAGTCGAACCGCGGCCCGCCGGGCGGGTGCTTGGGCGTGCCCGAGCAATAGCCGTTGGTGGCCGCCGCATTGCTGATGGCGGCTCCCGTCTGCAGGTAGAACTGCGGCACGCCACCCGCCCCGTCCGGCGTCTCGGAGGGGTTGGGCAGGCCCGAGGTGTGCTGCAGAAGCTGGCGCAGGGTGGCGGTGGCGTTGGGGCTTTTGAAGTCGGGCAGGTAGGTGGAGACGGGGGCCTCCAGCGACATGCGCCCGGCCGCGACCTCTTGCATCACCAGCGCCGAGGTCACCTCCTTGGTGACAGACGCCCACGGCCACAGCTCGCCCAGGCGGTGCGGGCGGTTGGCGGCCACATCGGCCAGGCCCACGGCCCGGGCGTAGGTGGTCGACCGCGTATCGGTCACCATCACCACGCCCGACAGCCCCTGCGCCGCTCCCGCGGCGACGGCCGCATCCATCGCGGGCGACGGAGGCGCTGCGGGCAGCAACAGGGCTGCGGCGGCGAGGAGCGGGGCGAGGGCGATCATGGGCACCAATGTAGCGCAAGGGCGCTGCGGCGGCAGCCCGCTTTCGCCTGCGACGGGCGCGCGCTGGCGCTAGGGGGCCGCCCCCGTTAACCTGTGCATTCCGTTGGAGCGCCCGGCCCGTGCGTAAACTTCTGACCTGGCTTGTGGCGTTGGCGATCCTGTGTGGCGGGGTCTACCTCGGCTCGCCCTACTATTCGGTCTATCGGCTGGTGCAGGCCGCCCGCGCAGGCGATGCCGGAACGGTCTCGAGCTTCGTGGACTACCCCGCCGTGCGGGCCAGCCTGAAGCCGCAGCTGGAGGGGTATCTGGCCGACGAGATCGGGCGCGAGAACGCCAAGCCTCACTCGATCTGGGACAGGCTTGGGCTGGCGCTGGCACCCTACCTCGTGGGCACCTCGGTGGACTTTCTGGTCACGCCGCAGAACGTGGCCGCGATGATCCGCACCGGCCGACCGCCGCACGTGTCCAACCCCATCGGCGGCCAGCCCCGGCTGGACGACGACAAGGGGCCGGGCGACAGCCGCGCCCTGCACCTCGGCTACGTGGGCGACGACCTGGATCAGTTTCAGGCCGAGGTGGTGAGCCGCGCCAACCCGCACGCCCGGGTATCGCTGCGCCTGCTTCGGCGGGGCTTCTTCTCGTGGCGCGTCGTGGCGCTGGACCTTCCGGCCCTGCACAAGACGGTTTCGGAAGCCCCCGCGATCTAGCGCCGGCTGCGCTGAAGGGTCAGCCCGAAGCGAGCACCGCCTTCACCGCATCGATCCCTGCCTGCGCCAGCTCGCCCGTGGGCGCTCCGCCCTGGGCGAAGTCGGGGCGGCCGCCGCCGCCCTGCCCGCCCATGGCCGGCACCGCCGCCTTCACGAGCTCGGCGGCACTGAAGCGGCCCTGCAGATCGGCCGAGACCGCCACAGCCACCGCCGCCTTGCCCTCGGCCACGCCCACCACCGCCACGACGCCGGAGGTGAGCCCCTTGCGCAGCTCCTCCATCACCGGGCGGAGCGCCTTGCCGTCCACCCCTTCGAGCACGCGGCCGATGAAGGGCGTGCCCGCCACGTCTTCCGGACCTGACGGCGCGGAGGCTCCGGCAGCGCCGCCGCCGGTTCCGCTCAGGGCGATCTTGCGCTTGGCGTCGGCCAGTTCGCGCTCGAGCCGCTTGCGCTCGGCGATCAGGCCGTCGACCCGCACCGACAGTGCCTCCACCGGCACCTTGAAGCCCTCGGCCAGGCCCTTGGCGACGCTGGCCTGATCTACCAGCAGCCGACGCGCCGCCTCGCCCGTCAGGGCTTCGACCCGGCGCACGCCCGCAGCCACACCGGTTTCGGCCACGATGCGGAACAGGGCGATATCGCCTGTGCGCGCCACGTGGGTGCCGCCGCACAGCTCGACGGAGAAGGCGCCCTCGCCCTCCAGCGCCCGGCCGAGGGCGAGCACCCGCACCGTCTCGCCGTATTTCTCGCCAAACAGGGCCACCGCCCCCTGCGCGATGGCGGCGTCGGGGGTCATGTTCTGGGTGGTGGCGGGCACGTTCTGGCGGATGACCGCGTTCACCTGCGCCTCCACGGCTTCCAGTTCGGCCGGGCTCAGGGGCTGGCCGTGGCTGAAGTCGAAGCGCATCCGCTCGGAGTCCACGAGCTGGCCCTTCTGGGCCACGTGACGGCCCAGGACGTTCTTCAGGGCAGCATGCACGAGGTGCGCCGCGGAGTGGTTGGCGCGGGTGCGCACCCGTGCCGCATGATCGAGTTCGAGCTGCAACCGGTCGCCCAGCGCGAGGCGACCGGTTTCCACGTGGATCGTGTGCACGAAAAGGTCGCCCGCCTGCTTGGTCAGAGCCACCAGCGAACCGGAGCCGCCGGGCCAGCTCAGCGTGCCGGTATCCGACGCCTGGCCGCCGCTGACCGCGTAGAACGGCGTCTTGTCGAACAGCACCTCGACGGTGGCGCCGGCTTCGGCGGCATCGATCTCCACCGCCTCGCGCACCAGCGCCAGCACTTCGCCGGAGGCCTCGGCGGCTTCGTAGCCCACGAAGTCGGTAGGGCCGAGGCGGTCGCGCAGGGTGAACCACTCGGCCGTCTGCGCCCGGTCGCCCGAGCCCTGCCAGTTTTCCCGGGCCAGGGTGCGCTGCCGCTGCATGGCGGCCTCGAAGCCCGGCTCGTCCACTGAAAGGCCGCGATCGCGCAGGGCCGCCTCGGTCAGATCGAAGGGGAAGCCGTAGGTGTCGTAGAGCTTGAAGGCCACCTCGCCGGAAAGGGCGCCGCCCTCGGGCAGGTCGGCGGTGGCCTCTTCCAGCAGGGTCATGCCGCGGCCCAGGGTGCGGCGGAACCGCTCCTCCTCCTGCCGCAGGGTCTCCACGATGAGGGGCTCGGCCCGGACGAGCTCGGGATAGGCGCCCCCCATCTCGGCGGTGAGTGTGGGGGCGAGGCGGTGCATCAGGGGGTCTGCGGCCCCCAGGATGTGGGCGTGGCGCATGGCGCGGCGCATGATCCGGCGCAGCACATAGCCGCGGCCCTCGTTGGAGGGCGACACCCCGTCGGCGATCAGGAAGGCGGACGAGCGCAGGTGGTCGGCGATCACCCGGTGCGAGGCCTTGAACTCCCCGCCCGCGGCCACGCCGGTCATGGCCTCGGAGGCCGCGATCAGCGCCTTGAACGTGTCGGTGTCGTAGTTGTCGGAGACGCCCTGCATGACCGCCGAGATGCGCTCCAGCCCCATGCCGGTGTCGATGGAGGGGCGAGGCAGGGATTCTCGGGGGCGGTCACCGGCGAACTGCTCGTACTGCATGAAGACGAGGTTCCAGATCTCCACGAACCGGTCGCCGTCCTCGTCCACCGAGCCGGGGGGACCGCCGGGGATGTGCGCCCCGTGGTCGTAGAAGATTTCACTGCACGGCCCGCACGGCCCTGTGTCGCCCATCGACCAGAAGTTGTCGGAAGTGGCGATGCGGATGATCTTCGAGTCGGGCAGGCCCGCGATCTTCTTCCATAGGCCGTGCGCCTCATCGTCCTCGGCGTAGACGGTGACGAGGAGCTTATCGACGGGGAGGCCAAAGTCCTTGGTGAGGAGCGTCCACGCCAGCTCGATCGCGCGTTCCTTGAAATAGTCCCCAAAGCTGAAATTGCCGAGCATCTCGAAGAAGGTGTGGTGGCGCGCGGTGTAGCCGACGTTGTCGAGGTCGTTGTGCTTGCCGCCGGCCCGCACGCACTTCTGCGACGACACGGCCCGGGGCGCAGGCGCCGTCTCGGCACCCGTGAACAGGTTCTTGAACGGCACCATGCCCGCATTCACGAACAGGAGCGTTGGGTCGTCCTGCGGCACCAGGGGGGCCGACGCCCGCACTGCGTGATCGGCCTTGGCGAAGTAGTCGAGGAAGTGCGCCCGAACGGCGTTGGTGGAGGTCGGCCGGTTCGTGACGGGCGGGGTCGAGGTCATACGGCGCAGGCTCGATCGGCTGTGGACGGCGCGACGGTCGCGCAGCCCCACAGGAAGGACGGGGATCGCAACCTAATAGGAAGCCGCCGCCCGCAGCGCCAGCGCGCCCTGCCGCCGACCTCGTGAGGGCCAGGCGACCAGACAGTCCGGATGGTTCGCGCCCGAGCTGTCTGCGGTTTGGCCGTTGCTATTCGTCGTCGTCCAGCACCGGGGCACCGAGAAGCTCCTCGGCGATGGGGCCAGCGTTCTTGCGCACCTGGGCCTCGATCTGGTCGGCCATGTCGGGGTTGGCCTTGAGGAATTCCTTCGCGTTCTCCCGGCCCTGACCGATCCGGGTGGAGTTGTAGGAGAACCAGGAGCCGGACTTCTCGACCACCCCGCCCTTGACGCCGAGGTCGATGATCTCGCCGATCTTGGAGATGCCCTCGCCGTACATGATGTCGAACTCGACCTCGCGGAACGGCGGGGCGATCTTGTTCTTCACCACCTTCACCCGCACGTTGTTGCCCACCACCTCGTCGCGCACCTTGATCGAGCCGGTGCGGCGGATGTCCAGGCGGACGGTGGCGTAGAACTTCAGGGCGTTGCCCCCCGTAGTGGTCTCGGGGCTGCCGTACATCACGCCGATCTTCATGCGGATCTGGTTGATGAAGATCACGATCGTCTTCGACTTGGAGATCGAGCCGGTGAGCTTGCGCAGGGCCTGGCTCATCAGGCGCGCCTGAAGCCCGGGCAGGCTGTCGCCCATCTCGCCCTCGATCTCGGCCTTGGGCGTCAGCGCCGCCACCGAGTCGATCACGATCACATCCACGGCGCTGGAGCGCACGAGGGTGTCGGTGATCTCGAGCGCCTGCTCGCCGTTGTCGGGCTGCGACACCAGCAGGTCGTCGAGGTTCACGCCCAGCTTCTGGGCATAGCTGGGGTCCAGAGCATGCTCGGCATCGATGAAGGCGGCGGTGCCGCCGCTCCGCTGCGCCTCGGCGATCACGTGCAGGGCGAGCGTGGTCTTGCCCGACGACTCCGGCCCGTAGATCTCGATCACCCGCCCCTTGGGCAGGCCGCCGATGCCCAGAGCCACGTCGAGGCCGAGGGAACCGGTAGAGATCGACTCGATCTCGGCCACCTTGCCGCCCTTGCCCAGCTTCATCACCGAGCCCTTGCCGAAGGCGCGATCGATGTTCGCGAGCGCCGCCTCCAGCGCCTTCTGCTTGTCGCCGTCTTCCTTGCCCACGAGCCTCAACACCGCCTGGTTCATCTTCGAGACCCCTGTGCCACGATTCTGAGGCCCGCCGCTCATCGACGCGCACCTCAAATGTGCATGTTATGTTCACGTTGGCAATCTGTTGCGATTATATCTCTTGCAAACCCGGTGATCTGAGAGCATAAATCAGGGGTCAACCGAGGCCCCTATGTCCGTCCTGTCCAAGCCCTACTTTCACGATGAAGCCGCCGCCTTTGCGTTCGTGGAAGCGGCGCTCTGGGCGAACGGCCCGGTGTGCCCGCATTGCGGCTGCATGGGCCGCATCACCCACATCAAGCCGAACGTCGAAAAGCGCGTCCGCATGGGCCTCAAGAAGTGCGGCGACTGCAAGAAGCAGTTCACCGTCCGCATCGGCACGATCTTCGAAGAAACTAAGCTCCCTATGACCAAGTGGCTTCAAGCCATCTACCTCATGAGCGCGTCCAAGAAGGGCGTCAGCGCCCACCAGCTGCACCGCACCCTTGAGATCACCTACAAGAGCGCGTGGTTCCTCGCCCACCGTATCCGCGAGGCGATGCGCTCCGGCGACCTCACCCCCTTCGGTGGCGAAGGCACGCCGGTTGAGGTGGACGAAACCTACATCGGCAACATCAAGGGTGCCCCGATCAAGCGCGGCGGCTACGTCCACAAGCACAAGGTGCTGAGCCTTCTGGACCGCAGCACCGGCCGCGTCCGCTCTCAGGTCATCACCGACTTCAACATGAAGGTCGTCGCGCCGATCCTAGACGCGAACATCGCCCGAGAGGCCCGGTTTATGACGGACGAAGCCCCGCTCTATAAGAGCGTCGGCTGGAACTTTGCCGACCACGGCATGACCACCCACGGCAAGGGCGAATATGTCTCGCGCCAAGACCGCACGATCCACACGAACACCGTCGAAGGCTATTTCAGCATCTTCAAGCGCGGCATGAAGGGCGTCTATCAGCACTGCGACGGCAAGCACCTGCACCGTTACCTTGCCGAGTTCGACTTCCGCTACACGAACCGCATTGCCAACGGCGTTGACGATCAGGCCCGTGCGGGCCGGGTTCTGGCGGGTGTCGTCGGCAAGCGACTCACATATCGGGGGCCTAACAGCCGGTCCGAAGCTCTCTGCTAGAGTCCCGAAGCGCCGGGCGCGTTGGCGGTAGAATCCGTAAAAAGACTCCCATTTCAACGAGATAGCCCAGCCGGTTTAAGCCCCTGATTCGCGTTGACTTTTCCCTCAACCACCCCTATGTTCCGGGGCGGTCCTTGCTTGGTGATAAGCGCCCCTGGGCGCTTCGATAGATAGCCAAGATTGCCGATATGGCGGACCGCACTTAATAGTGGTGGACAGTTCCATACTTCCACAGCTCATACTCGTAGGTAAGTTTGCTGCGGATTAGGTCTAAGGACCGGTTGTCGTTGCGCTCCCACTTTCTTTGGATCGCCCACGCACAGTAATCCGCCGCCTGGAGGTTGGGATCCGACATCGCAGGCCGGAAATCTACCGCCCATTCTAGGTGACTAGCACTCTGGCGCACGGTGTCCTTTAGGGCGGAGAGATAAGATTCCCTCTCCTTTCGAGTGCCGATGGACGCCGTAGTAAGCAGCAGTCGGTCATCGGCATTTAGCCGAGGAGCCACGCCGTGCTTGAAATGGTAAAACCACGGATACTTGTAAAAGCGAGCCTTACTCGTTCGGGTCTGTGGCTGGGCCTTAGTCTTTTCGCATATAGTAGCTTGGAATGTAAGATCCGACTTGGCCAAGACTGCAAAGACCCGGTCCCGGACTTGCTGGGAATCCTTCGTGGCGTGGAAGCAGTCGCCGACCTCGACCCCTTCCCGCACAAGGTCGTGCCTCAGCAGCGCCAGAGCGTTACCAAGCTCATGGCCTGACGTCAGGGCCGTGCAGATGATAAAGTAACGACTGACGTTGGGTTCGCGGTTGAAGGTGAAGTCACCCGCCTCGTCGGAGAATAGGTAGCGATCCATGACCGTCGAGAATCGCTCACCGACAGGTGAGTCGCACAAGCCCCAGATCGACAAGTTCCGCGACCTAGCCCGCGAGCTGGGGGCGGACGAGGATGCAGCTGCCTTTGAGGCGACCGTGCGCGGCGTCGCTCATAGCCACGCTACCGAATACACGGTGGAGCTGGCGAAGCGCGGGCCGGGCTGGACAGTGGAGCCGGTGAACGGCGCCAGCGCCGAACGCTTCCCGATCCTAGAGACGCCTAGCGCCGTGAGGGAGTGGCTGAAAGCGAACGGCTACCGACTGCTACCGGCCGAGCCGGATCGGTGGGCTAGAGGCTAGGCGGTATTCAGTTACCGTGGTATCATAATACCGCAGAAACGCACAGTTGGCATTTCGAGTTGGTCCCCCAACAGGAGGCGACAATGGCTGACGGAACGACCTTGAACTTCGACGCCAATCAGGAAGCTGCTACCCGCTTCGTTGACGGGCTTGCGGAGCTTACGAGAGAGACGGGGATCGCCGTATCTGGCGACCCCACCCTGTTCATCGCAGATGCCGAGGAACGCTACACTGGCTATCGCATCGACGCGGATAGCCGACTCCAGTTGGGCTAGCCCAGACGCACCGTCAGCCCGCTATTGGGCATTGGGATTCCGATTTCGGGCTCTACCCCCTTAGTCCGTCGAAGAACGTCTAGGACAACTTGTGGGTCAAGTG
>JBBRQN010000029.1:0-16944 GCA_038226305.1 Caulobacterales bacterium
CACGCGGGCGCGATAATGGTCGCCGTCGCCCTTCAGGTCGGTGATCTCGATCTCCGCATCGGGGAAGGCCGTGCGCAGGGCGAGCTCGAGTTCGTGGGCCGGCATCGGCATGGGTGAGAGACTCCGTCGCATTTTTTTGTGAATGCTAATGCTGAACAAAGCATGGCGAGGCGGCTGCGCAAGGGCGCGATCGGCTTCATCTTCGTCTCGGGGGGCCTGTCCGGCCCCGCTCTTGCAGATCGGCGTCCATGGTCCTCGTCGCCGCCCCAACCCCGGCCGTCCAGTCAGGCGCGGTCAGTTTCGCGCCTCCGCCGAAGAGCGCCCTGGCGGCGGCTGCGGGTACGCCCGTCGTTTCCACGTCGCCGCCGCCGCTGGTGAAGGTGTCGGCGCCGCAGGCCGTCGTCGCGCCGCCAGCACCCGTGGTGCCTGCGCCTGCGCCACCCGTGGCTTCGGAGCCTATGCAGGACGTGGCCCTGCCCGCCGCCACCCGCCCCCTGCCGAGCCCAGCCGGGCTGTCGCCGATGACGCTCCTGAA
Source organism: Caulobacterales bacterium (assembly GCA_038226305.1). Taxonomy (GTDB): domain Bacteria; phylum Pseudomonadota; class Alphaproteobacteria; order Caulobacterales; family Caulobacteraceae; genus JASLDZ01. Next base: position 536 of record JBBRQN010000029.1, read on the forward strand.
GCAGACCCTGGCGTCGTCGTCGTCGCTCCTGCCCGAGGATGCCGCCGCTCCCCAGCCTGCCGTGGGCCTGTGGGTGCTGGCCACCGCCAGCTGCATCCTGCCCGCGGGCACGGACCTGAACGGCTGGGCCGACTGCACCCAGCCGCTGGGCTTCAACGTGGGCGAGCTCGCCATCCTGGAAAAGCCCAAGGCCGGCAACAAGGCGCTGACCACCGGCGGCCTCTACTCCATCGCCCGCACGCGCTATCGCACAGGGTCTGCACCCGTGGTGACGCCTGCGAAGGGCACTCTGGCCGTGCCCGCCTTCCTCGCGGCCGGGCCGCCAGCGCTGGTGCAGGTTGAGGTGCCGGGCCTGACCGGCCGCAGCTACGTTTACATCGCCATCCGGCCCGAGATCGTGGACTCCGAGGGCCGTTTCGTCTCGGCCCGCGCCTGGCCGGTGTCGTGCCCCGCGCCTGCCACCCCAGGCGTGAGCCGCCGGGGCGACCGCTGCTTCGCCGCGACCCTGGCCGCCGTGCGTGACGCCGCCTCTGCCGCCCCTGCGGATGGCGGCTATGTCCTGCGCTGGATCGACCCTACGGATGCCGGATCGGCGGGAGACACCACGGGCGCCCGCACCTACGCCGCACCGCCGCCGGTGGTGTTCAAGGCTCCCAGGAAGCTCACCCCGCTGGAGGCCGCCGAGCCCCTGCCGATCACCGACCTCCCCCCCGAACTCGCCGCCCAGCAGCCGCAGCTGCCGCAATACGCCGTCCGCGACGAAGGCTCTAAGGACGATACTCCCGCGGTGAAGGCCAAGCCCGCCCCCGCCAAACCCGTGCTGAAGGCGAAGAAGAAGACCTGACGCTCACCCCTCTCCCGCAAGGGGAGGGGATAGAGTCAGCCGGGCTCGCCCATGAATTTCGGCATCCAGCCTTCGTGGGCGGTGCGCAGGTCTGCCACGTCCACCGCGCAGAGCGGGCCGCGCGCCCCTTCCAAGGCCACCTCGCAGCCCCCCACCTGGCCGATCAGGGCGTAGGGAACGCTCGCGGCCGTTGCCGCCTCGTCCAGGGTGTCGAGCGCCTCCGGGGGCAGGGCGATGAGGTAGCGGGCCTGATCCTCGCCGAAGAAGGCGGCCGCGTCGGGCAGGGCGGCGTCGGGCGTCTGGATCAGGAGCCCCACGTCGGAGGCCAGGGCCATCTCCACCGCCGCGATCAGCAGGCCGCCGTCTGAGAGGTCGTGCACCGCGTGCAGGGCGCCCGCGTGGATGAGCCCCCGCACGCAGTCGCCGTTGCGGCGCTCGGCGGCGAGATCCACCGGCGGCGGCGCGCCTTCGCTGCGGCCGCACACGTCGCGCAGGTAGAGGCTTTGCCCGATCTCGCCCTTGGTCTCGCCGATCAGCACAAGCGTGTCGCCCGCCTTGGCGCCGCCGAAGCCCATGCGGTGGGCGTAGTCCTCGATCAGCCCGACCGCGCCGACCGTGGGGGTGGGCGGAATGCCGACGCCGGAGGTCTCGTTGTAGAGGCTCACGTTGCCGCTCACGACGGGGAAGGCCAGCGCCTTGCAGGCCTCGGACATGCCGTCGATGGCGCGCACGATCTGCGCCATGATCTGCGGCCGCTCGGGGTTGCCGAAGTTCAGGTTGTCGGTGACCGCGATGGGGAGGGCGCCCACTGCGATTAGGTTGCGCCACGCCTCCGCCACCGCCTGCTTGCCGCCCTCGTAGGCGTCGGCAGCGACGTAGCGGGGAGTCACGTCGCTGGTCATGGCGACGGCCTTCTTCGTGCCGTGGATGCGCACGATGCCTGCGTCGGCGCCCGTGGCGGAGTCGGCCAGGGTGTCGGCCATCACGTGGCGGTCGTACTGCTCCCACAGCCAGCGCTTGCTGGCCCCGTCTGGGGTGGAGATCAGGGTCAGGATCGCCTCGCGCCAGTCTTTCGGCGCCGGACCGTCGGCGGGGGCGAGGCGGGCGGGCGGGGTCTGCGGCTCCCACGGGCGGTCGTAGAGCGGGGCGTCGTCGAACAGGGGCGCCAGCGGCACGTCGCACACCGTGTCGCCCTTGTGCTTGAGCACGAGGCGGCCGGTCTCGGTGGTCCAGCCGATGGTGGCCGCGTCGAGCCCCCACTTCTGGAAGATGCGCTCGCCGTCGTGCTCGCGGCCGGGCTTGAGGATGGCCAGCATCCGCTCCTGGCTTTCCGACAGCATCATCTCGTAGGCGGTCATGCCCGTCTCGCGCTGGGGCACGGCGTCCAGGTTCAGCTCGATCCCCACGCCGCCCTTGCCCGCCATCTCCACGCTGGAGGAGGTGAGGCCAGCGGCCCCCATGTCCTGGATCGCGGCCACGGCGCCCGACGCCATGAGTTCGAGGGTCGCCTCGATCAGGAGCTTCTCGGCGAAGGGGTCTCCCACCTGCACGGTGGGGCGCTTCTCGTCGGAGGTCTCGTCGAACTCGGCGCTGGCCATCGTGGCGCCGTGGATGCCGTCGCGCCCGGTCTTGGAGCCGAAGTAGACCACCGGCAGCCCCGCCGAGGGGGCGGCCGAGTAGAAGATCTTGTCCGCGTCGGCCAGGCCCACGCACATGGCGTTGACCAGGATGTTGCCGTCGTAGCCGCTGTCGAAGTTGGTCTCGCCGCCCACGGTGGGCACCCCCACGCAGTTGCCGTAGCCGCCGACGCCCGCGACTACGCCGGCGACCAGCCGCCGGGTGTTCGGATGATCCGGCGAGCCGAAGCGCAGGGCGTTGAGGAGAGCGATGGGCCGGGCGCCCATGGTGAACACGTCGCGCATGATGCCGCCCACGCCGGTGGCGGCGCCCTGGTAGGGCTCGATGAAGCTCGGGTGGTTGTGGCTCTCCATCTTGAAGACCAGAGCCAGTTTCTGTCCGTCGGGGCCGTCGCCGATGTCGACCACGCCCGCGTTCTCGCCCGGCCCGCAGATCACCCGGGGGCCGGTGGTGGGGAACTTCTTCAGGTGGATGCGGCTCGACTTGTAGGAGCAGTGCTCGCTCCACATGACGCTGAAGACGCCCAGCTCCACCGGCTTCGGCTCGCGGCCCAGGCGGTCGAGGATCACGGCGTATTCGGCCGGAGACAGGCCGTAGTCGGCGGCGGTCTCGGCGGTGGTCTTCGCTGTGGCGGCGGACAGGGGGGGAGGGGTGCTCATCGTGCGGCGGTCATAGCCTGAGCGGGCGTGCGCCGGAACAGGTCGCGCGGTGCGGGGTTGAGGTGGGGAACTTCATCAGGAGACACGCATGGCCGACCCCACCCCGCAAACCGATCTCGGCGGCGAAGACGACGGCACCTTCTCCACCGATACCGTCGAAGCGAACCACGCCATCGAACGCGGCCAGGGCGTTGGCGCCCGCGAACTCGCCGCCATGCGCGACCCGAGCCGCCCCGCGCCCGCCGCCGACGAAGCGGTGGACGAAGACGAGGCCTGAGCCCCAAACGCCCGGCTTGCCGTTCGAGGCGGGTCGGGCGACGTTCGCGCGATGAGCCTTCCGCGCAGAACCCTCCTGGCGCTCGCCGCCGCATCCTTCGCTGACAGCGCGATGGCCAAGCCGGTGCGACGGGTGCGGGTGCGGATGACCACCGATCTCGGGGTCATCACTCTGGAACTTCGCCCCGACCGTGCCCCGATCACCGCCGCCAACTTCCTGCGCTATCTGGACAAGGGTCTGTGGAACGGGGCGAGCTTCTACCGCACCGTCGGGCCAAAGAACGATCACAACCCGGCGGGTATCACCGTGATCCAGGGCGGGCTCGACAAGGACGATGCGCCCCTGGGCCTCATCGCCCACGAGACCACGAAAGCCACGGGCCTCCTCCACACCGACGGGGCCATCTCCATGGCGAGGGGCGCTCCGGGCACAGCGGGGGCCGACTTCTTCATCTGCCTCGGTGCCAACCCGGCGCTCGACTACGGCGGCAAGCGCAACCCGGACGGCCAGGGCTTCGCCGTCTTCGGCCGGGTGATCGCCGGCATGGACGTGGTGCGCGCCATCCACGACCGGGCCACCAGGGCCGACGGCCCCGATGCCTACACCGCCGGCCAGCGCCTAGCCGAACCCGTGAAGATCACCGCGGTGACCCGGGCAGGCTGAGCCCCGTCAGTCGGAGCCCCGTCAGTCCTGGGGCAGCTCGCGGATTTCCACGGTGCCGCCCGCTTCGAACACCGGGTTCCCAGCCACCATCGCCCGGGCTTCGGCCATGTCTGCCACCCGGATGCGGATGTAGCCGGTGAGCTGGGTGGTCACGGCCGCAGCCTCCCCGCCCTGCCGGAGCGACTCTCCCGCGCCGATGCTGCTCCCCCCATCGAACCCGCCGCCTTCCCGAAGCTTCTGGAAATACGGCCCCCAGAGCGCCTCCTGCTCGGGCTCGCGCCGGTCGTCGTGCATGAGGAGGAGGTAGTCAGGCATGCCGCAGACCGGCCGTGGCGGTCATGACCCGCCGGATCGCGTCGGAAGCGGATCGGCGGGGTTGTTGGCGCTCAGGAACCGCAGCGTCTCCGTCAGCATCTTCAGGCGCGTGTCGGCCTGAGACAGCCAGTGGTCTTCGTGGTCGAGTGTGATGAACTCCACCGGCTTGCCCGCCTTCTTGAGGGCCGCTTCCATTTCCTGGCTCTGCTCGTAGGGCACGACGGTGTCGTCCTTGCCGTGGATCAGAAGGACCGGAGCCGAGGCCTTGTCGGCGTGCAGGGCCGGGGAAATCGCGGCGAGCGACGGATCCGACGAAGATTTGACCCCCATGAAGCGCGCCCAATACCGATTGGAGCTGGTGCTGCGCCGCTGCTCGCTGAACCGGGTGTCTTCGTCGATGAGCTCCTTCAGGTTCGCGGGTCCGGACACCGCCACGGCGCACCGGTAGACGCCCTGCTGCAGGGTCACGCCCGCCAGCGCCGCATAGCCGCCGTAGCTGGCCCCGGCGATGCACACGCGTTTCGGATCGATCACGCCCTGCCGGGCCAACGCCGCGACGCCGTCGGAGACGTCGGTCTGCATCTTGCGGCCCCACTCGCCATAGCCGGCGCTGAGGAACTTCGCGCCGAACCCTTCGGACCCGCGGAACTGCGGCTGCAGGACGGCATAGCCACGGCTGGCGATCGCCTGCGACCACCAGTCGAAACCGGGCGAGTCCTGCGATGCCGGCCCGCCGTGAGGCAGGACCACCAAGGCTAGCCCGTGCGGGTCGCGCCCCCGGGGCAGCGTCAGAAAGGCGGGTATCGGCGTGCCGTCCGCGGCGGCGTAGGTCACCGGCTTTCGCTCGTTGTAGGTTTCCGACGGGAGCTGCGCGTAGCGGTCGCCCAGGAAGTCGGCGCGATGCTGCGCCATGTTCACGACGTAGTAGGCCGACCCGTTCACCGGGCCCGACACGAGGACGGCCACCTTGGTGCGGTCGTCGCTCCAGCTCATCAGCTTCACCGTCTCGCCCTTGAACGCCTTGATGACCGCGTCCCAGCGCTTTTGGTCAGACGGTTCGAAGAAGTGGTAGAACAGGCCGTCCACACCGGCGGAGACGATCCCGCTCGGTTTGCCCGATGCCGGTTCGAGCACGATGTCCCCTGAGCCGAAACCTTCGAGCGGGCTGCCGAGCCCGGTGGCCGCACCATCCACATCGTAGGTGGACCAGGCGTTGTCGGTGAAGACGCGGAGGAGCACGCTGGAGGGCTTCAGTCCGATCCCGGCGATGTACGGCTGGTCCAGCGGCGCGTCGACGCTGTAGACGCTTCGCCAGCCGCCCCCCTTGGCCAGCTCCAGCGTGTAGCGTCCGAATTCGTCTTCGTAGAGGCTGCGTGCGACGGCGTTGCCGGAGCCGTCGAGCATCCAGTGGCGCACCCGGGATGTCGTTTCGCCGATCTGGCTCACCGCGCCGGAGGTCAGATCGATGCGGAAAAGCGCGATCTGCGCCTTCCGCTCGGGGATGATGATGCCCTCGACATAGACGACAGGGCGCCCGTTCTGGACCAGTCCCTGGGGCTCGCTGACGATGACGTTGAGGGTCTGATGCGGCAGGCCGCGAAGCTCCACCATCAACTGCTTGAAGGTCTTGGTGGGGATGTCGAACTCGATCAGCTGAGACCACTCGCCCACCCGGGCCAGGAAGTCGGCGCCCAGCGTCGTCGTGGAGGAGACCGACACCAGGAGGTGATCCGGACCGGCCCAGCCCAGGCTGCGGATCTTCCATCCGCTCACGTCCTGAACGGCGAGGGGCTTCATGTCCGTCAGGCTGGCGACGGTCAGCCGCTGACCGGAGTCGACGCCGCTGACGTAGGCGATGCGCGTGCCGTCCGGCGAGATCACCACCTGCGCCATCGATGGAAGGCGACCGTAGGCTGCGAGCGGTGGCGGGCTCTGCGCCAGCGCCTGAGTGCCAGCAAACCCCAAAGCAGCCGCGAACATCGCAGCCAGAACGCGCCGAAACATGCAGAAAGCCCCCATCGTCAGGATCGAGCTTAGAAAAGCCCGGTGAAAGGCGGACTGCGACGTGCCGCCGCAGGTCGGGCATCAGGCGCTGGCCGCGATGCTCTGGAAGAGGAGGGCGCCGTCGGCGGAGCCGAGCTCGGGTTCGAAGGCGCGGTCGGGGTGGGGCATCATGCCCAGCACGTTGCCCGCAGGGTTGGTGATGGCGGCGATGGCCCGGGACGAGCCGTTGGGGTTGTGCTGGTAGCGGAACACGACGTGGCCCTCGCCCTCCAGCCGGTCGAGGGTGGGTTCGTCGGCGAAGTAGGCGCCCTCGCCGTTGCCCACGGTCATGGTGGCGGAGCGGCGTTCGCCGAAAGCGGAGGTGAAGCGGGTCTGGGCGTTGACCACGTCGATCTCCACCGGCTTGCAGACGTATTTCAGCCCCGCGTTGCGCAGGAGCGCGCCCGGCAGCATCCCCGCCTCGCACAGCACCTGGAAGCCGTTGCAGATGCCCACGACGGCCACGCCCCGCTCGGCCGCCGCCTTCACGGCCCCCATCACCGGAGACTGCGCCGCCATCGCCCCGCAGCGCAGGTAGTCGCCGTAGGAGAAGCCGCCGGGGAGCACGATCAGGTCGAGCCCGTCGTCGAGGTCCGGATCCCCGTGCCACACCATCTGCGGCTTCGAGCCGGTGGAGCGCTCCACGGCCACGGCGCAGTCGCGGTCGCAATTGGAGCCGGGGAAGACGACGACGGCTGACTTCATGGCGGCTCCGATCACGGATAGGGGCGGTCGCGTCAAGTGTCGGTGCGGAGCGGGCCTTGCGGAACCCCCGCCACACTGCGAGCTAACGGGCAGGATAGGAAGGCGCACCTCGCGCTTCGGAGCTGCCCCATGCCCACCTTCGCCGCCCTGAGACGACTGGCCTTAGCCACGGCGAGCCTCGCGGTGTTCAGCGCCGGAGCGGCGGCCGCGCAGGCCATTTCGCCCGATGCGCCCCCGCCGGTGTTCCCACGATCCAGCACGCCCCCGCCCTCGCTGCCCGCCGCCGACATGCAGGCGGTGCTGGATGCGCAGGGCGCGCTCGGTACCAAGCCGATCGAGACGCTGACGCCGGCGCAGGCGCGCGTTCAGCCCAGCCCGGCCGACGGGGTGAGGGCGGTTCTGAAGGCGCAGGGGCGGTCGACGGCGCCCGATACCACGATCACCACGAAGGACTTCAGCTACTCGCCCGATCCCGCCTCGAAAGCCCGCGTCTACTTCCCGCCGGATGTTGAGCACGGGGCGCGCAAGCCCGTGATCGTCTACTTCCATGGGGGCGGATGGGTGATCGCCGACCTCGACACCTACGACGCCACGCCCCGGCTCCTGTCGCAGCGGCTGAACGCCATCGTGGTGTCGGTGGACTACCGACACGCCCCGGAGCACCGCTTTCCGGCCCCGCAGCTGGATGCGAACTACGCCTACGACTGGGCGATGCAGAAGGTGTGGGGCTGGCACGGCGACCGCTCGATGGTGATCGTGGCGGGGGAGAGCGCGGGGGGCAATCTGGCGGTGAACGTGGCCATCCACGCCCGCGACGCCGATCGCGTGAAGCCCAAGGCGGTTCTTGCGATCTATCCCATCGCCAGCGGCGATCCGGCCACGCCTTCCAAGCTCGCCTATGCCAACGCCAGGCCGCTGAATACGCCCATGCTGCAGTGGTTCACCCACTATGTGATCCAGTCGCCCGACGACACCAAGGATCCCCGCTGGGATCTGACCAAGGCCGACCTGCGCGGCCTGCATCCGGTGACCATCGTCAACGCCGAGATCGACCCCCTGCGCGACGACGGGGCGCTTCTGGAGCAGGCCTTGCGGGCGCAGGGCGTTAAGGTGGAGCGGCGGGTGTTCCCCGGCGTGACGCACGAGTTCTTCGGCATGGGCGCGACCGTGCGCGGCGCCTACGATGCCGAGGCCTATGCGGTGGAGCGCCTGCGCAACGCGCTGGACATCATCTACCCCGGCGAAAAGGGCAGCTTCTCCAAGCCGAAGTAGTCAGCTGCCGCCCGGGGCCCACAGGCGGCGAAGGCTCCGGTCCGTGTCGCCCGGAAGGTTGAACCACGCGGCCTGGGCCAGCTCCGCCTCCACCACGAACAGGAAGTCCTGCGGGCCGAGGCGGCGGGTGAGGGCGTTGCGCAGGGCGGCGGCGGTCATCGTCGTGCGGCACAGCCAGAAGCTGCCCTTCAACCGCACCACCGGGCCGAACCCGGCCAGCAGCGCCTCGAACGCCTCGGGCCGCATCTCCCGCGCTGAAGCCAGCACGAGGAGCGCGCGCTCGACGGGCTCCGCGGCGGGCTGAAGCGCCGCGTCCGTCGCCGGCTCCGCCTCTCCCGTGGGCGCACTGCCGCCGAAGAGCGCGCGCAGCTCGGGCAGCTCCACGGCTGGGGCGAAGGGGCCTGTGGGCGTTCGGCCCAGCAGGCTCTGCGGGGCCACGCGACCCTCGGCGGCGAACCCCGCCAGCTGCACCGCATCGTAGGGGCCATAGGCGCGGCCCTGCGTGCTCAGCCACCAGCGGCCGACCTCCGCCTGGGGGCCATCCGGCATGACGCCTCTCAGGCCTCGACCGGGGCCACGTCGGCGACGCCTGCAGCCTTCAGCGCGGAGAGGAGCTCGTCGGCGGCTGCGTCGATCTCGGACTTGTCGCGGCCTCGGATCACCAGCTGCGCGCCATAGCCGTCGGGGCCGAAGTAGGGGTAGCTGCCGAGGCTGAGCGTGGGGTGGGCCTTGGCCACGGCCTCCAGCGGGGCGGCGATGACGCCCTCGCCCGATCCGGTCACTTTCAGGGTGCGCGACAGGGTGGGCTTGCCGCCCTTCAGGCGGTGGCCGACGTCCTCCAGCATGCCCCGCATGATCGAGGGCACGCCCGCCATCACGAACACATTGCCGATCTGGAACCCCGGCGGGCCGGAGACCGGGTTCACGACCTTGGAGCCGCCCGCAGGGATACGCGCCATGCGGCGGCGAGCGGCGTTCAGGCCGCCCGGGGCATCCGGGTCGGCCCCGAAGCGGGCGACCATCGCGGCGATGATCTCGGGGTCTTCGTGCAGCGCCACGCCGAAGGCCGCGGCCACGGCGTCGGCGGTGATGTCGTCGTGCGTGGGGCCGATGCCGCCGGTGGTGAACACATAGTCGTATTTGGTGCGAAGCGCGTTCAGCGCCTCCACGATCTCCTCGTGCACGTCGGGCACGATGCGGCACTCGGCGAGGTCGACCCCGTGAACGCCCACATAGCGGGCGATGGCGCCGATGTTGGTGTCCTGCGTGCGGCCCGACAGGATCTCGTCGCCGATCACCAGCACCGCGGCGGTGACGGGGCGCTCAGATGGTTCGGACATGGACGTCAGGCTCCTTGCCGCCCCCGCGTGCGGGATGTGAGTAGAAGCCCCATGCGCTTCGATCAACCGTTGGAGACCGGGGCTCTGGTCCGTCGCTACAAGCGGTTCCTCGCCGATGTGGTGCTGGACGCCTCGGGGGAGGAGACCACGGTGCACGTGCCCAACCCCGGGGCCATGCTGGGGCTGGATGCTCCGGGCTCGCGGGTGTGGATGCAGCGCTCCGCCTCGCCCACGCGCAAGCTGCCCCTGTCGCTCACCCTGGTGGAAGCCGATGGCGGGCTTGTGGGGCTCGACACCCTCCTGCCCAACCGGCTCGCGGCCGAGGCGCTGGCGAACGGCGTGATCGAGGAGCTCCACGGCTACCCGGGCGTGCGGCGCGAGGTGCGCTATGGCGAAGCCAGCCGGATCGACTTCTTGCTGGAAGCCGACAACCGCTCCGCCTGCTGGCTGGAGGTGAAAAACTGCCACCTGATGCGCACCCGGGGTCTGGCCGAGTTCCCCGACTGCAAGGCCGCCCGGTCCGCCAAACACCTGCGGGAGCTGATCACCATGCGCGAGCAGGGCGACCGGGCGGTGGTGCTGTTCGTGGTGCAGCGCACCGACTGCGAGGCGTTCAGCGCCTGCGCCGAGCTCGATCCGGCGTTCGCCGCCGGGCTGGAGGTGGCGGCCGATGCGGGTGTGGAGGTGCTGGTCTACGCCTGCGACGTGTCGGCCGCGGGGGTCGAGATCGAGCGTCGCCTTCCCTGGGTGCGCTAAAGCGCGCGTACCTATGTTAGGCTTGCGAAGTTTCCGAAGACGAGGCGCGTAGCCATCCATGATGATGCTGGACGACAGCGACACCCAGGTCCGCACCGGCGAGATCCGCATCCACGGCGCCGAGGCGTTCGAGGGCATGCGCCGGGCCGGTCGGCTGGTGGCCGAGTGCCTCGACATGATCACCCCGCACGTGGTGCCCGGTGTCCTCACCGAGGATCTGGACCGGCTGATCTACGAGTTCACCCTCGACAACGGGGCGAGCCCGGCGTGCCTCGGCTATCGCGGCTATGCCCACACGATCTGCACCTCGATCAACCACGTGGTCTGCCACGGGGTGCCGGGGCCGCGAGCCCTGCGCGAGGGCGACATCGTCAACGTGGACCACACGGTGCTGCTGAACGGCTGGCACGGGGATTCCAGCCGCATGTTCGGTGTCGGCGCGCTCAAGCCCGCCGCCCAGCGCCTGATCGACGTGACCTATGAGGCGCTCGACCGGGGCCTGGCGGTGGTGAAGCCCGGTGCCACATTCGGCGACATCGGCCACGCCATCCAGACCTTCGTCGAGAGCCAGCGCATGAGCGTGGTGCGCGACTTCTGCGGCCACGGCATCGGGCGGCTGTTCCACGACGCGCCGAACGTCCTGCACTACGGCCGACCGGGGCAGGGCGAGACCCTGCAGGCCGGGATGATCTTCACCGTCGAGCCGATGGTGAACCTCGGCAAGTCGGGCACCAAGGTCTTGGGCGACGGGTGGACGGCGGTGACCCGCGACAAGTCCCTCTCGGCCCAGTGCGAGCATACCGTGGGCGTCACGGCCGAGGGCATCGAGATTTTCACGGCCTCGCCGCAGGGGCTGTTCAAGCCGCCGATCCAGGTCTGAGGGGCCGTGTCTGAGGGGACCGTGTCGGACGGGGAGGAGCCTTCGGAGCTGTTCGAGGTGCGCACGCCCCCGCCCCGGGCCCCGGTCTCGCCCCACGCCGGCCATCGGGAGCGGCTTCGGGATCGGGCGCTGAACGGCGGGCTGAAGGCCCTGCCCGACTACGAGCTTCTGGAACTTCTGCTGTTCCGGTCCCTGCCGCGGCAGGACACCAAGGCCATCGCCAAGGCGCTGCTCGCCCGCTTCGGCACGCTGGGCGCGGTGCTCACCGCCACCCCGGTGGAGCTGATGAGCGTGAAGGGCATCGGCGAGTCGGCCGCCCTCGACATAGCGCTCGCCCACGAGGCGGCGCAGCGGCTGGGTCGCGAGCCTGTGGCCAAGCGGCCGGTCATCTCATCTTGGACGGCGCTCCTCGCCTATGTGCGCACGGCGCTGCAGCACGAAGGGCGCGAGCAGTTCCGGGTGCTGTTCCTCGACAACAAGAACCAGCTGATCCTCGACGAGACGCTGAACCGGGGCACGGTGGATCACGCGCCGGTCTACCCGCGAGAGGTGGTGCGCCGGGCGCTGGAGCTTTCGGCCACGGCGATCATCCTCGTGCACAACCACCCCTCGGGCGACCCGACACCCTCGGCCGCCGACGTGGACATCACCCGTCAGACGGTGGAGGCGGCCAGGGTGCTCAAGATCGCCGTCCACGACCACCTGATCGTCGGCCGCCACGGCGTGACGAGCCTCAAGGCGCAGGGGCTGATGTGAGGCCCTAATCAGGCCGCTGCTTCCCATTCCTTGAAGTGCGGATCGGCCAGCGCCGTCTCCACATAGGCTGCGGCCGTGCCGTCGTCCCCGAACGCCGCGAGGTCCACGCCGTACGTGCGAAAGCGGGTGCAGACCGGGGCGAACATGGCGTCGGCGATCGACCACGGGCCGAGCAGCCACGGGCCCTCGCCCGCTGCGGCGCGCAGGCTGCGCCATAGGCCGACGATGCGACGGATGTCGGCGGCCACGGGCGGGGAGGGCGCGAGCTCGGCCCGTAGGTGCAGGTCCATCGGCATTTCGCCGCGAAGGCTCATGAAGCCTGAGTGCATCTCGGCCGAGGCGCATCGGGCCAGGGTGCGACAGTCGGCATCGACGGGCCACAGGCGCGCCTGCGGGAAGCGGTCTGCCAGATGTTCGCAGATGGCCAGCGAGTCCCACACCACGAGATCGCCGTTCTTCAGGATCGGGACCTTGCCTGCGGGTGCCCCGGCTTCAGCGATCCGCGTCGAACTGTCGGGACGGCGCAGGGAGACGAGGGTCTCCGTGAAGGCCTCGCCCGTGCGCTTGAGCGCCAGCCACGGTCGCAGCGACCATGACGACAGCGCCTTGTCGCCGATCACCAGTTCGAGCATGGGCCAGCCTCCGACAGTGAGGCTCTGACCCTATCCGCGTCCGGTCGCGGGCGTCAGCCCCGTTCGCCGTAGGGCTGGGGGGCGTAGGCGGGCGCGGGCCGGGGATGCGGATGCGGCCGTGGTGCCGGATGGGCGCAGACCACCGGCTGCCAGCCATAGGCGGCGCGGGTGCGCGTGCGCTCCACCACCCGCCACTGCGGCGGCGTGCGCACCGAAACGGTGCGGGCGGGGGTGACCACCACCGTCTCGCGGACGGTGCGGAAGGTGGCCGGGTGGGCGATGCGCTCCACCGTTTCCGGCGAAACCTGCACCCGCTCGGAGATGCGGTGGGAGACGGCGCGGCCCTGGACGGTGCGCTCGCCTGCCGGCGACACCAGTTCGCGGCGGGCGTGCACGGCATAGCGCGCCGGGATGCGCACCCGGCACAGCACCTCGCCCGTGGCGACGTAGCTCTGCGCGCCGGGGGTGTAGTCGCCGGTGACGGGGCGACCCGCGCCCTGTTTCCACACGGTGCGGGCGGGCGAGATCAGCACGCGCTCGTTCACGGTGCGATAACGGGCGGGGGTGCGGATCGTGGTGGTGCGACCGGGCTCGGTGACGGTCTTCCACAGGGTCTTGAACACGGCGGGGTGCCGACGCTCGTCCACCGATGCGGGTGTAGCGAGCACCTGCTTCTCCACCTGCCGGGTCACGGCGGGGATCACCTTGTCGTAGGTGCCGGCGGGCTTGATGAGGATCTGCTCGCGCGTGTGGGTCACGGAGTCGGGCCCGCGAACCTTGGCGAAGCACTGGCCGGGATGGGCGCCCACGGGTGGCGCGATGTCGGAGGGGGAACGGCCGCGCGCGGCGGTGGGCGATGCGGCCAGCATCAGCCCTGTGGCGGCGGCGATGAACAGAAGGTCGGTCGGTTTCGGCATTGGGGGCGGCCTCGAAGACGGCGAGGCCGGTACGCGCGCCAACTTGACACACCCGGCCCCGCCTTCCAGACGCCACCCGCAACCGCGGGGCCAACCGGCCCTTCGCGCCTATTCGAGACGCCCGCCCATGATCCCCCGCTATTCCCGGCCCGCCATGGCCGACCTGTGGTCGCCCCAGGCCCGCTACGCCATCTGGTTCGAGATCGAGGCCCACGCCGCCGACGCCATGGCCGAGCTGGGGACGATCCCCAAGGAAGCCGCCGCCGAGATCTGGGCGAAGGGAAAGGGCGTGGTGTGGCACGCGGAGCGCATCGACGAGATCGAGCGCACCACCAAGCACGACGTGATCGCCTTCCTGACCCATGTCTCCGAAGTGGTCGGTCCGCAGGCGCGCTTCCTGCACCAGGGGATGACCTCATCCGACGTGCTGGACACCTGCCTCTCGGTTCAGCTCTCCCGCGCCGCCGACCTCCTGATCGAGGACGTGGACCTCGTGCTCGCAGCGTTGAAGCGCCGCGCCTACGAGCACAGGCTCACCCCCACGGTCGGCCGCAGCCACGGCATCCACGCCGAGCCGACCACCTTCGGGCTGAAGCTCGCCGGCCACTACGCCGAGTTCGTCCGCGCCAAAAAGCGCCTGGAGACGGCCCGGGAGGAGATCGCCACCTGCGCGGTCTCCGGCGCGGTGGGCACCTTCGCCAACGTCGATCCCCGCGTGGAGGAGCATGTGGCCAAGGCCATGGGCCTGACCGTGGAGCCCGTCTCAACACAGGTCATCCCCCGCGACCGGCACGCCGCCTACTTCGCCGCCCTGGCCGTGGTCGCCTCGTCCGTGGAGCGGCTGGCCACAGAGGTGCGCCACCTGCAGCGCACCGAGGTTCTGGAGGCGGAGGAGGCGTTCGACGTGGGCCAGAAGGGCTCCTCCGCCATGCCCCACAAGCGCAACCCGGTGCTCACCGAGAACCTCACGGGCCTCGCGCGGCTGGTTCGCTCGGCGGTAGTGCCGGCGCTGGAGAACGTCACCCTTTGGCACGAGCGCGACATCAGCCATTCGGCGGTGGAGCGCGGCATCGGCCCGGACGCCACCGTCCACCTCGACTTCGCCCTGCGCCGCCTGGCGGGCGTGATGGAGCGGCTGACGATCTACCCGGAGAACATGCGCAGGAACCTCGACCGGCTGGGCGGCCTCGTCCACAGCCAGCGGGTGCTGCTGGCGCTCACCCAGGCGGGGGTCAGCCGCGAAGACGCCTACGCCCTGGTGCAGGGCAACGCGATGAAGGTGTGGCGCGGCGAAGGCCGCTTCCTAGACCTCCTGAAGGCCGAGCCGCAGGTGACGTCGCGGCTCAGCGACGCCGACCTCGAAGCCCTGTTCGACGACGGCTACCACTTCAAGCACGTGGACACGGTGTTCAGGCGGGTGTTCGGCGAGGGTGTCTGAACACGGCTCCCTTAGCTGGCAGGGTCGAGCGGGGGGGAAGTCACCGCCCACGGTCGCGGGGTGCCGCCGTGCTCGGCCGCGTCAAGGGACGCTCGCTGCGCTCACTCTCCGCCCTTGACCCGCCCTGCGCGCGACGGCTGACTGGATGGCGTCGGGACGTGGGGCGTCCCTATGGATTGAAGTTCGACGAGCCTGCGGCGCGTCGAACACAGGGCTGTCTGGGTCCGCTTTGGGACGGAGAACCAATTTCCGCTTCCGACCCATCTCGGACTTTGGCGTGCAAGACGCTAGAGCGGTTTTTCCATGAACACGAGATAGGGCATCAGGCGCTCAGGGTATTCTTGGTAGGGCGCAATGTGGGTGAACTCCATCGACTCATACATCGAGATCGCTTCTACTAGACGGTCGCCTGTATCCAACTGCATCAGCCCGTATCCGTCTTGCTGAGCCAAGACGATTAGAGCATTTGACAGCTTACGACCAACGCCGAGACCTCGTGCAGCGTCGGTGACGTAAAGTCGTTTGAGTTCGCAAATGTCGGCCGAGGAGCGCCGGAACGCACCGCCAGCGACAATGTTTCCGTCAACTTCCACGACCATCGTCCGCCCGTTCGGCGGGCCATATTTTTCGGCGAGAACCTTCAGTTCGTCCTCAAGCGATTGGTAGCCAAAAACCTCTTCGACAAACCAAGCCATGTCGCGGTAACGCTCGCGGCACCATTCGACATAAAGACGGCAGACCCCGCCGAACCCCTCGTAGTCGGCTCCGGTTTCCGCCAGCCTGATCGCAAAATCCATGTTGCTCATTTGCACTTGGCCCTCCGTGTCCGGCGATTTGGAAGACGTAACTTCCACTGTCCACCCATAGCCGACGTTCGTAACGTCCGCTTCCAAGCCATAGCCCTGTGTTCGACGCGCCGCGGGCTCGTCGAATTTGATCGGGAGGGACGCCCCGCGTCTCGACGCCAACATCTCAGCCGTCGCGCGCAGGGCGGGTCAAGGGCGAAGAGGCGCAGCCGTCCCTTGATGCGGCCGAGCCCGGCGGCGCCCACTGCGGTGGCCGGTGACCCCAAGACCTCTGCCGCGCGCGGGGGATGTCTTGGCCGCTGTGAAATAGGCGAACAAACCGCATTCGATCCCCCTCCCTTTCCGCGTGCCGCATAGTCCGCGTCGCCCCGTCGCACGGGGAGGGCGCTGGCGCGGCGACCGATGCGGCGGCGGGGCGTGGTCGAGCGGGGTTGAGGGCGGGGGACGTAAACCCGCCTCCGGGTCGGG
>JBBRQN010000030.1:0-16629 GCA_038226305.1 Caulobacterales bacterium
CCTCCGTTGAGGCTGTTACGAGGCGTAGCGCCGGAAAGCTTCAGGGTAAAGGTTTAGTGCTGGCTAATTTCCGAGGGAGGCGGCGGAGCTGAGATCTGGAGTCCGGAGAGTCCGACCCCACACCTCTCCCGCAGGCGGGAGAGGGGATTCACCCCGCGATGAACTTCTGCATCGCCGTCAGCGTCTCGTCGCTGACGTGGTGCTCCATGCCTTCGGAGTCGGTGTCGGCTACGGCCTGCGTGACGCCGAGCGCCTTGAGGAAGTCGCGCACGATGGCGTGGCGGGCGCGGCTTGAGTCGGCCAGGGCCTCGCCAGCCGGCGTGAGGAAGAGCGAGCGGTAGGGGCGGTTCTGCACCAGCCCCTCGTCCTGCAACCGGCGCACCACCTTCGAGGCCGTGGGCGCGGCGACCCCCATGTGCTCGGCGAGATCGGTCAGTCGGGCCTCCCCGAACTCGGCGATCAGGTCGCCGATCATCTCCACATAGTCCTCCCCCACCTCGCGGGCACGGGCGTCGCGGGTGTGGCGGAAGGCTGAGGCCCGGCGCTGAAGATTGGTGGTCACGACGGCTGATCGACTACGACATGGGGCCGGGCGGAGGGACCGGATCGGGCGCAAGCGGAATCCACTCGTCGTGATCGAGGTCGGGCAGCTTCATGCGCCCCGCACGCCAGTCGGCCTTGGCCTGTTGAATGCGCTCCTTCGACGACGACACGAAATTCCACTCCAGAAAGCGTGGCCCAACGGGCTCGCCGCCAAGGGCGATCACCACCGAGGGCCGGCGCGCCGTAACCACCTCGCCCGCGGCCGAGCCCGCACCCGGGGCGAACACCGCCATGCGGCCCGCGCCGATCACCTGCCCGTCAGCCTCGACCTCGCCCTCCACAACGTAGATCGCCCGCTCGCCGTAGCCTTGCGGCAGGGCGGCCTTGGCCCCGGCATCCAGCTCCCAGTGGACGTAAAACAGGGACGAACTCACAGGCACCTTCGCTGCCGCCCCAAAGGCATTGCCTGCCACCAGCCGGGCCTTGATGCCGTGCTCCTCGTAGGTGGGCAGGTCGGCCCCCTCGTGATGCGAGAAGAACGGATCGGTCTCCTCCAGCCCGTCTGGCAGGGCGACCCAGGCTTGGATGCCGTGCAGGACGTCGCCGACACTGCGCCCTTTCTCGAACCGTTCGGAGTGGGTGATGCCGGAGCCCGCCGTCATCCAGTTCACCTCGCCCGGGCGGATCGCCTGCTGCGAGCCCACCGAGTCGCGGTGCATGATCTCGCCCGAGAACAGGTACGTCAGCGTCGAGAGCCCGATGTGCGGGTGCGGGCGCACGTCCACGGTGCGGGGCAGGCCGGGGGCGAAGTCGGCCGGGCCCATGTGATCGAAGAACACGAACGGCCCCACCATGCGGTGCGTCGCGAAGGGCAGCACCCGCCCCACCTCGAACCCGCCGAGATCCTTGCGCCGCTGGTCGATGATGAGTTCGATCATGGGAGTGGCCTCAGCCCTTCTCGGCCTGGAGTTGCGTGACGAGCGGCAGGAGCTTGCCCTGCCAGGACGCCTGGTCGATGGGGCCGACGAAGCGCAGGCGGATGCGGCCCTGCTTGTCCACCACGAAGGTCTCCGGTGCCCCCGTGACCCCGAGATCGGTGCCGAGGCGCCCGGTGGTGTCCTGGCCGATGCGGGAGAACGGGTCGCCATATGTGCTGAGCCAGGCGGTGGTCTTCTCCGGCGCATCCAGCCACGCCACGCCGTAGACGGGGGTGATCCCGCTGTCGGTGATGCTCTTCAGCATGGGGGCCTCGAGCGCGCAGCTGGGGCACCACGAGGCGAAGACGTTCACCAGCGTCACCTGTCCCTTGAGGTCGGCGGTGGCGAGGCCCGGCTGCCCCGGCCGCAGGGGTGCCAGCGCCGCTGCGGGGAATGGGCGCACCTTGTCCACCGGCAGATCCCGCGCCTTGCCGCGCATCAGGCTGACGCCGAGCACCAGCGCCAGCAGGAGGAAAGCCGCCAGGGGCGCGAAGGTCAGAAGCGATCGTTTCGAGGTCACGCGCCGCTCATATCACGGGAGCGGCGGGCCGCGCACGGGTGCCCGACGCGACTGGCCCGCCGAGCGTGGCCGTGTCACCAAGCGGCGCATGAATCCGGCCCAGACTTCGGCTCCATCGAACCGCCGCGTCCTCGCGGCCAGCCTGATCGGCACGGCGGTGGAGTTCTATGACTTCTACATCTACGCCACGGCCGCCTCCCTGGTGCTGGGGCCGCTGTTCTTTCCCAAGACCTCGCCATCGGCGCAGCTCCTCGCCGCCTACGCCACCTTCGGGATCGCCTTCGTGGCCCGCCCGGTGGGGGCGGTGGCGTTCGGACATTTCGGGGACCGGATCGGGAGGAAGTCGACGCTGGTGGCCTCGCTCCTCCTGATGGGCGCCTCCACGGTGGGGATCGGGCTTCTGCCGACCTACGCGCAGGCGGGGTGGCTGGCGCCGCTGTTCCTCTGCCTCCTGCGCTTCGGACAAGGCTTCGGCCTTGGCGGCGAGTGGGGCGGGGCGGCGTTGCTGGCGGTGGAGAACGCTCCTCCGGGCAAGCGGGCATGGTTCGGCATGTTCCCTCAGCTCGGCGCGCCGGTGGGCTTCATCGCCGCCAACGGCTTCTTCCTGTTGCTGGACTTCATCCTGCCCGCCGACGCCTTCCGCACCTGGGGCTGGCGGCTGCCGTTTCTGGCCAGCGCCGTGCTCGTGGGGCTGGGCCTCTGGATCCGCCTTAAGCTGACCGAGACCCCCGCCTTCAAGGCCGCCCTGAAGGCAGAACCACCCCCGCCCGTGCCGCTGACCGAGCTCCTGCGCCACCACGCCCTGCCCACCTTTGCCGGAGCCCTGGCGGTGATCGCCTGCTTCGCGATCTTCTACCTGACCACCGCCTTCGCCCTGGGCTACGGCGTGGGCACGCTGCACTACGAGCGGCGCACCTTCTTAAGCGTGCAGCTCTTCGCCATCCTGTTCCTGGCGGTAGGCATCGTGGCCTCGGCCCGCTGGTCGGACGCGACCTCGCCTGCGCGGGTGCTGATGACCGGCTGCGGGCTGACGATGGTCGCCGGGGCGCTGCTCGGGCCGATGCTGGGCTCCGGCTCCCTGCCGCTGATAGGCCTGTTCCTCTCTGGCGCGCTCCTGATCATGGGGCTGGTCTACGGACCGTTGGGCGCCTGGCTGCCGAGCCTCTTCCCCACCCGCGTGCGCTACACGGGCGCGAGCATCGCCTTCAATGCGGGCGGCATCCTCGGAGGCGGGCTCGCCCCCTTCATCGCCCAGGCCCTGGCCGAGCGGGTGGGGATCGCCTGGGTCGGCGCCTATCTCGCGGCGGCGGGTGCCTTGAGCCTCTGCGGCCTGCTCGTCGTCTCGCGCATCCCGGCAGGCTCGAAGCCCGGTTGACGGAGCCGCGGGCCGGATCGACGGTATCGCTCGTCTACCCCGAAAGAGTGCCCCGTGAAGCGTTTCGCCCCCGCCCTCGCCGCAACCGCCGCGCTCCTCGTGCTGGCGCCCTCAGCCTCCGCTCAGGAGGCGTCCAAGCTGAAGCCGGAGCTTGCGGGCCTGTCGTTCCTTGTGGGCGAGTGGTCGAACGGCCAGGGCGCGGTTGCCGACACGGGCGGCACCTCCACCGGGTCGTCGAAGATCACTGTCGAGGCGGGGGGCGGCGCACTGCTTCGCAAGGACCACACGGAGCTGTTCGACAAGGCGGGCAAACCCACCGGCGGCTTCGACCAGATCATGCTGATCTATCCCGAGGGCGGGGCGATCCATGCGGACTACTCCGACGGGGCGCACGTGATCCACTATGTCTCCGCGAAGGTGACCCCCGGCAAATTCGCCGTCTTCTCCACGGCGGCCTCGCCCGGAGCGCCCGCGTTCCGCCTGGCCTATGTGCTGAGCGACCCCCGCACCCTGGCCATCGCCTTCAGCATGGCCCCGCCCGGAAGCACAACCTTCAACACCATCGCCGCCGGGGCTGTTACCAAGGCTCCCTGAACCCTTGCGACACGAGGGAGTTGCCGCCCCTCGCCAGACGTGATTGACCACGCGCCATGACGGTTGAACTCGGCCACTACGCGCTGGTGCTCGCTTTCCTGGTGGCGCTCGTTCAGGCCGCCTCCGGCCTGTGGGGCGGGCATTCGCGCAATCCGCACGCCCTGGCCCTCTCCGGCCCGGCGGCGATCACCCAGGCGGCGCTGGCGAGCCTGGCCTTCGCGGCCCTGACCTGGGCGCACGTGACGTCCGACTTCAGCGTCGACAACGTCTACCGCAACTCGAACTCCGCCCTGCCGCTGATCTATCGGATCGCGGGCGTGTGGGGAAACCACGAGGGCTCCATGCTCCTGTGGATCTGGACGCTGTCGCTGCTCGGCGCGCTGGTGGCCGTGATCGACGCCACCCTGCCCCCGACCCTGCGCGCCAGGGTGCTGGGCGTGCAGGCGCTGATCGCCGTGGGGTTCATCGGCTTCTCGATCTTCACCTCCAACCCCTTCGGCCGGGTGTTTCCGACGCCCGCGGACGGGATGGACCTGAACCCCCTCCTGCAAGACCCCGGCTTGGCCTTCCACCCGCCGTTCCTCTATCTCGGCTTCGTCGGCTTCTCCGTGGCGTTCAGCTTCGGCGTCGCCGCTCTGCTCGAAGGCCGGGTCGACCCCGCCTGGGCGCGCTGGGTGCGGCCGTGGACGCTGGGGGCCTGGACGTCTCTGACGCTCGGCATCGGCATGGGCTCGGCCTGGGCCTACTACGTCTTGGGCTGGGGCGGTTTCTGGAGCTGGGACCCGGTGGAGAACGGCTCGCTCATGCCCTGGCTGGCGGGCACGGCCCTGCTGCACTCCGCGGCGGTCGTCGAGAAGCGCGACACCCTGAAGGCGTGGACGATCCTGATGGCGATCACCGCCTTCTCGACCTCGGTGCTCTCCACCTTCGTGGTGCGCTCGGGGCTGCTCACGAGCGTTCACGCCTTCGCCAACGACCCCAAGCGGGGAATGCTTCTCCTGGCGATCTGCCTCGTGATGACCGGGGGGGCGCTGGCGCTCTACGCGGTCCGCATCGGCGCGGTGAAGGGCGGCGGCGGGTTCCAGGTGGTCAGCCGGGAGAGCGCGCTGGTGCTCAACAACGTGCTCCTGACGGCGCTACTCTTCACCGTCGCCATCGGCACTTTCTGGCCGATCCTGGCGCAGGTGCTGTTCTCGCAGCCGGTGAGCGTGGGCGCGCCCTACTACGTGCGCACCGCCGTGCCGCTGGGGGCGCTGCTGGCCCTGTTCATGACGCTGGGGGTCTTGATCCCATGGAAGCGGGGCGACGTGCGATCCGTCGGCAAGCGCCTGCGATCCGCCGCCGCCCTGACGCTGGTGGCCGGGGGCGTGACCTTCTGGCTTTCGGGAGAGTCCAAGCTCCTGGCTGCGGTGGGCATGGCGATGGCGGTGTGGATGGTGCTCGGCGCGCTCGGCGACGTGGCCCTGCGCACCAAGCTCTTCGCCGTGACGCCCGCAGAGTCCTTCCGCCGCGCTCGCGGCCTGCCCCGCTCCGCCTGGGGCGGTGCCCTGGCCCACGCCGGTCTGGGCGTGGCGGTGCTCGGCATGCTCGGCACGAGCCTGTGGAAGGTGGAGGCGCTCACCGTCATGCGGCCCGGCGACACCCTGCCGCTCGCAGGCTACTCGCTGAAGTTCGACGCCCTGTTCGACCGCGCGGGCGGCAACTACCAGTCGGAGGTGGGCCACTTCACCGTCAGCCACGGCGGCAAGGTCGTGGGCTCGTTGGAGCCGGAGCGGCGCTGGTTCCCGGTGGCCAAGCAGCTCACCACCCTGGCCGCCAACCGCCTGACGCCCGCGGGCGACCTCTATCTGGTGCTGGGCGATCCTCGGGGCGCCAACAACGAGGCGCGGGTGGTGCGCGCCTACCGCCACCCGCTCGTGGGCTTCATCTGGCTGGGCGTGCTGATCATGGTGACCGGGGGCGCGGTCTCCCTCTCGGACGGACGCTATCGCCTGGGCCTGCCGGTGCGCCGCAGGACGGTGAGCGCGCCGCGCCCGCCGGCTGAGCCGGGGCTCGTGCCCGCCGAATGAGAGCGAAGTTCGCGCTCGCGGCGGCGCTTCTCCTGCTCGCCGCCCGGCCGGCCCTCGCCATAGAGCCCGAGGAGCAGCTCAAGGATCCCCGGCAGGAGGCCCGCGCCCGTTCCATCGAGCGGGAGCTGCGCTGCGTCGTCTGCCAGAGCGAGACCATCGACGACAGCTCCGCCCCCGTCGCCAAGGCCCTGCGCGGCCTCGTGCGGGAGCGGATCACCGCAGGCGACGACGACAAGGCGGTGATGGGGGCTGTGGTGGCCCGCTACGGCGACTTCGTGCTGCTCAAGCCCCGCTTTTCGCCCCTGAACGCCACTCTGTGGCTCGGGCCGTTCCTGATCCTGGTCCTGGGTGCGGGGCTGGCGTTCGTGTTCGTGCGCCGAAGCGGAGCGCAGGCCGAGGCCCCCGCCCCCCTCTCCGCCGCCGAGGAAGCTGAGCTGGCGCAGGTGCTGGCGCAGCCGACCGCTGAGGACCGCCCCGCTTGATCCTTTTCCTGCTTGCGGCCCTGCTTACGGCGGCGGTGCTGGTCGCCCTGGTGGCGCCGCTCCGCAAGCCGCGCACGCCCCCCGCCCCTGCCGAGCGCTTCAACGCCGAGGTCTATCGCCAGCAGCTGGCCGAGCTCGACTCCGAGGTCGGCCGCGCCCTGATCCCTGATGCGGAGGTGGCGGCCGCGAGGCTGGAGATCGAGCGCCGCCTGCTCATCGCCGCCCGCAAAGACTCCACACCGGAGACGGCCGAGCCCCGCCGCGCGCCTGCCCTTGTCGCAGCTGCGCTGGCCGCCGTCGTGGCCGTCGCGGGGGGCGCGCTGTACCTCGCCGTCGGCCGCCCGACCGTGACCGACCACCCTTTCCGGGGCGACCGCAGCCTGGCCGCAGCCGCCACGGCCGCCGCCGGCCCGCAGGCCGCCGCCCCCGCGCCGGACGCTTCCCCGTCGGGCACCGCAGCGTCGCCTGCCCAGCCGTCAGCCGCCCCGCTCGATCCGCAGACCGCCCAGTACGCGGCGCTGATCGAGAAGCTGCAGGCCAAGCTCCGTGCCGAGCCCGGCGATCCACGGGGATGGACCCTCTTGGGCCAGGGCATGATGCGCCTGAACCGCCCGGCCGAAGCCGAGGCCGCCTATCTGAAGGCCCTGCAGCTCACCGGCGAGAGCGACGCGGGCCTCTTCGGTACCTGGGCCGAGGCGCATGTGTTGGCATCAGGCGGCAAGGTGGACGACCGGGCGCGGCAAGCCTTCGAGATCGTGCTGCGCGCCGAACCCAAGGCCCCGCAGGCGCGCTTCTACATCGGCCTCGCCAAGGCGCAGGTGGGCGACGTGCCCGGTGCCCTGTCGGACTGGAAAGCCCTGGCCGCCGACACCCCCGCAGGCGCCGCCTACCTGCCGATGATCAAAGCGAAGATCGCGGAAGCGGAAGCCGCCACGCCCCGCTGAGATCAGGCTGCCGCCTTCAGCCGTTCGAGGATGAGCGGTTGCAGGTCGGGGTTGGCGCAGCAGACCGAGCCTTCACGCACGTTGAACGGCTCGCCTTCGGCGGACGAGATCACGCCGCCCGCCTCAAGAATGATCAGCGACCCGGCCGCCACGTCCCACGATTGCAGGTTGCGCTCCCAGAAGCCGTCGAAGCGGCCGGCGGCCACATAGGCCATGTCCAGCGCCGCCGATCCGAAGCGCCGCACGCCGGATACGCGGGGCGCGATCTGGTGCAGCTCCTTCAGGAACGCCGTGTGTCCGGGGCGGCCTGCGAAGGGGATGCCGGTGGCGAGAATCGAGTCGAGCAGCGTGCGCCGCGCCGATACGCGCAGCCGCTTCTGATCGCCCAGCCAGGCGCCCCGGCCCTTCTCGGCCCAGAACACCTCGTCGCTGGCCGGGTTGTAGGTGACCGCGGCCACGACCGCGCCGTCGCGCTCGAGGGCGATGTTCACCGCGAAGTGGGGCAGGGCGTGCAGGAAGTTGGTGGTGCCGTCGAGGGGATCGACGATCCAGGTGTGCGTCTTGTCGGTGCCTTCGATCAGGCCTCGCTCCTCGCCAAGGAAGCCGTAGCCGGGGCGGGCCTTGGCAAGGGCTTCGTAGAGCGCCTGCTCGGCCTTGTGGTCGGCGGCGGACACGAAGTCGGCCGGGCCCTTCTTGGAGACCTGGAGTTCGGAGACCTCGCCGAAGTCGCGCTTGAGACCCTTGCCGGCCTTCTTGGCGGCGTCGATCATCACCTGGACGAGTGTGGAAGCTGTAGCCATGCCGCGTGACCTAGAGTGAGGTGGCCGCGGGGGCAACCGACTGCGCGAGCGAGCCGCTCAAACGCCAGCCGGGGAAAAGTGCGCGGAGCCGCATGGCCCCGCGCACTGAAGCGTGGATCAGACCGCCTGAAGCGTGCCCGCCGACATCTTGCCGGAGCGCTTGTCCTTCTCGAGCTCGAAGCTGAGCTTCTGGCCTTCGTGAAGGCCGTTCATGCCCGCGCGTTCGACCGCCGAGATGTGAACGAACACGTCCGCGCCGCCGTCTTCCGGCTGGATGAAGCCGAAGCCCTTTTGGCCGTTGAACCACTTAACAGTGCCGATAGTCATCGTTGGTATTCTTTCGATAGGAAATAGCCGCCGCGGCATCGCCGGAGCGGATCAATATTCGGAATGGGAGGGTGCGGTTCCGGCGCTCGATCCAAAAACCGAGCAAGAGGAGAGCGACCGGCCTAAGGCGATATCGACGCGAAAGCTATGCTCACAGATCGCTGCGAGATGCAAGGCAAGGGGCGCGGGACTTAAAAAGGGGCATCGCAGACCCTATATGAACGAGCGAAGGGCAGCCGTTGCCCGGGCAAGCTTGGCAGGGGGCGATACGGCTGTGATGAACACGGGGTCGCGACGCGGCAAGAACACCCTGAAGCTCCTGGGCAACATCCGGGGTGCTGCCGTTCTGCACGGCCCGGACGGCCAGATTCCGGTCGTGGTCGATGCGGCCGAATATGAGGAGCGCGGTCGCTCCTCGATCACCGGCGGGCTGGAGGGCGACCTCTCAGCCTTCGAGAACGGCGCGGAAGTGCGCCTCGTGCTCACCGCCGACGGCCGCGACCTGAACATCCGCCTCATCGAACCCGACGACGGCGGCGCGGACTTCCGCACGCAGATCTGAGCGCCGCCGTCGCTTCCAGCCGACGCGCCCCACCCCATGAGCCCCCGACGCATGAGCCGATGCCCAACGTTTTGATCAAGTGCCCGGAAACGGGAAAGACCGTCGCCACCAAGCTGCGGATGAAGCCGCCGGAGCTGGACTCATTGTCCGGCGCCCGGGCGTTTCGCTGCCCAAAGTGCGGCCAGATCCACAGCTGGACCAAGGATGACGCCTGGCTGGAGCCCGCCTGATCCGCGGTGCCTTGATCACCCCCTAGCGTCCCAAGCTTGGCCGGGGCACTCTGCGCGCACACGGTGCAGCAGGAGTAGTCATGTCTTTCGTCAGTGATTTCCGGACGTTCATCGCCCGGGGCAACGTCGTCGACCTGGCGGTGGGCGTCATCATCGGCGCTGCGTTCGGCAAGATCGTCACGAGCCTCGTGGATCAGATCGTCATGCCGCCCATCGGCCTGATCACCGGCGGCGTGGATTTCGCCGCGCTGAAGATCGTTCTGAAGGCGGCCGATCCGGTCAAGAAGACCGCCGAGGTCGCCATCGCCTACGGAGCGTTCCTGAACACAACGGTCCAGTTCCTCATCATCGCCCTGGTGGTTTTCACCATGGTGCGGCTGGTCTCCAAGCTGCAGCGCGCCGAAGCCGCCGAGCCCCCCGCTGCCCCCGCGCCCACCACCAGCGAGACGCTGCTCAGCGAAATCCGCGACCTCCTGGCCTCCGGCGGCGGCCCCCGCGGCCTTTGACGGCTGACGGGATCGCTGAGGGCTTGAAGGAACAGGCGCGGGCGCGGCGCGCTGTGACGGCCGTGACCCCTGCACCCCTTCCCGACTGGCCCAGCTTCGGACTGGCCGACGACGTGCGCCCCGCGCTCGCCCGTGCGCGGCATCGGGGCGAGGCCTGCGCCCTGATCACCCTCGTTCGCGCCGAGGGCGGTGCCCCCCGACCGGAAGGGGCGCAGATGCTGGTGGGAGAGGACGGCAGCCTGTGCGGCTTCCTCTCCGGCGGGTGCGTGGAGGGCGACGTAGCCCTTCACGCCGCGCAGACCCTGGCCGATGGCGAGCCCCGCACCCTCGTGTACGGCGACGGCAGCCCCTGGCCGGACATCCGCCTTCTCTGCGGGGCCCGCATCGAGCTTCTGGTGGAGCGCGTGGCACCTGACGATTTGGCCGCCGCCACCCTCATCGACCTGATGGCCGCCCGTCGCCCCGCCGTGTGGCTGACCAACGGCCGGGAACGCGCCTGCACCCCCGCCGACGCCGAAGGCACCTCCGGCCCCTTCCTGTTCGCCCGCCGCCACGCGCCCGAGCCGCGGCTGGTAGTCGTGGGAGCAGACCCCACGGCCCTGGCGATCGCGGGACTGGGCGTGAGCCTGGGCTTTGAGACCCACCTCGTGCGCCCCCGCGGCCCGTCCGCCCCGCCGCCCGTTCCGGGCGTGACCTATCACCGGGGCGAGGCGCGGGCGGCCCTGGCCGAGGCGGGCCTGGATGCGTGGACGCACGTGGCCGTCGCCACCCACGACCTGGAGATCGACGAGGCCGCGCTCCTGGCTGCCCTACCCTCGCCTGCCCCCTACGTGGGTGTGCTCGGTGCCCGCCGTCGCCTGCCCGAGCGCCGCGCCCGCCTTCTGGCGCAGGGGGTGGACGAGGCCTCCCTGCAGCGCCTGCGCGGCCCCATCGGCCTGGACCTGGGCGGCAAGGCCCCCTTCGAGATCGCCGTGGCGGTCATGGCCGAGATCACCGCCGCCCGCCACGCCGGCACGCCGGCCCTGCTCACCCGGCTCGAGAGCTCTTGAGCGTCAGGACTCCGGCGGCGGGGGCGCGCACACCTCGCAGCAGTAGACCTTGCGCGCCGCCAGCATGAACATCGTCGTCGGCGTGCCGCAGCGGGGGCATTCCGCCCGCTTGTAGATGTTGAACCGCCGGCGGGAGCGGCGGCTCTTCGGCGTCGGCCCCTCCGTGGTGATGATCATCCCGGTCTCCACGCCGATGCGCATCCACCGCACCGCATCGGCCCAGATGGCGTTCCACTTGCCCTTGGGCAGGTCTTTCCCGGGAAGCTTCGGGTGCACCCGCGCCAGCCACAGGAACTCGGCGCGGTAGATGTTGCCGATGCCCGCCACCACCGACTGGTCCATCAGCAGCGTGCCGATGGCCGTGCGGCTCTTCCTGATCTTCGCCCACGCCTTGGCGGGCTCGGCGTCCGCCCGCAGAGGATCGGGGCCGAGGCGTGCGAGGAGCCGCGCCCGCTCCGCCCCGTCGAGCACGTGGCAGGCGGTCGGGCCGCTGACGTCTACGGCATAGCCCGGCACGGCAATCCGAACCCGCACCAGCCCCCGGGGCTCGGGCAGTTCGCCCTCATGCGTGCGGATGCGCCCGAAGAGGCCGAGGTGGATGTGCAGGTGGCGCGCCTCCCCGTCGGCGCCCTCGAACGGGTAGAGGAGGTGCTTGCCGAACGCCTCCACGTCGCGGCACAGCGTCCCGTCGAGGGATGCCGCGCCCTCGGCGAACCGGCCCTGCCGCGACGACACGGCGGGCCGCGCTCCGGCGAAGTGGGGACGCTGCTCGTCGGCGGCGCGGTGCAGGGTATGGCCTTCGGGCATGGCGCACGCTTAGCAGCGTCGCGGCCCCATCGTCGCCTCGCGGCCGCCTTGGGGGCCTGCTAAGGATCGAAGATGCTCCTCGCCCTCTCCACCTGGCCCGAAATCGACGCGCGGCTGAAGACGTCGCGCACGATCGTGATCCCCATCGGCTCGAACGAGCAGCACGGCCCCACGGGCCTTCTGGGCACCGACTGGCTGTGCCCGGAGATCATCGCCCATGCCGCCCACGACAGCGGCGACATTCTGGTCGGCCCGACCTTCGCGGTGGGCATGGCGCAGCATCACCTGGGCTTTCCGGGCACGATCTCCCTTCGCCCCACCACCATGATCGCCGCCATCCGCGACTGGACGGCCAGCCTCGCCGGCCACGGCTTCGAGCGCATCTACTGGCTGAACGGCCACGGGGGGAACGTGGCCACCATCGAGGCCGCCTCCAGCGAGATCTACGCCGAGGCCAGCTATGCGAAACAGCCCCGCGGCTTCGCCCTGAAACTGCGCAACTGGTGGGACCTGCCGGGGGTGAACGCCCTGTGCATGTCGCTTTTCCCGGTGGGCCACGGCAGCCACGCCACCCCGAGCGAGATCGCCGTGACGCAGTACGGCTATCCGAACTCGGTGAAGCGGGCCGACTACACCCCGCAGATCGCCCCCACCGGCCCCATCCGCGAAGCCCACGACTTCCGCACGAGATACCCCGACGGCCGCATGGGCTCCGACCCGGGGCTCGCCACGGTAGCGCTGGGCGAGAAGATCGTGACCGCGGCCGCCGCGGCGCTGACGCAGGATGTGGCGGGGTTCTGATCGGGTGACTGGGGGGATTGCCGCCGTGCTCGGCGACCGCCTGGGAGGGTGAGGGACCCTTTCGCGCCTCCACGTCTCCAGCCTGAACCCAGAGCCGCGGGCCCTCACATTCCCTCCGCTGCGCGGTCGGCCCCTTCCTCTCCCGCAGGCGGGAGAGGTGAGAGCGCCTGCCCCATGCATGGCCCGGCCACGCACACCCCGTCTTCCAGCCGGAACAGGGCGCCGTGGCCGAAGCAAATCAGGCGGTCGGCCTCGCGGGTGAGCACGCGGTTCGGGTCGTCGGAGAGGCGGCGGCCGGTGTGGGGGCAGGCGTCGCGGTAGGCGCGGTGCGAGCCGTCGGGCAGGGTCACCTCGATCACCGGACCGTCCGGCGTCTCGACGCTTCTCGCCGAAGCCTTCACCCCAGTTCGGGCCGGAGCGGTCGGGACAGGAGCCCCCCGATGGCCGCGTCCACGCCGACCTCCCCGGCCAAAAGCGCCGCCACCGCCTCGCAGATCGGCGTCTCCACCCCGAGCGACGCCGCCAGCTGCCGCACCGCCGGGGCGCTGGCGGCGCCTTCGGCCACGGAGAGCTTGCCGGAAAGCGCCTCCTCCACCGTTCGGCCCTGCCCCAGCGCTAGACCGAGGCTCATGTTGCGCGACTGCGGGCTGGAGCAGGTGAGCACGAGGTCGCCGAGCCCGCACAGGCCCGACAGGGTTTCGGCGCGAGCGCCCAAGGCCACCGCCAGCCGCGTCATCTCCGCGAACCCGCGGGTGATCAGCGCCGCATGGGCCGAGCGGCCGAGCCCCCGGCCCTCCACGATCCCGCAGGCGATCGCGAGCACGTTCTTCACCGCGCCCCCCGCCTCCGCGCCGATCATGTCGTCGGAGAGGTAGGGGCGGAAGCCGGGGGCGGCGATGGCGGCGGCGATGCGCTCGGCAAGAGCTTCATCCTCGCAGGCGAGGGTGACGGCGGTGGGCAGGCCGCGGGCCACCTCGCCTGCGAAGGAGGGGCCGGAGAGCACGGCGGCCTTCGCGTGCGGCAGGGTCTCGGCCAGCACCTGCGTCATCAGCTTCAGCGAGCCCTGCTCGATACCCTTGGAGCAGAGCACGATGGTGACGTCGGGCTTGGCTGAGGCTGCGAGCGCTTGAAGCGTGGCGCGCATGTGCTGGGCTGGTGGCACCGCCAGCACCACGTCACAGGAGGCGGCCTGCGCGATGTCTCCCGTGGCGCGCACGCCCGGTTCGAGGGTGATGCCCGGCAGGAAGAGCGCGTTCTCGCGGGCGTCGTTGATGCCCGACACCACCTCCGGCTCCCGCGCCCAGAGGGTCACTGGAAGGCTCGCCCGGGCGCACACCTGCGCCAGAGCCGTGCCCCACGCCCCGCCGCCCAAGACGCCCACACACCCGAACCGCTCGCTCATGATCCAGCCGCCTCCACGTTCAGGGGAGGCAACGCGCCGCCGAGCCGGAGGCTCAACTGCAGGATCGCCGACAGGTGCAGGGGATGGATGACCTCGCCCACCGTTATGCTCGCCGACACCCCGGCCCAGGCTATCTCCTCAACCAGCAGCCGTTCGCTGGGCTTTGGCGTGGGGTCGGCCACCCGGCGGGCGTTGCGGATCAGCACGGTGTGCGCCCGGCTGCGGTGGCTGACGGGGTTGGCCCACACCGAGCCGATCACGCCCACCACTTCACCTGCATAGCCCGTCTCCTCCAGAAGCTCCCTCGCCGCCGCTTCGACCAGCGCCTCCCCCGGCTCGACGACGCCGCCGGCGAACTCCAGCGAGGGCGCCCGCGCGCCGTGGCGATACTGGCGCACCATGATCACCCGCCCCTCCGGCGTCAGCGCCGCGGCGTGCGCCCAGTCGGCGTAGTTGAGGAGGTAGAAGGGCGCGATCTCGACGCCGCTCGCGGTGACGCAATCCTCGGCGGTGACGTGGATCCAGCGATCCTTCAGGAGGGTGCGTTCGCCCGTCACGGTCCACGGCGGCAGCTCGGTCTTGAGGTCGCCGGGGGCGCCGCTCACGCCTTGGCCCCCTTGCGGCCGGACACATGCACGGGTCGTTCCCGCGCGGAGGCTTCGTCCAGGGGCCAGCGGGGGCGGGCCGGGGCGTCGAGCCCGTCGATCAGCCCCAGCGCCAGCCGCTCCGCCCCTGCGAGCGCGATCATGGCGGCGTTGTCGGTGCAGTATTGCAGGGGCGGAGCAGCGAAGCGGAACCCGCGCTTGTCGGCCGCCTCGCGCAGTCGCGCCTTCACATGGGCGTTGGCGGCGACGCCCCCCGCCACCACGAACAGCCGCCCCTCTTCCCCATGCTCGGCGGCGTAGGTGTCGAGCGCGCGGGCGGAACGGTCTGTCAGCTGGCGGGCGATCGCGGCTTGCACGGCGGCGGCGAGGTCGGCGCGGTCCTGCTCGGTGACCACGCTCAGCTCGGCCGTGCGGGCGGCGGCGGTCTTCAGGCCGGAGAAGGAGAAGTCGCACCCCTCACGTCCCAGGAGCGCCCGGGGGAGGGGAAAGCGCGCGGCGTCGCCAGTCTGCGCCAGCCGCTCCAGCGCCGGCCCGCCGGGGTAGCCGAGGCCCAGGGTGGCGGCGATCTTGTCGAACGCCTCCCCCGCTGCATCGTCGATGGTGGTGCCCAGGCGACGGAAGTCGCCCACGCCGCGCACGTCCAGAAGCTGGCAGTGCCCGCCCGACACCAGAAGCAGCAGGAACGGATAGGGGGCATCCCCTCCCAGCCGGGCGGAGACGGCGTGCCCCTCCAGATGGTTCACCGCGATCAGCGGCAGGCCCCGCGCCAGGGCGATGCCCTTCGCCGCCGCCAGCCCCACCATCACCCCGCCCACGAGGCCCGGCCCGGCGGTGGCGGCGATCCCGTCCAGCCCCTCCAGCCCGACGCCGGAGTCGGCCAGCGCCCGGCCGATCACCGGCTCCACCGCATCCACGTGGGCGCGAGCCGCCACCTCGGGCACGACGCCGCCGTAGAGGGCGTGGGTCTCCACCTGGCTCGCAACGATCGACGACAGCACCTCGACCCCGCCATCGGCCCGCAGGCGGACCACCGCCGCCGCCGTCTCGTCGCAGCTGGTCTCGATGCCGAGCACGGTGAGGGAGGCGGCGGGGGGCAAGGGCGGCTTGGGCCTTCGTTGCGGACGCGTGCCCGCTCCTGTAGCTGGCGACGGGTCCGGTCGTTTTAGACCCCGGTGGTTAAGCGCGAGCCCCGCCCCTTGCAATCGCAGCCCTTTGAAGCGGCCGACCTCGTATGGGTCACCCGCGCCCAGCCGGGGGCGGACGCCACGGCCCAGCGCCTGCGGGAACGGGGCTGGACGCCGCTCATCGCCCCCCTGATCGCCACCCGCCTCCTGCCGCTGGAGGCCGGGGCGCTTGAGGGGGTAGACGCTCTCGCCTTCACCAGCGCCGCTGGCGTGCGTGCCTTCACGGGTGGCGGCACCTCGACCTCACTGCCGGTGTTCACCGTGGGCGATGCCACAGCAGACGCCGCCCACGCGGCGGGCTTCACCCGCGTGCTCTCAGCTCAGGGCGCGGGGGCGGACCTGGCGAGGCTGATCGCGGCGGTGGCCCCCTTCGCACGCCTGGCGCATCTAGGAGCGCGCGAACCGGCGTTCGACCTTGTGGCGGCGCTGCGGGCCGCCGGTCGCCCGGCGATCCACCTTCCCCTCTACGAGACGGTGGCGCAGGCTCTGCCCCCAGCCGCCGAGGCTGCTCTCGCGCAAGGCCGGATCGCCGCCGTCCTGATCCACTCCCCCGCCGCCGCCCGCGCGCTGAGGGGCGTCGCCAACGGAGCCTCCCTCGCATCCGTCACGGTAGTGGCGCTCTCGGCGGCCTGCGCCGAGCCCGTGGCTGGCCCCGCCGCCACCGTGGCCGCCACCCCCACCGAAGCCGCCCTCCTCGACGCCCTGGAGCGTGCGTTCCCGAGCGCCCTTGGCAAGCGGGATGAGCGAAGCTAAACACCGCGCTCCGTGCCCCACGGGCCGCCTTAGCTCAGCCGGTAGAGCACCGCATTCGTAATGCGGGGGTCAGGTGTTCGAGTCACCTAGGCGGCACCA
>JBBRQN010000031.1:0-16484 GCA_038226305.1 Caulobacterales bacterium
CTGCGTGAGCCCAGTGTAGGTCTCGGCCTGAGTGAGCGTCGTCGTGCCCGTTCCCGACTGGACGAAACGACCGCTGCCGGAGATCAGCTGCGACAGCGTCACCGCATTGGAGTGGTTGACGTTCAGGACGCTGGTGGTGGTGCCCAGGTATATCCTGCCCGCTACGGAGCCCGTCGTTCCCCCGTCACCGAGCCGGAGCGTTCCGGCGACCCCTGTCGTTCCGGTGTAGGTGTTGTCGCCCGTCAAGACGGTGACGCCATTGTTGCTGGCGGCAAAGATGCCCACCTGGCTCGCCGGGCCGTTGTCGAACTGGACGGAGCCCGTGCCGGAGATCACGCCGGCGAAGTTCGAGGCCTTGGAGATTTCCAGATAGGTCGCGCCCAGGACAACCGTGCCGGTGTTCGCGCCCGTCAGGCCCTGGATCACGGTGTAGCCGTTCGACACGCCCGCAACGTTGAGCGCGCCGTTCACCAGGACATTGCTGGAGTAGGAGATGTCTCCCCCAGCGCCCAGGGTCAGGCCGGAGCCGGCGGCGTTGATCGCCGTGCCGCCCGTGTAGGTGTTGGCGCCCGTCAGGGTCTCCGTGCCGGCCTGGATCAAGAGCCCACCCGTGCCGCGGATGCTGCCGGCGAAGGTTCCGGAGGCGTTGGACAGGTTGAGGACGTTGGCCCCCAGGGTGACGATGCCGGTGTTGGAACCGGACAGCGACGTGATAACCGCCGCCCCGTTGCTGTGGCCCGAGATGTCGAAGGTGGCGTTGTCGGTCACGCTCGTCACGTTGGAGATCAGGCCGGCGCCGGAGAGCGCCAGCGTGCCGGCGTTGATCGTGAGCGGACCCGTGAAGGTGTTCGCACCCGTCAGGGTCAAAGTGCCCGCCCCGTCCTTCGACAGGTTCGCGGTCCCCCCGATCGGGAAGCCGACACCGCCGCCCGAGATGACGCCTGCGAACAGCGTGTTGGCCGTCGAGTTCAGGGAGTAGGTGTAGATCGTCCCCTTGCTGCCGCCGCCCAGCCGGACCTGGCTTCCAGCCACGCCAGACAGGTTGTTGATCGCCTGCGAGTTGGCGGTGAGATCGAGGATGCTGGTGGCGCCGGTGAGGGCTACGCCCGAGGTGGCGGTGATTGCGTTGGCGGTGCTGAGGGCGAGCGTGCCGGCAGCGATGGTGGTGGCGCCGGTGTAGGCGCTGGTGCCCGACACGTTCCATGTGCCCGAGTCCAGCTTCGACAGCGACTGGATGCCGGTCGCGCTGCCGAGGGCGTAGCTGCCCGCGGCCCCGTTGGCGGCCGTGCCGTCTCCCGTGCCGCGCAGCACGAGGTCGAAGTTGCCCGTGACCGTGCCGACCGTTCCAGCGTTCAGCGTACCGGCGTTCTGAAGCCGTACGCCCGTGCCCGTGTCGACGACGCCCGCGTTCGCCGTGCCGGTGCCGGTGTAGAGGCTCAGCGTGGCGCTCGGCGCATTGGTGAAGTTGATGTTGCCGGTGGTCGATCCGGCGAACAGGTTGACGGCGACGCCAGCGGTGCTGGAGCCGAGATTTCCGTTCACGGCGATGGAGCCCGCCCCGCCGTCGGTCAGAGTCCCGTAGTTGTTGACGACCCCCGACTGGCCGGAAAGCTGGACGGCCGTGCCGTACGTCGCGTCGGTTCCGCCCTGGATCGATCCGCCCGTGGCGTTGGTGATCACCGATCCCACCGACCCGACGATGCCGGAATAGGTGGTGGACGTGATCGTTCCGGCGTTCAGAACATTGGCGGCGCCGAAGGCGAAGACAGTGTCGGCGTTGCTGCTGCTGAGGGCGCCGCCCGCCTTGTTGACCAGCGTCAGGTCATGTCGAGAAAGAATGGCCTGCGAGCTGGCGGTGATGGTGCCGCCGTTGTTGTTGACGACGACAGCGCCGGTGCCGTCGTTGTTGACGCCATATCCGCCGGTGCTCGACAGGGTGACACCGTTGGCGACGTTCACCGTGAATCCTGCGCCGTCGGAGTAGACGCTGTTGCCCGTCGAGCTGATGTTGGCGTTCACGTTCACGGTGTTCGTGGTGGCGTCGCCCGCAGTGGCCCCGGCGTAAACGCCCATTCCGACCCGCTGGTTGGAGCCGATAGAGCCGTTGACGTTCACGACGAAGGTTCCCGCCCCGCCGTTGTAGGCGTAGATCGCGGTGGAGCCCGCGCCGTCGATCGTGCCGCTGCTGGTGAGGCTGTACGCGCCGCCGGAGTTCGATTCCGCGTCGAGGCCGTACTGGCTCGCGGTGATCGCGGCGGCTGAATTGACGGTGACGTCGGTCTCTGCGGCGAGATATACGGCGTGCTGGCCGGAGATCGAGCCGCCGGTGGAGGTGAAGTTCAGCGTTCCCTGCGCGGATGCATTGACGCCGTATCCATTGGCCGCGCTGATCGTGCCGCTGGTGGTGAGGTTAATGTTCCCGAATGCGTAACTGTTGATGGCGTCGCTGGCGGTGCTGGTGATCGCCGAGGCCAGATTGGCGGTGACGTCGTCCCCGTTGAGGCTGACGCCGTAGTCGCGCGCCATGATTGAGCCGCCCGTGGTCGTCAGGCTCACAACGCCCGTCGCCGTGTAGGCGCTGATCCCGACGGAGTTGGTCGAGCTGATGGTCGCGGCGCCGAGGTCGGCCGTAAGCCCTGTGGATCCCGTAAGACGAACGGTGGGAGCAGAGGTGCCTCTCAGCGTCGACGCGGCACCAGCCGAAGTGACCGTGAGCGGGGCGCTGCTGTAAATGCCGAGGGCCGTCTCGCCGGCAGAGTTGATGTTCAAACCGCCGAAGGTGACCGCCTGGGGCGCGCCGCTCAGGGAGAAGCCGCCGGTGCCACCTGTGTTGTCAGTTTTGGTGGCCGTGCCCGTGTAGGTGACGGTGCCTGAGTTATTGGCGGGTGTGACGGTGGTTTGCGCAAAAGCGGCGCCCGAGGCGAACACGCCGAACGCCGCTGCGGCGACGGCGGCGGGCTTGGCGAAGCTGATCCAGCTCGACCGCCGGGGCTTCAGCACCGGACCGCAGCCCGCCAGCATGGAGGTGGACAGAAGCGCCCGGCGGTGGGCGCGGACGGAAGCCGCCGAGCGGGCGCGCGGCGAAGACATAGTAAACAAGCGAACTGCCCCTGGAACACGGGCCGGATACTGCCGGGCCTCGATTTGAGCGTTCGCTAGGCGATTTCGGCAGGGCGCGGTGTCTCAATCCTGAGACGTCGGCATAAATGTGACGGGTTTACGCAAATTGCGGATTTTGCAGGGCATTTCACTCTTAGTAAGCTTAACCATACAGAGCAGATTATCTAACTATTGATCGTCTCTTTTGAGAGTGTGCCTTTCGTCCTGGCACCAGCGCCCACTGATTCCCGCTCGACAGGGCGGGCGGAGCCGAACACAAGCCGCGCCATGTTCGACCGCTTCATCCGCTTCAGCGCCGCCCTTTCGCCCCATGCCCCCGCCGTTTCGAACGGCGCATCGCATGTGGCCTATCGGCGGTTCGACGATGATATCGACCGGTGCGCCGCGGCGCTGGCCGAGACGGGTCTGGTGCCGGGGGTGCTCGCCGGCGTCTGCGTCGCCGACCCATACCTGCACCTCCTGCTCACCTTGGCCTGCGCGCGTCTGCGGGTGGCCACCGTCTCGATCATCCCGGCCATGGCGGCTGCGGTGATCGCCATCGCCCGCCCCACCACGGTTCTTTCCGATGGCTCGAGCGGCGATCTCTCCGCCTTGGGCCTTGCCTGCGTGACGGTGGACGCGGGCTGGGTGCAGTCCGTCCTCGCCCGGGAGCGGACGGGGCCTTTCGCCTCGCCTGAGATCGACCCCGAGGCGCTGGCGCGGGTGCAGCTGTCGTCCGGCACCACGGGCACGCCGAAGGCCGTGGGCCTGAGCTGGCGGATGATGACCGACCGGGTCCACTTCACCTTCGCCGAGGGGGTCGAACGGCTCGTGTCTCTTATCGGGCCGGAGAGCGGGGCCATCCAGGTGTTCCTGGTCACCTGGGCCCGGCGAGGCTGCGTGTGCTTCCCCTCGATGGACGCCGCAGACATGGCCGCAAGCCTGCCGGCCCTCAACCTCACGGGGCTCCTGGGCACCCCGGCGCAGATCATCGCGCTCCTGGCCGCCCTGCCCGGCGACGCCGCAGCGTCGCCGCAGCTTTGGGTGAGCATCGCCGGCGGGCATGCTTCGGCCGGCCTGCTTCATCGCGTGCGGGAGCGGCTGGGTGCGCAGGTGAACATCGCCTACGCCTCCACCGAGGCGGGCATCTGCGGCATGGCCTTCGCCCCCCAGCTCCGCGAGACGGGCGGGGTCGGCTGGGCCACGCCTTGGACCGAAGTCGAAGCGGCGGACGAGGCCGGCTCGCCCGTGCCCGCCGGCCAGACGGGACGCCTGCGCGTGCGGGGACCGGGGGTGGTGAGCGGCTATCTCTACGACCACGCCCTGACGGCCGAACGCTTCGTGGACGGCTGGTTCTATCCCGGTGACCTGGGCCGGATCAGCACCGACGGCCTGATCACCGTGCTCGGCCGCGAGGACGAGGTGATGAACATCGGCGGCGAGAAATACCTGCCGGAGGTGCTGGAAGGCCCCATCCTGACCCTTCCGGGGGTGACCGATGCCGCCGCCTTCGCCCTGGACGACCACGAGGGCGTGACCCAGCCCTGGCTGGCGATCGTGCGCGGCGAGGGATTCGACGAACGCCTCGTCGGCCCCGCCCTCCCCGCCGGAATGCCCCCGGTGCGGATCGCCTGGACCGACGCCATCCCCAAGACCCCCCTGGGCAAGGTGCAGCGCGAACTCCTGAAAGCCGCCGCCCGGACCCTGCCGCCTGTCTCCTAGCGGCGGCACAACTTTGCCCACGGGCCGTCGCCGGACGGGGCGGCGCATGCGCGATCTCGCGAGAGCTCAATGAAAGTCCCGCGAGGCGGGCAGGATGCGCACGTCGCGGGGGTGGCCCGCGTGGCGGGGCGGCGGCTTGCGGGCGGGAGCGGGCGGGCCGAGGTCGAGCTCCGGTTGGGTGAGGGCCTGCAGGTCGGCGGTGCGATCCACGAGGCGGGCGGCGAGCACGTGCACCACCTCCGCCGCCTGATCGGTGCGCTGCACCCGGCCGTGCACCTCGATCAGGCGGGCCGACATGATGACCTTGCGGAAGCGGTCGAACACCTGCGGCATCACCACGAGGTTCGCCACCCCCGTCTCGTCCTCCAGGGTGATGAAGCAGACGAGGCCGTTGCCGGGCCTCTGGCGCATCAGCACCACCCCCGCCACCGCCACCGAAGCGGCCTCGCGCATCCGGGCGAGATCGGCGCAGGGGCGAACCCCTCGACCGTCGAACACACCGCGCAGCATGCCCATGGGATGGCCTTTCAGGGATAGCCGCGTGGTCTGATAGTCGGCCGCCACATGCTCCCCCAGCCCCATCACCGGGAGTTCCGGCATGGCTTCCCTGTCCGGCAGGGAGGCAAGGAGCGGGGCTGGGGCCGCGGGCGACACCCCCCGCACCCGCCACAGGGCGGCCCGGCGGTCGAGGCCGATGGAGCGCATGGCGTCGGCCTGGGCCAGGCTCTGCAGATGCGGCCGGTTCAGGCCCGAGCGGCGGACCAGCGCATCGAAGTCCGGGTAGCCGCCTGCCTCGCCACGCGCCTCCACAAGGGCGCGCGCGGGGGTCTCGTGAACGCCGTCGATCTGGCGAAGCCCCAGGCGCAGGGCATGGGCGCCGCCCCCGCAGGGCTCCAGCGTGTTGTCCCAGTCGCTGTGGTTCACGTCCGCCGGGCGCACCTCGACCCCGTGCTCGATGGCGTCGCGCACGAGCTGGGCCGGGGCGTAGAAACCCATCGGCTGGGCGTTGAGCAGGGCGCAGGCGAACACCGCCGGGTGGTGATGCTTCAGCCAGGCCGACACGTAGACGAGCTTGGCGAAGCTGGCCGCGTGGCTCTCGGGAAAGCCGTAGGAGCCGAACCCCTCGATCTGCTTGAAGCACCGCTCGGCGAAGTCTCGCTCATAGCCGCGCCGGGTCATGCCCTCGACCATCTTGATGCGGAAGGCGTCGATCCCGCCGAGGTTTCTGAAGGTCGCCATGGAGCGGCGCAGGCCGTCGGCCTCGCTCGGGGTGAACTGGGCCGCCGTGATGGCGAGCTGCATCGCCTGCTCCTGAAACAGCGGCACGCCGAGCGTGCGACCCAAGACGTCGGACAGTTCATTCGGATCGTGCGGTGGGGCGGGCTTGGGGAATTCCATCCGCTCCAGCCCTTGGCGCCGCTTCAGATAGGGATGCACCATGTCGCCCTGGATCGGGCCGGGCCGCACGATGGCGACCTGGATGGCGAGGTCGTAGAAGCAAGCGGGCTTCAGCCTCGGCAGCATGTTCATCTGCGCCCGGCTCTCCACCTGGAAGACCCCCACGCTGTCGCCCCGCTGGAGCATGGCGTAGACGCCGGGATCGTCATCGCCCTCGATCTGCGCCATGTCCTTGATGGCAAAGATGGCGTGGTGGTTCAGGAGCGCGAAGGCGCCCCGGATGCAGCTCAGCATCCCCAGCGCCAGCACGTCGACCTTCATGATCCCCAGGGCGTCGATGTCGTCCTTGTCCCACTCCAGAAAGGTGCGGTCGGGCATGGCGCCGTTGAGGATGGGGGCGGTCTCGTCCAGCCGCCGTTCGGTGAGCACGAAGCCCCCCACATGCTGCGACAGGTGCCGGGGGAACTGCAGAAGCTGGCCCGCCAGATCGAGCGCCCGGGCGATCACCGGGTTCTCAGGGTCGAGCCCGGCCTGGATCACATGCGAGGGATCGGGTTTGCCGCCCCAGCTTCCCCACACCATGCCGGAAAGGGCGGCGGTGACATCCTCGGTCAGGCCCAGCGCCTTGCCCACCTCGCGGATGGCGCTGCGCGGGCGATAGTGGATCACCGTGGAACAGATGGCGGCGCGCTCGCGGCCATAGCGGCCGTAGATGTGCTGGATCACCTCCTCGCGGCGCTCGTGCTCGAAATCCACGTCGATGTCGGGGGGCTCGTCCCGGGCGCTGGAGATGAAGCGGGCGAAGAGGAGCTTGATCTTGGAGGGGTCCACCGCCGTGATCCCCAGGCAGAAACACACGGCGCTGTTGGCCGCCGAACCCCGCCCCTGGCAGAGGATCCCCCGCCCGCGGGCGAACTTCACCACGTCATGCACGGTCAGGAAGTAGCGGGCGTAGTCGCAGTCGGCGATGAAGGTGAACTCGCTCCTCAGGGCCTCGGCGACCGCCGGCGGAACCCCCTTGGGATAGCGTTCCGCCGCGCCCTCCCACGTCAGCGCCTCCAGATGCGCCTGCGGGGTCACGCCTTCAGGCACGGTCTCGCGGGGGTATTCGTACTTCAGCTGCGTAAGGTCGAAGCGGCAGGCGTTCAGGAGGCGCGAGGTCTCTGCGACGGCGTCGGGATGGTCGCGGAACAGCCTCGCCATCTCGTCGGCGGGCTTCAGGTGGCGTTCGCCGTTGGCCTGCAGCAGGCGACCGGCTTGGGCGACGGTGACGTGCTCGCGGATGCAGGTCATCACGTCCAGCAAAGGGCGGCGCTCCGGCTCGTGGACGAGCACGTCGTTGACGGCCAGGAGCGGGGCCCCCCTCGCCATCGCCAGTTCCGCCAGGGCATCCAGGCGCCGGGCGGCGGCGGGGCCGTAGGTCATGGCGGCGGCCAGCCGAACCTGCCCCGGATGGGCGTCCAGAAGATCATCGAGCCGCGCGCTCAAACCGGCGATGTCCAGCCGATCGGGGGGCAGGAGCGCCAGCGCCAGGCCGGGGCCAGCGGCCAGAAGATCGCCCCACTCCAGCCGACATTCACCCTTCTTCGCCCGCAGGTTGCCCGTGGTGAGGAGGCGGCTGAGGCGGCCGTAGGCCTCGCGGTGCAGGGGATAGGCCAGCACATCGGGGGCGCCATCGGCGAAGACCAGCCGCACGCCCACCACATAGCGGAACGCCGCCAGCCGGGCCGCCAGGGCTTCGTTTCCGGTTTCGGCGATCTTCTTCTTGAGCTCCTTCAGGCGGCTGAACGGTCGCACCACCCCGGCAAGGGTGTTGCGGTCCGCCACGGCCATGCCTGCGTGTCCGAGGTCCAGCGCGGTATCCACAAGCTCCTCAGGGTGCGAGGCCCCCCGCAGGAAGGAGAAGCAGGTGGTGACGGCGAACTCCGCATAGGGCGGCGCGGGCGGCTTCATCCGAACAGGCCGTGCAGATACCAGCGGGGATAGCTTTTGACGGTAGCCTCCGGGCGGGGCTCGTCCTGTGTCTCCGCCTCGGGCGGAGGGCTGTAGCGGCCCTGGCGAAACACCCAGTATCGGCGGCCAGTCTCGTCTTCGAGGCGGAAGTAGTCGCGCACACGGGTGGGATCGCCCCCCTGCGACCACTCCGGTTCGATCCGCTCCGGCCCCTCCGCCCGCACCACGCGGCGGCCCACCCGACGCCAGGTGAAGGCCGCGGGCGGACCCTCCGGAGCCTCGGCCGCGGCCACCTCGATGGGCTGGGGCGGGCGGAAAAGGCGCAGGGGCCTAAGCGGCGTCTCCTCGAAACGCTGGGGCGCTTCGTCCGCCCAGTTCCGCTTTTCGTGGGCGCCCGCCTGGCAAGGGGCGGCGACATCCGCCCGCTCGGGAGCATGGGCGTCTCCCGGTCGCAGGCGGCTGATCCGGGCGCCTGAGCGGGCGGCGATCCGGTCGGCCAGATCGCCGAGCGCCGTTTCATCCGGGGCGGCGCCTGCACCGGATGCCTGCAGGAGATCGTCGCCCCGCGCCCGAGACGCCTCCACGATTCCTGCGGTCAGGCGCAGGTGGTCGAAGCCGAAGTCCGCCTCCAACCCCTCGTTCAGCCCGGCCAGCCGCTCGACATAGAGGGCGGTGATCCGATCCGGCGCGCGCAGCGGCCGCCCCACGGCGACGTCCAGCCGCTTCACAGCCCCGTCCACCCGGAACAACGCCAGCTCGAAGGCCCGCCCGCCCAGGCCC
Source organism: Caulobacterales bacterium (assembly GCA_038226305.1). GTDB lineage: Bacteria > Pseudomonadota > Alphaproteobacteria > Caulobacterales > Caulobacteraceae > JASLDZ01. The sequence goes on from JBBRQN010000031.1 coordinate 8,953, forward strand.
CGTCCTTCGAGCTTGATGGCGAGATCACGGGCGAGGTCGGCCACGATCTTCAGCACCGCCTCCGGCTCGCACACGGGTTCGAACAGGCGGCGCTCCGCACGGAACGGCGAGCGTTCCAGCCGAACCTCCAGGGGGCCGGACCGGCGGCCGAGCGCCTCGTCCAGCCGGTCCAGAGCCACAGCCCCAAGCCGCCTGGCGAGAGAGGCCCGCGGCAACCGCAGCACCTGCTCCACACGATGCAGGCCGAGCCCCCGCAGCACCTCGCAGCTCTGGGGATCCAGCCGCAGGGCCGCCACCGGCAGGGGGGCCAGCGCCGCCTCCCCGCCCCCCGGCTCCGTCACGCCTCCTCCCCCGAACCGCGCCAGCGCGTGGGCCTGCGCGGGGGTGTCGGCGAAGGCGAGGCGCAGCGACAGGCCCGCCTTGCGCATCCGCTTGCCGATCGCTGTAAAGAGCGCCGCCTCGCCACCGAACAGGGGGCCGCAGCCGGTGATGTCCAGGTCCACCCCGTCCGGGGCGTGCAGGGCCAGGGCGGGGGTGTAGCGACGACAGGCTTCGGCCAGACGGGTGAGGAAGGCGAGATCGGCCTCGGGCTCGGCGTGGGCCACCGCCACCTGCGGCAGGCGCGCCCGGGCGTCCGCCAGGGTCATGCCGGGGGTCAGGCCCTCAGCCTGTGCCGCCTCATCGACCGCCGCCAGCCGCAAGGCGTTCCGGCAGGTCTCCACCACCACCAGGGGGACCGCCCCAGGGTCCGAGGCGGGGTGCGAGGCGAGGTGGGCCGAGCGCAGCCGGTCGGTGGGCAGCCGGTCGAACCACAGGTGCGCGAAGCGGCGCTGGGGTGCGGAAGGCGACGTCATCGGAGTTCCATTCCACGGTGAAGCGGCCGACCGGGCCGAGGCGGTTGCGCACGAGTTCGAGGTCGAGGGCGGGGGGGCCGAGATGTCGCCGCGGGGCCCGGCTGGGCGCCGTCCTCACCCGCCAGCGCGTGACGGCGGCGCTCGTGCCGGAAAGGTCGGGCGTGACGAGCAGCGCCAGCGTTGAAGAGGCCCGCCCCGCCACGTTGAACCGCCGGGTGACGGAGAGATCGACCCGCGCCGCCCCCCGGTCCAGCTCCGCCAGAACCACGGCCACGGCGCCTGAGCGCACCGCCTCGTCCACCATCCGCAGCGCCTCCCCCCCGTCTCGCGCAGTGACGAAGGCCAGCCGGCCGGGGTCCAGCCCCAGGGCGTGCAGGCCCGGTCCGTAGAGCCCCCCGGTCTCGGCCACCACGCCCCGCTCCTGCACCACGAGGCCCCTCGCGGAGGAATCCGCCCTGAAACGCCGAGCCGTCATCAGGATGCCGAACAGGAGCGCCGAGGCCCCCTCGCCCGGCAGTCCGGCGATCTGATGCGCTCCGAAAACCAGGCCCCCCGCGTCGAAGGCGGCATCCAGTTCGCGGGCGCCGAAGGTAAGATCGGTCGGCCGGTCGCCCCTGGACGGACTCGCCAGCGCCCCGCCATTCTCCGCAGGCTTCAGAACACTGCGATGGCGAAGGTCCTGCATAAGTCCACGGGGTCGTTGAGTTCTTGTTTTGTTCTTTTATTAATCCCTTGCCCGGGCGTGGGAGTCAACGGCTACCCGTTGGCTTGGGCGCTCGCGGTGGCGGTCCCCTCACCGCGCTGAAGTCGAACGGATGGAGTGAGACCATGACGATGAAGCCCTCCCGCCGACACCTCCTCTCCGCCTCGGGCGCGGCCGGAGTCGCCGCTGCGCTGCCCGCCACGGCTGTGGCGCGCAAGGCCGACCATGAGACGGCACCCTGGCTGCAGGCGGTCATAGAGCGCTATGCCGCTTTCGGCGGGAAGGCGTCGGGCGGGGCGGGAGACGACGCCTGCGGGGCGTGGCTGGAAGGCGAGCTGACCCGGCTCGGATACGCCTGCCGCCGCCAGCCCTTCGACGCCCCCTTCTTCGAGCCCGTGCGCGCGACCCTCACCTGCGGCTCGGCGACGGCCGAGGTGATCCCGCAAGCCGTCGTGGTGCCCACCGGCCCGAATGGCGTCACGGCCCCCCTCCGACGCGCGGACCGCGAGGGAGACCTCACCGGCAGCCTCGCCCTGGTGGTGCTGCCCTACAAGCGCTGGGTCAGCCTCGCCGATCCCACGGTCTCCCGACCAATCGCCGACGCCTTCCGGCGCGGGGCGCTGGCGACGGTGGTGGTCACCACCGGGCCGACGGGCGAAGCCATCGCCCTGAACGTCAACACCCGAAAGCCGGGCTTCGATCGCCCGGTGGTCATCCTGGCACCCAGGGAAGCGCAGGCCTTCGTGTTGGCCGCAGAAGGCGGGCGGGCGGCGACGCTGGTCGTCGATGGCCGCGGCGGGCGGCGCAGCGCCTTCAACCTCATCGCCCGTCTGGACCGGAAGGCCGCCGAGACGATCGTCGTCTCGACGCCCCGCTCAGGATGGTTCGGCTGCACCGCAGAGCGTGGCTCCGGCCTCGCCGTCTGGCTGTCGCTGGCCAACGCCCTGGCCACCTCGCGTCGTGCGGTGAACGTCGAATTGCTGTGCACCAGCGGCCATGAGTACGAGTATCTCGGTGGGGAGCTCTATCTAGAGGAGAAGCTCGCCCCGCTGTCTTCGGCGACGAAGCTATGGGTGCACATCGGCGCCAGCGCTGCCGCGCGCGACTGGCACGAACTGGGCCCGGCCCTGCGCGCCCTGCCCAGCGCCGACTCCCAGCGCGTGCTGACCGCGACGCCTGACCTGATCGATCGCGTGCGCCCGTGCTTCAAGGGCGTGACGGGCCTCGAAGCCACCTACGTCGCAGACAAGGCGTCCGCCGGGGGCGAGCTCACCAACGTGCTCTCGGCGGGCTATCGCACCGCAATCGGGCTTTACGGCGGACATCGCTACTTCCAACCCGCGGCGACGACCTGCGTTGCACCTCGGGCGACCTCATCCAGCCGGTCGCGGCGGCTTTCCATGCGGCCCTGGACGCCAGTCTGAGATCCTGAGCGGCCCCCGCCCCGGCCGCGGGCGGCCTTGCCCCTTGCAGGCTGTGCACTCACTCTCTCGTGCAGGTGACGGAGGGCGTTATGAGTGAGGCTGTCGGCCCCGGCGATCTGGTTCTTTGCGTCAATGCCGCCCCGAACCACGTCACGGGTCGCCCGGTGCCCCTCGTGGCGGGAGAGACCTACCGCGTCATCGAGGTGATGGAATTCGGCTGCCCCTGCGGCCGCTCCGACGCGCTTCTGGATGTCGGAGTCGACTTCGCCTGGTGCCAGACGCGCTTCCGGCTCCTGCCGAAGCCGAAGAGCGAACCCAAGACCCGCGAGGTCACCGCACCCAGGGAGAAGGAGACCGTACGCTGAAGGCCCGGCTGCCGCATGCCAGCCCAGGTCCCCTTGCGGTACCCCTCACGGGATCGCCGTATAGATCGCAAGCTTGAAGGCGGGGTCACCGTTCGCCTGGAACGTAGCGTAGTGCAGACGCGGTCTGTCAGACAGCCGCGGGGATGCGCCCAGTCTGGCCGTCTTCGAAGCCGTTGCGCAGCGTGAGGTTGGGCAACAGCCATTGGATGAGGCCGAAGGTGGTCAGGTAGGCCAGGGCGCACGGGATGAGCAGGGGCGCGTAACCCCCTGTGTGTCCGAGGGTGAAGCCGGCGAACTCCGACATGCCGAGGCCCGCCAGGTTGCCGAACAGGGCGCCGACACCCACGACAGTGCCGACCCGCGCCGCCGGGAATCGATCGGTGGCGAGGGCGAAGACGTTGGTCGAAACCATCTGGTGGGCGGCCAGGGTCAGTCCCAGAAGAGCCACGGCGAGGTCCAGCCGCGGCGTGATGAGCAACAGGGGCAGAGGCAAGGCAAGGAGACCGCCCAGAGCCAGGGGAGCCTTGCGGGCAAGGTTCAGGCTCACGCCCCGAGCCAGCAGCCGGGTGGGGAGCCACCCACCGAACAGCGCACCCGCCGCCGCCATCCCGTAGACGGCCGCGAGGGGCCCAGCCAACGGCGCGCCCTCCAGCCCGAAGCGGCGGTGCAGAAGGTCCGGCGACCAGAAAAGCAGGAACCACCAGACCGCATCGATGAGGAGCTTCGCCAGGGCAACCGCCCACGCACTCCGATCCCGAAGGAGGCTCATCCAGAAGGCAACGCCTCCACCCGGAGCGCCCGTAGGCGTTGCGGACGCGGCCGGTTCCGCGGTCGGCATGCGGACGGCCCGCCAGACGAGCGCCCACGCAACCAGCCACAGCGACCCCGCGGCGCCGGTGATCAGGAACGCCGCGCGCCAACCGACGCCCGCGGCGAGCGCAGGCACGAGCAGGGGTGCCGCGACCGCCCCGAAGTTCGGCGCCATGTTCATCACGCCGATGGCGAGCGAGCGCCGCTCCTCCGGAAACCAGGTGGCCACGGTCTTGATCGCCGCGGGCGTGTTGACCGTCTCGCCCACGCCCAGAAGAACGCGGGCTCCGATGAACTGCCCCACGGTGGAGGCAAGGGCGTGGGCCGCCGCCGCCAGGCTCCACAGGCCCACGCCCCATCCATAGCCTCGCCGCAGCCCCACCCGATCCACCCACCACCCGGCGAGGGGAAAGCTGCAGGCCGTGGCGAGTTGGAAGGCCGAGACGATATGGGCGTAGTCCGCATCGCCCCAGCCCAGCTCCCGTGACAGGGTGGGCTTGAGCAGCGCGATGATCTGACGGTCCACGTAGTTCAGCGTCGTCGCTGCGATCGCGAGACCGAGCATCCACCACCGCAGGCGGCTCGCGGCAGGGTCATGCGGGGCGGGGGCGAGGCTCAAAAGCCCAGCTCTTCCATCTGCACGACGCGGCGTTCCTTCACCGATCGTTCGGCGGCGACTCCCATGGCCACCGCCTTGAGGCCATCCTCTGCGGTCACCTGCACCGGCCCTGTGCCTGCGCAGGCGTCGAGGAAAGCGCGCAGCTGGTACAGGGTCGCCCCGTGATGGGTGCCGGCCTGCAACGCCTCGGGATCGACCGCGACGGCCTCGCGCACGGGCCGTTTGACCCCGCCATAGGGAGTGCGGGGCGACAGCACGATCTCGCCGGTGGGGATGGAGGTCTCGATCTTGGCCAGGTCGCCCACCGCGACGATCTCCTCCTGCTCGGCCGACCCGTCGGCGAACATGCAGAGGTCGAGCATGGCGCGCACGCCGTTCTGAAAGTCCACGACCGTGAAGCTGTTGTCGAGGATGTCGGGCGTGCGCCCGTCATAGCGCTCGTCGAGATGGTTCAGGTCCATCGCCCCGGAGCAGAACACGCGCACGGGCTCGGAGCGGGTGATCAGGCGCATCAGGTCGAAGAAATGACAGCACTTCTCCACCATCGTGCCGCCGGTGTTGGCGGCGAAGCGGTTCCAGTCGCCCACCTTCTCGAGGAAGGGAAAGCGGTGCTCTCGCAGGCTGAGCATCCGCAACCGGCCGATCCGCCCGGCGTGCACGTCTGCGACGAGCCGGGCCGCGGGGGGCATGAAGCGATACTCCATGCCGGTCCAGAACACCTTGGCGCTTCGCGCCGCGCGTTCCGCCGCCCAGCGGGCATCGGCCACGGTGGTGCAGAGCGGCTTCTCGCAAAGGATGTGCACCTCCGCCACGAGGGCAAGCTCGAGAACCGCCCGGTGGCTGTGATTTGGCGAGGCGATCAGCACCGCATCCACCTGGCCGCTCGCCAGAAGAGCCTGCGCATCCGCATGGGTCGCCACGCCCCGAGCCGCCGGTCCCAGCTCCTCAAGCGCTGCGGCGAGGGAGGCTTCGTGCGGGTCGGCCAGGGCCGTGACGCGGGCTTGCGGGGTGAGTTTCAAGTTGCGGATGTGCTCGCGACCCATCATGCCGGTGCCGATGATCCCGACGCGCAGAATGGTCGACATGATCAGGGCCTCGCCGGTTTTGGCATTGCAGGGGAGCCCGATCCGGTGACAGGCCTTGCGATCTCCCACGCCCCTCGCGCCCTCGGCAAGAGCGGGCTGTCCGTGTCGCCTCTGGCCTGGGGGATGTGGCGGTTTCGGGGGGACGATGTTCGGGCAGCTCAGGCGAAGGTCGAAGCGGCCCTCGCGGCCGGCATCACCCTTTTCGACACCGCCGATGTCTATGGGCCGGACAATGGTGAGCCGTTCGGGGCCGCCGAGGCCCTTCTGGGGCGGGTTCTGGCCGCCGCGCCGCAGCTTCGCGACCGCTTTGTCCTGGCCAGCAAGGGCGGCATCCGCATCGGCACGCCCTACGACTCGAGCGCCGGCTATCTGGTCGATGCCTGCGAAGCGTCGCTGAGGCGTCTGGGGGTCGAGCGGATCGACCTCTACCAGATCCACCGCCCGGACCTCCTCACCCATCCCGCCGAGATCGCAGGCGCGTTCCGATCTTTGCGAGAGGCGGGCAAGGTGCGGGCCTTCGGCCTTTCCAACGCGACGCCTTCGCAGACCGCAGCCCTGATGGCCTATCTGGACGAGCCGCTGGCCACGGTGCAGCCGGAGTTTTCGGCCCTGGCGTTGGGTCCCCTGGAAGACGGCGCGCTGGACCAGGCGATGGTCCACGATCTCGCCGTGCTGGCCTGGTCTCCGCTCGGCGGAGGGCGACTGGGCGACGGCCGTTCCGCGGGTGCCGCAGACGCGAGAACGGGTGCCGTCATCGCCGCGCTTGACGCCTTGGCCCGGCGCGAAGGCGTTCCGCGCTCAGCCGTCGCCTACGCCTGGATCATGGCCCACCCCGCCCGGCCGATTCCCATCGTCGGCTCACAGACGCCGGAGCGCATTGCAGAAGCGGCCCGCGCCTTTGACGTGCACCTCGACCGGGCGGACTGGTACTCGGTTCTGACGGCTTCGCGCGGAGTTCCCCTGCCGTGAGCTCCACCCTTCGACCCCCGTGCGAGGTGTCGTGGTTCGGGGCCCTGTGCGACGACGACTACGAATTCCTCGGGGTTCCCGATCCCCTGCTCAGGTCGTCCTTCGAGCATTGTCGCGACATTGCGCTGACGGCCGAGGCCGGCGGGTTCGACAACCTGCTCCTGCCTTCGGGCTACGCGCTGGGAATCGACACCCTGGCCTTCGCCGCGGCGGTGGCGCCGATGCTGAAGCGGATGCGCCTCCTCGCCGCGGTGCGCATCGGCGAGATGTGGGTGCCGCAGATGGCACGACAGCTCGCCACCCTGGACCGCATCCTGAACGGCCGGCTGACCGTCAACATCATCTCTTCCGACCTCCCGGGCGAGACCCTGGCGGGGCCGCCCCGATACCGTCGCACGGCGGAGGCGATGACCGTTCTGCGGACCCTCCTGAACGGCGAACCGGTCGACTTCCAGGGCGAGTTTCATCAGCTGAAGCTCGATCCGCCCCGAGTCCGCACCGTCTCAGGCGCATCGCCGCTGTTCTATTTCGGCGGGCTCTCCCCCGAAGCGCGGGATGCCGCCGCCCAGGGGGCCGACGTCTACCTCATGTGGCCGGATCGAATGGAGGTGGTCGCGGAGATCGTGGCCGACCTCACCGCCCGGGCCGCTGCCCGGGGGCGCACACTGCGCTTCGGCTACCGCGCCCACGTGATCGTTCGCGA
>JBBRQN010000032.1:0-10542 GCA_038226305.1 Caulobacterales bacterium
CCGTCGAGCATGCCGTCGATCTGCGCCCGCAGCGCCCGCAGCGCCGCCTGCAGCCGCTGCTCCTCATCGGCCACATCGTCGGAGATCATCCGCGAGACGGCCACGCCCACGTCGTGCAGCACCGCGGTGCCCAGGGCGAGGCCGTCCGCGAAGCGCTGGCCCTTCAGCCGCTCGGGCTTGTGGGGGCTGAGTTCCACGTCCTTGAGTTCGACGAGGCCCACGAGTTCGCCCGAAGCCACCGTCTCGGCCAGCACCATGGCGATGGTCTGCAAGTCCTCGACCTCGTCCTCGCCGTACACCCGCTCGGTGCGGTTCTGGACGACGAGGGCGCCGATCGTGCGGCCGCCGCGTAGCAGGGGCACGCCAAGAAAGGCGTGAAAGGGGTCTTCGCCCGTTTCCGGCCGATAGCTGAAGGCGGGGTTCGAAGGGGCGTCCTGCAGGTTCAGGGGGCGGCCCTGACGCACGATCTCGCCCACGAGGCCCTCTCCGGCCTTCAGGCGGGTCATGTGGACGGCCTCGCGCTTCAGGCCCTCGGTGGCGAACAGCTCCATGTCGCCTGACGCCCGGCGCAGGTACAGCGAGCACACCTCGGCCACCATCGAGCCTGCGATGATGCGCACCACGCTGTCGAGCTTGGTCTGCGCGGGCCCGCCGCCCGCCATCGCCTCCCGGATCTGGCGCAGCAGCGAGCGCGGACCCCGCAGGGCCCCGCCCCGGTCCGAGCCGGTCCAGTCCGGATGCGCGCGTTCGGGAATGGCCGCGCCTCCTCCAATACCCGGCGCGAACGCCAAAGGCCGTGCCCGGAGCTTGTAGCGGAGGCGAATGAACCGCGCGAGGGACTACACCGCCGGGAAGCTCAGGGCGGTGCGCAGGCCAGGGCCGGTGCCGTCGGGGGCGGCACCGGGGCCCTCGTCGAGGTCGAGGCGGCCGCCGTGGGCCTCTGCCACCGCCGAGACGAGGCTGAGGCCGAGACCGGAGCCCGGCTGGCTGCGGCTGTTCTCCAGGCGGACGAAGCGTTGCACCACCCGCACCCGATCCGCCTCGGGCACGCCCGGCCCCGTATCGGTGACGCTGACCTCGGCCTCGCCCGAGGAGCGCCTGCGGGTGCGCAGCATGATGGCGCCGCCGGGCGGGGTGTATTTCACCGCGTTGTCGAGGAGGTTCGAGAGGGCCTGCGCCACGAACTCGCGGTCACCGCGGATGATCAGGTGCGGGGCGAACTGGGCGTCGAAGGCCAGGCCCTTGTCCTCACAGAGGGGCTCGTAGAGCTCGGTCATGCCCCCTGCGAGCTCGGAGAGGTCGAACTCCAAGGCATTGGTGAGCTGGCCCGCCGCCTGCAGGCGCGAGATCGCCAGCACCGCATTGAACGTCCGCAGCACCGAGTCTGCATCCGCCAGGGTGGACTCAAGCGCCTGCAGGGGGTCCGCCTTGCCCGCCTCGACCTCGATCAGCGCCACCTCCAGCCGCGCGCGCATGCGGGTGAGGGGGGAGCGCAGGTCGTGGGCGATGGCGTCTCCCGCGTGGCGCAGGCCGCCCATCAGCCGCTCCACCCGGTCGAGCATGACGTTGAGGCCCATGGCCAGCTCGTCGAACTCGTCGCCGACGCCGCGCACGGGGGCGCGCACGTGCAGGTCTCCGGACTCCACCGCGGTGACCACGGTGCGCAGGCTGGCCATCTGCCGGGTCACGTTGCGGCTGACGAGAACGCCCCCCGCCAGCCCCAGGAGTACGATCAGCACGCCCGCGCCCCACAGAGCCCGAACGATCCGCACCACGAAGCCGCGCTGCGCCCCGATATCGACCCCCACGAACAGGAGCTCGCCATCCGCCAGCTTCACCTGCCGACCCCAGGCCTGGCGGCGGGTGACGGCCCCGTCGGGATCGGTCTCCGATACGCGGAAGCTGGCGTGGGCCTCGGCGGTGGAGGGCTCCACCGGGGTGGCGGCGATGTTGCCGGTGACCGGTTTTCCCTGGGGGTCGGACAGGAGGTAGAGGAACGGCCGGTCGCCCGAGGCCCGCTCGATCAGGGCCCCGTTCAGGGCCGATCCGCCCCCTTGCGCGAACACGGTGCGCAGGGACGCGATCTCCCGGCCCACCTCGCTGTCGGCCCGGGTCGTCACCTCGCCTGCGGTGGCCACGTAGATGTAGCCGAGGAACAGCGCCGCCGCCCCGGTGAACAGGGCCAGAAACAGCAACGTCAACCGAAACGGCGTCGTGCGCAGGAGGACGGGGAGTTTCACGGACGGGCGCGCCCGGTCCTACGGATCCAGCCTGTAGCCCGCGCCGCGGACGGTGGAGAGCATGGGGTGGTCGAAGCTCTTGTCGATCTTGCCGCGCAGGCGGCTGATGTGCACGTCGATCACGTTGGTCTGCGGGTCGAAGTGGTACTCCCACACCTTCTCCAGGAGCATGGTGCGGGTGACGCTCTGCCCCGCGTGGCGCATCAGGAACTCCAGCAGCTGGAACTCCCGCGGCTGCAGATCGATCTCGGCGGCCCCCCGGTGAACGGTGCGGGCGATGAGGTCCATGCATAGGTCGCCCACCTTCAGGGTGGTGGAGACGGCCCCGGTCTCCCGGCGGCGCGAAAGGGCTTCCACCCGGGCGATCAGTTCGGAGAAGGCGTAGGGCTTCACGAGGTAGTCGTCGCCGCCGGCCTTCAGACCGGTCACGCGGTCTTCAACCTCGCCCAGCGCCGAGAGGAACAGCACGGGGGTGGCGTCGCCCTCCCGACGCAGCGCTTCCACGGCGGTGAGACCGTCCATCTTGGGCATCATGCGATCGACGACCAGCACGTCGAAGTCACCGGCGCGGGCCTGTTTCAGGCCCTCCTCCCCGTCGGGAGCGTGGGTGGGCTCGTGACCGGCCTCGACGAGGCCGCGGGCCATGGCCTCGGCGGCGGAGACGTCGTCCTCCATGATCAGGATGCGCATCGATCAGCCCCGCCTTCCGCCCGTTTTGTCCGGGCGGAAGATGCGCGAGCCCGCGTCTGGAGGAAAGTGAAACTCCCGCCACGTTTCAGCCCGAGCCCGAAAACCGAAAAGCCCGGCGCAAGGGCCGGGCTTTCCTGTCGTCTGGGTCAGGCTGGCGGGGTCAGCCCGCGCCGGTGGGGGCGGGCGTGGCCGACTTCACCGGGTCGAGCTTGATCGCCAGGCCCACGTTACGGCCCTTGTCGTTGATCAGCATGAACACAGAAGGCCGACCGGCCGACTTGGCCTCGCCGATGATCGCCAGCACTTCAGAGGCCGAAGCGACCGGGCGCTGGTTCACCTGTACGATGACCATGCCCGCCTTGATGCCCTTGCGGCCCGCGTCGGACGACGTCGTCACGGCGTCGATCAGCACGCCCCGCACCTCGGCCGGGATCGTGTATTTCGCGCGCGCCGCGGCATCGAGGGAACCGAGCGACAGGCCGAGCGCAGTCGGCAGCACCGGGCCGGGCTTGGGCGTATCGCGATCCGGCAGGGCGCCACCGGCACCCGACTCCGCCGCGTTCAGCTGGCTGGCCGTGGGGCGCAGACCTGCCGTGACGGTCAACTGCATCGGCTTGCCGTTGCGACGGATCTCGAGCCGCATGGGATCGCCCGCAGGGGTGCCCGCAACCAGTCGGGTGAGCGAGCTGGACGAGGTGACCTTCTTGCCGTTCAGCGAGGTGACGAGGTCGCCCGCCTGCAGGCCGCCGCGCGAACCGGGGCCGCCGGCCGTCACGTCTGTCACCAGAGCGCCGGCGTTGGCCGCCAGGCCGAGGCTTTCGGCCGCGTCGGGCGTCACGTTCTGGATGGTGGCCCCGAGGTAGCCGCGGGTCACCTTCTTGCCGGAGATCAGCTGCTTCACGATGCCGTCGGCGGTGTCGGCCGGAACGGCGAACCCGATGCCCACCGAGCCGCCGGTCTGCGAGTAGATCGCGGTGTTCACGCCGATCACCCGGCCATAGACGTCGAAGGTCGGCCCGCCCGAGTTGCCCCGGTTGATGGGGGCGTCGATCTGGATGTAGTCCACCGGGAACGCCCCGGCGGTATCCGGCGGCAGGTCGCGGCCGAGCGCCGAGACGATGCCCGCGGTGGCCGTGCCGCCCAGAAGGAACGGGTTGCCCACGGCCAGCACCCAGTCGCCCACGCGGGGCTTCTGCTGGGTCTCGAACTGGGCGAACGGGAAGCTACCGCCCTCCACCTTGATGACCGCGATGTCGGCGTCTTCGTCCTTGCCGATGAGCCGGGCCTTCAGCTCGCGCTTGTCGTTGAGCACGACGGTGATGGAGGTCGCCTTGTCGATCACGTGGTTGTTCGTGACGATGTAGCCGTCGGGGGAGATGAAGAAGCCGGAGCCGGAGGCCTGCGCCTCGGGTGCGTCGGAATCCTCGTCGTCGCTGGAGCCGGCGCCCGGTGCGCCACGGCCCTTGGGGGTGGCTCCGCCACGGCCGCTGCGGCCGGGGTTCTGGAACTGCGGCATCTGGTTGAACGGGAACGGCAGGCCGCTGGCCCCCGTCTCGGCCGGCGAGGCTCGCGAGGTCACATTGATCGAGACCACCGCGGGCGCGACCTTCTCGAAGATGTCGGCGAAGGAGGCGGGGGCACCGGGGGGTGCCGGTCGCGCGCTCGACTGCACCTCGCGCGACACGTTCTGGCCAGCGGCCTCGGCGCGCGGCAGCGTCAGCCCGACACCGGCACCCGCCGCGGCAGCGACGCCCAGACCGGCGACGGCACCGGCGAAAAAGCCTTTTCTCGTGAACGCCATCTCTTTGTTCGTTCCCTTAAGCCGCCCTCACCGGAAGTGACCGCAGGGGGGCCGCGGCGACCGGGGGGCGTGTTCTGTCAAAGTCCGCGTGAAGCGAACGGGTTGCGCGGTCAAGCGCGCGGGTTCGCGCTCTGGCCATCACGCGAACGGATGGTGAAGTCAGGGGGTGTTCGTGAGGCCGCTTCGGGGCGGAACCGTGGCCGTTCGTGGCGGCAGGTTTCGAGGCGCTCAAGGCGTGGGCCGCTGCGGCGTGTAGGCGACGCCGTCGCCCCGCCAATTGCCCGATTTCTTGAGGGCGTCGGCCACGTCCTTGGGCATGTATTTCTCGTCGTGCTTGGCCAGCACCTCCTTGGCCAGGAACACGCCGTCTTCGCGGAAGGCCCCCTGCGCCACCACGCCCTGCCCCTCGCGGAACAGGTCGGGGAGGGCGCCGCGGAACACCACCTTGTCGCTGGCCGCATGGTCGGCCACGTCGAACCCGACGCTGCCGTCGGCGGCATGAGTCACCGAGCCCTGCTTGACCAGCCCGCCGATGCGGATCGTGCGGCCCACGGGCACGCGCTTATCGTGCGCCTGGCTGGGGCTGTAGAAGAACACCACCGCATCGCCCATCGCGGCGATCGACAGGCCGGCCGCCACGACCAGCACGGGGGCCGCCACGGCCACCATGAGCAGCCGCCGCGCCTTGCGGGATTTCGGGAGGAACGCCATCACTCGGATACATAGGATGGCGGCGTGGCGGGAGGAAGGCGTGCGTCGCGCTAGTGGTGCGCGTCAGGCCGCGGCGGCCATCCTGCGACGGACGATCTGGCTGGCCCCGGGCTCACGCACGAGGCCGAGAAGGTCGGCGGCCAGCTCGAGGCGCTCGCGCATCTCCGCGTTGATCTCGGGCGTCAGATCCGGGTCGGGGGTGTGCAGCATGTCGAGCAGATCGTCGACGTAGGTGCTGAGGCGGGTGTCCAGGGCTTCGACGACCTTGCCGCGCAGACCGCCGAAGCCGCCCTTCATGGCCGCCCGCCGCGTCTCGTCCACATAGGTCAGAAGGGCTTCGGCCTGCGCGATGACGAGGGGCGCAGGCGGCGCGCCCAGGCGCGGCAGGCCCCGCACGAGCTTCATGCCCGGCCGCGACGATTGCACAGGCAGGGCGAGGGCCAGGGCCGCCTCCGCCTCCTTGAGACGGGCTTCAGCCGCCAGGGCGAGGGCGCGCTTCTGGGCGGCGACGCGGCGACCCCAGGGCTTTTCGCGATCCAGCTGCACCCAGTGTTCAAGTTCTGAAAGGCCGTCGATGGCCCGCTCGGTGGCGGCGGCGATGGCGGCCCCGCCCTCTCGCCCGCGGCTGCCGTCGAAATCGCGAACCATGCCCACGGCCTCGTCGACCTGGTCCAGCACCGCTTCGGCAAAGCCTGCGAACTCAGACCCCGCCATGAAGACCTCCGAGGGCCGGTCCATCAGCGCCGACGCCAGGCGCAGGGCCGCCCACCGGTCGGAGAACGCTGACGACAGGAGCTCGATCAGCAGCGGGCCGCCATCCAGGCACAGGGCCGAGGCATCGCTGAGGGCCAGCCGCAGAGACGACATCTCGTCTTCATCGGCGCGCTTCAGCCAGGCCGCAGCCCGGGGAACGGCGGTGCGGGCGATGGGGAGGAGCTGCAGGTAGCGGGTCACCCGCTCCACCCCGCCGGGCGATGCCTCCAGCCTCGCCGTCAGGGTCGCGAAGGGGCCGGCATTTTCCATCAGGCCAACAGCGGCGATCTCCACCAGGGCCAGCGAAGCGGGATCGAACAGGGCCACTTCTCGGGTCTGTAAGGCCTGCGCTGCGGTGGTCACACGGCCTGGGGCGGTGGCCTTCAGCGCCTCCCAAACCGCGGTGGGCACGAAGCGGGCGATGGGGAAGCGGGGCGCCACGTCGCGGGGGCCGCACAGGGCGGTGAACTCGTACAGCACCGCGTCGCGCAGCCGTCGGTCGGCGGTCTCGGCTTCGGCGGCGCGCAGGACGGGGTCGGCCCAGCCCCCCGGCGGCTGGGAGGCCAGGGCTTCGCGCAGGGTGCGCAGGCGGGCGTCCGGAAGGGAGCGCACCATCTGCACCAGCGCTGCGGCCTTGGCGGCGCTCAACCCGCTCACGGCACGATCCTTTTCGGGTCACGGGCCAGCTCGGCCGCACTCGGGCGCAGCTTAATCTTGTGTTCGGTTAACCGTTTGAGAACGGGGCCGTCAGGCGGTGGCTCGCGGCAGGCGCAGCGTCACCTTCAGCCCGCCGAGGTCATCGCTCGTGCCCAGGGTCAGGCCGCCGCCGTAGGCCCGTGCCAGCTCGTCGACGATCGAAAGGCCGAGGCCGGAGCCAGGGGCGCGCTCGTCCAGCCTTTGGCCGCGCTGCAGGGCCGCCTCGCGCTGATCGGGGGCGAGGCCCGGGCCATCGTCTTCCACGATGAGGGTGAACCACGCCGGGTCTGGATCGGCGCGCACGTCGGCGCGCACCTGGCCGTGACTGTATTTGCAGGCGTTTTCGAGGAGGTTGCCCGCCATCTCCTGCAGGTCCTGCCGCTCACCCAGGAAGATGAAGTCGGTGTCCGGGCCGCAGTCCATGTCGATGCCGCGACCGGCGAAGATCCGGCCCAGGGTACGGCACAGGTCGTCGACCACGGGGGCCACGGCCGTGCGTTCCCCGGCGCCGGGAGCGCGGGCGGCGGCGCGGGCGCGGCGCAGGTGATGCTCCACATTGTCGCGCATCAGTCCGGCCTGCCGGGTGACCACCTGCGCCAGCTCGCCCGGCGTGCGCTCGGATTCGGCCAGCATGACGGAGATCGGAGTCTTCAGGGCGTGGGCGAGGTTGCCCACATGCGTGCGCTGGCGTTCCACCACGTCCTGATTGTGATCCAGAAGCGCGTTGAGCTCGCCTGCGAGAGGGGCCAGCTCCCGGGGGTAGGCCCCGCGCAACCGCCCGGCACCGCCCTTGCGCACGTTCGCCACGTCGCGCTGCATCACGAACAGGGGGCGCAGGCCGACGCGGACCTGCAGCACCACCGCCGCGATCAAGCCCGTTCCCAGCACCACCAGCGCCGCGACCACGGTTGCCGCGAAGCTCCGCTCGTCGCGCGTGAGGGGTCCGCGATCCTCGGCGGTGAGGATCACCACGGGCGACTTGGCCTTGGGCAGCCGGGCGGCGATGGCGCAGACCCTGATCTTCTGCCGGGCCGGCCCCTCGGCGAAGTAGAACACCGGCCGCGACCCGCCCTTCAGCACCCGGGCATACAGGCCCGGCGGCTTGGGCATGGTGGTGTCCCACAGGGACCGCGAGGGCTGGGCGTCGTGCAGGTTGCCCTGTGCGTCTGGCTCCGCCAGCTCCCAGTACTTGCCCGAATAGGCCAGCAGCGCCCGAGCGTCCGTGAGGGCGGGGGCGACCACCTTGCCCGCCTCGTCCACGCTGGCCCCTGCGAGGATGGAGTCCGCATCGTCGGCCAGTCCCTGGTCGAAACGGCGGGTCTCGGCGGCGTTGAACAGGAGCGACAGGGACAGACCGGCCACGATGAGGAGCGCCACGCTCCACCCCGCCGCCAGCCAGATCAGTCGCCCGACCAGCGAACGGCCCACGCGCGGGGCCGCGCCCGCCTCGGCCGCCATCCCGCCAGCGAGGGGCGCGTCGGCCGAAATGGCGTCAGGCCGGGGCGCAGGCGGCGAGGCGATAGCCCAGGCCGCGCATGGTCTCGATCCGGTCAGGCCCGATCTTCTTGCGCAGCCGCCCAACGAACACCTCGATGGTGTTGGAGTCCCGGTCGAAGTCCTGGTCGTAGAGGTGCTCGACCAGCTCGGTGCGGTTGATGACCCGGCCCTGGTGCATCATCAGATAGTGCAGCAGGCGATACTCAAGCGAGGTCAGCCGCAGGGGCTCGCCGTTCACGCTGGCCCGCGCCGCCTTGGGGTCGAGCAGCAGGTCGCCGCAGCTCAGCGAGGGCTGCGAATGCCCGGCCGCCCGCCGAACAAGCGCCCGAAGCCGCGCCAGAAGCTCTTCGGTGTGGAAGGGCTTGGTCAGATAGTCGTCCGCACCGGCATCGAAGCCCGCCACCTTCTCGCTCCACGCCCCGCGGGCGGTGAGGATCAGCACCGGCGTGGACTTGCCGGCCTTGCGCCAGCGCTCCAGCACGGTGACGCCATCGACCTTGGGCAGGCCCAGATCGAGGATCACGGCGTCATACGGTTCGTTCTCGCCGAGGTACTGGGCCTCCTCCCCATCCGGGGCGTGGTCTACGGCATAGCCGGCGTCGGCCAGCGAGCCCTTCAGCTGCCGGGTCAGGTCGGGATCGTCTTCGACGAGGAGGATGCGCATGGGAGCTATTGGCCTTCCTGCCGAAGGATCGCGCCCGTGCGGGCGTCGGCGATGATGTCGAGGCGACGTCCGTCGCGGGCTGCCCAGCGCACGCGGTAGACCGGGCGGCCCCCGTCGTCCTCAAGGCCCGCGTCGAGCAGGCGACCGGGAATCTGTGAGCCGATGCGCGCCGTCACGTCGCCGAGCGGCATGTGGCGACCGTCGCGCACGGCGGCGCGCGCCTCGTCCTGCTGCTGGCGCCAATCGGCCCCCAGGGAATCCTGACGCTGGCCAAGCTCCACCGTCGCCGCGAAGGCAGACGCGGGCCAAGTCCCCCCGAGGAGGGCGAAAGAGAACAGCAGGGGAGCAAACCGGCGCATGATGGTCATCCGTCTAGCCACGGCGGACTGAACCCACCCTGAACGAGCGTGGCCGTGGAATGTTGCCTGCGGATGCCGGGAGCGCCTCACCGTCGCCGCTTGGCCACATACGGCCGGTCCTTGCGCCAGGTTTCGGCGAAGCGGTCGAGTTCGGGGTCGGCATCGGGGAGGGTCAGCATCAGCCGGGCCATCAGGTCGCCGCGCTGGCCGGTGGCGGGATCGACCGCACCCTTGCCCTTCAGCCGCAGGGTCGCGCCGGAGGACGAGTGCCTGGGCACCTGCAGGCTGACCACGCCGTCTGGCGTCGGCGCATCCACTTTCGCCCCGAGCACCGCGTCGGGGATCGAGATCGGCAGGTCCATCACGAGGTCGGCGCCGGCACCCTCTCGCCTGAAGATCGGGTGCGGCTTGATCGCGAGCTCGATCAGGGCGTCGCCGGAGCCTGCGCGGCCGGGCTGGCCCTGGCCCTTCAGGCGCAGCACCTGCCCCTCGGAGGCCCCCTTGGGGATGGTCACGTCCATGGTGCGGCCATCGGCGAAGGCCACCCGCTTTGGGCCGCCGCGGATCGCCTCCTCCAGATCGATCTCCAGTTTCGAGCGCACGTCGGCGCCCTTGGGCGAGAAGCCCGCGCGGGAGCCGCGGCCGGAGAACACCTCGCTCAGGATGTCGTCGAAGTCGGCACCCTCGAACTGAGCCGAGCGGCCCTGGCCGCCGAAGCCGCCGGGCTTGAACCCGCCCGGCCGGAAGCCGCCCCCGCCACCGCCGCCGAAGCCGCCGCGGAAGGCGTTGGGATCGAACCCGCGGGCGCTCTCGCGGCCATCGGCGTCGATCTCGCCGGCGTCGAATTTCTTGCGCTTGGCCTCGTCGCCCAAAATGTCGAACGCCGCGGTGATGCGCTTGAAGCGCTCCTCGGCCTTGGCGTCTCCGGGGTTCTGGTCGGGGTGCAGCTGCTTGGCGAGCTTGCGGAAGCTCTTCCGGATCTCGTCGGCACTCGCCGACCGGCTGACGCCCAGTTCCGTGTACGGGTCGTTGGCCAAGGCCGCCTCTGCAAGGGTTGCGAGGCCTTCAATTAGGCGAACGCGCGCAGGGTGCAAGTTGAACTGTGGCGTCAGAGCCACAAGGTCTGTTGCA
>JBBRQN010000033.1:0-8055 GCA_038226305.1 Caulobacterales bacterium
CCTCGTTCAGCCCGATCGCCGCCGCACGGGGGCCGCCCGCCGCGCCGACGTGATGGCCACCCTCAGCCACGAAATCCGCACGCCCCTGAATGGCGTGCTGGGCATGGCGGGCCTTCTGGAGGGCACCCGGCTCGACGCCACCCAGCGGGCCTACCTCGCCACCCTGAAGGACAGCGGCGACCACCTGCTCAACCTTGTGGGCTCGGTGCTCGACTGGGCGCGGCTGGATGCCGGGCGCATCGACGTGGAGCCGGGGACGGTGGATCTGGAGCGCCTGCTGCAGGGCGTCGCCGAACTCCTGTCCCCCCAGGCCCACGCAAAGGGCATCGAGATCGGCTGGGCGGTGGAGGGGCCGCTGCGCGAGGTCACGGCCGACGACGGCCGCCTGCGCCAGATCCTGTTCAACCTCGCGGGTAACGCCGTGAAGATGACCGCGACGGGGGGCGTGCGCCTCCTCGCCCGCACCGACCCCGCGCCCGACGGCGCGTCGAGCCTGACTCTGGCGGTGGCCGACAGCGGCCCCGGCCTTTCCCCCGAGGCTCAGATCCGCATCTTCGAGGCCTTCGAGCAGACCCCCGAGGGGGTGCAGGCCGGGGGTGCCGGGCTGGGCCTCGCCATCGTGCGGGGCCTCGCCGAGGCCCTGGGCGGGGCGGTTTCCGTCTCGAGCACCCTGGGCGACGGGGCCGTGTTCGCCTTCCGAATGGCCCTGCCGGAGGCGGCGCTGCCCACAAGTGCGACGACGGTTCCCCTGGCGGGCAGGGTCGTGGCCGTGGTGACGGCGTCGGCCGTGGTGTTCGAGGCGGCCGCCCTGCAGCTGCGCAGTCTCGGCGCCCAGGCCCTGCGGATCGAGTCGCTGAAGGCCGTCGATGCCCTGGCCTCGCCGGTGGACCTCGTCTTGTTCGACGCTCCGCCCGGCCGCCTGCCCACAGCCCCCGCCGTGGCGCCCACCCTGGTCTTGGTCGCCCCTGAGGCGCGGGCCCGCCTAGCCCGACTGCGCACCCGCTCGGGCGGTTCTACCCGGGGCTATGCCGGGTGGCTGATCAAGCCCCTGCGCCGCGCCTCGCTGGAGGCTCGCGCGCTGGCGGTGCTGGCGCCAGACGCCGGCCACCCGGCGCAGGCCCGGCCTGGCGCCCTCGACGACGATCGCGGGCAGGTCGCCGCCGTTCCCCTGCACCTCGACGTGCTCCTGGCCGAAGAAAATCCGGTGAACGCGCTCCTGGCGCGCACCCTCCTGCGGCGGCTCGGCTGTCGGGTTGACGGGGTGACCACGGGGGCGGAGGCGGTGGAGGCCGCGAGCGCCCGGCCCTACGACCTGATCCTGCTCGACCTGCGCATGCCGGGGATGGACGGCCTGGCCGCCGCCCGCGCCATCCGGGCCGCAGGGCTGACCACGCCCATCGCCGCCCTGACCGCCAACGCCTTCGACGAGGATCGCCGCGCCTGTCTCGAAGCGGGGATGGACGCGTTCCTCACCAAGCCCCTCGATCCGGCGGCGCTCGGAGCGCTCCTGGCCACCTGCGGCCACAGGGCGGCGGCCTGATCGCTCACATCGCCGGCGCGCTCGGGGCGGGGGTGCCCGGGCGGGGGCGGAGCAGGGGCGCGTTGCCCCGGTAGAGCCTGCGCCAGCCCCACTCCAGGGGGCCCATGGTGCAGTAGTGCAGCCAGATGGGCGACCACACGATCTGCAGCGCCCACACGCCGATCACGATGGCCCACTGCATCGGCCGGTCCACCTCGCCGTAGAGGTTCAGGCCCCGCCCGCCGTAGAACACCGCCGTCATCATCAAGGACTGGGTGAGGTAGTTGGTGAAGGCCATCTGCCCCACCGGCGCCAGCGCCTTGGGAAAGAACCGCAAGGCCCCGATGTTCAGGGCGAAGTACAGCCCGGCCACGTAGCCCAGCGAGTTGATGGGCGCGAAGACGATCTGCACCCAACCGGCCATCCCCCGCGTGCCGTTCGCGAAGTTGGAGGCGATGGACACGCCGAACCCCACCGCCGTCGCCAGGAGCGCCAGCAGCCCCGCCCCCGCCAGCCAGCGATAGGTCGTGCGAGACGCCTCGCCCGTGAACACGCCCCATTTGTAGGCGGCGAGGCCGATGCACATCAGCGAGAACGCCCAGGGCACGATGAACACCTGCCCCATCTGGGCGGTGAGCCCGTTCTTGGCGTTGCCGATCAGGGATCCCATGAAGCCACTGCGATATTCGGCGATGGATTCGGCGGCCTTCTTGGCGATCTTGGCGGCCTGGTCGGGCGTGGGCGGATGGGCGTTGGCCTGGATGGTCATGCCGATGGCGGCCCCCGTCTGCAGCAGCGTGAACACGCCGAACACGATCAGGCCGATGCGCATCAGGCTGGCCGCGGGCCGGGAGCGCAGGAACAGCATGATGAACCCGGCCAGGGCGTAGGTGATCAGCACGTCGCCCCACCACACCGCGAAGCAATGGAACAGGCCGATGCCCAGAAGGGCGAACAGCCGCTTGCGCAGGATCAGCCCGCGCTCCGCGTCGGACCGTTCCCCGCCCACGAGGAACAGCGACACGCCGAACATCATCGAGAACAGCGTCACGAAGCGGCGCTGGAAGAAGATCTGGGTCATCGCCCAGCCCGCGATGGTCCCCGGCCCGTGGCCCAGCGGCCAGCTCATCACCGACTCGCTCACATCCATCGGCATGGCGAAGTCGGGCATGTTGCAGGGCAGGATGCCCAGCACCCCCAGCCCCCGCGCCGCATCCAGAAGGATCACGCGGTCCTTCTGCCTGGGGGCGCCCAGCCAGCCGCGCCCCGCCTTCGGCTCAGGTGACATTGCCAGGGGTGTGGCGTCGGAGGTCTGCAGCTCGGTCATGACGCAAAGCGTTACCGCGAAGCTTGTCCGTGGCAAGCCGCCGCTTGACCTCTTCGCCGGGGTGGTCAGGCTCCTGCGTCACCTCGCCGTCGCTGCTGTTCCAGATTCCGGGCCCTCATGACCGACACCCCAGACGCGGCCCTCCCGCCGCGCAAGAAGAAGCGCACCGTGATGGAGGTCGTGCGCTCGCTCGGCCGCCCGAAGGTGGCGGTGATGTTTGCCCTGGGGTTCAGCTCGGGCCTGCCTTCCCTGATGATCGGCAACACGCTCGGCTATTGGCTGCGCGAGGGGCACATGAGCTTGGCGGCCATCGGCTTTTTGTCGTGGGCGGGGCTGGCCTACGGGCTGAAGTTCATCTGGGGCGCGCTGGTGGATCGCGCGCCGCCGCCTCTGCTCGCCAAGCTGGGGCGCAGGCGGGGGTGGATGATCATCACGCAGCTCGGCGTGGCGGTGGGGCTCGTGGGCATGGCGCTTTCCGGCCCGCACCCGGGCATGGCGGTGCAGGTGGCGCAGCTGTTCTGGGCGGCGGTGCTGACCGCCGTGTTCGCCGCCAGCCAGGACGTGGTGATCGACGCCTGGCGCATCGAGATCGCCGACGACGCGGACGAGCTGGGCCTTTTGACGAGCGCCTACTCCCTGGCGTTCCGGGTGGCGATCATCGCCACGGACGCCTGGATCTTGTGGCCCGTGGGTCTGTTCGGCTGGGCGTGGTGCTATGCGGGCGTGGGCGTGTTGATGGGCATCGGCGTGATCGCCGCCCTGTTCGCCAAGGAGCCGGTGCGGGCCGACATGGCGATGGAGGGGCAGGCGAAGCGCGCCCCCGCCTACACGCCGAGGGGCCTCTACGACATCCTCTTGGAGCCGTTCGTGGCCTTCTTCCGGCTGAACGGCTGGGCGGCGCTGCTCATCCTGTCGATGATCACGCTCTACCACCTGTGCGACTACCTGCGCGGGCCGATCCTGAACCCCTACTACGTGGACCTCGGCATCCCCCGCACGCAGGTAGGCGCGGTGCGCACCACGGTGGGGCTGGCGAGCACCTTCTTGGGCTTGGCGGCGGGGGGGCTGTTCTCCGTGCGCTTCGGCTACATGCGGGCGCTGATCGTGGGAGGGGTGCTGCAGCCCCTGGCGATCCTGGGGTTCGCCTTCCTCACCTACTGGCGTCACGACGCGCCGGTGTTCGCTGCTGTGATGAGCTTCGACAGCTTCTCCATGGGCTTCGCGGGCGTGGCGCTGATCGCCTACATGTCCACGCTGACCAGCCTCGGCCACACCGCCACGCAGTACGCCCTCCTGACGAGCGCGCTCGCCTGGACGGGCAAGTTCCTCAAGGGCTTCTCAGGTGCCTGGGTGCAGTCGCTGGCGACGGGGGGGCGAGACCTGCTCCACGCCTACGCCCTGTTCTACGTCATCGCCGCCGCCGTCGGAATCCCCGCGCTGGCGCTGGTGCTGTGGCTGGCCGTGGTGGAGCCGGGACGCCTCGCGAGGCGGGAGCGGATGAGCGCTGCGGCGGCGGTGGCCGGGTAGACGCTTGGCGTTCGGGGGTCAGCGGGCGGGGCAGCCCTGCCCGATCTCCCTGCACTTGCCATCCACGCTCGGCGGCTTGACGCGGATGACGGCGGCCAGGGTCGGGGCGATGTCCACTGTCTCCATCGACCTGGCTTCGGCGACGGGCTTGATCCCCGGCCACCAGAACAGGATCGGCACGCGGCGGTCGGAGTCCCACGGGGCGCCGTGGCCCGCGATGTTGCCTCGGGCGCCGGAGGGGACGCCCAGGGTCGCCGCCTCGACGAAGCTCACCATGATGTCGCCGCTGCGCTCGCGGTCGAAGCTCTCGTGGAAGCGTTCGGCGATGGTGAGCTTCTCAACCGAGGTGCCGGGCTTGGGCACGGCGGCGGCGATCTCGTCGGCGGTGAAGGCCTGGTCCACGCCGGGCTGCTTGGCCAGCCACGCCACGGCGGCCTGGGTGATCTGCGCGCGGCGGGGCTCGTCGGCCGCAGTGAGCTTCAGCACCACCTCCCGGGCGTCGGCGCCCGTACGGGGGTCGTAGGTGAGGTCGAAGGTCTTGCGCAGGTAGACGGAGAGGCCGGTCGAGATGGCCGCCACGTCGATCCGCGCGGCGGGCGGGCCGAGGCGCTCGGCGGCGTCCACCGAGCCGTGGTCGGCGGTGAGCATGACCACGTAGGGCGTCTTCAGGGCGTCGAGCTTGACGAAGAACTGGCCCAGCGCCGCATCCAGCGCCGCCATCTGCACGCACATTTCCGCCCCGCCGGACCCGAAGCGGTGGCCGATGTGGTCGGTGGACGACAGGGAGACCGCCAGAAGGTCGGTGGCCTTGCCCTTTCCCAGCCTGCGCTCGGCCACGATCTTTTCCGCGAACTTCAGGGCGAGGGGGTCGAAGATCGGCGAGGCGCGCAGCTCGTTCTCGAAGGCGCTGCTGGTCATCCAGCTGTCGCCCGTCTCCACGCCCTTGGCGCTGTCCGGGGGCACCTGACCGGAGAGGGCCAGCTTTCCGAAGGTGTAGGGCTTCTGCAGCGCCATGCAGCGGGCCGAGAGGGTGGCGGGCCACAGGGCGGGGGGCGTGGCCTTCCACTGCGTGAACAGCGCCGCGTTGAACGCCTTGGCCGGGGCCAGCGTCGCGGCCGTGACCGGGCCGGCGTATTCCGAGGAGCCGAAGCCCAGGCCGTCGTCCCACCAGTAGATCGCGGTGGCGTGGTGTCCGCCCATCATGATCGCCGCGCGGTCCTTGCCCGAGATGGCGATGGAGCGGCTGGCGGGGCTCCTCGCGCGCAGCCAGTCGCCCAGGGTGTCGACCCGCAGAAGCTCGCCCGTCTTGGCCAGGGGGTCGGCGACGCCTGACTTGGAGACGCAGTAGACGCCCTTGTCGATCTTGCGGTCGTACCAGATGTTCGCGACGATCCCCGTGCGGGCCGGGTGGTCGCCCGTCAGGATGGTGGAGTGGCCGGGGCAGGTCTCCGTGGCCGCATGGCTCTGGTAGCCGGTGAAGCTCAGGCCCCCGGCCAGGCGCTTCAGCCCGCCGATGTAGGTGGGGCGGTAGGCCTGGAACAGGCTCAGGGCGAACTGATCCACCGAGATCGCCACGATCAGCTTGGGCGCCTTGGGGGGGTGCGCGTGCCCCTTCGCCGAAGCGGGCGCGGAGACGGCGGCGGCCGGGACCAGCAACAGGGCCAGACAGGCTCCGGCGAGCCCGCGCGCAAACTTCATGGTCGGTCGATCCCTGTGGTTGGTGGGCGTCTTAACGCGGCTTCGTGACGGCCGTCATACAGTCGTGACATGTGCCGCGCGCAAAGGCATCCGAACCCGGCTGACCGCAGGTTCGCGAGGCCCTATGCTCCCGCCCATGAGCGAAGCCGAAAGCCCCGACACGCTGGACGAGCCGCCGCTGGATGCCCCGCCGCAAGCGGTCACCGCCGGGGTCGACCCCGACTCGCCCATGCGACTCTATCTGGTGGACGGGTCGGGCTACATCTTCCGCGCCTTCCACGCCCTGCCGCCGCTGACCCGCAAGACCGACGGCCTGCCCGTGGGCGCGGTCTCGGGCTTCTGCAACATGCTGTGGAAGTTCCTGGGCGACATGCAGTCGGGCAACCACGACCTGAAGGGGCCGACCCACCTCGCGGTGGTGTTCGACACCTCGGAGATCACGTTCCGCAACACGCTCTACGACGGCTACAAGGCGCACCGCCCGCCGCCGCCTGAAGACCTCGTTCCGCAGTTTCCCCTGGTGCGCGAGGCCACCCGCGCCTTCGGCGTGCCGTGCCTCGAGATGGACGGCTATGAAGCCGACGACCTGATCGCGACCTATGCCCGTCAGGTGTCGGAAGCCGGGGGCGAGGTGGTGATCGTCTCCTCCGACAAGGATCTGATGCAGCTGGTGAACGAGCAGATCTGCATGCTCGACCCCGTCAAGAACGCCCGCATCTGCCGCAACGAGGTGATCGAGAAGTTCGGCCTGGGGCCCGAGCGGGTCATCGAGATCCAGGCGCTGGCGGGCGACAGCGTGGACAACGTGCCGGGCGCCCCCGGCATCGGCATCAAGACGGCGGTGACGCTCCTCACCGAATACGGCGACCTCGATACGCTGTTGGCCCGCGCCCACGAGATCAAGCAGCCCAAGCGCCGCGAGACGCTGATGACCTTCGCCGATCAGGTGCGCCTGTCGCGCGAACTGGTGCGGCTCGACCAGAACGTGCCTGTCACCGTGCCGGTGGACGATCTGGCGGTGCGCGCCTTCGATCCCGACGTGCTGGCCGCGTTCTTCGAGTCGATGGAGTTCCGCGGCCTCGCCCGCCGCGTCAACGCCGGCCACACGCCCACCTCAGCCCCCGCCACGCCGCCGCACCGGGGCGGGTTCTCTGGCCCGGGCGGCAAGCTCGCCGCCGCGACCGGCGCCTCGCCTGCGCAGGCGTCCATCGACCCCACCCGCCACCTCCTGATCCAGACTGAGGCCGCGCTGGACGCCCTGATCGCCGTGGCGATGGAGTCCGGCAAGCTCGGCGTGTCGGTGCAGACCGATGCGGCCTGTGGCGAGAACGGCCTCTACGGCGTGGCGCTGGCGGTGGCCCCCGGCCAGTCGGCCTACGTGCCCCTCACCCACTGCGCCTCGCAGGGGCTGGCGCTGGACGCGGCGGAGGGGTGGGAGCAGCTCGATCCGAAGCTCGCGCTCGCAAAGCTGAAGCCGCTTCTGGAAGACCGGTCGGTGCTCAAGATCGGGCACAACATCAAGACGGCGATCCGGGCGCTGGCCCACGCGGGCGTGGCGCTGGCCCCCTACGACGACGTGATGCTGATCTCCTACACGCTGGAGGGGGGCATGCACGGCCACTCCCTCGACGACCTCTCGCGCCGCTGGCTGGAGCATGAGCCCGCCAGCTGGAAGTCCGTCGTCGGCGTGGGCCAGAAGCAGATCGCCTTCGCCCAGGTGGAGCTGGCCCCCGCCGCCGCCTATGCGGCCACCGAGCCCGACCTGACCCTGCGCCTGCACGCCCTCCTCAAGCCGCGCCTCGTTCGGGAGGGCATGACCACCGTCTACGAGACGCTGGAGCGGCCCCTGCCGCCGGTGCTGGCGCAGATGGAGGCCGCGGGCATCCTCGTGGACCCCCAGCGCCTGCGACAGCTGAGCCACGAGTTCGGCACCCGCATGGCCGAGCTGGAGGCCAAGGCGCACGAGCTCGCGGGCCACGCCTTC
>JBBRQN010000034.1:0-7365 GCA_038226305.1 Caulobacterales bacterium
CGCTGGCGGCCCTCCTGATCGCCCGCCTCGTGGACGGGGGGCGGCTGTCCTACGACCAGCCGGTCGCGGAGGTGTGGCCGGAGTTCGCTGCGGCCGGGAAGGGCGCGATCACCGTCGGCCAGGCCATGAGCCACCAGGCCGGGCTGAGCGGCTTTCCCGACAAGATGGATCCTGCCGACTGGTTCGACTGGGAGCTGATCTGCAGCCGCCTCGCCGCGATGGCGCCTCTGTGGCCGCCCGGCACGGCCTCGGGCTACCACCCCGTCACCTTCGGCTACCTCGCGGGCGAGATCTTCCGGCGGGTGGACGGGCGCACCATGGGCGCGGCGCTGCGGGAGGACATCGCGATCCCCGGCGGCCTCGACCTGTGGATCGGCCTCCCGGACGAGGAGCACGGCCGGGTCGCCGAACTGGAGCGCCCAAAGAGCCTGCCGCGGTTCGGAGAGATGAACTCAGCGGTGAAGGCCGCCTTCCTCACCCCGTGGTCCAGCCCCGGCGGGCGCGGATCGGGCGTATGGCGCCGGGCCGAAATCCCCTCCGCCAACGGCCACGCCACGGCGGAGGCGCTCGCGCGGCTGATGGGCGCCCTGGCCGACGGGGGGCGGCTGGGGGCCGTGAGCCTCCTGTCGCCATCGGGCATCGCGGCCGCCACCGCCGAGCGGATCGCGGGGCGAGACCTCGTGCTTCCGTTCGACCTTTCGTGGGGGGCGGGCTTCATGCGCAACCCGCCGAACTTCGCCTATGGCCCCGGACTGAGCACCTTCGGCCACTCGGGCTGGGGCGGTTCCTGTGCCCTGGCCGACCCTGAGCGCGGCGTCGGCATGGCCTATGTGATGAACCGCCAGTCGTCCGACCTTCTGGGCGATCTCCGGGCTAAACGTCTGATCGCGGCCGCTTACGAAGGGCTATAGCCCGACCACCAGGCGAGCGCTGTGCTTGACATTCCCCGCCCCGGTCGGGACAGCGGGGGGAGGGCGTTCGATGCTGCGCCGCCGCCGGATCGACCGTGACCTTCGTCCCTGAGCCCTCTTCCACCGAAGCGCCCGCAACCCGCCTTTCGGTGGTGATCGCCGTGTTGAACGAGGCGGAGAACGTGGCGGCGGTGGCGGCTGAAACCGTCTCGGCGCTGGCCAGCCTCGACCCCTTCGAGATCGTATTTGTGGACGATGGCTCCACCGACGGCACGGCCGCCGTGCTGAGCGCGCTCTCGCAGGCCGATCCGCGCATCCGGCTGGTGCGGCACGACCGCAAGTGCGGCAAGTCGCAAGGGGTGCGCACGGGCGTGCTCGCGGCCCGCAGCGAGTGGGTCGCCACTCTGGACGGCGACGGCCAGAACGATCCCGCCGACCTGCCCGACATGCTCGCGAAGGCGCAGGCTGCCACCGGTGCGGCCCCCCTCGTGGCGGGCATCCGCGTGCGGCGCGACGATCCGGTCTCGCGCCTGATCGCCACCCGCATCGCCAACGGCATCCGCTCCACGCTTCTGGGCGACGACTGCCCGGATACGGGATGCGGGGTTAAGCTGTTTCGGCGGGACGACTTCCTGCTGCTGCCCTGTTTCGAGGGCACGCACCGGTTCCTGCCCGCCCTGTTCAAGGCTTACGGCCACCCTCTGATCAACCACCCGGTGAAGCACCGGGCGCGGATGCTGGGGGTGTCGAAATACTCGAACCTCGGGCGCGCCGCGGTGGGGGTGTTCGACATGGCGACGGTGGCCTGGATCGTGCGCCGCACGTCCGCGCCCAAGGCTTCCGATGACCGCTGAGGCCACGCGGGGGGCGGGGCTCGACCTGCGCTCGCTGGTGCTGCTGATGCTGGCGGCGGTGGCGATCCTGGCACCGGGCATCTCCAGCCTGCCCCCAGTGGACCGGGACGAGCCGCGCTACGAGACCGCCACCACCCAGATGCTGAAGACCGGCGACTTCGTGGACATCCGATATCAGGACCAACCCCGCTATCTGCAGCCTGCGGGCGTCTACTGGCTGCAGGCGATCCCCACGGCCCTGTTCTCCGCTCCCGGCCATCGCGCTGTGTGGACTTACCGCCTGCCGTCGCTGCTCGGGGCGCTGTTGGCGGTGCTGCTCACCACGGTGGCGGCGGGGCGGCTGTTCGGACGACAGGTAGGGATCGGGGCCGGGGTGTTCTTGGCGTCCTGCCTGTCGCTGGGATTCGAGGCGCGGATCGGCAAGACCGATGGAGCGCTCCTGGCCGCGACGGCGGCGGCGCAGTTCGCGCTCATGCGGCTCTACCTCGACCCTCCCGCCAAGCGGTGGGTTGCGGCGGTGTTCTGGGCGGCGCTGGGCGTGGGCGTTCTGCTCAAGGGGCCGATCCCGCTGCTGGTGTCGGGGCTGACGGTGCTGGCGCTCATCGCCTGGGACAGGCGGGTGGCTTGGCTGAAGCGGCTGCACGCGGGGTGGGGCGCGCCGCTGGCGCTTCTGATCGCTGCCCCCTGGTATGTGGCCATCGGCATGGTGAGCCACGGGGGCTTTTTCCGCACCGCCATCGGCAAGAGCATGATGGGCAAGGTGGCCGTGGGCCAGCAGGCGCACGGGGCGCCCTTCGGCTATCACCTCGTCGGCCTGCCGCTGACCTTCTGGCCCGCGTCGCTGCTGGTGGCGGCCGCCACGCCCTTCGTGTGGCGCCAGCGCAGGCGGGCGGAGGTGCGGTTCCTGATCGCCTGGATCGTGCCCAGCTGGATCGTATTCGAGCTAATCAAGACGAAGCTGCCGCACTACGTCCTGCCACTGTTCCCGGCGCTGGCCTGCCTGGCGGCGCTGGCCCTTTTCAGCCCGCGGGTGGAGACCAAGACCTGGCAGCGGTGGCTGTTCGGGGCGTTCACCGGGATCTGGCTGCTGGCCAGCGGGCTCCTGAGCGCGCTCTCCCCTGTTGCGATCTTCCTCTACGAGAAGCGGGTGGATGGGGTGGCCGTGGCCCTGTGCGTGGCGAGCCTCGCCTGCGCCGTGGCCCTCCTCGTCTTCCTGCTGCGTGGCAAGCGCGAGGGCGTGGTGGTCGCGGCTGCGGCGGCCGCGGCGTTCACCGCCGTGAACCTCTACGTCGTCGGCCTGCCGGGGCTGAACACCCTGTGGCTCAGCCCCCGGGCGGCGGCTCTGGCCAGGGCACGGGCTCCCTGCCCGACCACGCGGCTGATCTCCACGCCCTATCACGAGCCCAGCCTCGTGTTCCTCAACGGGCCGGACCGCACGGTGCTCGCAGAGAACCCCGGTGAAGCGGCCATGCGCCTGTCGAAGGATCGCGCCTGCGGCCTCGCCCTGATCGGCGAGAAGGAGCGCGCCGCCTTCGAGGCCCGAGCCCGCACCGAGGGCCTGACCCTGCGCTCCGTCGGCGCGCTCAGTGGCCGCGACTACGCCGACGGCCGAGACCTGAAGCTGACGCTCTACGCCGCGACCGCGCCCTAGCCCTTCAGCCGGGCCGCGGTGTCCGCCTCGACCACGCGCTCCAGGATCGTCAGCGGCATGGCGCCTTTCAGCAGCACGCGGTGGAAGGCCTTGAGGTCGAACCTGGCACCCAGCGCCGCCCGCTGGCGTTCGCGCAGGCGCACCCACTGGGTGTGGCCCACCTTGTAGCTGCACGCCTGGCCGGGCTGCACGCAGTAGCGGTCGATCTCCCGCACGCTGCGGGGCTTCGGGAAGCCCGTGGCGTCAACCAGATAGGCCGAAGCCTTGTCGCGAGACCAGCGCTTGTCGTGCATGCCGGTGTCGACCACCAACCGCGCCGCCCGGAACAGGAACGACTGCAGGAAGCCCGCCGCCCCCAGGGGGTTGTCCTTGTAGACGCCGATCTCCCCGGCGACCTGCTCTGCGTAGAGCGCCCAGCCCTCGGAATAGGCGGAGAAGCCGCCACGACGGCGGATCAGCGGAATGTCCGCCGAT
This sequence comes from Caulobacterales bacterium, assembly GCA_038226305.1. Taxonomy (GTDB): domain Bacteria; phylum Pseudomonadota; class Alphaproteobacteria; order Caulobacterales; family Caulobacteraceae; genus JASLDZ01. The sequence continues at coordinate 3,891 of JBBRQN010000034.1, forward strand.
TGCTGGGCGGTGGAGATCTGCAGGTGGTGGCCGGGCACGCCCTCGTGCCACGTCAGCGTGGGCAGGCCGAACTTGGGCCAGTCGTGAGTGTACTTCAGGTTGATGTAGTAGATCGCCGGGCGCGATCCATCGAGCGACGCCCCGTTGTAGTAGCCATTCGAGGCTCCGTCCTGAATGAACGGCGGCACTCGGCGGATCTCCAGAGGGGTCTTCGGCACCACTTCGAAGGCCTGGGGCAGGAGGCCGTACATGGTCTTCACATAGCCGTTCAGGCTTTCCAGCAGCGCCGCTCGGCCCGCGTCGGTCTCCGGGAAGAGCTGCGCGGGGTCGTCGCCGAGCACCGTCAGGCGCTGGGCCACGGTGCCCGTGGTCATCCCCTGTTTCTTCAGGATCGCGTCGAGGTCGGCGGTGATCTGCGCCACCTGATCCAACCCCAGCTTGTGGATTTCGTCAGGCGTGAGCTCGGTGGTGGTCGAGGCCTTGAGGGCGGCGGCGTAGTAGGCGGCCCCCTGCGGCAGGCGCCAGATTCCCGCGTCGGACTTGGCGCGGGCGCGGGCCTCCTTCACGGCGGCGATCTGGCGGTCCAGGGCGGGAAACACCTCCCTGCTCACGATGGCCTCGGCCTTGGCGGAGTAGCTTTCGGCGTTCAGCCCGGCGAGCCCGGCGCGCCGGCGGATGGACTCCGTCAGCACGATGTCGTGGGCCGACTTCGACCGCAGCGCCTGCAGCTGGTCCAGGGTGGTGTCGAGGCAGAAGTCCGGCGCGAGCACGCCGCGCGAGCCGTCTTCCCGCAGCCGCTCGACGTCCTGATCCAACGCGCGGGGGAAGGCGTGCAGGCGGTCGAGGTAGGCCTCGGCGTCCTCCTCCGACTTGATGGTGTGGGCGCTGTCGAGGAAGTCGGGCACGCCCTGATAGGCACCCTGCTGCTGGCTGATCACGAAGGGCGAGCGCGCCCCGAGTTCGCCGTAGGGGAAGCGCGTTCCCGCATCGGCCGTCTGGCTCAGCGTGTATTCGATCACGTCGTAGTCGATCTTGGCCGCCTCGCCGAGCCTGGCCCGGTCGATCCCGCGCAAACGGGTGAGCCGATCGCGGGCGCGCTGGGTGCCGCGCGCCTTCTCCGCGGCGGAGCGGTCGTTCAGCTCATGCTTCAGGTGCGCGCGGGCGCCCTTGTCGAGGCCGAGCGAGGTGGCACCCTGCGGACTGTCGTCCACCTGCTCCTGGAACAAGGCGTCGAGGAGGGTGCGAAGCTTGGTGTCCTCGCCGGCGGCCGGGGCGGTGGTGGCGGTCTGGGCGTTCGCCAGCGTCGGCGCGAGCGTTCCGGCCGATCCGGTGGCGAGGAGGTGGCGGCGGTTCAGCATGGGGCGGTCCTTGCGCGACAATCATCGTCCCTCCCCTTGATGGGGAGGGTGGATCGGCGGGCGAAGCCCGACGAGGCGGGTGGGGTGCGCCGCGCTCGCGCGGCGGCCCGGCTTTCAGGCGGGCACCCCCGCCCACCATGCTGCGCATGGTCCCCACTCCCCACAAGGGGGAGGGATCACAATCGTCAGGCCGAATAGCTGGCCAGCCTTCGTTCGAGCACCGTCAGCGGCATGGCGCCCGCGGTGAGACCCGCGTCGTGGAAGCGGCGGATGTCAAACTTCGCGCCAAGCCTCGCCTTGGCGGCTTCCCGCGCGCGGAGCCAGCTGATCTTGCCCGCCATGTAGCTGCAGGCCTGGCCCGGGCTGACGCAGTAGCGCTCCACCTCGCTTATGGCCGCGCCCGGCGGGTCGCCCAGGGTGTCGGAGAAATAGGCGATGGCGCGCTCGCGGCTCCAGCGCTTGGCGTGCACGCCGCTGTCGATCACCAGCCGCACCGCCCGCAGCAGGGCGTCGTGCAGGTAGCCCAGCCTTCCGAAAGGATCGTCGGCGTAGAGGCCCATCTCGTCGGCCAGCTGCTCGGCGTAGAGCGCCCAGCCCTCCTGATAAGCGGAGAAGCCCCGCATCTTGCGATACAGCGGGATGTCGGCCTCCTGCGCGATGGAGATCTGCATGTGATGGCCGGGAATCGCCTCGTGATAGGTGGTGGTCCACAGGTCCCAGGTGGGCGTCTCGGCGGTGTCGCGCAGGTTCAGCCAGTAGATGCCGGGCCGAGAGCCATCCAGGCTGGCCGACGAATAGTGGGTCGAGGCACCGAGCTCGGTGGCGGGCGACACGCGCCGCACCTCCACAGGGGCCTTGGGCAGCACGCCGAAATACTGGGGCAGCTTGGCGCGCACCCCGGCGAGGCGGGCGTTGGCGTCGGCGATCAGCTTGGCTTTCCCAGCGTCAGTGTTGGGGGCCAGGAAGCGCGGATCGGCGAACAAAGCCTTGTAGCGGGCACCGGTCGTTCCCTGCGTCATGCCCTGCGAGCGGAAGATCACATCCGCCTTGGCGGAGAGCTCGGAGACGAGTTGTAGGCCCAGGGCGTGGGTCTCGGCGGGGCTTAGATTGGTGGTCGTCGCCGCCTTCAGCTTCATGTCGTAGAAGGCGTCCCCGTCCGGCAGGCGCCACACGCCCGCGTCGGTGGAGGCGGTCTTGCGCAGCTCGGTCACGAGCGCGATCTGCCGGTCCAGCGCCGGCAATACCGACTGGCGGTGGATGGCGGTGGCCGGGCCGGCCCAGTCGCCCGCGATCCCCTTCTCCTTGGTGCGCCGCACGAGTGACTGCACGAGGTCGGAGCTTTCGGACGGTCCGTCACGCAGGGTGCGCAGCTGCACCAACGTCTTGTCCAGGGCGAAGGCGGGGGGCGTGACGCCCAGGGCGGCGTCGTGGCGGGCGCTTTCGCTGTCCTGGTCCAGGGCCGTTGCGAAGCCGTTCAGGCGGGCGAGGTAGGCGTGGGCGTCGTCGGCCGTTTCGATCACGTGGTCGCTGTCGAGGAAGTCCGGGATGTCCACGTAGACGCCCGCCCGCTGCGACAGGACGTAGGGCGAGCCTGCCCAGGTGAACTGCCGGTTGAACGCCTGCGCCCGGGCGAGGCCGTATTCGGCCACGTCGTAATCCACGGTTTCGGCATCTGAGAGGCCGGCGCGGCCGACGGCTTTCAGCCGCTTCAGATCGACCTCGACCCGGGCCCTGTCCCGCGCCTGCTCGGCCAGCGACCCATCTGACAGGAGGCTCTTCTGTTTGGCTCGCGCGCCCTTGTCGAGGCCGAGCGAGGTCACCTGCTCGGGCGAGCGGTCGAGGTCTTCCTGGGCGAACCGGTCGAGGAGGCTGCGAAGCGGGGTGGGCGTCTTCGCCGCGGCCTGCGCCCGTGCGAGGGTGGGCGAGGCCGAGAGCGCGGCGGCGCTGGCCAGAAGGGCTCTGCGGGTGGTCATGACGGGTCTCCGGCGACGAGCGCCGACCCTAGCGCAAGCCGCGCCTCAGGCCACCGCTTCGGAGGCTCCGATAGTATCGAGCAAAGCCATGATCTCGGGCGACAGCGAAATCGCCGCCGCCTGCATGTTCTGTCGCAGGTGCTC
>JBBRQN010000035.1:0-7162 GCA_038226305.1 Caulobacterales bacterium
CGCGCATTGTCGGTTCACGCGCCCTTCTGCGAGACCGCCATGCACACCATTGCCGTCGTGAGCCGCAAGGGCGGGGCCGGTAAGTCGACGGTGGCGCTGCAGCTGGCCGTCGGGTTCTGGCGGCGGGGCTATCGCACCCTGATCGCCGACACAGATCCTCAGCGCTCCTGCCTCGACGTCCTGAAGAACCGGCGGGACGAGGGGCCCACCGCGCTTCCTTCTTGCGGGTCCAAGCTCTTCGCCCTGCAGGTGGCGTCGGAGCGATCCGGGATCGACGTGATGATCATCGACACCCCCGCCGCCAACGAGGAGGAGACGGCACAGGCGGTGGCGATCTGCGACCTGGCGCTCATGGTGCTGCGCCCCGCCTACATGGATCTGGCGGCCGCCGTGAACACCAGCCGGGTGATCCGCCAGCTGCAGAAGCCGGGGCTCGTCGTGCTCAACCAGGCCCCCTCCGCCCGGCAGGGGGTGGAGCCTACGGGTATCCAGCGCACGCTGGAGGCCCTGAAGCTCATCCGCCTGCCGATCGCCCCCACGATCCTGCGGCTGCGCGCCATCCACTCCCAGGCGATGGACCAGGGCCGCTCCGCCGAGGAGGTCGATCCCGCTTCGCTCGCCGCGCAGGAGGTGGCCGACCTGTGGGCCGCGGTGGCGGAAGCTTCGACGGCGAGGGCGTCTGCCGGGGCGCTGCAGAAGGGCTAGGGGCGGCGGGTGGCCTCTCCCGCGGGGAGAGGGTCGTCCCGCACGCCTGTCCGAAAGGCCGTGGGTCGGCGTTTTCCGCAATCAGCGCCAAAATCGGATGGGGCGGGTCGCCTCCGTCGTCCGCCCTCGCTAGAACGCAGGCCATGATCGATGACGAAAAGCAGACGTTCACCGACGAGGAGGCCCTGGCCTTCCACGCCAAGCCCACCCCCGGCAAGATCGGCGTTCACGCCACCAAGCCGATGGCGACGCAGCGCGACCTCAGCCTCGCCTACTCCCCCGGGGTGGCCGTGCCCGTGCTGGCGATCGCGGCGAACCCCGAGCTGGCCTACGACTACACCTCCAAGGGCAACCTCGTGGCGGTGATCACCAACGGCACGGCGATCCTGGGGCTGGGCGACCTCGGCCCCCTGGCCGCGAAGCCCGTGATGGAGGGCAAGAGCGTCCTCTTCAAACGCTTCGCCGACGTGGACTCCATCGACATCGAGGTCGACTCGAAGGACGCCGAGGAGATCATCACCGTGGTGCGCGCCATCGGCGCCACCTTCGGCGGCATCAACCTCGAGGACATCAAAAGCCCCGAGTGCTTCATCATCGAGCAGCGCTGCCAGGAGCTCCTGGACATCCCGGTGTTCCACGACGACCAGCACGGCACCGCCATCATCTGCGCCGCCGGGCTGATCAACGCCTGCCTCGTCACCGGCCGCAAGATCGCCGACGTGAAGGTGGTGCTCAACGGCCCCGGGGCCGCGGGCATCGCCACGCTGGAGCTCATCAAGGCGATGGGCGTCACCCCCGCCAACGTGATCGCGGTGGATCGCAAGGGCGTGCTCTGGCGCGGGCGCACCGAGGACATGAACCAGTGGAAGTCGGCCCACGCCACCGACACGCCGCACCGCACGCTGGCGGAGGCTCTGGTGGGCGCGGACGTCTTCATCGGCCTGTCGGTGAAGGGCGCGCTCACCCCTGAGCTCGTGGCGACGATGGCCAAGAAGCCGATCATCTTCGCCATGGCCAACCCCGACCCGGAGATCACGCCGGAAGAGGTGCTGAGCGTGCGCAAGGACGCCATCGTCGCCACCGGGCGCAGCGACTACGTGAACCAGGTCAACAACGTTCTGGGCTTTCCCTACATCTTCCGCGGCGCTCTCGATGTGCGGGCGCGGGGCGTGAACATGGAGATGAAGATCGCCTGCGCGAACGCGCTGGCGGCGCTGGCCCGGGAGGATGTGCCTGACGAGGTGGCGGCGGCCTATTCGGGGCGGTCGCTCCGCTTCGGGCCGGACTACATCATCCCCACGCCCTTCGATCCCCGGCTGATCTGGTACATCCCCCCCTTCATCGCCCAGGCGGCAATGGATACGGGGGTGGCGCGAAAGCCCATCGCCGACATGGACGCCTATCGCCAGGCGCTGGCCCAGCGCGTCGATCCCACCGCCGCCTTCCTGCAGAAGATTACCGGCACGGTTCAGGGCGGCCCGAAGAAGCGCATCGTCTTCGCCGAGGGCGAGGAGCCGAGCGTGATCCGCGCCGCCTATGCCTTCCAGACGCAGGGGCTGGGCACCCCCGTGCTCTGCGGGCGGGAGGAGCTCGTCCACACCAACATGCGCGCTGTGGGCCTCGATCCGGCCAAGGTGGAGCTGGAGATCGTCAACGCCCGGCTCTCCGACCACAACCCGGAGTACGTGGACCTGCTCTACGGCCGACTGCAGCGGGAGGGCTTCCTGGTGCGGGACGCCCAGCGGCTGATCAACCAGGACAGGAACAGCTTCGCCGCCGCCATGGTCGCCACCGGCCGGGCCGACGGAATGGTGACGGGTGTGACCCGCTCGTTCGACGTGTCTCTGACGGAGGTGCAGAGGGTGATCGACCCCGTGCCGGGCGGGCGGGTGATCGGCCTGTCGGTGCTGCTCTCGGCGGGACGCACCCTCTTTGTGGCGGATACCGCCGTCACCGAAATGCCCACGAGCGAGGATCTGGTGGAGATCGCGGTGGAAGCCGCCCACGCCGTACGGCGCCTCGGGCATGAGCCCCGGGTGGCGTTCCTCAGCTACTCCACCTTCGGCAACCCGAGGGGAGAGCGGGGCGAGAAGGTGCGCCAGGCCGTGGCGATGATGGATGCGCGAACCGACATCGACTTCGAATACGAGGGCGAGATGCCGCCGGAGATCGCGTTGGACCCCGAGCGCCGGGGGGCTTTCCCCTTCGTGCGCCTCACCGGGCCCGCGAACGTGCTGGTGATGCCTGCGATCCACTCGGCGGCGATCTCCACCAAGCTCGTGCAGCTGCTGGGCGGGGCGACGCTCCTGGGGCCGTTGCTCGTGGGCTTGAGCAAGCCGGTGCAGATCGCCCGCCTGCAAGCCAGCGTCAGCCACATCCTGACCATGGCCACCTTCGCCGCCTACGACGCGCGGGTGGAGGTGGACTAGTCTGCGTCCGGCTTCAGGGGCGGCGGGGCCGCGAAGCCGCCGATGTGCTCCTCGATGGCCTGGGCGACGGACAGGGTGCGGGAGTCGCCCCCCGCCGGGCCGATGATCTGCACCCCCACGGGCAGCTTCTCGGCACAGATGCCGATGGGCACGGTGGTGGCGGGCAGGCCCAGGGCGGTCGCCAGCGCGATCCACTGGGTCATGGCGCCGTAGGGAATGCGGGCGCCGTCGCTCATGCGCAGGCTGCGTCGCTCATAGGGGCGCAGGTCGTGCGGGAAGGCGGCCACCGGAGCGACCGGAGCCACGATCACGTCGTGCAGGGCGAACACCCCGCCTACCGCTTCACGCATCACGGCCCGAGAGTTGTCGGCCTCCAGCCACTCGGCGTGGCTGGTGGTGCAGGCCAGGACGGTCGAGGCCCACGGGGGTGTCATGCCGAGGCTCGAGAGCGCCTTGGCCCACCCGCGCAGTCGCCGGGTTCGCGCGCGCTGCCGGGGCGGAAAGTCTGTCGCCGCCACCGACATGAGGAGCGTCTGGTACACGTCGAGAAGCTCGCCCACGTGCAGGGGGGCCTGCAGCGGCGTCACGTGCGCGCCCTCCGCGGCCAGGGCCGAGGCGAAGCCCAGCACCCGGGCACGCACTTGCGGATCGAGGTGGAAGGCGGGCTCGTCGATCCACAGGCCGACCTTCAGCCCCACCAGGTTGGCGGACGGGGCATGCGCCGCGATGGGCGCCTGAGACAGGATCGCCAGCAGCATCCGCAGGTCTCGCGCCGACCTGGCCATCGGCCCGATGACGTTCAGGTCTCGCTCCGCCACCCAGCCGGGCTGGGGCGGCACATGCCCCCGCTGCGAAACGAGGCCGAAGGTGGGCTTGTGGCTGAACACTCCGCAGAAGGCGGCGGGCACGCGCAAGCTCCCGCCGATGTCCGATCCGATCTCCAGGGGCGTGATCCCCGCCGCCAGGGCCGCGGCGGCACCGCCTGACGAGCCACCGGGGGTGCGGGTCAGATCCCACGGGTTGTTGGTGGTGCCGTAGTCGCGGTTGGAGGTCTGCCAGTCGGCGGCCATCACGGGCACGTTGGTCTTGCCCCAGACGTTGGCCCCGGCGGTGCGCACCCGCCCCACAACGTCGGCGTCTCCGGCCGGCCGTGTGCTGAGCGATTTCAACCCGGCGGAGGCGGGCAGGCCATCCACGTCGAAGGTGTCTTTCACCGTCATGGGCAGACCTTCGAGGGCGGCGAGCTCGCGGATGTCGCCCCCCGCCGCCACGAAGGCGGTGCGGCGCTCGTCGAAGCCCTGGGCGCGGGTGCGGGCGCCCTGGGTGTCGAGGCGGATGACGGCGTTCAGGTCGGCGCGGCTGCGGGCGCGCGACATGTGCGCTTCCAGGAGTTCCAGCGCCCCGATGCGCCCGGCATGCAGCAGCTGCAGCTGGGCGGTCGCGTCGAGCATCAGGGGATCGCGCGAGGGCAAGGCTTCCTCCGGCCGGGAGCTTGCCGCAGGATCGGTGCGTTGGCTGAAGACGGCCTTAAGGAGGTTGGCTGATGAACGGGCGCGGTTTCCTTTTCGGCGTGGCGATTTGCGGCGCGCTGGCGACGGCGCTTCCGGCTGCATCCGCCACCGCTCCGGGCAAGGACAAGGAGTACCGGCTCGACGGCTCCACCTGCGCAGGCCTCCCCCGCGCCCCCATCGGCACCGCCCCCGGCATGTGCGCCGGGATCGTGGCAGCGCCCGAGCCCGACCACTTCCGCCAACGGGGCCTGCGCATGCCCCGCTCGCTCCTGCCGATCGACGCGGCCGGTCGCGACTGGCTGGTGACCGATCTCGGCGACTGGCGCCCCGGCCGCGGCGTGATCTGGCGGCTGCGCTGGGCGCCCGGGCAGGCGACGCAGCTCACCCGGCTCGTGGATCACCTGTCGATGCCGCACACGGTGGCCATGGGGCCGGACGGGCGGATCTACGTCGGCGAAATGAGCCGGATCATTCGCTTCGATCCCGATGCCGCCGACCCTGCGAAGACTGTCGAGCCCATGGTCGAAGGCCTGCCGAACAACCAGCTGCACGATAACCGCCACCCCCTGTCGGCCTTCGTCTTCCTTCCCGATGGGGCGATGATCGTGGACGTGGGGGCCGCTTCGGATGCCTGCGCCGAGCCCGACCACCGATCGCCGGACGGGCGCTGCGTAGAGCTCTCCGGCCCCGACCCACGGGCGGGCCTGCGCCGCTACGCCTACCTCGGCGGTGGCAAGTGGGACGCGAAGTTCACCGTCTACGCCTCAGGCCTTCGCAACTCCGTCGCGCTGGGGGTGGCCTCTTCCGGTGCGGTGCTACAGGGCGAGAACTCCATCGACATCGACGACCCGCTGAGCCCCCATGACGAGATCAACCTCATACGGCCCGGCGGCTTCTACGGCTGGCCCTACTGCATGGACGGGGGCGTCACCACGCCCGCCTTTGCAGCCGCCCCGCCAATGGACTGCAAGGGACCGGCGGCGATCAAGCCCCTGATCCTCCTGCCGCCGCACACCGCGCCCATCGCGATGGCCTGGTATCGAGGCCCTATGTTCCCCGCTCTCGACGGCAAGCTTCTGATGACGTGGCGCGGCTACCGCTCCCCCGGCGCGCGGGTGGTGGCGTTCGATACGGGGTCGGACGGCCTGCCGGTGCGGAAGGCGCGCGCGCGATATGACGCCTATGTGCCCGGCGGCGGGCTCACGCGGGTGGCTTACGGCGTGTCGCCGGCAGCCGAACCGCAGGTGCTCACCACGCGCTGGGACAAGGTGCTGGGCACCCGGCCCCGCGGCGCCCCGGCGGGGATGGCGGTGTCGCCCGACGGCTCGATCTGGGTCTGCGACGACAAGAACGGCGCGATCGTGCGGCTTGCCGCGGATCGGTGAGAAGGAGCCTCAGCCCTCGTCGCGCAGGTAGGGCTCGACGGGGCCCTGCAGCTTCACGGTGAGCGCGTCGCCCTTGCGGTCCACGCGGTTGCCCACCGTCAGCCGCACCCAGCCTTCGGAGACGCAGTATTCGTCCACGTTGGTCTTGTCCTCGCCCTTGAAGCGGATGCCCACGCCGCGGGTCAGAAGGTCGGCGTCGTAATAGGGGCTCTTCGGATTGACCGAGAGGCGGTCAGGCAGGGGGGCGGTGGGGGTGTCGCTCATGGGTTGGAGCTTCTAAGGCAGGCGGCGGCGCGCCGCAAAGGCCGGGAGAGACTCACATGGTCCAGGTGCTGATGTCGCAGAAGGCCCACGCCCGGGTGCGCGACCGCCTGCCGGACGGCGTGACCGTGGCCACCGTCTCCACCGAGGGCGTGATCGACCCGCCCGACGCCTCGCCCAAAGCGTTCTGGTTCAGCCTCGACCTCTACGCCGACGGGGGCGCACCGGCGTTCTTTGGCGCGCTTCTGAAGGGCGAGGGGGGCGAGTGGATGCAGAGCTTCTCCGCTGGGCTCGACAGCCCCGCCTTCCGGATGGTGATGCAGAAGGGCCTGCGGATCACCAAGAGCGACGCCCAGGCCCCCGCCATCGCCGAATACGTCCTGGCCCACGCCCTCTCGCTGCTGCACCCCATCGGCGAGCACCGGAAGGCTCAAGGGGAGCGCGACTGGCGGCGCATCCCTTTCCGCGAGGTGGCGGATACGCACTGGCTCTTGGTCGGCTTCGGCAACATCGGGCGCGAAGTGGCGGCGCGGCTGAAGCCGTTCGGCGCGAAGGTGACGGCGGTGCGGCGGCGTGCGGGCGACGACCCGCTGGTCGACGCCGTGATCGCCGCGGACGGCCTGCCAGCCGTCCTGCCGGACGTGGACGTGGTGGTGCTGGCCCCCGCCCTCACCGACGAGACCAGGGACATGATCGACGAGGCCTTCCTGAGTTCGCTGAAGCCCGGCGCGATCCTGATCAACGTGGGTCGCGGCGAGCTTGTGGTGGACGAGGCCCTGAAGGCGGCGCTGGATGACGGGCGCTTGGCTTTCGCCGTGCTCGACGTGTTCCGTACCGAGCCCCTGCCGGGAGACGACTGGCGCTGGAGCCA